>NZ_JAGHRK010000002.1:0-1448905 GCF_017743835.1 Labrenzia sp. R5_0 | reverse complement strand
TATCGATATTGAAGTGACGGCGACGTCAACGGATGGGTCAACCTCGACCGGCATCTTCCGGGTCACGGTGGGCGACGAGAACGAGTTCGACATTGGCCCGGTGACGGACGTTGATGGTGCCGACAACTTCGTCCAGGAGAACTCTGCCGGTGGTACAGTCGTTGGTGTGACGGCGTTTGCCGAGGATCCGGATGCGACCGACACGGTCACCTATTCCATCACAGACAGCCGGTTCGAGATCGACCCGGACACGGGCGTGATTACCGTTGCCGTTGGCGCGGTGATCGACCGCGAGACGACGCCTTTTATCGATATTGAAGTGACGGCGACGTCAACGGATGGGTCAACCTCGACCGGCATCTTCCGGGTCACGGTGGGCGACGAGAACGAGTTCGACATTGGCCCGGTGACGGACGTTGATGGTGCCGACAACTTCGTTCAGGAGAACTCCGCCGGTGGCACCGTTGTCGGCGTGACGGCGTTCGCCGAAGATCCGGATGCAACCGACACGGTTTCCTATTCCATCACCGATGGTCGGTTCGATATCGACCCAGACACGGGCGTGATTACCGTTGCTGATGGCGCAGTGATTGACCGCGAGACAACCCCCTATATCGACATCGAGGTGACGGCAACGTCAACGGATGGCTCGACTGCTACCGGCACCTTCCGGATCACGGTGGGCGACGAGAACGAGTTCGACATTGGCCCGGTGACGGACGTTGACGGTACCGACAACTTCGTCCAGGAGAACTCCGCCGGTGGCACGGTTGTCGGTGTGACGGCGTTCGCCGAAGATCCGGATGCAACGGACACGGTCACCTATTCCATCACCGATGGTCGGTTCGAGATCGACCCAGACACGGGCGTGATTACTGTCGCTGATGGCGCGGTGATTGACCGCGAAACGACGCCTTTTATCGATATTGAAGTCACAGCCACGTCAACGGATGGGTCAACCTCTACTGGTACCTTCCGGATTATTGTGGGCGACGAAAACGAATTCGATATCGGGCCGGTGAGCGACATCGACCCGGAAGCCAACAGCATTTCAGAGACCGCCAATGGGGGCGAATTTGCCGGGATCACTGCCTTCGCCGAGGATCCTGATCCGGCGGACAGTGTCACCTACCAGCTGACTGGTGACGACAGGTTCGAGATCGATCCGGACACAGGTGTCATCACCGTAAAAGATGGCGCGACGTTCGATGCGGAAACAGAACCTTCCATCGAGATGACTGTCACCGCAACGTCAACGGATGGCTCTTCCTCAACGAAGACCTTCACCGTGACCGTGACAGACAGTAATGAAGCACCGGATCTGATCGTTCATCTGGAAAACGGCTCAGAACAGTTTGTCGTCAACGGCAGCTTCGAAATCTATGACGGGGTTCACGGCGGACCCGCCGGGTCCGGCTGGTACGAAAATCCAACTTCGATCGAGGGTTGGACCTACGACAACGTCGATGTGCATGAGGCGGGGCACAATAGTTACGGCGCGACAGACGGCGGTCATCATCTGGACCTTGCAGCCATGAACAATGGCTGGGCTTCGCAGCAAATAGAGGGGCAGCTTGATGGTCAGGTCTATCATCTGACATTCGACATGAAATCTCGCGGCGGCGTGGGGGAAAGTGTCGCCGAGGTCTATTGGAACGGCGAGTTGATCGACACGATCGACCCGGCCACAACGGGAACGGGCTGGCAGTCCTATACCTATGACATCGTTGGCGGATCCGGCGACGGCTCCAATACGCTGACATTCGTTGAGGTCGGTTCCGATAATCTGGGCGGTGCGCTGATCGACAGTGTGTCCATTGTTTCCGACAACCGCACTGCGGTCGTCGAGGAATATTACGGCGCCGAGATTGCTCCCTTGTCAGTATTCGATCCGGATGTGGGCGATACGCATACATTCACGGTTTCGGACGACCGGTTTGAGGTGGTCGTTTCCGGCGACAGATACCTGCTCAAATTGAAAGACGATCAGGCCTTCGATTACGAAACCGAGACTCAGGTGACCCTTGAGGTGACGGCAACCGACCAGGGGGGGCTTTCCGACACGGAGATCGTGGTGATCGACGTGATCGATATCGACGACACCAATTCTCCCATCGGTCCGCTCACCGACATTGATGCCAGCGCAAACCAGGTTCTTGAAAACGCCGCTGCAGGTGCCGTCGTGGGTCTGACTGCCTTTGCAAACGATCCGGATGCAGGCGACAGCGTGAGTTATCAGCTTAGCGGTGACGCGCGCTTCGAGATCGACCCGGTGTCGGGGGTGATCACCGTCTCCAGTGGGGCAATTTTCGACAAGGAAACCGAACCGGAAATCGATGTTCTGGTGACGGCTACTTCGACTGACGGATCAGTCTCAACCGAAACCTTCACGATTGCGATTGCCGATGCCAATGAGGCGCCGGATCTCGACTTCGATCCGGAACTTGGATCGGGCGTTTCCGTGACGCTGACCTTTGTCGAGGAATACGCCGGCCACAGCAATGTGCTTGGTGTCTTCTACGTGGACGGCAACGGCAATCCCGTGGCTGGCGAAATCGTCTGGGTCAACCAGAACCAATTGACACCGGGCGATACGGCGACCCTCTATCTGGAAGGCGTCGAAGCGAGCGAAATCGGCTATTTCCTGATCCCGGATGGTGCAGACACGAACAATGGTCTTCTTGCCGGTGACAAGGTGACGTTCCAGAAAGACGGGCAGGGGAACTGGCAGGCCGTCGGACCTGACGGGACGCTGCTGGTCGGGGCCGAGGTCAATGTTCTTTTCTCCGGTACCGGGTCACTCAATCCGAATGGATACGACTACACGGTGGAAAGCGGCATCAGGATCGGTTTTGAGGACATTGCCGGCGGGGGCGACGAGGATTTCGACGACGTCGTCTTCGACCAGACAACTTTCGAAACCACGGCTCGTGCCGCGGTCTATGAAGAAGATCCGGGGGCGGAAATCGGTGCCTTGTCGGTATTCGATCCCGATGTCGGCGATACGCACAGCTTCACGGTTTCCGATAGTCGCTTCGAGGTCATATCGATCAACGGTGAGAACATTCTCAAACTGAAGGACGGTGTGGCGCTCGATTATGAGACCGAGACCCAGGTGAGCGTTGAGGTTACCGTTACCGATAGCGGCGGGCTGTCGGACACGGAAACCATTGTGATCGACGTCATCGACGTGGAGCCGGAAGGGCCTGCCGACAACAATGAGCCGATCGGGCCTGTCAGGGATATCGATACGGCCCAGAATCTGGTTGCGGCGACAGCTGCTGCCGGAATGGTGATCGGCCTGACGGCATTCGCGGAAGATGCTGACGCCGGAGACACGGTGACCTATTCCATCGACGACAGCCGGTTTGATATCGACGCAGACACCGGTGTGGTGACCCTCGCCAGTGGTGCAGCGCTGGTTGCAGGCGAGACCATAGACGTGACGATCACCGCCACATCAAGTGATGGATCCCAGTCGAGCGCGGTATTTCCCGTGACGGTGACTTCGGGTGTGACTGAGAACTCGCCGCCTGATCTGATCGTCGGCAACGCGATCTACCGGCCGGACCAGGGCAACAAGCACTGGGACGATCATCATGATGGCCATTGGGGGCATATTCAGGACGGGGAAACGGGGCACTATCATGAAGATGACGGCGTCCACGGTCAGACCTATCACGGCCACGACGACGACTGTACGGGCAACGAGTATCACGTTCCGGAAAACCAGACAGGTGTCGAACTTATAGAGCTTTCGGTAGTGGACCCCGATATCGGCGACACGCACACCTTCACGGTGTCGGATGACCGGTTTGAAGTCGTGAGCGATGGCAACAGCTATCTGCTGAAGCTGAAGGATGATGCGGCAGTCGACTACGAAACGGAGCAAAGCATCACGATAGACGTTACGGCGACGGACAGCGGAGGCTTGTCGGATACCGAGACAATTACTCTGGACGTGGTCGACTTTGATGATGTGCCCCTGTGCGAGGTCGGGACAAGTAATGCCGATACGATTGTTGGAGGCGATTTCGTGGACAGCATTTCCGGACTTGGCGGAAATGACATCCTGCTGGGCCAGGGGGGCAACGACCTCATCTATGGCGGGGCTGGTGACGATGTGATCCGGGGTGGCGCGGGCGACGACGTTCTTTCCGGCGGTGACGGGTCGGATCTGTTCGCCTACATGCTCGGCGACGGGCATGACAGCATTTACGGCGGTGCCGGCGGGAGCTGGATCGATATCGTCGATCTGAGCAAGGCCGCCGATGGCACCGATATCGGAACTTATGGTGTCGACTGGTCCATCACCATGACGGAAGGTTCCATCGAGAGCATCGATGCAGCGGCGGGCGAGATCACCCTTTCGCAGGATTCGGGGGGCTACATCGAGTTTGCCGATGGCGGACGCATCGACTTCACGGATCTGGAAGGCGTTCAGTACTGATCTGCAGGAATGAAAAAAGCGGGCTTGTTACGCCCGCTTTTTGTGTTGCCTGTTATTGAATCGGAGGCAGTGGTTCTGTCTCGATAAAGACGGTGTCGCTGGTCACGACCTCGACGACGGTCGACTGGAAGACATCGTTTTCCGACGGTCCAAGGCGAAGGTCCCAGGTATTGAACTCAGGCATGAGGCGCGGGATCGGTGCCGGCCGTTCCTCGATGATCCCGAAATGCTGCGGCGCCAGCCGGCCAATGTTGGCCAGCAGGAAGAAGTCCGCAATGCGGCTGTCATAGCGTGCCCGGACATGGTCGACCTTGCTGAGCAATAGTTCGCGCTCGCCGTCCAGAACATCGAGCAGGGACCGCTGACCGCTGTCGAATTCCACCTGCAGGCCCTTGACCGCGCGCTGATTGGCCTCAATCGCGCGCTTTACCGCCTTGACCTTCAGTCTTGAGGCAGCCCGCTGCTTCATCGCGCGGACAACGTTCTCGCGGATGATCTGTTGGGTGTCGTCCAGCTCGTATTCCTGTTGGGCTGCCGTGAAGTTTGCGCGTTTGACCGCGGCAATGTTGCGGCCACCGGTGAAGAAAGGGGCCGTGACGCGCACGCCAAAGCGGAAGTCTTCTTCGTCCTGATTGCCAAGGTTGCCCTGGTAACCTGTTTGCCATTCGCTCTCCAGCGAGACACGCGGCAGCATGTCGCCGACTGCGGCGCGTGCGGCGTAACGTGCGGCCCTTGCATCTGCCGTTGCGGCGCGGATGGACGGATTGTTCTGCAGCGCGACGTTGATCGCGTCATCCAGACCGGCGGGCTCGATTGTCTGTGGAATGCCAGGCCAGCCGAGCTTGCCCGGCTTTTGTCCGGTCAGGCGCTCATAAACAGCTTCGGAGGCTTCCAGGTCGCCGACCGCCTGGTCGGAGTTCCCCTGCGCTTCACCGAGACGGGCAAGCGCCTGTTCGATATCGGTGCGCGTTGCGTCTCCCGACTTGTAACGGGCGCGGGCGGCGTTCACTTCCCGTTGCACCACGTTGGTATAGGCCCGCAGGTGAGCGAGGATCGCCCGATCGCGAACAACGCGCAGATAGGCATCAGCTGTATTGAACAGCAGCGTCTGTTCGGCGCCAATGAGCTGGTTGCGACCGGAATTCGCTTCCTCATGAGCCTGGTTCAGCCGATTGACACCGGCAAAACCCTGAAACACCGTCTGGGACATGGAAATGCCCAGCTCGTGGAAGAACGACCTGTCGCTGTTGCCGCTGCGCTCGCTGCGGAAGGCGTTCTGTTCTCCCAGGTATGTGCCGGTAACCGTCGGCAGAAACTCGGACCTGGCGGTCCAGACGTCCTGGTTGGTCGCTTCGTAACGCGACCGTTCCGCCTTGAGGCCCGGGTTGATGGCGTAGGCCGACCCCATGGCTTCTTCGAGCGACTGGGCGGATACGGTTGCGCTGGCGAAGGACAGGCTGATCAGTGACGCGCCTGCCAGCAGACCGGCAAGGCGGGTTTTCAATCCGTGCATCAGTTTGGCGGGGGCAGGGAAGGTCGTCATTGCAGCACCGTGATCGTTGTCTGCCCTTAAGGTAAAATTTTATAGTTAATCAAAAGTAAGTTGAGATTAGAGAATATGGCCAAGAGTTTTCAGTAATTACCTAGGGTAATCTTTGTTTGGCGTCACTTCTTTTAGGATATTGATATTAATATCAAGGTTTAATTTGATAATAATTTAAGTTGAATTCAGTGATAAGTCAGCTTCCCGTTCGGTCTAAACTCGGGTGAAACTTTTTGATCTGCGAAGGCAGTAGATGTTTCCCGAACAGAAAGCCCTGCACCTGCAGGCATCCGGCTTGTTGCAGGAATTGCAGCTGTCGTTCCGTTTCGACACCTTCGGCGATTACTGGGATCTTGAAACTATGGCCGAGCAGAACGGCAGAGCGCAGGATTGCCCGGGCATGAGGGTTGGTTTCCAGCGACTGGGTGAAGGCTCTGTCGACCTTGATCTTGTCGAAGGGAAAGGCTTGCAGCGTGTTGAGCGAGGAATAGCCCTTGCCGAAGTCGTCCATGGCAACGCGCACGCCCATTTTGCGCAGCGAGAGGATCGTCTCGTGAACCCGTTCGTGATCCTCGATCGGGGTGGATTCGGTGAGTTCTACTTCCAGGCGTTCCGCCGGCAGGCCTGTCTTCATAAGTACGGTGGAAACGAGACCGGCAAAATCGCAACGGGAGAACTGCAGCGGGGAAGCGTTGACCGACAGCGTTACCGGGTTTTCCCAGCAGGCAGCTTCCTTGCAGGCTGCTTCCAGAACCCAGTTGCCGATATCCAGGATGATGCCTGACCGTTCGGCAATCGGAATGAAGTCCTCCGGCGGAATCGGGCCTTTTTCCGCGTGGCGCCACCGTACAAGCGCTTCGTAGCCAATCAGCTCGCCGGTCTTTGTCAGATTCTGTTTCTGGAAGACCAGGTTGAGCTGGTTTTCGAGCGTTGCATTGCGCAAGTCAGCCGCCAGGCCCGCCTCCCAGCGATTGGTTTCCTCCATGCCCGTGACATAGGGCTGGATCAGGTTGCCGCCGATCGATTTTGCTTGCTTGGCAGCAAGGTTTGCCCTTTGCACCAGCTTGTTCAGGTCCTTGCCGTCGCGCGGAAACACGGCAAGGCCAATACTGGAGCGGATGGACAGGCGGTAGGAATTCCACTGAACCGGCCTTCGGGCAAGGGAGCGAACCAGACGGGCGAAGTCTACGGCGTCATCCAAAGTGTCGAGCGACGGATTGATGACCAGAAATTCGTCACCGTAAAAGCGGGAGATGAAGACACTGTCGCTCAGGTTGTTTTTCAGTGTGTTGGCCAGGGTGCACAGGACAGTGTCGCCGACTTCGTAGCCGTGAAGGTCGTTGATGGCCTTGAACTGGTCCAGGCTGATCAGCACGACGGCGCATGTCTTGCCCTCCAGTTCGGCCTTTTCCAGAAGGTCTGCCGCAGCCTTCTGTACAAAATGCCGGTTTGGAAGTCGTGTCAGAGAATCCTGCAGCGACAGGTGTTTATAAGCTCGCCTGGCCGCGTTTTTCCTGTACCGGTCGAGCAGCGCACCAGTTGCAGCCACAAAGGTGCATAGGCCGAAGATGACCAGCGACATCACCATCATGTGCCTTTCGGACATGAGCATGATTTCGCGCGGGAAACTGACTTCGCGAAGGGGCGTGGCCGGGGAATGCACCGGCAAGTGTATCGAAACTGCTGACAGGAAAAGGAACAGCGTTGCACTTACATATGCGCGCCTGGACTGCAGCTGCGGAACGAAACTCATTGCAATTGCCCCAAGGCACGTTCCGAACAGAAATGTCCAAAGTCCGAAGGCTTCGCTCGTATCAGGTAAACCGGCGATCTCCCTGGCCGTCGTCAGCGTTAGACCCATTCCTGCAATGGCAAGGCCAAACAGGATGCCGCCAAGTTCCGGTGCGAGCCGGATGTTTCGCCGCACAGCGAGCGCATAACCTGACAGAAGACCGGCAAAGACGACAAGCAGGGCAAGCAGAGCCGTTTGAAGCCGGTACCCTGATTCCGCGGGAAGCTTTACCGAAGAAAAGGCGATGATCTGGGCCGCCCAGATTGCCGAGGCGCCGACGAGTGCAGACCAGATGAGCCAGATGACCCGTGCAGGGCTTGCATCGCGGTCAACCTTCGCAAGGAGCAGGAAGGAAAAGGCGCATCCGAAGAGACACGTTGCGATCGCAAGTGTCAAAAGAGCATGGTCATGCTCAAAAGACAAAACTGTTGCGACGCGTTCCATAAAAGCTCCCACCGACGGTTGATTTCATGAAAGCTTAAAAAGCATAACAAACTGTGTTTTTTCGGAGTATTTCAAGTATTGCTCTTTGTTTAATCTGGTATTGTTGTAATTGCGCATGAAGTATCCGGTCAATTGGTGGCTATTATTGTCAGTATTGACCTATTTTTCGAGCGGCTTTGGGGTGCATAGGTGCCGCTGCCGGTTTAACTGCGTGCAATTGGAGCGGAAGAGCTGCTTCTGAAGAGCGTGGCGAAACCCACCCTTTGTCTGAGCCAGGCAAATTCGTAAACATCTGCCGCCAAAAGCGCGGCATTTTTAGGAAGTGGCGCGTTCTGCAGCACTGACTTGACGCTTCGGTAACTGGAGCATGTCCTTAAGTCACCGTAATTTTTGACAATATTTTTTGAGCCTCAAGAAAGCCCGAAATTCGTGCAAAATCCAGCAAATGAGCGGATCCGGAAGGTCGCGACTCTGCCCGGGTGCCCTCAGGGCATGGGGATGGATAAAATTCTATCGATATAATTAGCAATACGGCATTGATTTGCTTCCAAAACAGGGCGGCCGCGCCGGAGGGCAATGCCTTCAGCGATCAGAAATGCCGCTCCGGCCTCGAGCGAGAGGTGCGGGACAATGCAAACTGTTTAAGACACGTCAGGAGAACGGGTGCATCCCGCAATGCCAACGAAAGCCAGATCCACTCGCGTCGACAACGCTTATGAACGCTTGAAAACCGAGATCCTGAACGGGCAATTGCCGCCCGGATTTCAGGCGCCGGAACCGGACATCGCGACACGGCTGGGCATGAGCCGGACGCCGGTTCGCGAAGCGCTTATCCGGCTGGAGGCTGACGGTCTGGTGGACCTCGTGCCCCGCCGGGGAGCAAAGGTTCTGCCGATTTCGCTGCAGGACATCTGCGAGATCTACCAGATCCTTTCGGCGCTTGAAGCCCTCGCCGCAGGCACCGCTTGCCGCAAGGCGGGCGACGAGACGCTCGCGGAAATCGAAGAAGTGCTCAACGAGGCCGATGATGCGCTGGAACGCCAGGATATCGAGGCCTGGGCCGTTCACGACGACAGATTCCACAGGCTGATGGCCAAGGCGAGCGGGAATCTGCGTCTGGAAGCTGAAATCGAGGGGTTTCTCGATCAGGTCTACCGGGCCAACACCGTGTTGCTGCGCCTGAACAAGGCACCGGCCTCAAATGCTGCCGATCATCGCAAAATTGTACAGGCGATCCGGGACGGCGACACCGACGGCGCCACGGAGACGGCGCGGCTACACCGTCTCAACGGAATGCTCAGGATGAAGGATGTGCTGCAGGACTGCGGTCTCAGCCACGTTTGATCATTTTGGCGCAGCTGGGGCCGGGCCGGTGGACTGTCCAATGATCAGCTCCGCGTCCAGATGCAGGGAAGCCGGTTTGCTGGCCGGATTGGAAATCATGTTCAGGAGCAGCTCGGCAGCCTTTTCCCCGGCGTAGCGCACCGAGGAGCGGGTGCAGGTGAAAATCGGCACTTCGCCGCTGTTGGGCAGGAAGGACAGGGCATCGTCATGGGTGATGATGGACACGTCCCTGCCTGTCTTCAATCCGCACTGGCCGACAGCGCGGGCGACACCGATCGCCGATATCATGGACGAAATCAGGAAGGCGGTCGGCGGATTGTCGCTCTTCAGCATCTCCATCGCATTGTCGCAGCCGTAGGGTTCGGTCATGTCCGCACTGCGCATCAAGGCCGGGTCCGGTGTCAGGCCCCGTGCTGCCAGCGCTTCCTCGAAGCCGCGCCGGCGCCGGTTGGCGAAGTCCATATGTTCCAGACCGTTCAGCAATGCGATCCGGGTGTGGCCGAGGTCCAGCAGCAGGTTCGTCGCTCGCTCGAAGGCCCGCCGGTTGTTCATGTCGATCCACGATGTTTCTTCCTCGGCGCCCGGGATGCGTCCGTGAACGACGAAGGGCAGATTGAGTTCTTTCAGAAGCCTGTGCCTGCGCTCGTCATTTGCGGGGCCGTGAATGATCACGCCGTCGGCCTTCTTGCGTGAAGCGATCTGCCGGTAGGCGTCTTCTTCCTTGGCATCGTCGACGACGGAAATGATCATGTCGTAGCCGTGGCGCGAATAGGTCTCCCCGGCGCCGGCTATGAACTCCAGAAAGATCGGGTTCATCATCTCGTGAATTGAGCGCGGTATGACATGGCCGATGGCCATTGCGCGGCCGGTTGCAAGCCGCCGCGCCTGGCTGTTGGGCGCGTAGCCGAGCTTGTCGGCCATCTCGGTCACGCGTTTGCGCGTTTCTTCGCTGACTTCCGGATAGCCGTTGAGTGCGCGGCTTACCGTGGTCTGAGACAGGTTCAGCCGTTGCGACAGTTCTTTCAGGTTTACGCCATTGCTCATTCTGGCCCAAAACGCTTTGAAAGCGCCCTCCCAACAGGCTGTTATTGAAATGCAACATTAATTCGCGAGTTGCGCGCTTGACAAGGCCGAAGCCTGAAGACATGGTTAGGGCCAAATCCAAAGCGGTTTGGATAAAGGGTTCTGGTAGAATTGCCGACCTGGAAAAACGGGTAGGTATTGCTGCAAGGTGGCGAGGTATGCCACCTTGGGTGGAGTGTTCCAGCATAGGGACAATCTGGGAGGACAGATATGAAACTACGTTTGAAAGCCTGCACGGCAGGTCTGGCGCTTGCCATCGGGCTTGGCGCGGGCTCTGCATCCGCGGCTGACCTGAAATTCGCTCCGGGCGAAGGCCCGTTCAACTGGGACAGCTACAACGCATGGGCTGAGAGCGCGCCTGACCTGAAGGGGCAGACCGTGACGATCGCCGGCCCGTGGCTGCAGCCGGAAGACGGCTATTTCCGCAACGTGCTGGCCTATTTCACCGAAGCTACCGGCGCTGAAGTCATTTACACCGGTTCGGATTCCTTCGAACAGCAGATCGTGATTGATGCCGAAGCCGGCGCCGCACCGAATATCGCAGTCTTCCCGCAGCCGGGCCTTGCCGCCGACATGGCTGCGCGCGGCCTGCTGAAGCCGCTCCCGGAAGGCATGGCCGACTGGGTCGCCAACAACTACGGGGCCGGCGAAAGCTGGGTGAACCTCGGCACCTACAAGGATGCCGACGGCCAGGATCAGCTGTTCGGCTTCTTCTACAACGTCAACGTCAAGAGCCTTGTCTGGTACGTGCCGGAAAACTTCGAGGACGCCGGCTATGAAGTGCCGACGACCATGGAAGAGCTGAAGGCGCTGACCGAGCAGATCGTTGCCGATGGCGAAACACCCTGGTGTATCGGTCTGGGTTCAGGTGCTGCCACGGGCTGGCCGGCAACCGACTGGGTCGAGGATCTGATGCTGCGCACGCAGCCGGCTGACGTCTACGACCAGTGGACCACCAACGAGATCCCCTTTGACGACGAGCGTGTCGTTGCCGCGATCGAGGAATTCGGCTGGTTCGCACGCGACGATGCCAAGGTCGCGGGAGGCGCGGGAGCCGTTGCTTCCACCGATTTCCGTGACAGCCCGAAAGGTCTCTTCTCCTCGCCGCCACAGTGCTACCTGCACCGCCAGGCATCCTTCGTGCCGGCCTTCTTCCCGGATGGGGTCGAGTTCGGCACCGACGTCGACTTCTTCTACTTCCCGGCCTACGCGGAAAAGGATCTCGGCAGCCCGGTCCTCGGTGGTGGCACGCTGATGGCGATCACCAATCCGTCCGACGCGACCAACGAACTGATGAAGTTCTTCGAACTGCCGCTCTCGCATGAAGTGATGATGGCCCAGACCGGCTTCCTGACGCCTCACAAGGGTGCCAACCCGGCAGCCTACAAGGACGACACGCTGCGCGGTCAGGGCGAGATCCTGGTCAATGCCAGCACCTTCCGTTTCGATGGCTCCGACCTGATGCCGGGTGCCGTTGGCGCGGGCACGTTCTGGACCGGAATGGTCGACTATACCGGCGGCAAGGACGCAAAAGCCGTCGCCGAGGAAATCCAGAAAAGCTGGGACGCCCTCAAGTAATCCTTCAGGCGGCCGGTCTCCCCAGGGAGGCTGGCCGTTCTTCTGACGGATCGGCGAAAACGTCCAAGAAACAAAGTTCCTAAACGCAGGAAGCCCCCGGTCTTCCGGGTGCCTCCCCATAATCAATAATGGGAGGGAACGGCCATGCTATCGGACAATCCGGCACTGTTAGGGCTCTTTACCATCGTCGTTGGCGTTGGAGCCTGCCTTGCCTATTTCTTCTTTTCGAATGTCTTTCTCGACAAGGTCCTGTTTCCGGCGCGCGGCCCCAATGCAGGAAAGAACATCAACCGGGCCAACATGATCCGGCCCTGGCTGTTCCTGTTCCCGGCCTTGTTCGCGCTGACGCTGTATCTTGCCTATCCGGTCTTCGAGACCTTGCGACTGTCGCTGACAGACCGCTCCCAGGGAGGGGCTTTTGTCGGCCTTGCCAACTATCGCCAGATGATGAACGAGGCGAAGTTCTGGGAAGCGGTGCGCAACAACATGCTATGGCTGATTGTCGTGCCGGCTGCCTCGACGGCTTTCGGGCTGCTGGTCGCCCAGCTCACGGACCGGATCAGATGGGGCAACTTCGCCAAGTCGCTGATCTTCATGCCGATGGCGATCTCTTTCGTTGGCGCATCGGTCATCTTCAAGCTGATCTACGATACGCGCGCCGCCGATCAGAACCAGATCGGCGTTCTGAACGCGATCTGGCTGAAGTTTGACGGTGGCATCGGCTCCGTTGTCTTTCTTCAGCTTCTGCCGACCCTTCTCCTGCTGGCGTTCGCTGTTGTTGTTGCCTATGTGGCCTGGACCTTCGTGCGCGGCATTGTCGCCCGGGGGGAGGACAAGTCGATCTGGCTTCTGCCCCTGCGCCTTCTGGTCGCCGTTGGCGGGATCTGGCTGATCTGGATTTCGCTGAGTTCCGCGCTCGGTGTCTGGATTGCCGAGGTGCCTTACGGCGAACCGCAGACCTGGCTGACCTTGCCGCTGTGGAACAACTTCTTCCTGATGGTGGTGCTGATCTGGATCCAGACCGGTTTTGCCATGGTGATCCTGTCCGCGGCCCTGCGCGGCATTCCGGAGGAAACCGTGGAAGCTGCGATCGTTGACGGTGCCAATCCGTTCCAGATCTTCTTCAAGATCAAGGTGCCGCAGATCATGGGGACCATCGTAGTCGTCTGGACGACGATCACGCTTACCGTGCTCAAGGTGTTCGACATCGTCTTCGCGATGACCAACGGCCAGTGGGAGACCCAGGTTTTGGCCAACTACATGTACGACAAGCTTTTCCGTGCCAACGATTGGGGAGTGGGGTCGGCGAGTGCCATCATCATCATGCTGCTCGTCACGCCGATCCTCGCCTGGAACGTTTACAACGCCCGGAAGGAGATGAAGTGATGGCCAGTATTGCTGGGAAAAAATCCGGCCTGACCTGGGCCGTTCAGATTTCCGTCGCAGCGCTCGTTCTGTTGTGGCTGTTTCCGACTGTCGGGCTTTTCGTCTCGTCCTTCCGGACCGCGGACCAGATCTCCAGCTCAGGCTGGTGGGCGGCGCTGTTTCCGGCCGAACAGAACGAGGTCTACCGGACTTCGGATCCGGACGAGACCCGTGTTGCCGATGGAGACCTTTTCACCGTGTCCGGCAACATCTTCGAAGGCGAGCCGCGCGAGATCCGCTCGTGGGGCGTCTCGTCCAGAGACGTGTCTGCTTACCAGCCGGGCGAAACGGCGGATATGGGTGATGGCGAAAGCCTGACGCTCCAGGCCGACGGGTCCTATGTCTGGAAGGGCAATGACAAGCAGATCTCCGGCCGTGGCCAGCGTGTTTTCGTGACCGCGACCGTGCCGCCGGAATTCACGCTGGAAAACTACCAGACCATCCTCTTTTCCGGCACCGGACAGGACAACATGGGCAAGGCGTTCTTCAACACGCTGACGGTCACCATTCCGGCGACGATCATCCCGATCGTCATTGCGGCGTTCGCAGCCTATGCGCTTGCCTGGATGGAATTTCCCGGCCGCGCCCTCTTGATCGCCGCCGTTGTGGCGCTGCTCGTCGTGCCGTTGCAACTGGCGCTCATTCCGCTGCTGCGGCTCCATCTCGCCGTCGGTATCGGCAAGGGCTACATGGGGGTCTGGCTGGCCCATACGGCCTTCGGCATGCCGCTCGCGGTCTATCTGCTCAGGAACTACATGGTCGGATTGCCGCGGGACATCATCGAGAATGCCAAGGTGGACGGGGCGACGGATTTCCAGATCTTCACCCGCATCATCCTGCCGCTCAGCTTTCCGGCCCTGGCGTCCTTCGCCATCTTCCAGTTCCTGTGGACCTGGAACGATCTGCTGGTGGCCAAAGTGTTCCTGATTGATGCCACAGGCTCGACCACGGTGATGACCAACCAGATCGTCGAACTCCTGGGAACGCGCGGCGGCAACTGGGAAATTCTCGCGACGGCGGCCTTTGTGTCCATTGCCGTGCCGCTCTTCGTGTTCTTCGCGATGCAGCGCTATCTCGTGCGCGGCCTGTTGGCCGGGTCGGTGAAATAACATGAACAAAATCAACAATCGGGAGCAGCCGGCATGACATCGTTGTCCTTGAAGAATGTCAGCAAGTCCTATGGATCGGTCGAAGTTCTGCGCAACATCAACATGGAGATCAACGCAGGCGAGCTGATCGTTTTCGTCGGTCCGTCCGGGTGCGGAAAGTCGACATTGCTGCGGATGATCGCAGGACTTGAAAAGATCACCGGCGGAACGCTGGAGA
Source organism: Labrenzia sp. R5_0 (assembly GCF_017743835.1). Taxonomy (NCBI): domain Bacteria; kingdom Pseudomonadati; phylum Pseudomonadota; class Alphaproteobacteria; order Hyphomicrobiales; family Stappiaceae; genus Labrenzia; species Labrenzia sp. R5_0. The sequence continues at coordinate 1,433,920 of NZ_JAGHRK010000002.1, read as the reverse complement.
TCGACGGAGTGGTCGTCAACGATGTGCCGCCGGCACAGCGCGGCATTGCCATGGTGTTCCAGTCCTATGCGCTTTATCCGCACATGACGGTCTACGACAATATGGCCTTCGCCCTGAAGCTGGCGGGCAAGTCACGCGACGAAATCGACAAGGCCGTGCGGGCGGCTGCGGACAGACTGCAGCTCACTGCCTATCTCGACCGCCTGCCGAAAGCACTGTCCGGCGGTCAACGCCAGCGCGTTGCCATCGGCCGCTCGATCGTGCGGGATCCCAAGGTATTCCTGTTCGACGAACCGCTGTCGAACCTTGATGCCGCCTTGCGTGTCGCCACCCGGATCGAGATCGCACAGCTGAAGGAGAGCATGCCGGAAAGCACCATGATCTACGTCACCCACGACCAGGTGGAAGCGATGACCCTCGCGACCCGGATTGTCGTGCTGCATGGTGGAGACGTGGAACAATTCGGTGCGCCGCTGGACCTTTACGAGCGTCCCGCAAACACGTTCGTTGCCCAGTTCATCGGCTCTCCGGCGATGAACCTCGTTGATGCCAAGGTGATGGCGACCGGCCAGTTGACATCCGTCCAGATGTCCGATGGCGGTCATGCGGATGTACCGATTGCCTCGCTCGACAGCGACAAGGGGGCGCTGGTCAAGCTGGGGGTGCGTCCGGAAGATCTCAGCGTTACCGAAGGTGACGATTATCTGGTCGCGGCGAATGTCGAAATCGTGGAAGCCCTCGGCGAGACAACAGTGCTCTATTTCGCGCCGAGAGAAGGCCACGATGCTTTCATTGCCAAGATCCCGGGTATCTACAAGGTCAAAAAGGGCACGGAGCTGCGCCTGACGGCCCCGCCGGAAAAGCTGCATCTGTTCGATGGCGAGGGGCGGTCGTTCCTGTACAGGTGATATTCCCGGCAGGGTTGGGTGTTTTTGGTAACGCTGTTGCCCCTCACCCCTAACCCCTCCCCACAAGGGGGAGGGGGACTAATGCTTTACCGCGCCACTATGTAGGTGCGCTGAAACCCGCTATCCCTTTTCAGGTATTCGGGCAGACAAGTGAGATCTTTTCAATCTGCACGGACTGATCCCCCTCCCCCTTGTGGGGAGGGGTTAGGGGTGGGGGTATTCATCGACTGAAGCTTGGGATGCCAACCCCACTTAATCCCTGCCTCTAATCCCGGCAGATCTAATGCTGATGCCCGGCGTGGCTGTGCCGGGTTGCATTGATGGATTCGACCTGGGCCTGCATCTCGATATGGCCGAAATCGAATTCGATCTCGATTTCGAATTCCTCTCCTTCCCGGAAAGGGCGGGTAAGGCCGCCGAGGCGCAGGGCCAGGGCGTTGGGAGCAAGAACGAGGGACTTGCCCGGTTGGATCGGAACGGGCGGCAGGGGATCGTAGCCGGTTTCACCGTCCTTCAGGGCAAAGCCGACCAGTTCGACCTTCGAGGCGATCTCGGTGTGACCGCCAACCAGCTTTACCTGCCGTCCGGAGGTGTTCTCGATGTTGACGAAAAGCAGCGCGGAGTTGCCCGATGTCTCCCGGATCCAGGCATGGACAGCACGCACGCCTTCAGACGCGCCTTCGTGGCTGCCTTCATCCTCATCGTGATGATGTTCGGCTTCGTCATGCTTTTCGTGTGCTTCTGCATCGCCATGCCCTGTTTCGGAGGCAGTAGGTGTGCCGGACGCCAAAGCAGAGTGTGGCAGGCAGAGCAGCAGCGGCAACAGGACGGCAAGGGCGCGCATATCGGGAAGATCCTTCGGGCTTCAGGTCAGGCGCGCAAATCAGTAATGATATTACGTGACATTGCCATGAAGGCAGGCAAAAGCGCGAGCAGCACCGTCAGACTGACGAAACCGGCGATGAGGTGAAACTCCGGCCAGTCGAGCGTTGCCGTCACCAGAATGTCCGTTCGGGAGGTGACGATTGAGGAGATGACATCGACCGCGATCCGGCCGACGCCCAGCCCGGCGACCGAGCCCAGGACAATCAGGGTGGCGGCATAGGACCAGACCACGGCAAAGACGAAGCGTCCCGGTGCCCCGAGAGCCCGCAGGAGTGCCAGACGCCTGGCGAACAGCCGGGCAAGGGCTATCAGCCCCGTCAGGACGCCAGCGGTCACCAGCACCTGGGTCAGCACCGCCATCACCGACATGATCTGGCGGATGTCCCCCATGAGTGCATGAAGTTGCGCAAGCACCGCGCCGGGGAAGAACGCCATGGTGTCGTCGCGGGTAAACTCGGACCGCAGGGCGTAATTCGCCCAGAGCTCATTGGCATGAACGAGTATCGCCGGTGTTCCCGGGAAATAATCCGCGTCAAACGGCGGGCCGATCTGTGTCTGTCGTTCCGGGCCATGGCCATTGGTCAGCCCGTGCACTTCCCAGACGCTTTCCACCGGAACGAGAATGGCCTTGTCCCACGGGCTGCCGGTGGGCGGCATCCTGCCGACGATGGTGAGCGCGTGGCCGGCGTGGGCATCTTCTTCCGCGCTGTCACCAATGCCGTGCGCGGGTTCGAATGTCTCGCCAAGCTTCAGGTCGACCCGCGAGCCGGCAACCGCTTCCCCGCTGCCGGCAAAGAGCCTGCCTTCGGCAAGGTTCCCTGCCAGATGCGTGACGAACTGCGGCGTGGTGCCGACAACGGGTGACGACAGGTAGCTGTCGCCGAAGGCAATCGGGGCGGCAAGGTCGACGTCGTCATGGGTGGCAATCTCGTTGTAGATCTCGCCGCCCAGAAGCGGCACGTCGCTTGGTTGCAGATAGACGGCGGCAAACATCATGGTGATTTCGCTGCCAGGGGCTGCGACGATCAGATCGAACTGTTCCGCTGCCCGTGCCGTTCCCTTTCTGAGGCCGCGTTCCTGGGCTATCAGGCCAACGCCGATACCGATGGAAATGGCGATCAGGAAAACGAAGGTCAGATTGGTCCAGCGGAAGCGCCAGAGCAGTGCTCCGACCAGCGCCTGTGGCCGGAAGCCCCAGATCACGATCAGGCCGGTTATCACGGCGGGTAACAGCAGCAGCACGAGCCACAGCGTGTCCTGGGCAAGCGGCGAAAGGTCCTGCCAGCGGTCTGCGAAAAAGTCAGGCACCGGCGGCCTCCGTCTGCAGGTGGCCGTCCGTAACTTCTATGATCCTATCCATCCGGTCCAGCAGATGCTGGTCGTGGCTGACGGCGATCAGCGTCTTGTTCCGCGCGCGTGTCAGGCTGATCAGGTCTTCGATCAGGGCATCGGCGGTCTTGCGGTCGAGGCTTGCCGTCGGTTCGTCCGCGAGAATGATCGCGGGGTTGTGGGCCAGCGCGCGGGCAATCGCAGTGCGTTGGCGTTCGCCGCCGGAAAAACTGTCTACGGTCCGCGCTTCTGCCGGCACCTTGAGGCTCTTGAGAAAATCCCGTGCGGTGTCGGTGATCGACCGGCGCTTTTCTGCCGGGTTGAACGACGTTGCAAGGGAGGCGTTGCCAAGGGCGCTCAGTTCCTCAAACAGCAGGAAGTCCTGGAAGATCAGCCCGACATGGCTGCGGCGGAACGCGGCGCGGGCGGCGTCGTTCAGCTGCACCAGATCGGTTGCACCCCAGCGGATATGACCTGTCATGCCCGGATGCAGTCCGGCGAGCGCGTAGAGAAAGGTCGATTTCCCGGCACCTGACGGGCCACGCAGGCCGATGGTTGCGCCTGGTGTTGCATCAAAGTGATCGCAGGAGAGCAGCACCCGGCCACCGGGTGTCCTGACGCGGAGATCGTCGACTTGAAGAGCAAGATTCATGAGACGCTGTCAGCTGCGTTCATAGACAGCATCGACAAGTCTTGCCCGGCTGACGAACCCGGTCTCTGGATCCTTGAAGGTTCCCAGTTCAAGAACGCCCCGTGTCACGATCTTGCTGTTGAAGGCGACCACGTCGACAATGCGCTTGGTGTAGATGGCGAGAATGTCCCGCGGCCATTCCGCCTCGGTTTCACAGAACGGGCAAACTGCCATCGGAATCTTGGTGAGCACGAAGAACTGGCTGTCGGCCTTCAGGGGTGGGGCCATGTAGCCACCGACTGATACCCTGGTGCCTTCCAGTGAATGGGCGAGGTCGGAAAAGCTCCGGTCCTTGTTGTAAAGCGTGCGCAACTTGAGGGGGGCGTCTGCCGCACAGGCCGTGTCCGGCAGCAGAATTCCGGCAAACGGAGCGAGGCCGAGCCCGACGATAAGCTGTCTGCGGTTCATGACATCCCTGGTTCTGGCCAATTCATGCTCCTAACTTATCCGGCTAATATGACAAACAGGCAAAGGCCTGCCGGGCGGCAGGCCTTCAGGATCCCTGGCCGGTATTCGACCAGGGATCCCGCTGAGCGCGTGTTGGACGCTGGCTGAAGGCTTATTGGGCGTTCACAGCGTGGTTCATGACGTGGAAGATAACGTTCTGCTCGATGGTGCCATCGACCAGATGTGCCCACGGGCCCTTTGCGTAGACCGCAACATCTTCACCCGAATGGGTTTCGGAGGACTTGGGGATCAGCGCCTGCTGGACGTAGTCCAGATCGGTGGCGGTTTCCTGGTCGAGGTCCGGGCGCGAGCCGGTGTAGTCGTTTTCGCCTTCGCCCTTCTTCAGAACCGAACCGGTGCCGTTCAGGTAACCGATCACGGTGTACGGCTTGCCGTCGTCCGCGGTCAGAACCTTGTCGGAATGCTTGATGCCCACCTGGGCAACGTCGTAGCAAAGGCCGAGGATGGCCGAACCGCGGCCGCAATAGCCGTTGAAGGCGATGGCATGTTCGTGGTCGGCGGTGACGATGATGAGCGTGTCTTCATCGTTGGTCAGCTCGTCAGCCATGGCAACGGCTTCTGCAAAGGCAACACCGTCGCGCATGGCGCGGGCCGCATTGCCGTCATGGTTGGCGTGGTCGACGCGGCCGGCTTCGATTTCCAGGTAGTAGCCGCCTTCGTTCTTGGACAGATATTCGATGGCTGCCTTGGTCATGTCGGCCAGGGACGGCTCGTCATTGTCGGCGCGGTCGGCCTCATATTCCATGTGGCTGTTGTTGAACAGGGCCAGTACGGGGCTGGAGCCGTCAAGCTTCAGCGACTGGAAACCGGCGGTGTCGGATGCGAACTGTGCACCCAGTCCGGTTGCACGCTCAACCAGGTCGACATTGTCTTCGCGGCGGCCCTTCAGCCCACCCATTTCCTTGTCCTTCGGCAGGAAATAACGGCCACCGCCGCCCATTGCGAAATCAACGGTGCCGGCTTCCATGGCGTCGATCAGCTGGGTCGCGATGTCCTTCTGTGCAGTGCAGCCTTCCGGCACCGCGTCTTCCCAGTTGCGGTTTGCGGTCTTGGCGTAGACGGCAGCCGGAGTTGCGTGGGTCAGACGGGCGGTGGAAACCACGCCGACAGACTTGCCGGCTTCGGTCATCATTTCGGAGAACAGGGCAAGCTGGTTGCCTTCGACGGTGGAGCAATCGTCATGGATGGCTTCTTCACCGAGGTTGATCAGGTTGAAGCGCTGCTTCACGCCTGTGTTCATCGAACCGGCGGTCGGAGCGGAGTCCGGCGTCTGGGCGTTGATGTTGTAGGTCTTGACCAGGGCGCTGTAGAACTCCGGAGTTTCGTACGGGAGAACGTTTTCCTCGCCCAGCATGCCTTTCTGCTGACCGTCGAAAAGGCGCGTGGCGTAGTTGGTGCCGACACCGTTGCCGTCAGCGATCAGCAGGATCACGTTCTTGGCGCGGTTGGTGTTCGGCTGACGGTCCAAAATGGCCTGAATGGTGGCTTCGCCATCCTTGTACCACTGGCTGGAGGCTTGCGGCAGGGCGTCCTGAGCAAAGGCAACAGAGCCTGTAAGGGCCAGCGCCAGCGAAGTGCAAACGATCGTTTTCATGATATCTCCCGGAGGTGAGGGTGCATCCCGGGAGCTACTTAAAAACGCTGCATGACATCTGATTGACAGTTGGATGACGAAACAGATTTGTTATTTTATTACATAACCTCCACGATTGAATTCAATTCTTCTACTTTTGCGCCGTCTTGTCTCTTCTTCGGTAGCGTCTTGTCATCGAACCGCAGGGTTGGTCCCCGGCCGGGTAATCGACCTGGCAGCCTCGTGAAAAGCCCGGGCAATTACAGATAGAAAAATGGTGTCCTGAAATCTGAGGACGCTGTCGCGTCCTGTGTTCCTGGGCTGCTCGCTATCCCCTATTGTCACATCATTTTCATATGAGCGTCGAATAAGGTTCATATGAAAATGTTTTAACGGGCTTCGAAGTCAGGCTTTTTCGAGTCAACATGATGCCTTTGGAGCAACTGGCCTTCTGCATTTGCAGGAGGAGAGGGGACGATGGCGGATCAGAAGAACATGCTTGGGCAAATAGACATTTCAAAGCGTCAGGCCGAAATCGCGGATCTGGTACAAAAGGCAGGGTTTGCGTCTGTCGAGGAACTGGCGGACCGGTTCGAGGTGACCACGCAGACAATTCGCAGGGACGTCAACGGTCTTTGCGAACTGGGGATCTTGCGCCGGACCCACGGCGGCGTCGAGCCTCCGGCACCGGCGTCCAACATCCATTATTCCACCCGGCAGATCCTCAATCTTCCGGAAAAGCAGCTGATTGCGAAACTGGTGGCCGGCCACGTCGGCAACAACCAGTCGATCGCGTTTTCCATCGGCACCACCCCGGAGATCGTGATGCAGGCCCTGGTTGGGCACGAGAAACTGGCGGTTTTCACGAACAATCTGAACGTGGCCTTCACGGCTTCAGTCAATCCGTCGTTTCAGGTGACCATCACCGGCGGGCGGTTGCGTCATGGCGACCGCGACGTGCTGGGGTCCGCAGCGCAGGCGTTCTTCTCCAACTACAAGGTCGATATCGGCATTTTTGGTGTCGCAGGTGTCGATGAAGACGGCACGCTGCTGGATTTCCATGAGGACGAAGTGGCGGCCCGCCAGTCGATACTCGCCAATTGCCGCCGGTCCTATCTGGTCCTCGATCACAGCAAGTTCGGCCGGAACGCCCATGTGCGCGGCGGTCAACTCAGCGATGTCGATGCGATCTTCACCGATTGCCCGGTGCCGGATGTTTTCCTGGCATCGCTGGAAGGCACGAAAACGGAAGTGTTCGTGGCTGAAGACGGGGATGAGGCGTGACATCAGATCCGCATATCCCGGGTGCGAAACCCTCTGGCGCCGGCAAGCCGATCGTCCTTGAAACGGTGTCGCGTACCTGGGGTGAGACGGTGGCCGTCGATGGCCTGTCGATCGATATTCCGGCAGGCTCCTTCACGGCACTTCTGGGGCCGTCCGGCTGTGGCAAGTCAACGACATTGCGCATGATTGCGGGCCTCGAGAATGTCAGTAGCGGACGCATCCTGATCGGCGGAGAGGATGTCACTGGCCGTCCGTCGGCCAAGCGTGACCTTGCCATGGTGTTCCAGTCCTATGCGCTGTTTCCGCATCTGAATGTCGGTGAGAACATCATCTTCGGCCTGAAGGTCCGCCGGGTCGGCCGGGCCGAGCGGGACCGGCGTCTTGCACGGGTTGCCGATCTGCTGGGCCTTGGCCAGTTGCTGGAGCGCAAGCCGGGTCAGCTTTCGGGCGGTCAGCAGCAGCGTGTCGCCCTTGGGCGGGCAATCATCGGCGAAAAGCCGATCTGCCTGATGGACGAGCCGCTGTCCAATCTCGACGCCAAGCTGCGCCATGAAATGCGGGTGGAGATCCGCGCGCTGCAGCAGCAGCTCGGCTTCACGATGGTCTATGTCACGCATGATCAGGTCGAGGCCATCACCATGGCCGATCAGGTGGTGCTTTTGAATGGTGGCCGGCTGGAGCAGGTGGCGAGCCCGCGGGATCTTTACGAAAAACCGGCAACGCCGTTTGCCGCCCGTTTCATCGGCACCCCGCCAATGAACCTCTTTCCGGCCAATGCCTTCAGGAAGCTGTGCACCGCGCCGGATTTCAAGCTCGGCCTGCGCCCGGAGGCAATGCATCTGGAAGACGGCGGCCCGGTCAACGCGTCTGTTCGTGCCGTCGAGTATCTGGGGGCGGATGTGCTGGCCGATTGCGAAGTTGCCGGCACCGGTTTTCAGGTGCGCCTTCCGGCCAGCCGGGCCTTCACGCCCGGCCAATCCGTGCAGCTCGGCTTTTCGCCGGACGATCTTCATGTTTTCGACGCCGATACCGGCCGCCGCCGGGACGATCTCATTTCCGAGTTCGGAGCCTTGTTGCGCTCCTGACCTGCTGCGCACGCCCGCGTAGACCGACCGCAGACCTGCGGATTTTCGAACCTTAGGAAGTAAACTGATGTTGAAGTCCACTTTCCTGAAAGCCGTTGCGGCAACGGCGCTTTCCTTCAGCACCTGGGCCTCCGCTCAGGCTGTTGATTTGCAATTCTATTTTCCGGTCGCCGTTGGCGGCAAGGCTGCTGACACCATCCAGGAACTGACCGACGCCTATGTTGCGCAGAACCCGGACGTTACAATCGACGCCGTTTATGCCGGCTCCTACCAGGACACCGTCGCCAAGGCGATCACCGCTTCGCGCGGCGGCAACCCGCCCCAGCTTTCGGTGATCCTGTCTGCCGACATGTTCACCCTGATCGATGAGGATCTGATCCAGCCCTTCGACGACTATCTGACCAGCGACGAAGACAAGAAATGGGTCGAAGGTTTTTATCCGGCATTCATGGAAAACAGCCAGACCGGCGGCAAGACCTACGGCATTCCGTTCCAGCGCTCCACGCCGGTTCTCTACTGGAACAAGGAAGCCTTCGAAGCGGCCGGGCTTGATCCGGAGGTCGCTCCGGCAACCTGGGACGAAATGGTCGAATTCGGCAAGAAGCTGACGAAGAAAGACGACAGCGGCAATGTCACCCAGTGGGGCGTGCGTATTCCGTCTTCCGGTTTCCCGTACTGGCTGTTCCAGGGCCTTGCCATCGAAAACGGCGCGATCCTGGCCAATGCCGACGGCAACAAGACCAACTTCGACGATCCCAAGGTGGTCGAGGCGCTGCAGTATCTTGTCGATCTCAGCACCAAGCACGAAGTGATGGCTCCGGGCATCATCGAGTGGGGCGCAACGCCGAAAGCCTTTTTCGAAGGCCAGACGGCCATGATGTGGACCTCCACCGGCAACCTCACCAACGTTCGTGACAATGCTCCGTTCAAGTTCGGCGTTGCCATGCTGCCGGAAAAGGCACAGCGCGGCGCACCGACCGGCGGTGGCAACTTCTACCTGTTCAAGGGAGCTTCCGACGAACAGAACAAGGCTGCCGTCAAGTTCGTTCAGTGGATCACGGCTCCGGAACAGTCCGCGAAGTGGACCATCGCAACAGGTTACGTCGCTCCGCGCGCCGAAACCTGGGAAACCGACACGATGAAAGCCTATGCGGCTGATTTCCCGGCTGTCCTGGTTGCCCGCGACCAGCTGGACTTCGCCAAGGCTGAACTGGCGACCTACCAGAACCAGCGCGTGACCGGCATCTTCAACGATGCGCTTGCTGCTGCTATCACCGGCCAGAAGGATGCCGAAACGGCTCTGAAGGAAGCTCAGGCGCAGGCCGACGAGATCCTGAGCGAATACCGCTAACGCCATTCGGGGCGGAGCGCCGGGTCCCACTCCGGTGTTCCGTCCCGTTCTCCAGACCTTTCGCCGTCCTAACCGCAATTTGCTTTAGGTCGGGTTTTTCTCCTTATCGGGGCCTAGACCATGAAGCGGGGCATTGCCTTGAAACGCGACTGGATCCACGGCTGGCTGCTGTTGCTGCCGGCAATGGTGTTCCTGTTTGCCTTTACCCACATCCCCGCGGTCACGACGTTCCTGAACAGCTTTTTTTCCACCCCGCGCGGACGCCGCCCGGCCAAGTTCATCGGCCTATCCAATTATGAGCGCATGCTGGATGACCCGGTGTTCTGGAAAGTACTCTGGAACAACGTCTGGTTCGCCTTTGGCACCATTCCGATCTCCGTTGGTCTGGCGATCGTCATGGCGCTCTGGGTCAACGACAGGCTGGTTGGCAGAAGCTTCGTGCGCATGGCCTATTTCACGCCAACCGTTCTGCCTCTGATCGCCGTCGCCAACATCTGGATGTTTTTCTACACGCCCGGCTTTGGCCTGGTCGACCAGATCACCGGTGCCCTGTTTGGCTGGCCTGCCAGCAACTATCTCGGCAACCCGGATACCGCGCTCAACGCCATCATCGTGGTCACCGTCTGGAAGGAAGCCGGCTTCTTCATGATTTTTTATCTTGCGGCGCTGCAGGCAATTCCGGTCACGCTGAAGGAGGCCGCGCAGATCGAAGGCGCCGGGCGCTGGACGATCTTCTGGCGGATCACCTTTCCACTCCTGATGCCGACGACCCTGTTCGTCTGTGTCAACGCGGTCATCAATTCCTTCCGCCTGGTGGACCATATCTTCATTCTGACGGACGGTGGGCCGGACAACGCCTCGGCACTGCTGCTGTTCTACATCTACGAGGTCGCATTCCGCTTCTGGGAAACCGCCTATGGCGCAACGCTCACCGTCGCTCTTCTGGTGCTTCTGTCGCTGCTTGCCATCGGCCAGTTCTTCTTCTTCGACCGCAAGGTGCATTACAAATGACCGGCGCCGGCTTTTCCTTCGACAGGGTGCTCAACACCTTCGCTGCCTGGGCATTGGCACTGTTGTGGGTGCTGCCGCTGGCCTATGCCATCTGGACCGCTTTTCATCCGGCGGCCTACGAGGCACGGTTCGAGCTTCTTGCACCGCTGACACTCGACAATTTCTCAAAGGCCTGGGATGCGGCGCCCTTCGCCCGTTACTTCCTGAACACCTTCCTGCTGGTGTCGATGATCCTTGCCGGGCAGTTTTTCCTCGGCACACTGGCCGCCTTTGCCTTCGCCCGGTTCCAGTTTCCCGGGCGCAATGTCTTCTTTACGCTTGTCTTGCTGCAGCTTCTGGTGATGCCGGACATCCTGATGGTGGAAAACTATCAGACCATGCGCATGCTCAATCTGGTGGACACCATCCCCGCCATCGCGCTGCCCTACATCGCGTCCGGCTTCGGCATCTTCCTGCTGCGGCAAACCTTCATGACCATCCCGAAGGAATTGGACGAGGCAGCGCGCATCGAGGGTGCTTCGGTTCTGGGCGTGTTGTGGCGGGTCTATATTCCGCTCGCAAAGCCGACCTATCTTGCCTATGGCCTCGTTTCCGTCAGTCACCACTGGAACAATTTCCTGTGGCCGCTGATCGTGACCAACTCGGTGGACACACGCCCGGTTACCGTCGGTCTCAGCATCTTCTCGGCCATCGACAGCGGGGTGGAATGGTCGGTCATCAATGCAGCGACGTTGATGACCTCCGGGCCGCTGCTGATCGCCTTTCTGCTGTTCCAGAGGCAGTTTGTCCAAAGCTTCATGCGCGCCGGCATCAAATAAAATTAATCCGAGAAACAGCAGAAACCGGGGATGAATGACCATCATCCGGACGGCCAAACCGCTTTGGCAAGGGGCATAGACCTTTGTGCCACTTTTTAAGGCATGGGCTTTCATGCTAATGGATTTAAATCCCGGTTTTCTGCGGGGTTTTCGCCTTTAGTTTTTCTGATCCCCGAGCATCGAGGAGCCCCGCCGTGTCACTCAAATTCCTTGCCATTGGCGAATGTATGGTCGAGATGGCACCAACGGGTGAGGGCACCTATGCCATGGGGTTTGCCGGCGATACGCTCAACACCGCCTGGTATGCGCGCAAATGCCTGCCTGCCGACTGGACCGTCGGCTATTACACTGCGGTTGGCCGCGATCAGGTGTCGGAGCAGATGCTTTCTTTCCTGAAAGAATCCGACCTGGAGACGGCTGCCATCCAGAAGCGGGACGACCGGACCGTCGGCCTCTACATGATCCAGCTGAAGGACGGCGAACGCAGCTTCGCATACTGGCGTTCGCAATCGGCAGCCCGGTGTCTTGCCGCGGACGGGACACATCTTGCATCTGCGCTTAGTGGTGCGGGGTTGATCTACTTCAGCGGGATTACCCTTGCGATCCTTCCACCGGAAGACCGGGTAAAATTTCTGGACGCACTCAGAACCGCGCGAAAAGCCGGTGCCAAAACGGCGTTCGACCCGAACCTGCGTCCGCGTCTTTGGGAAGATGCAGACACCATGCGGGCAAGTGTTACGGAAGCTGCCGGCTGCTGTGATTTCCTGATGCCGTCCTTCGAGGACGAGCTGGCCCATTTCGGTGATGCAACGCCTGACGTCAGTGCTGACCGCTATCTGGCAGCAGGGGCAGGCATGGTCGTGGTCAAGAACGGGCCGGAAGAGGTGATCTGCGCGGATGCCGTTTCCCGGCAGGCTTTCCAGCCAGCGCCGGTTTCCAGCATTGTCGATACGACTGCAGCCGGCGACAGCTTCAACGCGGCGTTTCTGGCGAAGTATCTTTCGGGGGGCGACGTCCCGGCAAGCGTTAATGCGGGTGCACGTCTCGCCGGCAAGGTGATCCAGCATCGTGGTGCCCTCGTTGCCTGCCTCGAAACTGCCTGAGGGTAAGTCCGTATGATTCGGCTGGTGATTGATTGCTTCAAGAAAAGGCGCTCAACCCAAAAGAGAATATATTGCGAATATTGACAGTATGATTTGAAGGTTGTTCCGAATTCTTTCGCCATTATTTGCCTGAAAATAACTTTATGCGATGAAATTAAGCTTTCGTTCGCTCCTTGTCCTTACCCTACGTTCGGTTTTGATCGTTGGCTGAATGGGCCATCTGAGGGGGGCACGAATGTTCTCAGGCATGCGTTTGTCGAAAAAGATTCCGGCGCTGGTTTTGGGCGCCGCTGCGGTGGTTGGCATCGGGATCGGTGTTTCAAGTTACATGACGTCCTCCATCAGCGTGAACAAACTGACAGTGGAACGTCTCAAGGCAGCTGCCGGCACCGGCAAGCAGGAAACGCTCGCTTACCTGCATTCGATTGAGCGCGAACTTGTTCTGACAGCAGAACATCCGGGCACAGCTGCTGCCGTTCAGGAGTTCGCCTCCGTCTGGGATTTCTGGAAAATGTCCGGCGGTAATCCGCAGGAAGAACTGCAAGCTGCCTATATCACCGGCAACCCGCATCCGACCGGCGAGAAATACAAGCTCGACCGGGCCGAGACCGGGTCGGCTTACGACGAGGTGCACGCCAAATATCACCCCTGGTTCCGGAAACTGCAGCAGGACCAGGGTTATTACGACGTGTTCCTGTTCGACGCCAAGGGCAACCTCGTCTACACGGTCTTCAAGGAACTGGATTACGCCACGAATTTCGAAAAGGGTGGTGGCCAGTGGGCCGATACTGATCTGGGCGAAGTCTATCGCAAGGCGATGGCGATCACCGCAGAGGACGAAGTCGCCTTTGAGGATTTTGCCGCCTATAAGCCGAGCTTCGACGCCCCCGCCAGCTTCATGGCGCACCCGATTCACGCGAATGGTGAAACGGTTGGTGTTCTGGCCTTCCAGATGCCGATCGACAAGATCAATTCCCTTATGGCCAGTAGTCTCGGGCTCGGAAAAAGCGGTGATTTGGCCTTGATCGGTGAAGATCGTCTGATGCGCAACGATACGCCGCTCACTGCCGACAAGAACGATATTCTGGCTACGGAACTGAGTGGTCCTGTCATCGACAAGGCCTTCGCGGAAGGCAGTGCCTTCGGCATGAATACCTATTTCGGCGATAAGCTGATGGACGTTGAAGCCGAAAAATTCACCTACCAGGGCAAGAACTTCGCCATCGTCGCCATGCAGACCTACGCTGAAGCGATGGCGCCGGTGACAACGATGCGCAACCGGATGATCCTCGCCGGGCTCGCCTTGCTTGCGATTGCCGCTGCCCTTGGCTTTTTCGCCGCTCGTTCTATCACAAAGCCGATCGGCAAGGTTGTTTCCGCCATGAACCGGCTTGCCGATGGGGACACACGCGTAGAGACGGACGGGTCCGAGCGTGGCGACGAGATTGGCGACATGTTCAAGGCCGTGGCGATTTTCAAGGAAAACGCCATTCAGCGCCGTCATCTTGAAGACCAGGCCCGCAACGAACGTGACAGGGAACGCCAGCGCCAGGCTTTCCTGGAAGGGGTGATCACGGACTTCAAGTCGATCATGACTGATCGCCTGGCAACCGTGTCCGACCAGATGGAACGGATGCGCGGTGCTGCCACAACGCTGGAAGACCTGGCATCAAATGCGAAGTCTGAATCCGATCAGGCAGGCCACGCCTCCATCAGTGCTTCTGAAAACGTCGCCGCCGTTGCCGCCGCAACAGAAGAAATGACGGCCACGGTTCAGGAAATCGCCAACCAGACCGAAGCCACCACCCGCATCGTTCTGGAGACCGTGGAAGCGGCGGAACAGACCAACCGTAACGTTCAGACGCTGTCGGAAGCCGCCGAGCATATCGGCAGCGTGGTCAATCTCATTCGCGATATCGCCGAGCAGACAAACCTTCTGGCACTCAATGCCACGATCGAGGCAGCCCGTGCGGGGGAAGCCGGTCGCGGTTTTGCGGTCGTGGCATCGGAAGTCAAACAGCTTGCAGAGCAGACTTCCAAGGCGACGGACGAGATTTCCGGCCGGATTTCAGGCATCCAGTCCTCGGTTCGCGATGCAGCGGGTGCCATCGAGCACATTGCCGAGAAGGTGTCCGACATCAAGAACCTGACCAGTTCCGTGGCAGGGGCTATCGAGGAACAGCGGGCGGCAAACCAGGAAATCGCGCGCTCGGCCCGTTCGGCCAGCGACAGTACAGGCAATGCAGCCAGCAGCATGTCGTCTGTTTCCGGTGCAGTTGAACAAACGTCGACGGAAGCCGGATCGGTCAACACTGCGTCCGACCTGGTTTCGGAGGCAAGCGACAGCCTTGCCCGCGAGGTCGAGAAGTTTCTGGCGGACGTCACGAAGGACGTCGAGGACCGGAGACGTTCGGTGCGCAAGGCGATTTCCGAGGATGTCGCAATTACCTTCGCGGATGGCCGCAAGCGTGCCGGGCAGCTGATCGACGTCAGCGTCACCGGTGCGCAGATCCTGGATATGACCGACCTGCCGATCGGCGAACGGATGACGCTGGAATTCCTGGATGGCACCGTGCTGCAAGGCAAGGTCGTGCGCCAGACAGGAGCAGGCTGCGGCGTGGAATTCGCCGAACAGCTAGCAGAAAGCCACATTCTTATCGCCGCCTAAGACGGCAATCTCAGCAAACGACAAGGGCGCCTGTCGGCGCCCTTTTTTGTTGACGAAAGGCCCCGGCGCGTCCGGGATGACGGATGAGGGGGAAAGGAACGGTGCCGTTGGCGCCTTTTCCCTGTCCTCACCATGCACGATCCTCATCCTGAGGAGGGCCAAAGGCCCGTCTTGAAGGATGGGCCACTTGCTCAGTCTCAGCTGCTTGAGCCTACCCAGCGTCCCGTTGGGCAATCCAGTCGTGATCCGGATGGTTCTGGAAGCGCCACTTGCGCATCGGGCCGGCCATGACGTTCAGATAATACATCTCGTAGCCGTAGGGTGCGCCGCAGGGGTGATGGCCCTTGGGAACCAGCACCACGTCGCCATCGGCAACAGCCATCGTCTCGTCAAGCTCGCCGTCCTCGGTGAAAACGCGCTGGAACCCGAAACCCTGTTTCGGGTTCAGGCGGTGGTAGTAGGTCTCTTCCAGATAGGTCATGTCCGGAAAATTGTCTTCGTCGTGCCGATGCGGCGGGTAGGACGACCAGTTGCCCTGGGGCGTGAACACTTCCGTCACCAGCAGGCTGTCGGCGATATCGCTTTCTTCCATCGCAATCGGGTGGATATAGCGGGTGTTCGCACCCTTGCCGCGTTCCACCTGGCCGATGTCCGTGATCACACGGGCCTTGTAGTTGCCCTTGCCGGGGGCAGTGCAGACCGCCAGAACGCAGTCGGTTGTCGCCGTTGCGGACCAGCTGCTGCCGTTGGGCACATAGACGCAATGCGGTTTCTTGCGCTCGAAAACGCTCATCCGGTCGCCCAGCTCACCAAAGCTTTCATCTCCAGCGGAAATCGACGCCTTGCCTTCCACGAGGACAAGGATGACTTCCTTGTCACCGGTTTCTTCCGATGCCGACTGTCCCGCTTCCAGGTGATACAGGCCGAAGCCGACATAGCCCCACCTGGCGCTTTCAGGCGTGATGTCGTGCACCTTGCCGGAGGTGCCGGACGGTTTGACGAGAAGATGGCTCATGTCAAATCCACTTCCTTTGCGAGTTGCTTGAGGGTCTTGAGGCCGAGGCTCTGATACTGGAACGGATTGCGGACTTCCGGGTCCTGCTCTGCCTCGATAACGATCCAGCCTTCGTAGCCGGTGTCCTTCAGGATCTGGAGAAGAGGTTTGAAATCAACGCCGCCTTCCTCGTCACCCGGTACGGTGAAGACGCCGGCACGGACGCCGTCCATGAAGGACTTCTTGTCTTCGCGGATATCCTTCATCACGGCAGGCCGAACGTTCTTGGCATGGAAATGCTTCACGCGGGCAGCGTGTTTTTCCAGAACCGGCGCCGGATCCTGACCATTGCTGCCAAAATAGCAATGACCGGCATCAAACAGCAACTTGGTCGCCGGGCCGGTGGCATCCATGAAGGCGTCGATTTCCGCCGGTGTCTCGACCACAGTGCCCATGTGGTGGTGGTAGACAAGGTCGATGCCCTGGCTTGCGCAGAAGGCCGCGAGTTCCTCGATCTTGGCGCCGAAGGCTTTCATCTCTTCTGCGGTCAGAACCGGGCTGGTGTTGATGTCAACCTGAGAGCCCTGAATGGTGTTGGAGGTCTCGCAGGCAATGCAGACCTTGCAGCCATTGTGCTTCAACTTGTCCAGATGCGGCTGGATCGCCTTCTTTTCGGCCTCGACCGACTGGGCAAGCAGGTTGAGCGAGTACCAGCCGGAAATGAACTTGAGCCCATGGCCGCCGAGGAGTTGTTTCAGCTTTTCCGGGTCGTTGGGCCAGCGGTGGCCGTTCTCGATACCGTCGAAGCCGATTTCGGAAGCTTCCGACAGGATCTGCTCAGTCGGAATATGTGCGCCAAGGGTCTGGTCGTCATCATTGGCCCAGGCGATCGGGTTGGTGCCGTAAAGGATCATGGCTGTTGTCCTGTAACGCATTGGAGCGTTGGAGTTGATCGTAACTTTCGAACCTCATCCTGAGGAAGCGCTTCAGCGCTGTCTCGAAGGATGGGCCACTTGTTCGGTATATGCCGCCCATCCTTCGAGACGGACCTGACGGTCCTCCTCAGGATGAGGTGTGACTGGGTGGAAAAGCTGGGCTGGTGTTCTGCATTCCCCTCAATCGACCAGATTCTGGTGCTTCAAAGCGTCGACATAGCCCTCACGGGCCTTGTTGACTTCGGCGCGTTCGGAGACCTCCGGTACGGCAACGTCCCACCAGTGACCGCCACCGTTCTCGCCTGGCCCATGCATCGGGTCCGTATCGATGACGATTACGGTCGGGATGGCCCGGTCTTTCGAGGCGAGGATCTGCGCTTCCAGATCGGCGATGTCTTTCGCCTTCACCGCGTGGGCGCCCATGGCGGCTGCGTGGGCGACGAAGTCGATGTCCGGCTGCGCCTCGACGTTGCAGTTTTGATAGAGGTTGTTGAACTGGTTGCCACCGGTGCCCATTTGCAGCCGGTTGATACAGCCGTAGCCCCGGTTGTCCGTGAGCACCACCGTGAAGGGCACCCGCCGCATGACGGCCGTCGCAAGTTCCGAGTTGGCCATCATGTAGGACCCGTCACCGACGAAGCAGACGACATCCCGCTCCGGCTGCGCCAGCTTGATTCCAAGAGCCCCCGCAATCTCGTAGCCCATGCAGGAATAGCCGTATTCCATGTGATAGCCACCCTGCGGCGCCTGCCACAGAAGCTTCAGGGCGCCCGGCATGGTGCCGGCCGCGCACATGGCGATGGTTTTTTCCGAAGATGTCCGCTGCACCGTGCCGATAACTTCGGCGTCGAGCGGCAGGTAGCCTTCAGGCACATCGGTCCGCGCACTGCAGTGGGCATCGACCTTCGCCAGCCAGTCAAGACGGGACTGCGGATTGAAAGCCGATTTTGTCTCTGAGCCAAGGGCCGCTGAGATCTTCTCCAGCGACACCTTGGCATCGCCGATGACACCGACCGCGCCATGCTTCAGGGCGTCGTAGCCCTGGACGTTGATGGAGACGAGCTTGCGGCCCGGTTCCTTGAAGAGCGCCCAGGAGCCGGTGGTGAAGTCCTGGAAACGGGTGCCGATGCCGATGACGAGGTCTGCGCTTTCGGCGATCTCGTTGGCGCAGGCCGAGCCGTCGACCCCGGCAGTGCCGAAGTTCATCGGATGAGACTGCGCCAGCGCCGACTTGCCCGCCTGGGTCTCGATCACTGGAATGCCGTGCCTGGTCGCAAACGCGCCAAGAGTTTCTTCGGCCTGCGAATAGATAACGCCGCCGCCGCAAACCAGAACCGGGTTCTTTGCGGATTTGATGAGGGCGACAACGTCCGTGATGTCCCGGCTGTCGGGTTCCGGGCGACGGATGCGCCAGACCTTCGGCTCGAAGAAGCTTGCCGGATAATCGAAGGCTTCTGCCTGCGTGTCCTGGCAGAACGCCAGGGTCACCGGGCCGCAATTGACCGGGTCGGTCATCACGCGGAAGGCGCGCGGCAGGGCCGTCAGCAGGTGTTCCGGGCGGCTGATGCGGTCGAAGTAGCGCGAGACGGGACGGAAGCAGTCATTGGCCGAGACCGTGCCGTCGTCGAAATCCTCCACCTGCTGCAGGACAGGGTCCGGAGCGCGGTTGGCAAAGACATCGCCGGGGATCAGCAGAACGGGAAGGCGGTTCACATGGGCAAGGGCTGCGGCGGTCACCATGTTGGTGGCGCCGGGGCCGATGGACGAGGTGACGGCCATTGCCCGTGTGCGCTTCTTGGCCTTGGCATAGGCGATGGCCGTATGGGCCATGGTCTGTTCGTTCTGGCCGCGCCAGGTCGGCAGGGCATTGCCGGCCTGCTCAAGCGCCTCGCCCAGACCGGCAACATTGCCATGGCCGAAGATCGCCCAGATGCCGTCGATGAAACGCTCGCCGTCCTCGGTCATCTGCGCGGAGATATACCGCACCATGGCCTGGGCGGCGGTGAGACGGATCGTGCTCATGCGGAAATTCCCTGGAGTTCGTTGACGTGTGCCTCGGTTCCGGCTTCTGCGCGCGCCGTGTCCCAGATGCTGCACAGGCGGGCGAAGCGGCTCACCATGTCGGCGACGGCAGCTTCGTCTGTCAATTCACCTGCCAGCCATTTGCGGGCTGCTTCGGCAAAAATGGTGCGGCCGACCGCAAAGCCCTTGACCAGCGGGAAGCGGGCCGCTTCGGCAAAACTCGCGGCCAGTTCCTCTTCCGGGGCATCGAGGCCGAGCACCACGATGCCGCGGGTGTGAGGGTCGTTTTCGGAAATCGCGTCGCAAGCCTTCGCCCATGCTTCTGCCGAGGTCATGGGTTCCAGCTTCCACCAGTCCGGATAGATGCCGATCTCGTAGAAACGGCGGATGATATCTGCCGTGGTGTCGGCATCAACCGGACCAACCTTGGAGGGGATGATCTCCAGAAGCATTTCAAGCCGGTTGCGGCGGCAGGCGGCAAACAGCCGCTTCAGGACATCTTCCTGCTCGGCCTTCATCGCGTCGGTGTCATGCGGATGATAGAAGCACAGCACCTTGACCACATGCTCCGTCGGCCATTCGGCCAGGCCGCCGAAATCCGGACCGATTTCCGGTTCCAGTGTCAGTGGCCGGGAGGTAGGCCACTCCACCGGATGACCGATCCAAAGCCCGGTTCCGGCGGCCCGATAAAGCGCCTCGCGGCCGTGTCGGCTGTCGCACAGAATGCCATAGCCCGGCTGGCCGTCCGCGACCGAAAGGGCCGCGTCGAGGCAGAGTTTCTTGAACGATCCGATCCGCTCGTGACCGGCGTTGGCCGTATCGGCCATCTGTTCGAGCTGAATACGGTGGTCGAAGGCAAAGACACGCATGGTCGACCAGTTGCCGCCGTGCAGCCGATGCCGGTTTGTGGACCAGTGGATCTGTTCCAGTTCCGGGTCCTTGCGCAGGGCCTTGTCCTTCACGCCCCGTTTCAGGAAGAACTGCAGTTCCTCCCAGCTCGGATAGGCCGGTGTGCAGCCGTGCCGAGAGACGGCAAACGCGCCGCATGCGTTGGCATAGGTCAGGGCCGTGACCCAGTCCTCGCCGGTGATCCAGCCTTTCAGCAGCCCGGACATGAAGCCGTCGCCGGCCCCCAGAACGTTGAACACCTCAATCGGGAAGCCAGGGCCGGAAATGCCGTCGTCGAGGCTGTCGGGGATCGCGCCTTCGAAGGCGGTTGCCCCCATTGGCCCGCGCTTGCAGACCAGCGTCGCACCCGACACCTTGCGCACGTTGCGCAGCGCCTCGACCGTGTCCGTGGTTCCACCGGCAATGTGGAATTCTTCTTCCGTACCCACGATCAGGTCGAACAGATGCAGGCTCGATTGCAGCTTGGCCGTCACCTTGTCGGAGGCAATGAAGCGGTTCTCGCCGTCGCCGTGCCCCGACAGACCCCAGAGGTTGGGGCGGTAGTCGATGTCGAGCGCGGTACGGCTGCCGTTTTCGCGGGCAAGCCTCAGTGCCTTCAGAACGGCAGCTTCCGTCTGCGGATGGCTGAGGTGAGTGCCCGTGGCGACCACGGCCTTGGCCGAGGCAATGAACGCGGGATCGATATCATCTTCGCCAAGAGCCATGTCGGCGCAGTTCTCGCGGTAGAAGATCAGCGGGAACTGTTCCTGGTCGCGGATGCCGAGCAGCACGAGCGCAGTGAGCCGCTCCTTGTCGGTGATCACGCCTTGTGTGTCGACACCGTGCCGTTCCAGTTCCTCGCGGATGAAACGGCCCATGTGTTCGTCACCGACACGGGTGATCAGCGCGGATTTCAGGCCGAGCCGAGCCGTGCCGCAGGCCATGTTGGTGGGCGAGCCGCCGATATACTTGTTGAAGGACGCCATGTCCTCCAGACGGCCGCCAGCCTGGGCTCCGTAGAGGTCGACCGACGAGCGGCCTATCGTGATGACATCGAGTTTCTTCACGTGCACATTCCGTTTTTGATTCAGCCCGTCAGATGGTGCCGCCGAGGGAACCTTCCAGTTCCGCCAGTTCTTGGCCACCGGCCATCAGGTCCTGAAGTTCTTCCGCTTTTATGTCTCCGCGCTCTGCGGTGCCAAGCGTCTTGCCGCGGTTGAGCACCGTGAACCTGTCGCCCACGGCCATGGCATGGCGCACGTTGTGGGTGATGAAGACAACACCGATGCCTTTTTGGCGGACCTTGTCGATCGTCGCCAGCACGTTGGAGGTCTGGCGCACACCCAGGGCAGATGTCGGTTCGTCGAGGATCAACACCTTGGCCCCGAAGAAGACGGCGCGCGAGATGGCGACCGTCTGGCGTTCACCGCCCGACAATGTGCCGACCGCCTGGTCAGGCGAGCGCAGGTGAATGCCCATCTTGGCCATCTCGGTCATGGTGACTTCGTTGGCTTCGGAAAAATCGAAGAACTTGAACGGGCCGAAGCGCCTTTGCGGTTCGCGGCCCATCCAGAAGTTCCGGGTCACCGACATCAGCGGGATCATCGCCAGGTCCTGGTAGACGGTCGCGATGCCGGCTTCCATGGCGTCCCGCGGGCTGTTGAAGCTGACTTCCTTGCCTTCCATCAGGATCTTGCCTTTGGTCGGCTTGTGGACGCCGGACATGGTTTTGATGAAGGTGGACTTGCCCGCGCCGTTGTCGCCCAGAAGGCAGTGGCATTCGCCGGCCTTGACGGAAACGGAGACACCGTTGAGGGCGATCACCGGGCCGAAGTGTTTTTCGATATCGACGAGTTCGATGAGGTTGTCGGACATCTTAGCGTTCCCCCGTGATCATGCGGCGGATATAGGTGTTGAGGATCACGGCGAGCAGCAGGATAACGCCGAGGAAAACCCGAAAAAGCGAGCTTTCGACCCCGGCGAAGAAGAGGCCTTGCTGAACGACGCCGAAGATCAGTGCGCCAAGCGCCGCGCCTACCACCGAACCGTAGCCGCCGGTGAGAAGTGCGCCGCCGATCACCACGGAAATGATGGCTTCGAATTCCTTCAAGAGGCCGCGGTCGGCTGCGGCCGAGCCGAATTCCATCACCTGACAGGTGGCGAAAATAGTGGCGCAGAAGGCGGAAAACATGAACATCAGGATCTTGACCCGGTTCACGGGTACGCCGACATAGCGCGCTGCCTGGGCGTCGCCACCGGCGGCGAAGATCCAGTTGCCGAAGCGGGTGCGGGTGAGCAGGACATGGCCGAACACGATCAGGATGATTGCCCAGATCATCAGCATCGGAATGCCTTCGACCACCGGCAGTCCTGCTTTCGGACCGGCGACGAACTTGCCGACAATGCCGAGATCGGCCAGCCAGACAAAGAGGCCGGAAAAGACCTTGCCGCCGAAAAGCCATGCGATGGGATCACCTTCCGCCGCTTCACGCACGCCGCCGATGATGGTCTTGCGGGTGGTGGCGATGGAAATGAAGATCGTCAGACCGCGCAGAATGTAGAGGAAGGCGAGGGTGACGATGAAGGAGGGCAGGCCGGTCTTGATGACCAGGTATCCGTTGAGCCCGCCAATGGCCAGCGCCATGGCAAATGCGACCAGGATACCGAACCATGCGGGGAACCCCCACTGAACAGTGAAGAGCGCGATGATGACGCCGGAAAAGCCGATCATCGAGCCGACGGAGAGGTCGAACTCTCCCGCGATCATCAAAAGGCAGGCGCCGACGGCGATGATGGCGAACTGGGCAGAGACTGTGCCCCAGTTGATGATGCCTTCCGGGGCAAACATGCCGCTGTCGCTGGCGATGCCGAGGAAGAACATGAATACGAGAATAGTGCCGCAGATCGCGCCCAGCTCCGGGCGGATCAGGGCCTTGCGCATGGGCGACATTTCGCGGATGCGCTCGTCTTTCCGAGGGGCGGCTGCCGATTGTGTCTCAGCCATAGGTCTCCTCCTGCGTGCCGGGGTGGCCGGCCGCGTCCAGTATGCGGCCCGGCCGCAGAACAGTGTTCTGGAATTCAGCGCTTACCCTTCGGGGTGCGCGAGCGTGTCAGTTGCAAGGGAGAGGCGGAAGGCCGCCTCTCCACAGGGCCGCGCCTGGCGGCCCTTCAGCTTAGCGGTATTCGCCGGCGTATTTTTCCACCAGGGCAATGTTGCCCTTGGTCACGAAACCCGGGCCGGAGTTGATGGAGTTGCCCGGAACCACGCCGTAACGAGCCAGGTTCGTCAGGATGACGACCGGCAGGTAGCCCTGCAGGTAAGGCTGCTGGTCGATGGCAAAGGCAATCACGTCACCCTTGATGGCTTCAGCGATTTCGCCGGAAAGGTCGAAGGTACCGAAGTGGATGGTGCCGGACTTGCCCATGTCTTCCAGCGCAGCCAGCGTCGGATGCGCAGAGGTCGGGCCGAGGGTCAGGACGCCATTGGTGTCCGGGTTGCCCTGCAGGTAGGCCATGACCTTGGACTTGATTTCAGCCGGGTCCTGGCCACTGTCGATCATCTGGCCGCCCAGTTCGACGCCCAGTGCATCAGCATAGCCCTGGCAACGTTCAACCGAAGCCGGGTTGGTGATGTAGTGGTTCACACAAAGGAAGCTGGTGACGCCGGCCGCCTTGGCCTTTTCACCTGCACCCTTGCCGGCATCGTATTCCGGCTGGCCGACATGCATCAGAGCGCCGATTTTCTTGGACTGCTCTTCAGTGCCGGAGTTGATGGTGATGACCGGAATGCCCTTGGCAACCGCGTTGGACAGCGGGCCGCTCAGAACGTCGTAGTCGGCGATCGTCGCGATGATGCCGTTCGGGTTGGACGCAGCAGCCTGTTCGATGATGCGAGCCATGTCGGCAAGATCGCCTGTCGGCGGGTTGCGGTATTCCACTTCAACGCCCATCTGGCCACCGGCAACGGTGATGGCGTTCTTGATCGTGTTCCACCAGCTGTCGCTGTCCGGTGCATGGCTGACCAGAACGAAACGTTCGCCATCAGCGGAGGCCGGAGCGGCAAGGCCGGTAAAGGCAACGGCGGCAGCCGCCATTGCGATAAGTGTCTTCTTCATGGTGTTCCTCCCAGAACGTGGACCGCGGGCCTCGAACAATCCCACCCGCGTCATCAGAAGTCTGTGGCGGCTCGGGATCGCCGTTGCCGCATTTGGAATATAAATTCCATTTTTATCGAAGCGCAACAGATTTTTTCCAGAAAGATCACAGCCTGTTCCGTTGGGCCCCCACGGAAACGGCCAGGGCAATGGCCAGGGAGAGACTTGCGGACAGCGCCCGGAACGCGCCTACGTCCAGTTCCGAGACCAGTAGCTGGATTGCTTTCAGGCGTGCGAGCGGGCTGGTCACGACATCCGTAATCGCGACAATGTCAGCGCCGCTGGCACGGGCCTTGGTGGCCATGTCGATGGTCATTTCCGTGTACGGGGCGAAGGTCACCGCGATGACCGCGTCGTTCGGCCGGATCAGGTGTTCCATGTTGATGTTGGCGATGCCTGAATGGAGAACCGCCGGCACGTCCATCTTTTCGAAGGCATAGGCAAGATACGACGTGACCGGGAAGGCCCTGCGGAAGCCGATCATGTGAATCGTTTCGGCACGGGCCAGCACATCGACTGCCTGTTGAAGCGCGGTCGGGTCGACGGTTGTCAGCAGGTTTTCCAGCGAAGAACGGCCAACCTCGACGAATTCGGCCAGGAGCGCAGAAGGGGACTCGGTGCCGTGCTCGCGCAGTTTGGCGAGGCGGGTGGCGTAGTCCGGCCATTTCTGAGAATAGTCCGATCGGAACAGTTTCTGCATTTGCGAAAAGCCGGAAAAGCCCATTTCCTGGCAGAAACGCATCACGGCGGACGGCTGAACGTCGGCGCCTTCGGCAAGTTCGGCAACCGTGGAAACCGCCACCTTGTCCGGATTGGCGGCGATGTAGTTCGCGAATTGTTTCAGGCGCTTGGGCAGTCTTTCGGCGGTGCTGCCGAGCCGGGCAAAAAACGCATCGATCGACTGCGGCGGCGCAAGGATTTCGGCGGTGGCGAGATTGGGTTCATTTTCTGGATCGGGCGAGGCGTCATTCATTGTCTTCTTCTTTTCCGGCTTGACACATTCCGTCGAAAATGATTTTGGAATTTTTATTCTAAATTGGCAAGCGCTGGTTCAAACCGCTCTGCCACATGTCATCCGGGAGGAAGTATCATGGCCGTCAATGTCGCCCTGCTTGGGGCTGGACGTATCGGTAAAGTGCACGCAAAGGCCGTTGGTGCGGCCGCCGGTGCGACGCTCGTCGCTGTTGCGGACGCCTTCCCGGAAGCCGCCGAAACGCTTGCAGCCGCCTATGGCGCACGTGTCAGCACGATCGACGAGATCGCTGCCGCCGGGGATGTCGACGCAGTGATCATCTGCACGCCGACCGACACCCATGCCGATCTGATCGAGAAGTTCGCACGCGCAGGCAAGGCGATCTTCTGCGAAAAGCCGGTCGATCTGTCGCTGGACCGGGTGAAAGCCTGCCTGAAGACGGTAGAAGACCTTGGCGCAACCTTGATGTTGGGGTTCAACCGCCGTTTCGATCCGCATTTCCGCGCCGTGCGCGCAGCCATTGACGAAGGGCGGATCGGCGACGTGGAAATGGTGCAGATCACCTCGCGCGATCCGGGTGCACCGCCGCCATCCTACATCACGTCGTCCGGCGGCATCTTCCGTGACATGACCATCCATGATTTCGACATGGCCCGGTTCCTGCTCGGCGATGAAGTCACGACCGTCTACGCGACCGCGTCGGTTCTGGTCGATCCGGAAATCGGCAAGCTCGGCGATTACGACAGCGCGATGGTGGTGCTGACGACGGCGTCCGGCAAGCAATGCTCCATCTCCAATTCCCGCCGGGCAACCTATGGCTACGACCAGCGCATCGAAGTGCATGGCTCCAAGGGTGTGGTGAGTGCGGAAAACCAGCGTCCGGTATCCATCGAAGTGGCAACCGAAGCCGGGTACACCCGTCCGCCGCTGCATGATTTCTTCATGACCCGCTACACGGAAGCCTATGCGGCTGAAATCACCGCTTTCGTCGAGGCTATCGAAACCGGTACTGCGCCGTCACCGAGTGGCGAGGACGGATTGAAGGCACTCGCCCTGGCTGAAGCTGCCCTCAAGTCCATCGCCGAACGCCGCGCCGTCGGCATGGACGAGGTTTAAGCGTCAGAACCACTATGACCTCATCCTGAGGAGGACCGTCTGGTCCGTCTCGAAGGATGGGCGGCACACTCATGAGCAAGCAGCCCATCCTTCGAGACAGCGCCAAGGCGCTTCCTCAGGATGAGGTTAAAGGGCGGAACGGTCCGCTTCGTCACCTCCGGGAGGATCGGATTACATGACAAGTCTCGGTATCGGATTGATCGGCACCGGTTTCATGGGCAAGTGCCACGCGCTTGCCTATGGTTCGGTGAAAGCGGTGTTCGGCGATGTGCCGGCGACCCGCCTGGAAGTGCTGTGCGATGTTCCTGCAGAAAAGGCAGAAGCCTTTGCCGACCAGTTCGGCTTCGCAAGGGCAACGAGTGACTGGAAAGATCTGATTGCGGATCCGAAGGTCGATATCGTCTGCATCACCACACCCAACAAGGTGCACAAGGAAATGGCGCTTGCCGCGCTCGAGGCCGGCAAACATGTGCATCTGGAAAAACCGATGGCGCTTAGCCTGGAGGACGCCAGAAAGATGCTGGCTGTTGCCGAAAGAACAGGTGCGAAGACAATCGTCGGCTACAACTACCTGCATAATCCGGCGATTTCGCATGCCCGCAAACTCATCGCGGATGGCGCCATCGGCCGGATCGTGCATTTTCGCGGAATGGTCGATGAAGACTACCAGGCTGATCCGGACCTCGCCTGGACCTGGCGGGCAACCAAGGCCGATGCCGGCCTCGGCACGCTCGGCGATCTTGGCTGCCATCTGATTTCGCTCGCAACCGCACTCGTCGGACCGGTCGAAAGCCTGGTCGCGGAGACAAGAACGGTTCATGAAACACGGCCCATGGGCAATGGCTCAAGCGAGCGGCGTCCGGTTGAAAACGAAGACATCGCTTCTGCGCTGCTGACCTTCGAAAACGGTGTCCATGGTGTTGTCTCGACCTCGCGCAGTGCCTGGGGCCGCAAGAGCTACATCGGCTTCGAGGTGCATGGAACGGAAGGCATGATCACCTTCGATCAGGAGCGCATGAACGAACTCCGTCTCTACCAGAACCGGGGTGAGCTTGCCGAACAGGGTTTCAAGACGTTGCTCAGCGGGCCAGCTCATCCGCCGTACGGGCAATTCGTTCCGGCCGCCGGCCATCAGCTCGGGTTCAACGATCTGAAGGTGATAGAGGTTCATGAGTTCCTGAAGGCGATTTCCGAAGGGCGCAATGCCGTGCCGTCGTTCCGGGAGGCGCTTCATTTTGAAGCGGTCATTCATGCGATTGCCGAGGCCGGAGAGACGGGCACCCGGGTGCGGGTTGCCAGGGCGGACTGACGCCGACAGCATCCAACTGTCTATCGCTCACTTTATTGTTCAATGGGCGCGAACAGGCCGGTTCCTGTTCGCGCCCTTTATCTGTTGCGGATGATCCCTATAAACTCTTGAGAATACAGACCGTTGGTCCGCCGTGCCCGGCAGGCCTTGCCGGCTCTGCGGGCTTACTCAGATCCGGGAGATCCTCTTGGCCAAGGTAATCGTTTTCTTTGCCCACCCACGACCGCACAGGTCGGAGGTGAACCTGCCGCTGTTTGAAACCGCGCGGTCGATCAAGGAGATCACCACCGTCGATCTTTATGCGGACTATCCGGATTTCAGCATCGATATCGACCGGGAACAGGACCGCCTGCGGGCTCATGACGTGGTTGTCTTCCAGCATCCGCTTTACTGGTATTCGGCACCCGCCATCATGAAGGAGTGGCAGGATCTCGTGCTGGAACATGGCTTTGCCTATGGTCATGCCGGCAAGGCATTGCATGGCAAGGTGTTTCTGAACGCGGTCACGACCGGTGCCAAACCGGATGCCTATTCGCAAACGGGCATGAACCATGCCGAGTTGCGCAGCTTGCTGGGCCCATTCGAAAAAACGGCGGATCTGTGCGGCATGCGCTACCTTGCGCCCTTTGCGCTGTTCGGGGCCGGGCGGGCACTGGAGGAAAACCGCTTTGAGGTCCACCGCCATGCCTATGGAAAGCTTCTGAATGCTTTGGTCCGCGATCAGCTGGATCTTGCAAAGGCGGCCGCAGCGCCGGTCCTGCCGGATGACCTGGATGCGTTCCTGCTGGCAGGGGAGACGGTTTGATGGCGCTGCTCAGCGAAGCCTTCGTCTATCTGTGCGCGGCCGTCATCGCGGTGCCGATTGCCAACCGGCTCGGCCTTGGCTCCGTGCTCGGTTATCTGATCGCCGGTGTGGTGATCGGGCCTGTCATCGGCATCGTCGGGTCGGAAGCGGCCGACGTGCAGCATTTTGCAGAATTCGGCGTAGTGATGATGCTGTTCCTGGTCGGGCTGGAATTGCAGCCCGCCATGCTCTGGAAAATGCGCCAGCAGCTTGTCGGGCTCGGCGGACTGCAAGTTGTCGGGACAGCGCTCGTCTTTGCCGCGGCCGGTCTGGCGTTCGGTCTTCACTGGCAGAGCGCTTTGGCGCTCGGCATGATCCTGTCGCTCTCCTCCACGGCCATCGTCTTGCAGACCCTCAACGAGAAAGGCTGGCTGAAAACGCAAGGTGGGCAGAGTTCCTTCTCGGTATTGCTGACCCAGGATATCGCGGTCATCCCGATGCTGGCGCTTCTTCCGTTGCTTGCCATCAGTGGCCATGGCGGGGAAGGAGCCGGGGATGGGCATGGCGAGAGTGCCGGTCATGGTGGTGAAGCTCTGGCGGCCTTGCCGGGCTGGGCACAGGCTCTTGTCATTCTGGCTGTTATTGCCGCCATCATTCTGGCAGGGCGTCATCTGCTACGGCCTGTCTTCCGGTTCATAGCCGAAGCGCGCCTGCGGGAAATCTTCACAGCAACTGCGCTGCTGCTGGTTATCGGCATTGCCCTGGTCATGGATTTTGTCGGTCTGTCGCCGGCACTCGGAACCTTCCTTGCCGGGGTTGTTCTGTCCGACAGCGACTATCGTCATGAGCTGGAAAGCGATATCGAACCCTTCAAGGGCCTGTTGCTTGGCCTGTTCTTCCTGACGGTCGGGGCGGGGATCGATTTCGATCTTCTGTTCGGTGCCCCTTTATCGATCCTTGGACTCGCGCTCGGCTTGATGGCAGTCAAGTTTCTGGTGCTGTTCCTGCTTGCAGCCCTCTTTCGCCTCACCGGGCCAGATCGATGGCTGTTCGCGCTCGGGCTGGCACAGGCAGGGGAGTTCGCCTTCGTGCTGTTCGGATTTGCCTCGGGCAGCGGGGTGCTGGAACCATCGCTGATCAAGACCATGACCCTGGTGGTGGCGATTTCCATGCTGCTGACACCCGCGTTGTTCATCTTCTACGAAAAAATCGTCGCTCCACGGGCTCTGGCGAAAGCGGATCGGGAACCGGATGTCATCGACAGGCGCGGCCGGGTCGTTGTCGCGGGCATGGGCCGGTTCGGCCAGATCGTCTCGCGACTGCTGCTGACCAGTGGCTATGACGTGATCATTCTCGATCATGACCCGCAGACGATTGAAAATCTGCGCAGGATAGGCATTCGAACCTTCTATGGGGATGCGACCCGGCCGGACCTTCTGCACGGTGCCGGGCTGGACGATGCCGACCTCTTCGTTGCCGCGCTAGATGATCGCGACAAGCAGACCGAACTGGTGGAACACGTTGCCAAGACCTATCCGAATGTCCGGATCCTCGCCCGTGCCCGCGACCGGCATCACGTCTACGAACTGGAAAATGCCGGTGCTCATTGTGCCGAGCGAGAGGTCTTCGAAGGGGCCTTGGCGCTTGGGCGCCAGGCCTTGACCGAGCTGGGCTATCATCCGTTCCGGGCGCGCACCAAGGCGCGGGAATTCCGTCATCACGACATTGCGATGCTCGATGACCTTCGCGAGAATTTCAACGACGGTGGCGTCGACACTTCCTATATCGATGCCATGCGGGCGCATTCCGAAACCCTGTTCGAAATCATGCAAGTCGACAGGGGCGGTGATCGCCCTGAAGGATCGGAGCGTGGCTGGACACCTCCCCCAAAGGGCGATGCGACGCTCTGACGGGAGGTGGAAAGCAGCGTTCCGACAAAAGAATGAGGTTTCCCGGTGGTAACCACTGCCTTTTCCCGGCTGGCAGCGGCTCCTATATGCGGGGCAAGACAGACAATGGCGCCAGCCAGACACGCGGCTGACTGCGCCGGAACAGGAACCAATCATGACTTCGCAAGACACCGACACAACCGACCTCGATGATGTGTTGCAGATCGACATTGTTTCCGATGTCGTCTGTCCGTGGTGCATCGTCGGCTTCAAGCAGCTCGAACAGGCGATCGCACGGACCGGCGTTACGGCCGCCATCAAATGGCATCCTTTTGAACTCAATCAGGATATGGCTGCCGAGGGAGAGAACCTGCGCGAACACATCATGCGCAAATACGGCTCCAGCGCGGAGCAGTCCCAGGCGGCGCGGGACCGGCTGACGGACCTTGGCGCGAGCCTTGGTTTCGAGTTCAACTTCACCGACGACATGCGCATGGTGAACACCTTCAAGGCGCACCAGCTGATCCATTGGGCCGGTGAGAGCCGCAAGGAACACCAGTTGAAGATGGCGCTGTTCCAGGCCTATTTCGGCGACCGGAAGGACCTCAATGACAATCAGGTTCTGGCGGATGTGGCCGAAAGCATTGGTCTCAACCGGGCCGAAGCCCTTGCCGTTCTGGAAGACGGCCGCTTTGCCGAAACCGTTCGTGCGGAAGAAGCCTTCTGGACCGGCAACGGCATTCACGGCGTTCCGGCTGTCATCTTCGAGCGTCAGCACCTGGTATCAGGCGCACAGGGCGTCGACAATTTCGCAGCCATCATCACCGAACTGACGAAGGGCAAGGCGGCCTGACGGAACAGCCGTAAAGATAACCTGTAGATCGTCCAATATCTTCGCCATGCCATGGCTCGACCATGGCATCCACGCCGTTCCGTTCCCGCTCCACAGGCCTCAGTTTGCGGCACTGTTTCGGCATGGATTGCAGGTACAAGCCCTGCAATGACGGGGAGGAGGAAGAGTTCGGTTATCTAACTTCTCCCAGGGAAGAACCAACTTTGCCTTACAGCTTTTCGAACAACACTCCTGCAGCTTCGATCCGGCCGGCTGGTGTGTCGGCAGGTTCGGCGCCGTAATTTGTCCAGATCCTCAGGCCATCGGTCACACGGCAGCGGACACCGCCGGCAAGGTCGAGCGTGTCGATCCCGGCTTCTTCGCACAGCATGGTGTAGAGGCGCTTCAGCACGGTTTCGTCACCCCAGCCACCGACATAGACGAGATGTTCCTGGCGGTAGGCGGCGGGCTGGCCGTCTTCCAGTTCCAGGATGACTTCGCCAGCACCTTCCAGTTCCTCGCGGTAGCCGGTGAAGGTGCCACCGCCCTTGAGCGGCATCGGCATGTCCGGGCGCAGGCTTTCGACCCGCGAGACTGCAAGATCAAGCCCGGGCATGTCTGGTGGCAATGGCACGGGAATGACCATGTCGGCGTTGCGGGCGGCTGTGCGCGGGCCCATCACCACCAGCGCTTCGGTTTCCGCAAGCACCTGTTTCAGGTCCTGCGGCACGTAGATCAGGCCAGGCAGGGCAACGATCTTGTAGCCGGAAAAGTCGCGGGTTTCGCCGCGCAGGATATCGACCGAAAGCCCGAGCTTGCGCAGCGCCTTGTAGGTGTCGAAAACAAGCTGGAAATAGGAAAGCTCCTTGCCGTGCGGCTGGGTGGTCCAGGCAAAATCCGCGTCATAGTCGAAGATCAGTGCAACAGGTGCCTGTGGGGCCGAGACATCAGGCGCGTCGCGCAATTCGTCGGCGACCTTGCGGGCTTCGAGCAGTGCCGGTGCATCGGCATTGTCCGGGCGCAGCATGCCGGCATGCATCTGTTCCTGCGCGAAAGGCGCTTGTCGCCAACGGAAATAGCACACGGCCTCGGCCCCATGGGCATAAGCCTCCCAGGCCCAAAGCCGCATCATGCCCGGCAGAGGAGCAGGATTGTGGGGGGCCCAGTTCACCGGTCCCGGCTGTTGTTCCATCACCCACCAGCGGCCCTTGCCAACGGCACGGTAGAGATCGTGGTGGAAGGCCTGGAAGTCCGGATCGCCCTGGCGCATGAAGGCCCGCTGATGGGCGTCATCCGCGCCGACACGGTCTTCCAGAAAACCGAGCGGGTAGCTGTCCCATGTCGCGATCTCGAGATCGTCGCCGACCTTGAAGTGGTCGAAATCAGTTACCCGGCCCATGTAGTTGTGGCTGATCGGTGCGCTGGAATGCGCCCGGATGATATCGACCTGGCGCTTGTTGAAGGTAACCACCTGATCGGAGGAGAACCGCCGGAAGGCAAGCGTGTGCGAGGGATTTGGTTCGGTTACGGTCAGGTTCGGCAGGTCGATCTCGTCAAAGGAGAGATACTCCATAGACCAGAACACGTTGCCCCAGGCGCGGTTGAGCGCCTCGATGGAGCCGTAGCGGCCCTTCAGCCAGACCCGGAACGCTTTTCGCGCAGCATCCGAATAGGAGAGAATCGTGTCGTGGCAGCCATATTCGTTGTCGGTCTGCCAGGCGGCGACATGCGGATTGTTGCCGTAGCGCTCGGCGACAAGCTTCACGATCCGGTCGCTCTCCTGCCGAAAGCCCTCGTGCGAAAAGCAGTAGTGGCGGCGGGAACCAAACTTGCGGGGATTGCCGTTGGCATCGACGGCGACCATGTCCGGATGCTTGTCGACAACCCAGCGCGGCGGCGTTGCGGTCGGTGTGCCGAGAACGACCTTCAACCCGGCACGGCCCAAGGTCTCGATGGCCCTGTCCAGCCACTCGAAGTGCAAGTCACCAGGGCGGGGCTCGAGGCGCGACCAGGCGAATTCACCGATGCGGATCCATGTCAGCCCGGTCTCGGCCATCCGGCGGGCATCAGCTTCCCAGATTTCTTCCGGCCAGTGTTCCGGATAATAGCAGGTGCCGAGAGTGCGTTTCATGATGGATGCTCACTGCTTGATGGTTCGGCAACGCTCATCCGGATGGTGAAGCGTTGCCGCATATTCCGTGTTATCCCCCGCAAAGGCGGGGCCTGAGGACCCTTCAAAGGTCCACTGAACTTGCATTTTGTCCCGGTGCTCCCAAAACTTGGCCCGGGAGATGGACGGCGGACCTGTTAGAGCAAGACCCTGTGCTCGCTCTGTCCACGAACCTTCACTTGCGCGAAATAGGTCTTGCCTTCGTGCTCGCCAGTAAGACCTTCGGTGGCGGATGTGGCAAAGAGCGTCTGCAGATCCGCCCCGCCGAATGCCGGGCAGGAAATCTGTTTTGCAGGCATGGAAACGGCCTCGGCAAATTTCCCGTCCGCATTATAGCGTGCAACGTGGTTCGCCCCCCAATGGGCGTTCCACAGGAACCCCTCGCTATCGACCACGGCGCCATCCGGATTGAACCCGTCGGCGGACAGATCGACGAACAGGGACGGCGCACCTGCTGGCCAGCCCTCGGCGTCCAGGGCGACCTTCTGAATGGTCAGGGTGTCGGTGTCGGCGAAATAGGCCGTCTTGCCGTCCGGCGAAAAACAGATCGCGTTGGAAATGGTGATGTCGGAGAACAGCTTGCGCAGCTCTCCCTTGTAATAGCGGTAGATCGATCCGGCGTTCTTTTCGGCGCCAAAGCCCATGGTGCCGATCCAGAAGCCTCCCTTGGGATCTGCCCTGCCGTCATTGGATCGAGTCACCGCGTTGTCGGCCTCCAGATCGCAGATCTTTGCGGAGGCTTCCGTTTCCAGATTGAACAGGAACAGCTTCGAAGAGCTGGCGATCAGGAGTTCGGTCCGGCTGACCCAGCCTGCGGCAGAAACATATTCATCGAACTGCCAGGTCTTTTCCGTGCCGTTGTCGCGGCTGAGCAGGCGCTTGTTGAGAATGTCGAACCAGAACAGCTGCTGGCGTTCGGGATGCCACAACGGGCCTTCGCCAAGGGTGCACTGGCGCTCGTCGAAAACTGTGCTCATGACATCACCTGCATGCTGCAACGGCCGCGTCGTAGGCGGCGACGATTTTTTCGGCCCGTTCGCTGACTTCGGCAACACTGAAACCGGGTTTGAACAGAGCCGTTCCGATGCCGAAGCCGGCAGCCCCGGCCTTGATCCAGTCCCCGAAATTGTCCGGGCCGGCACCGCCCACGGCATAGGTCGCAGTGCCCTTCGGCAATACCGCCAGCATCGCCTTCAGTCCGTCCGGACCGATGAGCGAGGCGGGAAAGAACTTCAGGCCGTCTGCCCCGCTGCGCAGCGCCGTGAAGCACTCGCTTGGTGTCATCACACCGGGAAAAGAAGACATGCCTTCGGCTTTCGTCGTCTTGATGACATCCGGATTGCAGTCGGGTGACACGATCAGCGTGCCGCCGGCGTTCTTGACGTCGCGCACCTGTTCGGGCGCCAGTACGGTGCCTGCGCCGATCTCGGCGTTCGACGAAAAGGCCTTTGCCATGGCGGCAATGCTGACAAGCGGGTCCGGCGAGTTGAGCGGAACCTCGATACGAGTGATGCCGGCGGCAATCAGGCATTCGGTAACGGGCAGAGCCTCGTCCGGGGTCAGGCCGCGCAGGATGGCTATCAGGTTACGGCTCATGAATGCTCCGGTTCGTAGAAGGAATAGGCAAGGGTCAGCCCCTTCAAGGTGATGGTTTCCGCATCGAGCTGCCTTGAGGTATGGCCGAGATGTGTCAAGGCGCTGCGATAGGCACCGGCGATCTTGTCGCTGCCCAGCAGGGCCGTGTTACCAAGGTCGAAATCACGGCTGACAGCGGCCAGTTCGGCTCCGATCAGAAGCCCCGATAATCTGCCGCTTGCCTGTGCCGAGCCAAGGTCAGCAACAAGGCCTGCGGCGCGCACACCGAAGAGATCGGCAGTCAGCGCTTCGGGCGCATTGAAACTGTGTTCGGCCGCTTCGGCAAAGGCTGTGCTGTCGAGGTCATCGGCGGAAAGGCCGTGCCGCAGGACGGAGTGTTTGGACAGAAGCGCGAAGGTCTCTCCTGTCATGAAGGTGCGGAACCGCTCAATTCGTCCGTCCTGTAAGGCGACCCATTTGGTGTGCGTTCCAGGCAGGCACAAGGTGCCGGAATAGGTCTGATTTTCCGCAAGGAATCCGGCGATCTGCGTTTCCTCGCCGCGCATGACATCGGGAGGTGTGAGCTGCTTGATGCCCGGCAGGATGCGCACGTCGAGGCGCGGGTCGGCTGCGTCCACCCGGGTAGCGTTCCGGATCGACGGCGGCGCGCAGGGTACGGTCATGTAGGGAGCTTCGGCCCAACCCTGCCGGGACCCGGCCATGCCGCAGACGATCACAGGTGTGACCTCACCGTCCTTCAGGAGGTCAGCGATCAGTTCGATCAGAGCGGGTTCGAAATCCTGTTTCTCCAGTCGCCCCATGCCCTTTTCGGAGCTGCGATGGGCAAGGATGCCGCCGGCTTCGTCAAGCGCCCAGATGCGCAGATTGGTGGTGCCCCAATCCGCCGCGATCCAGGACGCTTTTGGATGTGTGTTCATCCCGTCACCACCACGCCGCCATCCACGACCAGCGCCTGTCCGGTCATCGCCTTGCTGGTTCTGGAGGCAAGGAAAAGCACCGGGTCAACCATGTCGTCCGGCTGCAGTTCAACCTTGAGACACTGCCGGTCGATGTGCGCTGCCAGACCTTCCGGCGTTACCCACATGTCCTTCTGCTTCTGGGTCAGGACCCAGCCGGGCGCAATTGCGTTGACGCGGATGTTCTCCGGGCCGAATTCCCGTGCGAGGCTGCGGGTCATGCCGTTGATGCCGGAATTCGCGGTCGTGTAGACCGGGTAGCCCGCATTGCCCATCATGTAGGAGATGGACGAGAAGTTGACGATGGAGCCACCGCCGGCCGCTCGCATGCCGGCAACCACATGCTGGCAGGCAAAGAAATAGGCTTTCAGGTTGATCGCCACGGACCAGTCCCAGAACGCCTCGTCAACCTCTTCGGTCTTGTGGCGTTTGTCGTTCGCGGCATTGTTGACCAGAACTGTGATCGGGCCATGGGCTTCGGCTGCCTGATCCATGGCCGCCTTGAGGGCACCCATGTCTGTGATGTCACAGGGCAGGAACAGCGGACGGCGGCCGTATTTCTGTTCCATCTCGTCGCAGAAGGGCGCTGCGTCGGAACGCTGCACAAAGGCGACCTTCGCCCCCTGCCGCAGAAAGCCCTCCGTCAGCGCCGCGCCAATGCCGGAGCCGCCACCGGTGATGAATACCGATACGTTGTCGAGATCCGAGTATGTTGCGTACATGGCACTTCCTCAATTGTTTTGGCGGCCTAAGCCGAAATCGGTTCGTTTTGAGTAACGTTACTCAAAGACGTTCGCCTTCCACAACCCAGACGGTTTCAGGGAACCGCCAGGGGAGCGTGAGCCCGTGGGACATCAGATATTGTCCACTGGCTTCAAGGTCTTGATGTTTCAGGAGAGGCGCACCGCGGGACAGCCGGGGCGCATCGTCCCGATTGACGAGAGATAGCCTGTATCTGCCTTGCGGGTCCAGACCGGTCAAGCGCAACGGACGCGGCAGGATCTGGTCACTTGGTCGCGTCAGCGCGGCAAACGCAACGAACCGGCTGCCGTCGCCGGCAAGCTGCTGTTCTGCGATCACGGCCGGATCGGCGCTGTCGAGCCGCAGGATATCGGCCTGCATCATCCAGTCCCGGTTGGCTTTCCACCAGCTCGTGACATTGCGCAGCGTCTCGGCTTCGGCTTCCGACAGCTCACGCGGGTCCATCTCGAAGCCCATGTGGCGTTGAGCCGCGGTCCAGGCGCGCAAACGAATGTCCAGCGTGCGGCCGGAAGTATGGCAGTGACGGGGCCCGACGTGAGAGCCTGTTACCGAGGCTGGCAGGAACAGGGCGGCATCGTGCTGAATACGCTGGCGTTCCAGCGCATCGTTACTGTCCGAAAGCCAGACCCGGTGCGTGCGTTCCAGGACGCCGAAGTCGATCCGCCCGCCGCCGGACGAGCAGCTCTCGATCTCCACTGCCGGAAAATCGGACCGCAGACGGTCGACCAGCTCGTAAAAGCCTTCGGCCTGTTCGGCATCGACCACGGGCAGGATGCGGTTGTGGTCCCACTTGATGTAGCCGATGTCGTTGTTTTTCAGGACGTCGGCGATGTGGGCATAAAGATAGTCGCGAACCTCCTGGTTGGACATGTCCAGCACCAGTTGCTGGCGTCCGCGGATCTGGTCGGCGTGGCCGAGCACCCAGTCGGGATGAGCGCGGCAGAGGTCACTGTCCTCGTTGACCATTTCCGGTTCGAACCAGATGCCGAACTCCATGCCGAGCGCCTTGATATGGTCGATCAGCGGGGTGAGGCCGTCCGGGTACTTGCGTTTGTCGATCACCCAGTCTCCCAGAGACGAGGTGTCGTCATCCCGGCGGCCAAACCAGCCGTCGTCCAGCACAAAGCGCTCGGCGCCCAGGTCCGCCGCTTGGGAGGCGATGGCTTTGAGTTCGTCGAGGTCGTGTTTGAAATAGACCGCTTCCCAGCAATTGTAGTGGACCGGGCGGGGAGTGCGGGCTCCCTGAACCACATGGTCGCGAACATGGCGCTGGAACCGAACGGCGGCACCGTTGAAGCCGGTGGCGGAATAGGTTGCGTAGAGCGGTGCGCTGACGAAGTGGCGTCCGCTGGCAAGGCTGGCAGTGGCGTGGCCGAACTGGACCTGTCGACGGCCATCGGCAAGTTCCTCGGCAACCATCTTGTGGCCCCCGGACCAGCCA
Source organism: Labrenzia sp. R5_0 (assembly GCF_017743835.1). Classification (NCBI taxonomy): domain Bacteria; kingdom Pseudomonadati; phylum Pseudomonadota; class Alphaproteobacteria; order Hyphomicrobiales; family Stappiaceae; genus Labrenzia; species Labrenzia sp. R5_0. The sequence goes on along the minus strand of NZ_JAGHRK010000002.1, from coordinate 1,395,925 downwards.
TAGTGAAACGCGAAAGCTTCACCGGCCGTGTTGGACGTTCCGGCATTGCAGACGACAAGCCCCGGGAAATGGGCGTGGTCCGTGCGGCCCGTGCGGTTGTCGCGGACACGGGAACCGGGCGCAAACGGCAGGCGGCGGGTCAGGAATTCCGCGCACCAGCGGCCGGAAAACTCGATCATCTCGCCAGTGTAAGCCGGGACCGGCAGAACCGGAGCCGCCAGCCAGTCGACCGTGATCTCATCGACGCTTTCCAGCCGTGTCTGAAGCTTTAACAGGGAGGTTTCCGGTGTCAGGACGAGATCGAAGACGAGGCTGAGATCAAGGCTGTTGTCGGCAAAGACAAGCGTCAGGCCATGCTCCGAAGCGGCTTCGCTTTCGAACCGGAAACTGGGCATGAGCGGCGCGCCGGATGCGTTCCTTGCAGTCAGGCCGGTTTGCCCGGGGAAGCTTTCGGAGGCTTCCGGACACAGGCTCAGACCGGCGTTGCGGTCGACCATGCCACCGGTGACGTCGGCAAGTGCGGCTGCCGAAAGCGTCTCCAGGTTTTCGCCAGTGGGAAGGGCGGGCCCCCAGTAGACGGCTTCCGGCAATCGGTCGTCGAAGCTGGCCAGGACCAGGCTCTGTCTGTCATCTCCAAGATGCCAGCTGCGGATCATTTCACGGCTCCGAGTGTGAGGCCTGCAATAAAGTGGCGCTGCATCAGGAAGAACATGGCGACAGGCGGCAGGGCGGCCACGATGGAACCGGCGCTCATCAGGTGGTAGGCAGCACGATATTGCGCGTTGAAGGACGTGATGCCGGCGGTGACAGGCTGGCTTTCAACGCCCTGGGTCAGCACCACGGCCCAGAAGTAGTCGTTCCAGATGAAGGTGAAGATCAGCACCGACAGCGCGGCAATGGCCGGCTTCATTAGCGGTAGCACCACGTACCAGAAGATCCGCCATTCGGAGACGCCCTCAACGCGCGCGGCCTCTATCAGCTCAAACGGCAGGGCACGGATGAAGTTGCGCATGAAGAGTGTGCAGAAGCCGGTCTGGAAGGCGATGTGGAACAGAACCAGACCGGTGATGGTGTTATAGAGGCCCATCTGCAGGGTCAGGTCGCGCACCGGTACCATCAGGATCTGGAATGGCACGAAGTTGCCCGCCACGAACATGAAGAAGAGCCAGATATTTGCCTTGAACTTGTAGATGCCGAGGGCGAAGCCGGTCATGCACGAGAGGCCAACCGCGCCGATCACCGTTGGAATGGTGATCTTGAACGAGTTCAGCAAATACTGCGGCATGTCCGAGCCGGTGAAGACCAGCGCGTAGTTGGTGAAGCCTTCGAAGGATGACGGCCAGCCCCAGTAGTTGGCGTTGGCGAAATCCGAATCCGGCTTGACCGAAAAGATGGCGACCGCGATCAGCGGCAGCAGCCACAGGATCAGCGCCAGCGGAAGCAGCGTCTGATAGGTGATCTGCCAGGGGCGGGACGTGCGTTCGATCGGTGTCGGGAACATGTCAGCGCGCCTTTTCTTCTTTGTACATCGACCAGAGGAAGTAGGCGATGAAGGCCAGCATGATCAGGAACAGCACCACGGCAATGGCCGCGCCGTAGCCCATGCGGAAGCCGTATTCGGAGAGTGCGACCTCGAACATGTAGAAGCTGAGCACCCGGCTGGCGCCGAAGGGCCCGCCGTTGGTCATGACCGAAATCAGGTCGAAAGAGCGCAAAGCGCCGATGATGGTGACGACGAAGGCGATGAAGGTGGCCGGGCGAAGCTGCGGCACGATGATGTACCAGAGCATGCGCCAGCCCTTGGCGCCGTCGAGGCGTCCGGCCTCGATCTGCTCCGGATCAACCGCGTTGAGGCCGGTGAGATAGAGGATCATGCAATAGGCCGTCTGGGGCCAGAGGCCCGCGACGATGATGCCCACGGTGACCCAGTTCTCGTCCCCCAGCACGTTGAGCGGCGGCAGGCCGACCGCGCCGAGCAGAACGTTGAGGATGCCGAATGTCGGGTCGTAGAACCAGGTGAACACCAGGCCGACGACGACCTGGGAGATCACGAAGGGAAAGAAGAACAGGGATTTGTAGAGCCGGATGCCGGTGACGGTCTGGTTCAGGAACAGCGCGATGAACAGACCGGCCGGAATGGCAAGCAGATAGAGCAGCAGCCAGATGACGTTGTTCTTCAGCGAGGTGTAGAACGCGTCATCCCAGTAGAGTTCCTCGTAATTGTAGAGCCCGACATATTCCGCCTGGCCCAAACCGTCCCACTCGTAGAGCGACAGGTTGAACGACTGGAAAATCGGAAAGATCACATAGAACAGGAAGAACAGGATCCCGGGAGCCAGGAACAGCCAGGGTGTCAACTGCTGCTGGTTGCGATGCCACCAGGAACTCTGGCGGGTCTCGGCGACGGATGCTTGGGCCATTTTCGGAACTCTTCGTGAGTCGTCGGCGTATACCGGAAAAGAGGACAGGGAGCTGTTGCCCCCTGTCCGGTCATGCGAAGGCAGACCTTATTTGTAGATACGCTGTTGGGCGCGGTCCAAACGATCCAGGATCTTGTCCAGGTTGTCCGGCTTGACCATGAATTCCTGCAGGCCTTCCATGGCAACCTTTGCCATTTCAGCCGGGGCGTCGCGGTCGAAGAACTGGGCAACGCCACCCGGGGAGTTCGTGGACAGCATCTCAAAGCCCTGTTCCAGGAACTTGTCCTGGTCCACGGACGACTTGGCGTTCACCGGGAGCTGGCCGAGGTGCTTGCCGTCGTTGATCCAGGTCTGGACGTCCGGCGAGACCGCGAACTTCAGGAATTCGCGCGCGTTTTCCTTGTTCTCGGCATTGGCCGGAATGTGGAAGGTATCGGTCGGCGCGTCTTCCGCCTTGGCGATGCCCGGCGTGATTTCCACGAACTGGTAGAAATCGATCTGGTCATCGGAAAGACCGGCTTCGCGCAGCGGTGCCACGGCGAAGTTGCCCATCAGGTAAGCGGCTGCATCGCCCTTGACCATGAACGGCAGAGCTTCCTGCCAGGAGTAGGTCTGATGGTTGTCGATGAAGGCGCCCATGTCGATGAGCTCGCGCCAGTTGGCGAAGGTCTTGCGGACTTCGTCGGACTTCCAGGACGCCTTGCCCGTGAGCAGGTCCATGTGGAAGTCGAAGCCGTTGGTGCGCATGTTCAGGTAGTCGAACCAGCCACCTGCGGTCCAGAGGAACTTGGTGCCGATCGTGTAGCACTTCTTGCCGGCATCGATGATCTTCTGGCAGTTCGCCTTTTCCTCTTCCCAAGTGGTGGGTTCGGACAGGCCAAGCTCGTCGAAGATGTCTTTGCGGTAGTAAACACCCCACTGATAGTAGGTGTAGGGCACGCCCCACTGCTTGCCGTCGATGGTCATCGCACCCTTGGTAGAGGCGAGGTTGTCGGCAATTGCCGGATCCGCCCAAAGGTCGGACACGTCCTCGAAGAGGCCGGCCTCCACGTAAGGCCGCATGCGGTTGGCCGCGTACCAGGTGGCAACGTCCGGCGCATTTGCCGTCAGGAAGTTGCGGATCTGGGTCTTGTAGGCTTCCCGGTCAATCACCGTCGTCTCGATGTTCAGCTCCGGGTTCTTCTCCTGGAACTGAGCGATCATCTCTTCCATGGTCGCACGCGGCGCCGGGTTCGATGTGTCGAGAAAGATTTTCAGATTGCCTGTCAGGCCGTCAGCAGAAGCTGCGCCCATCGCGGCTGCCAACATGGCAAATGCCGCTACGGACGTTTTCAGCATGGAACGCATGGTGTCCTCCCTTTTGGTTCCATTATGTGAAACTTAGTTTTGTATATTGATACTTTGATGCGATGGCGATAAGTTGTCAACAGGCTCGACGACAAGAAACGGGCCGAAGGAGGAGCTGATGAACAAACAGGCGGGGTCATCGACAGGTGACGGCACGGTCGGCAAGGCGCTGGAAGTGCTGGACAAGGTTGCGGCTGTGGGCCGGCCCGTGCGCTTTTCCGAACTGCTTTCTGAAAGCACTCATCCCAAGGCGACGCTGTACCGGCTGCTGCAGACGCTGGTGAGCCAGGGCATGCTGGCCTACGACGAGCGCCAGCAGACCTATTCGCTGGGTATCCGCCTGGTGCGGCTGGCACATGCGGCCTGGCGGCAAAGCTCCATCGCGCCGATTGCGCGGCCCTTCATCAACGCCTTGTCGGAAGCTGTCGGCGAAACGGTGCACCTGGCACAGCTCGACAGCGGGCAGGTGCTCTATGTCGACAAGCGCAATCCGACCAATGCCATCGACATGTTTTCGCAGGCCGGCAAGGTTGGTCCGGCCTATTGCACCGGGGTCGGCAAGGCCCTGATGGCCTTTCTGGAGCCTGCGGACCTCGATCACGTTTTGAAGAAGCAGTCGTTCTATCGCTACACCCCGGCAACGCTGGCCAGCGAAGCTGAACTGCGTGCGGACCTGGAAAAGATCCGCGAAGAGGGGCTGTCCTACGACCGCGAGGAACACGAGCCCGGCATCATCTGCATTGCAGCGCCGATCCTGTCGTCCAAGGGGCGGCCGGTCGGGGCGCTTTCCGTTACCACGTCCACGCAGCGCAAGAGCCTCGAACAGCTTCTGGAGGCACGGCCCGCATTGCTGGATACGGCCTCGAAGATCGCGGCGGCGGTCGAGGACTGGCAGTTCCCTGCCTAACAAGAATCCCAAGGGAGAGAGAATTACATGTCTGGCGTCACACTGACAAAAGCCGTCAAGAAATATGGCGACCTGGAAGTCATCCACGGAGTGGACCTTCAGATCGAGCATGGCGAGTTCTGCGTTTTTGTCGGTCCGTCCGGCTGTGGCAAGTCCACGCTGCTGCGCATGATCGCCGGGCTGGAAGAAACGACCGACGGCAGCATCGAGATCGGTGACCGTGATGTGACCAAGTCAGATCCGGCCGAGCGGGGAGTGGCCATGGTGTTCCAGACCTATGCGCTTTACCCGCATATGACGGTCGAGGAGAACATGGGCTTCGGGCTGAAGATGAACGGTCATCCCAAAGCGGAGATCCAGTCCAAGGTCGCCGAGGCCAGTCGCATCCTGAAGCTGGACCCATATCTGAAGCGCAAGCCGAAGGCGCTTTCCGGCGGGCAGCGCCAGCGTGTTGCGATTGGCCGGGCCATCGTGCGTGGCCCGGAGGTGTTTCTGTTCGACGAACCGCTCTCCAACCTGGATGCCGAGCTGCGTGTCGACATGCGCGTGGAGATCGCCCGACTGCACAAGGATATCGGCGCGACGATGATCTACGTGACGCACGACCAGGTCGAGGCGATGACGCTGGCGGACAAGATCGTGGTTCTGCGTGGTGGCAATATCGAGCAGGTGGGCTCGCCGATGCAGCTCTATTCCGATCCGGACAACAGGTTCGTCGCCGGTTTCATCGGTTCCCCCAGCATGAACTTCGTGGAAGGTACTGCCGGGGAGGGTGAGGTCAGTGTTGCCGCGTTCGGCGGTGTTGCCGTGCCGACATCGGTCGCGCTGCCCGCCAAGGGTGAAAAGGTGCTGGTCGGTCTGCGCCCGCAGCATCTGAAAGTCTCGCCTGCGCAGGAAGGGGCGAAGGTTGATCTGTGCGAGCAACTCGGCGGCGTCGCCTATTCCTATCTCATCTGCCCGACGGGCGAGCGTGTGATCGTGGAAACCAAGGGTGAGGATGCGCCTGTTTCTGATGGAACTGTCGCCATCGACTTCGATCCGGCTTCGGCGTTGTTCTTCGATGCGAAGACGGAACAGCGGCTGAGGTAGTCTCGCCGAGGCGACTTGTCCAGGCGGCCCACCTTCCGCACGTGGTTTTGGACAAGTGAGACAATGCCGAACCGGAATCAGGCTATCAGCCGTGCCATTGGCGCGTCTCCTCGTACGAAAAGGAGTTCGCTACACTCACGCAGATGCGCTGGATTCCGGATCTGCACGCAGCTTATGCTGCGCTTGTTCGGAATGACGGTGGACAGCCGTAGATGGTGACGTTCCCGAGGGGCTGGCAACCGGATTGCGCAGGGAGCTGAGGACGCCTTTCCACTTATGCCGGGACGCAGGGCATCTGGTCCGCGGGTCGCTTGCATTGCATTCGTCTGGTGGCGAGTCTGTTTTTTGACGATTTTGGCGGCTCTCCTGTCAGGGCCGATCTTTTCCCTCTGTCATCATCCTTCAGACAGTCTTTATCACATGACTGTCTGGCATTGCGCTGCCGCTCTTGGTGCTGTGTCTTTGCAGGACCGGGCTGCATTCATCTGTCATGAGCTCGTGTTATGCTAAGTGACGACCCGCCCGGAAAGGCGGCAACTTCGAACACGTATCTTGCCTTGACATGAATACTGATTCATGTGTCATATATTCCAGCGTCAGGCGATGATGTTACCCTGTGGAGGCCGTGGGAGCGGCCGGGCAGGTTTGCCGGCCTTTCGCGCAACGGGAGGAGAATTAATGACGAAACGCGTTTTCCGCTGGGCCGTACCGCTTCTGGCTGGCATCAGCGTGGCGGCTGCCGGGATTGCCGGTGCCCAGGCCGACGATATCAAGATCGCCCATGTTTACGGCAAGACCGGTGCCCTGGAGGCCTATGCGAAACAGTCGCATACCGGCCTGATGATGGGTCTCGAATATGCCACCGACGGCACCATGGAAATCGACGGCCGCAAGATCGTGGTCATCGAGAAGGACACCCAGCTGAAGCCGGATATCGGCAAGGCCGCGCTGGCGGAAGCCTATGGTGACGATGAAGTCGATATCGCCGTCGGCCCCGTCTCCTCCGGCGTTGCGCTGGCCATGCTGCCGGTCGCCGAAGAATACGAGAAGGTGCTTCTGGTGGAGCCGGCGGTTGCCGACAGCATCACCGGCGAGAACTGGAACCGCTACATCTTCCGCACCGCGCGGAACTCGTCCCAGGACGCGATCGCCAACGCTGTCGCACTGGGGCAGGAAGGCGTCTCCATCGCGACGCTTGCACAGGACTATGCCTTCGGCCGTGACGGCGTCGCCGCCTTCAAGGAAGCACTGGAAGGCACGGGTGCCAAATTGGTGTTCGAGGAATATGCGCCGACCGATACCAAGGATTTCACAGCCAATGCGCAGCGCGTCTTTGATGCCCTGAAGGATGAGCCGGGCCGCAAGTTCCTGTTCGTGATCTGGGCCGGTGGCGGCAATCCGATCAGCAAGATCAAGGCAATGGAGCCGGAGCGCTTTGGTGTCGAGATCGCCACGGGCGGCAACATCCTGGCGGCCATGGCGGCCTACAAGGAACTGCCGGGCATGGAAGGCGCGACCTACTACTATTACGAAATCCCGAAGAATCCGGTGAACGACTGGCTGGTGGCCGAACACCAGAAGCGCTTCAATGCGCCGCCGGACTTCTTCACCGCGGGTGGCATGTCTTCCGGCATTGCCATTGTCGAGGCGATCCGCAAGGCCGGGTCCACGGAGACCGAAGACCTGATCACTGCCATGGAAGGCATGGAGTTTGAAACGCCAAAGGGCAAGATGATGTTCCGGGCGGAAGATCACCAGGCTCTGCAGTCGATGTATCACTTCAAGATCAAGGTCGATCCGGATGTCGAATGGGGCATCCCGGAGCTGGTGCGCGAGTTGACAATCGAGGACATGAACATCCCGGTGCGCAACCAGTAAGCCGAATGAAGACGCGGCGGAGCCTTCAGCTTCGCCCGCGTGGCCCCAAGACCCTTAAGTTTGCCCGGCTGGTGGGAAACCCGTCCGGCCGGGCACTCATCCGATACAGTTTTCGCGACAATTCAAGCCTGGGAACGCGCATCGTGGCCAAGGAACACCCGATTCTGGAAACGAGGGACCTGACCATTCGCTTCGGCGGTCATGTGGCGGTCGATCACGTTTCCTGCGCCTTCGAGCGAGGCACCCTGACGGCGATCGTTGGGCCGAACGGCGCGGGCAAGACCACCTATTTCAACCTGATCTCCGGTCAGCTGGCAGCGACCTCCGGGGCTGTGCTGCTCAACGGCGAGACCATCACCCGACTGTCGGTGCCTGAACGCACCGACAGGGGGATCGGCCGGGCGTTCCAGCTGACCAATCTCTTTCCGACCCTGAGCGTGCGCGAAAACGTGCGCCTTGTAGCGCAGGCGAAGGCACGCAAGGGGTTCGATCTCTTCACCGTTGCAGAAAGCCATGTGGAACTTCTGGAGCGGGCAGACCACGTGCTGGCGGAGGTTCGGCTGATCGATCAGGCCGACCAGACCGTTTCCGCTCTGCCCCATGGTGACCAGCGCAAGCTTGAGGTGGCGCTGCTGATCGCGCTTGGGCCCCAGGTGCTCATGTTCGACGAGCCGACCGCCGGAATGAGCGTCGACGAAGTGCCGGTGATCCTGGAGCTGATCCAGAAACTGAAGAGCGACATGGACCGGACGATCCTGCTGGTGGAGCACAAGATGGATGTCATTCGCACCCTGGCCGACCGCATCATCGTTCTGCACAACGGGGCGCTGGTGGCCGATGGAGAACCGTCGGAAGTGATTGCCCTGCCGATCGTGCAGGAGGCTTATCTCGGCAAGGCACCGGCTTCCTCCGGGGAGGCTGCGTGATGGCGGAAAATCTGCTCACCCTTTCCGGAGTGCACACCCACATCGGCCCCTATCACATCCTGCAGGGTGTGGACCTCGCAGTGCCTGAAGGCGGGGTGACCGTTCTGCTCGGCCGTAACGGCGCAGGCAAGACCACAACGTTACGCACCATCATGGGGCTTTGGACAGCCAGCCAGGGCGATATCCGGTTTGGCGATCATGTCATCACCAAACTGTCGACGCCCGAAATATCCCGCAGGGGAATTGCCTTCGTGCCGGAAGACATGGGCATCTTCACCGATCTGACAGTTGCCGAAAACATGATCCTGGCCGCTGCCAACGGGCCGATGGACCAAAAGCGCCTTGCCTGGATCAAGGAGCTGTTTCCGCCGATCGGCAGCTTCTGGAATTCCTCCGCAGGAACGCTGTCCGGTGGTCAGAAGCAGATGCTGTCCGTGGCGCGGGCGATCATCGAGCCGCGCCGGCTGATCCTGATCGACGAGCCGACGAAAGGCCTCGCACCGGCGATCATCAAGGCGATGACCGATGCGCTGAAGGAACTGAAGGAAACCGACACCACCATCCTGCTGGTGGAGCAGAATTTCGCCATGGCATCCGGCATCGGCGACACGGTCGCGGTGATGGATGATGGTCACATCATTCATTCCGGCCGCATGGACGAACTGGTGGCGGATGTCGCCTTGCAGGAAAAACTCATGGGGCTGAGCCTGGAGGCGCATCAATGAGCGAGACGGCGATCAAACCGCGGATCGAGAAAATCCCGCTGAAGGAACAGCTTGCCCAGAAACTGCCGGTGCTGCTGGTGCCGGTGCTGGCTGCCGTCGGGCTCATTGCCATCGGCAATCCGGCGAGCTGGCTGACACTGACGGTGGCCGGGCTGGCCATGGGCATGATGATCTTCATCATGGCGTCGGGATTGACCGTGGTCTTCGGGCTGATGGACGTGATCAACTTCGGCCATGGCGCCTTTGTTGCCGTCGGCGCCTTCGTCGGCTTCACGGTTCTGGCCTGGCTGGCCGGCTGGACGGCTTCGCCAAGCGTCTTCATGAATCTCTCCGCCGTGCTGATTGCCATCCTTGCAGCCATGCTCGTCACCGGCCTTCTCGGTCTTGCCTTCGAGCGGGTGATCGTGATGCCGGTCTACGGCGAACATCTGAAGCAGATCCTTGTCACCATGGGCGGGCTGATCGTGGCCCAGCAGATGATCTACGTGGTCTGGGGGCCGGACGAACTGCATATGTCCCGCCCGGAAGCCTTGCAGGGATCGCTGGTGATCGGCGAAGCAGCCATCGAGAAATACCGCCTGGTGGCGGTCGGCATCGGCCTCGCGCTGTTCATCGGCATGCGCCATATCCTGAAGAACACCAAGATCGGTCTGCTGGTGCGCGCCGGAGTGGAGAACGGCGAGATGGTGGAGGCGCTCGGCTACCGCATTCGCCGGCTGTTCCTGATCGTGTTCATGACCGGGTCGGCGCTGGCCGGGCTCGGGGGCGTCATGTGGGGCCTTTATCAGGAAACGATTACCGCACACATGGGCTCGGAGATCATGGTGCTGGTGTTCATCGTGGTGATCATCGGCGGCCTTGGCTCGGTCGAGGGCTGCTTCATCGGCGCCATGCTAGTGGGACTGCTTGCAAACTACACGGCTTTCCTGGCGCCGAAAGTAGCGCTGATCTCGACCATCGCGCTGATGGTCGTGGTGCTGATGTGGCGGCCGCAGGGCCTTTATCCGGTGGTCAAGGCGAAGTAGGGACGGAACAAGATAATGCTGACCAGACTTCTTTCCGGCGACACGCCGCGCAGCGGCCTACTGACTGCGCTGCTGCTGATCGTGTTGATCTCGCTCGCCTTTGCACCGTTTCTCTTTCCCGGTACCAAGTCGCTGGAGACGGCCGCGCGGATCTGCATCTTCATCGTGCTGGTGGCAAGTTACGACCTGCTGCTGGGCTATGCCGGTATCGTTTCCTTCGCCCACACCATGTTCTTCGGCATCGGCGCTTATGGGACCGCGCTTGCCTTGTCGACCACCGGGCCGAACTACGGTTCGCTGATCTGGGGCACGGCGGCGGGTGCCGGGGTTGCGGCCCTGTTCGCGCTGGCCATCGGGCTGTTCTCGCTTCGGGTGAAGGCGATCTTCTTTGCCATGGTGACGCTGGCGGTCGCAAGCGCCTTTGCCGTGCTGGTGTCGCAGATGTCCTGGCTGACAGGCGGTGAGGACGGGCTCAACTACAAGATCCCGCGCGAACTGACGCCCGCCTTCAAGCTTATCAAGGCGAAGGTGTTCGACGTCAGCATCAATGGCAAGATCCTGGCCTATTACCTGGTGTTCTTCGCCGCCGCGATCCTGTTCCTGGTCATGCTGCGCATCGTCAACTCGCCGTTCGGCCGCACGCTGAAGGCGGTTCGCGACAATGCGTTCCGGGCGGAGGCGATCGGTTACCGCGTGGTCTGGTATCGCACCACGGCCACCGTTCTGTCGGCAGTCATGGCAGCGCTTGCAGGCTCTCTTCTGGCCATCTGGCTGCGCTACACCGGCCCGGCAACAACGCTCTCCATGGAGATCATGATCGACATTCTGCTGATGGTCGTGATAGGGGGCATGGGCACGCTCTATGGGGCCGTGCTCGGGGCAACCCTGTTCATTCTGGCGCAGACCTATCTGCAGAACCTGATGGGTGTTGCTGCAGAAGCAACCAGCGCGGTGCCGGTGTTCTCGACGCTGGTGGCGCCGGAACGCTGGCTGTTGTGGCTGGGTGTTCTCTTCATTCTGTCGGTCTATTTTTTCCCGACGGGCATTGTCGGACGGCTACGGGCGGGGCGTGCGTGAGCGGGAATATTCTGCATATCCGCGACGAGGGAACGGGCAGACCGCTGGTGCTGATCCACGGCTGGTCCTGTCCGGGCCGGTTCTTCGAAGGCCAGATCGAGGCTCTGAAAACTGACGCCCGTTGCATTGTTCCGGATCTGCCGGGCCACGGCAAAACAGCGGGCCGGTTGCCATTGACCATCGAGGCAGCAGCCGATGCGGTTCATGCGGCTTTGGCCGAGCGCGAACTAACTGAAGTAATCCTCTGCGGTTGGTCGATGGGTGCGCTGGTTTCCTATGCAATGATCGAGCGGCACGGCGCGGACCGGATCTCGCAGTTCGTTGCCATTGACATGACGCCGAAGGTTCTGAACGACCCCGACTGGCAGAACGGAACGCTGAACGGCCTCAATGCCGAACTCAACGACCATTTCCTGAATGCCATTGTGGCGGATTGGGCCAAACTGCCGGCCCGGATCGCGAGACGACTGTTCGCCGAAGGCCTGCCCGTGCCGGAGTGCGTTGCGGACCTAGCCCGCAAAGAGATTGCCGCAGCCGATCCTGTGCTCTTGAAGCCGATGTGGTCGTCACTCACCGCGCAGGATTTCCGCCCTCTTTTGAAAGCCTTTCCCGTGCCGTTTCATCTGGTTGCAGGTCTGCGCAGCCAGCTTTACGGCCCGGGTGTCCATCGCTGGCACGCGGACAATGTTCCGGATTTCCATTTCCATGGTTTTGAAGCGTCGGGTCACGCGCCGCACATGGAAGAGCCGGACAAGTTCAACAGCCTGCTGTGGAACCTGGTGAAGGGCTGAGGCGCACAAACTTGGCTTTTTGGGACGGCCATCCTGACCGTTTCCTCAGTGTCCGCCGCCCAACTTCGTCTTCACGAATTCAATGATCCGGTCCAGGATGCTCAAAACCAGGAACACGGCGAGCAGGCCGACGAAGAAGCGGAGGTCGCGCAGCAACGTGCCGGGGGCAAAATTCTGGACGCTGCTGTTGGCGTAGGTCCACACAGCCCAGGCGATCCCGGCGAGGAGCGCTGTCATCACCAGCGAGATCAGGATGGTCTGCCAGAGGGGCTTTTGCGGCTGGTCGCTCATTTCAGCACCCTGGCGGTCAGAAGGTCCGCCTTGAACACCATCAGGTCGTCCAGTTGTTCGACCTCACCTTCGACCTCGATGTAAAGCGCCAGCAAGGGATCGATGGCTTCGCCAAGAAGCTGGCCGTCCTTGCCTGCCAGGAGAAAGAAATTGCGTCCCTCGACCGGTCCGGACGAGACGAAGACCGGCGGAATGCCGCCGGTCAGGCAAAGGTCCGCGCAGGCCTTGTGCGCAAGGCCCCGGCCCGGGCGCATGGCGCCCGCATAGCACTTGCCGTCGCAGATTTCACCGGTCAGTTTCCAGCGTCCCAGCGAGACGGGTTCGGATGGGGTGAAGCCGGGCGCATCGTCCGTAGCAGGTGCTACCTGTCCCACCTGGATCATTGTCAGATCGCCCCGGTTCACCGGCACTCCGCGCAAGGTCACCGGCATCTCGCGATTGGCTTCTGCCTGTTCAAAAACACCGCGTTTGCCCTGGCCTGCCAGCATGTAGGTGCGGGCAGGGGTGTCGCCATCAGCCGGAATGCGGAACACCGGATAGGGCCGGAGTTCGAGCAGGCCTGTTTGCTCGAACCTGTTGCCCCACTGAAACGTGCCGCTGCCCGGATCGTTCTGGGTGGTGGACAGGGCGAAGGCTGCAAGGCCCAGTCCCGCGACAAAACACAGGGAGAAGACCCCGAGAAAGGCCACCAGTGGCTTCGGCACCTTGTTGAGATAGCCGACGAAAAACGGAGCCGCCTTGGTTTGTTTCCAGCTCATGACGCACCTCCGATCACCACCGGCTCGACATAGGTGCCGGGTGGCAGAGCGTTGGGATCGAGAAGAACGGTGGAGCCGACCAGCTTCAGCTTGTAGGTGGCGATCTTCTCGGTGAAGGGCGCGGGCGCGCAGCCGTCGGCCAGATTGTACTGATACCCGTGCCAGGGGCAGGTGATGCAGCCCCACAGCACCTTGCCCTCGCCAAGCGGACCGTTCTGGTGGGCGCAGACATTGGTGACCGCCGACAGCTTGCCGTCATACTTGAAGATGGCGACACGCTCCTCTTCGCTCAGGGTCACGACCTTGGCGCATTTGTCGTCGATTTCGTCCACCTCTCCGGCGACGACCCAGCCGGCTTCCTCCAGGGAAGCCTTTGCCGTGGCATCGCCCTTTTCCCGATTGGCCTCCAGGCGTCCGCTTGCAAAGTGAAGACCGCAGACCATGACAACGCTTGCCGCAACCATGCCGGTGAAGATGGGATCTGACGGTCCCTGCAGCGCGCCGAGCGCGACATGCAACACCACGAAGGCGTAGGCGGCATAGATGAACATGTGCAGCGCCTTCCAGATCGGCGCTCCCAGAAAGCTGAGCCAGAAATCATGGCTGGTGGCAGCCAGTACGAACAGGATCAGAAGAGCAGCGATACCGAAAGCCTCGAAGGGAAAGCCGATCACCTGCCCGTAGCTTGTGTTGGACGACAGTAACGCGACGTAGCTGTCTGTCGGTGAGAAGTTGAAATACCAGCCAAGCACATAGTTGGCGTGAACGGCGGCAATACCGGCGGTCATCACGCCGAAATGGCGGCGGTTATAAAGCAGCGGCAAAAAGCGCCGGTCGAGCCGTGCCAGCGGCCCGATGCACAGGATCACCGTCAGCATCAGGAAGGCACAACTGCCGAAGGCACGCATCCTCAGGATGGCACCGTCGATTGGCCGGGTGACATCCTCGTAGAACGGCCCGACACGAATGAAGATGTAAAGATAAAGCGCAACGGCAATCAGCAGGATGGCATCATAGACCATCTTGTTGCGATTCCAGATCACCGGTGTGTATTGCACGCTCATTGGCTTGCCTCCCCGGAGCTTTCCACCGGAGCTTCAATCAGCACAGCCGGTCTGTCCGTGGGGGGCGACTGACGCATCGCCAGAATGGTGAAGAAGACCAGCGGCAGGAGCAGGCCGAGGACGGTCCAGATACGGGCATGGGCTTTGCGATGTGCACGTTTCACCGGCCAGCCTCCCCATGCTTTTCAAGCACGTACCAACGATAGAGCACCAGCGGCCAGATCAGGCAGATACCTGGAATGAGCAAGGGCCGGAAGACATGAGACCCGCGTGCGGATGGCTCCACCCGGTCGATGCCGATGACAAGAAAGAGTGCCGCGACCAGCCCGCCGGCCATGAGATAGTATTTTCCGATGTCGATCAGAATGGCTGCTGTTTGCAAGTGGACCCCCGCCAGGTCTGGATGTGATTGGTGTCAGCTTAGCTCATTACGAAGCATTGCCAACGGTCTCTTCAATTCTTCCGGTCCGAGTTGGCCGCTCTTCTCTTCTCACCCCGTCATTGCAGGGCTCGACCCTGCAATCCATGCCGTTTCCGTGCCTTGAGCGAGGTCCGTCATGTCGAACCGCAATGGCATGGATCCCATGGTCGAGCCATGGGATGACGGAGGAGGAGGTGTTGCTCGAGTGGCCTTGCCGCGTAAAAGGAGCGATTGAGACCTTGTCACGGTTTCCATCACACCAGATCCGCATCCGTGATGATCTCCACCAGCGACGGACCGTCGTGGGCGATCGCATCGGCGATGGCGTCTTTCAGCTCGGCGGGGTCGGTCACCCGGTGGCCGTGACCACCGCACAGGCGCGCGAAAGCGGCGAAGGACGGGTTGGTGAGGTTCGTTTCCCAGACCGGCCATTCGCCCGAGCGCTGCTCCTTGGAGATCTTGCCGAGCTCGGAATTGTTCAAAAGGATATGGGTTATATCCATTCCGTATTTGACGGCCGTGGTGAACTCCATGGCGTATTGACCAAAACCTCCGTCACCCGAAATCGAGATCACCTTGCGGCCCCGGAATTCCTCGAAGTCCTGGGTCGCGCTCCAGGCGCCGAGGGCTGCCGGCAGGCTGAAGCCGATGGAGCCGAGATAGCCGGACATCAGGATGCGTTGTCCGCAAGGCTCAAAATACCGACCGAAGGAATAGGTGTTGTTGCCGACGTCGACCGGGATGATCGCGTCCGGTGGGCACAGATCGCTCAAAGCCTTGAAAACGGCTGCCGAGTGAATGCCCCTGCCGCCGTCCTCGGAAAGACGAAGGTCCTTTTCCGCGCGCCAGATTGTCCAGCGTTCCACCAGCTCGCTCGCCTGGTCGGGGGCATCTGCCGGTTTCAGCACCTGATCGACAATCGCCTCGCAGAAAGTGCCGATCTCGCCCCACACGGGCAGGGTCACCGGATGGAACTTGCCGAGTTGCATGCGCTCGAAATCCACCTGGATGATGGTCTTGTAGGGGGCGATGCCTGTGTGGTTGGCAAAGGAAGACCCGAGCGAGACGATCAGATCCGCCTCGTTCATGAACCAGCTTGCAATGGGCGTCCCGGAGCGGCCAAGAACACCGGCCGCCAGCGGGTGGGTGTCCGGGATCAGGCCCTTGCCCTTGAAAGTGGTCAGGACCGGAGCGCCGAGCTTTTCGGCAAGCGCAACGACCTTGTCGCGAACATCCTTGGCGCCGTAGCCAAGCACAATGACCGGGCGTTTCGCTGCGTTGATCATCTCAACGGCCTTTGCGAGATCCTCGCCGGAGGGCGTGATGCCGGTTCCGCCGAGGCGGCCTTCGGGTTTGCCTGCCTCCCGGCTGCTCGGATTGGTCTGGACGTCGTCGGGGAAAATGAGATTGGCGACATCCCGTTCCACCAGCGCGGTTTTCAAGGCCAGCGACATCAGCTCGGCATGGTTGGAGGTGCTGAGCACCGGCTGGGAAAACTTCGAGACGGCTTCGAATGCGGATTTGAGATCAATGTCCTGAAAGGCCCCCGGGCCGAACACCTGGGTCTGCACCTGGCCGGTGAGGGCCAGCACCGGTGACCGGTCGACCTTGGCGTCCCAGAGGCCGGTCAGAAGGTTGGTCGCACCGGGGCCGGCAATAGTTAGGCAAGCTGCCGGTTTGCCTGTCAGCTTGCCATAGGCGGAGGCGGCGAAGGCGGCCGCGCCCTCGTGGCGAATTCCGATATAGCCCAAAGCGCCCTTGTCGACCTGACGGCGTATCGCATCTGCAAGACCGAGGTTGGAGTGGCCGACCATTCCGAAGACACGCTTGACGCCCCAGTTGACCATGGTTTCGGCCATGACGTCGGTCACCGTGCGTTCATGGGGCGGCTCCGGGTCCAGGCCGATGTAGATCTCGTCGCCATCGATCCTGAGGGGATAGAGCTTCTGGCCACTGTCCTCGTGACCGCCGGGAGGCGTGCCCGTCAGCGGATCGAAGTCCCAACCGTGCCAGGGGCAACGGATCCAGCATTTGCCGTCCGATCCCTTCTCGATGGAACCTTCCCCGAGCGGGCCGCGCTGATGCGGGCAATGATTGTCCATCGCCGCCCACTGGCCTTCGAAGTGCGACAGGCAGATCGAGGTTGTGCGCGCCGTAACCGTTTTCACCCGGCCTTCGGGCAGGTCTTTGACGTGTCCAACCTTGATCCAGTCGAGATCCTGAGCGTCCATTGGTCTTCCTCCCTTAAACGTCGCGATCGGTCACGCGATGCCGCCATAGGCAACGCCGGATAGTTCGGCCATTTCCCGTTTCCAGGTCGTCAGGTCTTCCAGGGTGAACTGGCTCAGGTGCGAATGACCGCAGGCCCTTGCCATCACCTGCATCAGTTCAACCGATGCTTCGAAGAAGTTGGTCAGCTGGCGGGCGGATTTCTCGATTTCCAGCCGATTGACCAGATGCGGTTTCTGGGTGGCGATCCCGACCGGGCAATTGTTGGTGTGGCAGGCTCGCATGGCGATACAGCCGATGGCCTGCATGGCCGAATTGGAAAGCGCCACCGCGTCGGCACCGAGCGCCAGGGCCTTGATGAAATCGGCCGGTTTGCGCAGGCCGCCTGTGATGATCAACGTGATGTCCGGCCGTTCCGACGTGTCGAGGTGCCGCCGGGCGCGGGCAAGCGCGGGAATGGTCGGAACGGAGATGTTGTCGCGGAAGATGATCGGTGCTGCCCCGGTGCCGCCGCCACGGCCATCAAGGATGATGTAGTCGACACCCAGCTCCAGCGCCGCGTCGATATCCTTTTCGACGTGCTGGGCCGACAGCTTGTAACCGATCGGGATGCCGCCGGTGCGGGTGCGGACCTCGTCGGCGAAATCCTTTATCTGGGATCGATCGGTCCAGTCCGGAAAGCGGGGCGGCGAGATCGCGTCTTCGCCTTCCTTCAAGCCGCGGACCTCGGCAATCTTGCCCTTGACCTTGGCACCGGGCAGATGCCCACCCGTGCCGGTCTTGGCCCCCTGGCCACCCTTGAAGTGAAATGCCTGAACCTTGTCGAGCTTGTCCCATGCAAAACCGAAACGGGCCGAGGCAAGTTCATAGAAATACCTTGAATTGGCCTGTTGTTCTTCCGGCAGCATGCCGCCTTCGCCAGAGCAGATGCCGGTTCCGGCAAGGTCTGCGCCTCTGGCAAGGGCAATCTTGGCCGGCTCCGACAGGGCGCCAAAGCTCATGTCGGAGACCAGCAACGGGATCTTCAGTTTCAGCGGTTTCTGCGCGTTCGGCCCGACAACAACGTCGGTGCCGACTGGTTCGTCCTCCAGAAGCGGGAATTTCTGCAGTTGGGCCGTCAGGATCTGGATATCGTCCCAGTCGGGCAACTGGTTGCGCGGCACGCCCATGGCGTCGACGCGGCCATGATGACCTGTCTTTTTAAGACCGTCGCGGGCGTATTGCTGGATCAGGCCGTTGTAAGGTTCTTCCTCTGTGCCGTGGCTGGTGTCGGCATAAAGGCCGAGGTAGCTGTTGCGGTTGAACGGCTGCGGATGCTCCCGGGCCCAGGCGGCGACCTCGTCCTCGTCGACCAGGATATCGTCGCCTTCCACCCAGCTCTTGAATTTCGGCAGGGCCTCGGAGTTGTTGTATTCGGAGACGCCGCTGTCGAGCCGGTAATCCCAGTAATGAACACCGCAGATGAGGTTGTTGCCGCTAATATAGCCATCGGACATGAGCGCGCCGCGATGCAGGCAGCGACCGTAGAAGACGGAGATGTCGTCGTCGAAGCGAACAACCACAAGGTCGACATCTGCGACGAGGGCATAGGTCGGTTTTCTGTCCGGCAATTCGCTGAGTTTGGCAACAACCTGTTTTGTCATGTCTTCCCCCGGCTACTGGCGATATGCGCCCTTGCTATTGGGTTGGTCGAAATTCAGTCGGCAGGCACTTCCGGCCGCATGGGCGGCATGGCCTTGAGTTCCGCTGCCCCGTCCTTGCCGGACATGTGAGCAGCGTACCATTTGGCAAAAGGCACGGCTGTGACACCATGCAGGACCGCGCTGATCCAGACAGCGTTAACGGCCAGGTTCAGGAGCTGTTCGCCGATTGCGTGATCGATCTGGTCAACGACGAGCAGCGCGAAGAGGGCTGTTGCCAGTCCGCGCGGGCCGAACCAGCCGAAAAAGAGCTTGGTCAGCGGGGCGGCATCCGTGCCGGCAAGCGACAGCCAGACCGCCAGTGGCCGCACCACGAACAGGCTCACCAGAATGAGTGCAAGGCTGGCGGCATCAAGGTGAGCGATGGCTTCGGGCAACAGGGCAAGACCGATCAGGAAAAAGGCACCCCAGGAAAGCATCTGGCCTTCGCTTTCGGTAAACTCGTAAATGAAGGCGCATTGCCCCTTGATGACGTTGCCGAAGAAGAGCCCTGCGACGAACGCTGATATGAAGCCGTTGCCGCCGATTTCGCCGGCGGCCAGATAAGCGCCGCAAGCCATGGCAATGGCGCCGATGCCTTCGATGGTATCGGTGGTCATGCCCCGGCGTTTGGCAGCCAGAAACAGCACCCCGCCCGCAGCACCGATAGCCGCGCCCGCCAGGGGACCAAGGATCAGTTGCTTGGCGCCGAACATCAGCCAGTCTGTCGCGCCCGGCTGCATCATTTCCCCGGCAAGGCTCGCGAACAGCAAGATGGCCGGCAGGGCCAGTCCGTCATTGAGGCCGCTTTCCAGCGTCAGCGCCCGGCGCACCCGCTCCGGCACCGCCTTGTTGGTGATGACAGCCTGGCCGAGAGCAGCATCGGTCGGGGCGAGCAGCGCGGCAGCAAGAGCGGCGACGATGAGCGGTTCGCCGCTCAAAAACGGTATGGCCGCCATGGTTCCGATAATGATGGCAAGTGGCAGGCCAAGGGCGAGCATGCGCAGGGGCCATTGGTGGCGCTGGCGCAGGGCCTGAAGATTGATCTGGGCAGCGTCCAGGAACAGAAGGACGATGAGAGCCATTTCGGCAACGATATGCAGAAGGCGTTCAGCATCGGTTCCGGGCATCAACCCGGTCTGGGCCATCAGGTAGCCGAAGCCGATGAAGAGGATCGGCGCTGTCAGGACGCCCTTCGACAATGTCCTGGCCAGCAGCGTGTAGCAGACCGTAAACAGCGCCAGAAGCAACAGGCCGGTTGTCATGAAACGGTATCCCCCTCGAACGCTGTGACGTTAGGATGGCGCGAGCTGCCGTCTCAAATCATAATGCGATGACGCGGTTGTGCGACAGCCGTGATTTGCCAAAGGTGAAAATGCGTTTGGAAAGGGTGGGGCCAAGGCACGTGTGAGGATTACTGCAAGGCCGCCAATTGCTTCAGGATGCGCTGCGCATCGGCGGGTTTGGCGGCGATTTCAAGGATCAGTTTCTTGCGCACTGCTTCGGCAAATGTCGCTGGACTGTCGGCAGTCACCACAAAGGCGGCCGGACCGCCGATGATGCTCTCGTAGAACCGCTTTTCCAGATCGTAGGCAATCGGCCGGCCGGAACAGTGTCGGCACAGAACCGCCAGGCCGTTGATGACAATACCCGAGGAAACCACGATATTCCGGGCTTCGGGTATGGTCGGACCGTTCCAGTTGTTGGCGCTGTCGGCAGAAAGGTCGATCACCCTGCGCAAGCCCGCAAACGCATTGTCGTCGATCAGCTCCTTGCCTTTCAGAAGCGCTGCGCCAATGGCGTTGCGGCCGTAGGCGCGGCGCGGGGCAGCCATCAGTTCCGTTGCAAAATGCTGGGCGCTCTCAGGTCCGTCGATGACTGTCCAGTCCACGACAACATCCTGGGAGTGCATGTCCGCCCATTCGACATAGGTGACGACGATCTTGCCGTAGATATTGCTTGCGATGGCATTCAGCACTGACGGATCCGTGATCGCGTCGGCATAGCCCTTGCGCTGGAAGCGGATTTCCTCGTCATCGATTGACCCGGTCGCATCGGCCAGGAGCACCAGTTCCAGGTCGAGTTCTTCGGAAAAGGCTGGGGGGATCAGAAAAAGGCACCAGACAACAACAGCAAGGATTATCCGCATCGCAACCGTCTCCCCATGGCAAAGGCATTTGAGAGTAGCTAGGGCGGGGTCGGGAAAAGGGCAGGGTGGATGATGGTCGTGTCGCGAAGTTTGTCGTTGTTTTCACGTGTCATAATACGGCTTGCCCCACTCGTATTCGAGGAAGCTCTCGCCACAGAATATTTGCACTCAAGCACTGGCAACTTGTCATCCCTGCGCAGGCAGGGATCCAGTAATTCACAGAGTTTGCTTTTTTTCGTCTCATACGACACGGCGTACTGGGTCCCGGTCTTGCTGCTGACGCAACAAACCGGGACGACAAATCATGGAGGTTCGGATGTGCTTAATCCCGCAATCCATGCCAATGCGTTTCCTCGTTCACGCTCTTTGTATGGAGGTGCAACGGCTTGGATCCCATGGTCATGCCATGGGATGACGACACTTGGAATTGAACAAACAAAAAACCCGCCTTCCATCGGAAAGCGGGTTTTGCAGGGTCTGCTTTTTAACCAGAGCTTACGCGACAGCGCGGGCCAGTGCACATTGCGACCACAGGTCATTGATCGCGTTGGCGAGGTGTTCGATGTCCTCGGCCGTGTGCAGCGGTGTCGGGGTGAAGCGCAGGCGCTCCGTGCCGACCGGAACTGTCGGATAGTTGATCGGCTGAACGTAGATGCCGTAGGTGTCCAGAAGGATGTCGGAGATCCATTTGCACTTCTTGGCATCACCCACCATCACCGGAACGATGTGGCTCGGGTTTTCCATGTGCGGGATGCCGCGCTTGTCGAGAGCGGCGCGGACCTGGGCGACCCGGTCCTTGTGCGCCTTGCGCTCGAACGGGCTGTCCTTCAGGTGACGGATGGAGACGGCTGCGCCCGCTGCCAGCGCCGGCGGCAGGGCGGTGGTGAAGATGAAGCCGGAGGCGAAGGAGCGGATAAAGTCGACAACCGTCTTCGAACCGGTGATGTAGCCGCCCATCACGCCGAAGGCCTTGCCGAGCGTGCCTTCGATGATGGTCAGACGATCCATCAGGCCTTCGCGTTCGGCAACGCCGCCACCGCGCGGGCCGTACATGCCGACGGCATGCACTTCGTCGAGGTAGGTCAGTGCACCGAACTTGTCGGCAACGTCGCAGATCTCCTTGATCGGCGCGATGTCGCCATCCATGGAATAGACGCTTTCGAATGCGACCAGTTTCGGCGCGTCCGGATCGTCCGCCGCCATCTGGCGTTCCAGGTCTTCATAGTCGTTGTGCTTGAAGATGCGCTTTTCGCAGCGGGCGTGGCGGATGCCTTCAATCATGGAGGCGTGATTGAGCGAGTCCGAATAGACGATCATGCCCGGAACCTGGGAGGCGAGCGTACCCAGCGCTGCCCAGTTGGAAACATAACCGGACGTGAAGATCAGAGCAGCTTCCTTGCCGTGAAGGTCGGCCAGCTCGTTCTCCAGAAGAACATGGTAGTGGTTGGTGCCGGAAATGTTGCGCGTTCCGCCTGCGCCTGCGCCGCATTTGGAGATCACGTCCTGCATCGCGGACACGACCTTTTCGTTCTGGCCCATGCCGAGATAATCGTTGGAGCACCAGACGGTCACGTCCTGAACGGAACCATCTTCGCGGTAACGGGTTGCGCGCGGAAAAGCACCTGCCTGACGTTCCAGATCTGCAAACACACGGTAATTGCCGTTGTCATGCAGTTTGCCCAGGCGTTCTTCCAGATACGCGTTCACGTCCATTCTCAGGATCCTCTCATCGCGGGCACCTTTGCCAGCGCCTCTCTCCTGCCCGCGCAACTCGCGTCCCGCGCGGCCAATTTGCTGCCTGGAACCTTTCCGTCCGATTCCAGACTAGCAGCTAACTTATAGCCATTCAAAACTGCTTATCAAAGTTTTGGCCTTGATCAAGGTCAAAAACCCCGGCTGCGTCCAATCGCCATAGTGTCCGTTGCCGTGGTTTGCCAAGGAAAACCGGCCTTGTTCCCTTGTCGGAAAAAGTGCGCAATTCCCGGAGAAACCGAAGAATATCCCAAGGTGATTGCCGGAAAGTTTTCGCGGTTACGGCAAACATGGGTACGGCATCGAAATGTGCACGGGGCCAAATTGCCGCATTCTTCGGCCCGGTTTGAAGAAGTTTCTTGCTTTCAACCCACAAACATGAATACTGATTCATGTTTCATGAATTGGGAGGAAACAGCAGGTGCGCAAACCAGCCGCAGAAGCAGACGCGCCGCAAAAGGCTGCAGGCAACCAGCCGAAAACGGCGCGCGGTGAAGCCACCCGAAAGGCGATCCTGACCGCTGCCGAAAGGGTGATCGGCGAGAAAGGCTACAACGACGCCTCCATCGGCCACATTACCAGTGAGGCAGGCGTCGCCCAAGGCACTTTCTATATCTACTTCACCACCAAGGAGCAGGTGTTCTCGGAGCTTGTCCTGGAAATGGGGCGGCTGGTCCGACACACGATCGCCGAGGCAACGCAGGGCATCGGCAACCGGCTGGAAGCGGAAGAGGCCGGCCTGCGGGCCTTCCTGGAATTCGTCCAGGCCCATCCGGACCTCTACCGGATCGTTCAGGAAGCACTGTTCGTCGATCCCGCCGCCTATGAGGAATATTACAAGACATTCGCCGCCGGTTACCGGTCGGGGCTGGTTGCCGCCGAGGCCGCCGGCCAGATCTCCAAGGGAGACACGGAAACCCGTGCCTGGGCCCTTATGGGCATCGCCCGGGCCCTTGGCGAGCAGCTGGTCGTGTTCAAGTCGGAAAAACC
Organism: Labrenzia sp. R5_0; assembly: GCF_017743835.1. NCBI lineage: Bacteria > Pseudomonadati > Pseudomonadota > Alphaproteobacteria > Hyphomicrobiales > Stappiaceae > Labrenzia > Labrenzia sp. R5_0. The sequence continues at coordinate 1,372,407 of NZ_JAGHRK010000002.1, read as the reverse complement.
CATTTCCGAACTGGTTGCCAGTGCCTACGACCTGATTGCCAACGGCATCAAACCCTGAGGCGCATGTCATGGGTCTCGTTGAGGCAGAAACACGCAGCGGCGCGATCTGGATATGGTTGAACCGGCCGGACCGGCACAATGCCCTGGTTCCGGCCCTGGTTTCGCAACTGCGGAGCGCCATTGCCGAAGCGGCGATGGCCGAACCGGTGGCGCTGGTTCTGTCGGGCCGCGGATCCAGCTTTTCGACCGGTGGCGATATTGGCGGGTTTTTGGACCATGCCGGATCGCAGGGTACACTCATGACCTACTCGGACGAGCTTGTCGGCAGCTTGCACGAGACGATCCTCGACCTGCTGTCCTTTCCGGCGCCGGTGCTGGTGGCGGTCAATGGGCCGGTGACGGGTGGGTCTGCTGGCTTGATGCTTGCGGCAGACATGGTCGCCATGTCCGGGACGGCCTTTGTCCAGCCCTACTACAATCAGGTGGGGTTCGGTCCGGACGGCGGCTGGACAGCCTTGCTGCCGGACCGCATCGGCACTTCTAAGGCACTTGCGATCCAGTATCGCAACACGCGCATCGGTGCTTCGGAGGCCGTGGAACTGGGGCTTGCCGTCTGTCAGGTGCCGGGGGCTGAGCTTGTTGCAACTGTTGACGGCTGGGTCGTGGATCTCGGCAAAGGCTTCGCCCAGACCCATCGCACGACACGGCAGAGTGTTTGGGATGCACGCAGATGCGCGATGGTGCGAGAGCGTCTCGACCAGGAAAAAGCCAGGTTCCTGGACCTGGTGAGTCGTCAAAGCACGCTCGACGGCATGAAGGAATTCACCAGGAAACGGGCCTGAGGAGAAGCCCGTCCGAAGGACCAGGACGGCGACAGCAAGACGGACACCTCGACTTGCTGGGCGCTGGCTCGAGGCCCCGCCAGGTGTTGGGAGGACGCATGGAATATTTAACCGACATGGCCGCAAAACGGGCGGAGCTCACGCCCGGGGCGACAGCCTTTGTCGATCATGAAAGCGGCAGATCTTTCAGTTTCTGCGAGATCAACGAGCGCGCCACCCGGTTGGGCAATCTTCTGCTGGGTCGCGGCCTTGCCAAGGGCGACCGCATGGCGGTGCTCTGCCATAACCACCCGGATTTCTTCGTGCTGCTGTTTGCGGCTCAGAAAACCGGCATCCTGCTTGTGCCGCTCAACTGGCGACAGCCGGTTGCCGAGCTGCAGCCCATCTTGGCGGCCTCCGGTGCGAAGCTGCTGTTTCATGATCTTGCGTTTGTCGAGATTGCCGAAGAACTTGCCGCCACAACCGGCCTGTCGCTTCTGCCTCTGGGCGCCGAGGGTCGGGGCGGCAGCGCTCTTGATCGTCTTCTGACGGGGGCAAGTCCTGCAGCGATCGGATGCGGCAAGGTCAAGGCCTCGGCCCCTTGGTATCTGCTTTACACTTCCGGAACGACGGGCCTGCCCAAGGCGGTCATCCAGACGGCAGGCATGGCCTATGCCAACATGATCAACTACTGCCAGGCAACGGGTCTTTCGATCGGCGAAAAGGGCGTCAATTTCCTGCCGCTCTTCCATACGGCGGGGATCAACCTGCCGACGCTGCCGATCTTCCTGAACGGCGGCATGTCGACTGTCTTGCGCAAGTTCGATCCGGAGACCGTGCTTGATCTCGTTTCCGCCGGAAACGTCACCTGCTTCTTCGGTGTTCCGGCGATCTATCAGGCGCTGGCCCTGTCACCCAGGATCGGCAAGACGAATTTTTCGAAGGTCCGGTCGCTCGGCTGTGGCGGTGCGCCTGTGCCGAAACACCTGTTGTCGGAGTTTCAGGAGCGGGGCGTCACCATCTGCAACGGCATGGGCATGACCGAGACCGGGCCAACCGTGTTCCTGATGGACAAGGGCCATGCGCCCGCCAAGATCGGCTCAGTCGGAAAACCGCAGATCCTGACGGATGTTCGCCTGGTCGACGGCGATGGCGGTATCGTCGAAGGGCCGGGGGAAGGGGAAGTCCAGTTTCGCGGGTCGAACATCACGCCGGGCTACATGGACAACAAGGAAGCGACGGTTGCCACCTTCACGGTCGACGGCTGGCTGAAATCCGGTGACATCGGGCGCCGCGACGAGGACGGCTACTACTACATCGTCGACCGGATCAAGGACATGTACATCTCGGGAGGCGAGAACGTCTATCCGGCCGAAGTCGAGAAGGTTCTTGTCGGTCATCCGGCCGTTCTGGAGGCTGTGGTGATTGGTGTGCCTGATGCTAAGTGGGGCGAGGTCGGTGCGGCCTTCCTGATTGTGCGTCCCGGCGAAGACCTCGACACGACGACGTTGGCCGACTGGTGCCGCAAGCAGCTGGCGCCCTACAAGGTGCCGAAAAGCTTTACCGTCGTTGATGACCTGCCGCGCACCGCGGCGGGCAAGGTGCGCAAGAACATTCTGAAAGACGACTTCCTTGCCGACAATTCCCTGGAGAAAGCATAACCGATGAGCCTGACCGCTGACGCGCAGCACAGCGCAACGTTTAGCTGGATCCCCCGTCAGGAGGATTTCGATGTCTTTGCCGATCTGTCCGGTGATGACAACCCGATCCACGTCGATCCCGAATTTTCGGCTCGCACACGGTTCGGCCGCACCGTCTCCCACGGAATGCTGCTTTATACGCGGGTCTTTGCGCATCTGGAGGCGCTCCATCCGGGGCGAAGCCATGCCGTGCAGACTTTGATGTTTCCCAATCCGGCCTATGCGGACGAGGAACTGACGTTTTCGTTCACGCCGAGCGAGGACGATGGGGACCTGATCCTGATCGAGGTCGCCCGTGTGGCGGACGGGGCCGTGACCTTGTCCGGTTCCTGCAAACTGGGGGGGCGGACATGAGCCTGGAAGTCGGAGCGCGCGCGGAAGTCAAACGCAGCTACACAGAAGACGACATGCGTGGTTTCGCGCAGCTTGCCGGAACCGGTACGGAAGTCCCGGTGTCTGTTCCGGGACCACTGATCGGCGGGCTCTTTTCCTATCTGCTGGGCGTCGAGCTGCCGGGGAGAGGAACCAACTACCTGAAGCAGAGCCTGGAGTTTCTGGCGCCCGCCCCGGTCGGGGAGACGCTGACGGCCTCGGTGACCATCACGCGCTTGCGGCCGGAAAAACACCTGGTTGATCTGGAAACGGTCTGTGAAGCCGAGGACGGCACCCGCATCTGTCAGGGCCGGGCGCTGGTCTATGTCGAGGATGTCGGCAAGGACTGAGCCGTTGTTACAGATTTTCGGCTGCCGCGCGGCGTTAGGCTGACCGGTTGCGCATTCGAGAGCCTTCTACTCGCCCTCGATGATCCGGACCTTGGATGGCCAGAAGGCGTAGTGCCCGGCAAGTTTCTCCGCCATCGGCACCGGCGATCTGTAGACCCAGCCGATCTCCTCGCCATCATGGGAAATGTAGCTGGCGTCGCCCTTGATGGGGCAATGAGTAGACTTGTCGACATACCCGAACCGGGTCTTTAGATCGGCTTCCGGCACGTAGATCACGGGGTCATAAAAAGACTTGCCGATTTCAAGAACGCGAACCGCATTGATGCTGTCCGCCAGCAGGGCCGCGCCCTGATAGATGCGAATTCGCCGGGGCACGTCCTTAATCACCATCAGGTGGTCGGGGTTTTCCGGGTTGCGGATCGCCGTATCGAAGGCGGGCATTGTCTGCGCAGTCATGAGGTCCTCCGTGGAATTGGCCCTCATGTGTGGATGGTGACGGTGAAACGCAAAACAATTCTATGCTGCAGGGCACACGGTTTCGCTGGGTTTTGGGCGTTCGCAGGTTGAAGGTCATCGTTTCGGCCTTGATAATTCCTGCAGTTCTGCGCTCAAACAGGAGAACATGAAATTAGGAAGAAGTGGTGCCATGGCCGAAAGCGTTCAGGATTTTTTGAAACGGCTGTTCCTGCGGGCCGTCGAAGTGGCGGACCCGATGCAGAGCCTTGGTGCGTTTCTGCCGGAGAAACCAGCGGGCCGCGTCGTGGTGATCGGCGCAGGCAAGGCCTCCGCCCGAATGGCGGAAGCGGTCGAAAAGGTCTGGGGGCCGTGCGAAGGCCTGGTGATCACACGCTATGGCTACGCGAGGCCGTGCGAAGGGATCGAGATCGTGGAGGCCGCGCATCCGGTTCCGGACGAAATGGGTTTTGTCGCGACCAAACGCATGATCGAGCTTGTTTCCGGCCTGGGTGAGAACGACTACGTGCTGGCGCTCATGTCCGGTGGTGCCTCGGCCTTGCTGATTGCGCCTGCCGGAGAAATCTCGCTGGCCGAAAAGCAGGCGGTCAACCAGGCGCTTCTGGCCTCCGGTGCGCCAATCGGCCAGATGAATGTCGTGCGGAAACATCTGAGCCGGGTGAAGGGCGGGCAATTGGCAGCCGCTGCCTATCCTGCAAAGATGCTGGCTCTGCTCATCTCCGATGTTCCCGGTGACAATCCTGCTGAAATCGGGTCCGGTCCGACGGTTGGTGATACCAGCACGACGGCCGATGCCAAGGCGATTCTGGAGCAGTGGAAGATCGAAGTGCCGGCTTCGGTGCAACAGGTTCTCGCTGCCGGAAGCGGTGTGTTGAAGCCCGATGACGAAAAGCTTAGCCGCGTATCGAATGTCATCTTCGCAGCTCCCTCCCAGTCGCTGGAAGCTGCCCGGACCCTAGCCGAAGCAGAAGACTGTGATGTCGAGATCCTGGGTGACGCCCTGGAAGGCGAAGCGCGGGAAGTGGCGCGTGCCCATGCAGAGCTTGCCCTCAGCCGCCAGAGCGAGCGCCCCGAAGGCAGCCGGCCCTTGCTGCTCCTGTCCGGCGGTGAGCTGACGGTGACCCGACGCGGCGAGGGCGTTGGCGGACCGAACGCCGAATACGCCCTGGCTCTTGCTTTTGCCTTGCGCGGGGCTCCAGGTATCCACGCGATCGCTTGCGACACGGACGGTGTCGACGGGGCAGCAGAGGTCGCGGGTGCTGTCATTGGCCCGGATACGCTGGCGAGGGCGGACAAGGCGGGTGCCGATGTGGAAGAGGCACTTCTTACCAATGACGCTCACCGCTTTTTCGACACGATCGGAGATCAGGTTGTCACCGGGCCGACACTGACGAATGTCAATGATTTCCGTGCCATATGGATCGGATAGCGCATTGGCCGGGACGAACGCCCGCAATTCCTTTACCCGGCAAATGGCGCCGGAATTCCCAAGGGACCGGACTTGACTGAAATCACCATCACCCGTGTGGCGCGCCTGCCGGATCCGTTTCGGATCGAACGGTTTCTGTCCAATCCGAAGCTTGGCCCGAGGACGTTGTTCTTCAGCGGTGGATCGGCACTCAACGGTGTCGCCCAGTGCCTGAAGCGCTACACGCATAATTCCATCCACCTGGTGACACCGTTCGATTCCGGCGGCAGCTCGCAAGGGCTCAGGATTGCCTTCAACATGCCGGCCATCGGTGATCTCAGAAGCCGGTTGATGGCACTCGCCGACGAAACGGTGCTCGGCCATCCGGACGTTTTTCGCCTGTTCACACATCGGTTTTCGAAAACAGCCTCGCAAGTGGATCTGGCCGCCGAGCTGGAAAGCATGATCGCCGGAACGCATCCGCTGGTGGAGGCGATAGAGCAGCCGATGCGCACGCTCATCCAGAATCAGCTGGGCATGTTTCACGCCGCACGCCCGATAGATTTCGACCTGCGCGGCGCCAGCATCGGCAACCTGATCCTGGCCGGTGGTTACCTCAACCAGAACCAGCAACTTGAACCGATCATCTTTCTGGTGGCCAAGCTGGTGGGTGTTCAGGGGACCGTCCGGGCCGTTGCCGACGACAACCTGCACCTGGGGGCAGACCTTGACGATGGCGAGGTTGTTATCGGCCAGCATCTTCTGACCGGCAAGGAGCATCCACCACTGGACTCGCCGATCAGGAACCTGTTCCTCAATCGAGGGCTGACCGGCAAGGACCCTGCGGAAGCAGCGTTTCCGGACCGCAACCGGAGCCTCATCCAGTCTGCTGACCTCATCTGTTATGCGCCGGGCAGTTTCTATACCAGCCTGATCGCGAATCTCCTGCCGAAAGGCGTCGGAAAAGCCGTTGCCGCACGCACCATTCCGAAGGTCTATGTGCCCGGAACGGGGCAGGATCCGGAAACCGGCACGATGAGTGTTGCCGACAAGGTGCAGACCCTGCTTGCCTACTTGCGGCGTGACGCGGGCAGCGATTGCCCGATCGACCGTCTGCTCAACTTCGTGATCGTCGATCAAGCGGTTCCGGAGAAGGAAACGGAAGGGCTGCAGGCGCTTGGGCTTTCCGTGCTTCGGCTCGATCTCGTCAGCAAGGCGTCCGCACCCTATTATGCCCCTGTGCCGCTTTGCGAAACTCTGGTCTCGCTGACGTAAGCACCACCGAACATTCAGGACAAGGCCATGAAACGTACGAAGCTTCTAAACCGGCATCTCAGTAAACTGGTAGCCTCGCTCGGCCATATGGACGAGATCGTCCTTGCCGATGCAGGCCTTCCGGTTCCTGCCAATGTTGGTGTGATCGACCTGGCAGTCAGCCCCGGTATTCCGGCCTTCTTCGATGTTCTGGAAGCGCTTGCCGATGAAATGATCGTCGAGCAGGCGGTCTTTGCAGACGAGGCATCGGAAGATCTCGTCACGCAGATCGAGGTCCGACTGGCCCATTGGGCGGCTGACACCGGCAAGCCGATCGAACATGTCCGCATGTCCCACGAGGACTTCAAGGAGCGTTGTTCGAAGGCACGTGCGGTCATTCGCACCGGTGAATGCACGCCTTACGCAAATCTGATTCTCGTCTCCGGCGTACCGTTCTGACAATCGCCGCAGACGGTGTCTGGAAGGCCTGTCTCGACAGCCATCGATGAGAACTGACCGATGCGAAGGGGGGAGCGGAAATGCTCCTCCCGTTTTTGTTTTCCGAAACGTTGCAGCGGCATGTTTCGTTGCAACGTCAGTCGCTTCCCGCTCTGCAAAAAATAAAAATTTGATCTCCAAAACCGATTTTGTTGACTTACAAAATCGGTTTTGTAAAAATTTTCCTCAATAAAACAATCTGTTGCCTTTTGAGGCTGCAGGCCGGGAATTGAGCCCTTCGGGCTCGCAGGGAGGATCGATGTCGCGACTTCGCGATTCCGTCACCATTGATGACGTGGCGCGCCATGTGGGCGTTGCGAAAGGAACCGTGTCGCGGGTCCTCAACAACTACACCGATATTTCCGAAGCCACCCGCAAACGTATCCTCAAGGCTGTTCAGGATCTGGGCTATCAGCCGTCGGCCACTGCACGCAATCTGAAGCGCGGACGTCAGGACACGCTCGGCATCGTCATCCCCGTGGGTCACGGCAGTGGAGCGGATCCGTTCCTGTCCGAATTCATCGACGGCATCGCAAGAGCTCTCGACGAACTGGGGCTGGACCTTCTGGTGACCACTGCCCATTCACGCGAACACATGATCGAGACCGTGAAGCGGCTGATCGCTAGGCGCAAGGTGGACGGTTTCATCGTCACCCGAACGGAAGTGGACGATCCGCGCATCGCCTATTTGCGGGAACAGAATTTTCCATTTGTCGCCCATGGCCGCACGCGCGATCCGGCAGGCTATGCCTGGTTCGATATCGATAACGAGGCGGCCTTTGCCGATGGCGTTCGCCATCTCTACAGCCTCGGACATGAGCGGATCGGGTTCATCGGCGGTCCGATGGAACTCAACTTCGCGCTTCAGCGCCGCAACGGGTACAGGCAGGGTCTGGAGGCGCTGGGCCTTGTACATGATCCGGCATTGGAAAATCTTCAGTCGCTCAGCGAAAAAGGCGGCTTTGCAGGGGCCGAGGCGCTGTTGTCGCTGGAAGCGCCGCCGACCGCACTTTTGTGCGTGACCGACGCCCTTGCCATCGGAGCGGTGCAGTACTGCCGCAAGTTCGGTCTTAAGGTCGGCTCCGACGTTACCGTCGTCGGCTATGACGGCCTGCCGGTGGGTGAATACCTGGACCCGCCGCTGACGACTTTTTCGCAAAGCGCCCAAGAAGCAGGCGGCAGGGTTGCCCGCATGCTGATCGATGTTCTGGATGGCAAGAACCCCACGGATCTGCAGGCCCTTGCCAAGGCAAACCTGATCCGGCGCGCCTCGGATGGCGCTCCGGCAAATTCATCGGAGGCGCTTGCAAGCGCGCTCCGCGACCGGCTGAACCAACAGCCACATTCCGGCAGGAAGGGAGAGTAATATGTTTGGGAGGACAACATTCCTGGCCTCGACCATCGCGGGCGTTCTGACGCTCGGTCTGACGGCCGCACAGGCCGAGACGTTGCGGTTCTGGACGACTGAAGAACAACCGGAACGCCTGGCCAAGCAGGAAGAAATGGCCGCCGCGTTCAAGGAAAAGACAGGCATCGAGGTGGACGTCATTCCGGTGACGGAATCCGATCTCGGCACGCGTGCCACGGCAGCCTTTGCCGCCGGCGATCTGCCGGATGTCATCTATCACACACTGCAATACGCGCTGCCTTGGGCCGAAGCAGGCATCCTGGATACGGAAGCTGCGACCGAAGTGTTTGAAAAACTGGGTGCCGGCACATTCGCGCCGGGCGCGGTTGCCATGGCTGCGGTTGAAGACGGTGTCGCCTCCGTGCCTGTGGACGGCTGGACCCAGATGGTGATCTACCGCAAGGACCTCTTTGAGGAAAACGGCCTTGCTGCTCCGGACAGCTATGAAGACATTCTGGCGGCTGTCGAAAAACTGCATAACCCGCCCGAGATGTTCGGTTTCGTCGCCGCAACCAAAGTTGACGAGAACTTCATGAGCCAGGTGCTGGAGCACGTGCTTCTGGCCAATGGTGTCAGCCCTGTCGGCGACGACGGTTTCAAGCCGCTGGACGAGAAGAAGACTGTCGAAGCGCTGGAGTTCTACAAGGCCATCGCCAAGGCATCGCCTCCCGGAGACCTCTTCTGGAAGCAGTCGCGCGAGCTTTATTTTGCCGGCAAAGCAGCCATGATCATCTGGTCGCCGTTCATCCTGGATGAGCTTGCCGGCCTGCGTGACAGCGCTCCGCCGACCATCACCGACGATCCGACCTCCACGGAACTTGCTTCCAAGACTGGTGTTGTCACCACCTTGAGCGGCCCGTCCAATCCAGACGGGGCAGCCTGGGCCGACATCCGTTACTTCGGCATCACCAATGACGCGGACACGGAAGCGGCGATGCAGTTCGTCGAGTTCTCCATGGATGACGGCTACCTGTCGACCCTGTCGATCGCGCCGGAAGGCAAGTTCCCGATCCGTCGTGGTTCTGCCGACAACGCGACCGAATTCGTCGATGGCTGGGCAAAGCTTCCGGTGGGTGTCGACCGCAAGGCGCCGCTGACCGATCTCTACGATGCCGACACCATCAAGACCATCGTCTCCGGTCTCGACACCGCCAGCCGCTGGGGCGTCAAGGAAGGCCAGCTCTCGCTTGCCTCCAAGATGATCAACAGCCAGGTGATGAACCGTCTGGTGCGTGAATACATCGACGACGAACGCGATGCTGCTGTAACAGTTGCCAAGCTCAACGAGGAACTGGCCAAGATCCAGTAACGCCTTTCCACCCCTCAAGACCCCACGAGGGGGTGGAAAAGCCCGCACATAACGGCCCGGACCGGGCGTCTATCGGATGCCCGGTCCTTCCCAATCTCCTGCCGCTGCATTGCCGGCAGACGAGATGGGCTCCAGACAGTTGCCGGTTGGGACTTGTCGGTCGCCAACGGCAGAACGGGATCTAGACCCCGGGCGGAAACATGAACACCAAAACCGAAGCTGACGCTTCCTCAGGGCCGCCGAAAGGCATCGGTCCGATGCAGCGGCGTGAAATGTGGCTGGCGTATCTGATGCTGGCGCCGACATTTGCCATCATCCTGATGATTGTTGCCGGACCGCTGCTTGCCAATTTCTGGATCAGTGTGAAGCCGGTTCAGCTTGCCGACCTGCGGCCGCCGACCGTGCTCGTCAACGAACGGGTTCGTGGTCGGCCAAATGCACCGGGCGACGAGGCCCGGCTGGAATACCGGCTGCGCAATTCGTCCCAGGACGAGGAAGTCCGCGACGTGACACTGAGCGATGTGGTGCCCGATGGCTTCACGGTGACTTCGCATTCCGAAAACTGTTCGCTCAATGGCGCCGCGCTGACGTGCGATCTTGGAACCGTAGCGCCTGGCTGGCGCGGAGATGTCGAACTGGTCGGAACCGTGTCGCAGGGGTTTCTGGATGCAAACCGTCCCGAACGTGCGAGCGAGCCAGTTATTTCGGGCGAAGCCAACAATGTGCTGACCAACTTCGAATTCACGTTCGAGAACTTCAGCCGGATCTTCAGCGCGGACGAGTTCTGGTCAGTGCTGCGCATTACGTTCTACTACACCATCTTCGGGACGGGTGGCGCGTTGGTGCTGGGTCTCTTTGCGGCGCAGCTCCTGAACACGACCTTCCCCGGTCGCGGTGTCCTGCGGGGCCTGTTTCTGTTTCCCTACGTCTCGCCTGTGATCGCGGTTGCCTTCACCTGGGTCGTTCTGTTCGACCCGTTTTCCGGCACGCTCAACGCGCTGCTGACCAAAATGGGCGTTGTCGCCGATCCGATCAATTTCTTCGGCCAGAGGGCGATCGAGTTTTCCGTTCTCGGCATTCCGATGGAGTTTCCGCTGGCGCTGACGACGGTGATTGCCTTCGAGGCCTGGCGTTACTTCCCGCTGTCCTTCCTGTTCATTCTGGCGCGCATGCAGTCGATCAACACGGACATGTATGAAGCTGCCGAAATGGACGGGGCAACGCCGCTGCAGCAGTTCTGGTACCTGTCGCTGCCGCAACTGATGGGGATCCTCTCGGTCCTGTTCCTGCTGCGCTTCATCTGGACCTTCAACAAGTTCGACGACATCTTCCTTCTGACCGGCGGCAACGCGGGCACGCGTACGCTGACCGTCGATGTCTATGAGCAGGGATTTGCCCTGTCCAATCTCGGCGCCGGTGCAGCCGTTGCCGTGGTCGTCTTTGTCGTCCTTGTCACCTTCGCCACTTTGTTCATCCGCTTTTCGCCGAAGGAGGAAGGGCTATGAGACCCGGCAGTATCGTTCTCGCGGCGTTGACCGGCCTGATCTGGGGCGTCACTGCCATGGTGGTCATCGGTGTCACACTGACACTGGTGACCGGCGATGTGGCGCAGCCGCAAGCAACGGCGGCGGGTCTTGCGGGGCTTGTCAGTGCTCTGGTTCTGGTCTGGAGGCAGTCGACCGGGGGCGCTGGAGCCATGGCGGACAGGGGGCTTTGTGCTGCCGTCCTGTTCGTCGTCCTGATGGTGGCTTCCTTCGCGGCGCCCTTCGGTCTGTCGCTTGGTCAGCACTCCTTGTGGCAGGGACTTGGTCTGGTGATGTTTGTCGCCGGCGTTACCGGTGCCAATGCGATCTGCCTCGGTGGGGCCCGGCTTGGTGCCATGTCGCGCTACGAGCGTGAGGTTGTCTATATTCGCATCGCGAAGGGCGTCGGCTTCGTCGTCTTCTCGATCATTGTCGCCTTGCCGTTCTACGTCATGATCATGACCTCGCTCAAAAGCCAACAGGCGCTGCTTGCCAATCCGCTGGACCTGTCGATCGACGTCAGTCAGGGCATCAGCGGGCTGTTCCGGTCCTATGTCGAGCTTTTCACCCAGTTCAACTTCGGCCGTTACCTGATGGTGTCCGCCTTCGTGTCGGTGGCAACCGTCGTGCTGACATTGCTGTTCTCGGTGCCGGGCGCCTATGCCGTGTCGCGGCTGCGGTTTCCGGGGCAGGCATTCCTGGCCCGCTCCGTGCTGCTCATCTACATGGTGCCGGCGATCGTGCTGGTGATCCCGCTCTATGCGGTGTTCTCGCAGCTTGGTCTGCGCAACACACTCACCGGCCTGCTGATCGTCTATCCGGCAACGACCATCCCGGTCGCGCTCTACATGTTGCAGGGGTACTTTCGCGGTCTGCCGTCCGAACTGGAAGAAGCCGGGCTGATGGACGGGCTGTCGCGCATCGGCGTGATCCTCAAGATCACCCTGCCGCTGTCCCTTCCGGCGCTGGCTTCCGTTTCGCTTTACGTCTTCATGATCGCCTGGAACGAGTTCCTGTTCGCGTTCATGTTCCTGGACGATCCGGACATCTTCACGCTGTCGCGCGGAGTGGTGTCCCTCAATTCCTCCGAGGTGCCACGTCAGCATCTCATGGCGGGCGCGGTAATTGCGACCGTGCCCGTCCTTTTCATTTTCCTGTGGTTCGAACGTTTCCTTGTCCAGGGCCTGACGGCCGGCAGCGTCAAGGGTTGAACGATCAAGAGAAGGGGCTCTGAAGAGCCCGAGGGAGTACGCTGTGGCACACGCAGATCTAGACCAGGCGGCAAAGGCCATCCTGACCGAAAACGACCAGGGCGGGTACACGATCCCGACGAAGGGTCTTTATCCGTACCAGTGGAACTGGGATTCCGTCTTTGTCGCCCTGGGGTTTGCGGAATTCGACCAGGACCGGGCCTGGCAGGAAATCGAGATGCTGTTCCAGGGCCAGTGGCGCGACGGAATGGTGCCGCACATCCTGTTTCGCAAGGACGACCCGAGCTATTTTCCCGGACCGGGCGTGTGGGGAACCGACGGCGGTCCGATCCCGAGTTCCGGTCATTCCCAGCCGCCGGTGGCCGCGTCCGTCGTCCATAGCCTGGTGGAGGCTGACCGGACCGGCAAGGCACTGGAGCGGGCGAAGGCCTTGTTGCCGAAACTGATGGCCTGGCATCGCTGGTATCTTGCCTATCGCGACCCGAAAAACCTTGGTGTCATTGCCGTCATTCACCCCTGGGAATCCGGGCGGGACAACCTGCCGGACTGGGACGAGGCGCTGCGGGCGGTCGAGGTCAAGGACATTGGTCCCTATGAGCGGAAGGACACCTCTCATGTCGATCCGGCCATGCGGCCGCACAAGGAGGACTACGACCGTTATCTCAGCATTGTCGCTGCTTGCCGAAAGGTAGGCTGGGATCCGGAAAAAGTCGCCGAAACCTGCCCGTTCTTCGTTGCCGACCCGGGCGTTACCTTCATCTTCCTGCGCGCCAACCGGGATCTTCTCGCGCTGGCCGAAAAACTCGGCATGAGCGCGGAAGCCGACGAGATCCGAGGGTGGATCGCGGCGATGGAAAAAGGCAGCCGGACGCTTTGGAATGATGAGGTCAAGGCACATGTCGCTTTTGACGAGCGTCGCGGCAAGCAGACAGATGGCATCTCCAGTGCTTCCTTCCTGGCACTCTATGCCGGGCTCCATGATCCGCAGACCCTTGGTGCGCTTCAGGGACATTTCGACAGGATCGCGGAGCGGGTCGAATACCTGATGCCGTCCTATGATCCCGATCACCGCAGTTACGAGCCTTTGCGGTATTGGCGCGGACCGGTGTGGGCGATGATCAATTACATGATCGCGAAAGGTTTTGCCGAAGCAGGCGATGCCGTCCGGGCGGAACGACTGCGCGCCGACACCGCGCGGCTGATCGAAACCGGGGGCTTTGCGGAATATTTCAGCCCCGAAACGGGCGCAGGAGCAGGTGGCGGATCGTTCTCCTGGACGTCGGCCATCTGGCTGACCTGGGCTTCGCCTTCACACGCCGAGCAGGCAGCTTAAGGGGGACGCGATGGGAGCGATCCAGCTCAACAAGGTTGAAAAGTGGTTCGGCAACCTGCAGGTCATCAAGGGCATCGACCTCGACATCAAGGATGGCGAATTCGTCATCTTTGTCGGACCGTCCGGCTGCGGGAAGTCGACGCTGTTGCGTCTGATCTCAGGGCTTGAGGAAACCAGCCGTGGTGCTATCGAAATCGATGGCAAGGACGTCACTGCACTGCCGCCATCGGGGCGGGGACTGTCGATGGTCTTCCAGTCCTACGCGCTTTACCCGCATATGTCGGTGCGCGAGAATGTCGGTTTCGGTCTGAAGACGGCAGGCTTTCCCAAGGCGGAGATCGACCGCAAGGTGAATGCGGCTGCTGAAGTGCTGAAGCTGGACGAATATCTCGACCGGCGCCCCAAGGCGCTTTCGGGTGGACAGCGCCAGCGGGTGGCCATCGGCCGCGCCATTGTTCGCGAGCCAAGTGCCTTCCTGTTCGATGAACCGTTGTCGAACCTGGACGCAGCGCTTCGCGTTGAAATGCGTTTTGAGGTCGCCCGGCTCCACAAGAGCCTCGGCACCACCATGATCTACGTGACACACGATCAGGTGGAAGCCATGACGCTGGCCGACAAGATCGTGGTGTTGCAGGCCGGCAGGATCGAACAGGTCGGATCACCGCGCGAACTTTATGAACGGCCGGACAATCTGTTCGTGGCCCAGTTCATCGGTTCGCCGAAGATGAACGTGGCGCCCTGTTCACTCGAAGAAGGACGGTTTTCGCTGCGCGGGCATGGCGGCGGTCCTTATCCGTATGCCGGCAGCGGACAAACCCCGGTTAAACTCGGCATCCGTCCGGAGCACATCAGCCTTGCAACACCGGGCGAGGGGCATTGCACCGGAACGGTGGAAGTGGCCGAATATCTGGGTGCAGACACCTTCCTTTACGTGGCGCTCGACGGGCTTGAAACGATCCTGGTGCGCATCAGCGGTGCCGAAGACGTGGAGGAGGGAACTCGTGTTGGTCTGACCTTCGACGAGAGCCGCCTGCATTTCTTCGACGGCGAAGACAAGGCTATCCGCTAAGACTGTCTGTCGGAATGACCCCGGCCTTTTCGGCGGGTTCAGTTCCGGCAGAGCACCAGCACGGTGTATTGAGAAGCCTCCTCGTCGATCCGGGTCGGGCTCTTGATGTTGGTGATGGTGTTGTAGGAGGGCGTCAGGCCGAGATCTTCCATGAACTCCGCCATCAGCTTGCCCCTGACCGCGAAATTCACGTTTTCCGGCAGGTCACCGGCCAGTTTGAGCGTCTTGAACTTGTCCAGGCGAGACACAACGGTGCCGACGACGGCTCCCGTCCTGTCCAGAACCGGGCCACCTGAATTGCCTGGCTGTACCGGTGCTGTCAGCATGAAATGGCGGCTGTCGCCCTTGACGCCTGCCAGCGACGAGATCATGCCGGGAGTGAAGTTCAGGTTGTTGTCCAGGATCTGGGCAAAGGGATAGCCGATCACGAAAATCTCCTCTCCGCGAACGATCGGCTGTTTTGAGCGGAACTGCGCAACATGATCCGACTTGCCGCTGTCGAGCTGCAGGATCGCGAGGTCGTTTTCCGTGTCCGCCTTCACCAGCCTCGCGGTACCGTGGCCTGGAATATCCAGCGAGCGGCAGTTGCCGACCACATGCGCATTGGTGCCGATGTGGCCTTCGCTCGTCAGGAAATAGCCGCTGCCGGAGGAGGAGGTCTTGCGGCCGATAATATCCTTGCGTGCTCCCTTGGGAAGCGGATCGCTGCTGTTGTCCTCTTCCAGAACCTGCAGGCCGGGAGCTGATGTGACCGCGTCCAGTTTCTCCTCATCTGTTCCGTCGTAAAACGTCATGCTGTTCGACATGGCAACTGCCACGCGGTCCATGAAGACGGCATGGCGTGCCTGCCAGGCAAGCGAAAAGCCACGGCTGTCCGAAGAGGTCTTCATCATGCGCAGGTAGAAATCACGTCCATCCTGCCGACCGGAGACGACGAAGTAGTCATTCCGGAATTGCTTGTGCTCCACGGTCCGCCCGTCGCTGGTATCGGTCAGACGCTTGTAGAGGGCCGCGTAGTCGGTTTCTTCCGCCGAAACCTGCAGGGTTTCCAGTTCGATGCTGTTGTCATAGGCCCGCCAGAGGTGTCCGCGCGGCGTCTGGGTGGACGGTTCGAAGAGCTTGCCCGGAACGCCGAGCTGCAATCCGGAAACGGCGTCCTTGTAGGTTTCAAAACCAACCCGTTCGACAAGGTCGAGGCCATCGCGCTGGAGGATCTGCATCTGCTCGTCGTCGAGCACACCGTTCGGGGTGAAGTCCCGGTGCTTCTGGAAAGTTGTGAGCGCGTTATAGGTGAGCCTGCCGAAGGTTCCGTCCACCTGTGAGGCGTAGTCTCCCGTAAAGACCAGCAGGAACTGGATCCGGACCCGTTCTCGCCAGTCCCTGGCATGGAACCAGTCCTTGGACTGATCGTAACCTGCCTGCACGGTGCCGGCTGATACTAGCAAAAACACGATGGCATGAAGAAACGAACGCATAACCAGCTCCCCTTGGTCGCGTTCCACATTTTAGCAAAACGGCGATGATGGAAACAGGCTCGCCCTGCTCAGCCGGGGATATCTCGCGATAAAACTCCGGAGGCGGTGTTCAGATGGAGCGGCCTGAAAAACCATGTTTCAAAGCGGAACAACATCGACCTTGTGATCGGTGGTTTGGGACCCTGACGTGCGCAACACGCCTTTCACCGGTGCCGCGTCTCCGTAGTCGCGGCCATGCGCGACAACGATGTGATCCTGTCCGACCCTGAGAGCATTGGTGGGGTCATATTCGATCCAGCCGATCTCGATGCCGCACCAGGCCCTGACCCAGGCGTGCATGGCATCCGCACCTTCCAGCCGTTCCTGGCCTTCCGGGGGAATGGTCCGGAGAAAGCCGCTGACGTAGCCTGCCGGAATGCCGATGCTTCTGAGGCATGCGATCATGATGTGCGAAAAATCCTGGCAGACGCCATGACGTCGCTCGAACGCCTCGATGGCCGGAGTGTCGACTGTTGTGGCCTCGGCATCGAAACGCATGTCCGTGTTCAAGGCCTTGCCGATGGCTTCGACGGCGGAAATCGTGCTCATGCCCGGGACGACATGGTCCTGCGCATAGACTGCAAACGCGGGGTCGAGGGGCAGGCGCGGCGAGGCTGAAAGAAAATGGACCGGCGCCCTGGGGGCAAGTGACTGAACGCCGGAGAGCTCCCTTGCCAGGGCGTGCAACGGCGGTGAAATGTCGAGTTCTTCCGGCACCGCGGTTCTGTCGATACGGGCCTTCAGCTTGAAACTGAGTTCGCTGTGGCTGCGCCGGTAGGCAACGTCGGTGACAGCATTGCCGAAGAAGTCCGTCCGGTCGTGACGCTCAGAAGGGCCAGGCACGATATGGATCTGCCCCGCCATCAGCTTCTGCTCGCCGGGGATGGTTGCCGGCATCAGCCGGAGCGCATGATGTCCGTAGTTGGCCGGGCTGGCATAGTCGTAAGTGATTTCAAGCGTTACATCGTAATGCACGGGCGCCTCGCGTCGGGCGTGTCGGGTGAAAGCGACCGTCCGTTACCGGATATAGGCATCGGTCAGCTCCACGGAGAGATAGGAGATCTGATCGCGAAGATCGGCAAGAGAAGCCGGTGTCAGGGTCTCCGGGGTGGCGATTGCCAGAAGTGTGTGAACCTGCAGGACGGAGCGGGCCAGCTCCGAAAGATGTCCGTTTTCCGTCGCGTTGGGCAGCACGCCGATATGATCTTTCATGTCGGTCAGCTGGTAGAGCACCGCGCGCGGGTTCTTGGTGTCCATCGCCAAAAGGTCCAGCACGGTGGCATGGCTGAGAGAGACCGCATAACGCCGGCTCATGGACATGGCGCTGTCGCCAACCTCAAGCAGCAGTTCAAGAGAGCCTTCCGGGGCGTCTTCGTCGGTAAAGACCGACAGGAGATCAGCCATCCGGTGGGCGCGTTCCAGTGCACGGCCGATGGACAGGAAACGCCAGCCGATAAACCTGTACATGTTTTCATGCACAAGACCCGAAAAGCCGGTGATCTTGCGCAGCAGCAGGCCCATGGCTCTGGTAACGTCGGCATTGTCGCGCATCGTGCGCTTGGCGCCGTTCGCGGCCTGGGCAAGGTCGTTCAGCGCCAGCCAGCCATCGACGGAAAACCGGTCGCGTACCTTTGCAGCGCTGGCGACGGCCGATTGCAGCATGTCGCACAGGCCATCGGGAACCGGCTCGACAGGCGCCATGCCGATCTTGTCCAGATATTCCGCCGTCAATGCCACAAGCGGGGCTTCCGGGTCCGCCGTTTCCATCAACCGGGCATGATAGGCACGCAGCAGCCGCACCGCGCCTTCCGCACGCTCCACGTAGCGGCCGAGCCAGAACAGATTGTCGGCTGCGCGCGATGGCAGGGAACCGGTCTGTGATTTGAAGAACGGCGATTCCGTCTGGTGGAGCAAGGTTTCCTTGTGCGGCTTCTGACCGCCGACGATCCACACATCGGCCGCCGATCCGCCTGCCTGCATGGCAATCGCACTTGCATCTTCCGTTTGTCCGATCCGGGCAAAGCCGCCAGCCATGACTTCCCAGCCGTTGGTCGTTCGGGCCAGGAAGACGCGCAGGCTCATCGGCCGGGGGACCAGAAGCCCGTTGTCATAGGCAGGTGTCGTCGACAGGGTCACGGCTTCCTGCCCGACCAGCCTGTCACTCTTGCTATCGATCCAGGTTTCCAGAATGCCCTTGTGGAACTTGTCGAAATCCTTGCCGATAAAATCGGTATGGGAGGACGTGAAAGGCAGCGCGGTCGACAGCGCGGGGCTGAACATCATGCCTTCCGCATTTTCCTTCACGTAGGCTTTCGTTCCCTCTTCACCGCACCACCAGGTCGCGACGTTCGGCAGTTTCAGCGGCTCGCCGAGCAGGTGTTCGCTGATACGCGGCAGAAAGGCAAGGAGCGCGCGTGTTTCCAGAATGCCGGTGCCGAGCGCATTGATCATGGTGACTGCGCCGCTGCGGACCGCCTGAACAAGACCCGGTGTACCGATGTGAGAGGTTTCGTTCAATTCCACCGGATCGGCCCAGGCGGCATCAAGGCGCCGCCAGAGAACGCTGACGGGCCTCAGTCCGGCGACCGTGCGAACCATCAGCTTGCCGTTTTCAACCGTCAGGTCCTCACCTTCCAGCAGCATGAAACCGAGATACCGGGCGATGTAGGCATGCTCGAAATAGGTGTCGTTCAGCGGGCCTGGTGTCAGGATCGAAACGCGGCTTTCGCTTTCTCCACGCAGCTCGACCAGGTGGTCGCGGAACCGCCGGAAAAACCCGGCGAGCCGATGGACATTGGCGCGGGCGAAGAACTCGTTGAAGACGCGTCCGGTTGCGACCCGGTTTTCCAGTGCGAAGCCGGCACCGGAAGGCGCCTGTGCCCTGTCGGACAGAACCCACCAGGTTCCGTCCGGTCCGCGGCCGATCTCGAACGACAGGAAGTGCAGAAAATGTCCGGATTTCGGCTTGATGCCCACCAGTGGACGCTGCCACTCCGGGCTTTGCGCAATCAGGCTTGCCGGAAGATAACCGTTGGTCACCAGCCTGTTGTCGCCATAAAGATCGGCGACAACCTGTTCCAGAAGTTCGGCGCGCTGGGTCAGGCCGTCTGCAATCACCTGCCAGTCGTCCTGGCTGATGATCACCGGAATATGGCTCAACGGCCATTCCCGCTCATTCGCCCCGTCCTGCCCGTATTGACGGAAATAGACCCCGGCATCGTTCAGATACTGATTGCCGCGCGCGAAACGCTCGGTGATTTCCTCCGGCGTCAGAGCGCTCAGATGCTCCAGAAACGGCCGCCAGACCGGTCTTACCCGGCCATCAGGGAAGAGCAGCTCGTCCGAAACATCCGGAAAGGGACGATAGGCCTTCAAGAGGCCGTAGCGAAGCGCTCCGGGTTCTGCGTTTTCGTCCAAGCTCATGCATCGTTTCCAGTCGGCGGGGCTGCCGGTTCGTCAGACATTCTGCGGTCTGCGCAGGTCCAACGTCAACGGAAACTCCGGATGCGGCCGTTCAAGCCCCGGAAGATAGAGCCCCGGCGTATGGCCGTGCGGCTCGAACCTTGCAAGGCGGCGGGCTTCTGCCTCGTTCCCGTTGACAGGAAACGTGTCATAGTTCCGTCCGCCCGGATGAGCAACATGATAGACGCAGCCACCAAGGGCCCGGCCGCTCCAGCGATCGAAGATATCGAAGGTCAGCGGGGCGTCGACCGGATGCACGGGGTGCAGCGCCATGGCCGGTTGCCAGGCCTTGTAACGGACACCGGCAACCGAAACGCCGTTGGTCTCGGTTTTCCTGAGCGGCAAGGTCCGCCGGTTACAGGTGACGGCGTAGCGGTCCGGATCGCTGGTGGTGAGCTTGACCTGCAGACGTTCAGTGGAACTGTCCGTATAGCGCACGGTGCCACCGATGGCGCCGGTTTCGCCCAGTACGTGCCAGGGTTCCAGCGCCTGTCGAAGTTCCAGGTGAACACCATCGACCTCAAGTTCTCCGCAGAAGGGGAAGCGGAATTCGGCCTGGGCTTCGAACCAGTCCGGACGCATCTGAAAACCGTGATGCTCCAGATCCCCCAGGACGTCGAGAAAATCGGTCCAGACATAATGCGGCAGCATGAACCGGTCGTGCAGGGCCGTGCCCCAACGGGTCAGATTGCCGGACAGTGGCTGCTGCCACAGGCGCGCAATGAGCGCCCTGAGCAACAGCTGCTGGGCAAGGCTCATGCGCGGGTCCGGCGGCATTTCGAAGCCGCGAAACTCGACAAGGCCCAGCCGTCCTGTCGGGCCGTCGGGGGAATAGAGCTTGTCGATGCAGATTTCCGCCCGGTGGGTGTTGCCGGTGACATCCACCAGAAGGTTGCGCAGCAACCGGTCAACCAGCCAGGGGAACGGCGTTGCCCCTTCATGAGGGCGGTGGATCTGTGACAGGGCGACTTCCAACTCGTAAAGGCCGTCATGACGGGCCTCATCGACGCGCGGAGCCTGCGAGGTCGGGCCGATGAAGAGGCCGGAGAACAGGTAGGACAGGCTTGGATGGCGCTGCCAGTGCAGGATCAGGCTGCGCAGGAGATCAGGCCGGCGCAGGAACGGACTGTCGAGCGGCGTCCCACCGCCAACTACCACGTGGTTGCCGCCGCCGGTGCCCGTGTGCTTGCCGTCGATCATGAACTTGTCGGCACCGAGCCGCGACTGCCGGGCTTCCTCGTAGACGCCTTCGGTGATCGCGACACATTCCTGCCAGCTGGATGCCGGATGGATGTTGACCTCGATGACGCCCGGATCCGGTGCAACGCGGATGACATTCATGCGCGGGTCGGGCGGGGGTGGATATCCTTCGATATGAACCGGAAGGTTCAAGTCAGCCGCGGCAGATTCCGCCACCGAGATGAGTTCCAGATAGTCCTCGATCCGTTCCACCGGCGGCATGAAGACGCAAAGACGTCCGTCGCGAGCTTCCACCGACAGCGCTGTTCTGACCGATGCTCCGCCAAATTCGTCGTCCGTCAGGGTTTGTTCCCGCCGGTCCTGCTGGCCTTCGCTGGCGGTGAAATGGGCAACATCCTGCCTGCGGTCAGCGCGCGGGCCCGCAGGAAACTCCGGTAACGGGTCGCGCGGGACGGTCGGATCGGCGATATTGGTGTAGGGATATTGGGCCGGCGGGACATGGGGCAGGGATTCCAGCGGCAGGCGGTAGCCGACAGGGCTGTCTCCGGGAACGAGGAACAGCGCGTCACGGCGCAGCTTCCAGCGTTCGGATCGCCAGCGGTGTCCGCCGGCCTTCGATTGCCAGCGCTGGATCGGCAGCACATGTCCGGCAGGTTCGGTCAGCCCCCGGTCGAAGACACGGGCAATACGATGCCGGGCCTCGGCGTCCTCCAGCTTGGAATTTTTCGGGGTGACATTTTCCGGAAGGTTGGCTTCCTTCACCAGCCACACCGCCGGGTCTTCATAGGCGGCCACGACGTGGTCCGGGTCGATTTCCAGCTTCGTTGCGATCTCCTGCAGCAGCGCTGCGGCCTGATCTGCGCTGGCCTTGGTATCGTCGCCTTCTTCCGCGATCAAATCCGGATCATGCCAGATCGGTTTTTCGTCGCGGCGCCAGTAAAGCGAGAAAGTCCAGCGGGGCAGGGTTTCACCCGGGTACCATTTCCCCTGGCCGTAATGCAGGAACCCTCCAGGGGCAAAGCGTTCACGCAGCCGGCGGATCAGAATATCCGCCTTCTGGCGTTTGGTCGGGCCGACCGCGTCGGTGTTCCATTCTGCGGCTTCGAAATCATCGATCGAGACGAAGGTGGGTTCACCGCCCATGGTCAGGCGGACGTCCTCCTGCGACAGGATCCGGTCGACCTTGGTGCCGAGCTGATTGAGTGCCGACCAGGCATCGTCGGAAAACGGCTTGGTGATGCGCGGATGTTCGGCGACGCGGGCCACCTTCATGTCGAAGGCGAAGTCGACCTCCGCCTTGCTTGCCATGCCGACAATCGGGGCGGCGTTGACGTAATGCGGCGTCGCGGCCAGCGGAATGTGGCTTTCGCCTGCCAGAAGGCCGGAGGTCGGATCGAGCCCGATCCAGCCTGCACCCGGCAGGAAGACTTCGGCCCAGGCATGCAGATCGGTGAAATCGTGATCGGTGCCGGAGGGGCCGTCCAGTGCTTCCAGATCCGGCTTCAATTGTATGAGATATCCGGAGACAAACCTTGCGGCAAAACCGAGATGGCGCAGGGCCTGCACCAGCAGCCAGGTGGAATCGCGACAGGACCCGGTTCCTTTCTCGAAGGTTTCTTCCGGTGTCTGTACGCCAGGCTCCATGCGAATGACATAATTGACGGTCTGGGAGACTTTGGCGTTCAGCCAGACGATGAAGTCGACGGTTCTCTGGCGATCCTTCGGGACCGTTTCCAGGAACGCGGTCATGTGCGGGCCGGTCGGGTCGAGGCGACGGTAAATCTGAAGATCTTCGCGAAGTTCCGGCGGATAGTCGAAGGGCCATTCCTCCGCGCTCTCCTCGATGAAGAAATCGAAGGGATTGTAGACGGCCATGTCGGCGACCAGATCCACTTCGATCTTGAATTCGCGTACAGGCTCGGGAAACACGAAGCGGGACAGCCAGTTGCCGTAGGGGTCCTGCTGGTGATTGACGAAGTGTCCTTCGGGCGAAACCTTCAACGAGTGAGACAGGACCCGGGTGCGGCTGTGAGGGGCCGGCCGCAAGCGGATAATCTGCGGGCTTAAGGTAACCGGACGGTCGTATCGGTAATGGGTCAGGTGATAAATGCTTGCACGAATTGACATTTACAGGGCCCCGGTATTTGTCCGTTTCAAAGCGCGAGTGTCAGGTTTTCACAAAATCAAACGCATAACCACGTCTTTCTGTAGGCAGTTTCGCCTCACGAATGGGCTGCAAGCATGTTGTGAAAGGAGAAGGCCGGAAACCAGGTGAAATCTCGTGTCGCCGGTCAGGGTTCGTTAAACACGATGCAATCCTTCCGGCGAAGCCGGCTCTGACGAGCGCTTTTCCTGTGCTAATTTCGGATTGATTAACACAATCGGATCAAGGTGCCGGCTGCCAGCGAACGGCCAGCAGGCATGAGCTCTGTTGCGGCCGGGTTTCAGGCAGGAATGCCTCAGGAGCCGGTTTCTGGCAATCTTTGGATATGCGCCAATAAAATGTGCGTAAGTGGTTGCCACTTCTGCAGAACATATTTGTGGTGGCTAATATGACGCCGGGGTATGACCAGGCACTGTTTCGGTGCGATCGTCCGGCCCCATGTCAAGGTTCCGTTCGGCTTTCGAACATTCAACCGGTGCTGCGGTGAATGTCCGTGATCTGAAGCGGGGCCGTTCTTGCGTGAAGAGCTGCAAGACGGGACGGGCAAGGATGAAGAGCGAAGGATAATGATGATCGTCAGACTGCTGTGCATGGTGTGGTTCTGGGTGGCAGCCGGCGTGGTCCAGGCGGCGGATTTCCGCGTGACCTTCATCAATCCGGGTGGCGAGACCGGTTTCTGGGGTGACGTGTCCAGAACCATGATGGCGGCTGCTGCCGATCTGAACGTCGACCTGGAAATCCTGCACGCCGATCGGCGTCCCTACGGCATGGAAGAGCTTCTCAGCCTCCGGCTGGAACAGGGGGAGCTGCCGGACTATTTCATTCTGGTCAACGAGAACCAGGCGGCTGCCCGTCTGATGCAGCTTATGGAGGGCCGGGAGAGCAAGGTTCTGTTTCTGCTCAACAAGCTGACGCCGAAGCAACGGGTCGACCTGGAACGCAGGAACATAGATCTTCATGGTATTATCGCCTCGGTCGTTCCGGACAATGAAACGGCCGGTTACGAGATGGCACAGTCGTTGTTTGCCGAAGCGCGGCGGCTCAACCCTGAGGCAGGGGAAATCCGGTTGCTGTCCCTGACAGGCGATTCAACAACTCCTGCCGGATTGCAGCGGGAACTCGGCATGTTGCGGGCTGTCGCAGACAACAGCGACGTCAAACTGGTCCATGCCATTCCGGTCGACTGGAGCGAGGAACTTGCTTTCGCGCGGACGAAAAGCGTTTTGAACCGTACGCGAATTGACGTCGTCTGGGGTGCGAACGATGACATTGCTTTCGGTGCACAGCGTGCAGCAACCGATGCCGGGCTGAACATCGGCAAGGATATATTGTTCGCCGGGTTGAACTGGTCGAACCGCGGCATGAACGCGGTACGGTCCAACGAACTGACCATGACACATGGCGGGCATTTCTTTGCAGGTGCCTGGGCGATCGTGATGCTGAGGGATCATTTCTTCAGAAGCGTTCAGGGGGAAGTTTTCGTCGATGTCGTGTTCAAGATGTCGCCGATCACCGCCCAGAACGTCGAGCTATATCTCAGCAGGCTTGGTGACGGGAATTGGGACAAGATCGACTTTGCCCGTTTCTGCAAATCGTCTTCCAATCATAGCCACTACGATTTTTCAGCTGACGCCATTCTGGAAGCTGCCGGCAGTTGACCGGCGTGCCGGCTGGAAGGGGACGGCTGTTGTTTCTTTTCTCGTAACACTTTGAATTCTCACCTATCCAAGTCTGCTGTCCGGACGGTATAGATGCCTTGGAAGGGCCATTTGAAGAGCCCAGCGGGAGAGAGCCATGAGCGACGAAGCCGAACCGGGCAAAGCCTATAATCCGGAAGCGGAAGGCGCCGAGATGCGCTTTGCGGACAAGATGTCCTATGGCGACTATTTGGGGCTGACGCAGATTCTGAATGCACAGGCCCCCTTGTCGGACGCTTCCGACGAACTGCTTTTCATCATTCAGCACCAGACGTCGGAGTTGTGGATGAAGCTCATGCTGCATGAGCTGAACGCCGCTCGCGATGCGATTGCCGATGATCACATGCCGCAGGCGATGAAGCTTCTTGCCCGGGTCAGCCGGATCATGGAGCAACTGAATTCTGCCTGGGATGTGCTGCGGACAATGACGCCGAGCGACTACACCCAGTTCCGGGATGCCCTCGGCATGTCCTCGGGCTTCCAGTCGCTGCAATACCGGCTGATCGAATATGCGCTGGGCAACCGGAACACGGCAATGATCCGACCGCACGAGCACGATGCGCAAAGCGTTGCTTTGCTGAATGCGGAGCTGGCCCGCCCCAGCCTTTACCAGGTCGTGCTGGCCTTCGCCCGCCGCCAGGGTCTCGATGTGCCGGATGACGCCATTGCGGTACCTGCTTCTGGTCCACATCTCGAAGTTCCCGCGATCATGACGCTCTGGCAGAAGGTTTACCGGGATCCGTCCGCCCATTGGGCCCTTTACGAGGTCGGTGAGAAACTGGTTGATCTGGAGGACTACTTCCGCCGGTGGCGCTTCAATCATGTCACCACCGTGGAACGGGTGATCGGCTTCAAACGTGGAACCGGCGGAACCGGCGGCGTCAGTTACCTGAAGCGCATGCTGGAAGTCGAACTCTTCCCCGAGCTCTGGCATGTGCGCACTGCGCTCTGAAACAGTCTGCGTCTCGTCATTCTTGGACGAATTGCATGTTTGCCATCGGCGTTTGTGCCGATAGAGTGTCGTTTCAAGAGCCCCGCAAGCGGGCTCAAGGGACTGAAGAGGGGATTTCCTATGTTGAAACAATTTGCTGCGGCCGCCAGCCTGGTGGCCCTTCTGGCGGGAGCGGCGCAGGCCGAACCCGTCAAGGTCGGCATGATCACGACCCTGTCTGGCGGTGGTGCAGGTCTTGGCATCGATGCACGTGACGGCTTCATGCTGGCGGTCAAACAGGCCGGCAACAAGGATCTGGAAGTGATCATCGAAGACGATCAGCGCAAGCCGGACGTCGCGGTTCAGCTTGCCGACAAGATGATCCAGTCGGACAAGGTCGACGTCTTGACCGGCATTATCTGGTCGAACCTGGCCATGGCCGTCGTGCCGTCTGTCACTGCCCAGGGCAAGTTCTATCTGTCACCGAACGCCGGTCCGTCCGCTCTGGCCGGCAAGGGCTGCCATCCGAACTATTTCAGTGTTGCCTATCAGAATGACAACCTGCATGAGGCGGCAGGTGCCTACGCCAAGGAAGCCGGTTTCAAGAAGAGCTTCATCCTCGCGCCGAACTATCCGGCCGGCAAGGATTCGCTGACCGGATACAAGCGCTACTACGATGGTGAACTGGCGGGTGAGATCTACACCAAGCTGGGCCAGACCGACTATGCGGCCGAGATTGCCCAGATCCGCGCATCGGGCGCCGATAGCGTGTTCTTCTTCCTGCCTGGCGGCATGGGTATTTCCTTCCTGAAGCAATATGCCGACAGCGGCGTCGGCCTTCCGGTCGTTGGTCCGGCCTTTTCCTTTGATCAGGGTATCCTGCAGGCCGTCGGGGATGCTGCACTGGGCGTGAAGAACACGAGCCAGTGGAGCAAGGATATCGACAACGATGCCAACAAGGCCTTCGTTGAAAGCTTCCAGGCCGAATACGGTCGCCTGCCGTCGCTTTATGCGGCCCAGGGTTTCGACACGGCCAATCTGCTGCTGTCGGCCATGGCGAAAGCGGATGTGACGGACGCTGACGGTTTCCGCGCAGCGCTTGAAGCAGCTGACTTCCCGTCCGTGCGCGGCAAGTTCAGCTTCGGCCCGAACCATCATCCGATCCAGGACATCTATGTTCGCGAGGTGATCAAGGAAGGTGATGTCTACACCAACAAGATCGTCGGAACGGCCCTGACCGATCACGGTGATGCCTATTCAGCCGAGTGCAAGATGTAAGACTCGGCGGGTTCTCCAAGCTTTGCGAAAGGCGCAGTCTCAGGGCTGCGCCTTTTTCTTTTTGAAATCGTGGGGCTTCCGGGTTCCGGCTCGCAGGAAGTATGGGGCTGGGTTCAATTACCTTTGCCGGCGAAATTACACCTCACTTGACTGCGGTCTTTCCAGGGCTTGCCCCTGTAATCCGCACCTTGACCATGCCTGCCGGGGCTGCGGTTTGGCTCAAGGGCAACGGCATGGATCCCATGGTCAAGCCACGGGATGACGGGGAGTGAATGGGAGAATAGAGGGCATGGATACGGCGATGCTTTGCCCGGCGTCCGTCATTGCAGGGCTTGACCCTGCAATCCATGCCGTGACTCAGCGAACGGAGAGGGTGTGGTCTGAAGCGAGCTACTTCCCGAACACACCTGTATCGATCATCTGCTGGAACATCTCTTCCATGGAGGTTTTCATCGGTCTGTAGGTTACGCCGAGGGCGCGTTTGCTTTTGGAATTGTCGGCGCGCCATTTCACGTCGACGTTGTTGGTGACGAATTTCCGTGAAATACCGCCGACGATCGGCCCGACCAGCCAGACGATCCATTTGGGTAGCGACTGGCGAGGCACCGGATAACGATCGCCGTATTTCTCGATCAAGGCCTTGCCGAGTTCCAGAATGTTGGTGTCGTGGCCGGAGATGATATGCCGTCCCTCGGCCTCTTCCCGGAAGCCGGCCTCCATGTGTGCCCTGGCAAGGTCACGCACATCCACGACGCCAAGGCCAAGTTTCGGAGCGCCCCGTTTCATGGTGCCGTCGCCCATCTGGCGGACGATGTTGAAACTTTCGGATGTCGGCCTGGCGTTAAGGGCCGGACCGATCACCAGCGACGGATTGACGGTGACCAGCTCGAAGCGATCCTGAGCCCTGGCGATCTTCCAGGCTTCCTGTTCCGCAAGCGTCTTGGAATAGCTGTAGGGCTGGTATTCGAGAGAGGCGGTGGTGTTCCAGACCTCCTCCGTCAGTTTGCCACCCGGGGCTTTTAAGCAGTCGACTGCATCCGTGTAGATGGCCGCGCAGGAGCTGGTGACGACCACGCGTTTGACACTTGCAGTCCGCGTGGCGGTTTCCAGAACGCTCCGTGTGCCTTTCACTGCGGGCTCGACCAGTTCCCTCTGCGGGTCCTTGACCGATGTGGTGAAAGGGGAGGCTGTGTGGAAGACGATGGCACAGCCTGCCATCGCCTCGGCGTAGGAACCTTCCTCCAGCAGGTCGGCCCTGAAAAAACGCAAGGTGCCCGGAGATCCGGCCGCAATCTCCTGAAGGTGTGCGACCTTGTCATTGCGGTCCGGGTCACGGACAGCAGCGTGCACCGTAATTCCGGCATCGAGCAATTCCTTCACCAGCCAGCCGGCAACATAGCCCGTGGCACCCGTTACCAGGACCGGTGCATCGGTGGAAAAATAGGTCATCGGATCTGGTCATCCTTCCTTTGAAGGCCGCTCTTGCGCCGGCAGCTTGTCCAAGCAGTGAGATAGCCGCTGGATGGTGTGCGTCAACACAGGAATTGTTTCTGCCATAGATGCCCGACCAGCAGCCAATGGGCGACAGGCGATCGTGAAGACCTGCCTGGCGGACGTCGTATCCGGGGCGCAGACAGGCTGAGGACATGGGCGAGCAGGTCACGCTGCAGTGCAAAGTCAGTATTCGGATTTCGTTTTGCGATGCAAAACGAACCTCAATAGAAGTATGATGTAGAAAAATATGAAAGACTCGAAACCCGATTTCGTGCTACATCTGATGTCAAAATTGTGCCACACTGACGGTGCTGATCGACAGGTGACCGGGTTTTCGGGTCGAGTGCAGGGGGCGTTCCTGTTCTTGAAAAGCCTTTGAAAACAATATTTTGCCACTCTTTTGAGTAGGCTTGATTATCTACTAAAAATTTAGTTTGACAACATGGCGATGCTGTGACCATCTATTCGTAGCCGGTTAATGACGGCGTTTAATATCTCACGGGAGGAGATGCAGATGCGTAAGTATCTACTCACCGCAGTCGCAGCTGGTGCTGTGCTTGCGGGGGCAGGGTCCGCTTTTGCCGATGAAGCAGCGGCGCAAAAGTGGATCGACCAGGAATTCCAGCCATCCGTTCTGTCAAAAGATGAGCAGCTTGCAGAAATGCAGTGGTTCATCAATGCGGCCGAACCGTTCAAGGGCATGGAAATCAACGTCTTGTCCGAAGGCATTCCGACGCACTCCTATGAGTCGGAAGTTCTGACCAAGGCCTTCGAAGAAATCACCGGTATCAAGGTCAATCACCAGATCCTCGGCGAAGGGGAAGTGGTGCAGGCCGTGCAGACCCAGATGCAGACCGGCCGGAACCTCTATGACGCCTATGTCAACGACTCCGACCTGATCGGCACCCATTCCCGTCTGCAGCTCGCCTACAACCTGACCGACTGGATGAACGGCGACGCCAAGGATGTCACCAACCCGGGTCTCGACCTGGAAGACTTCATGGGCACCCAGTTCACGACCGGCCCGGACGGCGACCTCTATCAGTTGCCTGACCAGCAGTTCGCAAACCTCTACTGGTTCCGCAAGGACTGGTTCGACCGTGAAGACCTGAAGGCAGCCTTCAAGGAAAAATACGGTTATGAACTCGGCGTGCCGGTCAACTGGTCCGCATATGAGGACATCGCCGAATTCTTCACCAAGGACGTCAAGGAAGTCGACGGCGTCCAGATCTATGGTCACATGGACTACGGCAAGCGCGCACCGGATCTCGGCTGGCGCATGACCGATGCCTGGCTGTCCATGGCGGGTGCAGGCGACAAAGGCGAGCCGAACGGCGTACCGGTTGACGAGTGGGGCATCCGCATGGAAGCCGGCACATGTAACCCGGTTGGCGCTTCGGTTTCCCGCGGTGGTGCTGCAAACGGCCCGGCGGCCGTCTACGCGATCCGCAAGTGGGACGAATGGCTGCGGAACTACGCGCCTCCGGGTGCTGCCAGCTTCGACTTCTATCAGTCCCTGCCGGCTCTCAGCCAGGGCAACGTTGCCCAGCAGATCTTCTGGTACACCGCGTTCACCGCGGACATGGTGAAGCCGAAGTCCGAAGGCAACAACACGGTTGACGACGAAGGCACGCCGCTGTGGCGCATGGCTCCGAGCCCCCATGGTCCTTACTGGGAAGAAGGCCAGAAGGTCGGCTACCAGGACGTGGGTTCCTGGACCATCCTGAACTCCACTCCGGTGGATCGTGCGAAAGCAGCCTGGCTCTATGCCCAGTTCGTGGTCTCCAAGACGGTTGACGTGAAGAAGAGCCATGTCGGTCTCACCTTCATTCGCGACAGTACCGTGCGTCACGAGTCCTTCACCGAGCGTTCTCCGAAGCTCGGCGGCCTGGTCGAGTTCTATCGCTCGCCGGACCGTGTTGCCTGGTCCCCGACCGGCATCAACGTTCCGGACTATCCGAAGCTGGCCCAGATCTGGTGGCAGCAGATCGGTGACGTGAACTCCGGTGCGTTCACGCCGCAGGAAGCCATGGATCGTCTGGCACAGGAAATGGACATCGTCATGGCCCGCATGCAGCAGGCTGACGAGCGCGCCAACGTCTACGGTGGCTGCGGTCCGCGTCTGAACGAAGAGTCGGATCCGCAAGAATGGCTGAACAAGCCGGGCGCACCGAAGGCAAAGCTCGAAAACGAGAAGCCGCAGGGCCAGACCGTGAACTACGACGAGCTGGTTGCACGCTGGGCTGAAAAGTAAACCTGAGCGCGACGTGCAAGGGCATCGTGTCTGCCAAGCAGAACATGGTGCCCGGGCACCCATCACCCAACAAACCGGACCGGGGCGTCTCCCCGGTCCACCACCGATCCGAAGCGACAGGGCGCGAAATCGATGTTTCGCCACTTGCACCTGTCCGGACGCGGGCGAAAAATAAATGTCTCTAGAACTTAAGAACGTCAGCAAGCGCGTTGCAGGCATCACCCATGTCAAGGAAACGAGCCTGACGCTGCATCCCGGTCACTTCAACGTTCTGCTTGGGGAAACCGGCTCGGGCAAGACCTCGCTGATCAAGCTGATGGCTGGTCTCGACAGCCTGGCGACAGGGCAGATCGTGCTCAATGGCAAGGACGTGTCCCGCCTGTCCGCGCAAAAGCGCAACATCAGCCTGGTGCACCAGTTTTTCGTCAACTACCCGCATATGTCTGTCTTCGACAACATCGCCTCGCCGCTGAAGGTTGCAGGTGTTGCCAGGTCGGAGATCGAAGGCCGGGTGGAAGAAGCGGCCAAGCTGATGAAGCTGAACCCGTATCTCAACCGCAAGCCGCATGAACTGTCGGGTGGCCAGCAGCAGCGCACCGCGCTGGCGCGGGCCATCGTCAAGGAAAGCGATGCGGTCTTCCTCGACGAACCGCTCGCCAACCTCGACTACAAGCTGCGCGAGGAACTGCGCGACCAGCTTCCGGAACTTTTTGCAGGCCGCGGCGCAGTCGTCGTCTACGCAACGTCCGAGCCTGAAGAGGCCCTTCTTCTGGGAGGGCATACGGCCCTCATGACCGACGGCAACGTGGTGCAGTTCGGCCCGACCGCCGACATCTATCGCAAGCCGAAGGATCTGGACGCTGCCAAGGTGTTCTCCAACCCGCCGATCAATGTCGCCTCGGTGACCAAGCGCGGAGACCTGGTGATCCTGAACGAGGTCACGAGCTGGCAGGCCACAGGTGCTGCGTCGGGACTTCAAGATGGAGCCTACACCCTTGCGATCCGGCCCAATCACGTGATGCCGGTGGCAAGTGCGCATCATACCGTGAAGCTTGACGGACACGTACTGGTGACGGAGCTCAGCGGTTCGGAAAGCAGTGCCCATTTCGACATGGACGGCAACGCCTGGGTCTCTCTGTCACCCGGTGTTCATCCCTATTCCGTCGGCGAGGTCCACACTTTCTACCTGGATCCGAGCCATTGTTTCTTCTTTGCGCCTGACGGCCAGCTGGTCGCCTGAGGAGAGGACATCATGGCACAAATCAAACTCTCCAATCTGCGTCACAGCTACCAGCCCAATCCGGCGAGCGATGCGGATTACGCCCTGAAGAAGATCGACCTGACGTGGGATGACGGCGGCGCCTATGCCCTGCTTGGCCCGTCGGGTTGCGGCAAGTCCACGCTGCTGAACATCATTTCCGGCCTGCTGGTGCCTTCTGAAGGCAAGATCCTGTTCAACGATCAGGACGTTACCTCGCTGCCGCCGGCAAAGCGCAATATCGCGCAGGTGTTCCAGTTTCCGGTCATCTACGACACGATGACCGTCTACGACAATCTGGCCTTTCCGCTCAGAAACCGCGGGCGGGACGAGGACACGGTCAAGCGCCGGGTCGCCGCGATCGCCGAAATGCTGGAAGTCAGCGACATGCTGAAGGTCCGGGCGGCAAATCTTTCGCCGGACAACAAGCAGAAGATCTCCATGGGCCGCGGCCTCATCCGCGAGGACGTCAACGTCGTCATGTTCGACGAGCCTCTGACGGTGATCGACCCGCATCTGAAATGGAAGCTGCGATCCAAGCTGAAAGAGCTTCATCAGCGGGTCAAGGCGACCATGATCTACGTGACGCACGACCAGACCGAAGCGCTGACCTTTGCCGACCAGGTGGTGGTGATGCAGGACGGTGAAGTCGTGCAGATCGGGACGCCAGTGGAGTTGTTCGAACGTCCGGCCCACACTTTCGTCGGTCACTTCATCGGCTCTCCGGGAATGAACGTCCTACCCTGCGACGTCCAGAACGGCGCCGCGTTCTTCCGCGGTGAAAAGGTCGCGCTGGAAGGCCCGGTGACTGCCGCCGGCGACGGCACGGCGGAGATCGGCGTCCGTCCGGAATTCGTCAAGGTGTCTGCCGACGGTGCAGGCATTGCGGCGAAGGTCCGCAAGGTTGCCGATATCGGCCGCCACAAGGTGGTTGAGGCGATCGCTCATGACATGCGTATCAACGCCATTCTGGAGGGCGAGGCGCCCAATGCCGGAGACGACGTGATGCTCGACTTCAAACAATCCCAGACGCGTCTCTACAAGGACGGCTGGCTGGCGAGCCAGCCTGAGGGAGGGGCCCGATGAAAACGCAAAATCAACGTGCCTGGTTCTTCGTAACCCCGGTGCTCATTCTTGTCGCCTTCAACGCGCTCATCCCGATGATGACCGTGGTGAACTACTCCGTTCAGGAAACCTTCGGCGACAACCTGTTCTTCTGGCAGGGTCTGGACTGGTTCGAGCAGGTGCTTCGCTCGGAGCGCTTTCACAATGCGCTCGGACGGCAGTTCCTGTTCACTTTCCTGATCCTGATTATCGAGGTGCCGCTTGGCGTCGCCATTGCGCTGTCCATGCCCAAGAAGGGCTTCTGGGTGCCGTTCTGCCTCGTCACCATGGCCTTGCCGATGCTGATCCCGTGGAACGTGGTCGGCGCGATGTGGAACATCTTCACCCTGCCGGACATCGGTCTGCTCGGTTACTTCCTGAACCACACCCTGGGCATCTCCTATGACATGACCCAGAACCCGATTGCTGCCTGGGTGACGATCATCGTCATGGATGTCTGGCACTGGACATCGCTGGTGGTGCTCCTGGCCTATGCCGGTCTGGTTTCGATCCCGAACGCCTACTATCAGGCGGCGGAAATCGACGGAGCCTCCCGGTGGGCGGTGTTCCGCTTCATCCAGTTGCCGAAGATGAAAACGGTGCTGACCATTGCCGTGCTGCTGCGCTTCATGGACAGCTTCAACATCTATACGGAGCCTTTCGTGCTGACGGGCGGTGGTCCGGGCAACTCCACGACGCTGCTCTCGATTGATCTTGTGAAGATCGCGCTGGGTCAGTTCGACCTTGGACCGGCAGCCGCCATGTCCCTCATCTACTTCGCCATCACGTTGTTCGCCTCCTGGCTGTTCTACACGCTGATGACGATGAACGATAACAAGTCCTGAGGAGAACCGTCATGCGCCTGAAAAGCCTGGTTCCCATCCTGTACATTCTCTTCCTGATGTTGCCGATCTACTGGCTCGTCGCGATGAGCTTCAAGACCACCAACGAGATCCTGTCAGGGTTCACCCTGTTCCCGCAGACCTGGACCTTCGCCAACTACATCGAGATCTTCACCGATCCGACCTGGTACTGGGGCTACATCAACTCGATCATCTACGTGACCATCAACACGGTCATTTCGATCACCGTCGCGCTGCCGGCAGCCTATGCTTTCTCCCGCTATTCCTTCGTGGGCGACAAGCACCTGTTCTTCTGGCTGCTGACAAACCGTATGGCTCCGGCCGCCGTCTTCGCGCTGCCCTTCTTCCAGCTCTATTCCGCCGTCGGCCTGTTCGACACCCATCTTGCCGTTGCACTGGCACACTGCCTGTTCAACGTGCCGCTGGCGGTCTGGATCCTGGAGGGTTTCATGAGCGGGGTGCCGAAGGAACTGGACGAAACCGCCTATGTGGACGGCTATTCCTTCCCGCGCTTCTTCATGACGATCTTCCTGCCGGCCATCAAGTCCGGCGTTGGAGTGGCCGCCTTCTTCTGCTTCATGTTCTCCTGGGTGGAAATGCTGCTGTCCAAGACACTTACCGCCGTCGAGGCGAAACCCATTGCCGCCGTGATGACCCGAACCGCTTCCTCCGCCGGTTACGAACTGGGTCTGCTGGCGGCCGCCGGGACCCTGACCATCATTCCCGGCGCCATCGTCATCTATTTTGTCCGTAACTACATTGCCAAGGGCTTTGCCCTGGGGAGGGTATGATGCTCGGTTGGATGGCCTGGACCCTGCCGACGGCTCTGCTGTTCGTCGGTATATTCTCCGCAATCGGGGTGCTGACTGCTCTGGAAGTGAAATTTCCCGGTGGCGCTGCCCGGCGCGGTGTCCTGGGACTGGAAACGACCCGGGGCGACCGCCTCTTCATCACCTTGCTCGGAACGGCCTATATCTTCCTGGCCTGGCTTGGCCTGGTGGGCAACCCGCTCTGGTGGCCGCTCGCTCTGAGCATCGGTTGGGGTGTCTTCTGCTTCTGGAAAGTCTGACGTGAATAAAGGCGCGCGGGTTTCCCGCGCGCTTCGTCCATCAGGTGGTCTCGATCAGGGGAGAAACCCGAACACCTTCGTCGACTAAAGACATAGTAATTTCCGATATTCTGGTGCATGAATAGATGCGTAAGCCACATCCATTCCGCAATCGGTGCAGGACTGTAATGAGAAAGCGTAAGAGCAACGAGTTTTTGACCGAAGTCGAACTGGAGTTCATGACCGAACTCTGGAAACTCGGCGAAGGTTCCGTGCGGGACATCCTTGCATGTCTGCCGCCGGAGAGAAAACTCGCCTATACGTCCTGCGCCACCATCATGCGGATCCTGGATGAAAAAGGCTTCGTGGACAGCCGCAAAGAAGGCAAGACATTCATCTATTCCCCTCGGCTGACCAGGGATACCTACCAGTCCCGATCTCTCCGAAACCTTTCAGAAAAACTGTTCGACGGCACGCCGGCGTCCCTCGTGGCCCGACTTGTCGATGAATACGAACTATCGGGAGACGATCTGGAGGAAATCAGAGCGTTGCTGGACAGGAGGAGGACAGATGACGCTACTTAACCAGATTTTCGATATCTATATCGATCTGAACATCACACTGGCCATTACCGCAATGGTGTGGCTGAGCGCCAAACTTCTGCTGGCCCGTTCCGGCAAGAAGGTCGACTTTTCCGTACAGCTTGGGCTGCTGAACGGCTTGTTCGCCCTGATCCTGCTAACACCCTTCGCCGTCATGGGCTACCAGCACATGTTGTCGGCGGAGGTGGTCCCCCGGACCATGTCCGTCAACCTGGCCGATTACGCCGTATCGCAGTACCTGCGTGGCGGCATCGCCATTTCGGCGGAAGACTTTCAGTCGCTGCTTGGACTGCGCACGCAGATCAGCGAAACGATCCTGACCCTGTCTACCGGTCTGGGTGCCGGGATTGCTTTGGCTTTCGTGGCCGGGTTCAGCTATTTCGCGCTGAAGCTTGTCGTCAGCTTCGTCCGATTGTACCGGGTGCTGGCAACCTGCCATGAATGGCGGAGCAATGGCCGTGTGCTGTTGCTGCTGTCGGATCGCGCAATGGTGCCGTTTTCCGCACGTGGGCTGAGGCGCCACTACGTGGTCATTCCGTCCGACCTGCTGGCCGAGCCGGAAGACCTGAAGCTGGTTCTCAAGCACGAGTTCCAGCATCTTCGCCAGGGCGATGTCACCTGGGAAATCGGGCTTGAACTGCTGCGCCCGCTGTTCTTCTGGAACCCGTTCTTCTACATGTGGAAGTCGGAAGTCGAACGTCTGCGTGAACTGGCCTGCGATCAGAAGGTCGCCGAAAACGCCCATGTGGACCTGAGGTCCTATTGCATGTGTCTGCTCCGCGCCGCCCAGGCGGGGATCCGCAAGCGCCAGGACAAGGAAGCGCGCAAACGTTCCGTCGGGATCGCAGCCGTTGCCCTTTTGGAGGTGCAGGACAAGCTGCTTCGCCGTTCCCCGGCCGCGAAACTGCGCCGCCGCGTGGAGGCCTTGCTGGAAACCAATCGGGTTCGTCCTCATTGGGGTGTTACCTGCCTTGCCGTGTTGCCCATGGTGGCGGTGGTTTTCCTGTCGGCACTGTCGATCCAGAAACCGGCGGACTGGAGCCAGGACCGGCTGATGCTGTCGGCCATCATCAATCTGGAGCGCCTGGAAACCAGAAACGGTTCGAACGGGCAACAGGCCTACAATACTTTTGCGCAGCGCCCGCTGCGCTGAGTGATCCAACACTGCTCCGGGCGGAAGGTCGTCCGGAGCAGGAGCATATCCCCTCTGTTCTCCAAAACGTTTGGTCTTGCTCAGGCGAGCGACCATGAGCTCCCGTTCGCGCTGTGCGTGCCTCGATTGCGGGTCATTCAAAAATATCCATCTGGAAATCATTCGCCATTCAGGGGATTACTGAACCGTGCCTGCACAGGGGCGGTGCCTCGTGGCTGGCGAGAAATGAAGGTCATCGTCGGCGGCGGTGTCGGGCAATCCAGAGATCTTGAGCGTGTGCAAGAAACAGGTCCATTGAGGTCAGCCAAATCCATACGGATCAGGGGTCTTGTCCAGGGCGTCGGGTTTCGGCCGTTTGTCTGGCAGCTTGCAAGGGGTCTGGGCCTTGCCGGTCATGTGCTGAACGACGGCGAAGGTGTGCTGATCGAAGCAAGTGGTGACGAGCGCTCGCTTGACCTTTTTCTGAGCCGTCTGCAATCGGACGCGCCACTGCTGGCACGTATCGACCAGATTGTTGTGTCCGATCTGGCAGGTGCGCCCGATGCCAGAGATTTCAGAATTCTGCCGAGTGAAGAAGGCAAGGTCGCCACTGGCGTGGTGCCGGACGCCGCAACATGCCCGGCCTGCCTGGCCGACATCCGAAACCCGGCCGACCGGCGTTACCGCCATGCCTTTGCCAATTGCACCCATTGCGGACCGCGTCTGTCCATCCTGCGGCACATTCCTTATGACCGGGCCTCGACAGCCATGGCGGCCTTCGAAATGTGCCGGGCGTGCCGCATCGAATATGAAAACCCGGCTGACCGACGCTTCCATGCCCAACCGATTGCCTGTCCGCAGTGCGGGCCGAAATTCTGGTTTGAAGACAAAGACGGATGTGCCGTTGATGGCGATCCTGTCGTCCTTGCCGCCGAGCGGCTCGGGCGCGGTGCCATTCTGGCGATCAAGGGTCTTGGCGGGTTTCAGATAGCGGTCGATGCAGGCAATCAGAGCGCCATTGAAAAGCTGAGGTTGCGCAAGCACCGTCCGGTGAAGCCACTCGCCCTTATGGCGCGGGATCTGGACCAGATCCGGGACTTCGCCTTGGCTGATGCAAAAGAGGTGGCGCTGCTGGAAAGCCCGGCGGCACCGATCGTTCTGCTTAAGAAAGCGGGCGCACCACTGGCGCCGGGTATCGCCGGTCCGTTCGACCGCCTTGGTGTCATGCTGCCGAACACCCCCTTGCACCATCTGCTGATGGCCGAGCTGAAGGGGCCGATTGTGCTTACCTCCGGAAATCTTTCCGAGAACCCGCAGGAAAC
The DNA here is from genome assembly GCF_017743835.1 of Labrenzia sp. R5_0. NCBI lineage: Bacteria > Pseudomonadati > Pseudomonadota > Alphaproteobacteria > Hyphomicrobiales > Stappiaceae > Labrenzia > Labrenzia sp. R5_0. The sequence continues at coordinate 1,334,354 of NZ_JAGHRK010000002.1, read as the reverse complement.
ACAAAACGCATGTACCCGGCACAACCTTACAGGCATTGTCGACGGGTTCCTGATGCACAACCGCGACGTGGTCAATCGGCTGGATGACAGCGTCGTTCGTCAGGATCGATCCGGCGTTTCCATCCTGCGCCGCGCGCGCGGATACGCTCCGTCGCCGATCCGTCTGCCCATTTCTTTCGAGGGGGCGCCGAAGGTTCTTGCTCTTGGGGGAGAGCTGAAGGCGACCTTCTGCCTTCTCGACGGCCGCAATGCGGTCCTGTCGCAGCATATCGGCGATCTTGAAAACGCGCCGACCCTTGCGGACTACAAGAAGATGCTGAGGCTCTATCTGGACCTCTACCAGTTCGAGCCTGATATTGTCGCCGTCGATGCACATCCGCAATATCTGTCGACGCGGATCGGCGAAGACTTTGCCCGGGAGCGTGGCCTGCCGCTGGTTCGGGTGCAGCATCACCATGCGCATCTTGCGGCCTGCCTGGCTGATCAGGGGCAAGACCAGGGGCAAGACAAGGCGATGCCCGGGACCGTTCATGCCGTTGTTCTGGACGGGCTAGGCTGGGGGGCGGACGGGACGGTCTGGGGCGGTGAAATCCTGCAGGGAAGCTACGGCGGCTTTGTGCGGCGTGGCCATTTCCGGCAAGTGCCGTTGCCGGGAGGAGAGGCTGCAAACCGTGAGCCATGGCGCAATCTGGCTGCGCAATTGTTTACTGCCTTTGGAGTGAACTACCGCGCCAACCTGATGGGAACCGGTCTGGAAACCAGGTTTTCCGGCCATCAGGCAAAGCTGCTTGATCAGATGATGCAGAAAGGTGTCAACGCACCGATGACGTCCTCTGCCGGGCGACTGTTTGATGCGGTGGCTGCCGCGCTTGATATTTGTCCGGACAAGCAAGGCTTCGAAGGTGAGGCTGCAATGCAGCTGGAGGTGCTGGCGCGCGCCTGCGTGGCTGGCAAGGAAGGATATCCGGTGGAGGTGACGACGTCGGAGACCGTATTGCTGTCGTTCGACAAGGTCTGGCCTGCGCTTCTTGGCGATCTCAAATCGGGAGTGGGGCATGAGACTATCTCCGCGCGCTTTCACCAAGGCCTGATCGACGGCCTTGCGCGCGGCCTGTCGGCTGCAGGCGCAAGACCATCCGGCAAGGTCGTTCTTTCCGGCGGCGTTTTCCAGAACGCCTTCTTGCGCGACGGCCTGACCGAGAAGCTGGAAGCCGATGGCTACACCGTTCTCAACCATAAAAATGTGCCCGCCAACGATGGCGGCCTTGCGCTCGGTCAGGCGGTGATCGCGGCAAATTTGCAAGCGCCCTGAACCTTCGATGACTGATTTTTTGCCCTGACTGAAGGTCCTTGAACGCGCCTCGGTCAGCACGATCGACCGATAGGCCATCGGGTGCCATCTGCCCCGATTTTAAGCAGGTTGATCTTCCTCAAAGACGTTTTCCTGCAAGTCTGGAAGCGTGGAAACACTCGGAAATTTCACAAGTGTATTGCGGGTCGTTGCCATCATGTGCTGCAGTCCGGTTTGATCTCAAATCGATTTAGCGGCAGGGCGCAACACCAGCCAATCGCGCCGGACGGAACGGTCATCGCTTTCGCGGGTGCAAACTGCTTTGGGTATCAGGAGGGAGGGGCCATGGACAACGGGCACAAGACCGGGAACGGGGTCTCCACGGCCATCTGCGGAACCGCGCCTGTTCCTGCCGAAGAGATCGAAGCGATCTGCGCGCAATTCGGCAACGACAAGCACCGAATGCTCGACATCCTGCGCGAGGTGCAGGACCGCTACCGCTGCATTGCCCCGGCCACCATGGACCATGTTGCCGCCGCTACCGGTCTCACCCGGATCGAGGTGGAGGGCGTTGCCAGCTTCTATTCCTTCCTCTCCCTGGCGCCGAAAGGCAGGGTCACCATTCGGCTGTGTGACGATATCGTCGACCGGTTCTCCGGGGTGTCAGAGGTTGCCTGTGTTTTTGAAGAGGAGCTTGGGCTCAAAATCGGCGAAACCAGCAACGACGGTGCATTTTCGCTGGAATACACTCCCTGCATCGGCATGTGCGATCAGGCGCCAGCCGCGATGGTCAACGACATCGTCCTGACGAAACTGACGCCGGAGACCGCGCGCAGCGCCGTGCAGGCGCTGAAGGCAGGCCGCAGCCCGGAGCAGTTGATCAGCGAAAGGTTCGAGGCGCTGACACCTTCCGAACGCGCCTTGCATATGGTCGACAACAACATCCGCCATGCGGGTGCAGTGCTGCTGGGGCCTGTTCCAGAAGATGCCGGCCTTGCCAAGGCGGCCACGATAACACCGACGCAGATCATCTCCGCGATCGAGGAAAGCGGGTTGCGCGGCTGCGGCGGCGCGGGCTTTACCACCGGCCGGAAATGGCGTTTTGCCGCCAGCGAGCGTGCCGAAAAGCATTTCGTCATCTGCAATGCCGATGAAGGCGAACCGGGCACCTTCAAGGACCGCGTTCTCCTGACCGAACGGCCGCATCTCCTGATCGAAGGCATGACTATAGCGGCAAGGGCTGTCGGTGCGCGCGAGGGCATCCTTTATCTGCGCGGCGAATATGTCTATCTGCGCGAGCTTCTGCTTCAGGTGCTGGAAGAACGACGCCGGCGCGGTCTTCTCGGCAAGGACATTCTGGGCGTTAAGGGCTTTGATTTCGATATCCGCCTGCAGCTTGGCGCGGGCGCTTATATCTGCGGCGAGGAAGGTGCGCTTATCAGCTCCTGCGAGGGCCTGCCGGGCGAACCCAAGACGCGGCCGCCGTTCCCGGTTAACCGCGGCTATCTCGGGTATCCGACGGTGGTCAACAACGTGGAGACCTTCTGTCATGCCGCGCGCATTCTCGACAAGGGGGCGGCATGGTTCAATGCCATGGGCATGGAAGGCTCGCACGGCACCAAGCTCCTCTCCGTCTGTGGCGATTGCCTGAACCCGGGCATCTACGAACTGCCTTACGGGCACACGGTCCGGGAACTGCTGGCGATGGTCGGCGGCGAGGATGCCGCCGCGGTTCAGGTTGGCGGACCGAGCGGCACGATGATCGCCCGCGACAGCTTTCACCGCAAACTGACGTTCGACGACCTTGCGACCGGCGGGGCGATCATCGTCTTCAACGGCGAACGCAACGTTCTGGAAATCGTCGAATACTACATGTCCTTCTTCGTGCATGAGAGCTGCGGCTATTGCACGCCCTGCCGGGTCGGCAACGTCTTCCTGCAGAAGGCGATCCAGAAGTTCCGCAAGGGGCTCGCGAACCCGGAGGACATCGACTACCTCAAGGACCTCTCCGGTACGATCATCGAGACCAGCCGCTGCGGTCTCGGCATGACGTCTCCCAACCCGGTTCTCACCACCTTGAAGAACTTTCCGCTGGTCTATTCGGCGGTGATCAAGCCGAGCAAGGACGGCATCCGCGATACGTTCGACATCCAGTCGGCCATCGACGGGGCACGCAAGATCGCCAAGCGCCGCTCCTATATCTTCGACAAGGATTTCACCCAATGAGCGGCACGAAGAGAGAGACCGGCTTCACCTTCACCATCGACGGGGTGGAGATCACCGCCTATGCGGGCCAGACCATCATGGAAGCGGCCGACGAGGCCGGGGTCTATATCCCGCGCCTGTGCGATCACGAAGGCCTGCGCCATCAGGGCAGTTGCCGGGTCTGCACGGTGAAGGCGGGCGGGCGCAGCGTTGCCGCCTGCACCCAGCCGGCGGCGCCGGGGCAGGCGGTGGAAAACGAGACACCGCGCCTGACCAAGATGCGCCGCGACCTGGTTGAAATGCTGTTTCACGAGGGCAATCACCTTTGCCCGATCTGCGAGGCCAGTGGCAATTGCGAGCTTCAGGCCATGGCCTACCGGCTCGACATGACGGAAGCCACCAGGTTTCCCTATCTGGAACCGTGCCGGGCGCTGGATGCCTCCCATCCCGACATCGCGCTCGACACCAACCGCTGCATTTCCTGCGGGCGCTGCATTCGCGCCTCCCAGGACGTCGATGGCAAGGGCATCTTCGGTTATGTCGGCCGCGGCATTCATCGTCGGGTCGCGGTCAACGGCGAGAACCTTGCCGATACCGATGCCGAGGTGACCGATCACGCGATTTCGGCGGAAGTCTGCCCGGTCGGCTGCATCATCCGCAAGCGCGTCGGCTTCGCCGTTCCCATCGGCGAGCGGGAATTCGATCATGGCCTGATCGGTCACAACATCGAGGAGAAGCGCAAATGAGCGAGCTGCCCAAGGCCCGGATCGCGACCGCTTCTCTTGCCGGCTGTTTCGGCTGTCACATGGCGATCCTGGATATCGACGAGCGCCTGATCGAGCTGATGCAGCTTGTCGATGTCGACCGCTCGCCGCTTACCGACAAGAAGCGCTTCACCCAGCGGTGCGACATCGGCATCATCGAAGGCGGCTGCTGCAACGAGGAAAACGTGCATGTGCTGCATGACTTCCGGCGCAACTGCGATGTGCTGATTGCGCTCGGCCAATGCGCGATCATGGGTGGGCTGCCGGCTATGCGCAACGCGATCATGCATTCCGACGCGCCGCTGCGCGAATGCCTGGACGAGGCGTATATCACCGGCAAATACATCCGCAACACGACCCACAACGTGCCCAACGACCCGGCTCTGCCGCTGCTTCTGGACGAGGTTTATCCGTGTTCCCAGGTGGTGGAGATCGACTACCAGATCCCCGGCTGTGCACCCAGTGGGGACATCATCTTCGACACGCTTTCCAAGCTGCTGACCGGCAAGTTCCGGGGCTTCGAGCGTGAAATGATCAAGTTCGACTGAGGGTGATGGCGATGACTGAACCCAGACTGATTGAAATCTCTCCCGTCACCCGCGTGGAAGGCCACGGCAAGGTGACGATCCACCTCAATGCGGAAAACGAGGTGGATGAAGCCCGGCTGCACATTGTCGAATTCCGCGGCTTCGAGCGGTTCATCCGCGGCCGGCTGATGTGGGAAGTGCCGGTGATCGTTCAGCGGCTTTGCGGCATTTGCCCTGTCAGCCACCATCTGGCGGCAGCGAAAGCCATGGACATGATCGCCGGTGTCGACCAGTTGACGCCGACGGCGGAAAAGATGCGCCGGCTGATGCATTACGGCCAGGTGATGCAGTCCCACGTGCTGCACTTCTTCCACCTGGCAGCGCCCGATCTGCTGTTCGGCTTCGGTGCGCCTGCGGAAAAGCGCAACATCTTCGAGGTGATCAAGGAGAATCCGGAACTCGGCAAGCGCGCCGTCCTGATGCGCAAATACGGGCAGGAAATCATCGAGGCGACGGCAGGCAAGAAGGTGCACGGCACCGGCGCCATTCCCGGTGGTATCAACCGCAATCTGCCCATTGAACGGCGGGATCATTTTCTTGCCTCGGTGGACAGGATGATCGAATGGTCCCTGGATGCGGTGAAACTCGCCAGGAACTACACGCTGGAGCATGAAGACCTGGTCGCCGAGTTCGGTTCGTTCCCCTCCAACTACATGTCTCTGGTGCGCGAGAGCGACGGAGCTCTCGATCTCTATCACGGCAACCTGCGGGCTCTCAGCTCCACCGGAGACATGATCTTCGATCAGGTGCCTTACACGAAATATCACGAGCTGATTGTCGAGGACGTGCGCTCCTGGTCGTACATGAAATTCCCTTTCATCACGACGCTTGGTCCGGATGTCGGCTGGTATCGGGTCGGGCCATTGGCACGCATGAACACGGCAGCCTTCATCGACACGCCTCTTGCCGATGCCGCTCTCAAAGACCTCAAGGCCGTGACGTGCGGTACGCCGAACAATTCCACGCTGGCCAATCACTGGGCGCGGATGATCGAGGTTCTGCATTGCGTGGAGAAGATCCGGGAGCTTCTGAACGACCCGGATCTGCAAGGAACGGATCTGATTGCCAAGGGGGACCGGCGCGAGGAAGGCATCGGCGTGATCGAGGCTCCGCGTGGCAACCTCATCCACCATTACAAGGTCGATGAACATGACCAGGTTACCTATTGCAACCTGATCGTCTCCACGACCCATAACAACGAGGGCATGAACCGCGCGGTGAAGGATGTCGCGGTCAAGCATCTTTCCGGCAAGGAGCAGATCACCGAGGGCATGCTCAACCATGTCGAAGTCGCGATCCGCGCCTATGATCCATGCCTTTCGTGTGCCACCCACGCTCTCGGTCAGATGCCGCTGCAGGTGGAGCTGTTCAATGCGGATGGCGCGTTGGTCGACAGCCGGACGCAGTGTGTGTGAGCGTGGGAGGTTCGACGATATGACAGCCTCTCAGATCGTCCACCCGGACGCAGCAAAGCGGAGATCCGGGATCAGCGAGTTCGATACTCTCTTTCGGGAAATGAATTGCCGAGAAATCTGTGCCCCCCCGATCCCGGCCCGCGCTGCGCTTGGCCGGGATGACGAGGGAGAGAAATTGTGTGCGGCAACGTTTCATCTGTCTGAAGAGAGGACGTCTTCATGCTTCTGATCGGATATGGCAATCCCGGGCGGGGCGATGACGGGCTTGGGCCGGCCTTGTCCGAGACTATCGCCGCGCGCGGATTGCCGGGGTTGGAGGTCGATACCGATTATCAGCTCGTCGCCGAACATGCGCTGGCGGTCTCAGAGCACGACGTGGTGATCTTCGTTGACGCGGAGATCGGTGCCGCGGGACCTTATTCGTTCCGGGAAATCGCGCCGGGTGCACTGGAAGTGCTTGGCAGCCACAGCCTGATTCCGCAGACTGTTCTGGCGCTTTGCGATACCCTTTATGGCGCCCGACCGAAAGCCTTCGTGCTAGGTATCTCCGGCTATGAATTTGGTGAGGTAAAGGAAGGGCTGTCCGACAAGGCAACTGCCAATCTGGCTGCAGCCGAGGCTTTCTTGCTGGAGTGGCTGCAAAAGGCAGATCAGCAGAGGGAGGCAGCCCATGCATGAAATGTCACTTTGCGAGAGCATACTCGACATTTTGAAGGATCAGGCGGCGAAGGATAGCTTTACCCGGGTGAAGCGGGTCGCGGTCGACATCGGACCGCTGTCTTGCGTCGAACCAGAGGCGCTGAAATTCGGATTCGACGTCGTCATGCGGGGCTCACTCGCCGAAGGCGCCATACTGGAAATTTCCAGGCCTTCAGCCGAGGCGCTGTGTCTTTCCTGTTTCAAGACCGTGCAGGTGAACGCACGGTTCGATTGCTGCCCGGAATGTGGTTCGGAAGCCCTGCAGGTTGTCAGTGGGGAAGAGCTGAAGATCCGGGAACTGGAGGTGGTGTGATGTGTACGGTATGCGGTTGCAGCGGCTCTCACGAACATGACCATGAGCATCACCATGGACACGCCCATTCACATGACGCAGGTCATGTCCATTTCGGCGAAGGGGAAGCCGGCGTTTCCGTTCCGGGCATGAGCCAGGCACGGCTGATCCAGATCGAAACCGATATTCTGGGCAAGAACAATTCCTATGCGGACAACAATCGTGCCTTGCTGGCCGCAAAAGGCGTTCTGGCACTCAATCTTGTTTCAAGCCCCGGCTCCGGGAAGACAACGCTGCTTGTTGAAACCTTGAAGCGGATGGCGGGCAGGACCCCGGCTGCGGTCATCGAAGGCGATCAGCAGACGTCAAACGATGCCGAGCGGATCCGGGAAACGGGAGTACCTGCCATTCAGATCAACACCGGCAAGGGGTGCCATCTGGATGCGCATATGGTGGGTCATGCCTTGGAGAAGTTGCCGCTGGACGAAGGCAGCGTGCTTTTCATCGAGAATGTCGGCAACCTGGTCTGCCCTGCGGCATTCGATCTCGGCGAAGCCTTCAAGGTGGTGATCCTTTCGGTGACTGAAGGCGAGGACAAGCCGCTGAAATACCCCGATATCTTCGCCAACGCCGACCTGATGATCCTCAACAAGACCGACCTTCTGCCGCATGTCGATTTTTGCGTCGGTGCGGCGATCCGGAATGCACGACGGGTCAATCACAAGATCCAGGTCCTGCAAGTGTCGGCGCGCACTGGCGGTGGCCTGGAAGGCTGGCTAGTCTGGCTGGACGGTGCCTTGAAGATGCAGGCAGCGCACGCACGCGGTCTTGCTGCGGAATAGGAGTTCTCCGTCATGTGTCTCGCCATTCCCGCAAGGGTGGTTTCCGTCGATAGCGACGACATGGCAACCGTCGCTCTGGAAGGGATCCGGAAACCGGTCTCGACAGCTCTCCTGGAGGAGGTTGCCGTTGGCGACTATGTGCTCGTCCATGTCGGCTATGCCCTGCACAAGCTCAGCGAGGAGGAAGCCGAACGGACCCTTCAGCTTATGGCGGAAGCCGGCGTTCTTGCCGAGGAGCTGGAGGAGATGGCGGGCGAGCCGGTGGTGGGGACGGGCGCATGAAATACATCAAGGAATTTCGGGACGGCAAACTGGCGCAAAAGCTTGCCCTTGCAATCCGGCAGGAAGCTGATCCGGACCGACGCTACCATCTGATGGAATTTTGCGGTGGGCATACTCACGCCATTTTCCGTTACGGAGTGCAGGATCTGGTTCCGCAAAATGTCGAGTATGTGCATGGGCCGGGCTGCCCGGTCTGTGTCTTGCCGGTACGGCGTCTTGATGATGCGATCGAGCTGGCACTGAAGTCGAATGTGATCCTGACCACCTATGGCGACATGATGCGGGTGCCGGGCACCAAGCAGAAGAGCCTGATCCGGGCCAAGGCCGAAGGCGCCGATATCCGGATGGTCTATTCGACCCAGGATGCCCTGCGGATTGCGCGCGAAAATCCGCAACGGCAGGTGGTCTTTTTCGCCATCGGCTTCGAGACGACGACGCCGCCAACGGCGGTCGCGATCCTGCAGGCAAAGGCGGAAGGCCTGAAGAATTTCTCCGTCTTCTGCAATCACGTTCTGACACCGCCTGCCATCGCCCATATCGTCAACGCTCCGGCAGAGCCAGGGGAGCCGCCGGTTAAGATTGACGGTTTCCTTGGGCCTTCTCACGTCAGCTCGGTTATCGGCTGGGCGCCGTACCAACCGGCAGCGCGGGACTTCAGGAAACCTGTCGTCATTGCCGGCTTTGAGCCGCTCGACGTGATGCAGTCGACCCTGATGCTGATCCGCCAGATCAACGAAGGCCGGCATGAAGTGGAAAACCAGTACACCCGGGTCGTCACGAAGGAAGGCAATCGCAAGGCCCAAAGGCTGGTTGACGACGTTTTGGAGTTGCGCCGGACCTTTGAATGGCGCGGGCTCGGCTATGTTCCTGACAGTGCCCTGAAAATCCGAGAAGCCTATGTCGACTTCGATGCTGAAGAGCGTTTTGCACTCAGCCCGAAGGAGTCGCGCGAAGTCAAATCCTGCGAATGTCCCGCGATCCTGCGCGGGGTGAAGAAACCGACGGAATGCAAGCTGTTCGGCACGGTCTGCACGCCGGACAATCCGATGGGGGCCTGCATGGTTTCCTCTGAAGGTGCCTGCGCCGCATACTGGACCTACGGCCGCAAGCGCGAGGCGATTGCCGCCGCCAAGGGAGCCGCGGCGTGACCAGCATCGATCCGCAGGCAAAATTCCGTACCGGCGCTGTCGATATGACCCATGGCGGCGGCGGCCGGGCCATGGCCGTCCTGATCGAGGACCTGTTTCACCGGCATCTGAAAAATACAATCCTGGACCAGGGCCATGATGCGGCGGTGCTCGAAGTGCCGCCAGGACGGCTCGTCATGTCGACCGATGCCCATGTGATCTCGCCGCTGTTCTTTCCAGGTGGCGATATCGGATCGCTTTCGGTCCATGGCACCTTGAACGATGTGGCCATGGCTGGTGCAAGGCCAGTGTCGCTCACCGCGAGTTTCATACTGGAAGAAGGGTTCCCGCTGGCTGATCTGGAACGGATTGTCATATCCATGGCGCGCGCAGCCCGTGAAGCCGGAGTGCCGGTGGTTTCCGGCGATACCAAGGTGGTTGAAAAGGGGAAGGGCGACGGGGTCTTCATCACAACGACCGGTGTTGGCGTTCTGCCGGAAGGCGTCTCGATTTCTCCCGCTGCGGCCAAGCCAGGTCAGGCGGTTCTTCTGTCCGGTACCATTGGCGATCATGGTGTGGCCATCCTGTCGAAACGGGAAAACCTGACCTTCGAAACCGAAATCCAGTCCGACAGTGCAGCGCTGCATGGCCTCGTCGGTTCGATGGTCGACGCGGTGCCGGGCATTTCGGTTCTGCGGGATCCAACCAGGGGGGGACTGGCAACTGCGCTGAACGAAATCGCCCATGCTTCGAAGGTTGGCGTGATGCTCGACGAGGGTGAGATCCCCGTTCGCCCGGATGTGGAAGGGGCCTGCGAGCTGCTCGGTCTCGACCCGCTTTACGTCGCCAATGAAGGCAAGCTGATCTGCATTTGCGAGGCGTCTGATGCAGACCGGTTGCTGGAGATCATGAAGGCTCACCCGCTGGGTCAGAACGCTGCGAAGATCGGCGAAATCGTGGAGGACACCGATTGCATGGTGGTCATGAAGACCGGCTTCGGCGGCTCCCGTGTTGTCGACTGGCTCTCGGGTGAGCAGCTGCCGCGCATCTGCTGAGGGCCGCATTGGCCCCAAGACTCTTTCCCAATCCGATGCTTGGCATCCCGGTTTGGCGCAGCCAGGACGGGATCCGGTACACACCGGCCTTTGTGTTCCTCCAGAAGAGGCTGCTTTGTTTTCTCAGCCAGGGACTTGAGAGGACGCGCTCGCAGCGCGACTCATGACCGGGTTCCGGATCTGCGGGCGGCTGCGCCTTCCTGGTCCGGAATGAGGGTGAGGGGGTAAGAAGATTGGTGGAGCTTGTCCCTATCCGCCCTTTACCTTCAGCTTGCCATTGTCCTTCTTGTCCTGGCCATCATTGGCCCATGTGATGCGCAGGTCCAGGCGGGACTGGTCGTCTTCCGTGGTGGCTGTCACCCTGATGGCCAGCAGACCTTTCGGGTGCAGGGTAATCTCGCCGGTGTCGTCACCGAATTGCAGCTCGCCCTTTGCAATACCACGCTTGACGGCGTCGAGCAGTTTCTGGATCGATTTCCTGTCCTGCAGGGACTGGTGCCGGAAACGGCCCTTGCGTTCCATCATGACGACAATCCGTGTTGCTGGAGAATGTGCGCCGGATTGAACAGCTTGGCGTGGGGATAATCCCGGCTGATGCCGACGATGTTGCCATCCGGGCAGATGATCGTGGCGCCGGTGCCAATGCCTTCAAGGCCTTCGGAGCTTCTGGAATGCCGGTCGAGCGTGATGTCCGCTTCCAGATGCAAGAGGCCGTGCTTGGACGTCAGCTCCTGTCCGCTGTGCCTGTTGACGTGCCCCTGTACCAGCATCCTGATGCCGGCAAGATGGAGATCGTCTACGCCGGTTTCGGTCAGGGGATGGTCCACATCCCGGTATTTCGTGCGCATCAGATTGGCGATGGTGCCGGAGTAGAACACGAAGGGATCCTTCCGGCTTTCCTTCCGAAAGCGGCGATTGACGTGGGCCACACCTTTTGCCGAAATCTGGGACGCCATGTGATCATCGATACCGGCATGCACGAACAGCAACGATCCGCTCTGATGCACCGCCTTGAGGCTTTGAAAGAACCAGGCGTAGCGTCCGCCGGGTTCAACGAAGAGTTCCCGGCATTTGAGCGCGGCAGCATACAGCTGACGAGTGGTAAGGCCGACTTCGGCGGCGTGTTCCGCGAACTTGTCCGCCTTCTTCTTAAGCCGCTGCATTTCCTTGCGGATGGCCGCGTCACTCAGATAGCGTGAGGCTGCCTTCGGAAATTGTCTGGTCCACTTCTTTCCCGGAACCATCAGCGACAGGCAGGTTTCCTCGTCGGGCAGCATGGCGAGGTTGGCCGAGCTGCCGACATACCGCTCGTGTACTTCCTTCAAGAGCGGCATCACCTTCTTGCCCATGCGAACGAACATATGGGCGTTGAGCGAGCTGCGCTTGACCGTCAGGGCTTCGAGACCGAGGTAAAGCCGCAGGTCGTGGTTGCCGGCGAGGATGACGACATCGGCGCCGGTTTTCAGCAGCGCGCTGAGGCTGTCGAGAAGGTCCAGATTGCTGGGGCCCTTGTCCAGGCAATCGCCGCCGATGATGAACTGGCAGCTTCGGCCGAAGGGCGTCAGGTGAAAGTCGCTCAGACCGTCTCCATTGCGCTGGATTGCTCGTGCCGCCGTCAGGGATCTCAACAGGCTTTCCGCATCCGCATGCAGGTCGGAAATGAAGATTACCGGCTTTTCCGGCCAGTCCCAGGGGCCAAGAGCATTTGCCCGGGCAAGGCTGCCGACAACACCGGGAAGGGTGCTTTCGGTGGTGAACTGGCCGAGGGGCAGATTCCCGATGGGCGCCAGTGGCCAGGGGACACAGCTTTCGGGCAGGCCGAGATCAATGGCTTCCGCCTGGTCCATCGGCGGCAGTAGCGGGGTCAGTGGCAGATGGGTCATCATGGCAGCAATCCGGTTCAATCCGTTGCGGTTTCAAGTGGCTGTCGCAGTTTCCAGTCACCCCGGTGGTGCACCCAGGTGCCGTCGCTCTCCAGTTTCAGGACGACGGCGCGCGCGTGGTGCATGCTGAGCTGGCGGATCTGATCAAACGTCAGCACACCCAGGCAATGGGCGGCATGTCGTATGGAAGCGCCGTGGCCGACGAAGATCCGGGCACCGGGTCCTGCCTCGTCATCCAGATCTGTCATCTTCTGATCCAGGAACGCAGCCACCCGCTGTCCGGCTTCCATCAGGCTCTCAGCGCCCTGAACCGGCAGTCTGTGGTGGCTGTTCGACTTCCAGTCGCCCGGCAGCGGGGCGGTGCGTGGATCGTCTGCTATCACCTGCTCGATTTCCCGCAAGGTCAGGTTGGCAAGGGCACCGACACTGCGTTCGGCAAGAGCTTCATCCTCGGTGATCGTGAAGTCCGATCCAAGGACCTCACCAAGCGACTGGCCAAGAAGCGCTGCCGTCTGCCAGGATCTGAGCTGGCGTGAGCACAAGATCTCCGGTGTCAGCTGGAACCCTTCCTGCCGCGCGATGTCTGCAATCTCGGCGCCTAGCTCTTGTGCCTGCACCTTGCCTGCATCGGTCAGGCCATAGGGCTGCAGGGCACTCGGCGTGTCCGGTTTTTGATTGTAAGCGCCATGACGCACCAGGATGGCGAAGCGGTCTGTCATGGCGTTTGTCCCAGCAGCTCTGCACCGGCTTCAAACAGGGCGTCGAAATCGATCAGTCCCTTCACTTCCCACACCTGAACACCTTCGAGCGCCCCCAGGTAGGCCTCTGTGTCGAGCGGTGTTTTCATCGGCCAGAACGGGCCTTGCGGCGTCTGGTAGAACGGGCCGGGGTTCTTCATGATCGCCGAAAGAAGATCCGGCCGATCCTTCAGATCCGTCTTGCTTACTTCGGTCGCGTCGGCGCTGTCGCGGGACCAGTTCAACACCCAGAAATCTGTCAGGCGCGCATCGTGGGAAATGCGCCCGGGGCCATAGATGTCATCGATGAAGAGGTCGTATTTTTCTTCCAGGTGCCAGAGTTCGTCCGGTTCCAGGTTGCGCAGTTCCTCTTCGCGCTCCTCGTCGATAAGACCGGTCAGCCGTGCATTGGTGACGATGGTGCCCGGGTTGATGCGCGGCAGTTTCGGAATGCCGAGCGCATCGGTACTGTTGCCGGCATTGCGCACGAGAAGGCGGTCGTTGGTGACATACTGCGTGCCGGTGAGTTCCATCAGGCGCAACATCGAGGTGGACTTGCCGCCGCCGGAAAGGCCCGATATCGCAAGCCCCCTGTTGGGGGTGCGGACAGCCGCTGCATGACAGGCGACCCACCCCTGCCGCTGGAAGTGATTGAGAAACTGGGTGTTGATGAAGTTGATCACCTGGTTGGGGTGATCGTCCGTAGGGCCAAAGGCGATCGCCCAGTCGGGGGATTGCAGGAACTGCAGACCCGTGCGGACCTTCAGGATCAGGCGCCCGTTTTCAAGGTCGCAGACCGCATCCTTGCGGCCGGACTTTCCCGTTTCCCGCTCCCAGTCGGTGTACTCCGGGTCGAAGGGCAGTTCCATGGATCCGAGCACATGGACGATCCTGTCCGGTTCGCTCGGCGCGGAAATCACATGCTGGAAATAGCGCAGCAATTCGGCCAGAAGCGCCGAAGAGGTGCATCTTACCTCGACCACATGGCCGCCGACCGTGAGGCACACCGGATCGCAGTTTCGCGTTTCCCGAGCCGGGGAAAGAGCGTCGACAACGTCCTGGACGGTTATGCCGGTCATCCGCGCACCTTTTCAATTACATGGTTGGCGTAAAGCTTGGCAGCGTCGATGCCGGCGCCTTCCAGAGCTCCCTTGAAACCACCGAAGGCCGAGACCTCGAACACGACCGGTCCGTTGTCCGTCAGGCCAACATCCACGGTGGTGAAGTCGAGATCGAACGGTTCCTGCGCGCGGCGCGCCAGTTCGATCAGGTCGGCATCCGGTTCGAACGGTTCGTATTTGCCGCCGTGAAGGATGGTCGTGTTCCAGCTGTTTGTCTGGGCAACGCGGGCATAGGTGCCGAGATAGGACCCGCCGAGGAAAACCATGCCGAGGTCCCTGCCGGAAAGATTGACCTTCTTCTGCAGGTACATCACCGGATTGTCGGCCTTGAACGCGGCAATCTTGTGCCGGAGGGCTGTTTCGCCTTCGGCGGCATCCATCAGCGTCATGCCGCGGGCCTTTGTCGAAAACAGGGGCTTGAACACCGCACTGCCGAACCGCAGGACGGCGGCCAGGGCTTCGTCTTCGCTTTCGCTCACGCAGGTGGCTGGCATGGGAATGCCTGCATTGGCCAGTGTCACGGTGCAGCTCAGCCGGTTGACCAGGCCGAGAATGGACCTTGTGCTGGAAAAGACCTTGGTGTCGCTGGCCTCGGCAAGGCGCAACATCTCCAGCCGGTCCAGCGTTGCGGGGCTGTAGGTCTGGCTGATCTTCTTGACCACGATGCCGTCGAGGCTGCAAAGATCGATCTGCCCAGCCATCAGCGCCCTGGCTTCCAGATCCAGAACGACGTCGGCCATGTCGACCACGCAGCGAAAACCTGTTTGTGCTTCCAGGGCGTCCGCCAGAACTTCCGTCGACCATTTGCCGGGTATGCCGACAACGCCGATCCTGAGGTCAGTCAACGAAGATCTCCTTCATTTGCAGGCGGAACCGGGCCTCGGCGCCAGGCGGGCAGGCAAGGGCCTGTTCGATCAGGTAGCGGGCACGCAGCCACATGCGCCGGGCATGGGACTTGTCCAGAATGAACCGCGTCGATGTGGCAAAGGACCGGGCAAGGCCAAGGGCAAGCCGATATTCGAACGTGTCGTCACCCTGTTTGCGGGCGAAGGCTCTTACGGATTTGTAGAATGCGAGAGAGACATCGCTGATCCGCCGGCGTGTTTCCCTGTCGAGCACCTGAAGCCGGTAGTTCGAGACCATGAACACGGACACGTCCTGAACGTAGTCCATGTAGCGGGAGCGATGCAGATCGACGAAGTGGATCCGGTTCTCGCCGGGGTCATAGATGATGTTGTCGACGTTGAAGTCACCGTGGATATAGACGGAAAAGGGAGCGGTTACCCTTGCCTCGCGGTCGGCTGCCTCGGTGATCAGGGCGTCGAGCGAGGGAAGGGTCTCTCCCGCGAAATGGATGCCGGTTTCCTTGAATTCCGGGTGAACCCTGCGGACGTCACCAAGGCGTTTGCCAAGTTGCTGCATGCTGCCGAGATCCGCCGGTTCTGCGGTCCGCGTCTGCTTCCAGACGTCTTTCAGCGTGCGGGAAAGACTGGCAAGTGCCTGGTTGCGCAGGGCGTCGCCTTCGTTCAGGACGATGTGCTCGAAGGTCAGGCCAGGCAAATGTTCGATCAGGAGCGCTGCCGACTGGTCGCGTTTGCGGTAGGACAGGATTTTCGGGGCAAGGCCTGGATAGATGGAATGCCAGCTTTTCACGCCCTGGCGCTCTTCCTTGACCTTGCTCTTGTCGCCATCCTTGAAGACCGCCGTAACCGTTTCGGTCTTCTTGTCCTTGATGGCGGAGATGGAACTTCCCGACCTGGTTTCGGCAATCGTTTCAATGGTGACATCGTCGCTGGCCGTGTCCAGGTCCGACATCAGGCTTTGCAGGGCGAAATAGCGTTCGAAATTGACTGCCTGTCCGATGTTGGCGGAAATCAGCGCTTCGCTTATGGCCCGCAGGGATTCGCCCATGCGCTGGAATTCGCTGGCGACCAGCAGGCTGTTGGCGATGTCGGCCGGCAGCCGGTCCGGGTTGCGCATGTCGCGTGTGTAGGCCTTGAAGAGCTTGCGGTAGTCAGCCTCGATCTTGTTCTGGAGCTGGCCGATCTCTATGGCCTTTTCACTGTCCCTGCTGAGAAGGGCGTCCTCGATGCGGGCGACGCCTTGCCGGACACGACTGACGATCGCGGGATAACGTTCAGGCTCAAGCGTGACAAAGGTCTCGATGCGCTCTGCATGGCGCAAGGATTGGCGCACCAGGTTGGCGATGCGCTGAAGATCGGTGGCGACAAACTCAAGGCTGCGCAGGGTAAGATGTTTGCGATCGTTCTTTCTGGCTCCGGCCATCTGCTGGACACAGGCCGCAAGGATCCGGCTCTTCAGGTTATGGGCGTATCCGGCACGGTCCATGATCCGGCGTGCCGTCGCTGCCGTCGGTTCCTTGAAGAAGGCTTCAAGCTGTATGAGCTGACCATCGATTTCCGCGCACAGAAAACGGAGATTTTCCCGAATGGTCTTTGGGGCATTAATCATTATGGGGTCCGAGATAGACTTCGGGCTCCCGCGTACAGCCAAGTGAAAACAGTTTTGTGACATAAAGCGGACGTAGCTGTTGAGCTTCGTCGAAACCTATCCAGCGTGTCCCGACCTGATGCGGGTCCGGGCGTGGTCCCAATACCGGTTGGTAGTCTTCGGCAACGCTGCAGGCGAAAATGAAATCGAGCTGGTGCTGATATTCTCTTGCGGCCTGTTTGCGCCGATGAACTTCCGCCACATGCATCAGGTGCAACACGGTGATTGCGGCACCGATTTCTTCCACGCATTCGCGCTTCAGGCAGGCTTCAAGCGTTTCGCCCGGGTCCTGCTTGCCGCCGGGCAGAGTGAAGTACCGGCCTTTGACGGGGTGTCGCTTGTCTTGCACCAGCAGCCGGTCACCCCGGCGGATAAAGGCTCTTGGTGTTGAGCGGATGACGGGCCGAAACACGGCACCTTTTAGGGGCGCGTCACTTGCGATGGATCTCGCTCCCTGTTCAGGCCTGCCGGTTCGGGACCTGCCAGACCGGCTGGCGCAGCTTCTGTCAGGGGCCCGCTTCGGCTTTCAGCAGGGCCGTGATGGGACGAGTATAGGTGAGTCGCTCACCGCGAGCGAACCGATCTTCGACTGTTCACGGTTTCAAGTGGTTCCAGCCCGCTCAGATATCCGGCCCGCTCAGATATCCGGCCCCATGGCGCGGCCTTCTGTCGAGGGGTCGATGTCGTTGCGCAATTTCTCCAGTGCGCGCATGCGCTCCTGGGCACGCTTCTGGTTCTCGCGGGTAACACCGGTGATGAGCACTTCGGCAATCGCCATGAGCGCCAGCGAGGAGTCCCATGGGGAGGGGACCGCGACGCGGGCTGGCAGAACGAAGGTGGCGATGCGGCCGACCGGTGACATCCAGCTATCGGTGACAAGGGCCACTGTGGCACCCTGACGGGCTGCGGCTTCGGCAAACTGGATGATTTCAGCCTGGTAGCGCCGGATATCGAAAACGACGACGACGTCCTTCGGACCGATGCCGATGAGCTGGTCCAGCCAGTTGCCCTGCTGGCCGGCGACGTGATTGACGTTGGCCCGGACGATCCGCAGATGCGCCGCCATGTAACGGGCAAGGCCGTCGGTAAAGCGGCCCCCGATCAGGTGCACATGCTTGCGTTCGTCCGACAGCAGCTTGACGAGGACGGTGAGTTCACCTTTCGGCAGATGGGCAAAGGTCTCGCGCACGTTTTCCAGAAGCTGGCTGACATGGGGGTCGCCGACCGGGTCGTCTTCCATGTTGGCACTGCGGGCGAGTGGCGAATTCAGCTGGCTTTCCAGTTCGCCGCGGAGTTTTCGCTGAAACTCGGCGAATCCGGGAAAGCCCAGGCGGCCGACGAAGCGCAAGATGGTGGGGGAACTGACCCCCGCGGCCTCTGCAAACTGGGCGACGGTGCCCAGTCCCTGCATCGGGTAATTGGCCAACAACGCATGCGCCGCCTTCTTTTCCGTGGCGGTGAATTCGTCCAGACGGTCGCGAATATCTTCCAGAAGAGGACGTTCCATGGGCGTCGGCCTTTATGACGGTCCGCGGCACTGAATTTCATTTGACAGCCGCTGCAATCTGCGTATCAAATATTACAGAAGTTAGTTAAGTCGGCAATCCTGTAATAAACATTACAAAATGCAGGGCCGATCTTTCAGGGAGTAGGGAATGGGTTCGAATCCCCAGACCGGAGGAATGACTCGGGCTGTCGCCGTTGAAAATGCGGAGGGAGCGGGGCCTTTCGTTTTTGTCTGCGATCACGCTTCCAACTTCTTTCCGCCCCCCTACGATACATCGCTCGGGATTACCGATGCGGACAAGATTGCGCATATCGCGTGGGACCCGGGAGCGCTCGGCGTTGCCAGGGGGCTGGCCAAGAGCCTTGATGCGCCGCTGGTGCATACCACTGTCTCGCGCCTGATCATCGACTGCAATCGTGAGGAAAACCGGCCTGACCTGATCCCGTGCCTCAGCGAAACCACCAAGATTGCGGGCAACCAGGACCTGTCGGCCGATGAGAAGACCTTCCGTCTGGACCTTGCGCACCGGCCGTTTCACGACGCCATCGACAATGTGATCAGCCAGCGTCTCGAGCGCGGGCTGCCGACAGCGGTGGTCTCCATCCATTCGTTCACGCCGGTCTACAAGGGCCAGTCCCGTCCCTGGGAAATCGGCCTCATCTACGACAAGGACCGGCGTCTTGCGGATCCGGTCCTGGAGGGCCTGAAGGCCAAGGGTGGCCTGACCGTTGGAGACAATGAGCCGTACGCTCCGTCCGATGGTGTCTATTATACAATCCGTCGGCACGGCGAGGATCGCAAGCTGCCTTGCCTGATGATTGAAATCCGCAACGACGAAGTGAAGACCTCGGCAGAAGAAGCGCAGTGGAGCGATCTTCTGGCGCCCCTGCTGGAGCACGCCGCGCAAGCCGTTGGCGGGCAGACGCAGGGAGAAGCCCATGCTTAAGGCGGCCCGCGTCTATATCTGCATCGTCGACGGCTTCAATCGGGGTCTCGGCAAGATAATCATGTGGGGGGTCTTCGTCATGGCGGCGATCCTTCTGTGGTCGTCGATCTCCAAGACCTTCTTCAATCCATCGCTCTGGACACTGGAAGTCGCCCAGTTCGCGATGGTTGCCTATTACATTCTGGGCGGGCCCTATTCCATACAGCTCGGCTCCAATGTGCGCATGGATCTGTTCTATGCCGAGTGGAGCGCCAAGAAGAAGGCCTGGTTCGATGCCTTCACGGTGCTGCTGCTGATGTTCTATCTCGGTGTGCTGCTCTATGGCGCGCTGAATTCCACGGCGTACTCGCTTGGCTATTTCGGCAAGGACTCGCTCAGCTTCTGGTGGGACCTGTTCGTTTCCTTCATCACCGGTGGTCCTGACGCGGCAGCTGAAAAGCTCGGCTATATCGAGCGCAGCCCGACGGCCTGGCGGCCCTATCTCTGGCCGGTCAAACTCATAATGATCATTGGATTTGTTTTGATGCTGCTGCAGGCCGTCTCGGAATTCATCAAGGATATCGCCCTGATCAAGGGAGAGACGCTCTGATGTCATACGAGATGATCGCTCTCCTGATGTTCTCGTCGATGATGCTGATGCTCCTGACGGGGCAGCGCGTTTTCGGCGCTATCGGTGGCATTGCCGCAATCGCCGCTCTGGCCCTTTGGGGCACTGGCGGTGGCGACATTCCTTTCTCCGCGGCCATGAAGCTGATGAAGTGGTATCCGCTGCTGACGCTGCCGATGTTCATCTTCATGGGCTATGTGCTGTCGGAAACCAAGATCGCCGACGACCTCTACAAGATGTTCCACGTGTGGATGGGCCCGCTCAATGGCGGTCTGGCTATTGGCACGATCCTGCTGATGGTCCTGATTTCCGCCATGAACGGTCTGTCGGTTGCCGGCATGGCCATCGGTGCGACCATCGCCTTGCCGGAACTCCTGAAACGAAAATACGACAAACGGATGGTCACGGGGGTAATCCAGGCCGGGTCGTCGCTTGGCATTCTGGTGCCGCCGTCCGTGGTGCTGGTGCTTTATGCGATGATCGCGCGCGCTCCTGTCGGCCAGCTCTGGCTGGCGGGGGTCGTTCCTGGTCTGATGATGGCAGCCATGTTCGTCGTCTACATCGCGATCCGCTGCAAGATCCAACCTGAACTCGGCCCTGCGCTGACGAAAGAAGAGCGCGACGCCTCCAAGGACGAGAAATATCATCTGCTTCTGGCAGGCATCCTGCCGATCATCATCTTTGCGGTGATGATGGTACCGTTCGTCAAGGGCTACACCAGCCTGGTGGAAAGCTCGGCCATTGGTGCTCTGGCCGCCCTGGTGGCTGCCATCATCCGTCGCCGGATGACCTGGGATATCCTGAAGCTTTGCCTGAAGAACACGCTCGGCATTTCGTGCATGTTCATGTGGATCATCCTTGCCGCCCTCGGGTTTGGCGCGGTGTTTGACGGTCTGGGCGCGGTCAAGGCCATCGAGAGCCTCTTCACCGAACAGCTCGGCCTGTCGCCGTGGATGATCCTGATCCTGATGCAGCTGTCCTTCCTGGTGATGGGCACCTTCCTGGACGATACGGCGATGCTGGTCATCGTGGCACCGCTTTACGTGCCTCTGGTCGCAAGCCTTGATCTGGGCATGCCGGCGGGCGAAGTTCTGATCTGGTACGGGGTGCTCTACACGATCACCACGCAGATCGCCTACATGACACCGCCCTTTGGCTACAATCTATTCTTGATGCGGGCGATGGCGCCCAAGGAAATCAGCATGCGCGACATCTACGGTTCGATTACGCCGTTTGTCGCGGTGATGGTCCTGGCGCTCGTCCTCGTCATGGTTTTCCCGCAAATTGCCCTGTGGTTGCCGGATCTGGTTTACGGCAGGTAGCGAGGAACGGGACAAGAAGACAACGTCCGGAGGAAAAACGGAGTTGGACCGCGGACTTACGAGAGCCGGAAAACGGCCGCACCGCTTTAGCTGAATGTGAAACTTAGGGGAACTTGAGATGACCAACAGACGTGAGTTTCTGAAAAAAGCCGGTATCGGCACTGCCGCCGCCGCCGGAGCGACCACCCTTGCGGCTCCGGCCGTGCATGGCCAGTCGCAGATCAAATGGCGCCTCCAGACCTATGCCGGTCCGGCGCTCGCCGAGCACGTGATCAAGCCGCATATCGATGCCTTCAACAAGGCCGCCAACGGCGAGATGGTGATCGAGCTCTACACCGCCGACCAGCTGGTGCCGACGGGCGAACTGTTCCGCGCCATGCAGCAGGGCACGATCGATGCCGTTCAGTCGGACGACGACAGCATGGCGTCCCCGACCGAAGTCACCGTCTTTGGCGGCTACTTCCCGTTCGCTTCCCGTTATTCCCTCGACGTGCCGGTGCTGTTCAACCAGTACGGCCTGAAGGAAATCTGGGAAGAGGAATACGCCAAGGTTGGCGTGAAGCACATTTCCGCAGGTTCCTGGGATCCGTGCCACTTTGCCACCAAGGACCCGATCCGTTCTCTGAAGGATCTTGAAGGCAAGCGCGTCTTCACCTTCCCGACAGCCGGCCGTTTCATGAGCCAGTTCGGCGTCGTGCCGGTCACCCTGCCGTGGGAAGACATCGAGGTTGCCGTTCAGACCGGCGAACTCGACGGCATTGCCTGGTCTGGCATCACCGAGGATTACACCGTCGGCTGGGCGGATGTGACCAACTACTTCCTGACCAACAACATCTCGGGTGCGTGGGCTGGTTCGTTCTTCGCCAACCAGGAGCGCTGGAACGAGCTTCCCGATCACCTGAAGACCATGCTGCAGCTTGCCATGGATGCGTCGCACTACTATCGCCAGTGGTGGTACTGGGGCGGTGAAGCCAACCTGCGCGTCAACGGCACCAAGATGGAGCTGACCTCCATTCCGGACGCCGAATGGGCAACGGTTGAAGAAGCCGCCATGGCCTTCTGGGACGAGATCGCAGCTGAATCCCCGACCAAGGCAAAGGTCGTGGAGATCTTCAAGAAGTACAATCAGGACATGAAGAAGGCCGGCCGGCCTTACCGCTATTCCTGATAGAAACCCGGACCGTGCCGGCCATCGGCAGGCACGGTCAGATCTGCCGGTCCGGAGCGACCCCTCCGGACCGGGATTTTTCGGAATTAAATTCTCGACCGCTCAACCTGGAACAACCGTAAAATGCCTGGCAACCTGACCTTTGATGCACTGAAGTCTCTCGTCTCATCCGGCGAGCTCGACACGGTGCTGACCTGTATCGTCGACATGCAGGGACGGCTGATGGGCAAGCGTTTCCACGCCCAGCATTTCGTCGACAGTGCCTATCACGAGACCCATTGCTGCAACTATCTGCTGGCAACCGACCTGGAGATGTACACGGTCGAAGGCTATGCGGCGACGAGCTGGTCCGGCGGGTACGGCGACTATGTCATGAAACCGGATCTTTCCTCCCTGCGGCGGGTGCCGTGGCTGGAAGGCACGGCCATGGTGATGTGCGATATCCTCGATCACCACACCCACAAGGAAGTGCCGCATTCGCCGCGTGCGATGCTGAAATCGCAAGTCGCGCGTCTGGAGGAACTTGGGCTGACGCCGATCATGGCGACCGAGCTGGAGTTTTTCCTGTTCGAGAAAAGCTTTGAGGACATGCGCAAGGGCGGCTACCGCGATCTGGAGCCGATTTCAGGTTACAACGAAGATTACCACATCCTGCAGACCACCAAGGAAGAGGATGTGATGCGCCCGGTGCGCAATCACCTCTATGCCGCCGGCATCCCGGTCGAGAACACCAAGGGTGAAGCCGAAGCCGGGCAGGAAGAGCTCAACATCAAATATGCACCGGCACTCGACACGGCCGAATATCACACCATCGCCAAGCATGCGGTGAAGGAAATTGCCTGGGCAAAAGGGCGTTCCGCGTCGTTCCTTGCCAAGTGGCATCATTCCCGCGTCGGGTCATCGTCCCATGTGCACCAGTCGCTGTTCGACAAGGACGGCAACAACGTCTTCGTGGATGCCAAGGGCGAATACGGCATGTCCGAGACCATGCGCCACTACATCGCCGGGCTCATCAAGTATGCGCCGGACTATACCTATTTCCTGGCGCCCTACATCAACAGCTACAAGCGCTTCCAGAAGGGCACCTTCGCGCCGACCAAGACCGTGTGGTCGGTCGACAACCGCACCGCCGGCTTCCGGCTCTGCGGCGAAGGCACCAAGGGCCTTCGCGTCGAGTGCCGCATCGGCGGTTCCGACCTCAATCCCTATCTGGCACTGGCGGTTCAGATTGCTGCCGGCATCAAGGGCATGGAAGAGAAGCTGGAACTCGACGCTCCGACCACCGGCGACGTCTACGACGCCAAGAAGGCGAGGGAAATTCCGCACACTTTGCGCGAGGCCCGCGAGACCCTGCGCAAGTCGAAATTCCTGCGTGAAGCGTTCTCCGACCAGGTGATCGACCACTATTCCCGCGCCGCCGAATGGGAGCTGGAGGAGTTCGACCGCGTGGTCACCGATTACGAGATTGCCCGCGGCTTCGAGCGGGCGTAAGAGGCGATGAAGCACTAGAAGGCAAGCTGCTTGGTTACCCCTCATCCTGAGGAGGACCACTAGGTCCGTCTCGAAGGATGGGCGGCACACCGGACAAGCGGCCCATCCTTCGAGACAGCGCTCGCGCGCTTCCTCAGGATGAGGGAGGCGGGTGCTGAAAAACAAGAAATCGGAGCCAACCACTTTCAACAAACCGTCCGTAGAGGCGGTTCTGAGAGGTTCAAAATGTCAGATGTCATCAAGCTGATTTCCCCCATCGACGGTTCGGTCTATGCCGAACGCACGGCGCTGGACGACGCCGCGGTCGACCGGGTCGTTTCCACCGCACGGACCGCACAGGCAAGCTGGGCTGCCGTGCCGGTTGCCGAACGCGTTGCCTATTGCCTCAAAGCGCTGGAAGCGCTGAAGGCGATGAACGAAGAAGTCGTGCCCGAACTGGCCTGGCAGATGGGCCGGCCGATCCGTTTCGGTGGCGAACTCGGTGGCACCATCGAGCGCACCGAATATTGCGCGAAGATCGCTGCTGAAGCGCTGGCCGATGTGGAGCGCACCGACAAGGCGGGCTTCAAGCGCTACCTGCGCCGCGTGCCGCTCGGCATCGTCATGGTGATCGCGCCGTGGAACTATCCGTTCATGACGGCGATCAATACCATCATGCCGGCACTGATGGCAGGCAACGTGGTCGTGCTGAAGCATGCCGCGCAGACCCTTCTGGTCGGTGAGCGCCTTGCCAAGGCCTTCGAGATTGCCGGTCTGCCGAAGGGCGTTTTCCAGAACATCGTCCTGACCCACCAGGGCACGGAAAAACTGCTCGGTTCCGGTCTGATCGACCATGTCAACTTCACAGGTTCCGTCGGCGGCGGACGTGCCATCGAAAAGGCGCTGGCCGGTACCTTCGCGACGCTTGGCCTGGAACTGGGTGGCAAGGACCCGGCATATGTGCGGGCTGACGCAGACCTGAACTATGCGGTTGAGAACCTGGTCGATGGTGCATTCTACAACGCCGGCCAGTGCTGCTGCGGCATCGAGCGCGTCTATGTGCATGAAAGCCTCTACGACCGCTTCGTCGAAGGCTTTGTCGATCTGACCAGCCAGTACAAGCTGGGCAATCCGCTGGACGAGGCAACCACCCTCGGCCCGATGGCCCAGGCGCGTTTTGCCGCCTGGATCCGCGAGCAGACGCAAGAAGCTCTGCGCAAGGGCGCGAAGGCGCACATCGATACCTCCAAGTTCGAAGCCGACAAGGAAGGCACGCCTTACCTGGCGCCGCAGGTGCTGACGGACGTCAATCACCAGATGTCCGTGATGCGCGAAGAAAGCTTCGGCCCGGTCGTCGGCATCATGAAGGTGAAGGACGACGACGAAGCGCTGCAGTTCATGAACGACAGCCCCTATGGCCTCACCGCATCGATCTGGACCGAAGACGTTCAGGCCGCTGCCGAGATCGGCGACAAGATCGAGACCGGCACCGTGTTCATGAACCGCTGCGACTATCTCGACCCGGCCCTGGTCTGGACCGGCGTCAAGGACACCGGCAAGGGCGCGGCTCTTTCCGAAATCGGCTTCCACAACCTGACCCGACCGAAGTCTTTCCACTTCCGTCTGGAGCATTGAGGCCGGTTTGACAAACGACCGAGCGAGCCCAGTTTCCTAGTCCCAAATCGGGCAGGGTGATTGAGCTTGCTCCCCTCTCCCCTCTTGAGGGGGAGATGTCTCCGCAAGGAGACAGAGGGGGGGGTGCCACCCCCTCGGGAAACTAGGCACCGGAATATACGCAGAGCCCAGTCACCCCCCTCTGTCAGCTTCGCTGACATCTCCCCCGCAAGGGGGGAGAGGGGTGCAAGAGGCAATGCCGAGACTTGTAACTGCCTCCCTTGTCGGTGTGGCAGCGACCAGAACCCTGAGTTTCAAGACAACGAGACACCCATGAGCTCACTTCCTTCCGTCAATTGGTCCTATCCGACCTCCGTTCGCTTCGGTGCCGGCCGCATCAAGGAACTTCCCGATGCGGTCAAGGCCACCGGCATGGCCAATCCGCTGCTGGTCACCGACCCGGGCCTTGCCGGCCTGCCGATGGTCGCAGAGGCGATTGCAAGCCTGGAAGCTGCCGGCCTTAAGGCTGCGGTCTTTTCCGACGTCAAGCCGAACCCGGTCGACAGCAACATTGCTGCCGGTGTCGCCGCCTACAAGGCCGGTGGACATGATGGTGTCATCGCTTTTGGTGGCGGTTCGGGCCTCGATGCAGGCAAGCTGATCGCCTTCATGTCCGGCCAGACCCGGCCAATTTGGGACTTTGAAGATATCGGCGACTGGTGGACCCGTGCAGATCCGGCCGGTATTGCGCCGATCGTCGCGGTGCCGACCACTGCCGGAACCGGCTCGGAAGTTGGCCGCGCGGGTGTTGTCACCAACGAAGCGACGCACACCAAGAAGGTTATCTTCCACCCGAAAATGCTGCCGGCCATCGTGATCTGCGATCCGGAACTGACCGTCGGCATGCCGCGCTTCATCACCGTCGGCACCGGTATGGACGCTCTGGCACATTGCCTGGAAGCCTATTCCGCACCGATGTATCACCCGATGTCCGAAGGCATCGCGCTTGAAGGCATGCGGCTGGTGTTTGAAAACCTGCCGAAAGTTGCTGCGGATGCGTCCGATCTTGAAGCACGTGGTCACCTGATGAGTGCCGCCGCCATGGGTGCTGTTGCCTTCCAGAAGGGCCTCGGAGCGATCCACTCGCTGTCTCATCCGGTCGGTGCGCTTTATGACACTCACCACGGCATGACCAACGCGGTCTTCATGCCGTACGTGCTGCAGTTCAACAAACCCGCCATCGAACAGAAATTCGAGCGGCTTGCCGGTTTCCTTGGCATCGCCGGCGGTTATCAGGGTGTGCTCGATGCGATCCTGAAACTGCGTGAAGACCTCGGCGTACCGCACACGCTGGCCGGTCTCAATGTCGATGACAGCAAGCGCGACCTGATTGCCGAAATGGCGATTGTCGACCCGACCGCAGGCGGCAACCCGGTTCCGCTGACCAAGGAAGGCGCATTGGAAATCTTCGACAAGGCTCAGCAGGGTACCGTCTGAAGCAAGACCCCTTGACCTCGAAGGCGCACCGGATACCGGTGCGCCTTTTTTTGTTTTTCAGGCCATCTTTCGCAATCACGGCCAAGCGTAGCCAAGCCGGGCCGGTGTGCCGCGGGGCCTGCAGATGGCCCAGAATTGTTCGCGGACAGCTTTGACGCTCTCCGATCCCTGGTCTTCGCTTCGCTGCGTCGCGGATCACGCTCTCATAGCCTTTGCACTTCAGGTCGCTCTGATCGTTCCCAGGATGAGGTTGGTGGTGCGTGCATTGCTGGCGCTCAGCGCGCCATTAGGTCTTTCTGTTCGAGATCGCGGCTCTCCGCCTTCCGCCACTGATCCGGCGTCATGCCGGTCACCCGCAGGAATTCGCGGTTGAAGTTCGACTTGGTCGAAAAACCTGCCCGGTACATGGCCTCGGTCACCGTGATGCCGTCCTGGCGCAGCAGCGTGCAGACATCCTTGATCCTGAAATCGTTCACATAGCGTGAGACATTCATGTCGCGCACCCGGTTGATGGCCTGCGAGAGCTGACGGGCGGGCAGACCGGCACGGCGAGCCAGCCTTGAGAGGTTGAGCGTGTCGTCGCGATGAAGGTGCTGTGCCGTCATCAGGGCGTCGACTCGCGCGACGATTTCCGCGTCTTCGGAGGTGGCGGTCTGGGCCGCGGGTTCCGGCTCGGTGTTTGTCTCCGTCTGGGCATGGCCTGCCGTGCGGGCAGCAAGACCGATCAGCAGCAGGCTGACAATATTGGCGTTACTGACCAGAATGGCTGCATGGCTGCCGCCCGAGCGTTCGAAATCGAAAAGGATCACCAGATCGAACAGGGCGGACAGGCACAGACAGAAGGCGGCCAGCCACAGGGCCCGGTGGGCAGCGGCAGCTTCGTCCAGACGGGCAAGTCCGAGGCCGTCCGGTCCGCGCCAGGCGATCCGTGCCAGGGCCACGGCATAGGCCAGGAACAGCAGCACCAGGGCACTATCCAGCAAGATAGGCGCCGCAAGCATCAGACCCAGAATGACGAGTGCGGCCAGTGGCGCCGCTGCCAGGCGAAACCGTCCGGGCGCGGCCTGATCGACGAGACCGCGAAAGCTCTCATAGGCAAGAGGGGGAAGCAGAGCGGCCAGCAGCGGCTGCACGAAGCGCAAAGCGTCGAGGTTATATCCCCAGCGCAGGCCCAGGACGATGGATTGCAGGCAGCACAGAGCAATCAGCATCAGGAAGGCGCGTGTGGCTGTTGCTCCGTTGCTTTTCTTCAGGAACACAAAGACAAGCGCCAGAAGCAACGCGTTGACGAAGGGCAGGGGAACAAACAGCACGGGCAAGGCACCTCGATGGGGCGATGGCGGGGACCTTTATCGCGATCCGGCATGACTGAATCGTGAAAGAGGACGCTTTCCATCACGGCCTTAGCAAGAATTCGGTCATTGCTCCACTGACTGAAAGACCCCTCATGAAAATACAATCTCTTTTCTTGCCGCTGGTTCTCACGCTGGCCGTCACCACACCAGCCAAGGCCCAGGAACCGGTGGGTGTTCGCGAGATCTCGGTAAATTCGAAAGCCAGAGGCGAGGATCTCACTGTTCTGGTCTGGTACCCGGCCAAGCCGGTCGGGGAGGCGGTGCTGATCGGCGATGACAGGATCTTCGAAGGCACGCCAGCATTGGCCGATGCCGCAAGGGCGGAAGGGATGTATCCGCTGATCGTGCTCTCGCACGGGTCGGGAGCGTCAGTCGAAAAGATGGCCTGGATCGCGAGTGAACTTGCCGGCGAAGGTTTTATTGTCGCCGGTGCAAATCACCCCGGCACCACCAGCGGCGATTCCACGCCGGAAGATACGCCGAAGCTCTGGCAAAGAACGGACGACCTTTCCGTGGTGATCGATAAGTTGATTGGCGATCCCGACTGGTCGGCGTCAATCGATCGAGGAAATATCGGGGCGCTCGGTTTTTCCCTTGGCGGCGCTGCCGTTCTGGAAAGCGTGGGTGCAACGGCAAGTCTGGAGGCTTATGTCGACTATTGCGACACCAATCCGCAGATGCCGGACTGCCAATGGTTCATGGGCGGCAGGGCGTTTGTCGACAGGGAGGAAATCAAGGTCGAGCCGTTTGATCTGCGGACGGTCGACAAGGTTCTTTTCGAACAAAAGAGCCATGATGCCCGGATCAAGTCTGTTATTGCTGTCGATCCGGCGCTGGCGGCTGCTTTTCAGGAGCAAAGCTTCGCGGGCGTCGGTGTGCCGCTGCATTTCCTCAATCTTGGCGTGGCAGGGCAGATCGATGTCGGTGTGCGTTCTGCGCATCTGGCCGCTGCTGCGCCAGACGCCGATCTGGATCACATCGAGGATGCCGTTCATTTCAGCTTCCTGCCCGTGTGCAAGGAAGATGCGATTGCGTTCATGAAATCCATCGGCGAGACGGACAGCCTGTGCACCGATGGTGGCGGCAGGTCTCGTGCCGAGCTGCACGATCAGATGGCCGAGATGATTGTCGAGGCTTTCCGCGAAGATTTGAAGGCGGCAAACTGACGGCCTGGCCGGGGACACGATCGAGCTTTTTGCTCATCTGGACTGCAGCCTCCCGTGCTTTCGGGGGTGGGAGGCTGCTGGTCGTCTCAAGGTGTCAGGATGAAGCGCCCTGGCTGCGTTCGATCAGCTTCAGCACTGCTACAAGCACGATGCCGTAGAGAACATGGCCAACGAGGGCGACCCAGACGATGCCACTGAAGTTCAGGAAGAAGGGCAGGCCGGCGACCGATGTGATGCCGCCGATGGCGAAGACCCAGAGACCGAAACCGTAAATTGCCGACGGCAGGAGCCAGTGGGTGTTGCCGACCACGCGCTGCCACAACGGCGCGAAGATGAACATCCAGCCGACAGGGTAGCCGATCAGTCCGACGGCGTAGAAATGGACGAAATATCCGCCGAAGTCACCGTTCGGAAGACCCAGGCTGCCAAGCAGGCTTTTTGCGAGGCCGTGCGGTGAAAGGGTCGCGAAACCCAAAGCCGGACTGATGATCTGGCCCCAGAGGTCGAACGCGTTGGTTGCAAAGAAGCCCGAGATGAACATCAGACCGAGCGTATGAAAACTCAGGGCGGGCAGGGTGCCGGCAGTCTGGGCCTGGCTGGAAGTCGTATTCATGACGGGATCACTTTCCTGAGATTGTCTCTTCTGCTGGCAGATACTTGGCTCTGAATGCGATCACATGGAAATAAAATGGCGAGGGTCCTGCGTGACGAATTCGTGATGAAAAATTGACGCCTCGCAGCGGCTGTTTCCAATCTTTGGATAACGCGACGGCGCTGTTGCTACACTTCCTCTTGCATGATCGGATGCGCCCTCTTCGCAATGCCGACAATGTGAGAATGCCGAAATGGATAAGTTGCCCGTCCGCCTCTATGCCGCTTTTGCTGCCGATGAGCGAGGCGGCAACATCGGCGGCGTTGTTTTTGAGGATACGCCGCTGTGGCCGGACGCGCGTCAGCGGATCGCTGCGGATATCGGTGCCCCGACGACGGGTTTTGTCCGCCAGAAGTCCGACAAGAGGATCGAGGTCCGCTTTCACTCGACCCGGGCGGAAATGGATATGTGCGGCCATGTTACCGTTGCGATTTTTGCGGCGTTGCTGGCCGACGGGCGGATTGGGCCTGGAAGCTATGTTCAGGAAACACCCGCGGGGGAAATCGGTGTTGATGTCGCCTCGGACGCTGCCATCACCATGCACCAGCCTTTGCCGAAGTTCGGATTGAACGAGGCAACCGCGGACGAGATAGCTCCGCTGCTCGGCATGGAACCGGCTGGTGTTCTCAGCGTTGCGGCGTCCTCGACAGCCCTTCGGCATGTTTTCATCGAAGTGGCAGATACCGATGCTCTGGCAACCCTTCGTCCGGATGATGACGGGCTGCGCCGTTTCAGCCAGGAACGGTTGATCGACACGATGGGCATCTGGTGCCGGACAGGGCGTGGTCTGGGCAAGGCTAAGGTTCGCCTGCGGGATCTCTGCCACGGTGTCGGCGATCCGGAAGAGGCGGCGAGCGGTACCACCAACGGTGCGCTGGCCTGCCACTTGTTCCGGGCGCAAAAACTTCTGCCTGGCAATGGCGGACAGGCGGTCCTGGTCGCAGAGCAGGGCTTCGAGATGGGCCGTCCAAGCATCGTCAGAACCGTGCTGAACACGGCTGGCGGCGAAGTCACCGGTGTTTCTGTCGGTGGGTATGCGGCCTTGAGGTTGACGGGCGAGTTTCACCTGTGAAACCCGCTGCGCCGGTGTGACGTCAGACCCGTTCGAACAGCGCTGGTCCCGTCTCGCTGAAGAGTTCGATCTCGAGCGACTTGGCCGGACCGGATGATACATCGCCAAAGACGAGCGTCGAACGGGATCCGTCGGGCGCGTTCTCGGTGACGAAATCGAACACCATTACCGGCCCGCTCCAGGGCTTCAGCGGGAAGGGGATCTGTTTCGGTCCTGCCATCAGCACCAGCTTGTCGCCGTCTGCCTTGATTTCGACCTTGCCGAAATACGGGTTGGAATAGGTGCCGGTGAGAAGGTCTTGCGGAGGCGTCGGGCCGGCATCTGCCGGGCGGTCCTGACCGACAGTGCTGCCACGTTTGGTGTAGAAGCCTTCGAACCTGCTCGAATATCCGCCGTACCAGTCCCGGGTGATGTGGCCGAGCTGTGCCAGGTCGGTGAAAGAGGCCGTGATGGCTTCAGCTGCCCCGACAGGGGCTGCATTGGTGAGGACGACTATGCCCAGGCCGAGCGAGGGGATCATCGCAAAGCAGGTGCCCGCGCCCAGCAGGAACGCGCCGGAATGGCCGATCCGGACACGGCCGGACGGATCAGTGCCGACATTGAAACCGTAACCGTAAAAGCCGGACCTGGCATCGGGGCTGTGGGGGCGATCCGAAAAGCTTTGCGGGCTGATGGCCGGCAGAAGCGCCTCGGGTGCGATAAGCGGAGTTCCCGCGTGGGCGCCGTCTGCAAGCAGCATCTTCAGCCAGATGGCCAGATCGTTGGCGGTCGAACTGACGCCACCTGCCGGCGACTGGGCATCGGGCTTGCGCTGGTACAGCGGAGCAAAGCCGTCGCCGTCTCGGCTGTGTGGGATGGCGCGGTTGCTTGCTGCTATGTAGTCGGCAAAGCGTGAGCTGGTCGACGTCATGCCGAGTGGCCTGTAAAGCGCTTCTTCCGAAAGGCTGCTCCAGTCGGTGCCGGCAGCCTCGGCAACGGCCTCCGCGGCGGCAGTCAGGCCGAAGTTGGTATAGGCATAGGAAATCCGGAAAGGTGCCAGCGGCAGAAGCTTCAATCTCTGCAGGATTTCCTTGCGGTCGTAACCCAGGTCTTCCAGATCGTCGCCGGCGTGGTCCGGCAGACCGGAGCGATGGCTGTAGAGGTCACCTATGGTCAGCTTTTCGGTGCGGTCGGGATCGGACAATTCGAACCAGGGCAACAGTTCACGCATCCGGCTGTCCCAGCCGACGACGCCCTTGCTGACCTGGCTCGCAACAACGGTCGCGCCCACCGGTTTGGAGAGGGACGCAAGCTGAAACACGGTGTCCGGTGTGATGGTTTCCGGTCCGCCAAGGCGGCGCACGCCGAAGCCCTTGGAATAGACGGTTTCGCCCCGATGAACGGCGGCAACGGCCAGTCCCGGGATTTTGCTGCGCGTCATCACGTCGGCCACGATTGCGTCAAGCTCCGCGACTGCCTTTGCAATCTGCTCGGGCGAGGCTTCAACGCCTGGTGTCTGGGCAGGAGAAAGCTCCTGCGCAAACCCACGCAGCGGCAGTGTAGTCAGTGCAGCGGTCGCAGTGCCGAGAAACAGACGGCGGGAGAGTATGTGCCGGGGCATATGCAAATTCCTTGGGGAGATACTGAAATCAAAACAAGCATATGCATGATGCGCGAAACGCACCTGAGAGATCAACTTAACGACGTGTAATGCGGGTTTGTTGAAACTTCTTGGTTAAGCAACCGTGTCTTGAGCAGACAAGCAAGTGGCCGGCTCCAGAACGGCATCCGGCCGGCAGGTCGGGTGCTATTCGATGTCGCCGTGGACGGCGACCATATCCAGTTTTGCTTCCGGCGCGGCAATGGTTCTGAAGGCTTCGCGCACACCGTCTTCGGTCAGGTCGCGCTGAACGGCGATCAGCGTGTTTTCCGGATGCTCCTCGCAAAGCTCTACCATATAGGCCAGCTCCTGACGGGCAACACCAAGCGCCGCCTCCACGGAAGGTGCGCCGTAAATGTCGACAAAATGCTGAGCAAGCCGCTCGGCGAGGGTGGCAAGCTCGGTTTCTTCGATCGGGGTGACGGCAACGAAGGTTGCTCTGCCGAAGGTTTCCAGCCCCAGCCAGCCGTTGGCAAAGGCCTGACGTGCCTTTCCGGTCAGGTCGGCTTCGGTCCAGTCGGAAAACTCGAAGCCGCCGGACAGGCACCATTCGCCGGTACGAGCCGGGGAAAAGAAGACGTTGCGGTCGCTGTCATCCAGGTGAATGGCACGAGCGAGTTTCATCCGGTTATCCCTCAAGACGGCTGGAAAGCGGGATCAAGGTCGTGTCCTCACCCGTTCTCAGCAACATACCAAAATTTTCATCGACACCGACGAAAGTGCCGGAGGTTCCGTCAACCTCCACCGTTTCACCCAGCGTCGGAACAAGACCGCGCCAGTCGGAATGGACGGGGCGCGGGCCGTCGTCCAGCCAGCGATTGAGCCAGTAAAGGCTATGGCGCACCCAACACTCCAGGAGCTGGTCGGGGGTAATCTCGCCGCAGCCTTCTTCGGACAACCAGGTTCGGTCAGGATCCTTGCCTGGGTTTGATTTCCGGCTTGTCATGCTGAGTTCCAGGCCGAGGATCAGCCAGTCCGGGGTTGCCTCGGGATCCTGCGTAGACGCCTTGACGCGCATGCGCCCGCAGACCGCGCCGTTGACGCGAATCCGGCCATCCCATTCCAGATGGACTGCCACCTCCGGCGGGGCGAGCGTGCCGAGCGCTGCCTGAAAGCCAAGGCCGCACACGGGCAGGATGGCCATGGCCTCCTCCAGCGGGACTTCCGGCGCAAAGATCAGAGCCGCCCGCAGACGTTCCCCGCCAAGGTTATAGATGACTGTTCCAGGATCCGTGCCGGTGATGGCAAGCGCCAATGCACGTTCGAAGGGGTCTGCCTGTCCGGTCAGCGCCTCGCCCTGAAAAAGCGGCGGAAACTGCACTTCGCTCATGCATTGCCCTCCGCGATCAAAGTTCGGGCGAGCTGACGGAACACGGAAGCTTCCGGCGCTTCAGGTGTCTTGATCGAAATCGGCGTGCCGCCATCGCCGGCAAGGCGGATGTTGAGATGCAGCGGCACTTCGGCCAACAGGGGAACACCGAGCTTTTCCGCTTCCGCAGCAACGCCGCCATGGCCAAAGACGTGTTCCTCATGGCCGCAGTTGGAGCAGATGTGGGTCGACATGTTCTCGATCATGCCGATAAGCGGAACCTTCATCTGTTCGAACATGCTGATGCCCTTGCGGGCATCGATTAGGGCAACGTCCTGCGGTGTCGAAACGATGATGGCGCCGTCGACGGCGAACTTCTGGCAAAGTGTCATCTGGACATCGCCGGTGCCGGGCGGCAGATCGACGATCAGCGCATCGAGCGCGCCCCATTGCACCTGGGTCATCATCTGCTGCAGAGCACCCATCAGCATCGGCCCGCGCCAGGCAACTGCCTCGTCGCCAGATGTCATCAGGCCGATGGACATCATGGTGACGCCGTGGTTGCGCAGCGGCAGGATCATCTGGCCATCCGGCGAGGTCGGCCGGCCGGAGATGCCAAGCATCTTGGGCTGCGACGGACCATAGACGTCGGCATCCAGAAGCCCCACCTTGCGACCTTCGGCGGCCAGCGCACAAGCAAGATTGGCAGCCACGGTCGACTTGCCGACGCCGCCCTTGCCCGAGGCAACCGCGATCACCCGGTCGATGCCAGGCACCTTCTGCGGCCCGGTTGCGCCCGGTGCTGCCGGTTTCGCCCGGATCGGCTGCGGTTCGGACGGTTTGGGCGCTGCGGGTTTGGCGGCCTGTGCGGTCGGCTGGTCCGCATGGGACGTCAGGATCACCTGAACGCTTTCGCAGCCTTCCAGCGCTTCGAGCTTCGTTTCCGCTTCGCTTTTCAGAACTTCCATCTCGGCCACGCGCCGCGGGTCGATCTCCAGAACGAAGCGGACCGTACCGCCATTGACTTGCAGTGCCCGCATCATGCCCGAGGCGGCAATGTCCTCGCCGGAGGCCGGATCCTTGATCGTCTTCAGAACCGACAGGGCGGTTTCGCGCGTCAGTGACACGTTAGTCCTGCCCCTCGATTTCGCCGGTGACCACGTGCTCGAGACCGAGTTCCTCGATCGTTACGACAGCTTTCACCTTGAAGGATTTTCCCGCATTCGGGCCTGCTTCGCGCACCGCATTTTCGATGGCCTGCTGCGAGGTCACACCGACCTGCTTCAGGAACTTGCGCATGGACATGTTGAAATCTTCGCTCATCTTATTCTCCTGTTGAATGCGGCGCACATTGACGGCTCGCCCGATTGAAACCTACCCTAGCGGATCTGGCCAGCAACGTGAGGGAGGAGCGCGTGGGCTGCCGTGCCTTGATATTTCTTGCCGTTGCCCTGTCGGCGGGCATCCTGTTCCATAAACCGGGGATCGCGCAATCGCGGTCTTTCCGGATGGGCGTGCCGAACGCGATTGCGGAAACCGGCTTCCTCCAATATCTGCTGCCGCGCTTTTCGCTCAAGACCGGGATCCGCATCGAAATTGTGGGTGACACGGAATCCTCCGAACTCAGTCTTTCGGAAGGCGCTTCCGGGGTTGCCGTGTTCTCCGGACTTGGCAAGACCTGGTTCCTCATGACCCATGAGGAAACAAACGAACACGCGATCCGCTTTCGGGACTGGCTGACCGGGGATATCGGCAGGCGCACGGTTGATGCTTTCGAGGAGGACGGCAAGCAGGTGTTCACCGCAGCGCTCGAACAGGTGGAGGACGACGGTCCGGTCGTCCTGTCCGGCGATGCGATCCGGGGTGAGGAACTGGCCGTTCTCCATTGCGGACGGTGCCATATGGTCAACGAGGCGACGCGCCTTACGACCATCGGTTCATCGCCTTCCTTCGCGGTGATGCGCAGTTTCTCCGACTGGCAAATGCGGTTTGAGGCGTTTTTTGCCCTCAATCCGCATCCCGCTTTCACGGTGATCGACGGCGTTACCGAACCCTTCGACATTAGCCGGCCATCGCCAATCGTGCCGGTGCAGATGACGCTTGAAGAACTCGAAGCGATCCTTGCGTTCGTTTCCCGCATTCCGCCGGCCGACCTCGGAGCCCCCATACAGTACCAGTGATCTTGTCTCATGCGGTTCAATGATCGCGCCGCTTGCTGATGTAGTCGTCCGTCGTGCGAACACGTGGGCGCTCGGCGGAGGCGAACGGGTTGTTTTCCGAATGGTAGACGGCGTTCACCCGGCAGTCGTCGCACATCTGTATGAGCTGTATGGCCTTGTTGTCCTGGAACATGGCGTGTTTGCCGGCGAGCTTTTCCGTCAGTCTCATCACTGTTGACCGGACACCGAATGGCTTGCCGCATTCAACACAGTTGAACGGCTCTTCTTCCTTCAGCACCCTGGCGCGCAATGCGTCGTCCGAAAGATCAAGCCTCGGATCCAGTGTCAGGGCCTTTTCCGGGCAGATTGTCGTGCAGATGCCGCACTGCAGGCAGGCATCTTCCTGAAAGCGCAGCTGCGGCGCATCGGGATTTTCCTTCA
The DNA here is from genome assembly GCF_017743835.1 of Labrenzia sp. R5_0. Classification (NCBI taxonomy): domain Bacteria; kingdom Pseudomonadati; phylum Pseudomonadota; class Alphaproteobacteria; order Hyphomicrobiales; family Stappiaceae; genus Labrenzia; species Labrenzia sp. R5_0. The sequence continues at coordinate 1,297,619 of NZ_JAGHRK010000002.1, read as the reverse complement.
GGGCGCCGGACGGGCAGAGCGACACGCAGGACAGGCACAGCGTGCAGGCGTCCTGGTCAAAGACAACCGAGCCATAGGGGGCTCCTTCCGGAAGCGGGATGACCTTGCCCGGCTCGTTGAGCGTTTTGGCGGCAAGACGCGTGATTTGCCGGCGGGAGCCAAGGGGCAGGATCGGCTGCTTCGCGGTCACCGGAGACTGTTCGCGGTAAAGGATTTCTTCCAGCTCGTCCGGATCGGACGGGGTGATGAGGCAGACGCGGTCTTCGCCGGCGATCGCATTGGAGAGTTCTGCCTGGAAGGGCATGCCTTCCTTTTCCGTGGCTGGTGATAGCAACACGGTCACGTCGGCGAAGCCGCAGGCAAGTGCTGCCAGGCTTTCCGTATGGCCGAAACTGGCAATGGCTTCCATCTCCAGCGGAATGACGTCTGCCGGCAAGCCCTTGCCGTAGCGCGCGCCCAGGCGGATCAGTTCTGCGCCGTGGCTGCTGTCGTGAACGAGCAGGCGCGGTGCGTCGGAGCTGAGCTTGCGCCAGGTTGCCGCCAGCGTTTGCAGTCGCTGGAAGGTGTGGCTGACGGGAGGAGCGTCGTAGCTGATGGCGCCGGACGGACAGACCGCCGAACAGCTTCCACAGCCGGCGCAGACCATCGTATCGACCGCAACACTGTCGCCGCCGGGGCTGATGGCACCGGTTGGGCAAAGATCCAAACAGCGCGTGCAGCCTGTTTTGCGGGCCCTGGAGTGAGCGCAGAGCTGCTCGTCCAGACGAACGTAGAGCGGCTTTTCGAAGGTGCCGACAAGTTGTGAGGCATCCAGGAGCACCTTGGTGAACGCGCCCGTATTGCCCGGGTCTGCCCGCAGGTAGCCTTCCCGCTTTTCCGGTGCGGGAAAGAGCGGCTGCCCCCGGCGGAGGTCCAGCACGATGTCGCATTCCGTGCGCCCACCGCTCTTGGGATCTGTCCAGTTGAACGCGCCCCGCCCACCAGGAATGCGCTCCTGCAGGGCATCGAAACCGACCTTGAAGTGGCCAAGCGCACCGGTTGCTGTTGTTACCCGACCGCGCACGATGTCGAACCGCCGGTCGTCGGCAAGAGGCAATTCGTCGGCAGGGTCGAGAACGACTGTAACGCTCAGGAGCTCGCAAAGATGGTCTGCCGCGGTAAGCGCAGCTTCGCTGTCGCCAAGGATGAGGCAGGTGCCCTCCGAGGTAACGTCCACGACCTTTGCACCGGGTGTCGGCAAGATCGATTCGGCGAGCAGCGCGGCCATCTTGGGAGACGTGCTGCGGGTGTCGGCGGTCCAACCGGCTCGGTCGCGCAGATCGACAAAAAGAGGTTCGTCCGCTTCAAGGTCTGCGGCCAGATCCTCGAATGCCTGGCGCTCCTGCTGACACGCAATGATGACATTGCCCGCCTGAAGCGCTTCGGCAGCCTGCGCTGCTTCGCCGCGGCAAAGTTGCGTGTGGATTTTCGAACAGGTCAGTCCCGTTGCCTGTTCGATAAGCCCGGCGTCAATAGCCTGTGTATTCAGGCAATCGCAAAGCAGAAGCCTTGGTTGCGTCATTGTGTGCGCGTCCTCTCCCCCGGATCGTCCGAAACCGATTCTCTTGTGATTTGTCAGACAATACCGAACCCCATAACAAGGGCGCTGAAAGGCGCGCGTCAAGTTCGACTTCTGCGGGGCTTGAAATTTATGTCGCTTGCTACAGCATTTTACGTAACATCAAAACAGAGTCGGATTGAACCGGCGGACGGGGAGGTAGGTGGTTCGTGACTAGGGAAAGAACGCGCGTCATGCCGGTCGGGGTTGTGGTGCGCAGGCTGCCTGGCGTAACGCGCTGGCAGAAGTGGACCTGGTTGCCGGTGTCCCTGCTGCCGGGAGCCGCGCCTGCGGACTGGAAAATGCTGCGGGCCGAAGGCGATGCGATCGAGTACCATGCGACGACCTTGAGCCTGGAGCTGCATCACACCCAGACCGAAGCCTATCTGATTGCCCTGTCCGACAAGGTTCCCTCCGTCTACGTTGTGATGAGGGCTGCCCCGGAGCTGGCTCCGGCGATCCCCATTGAGGTGCTGCACATGACAGCGTCTGCCCATGAAGGCCTGGATTACGCGGATTCCGCCGAGGTCTTTGTCGAGAAGGTGCCAATGCCGCCAGGGCTGATTGCCTGGGTCCGGGAATTCATTGACATGCACCACGAAGAGGAAATCTTCTACAAGCGTCAGCGTGACAAGCACCGGATCGACCTGGAGGAAGAAGGCATCGGTGATCCACGCATCCGGCAGCTTGCCGACGTTTACCGGGCGCCCGGCACCCGAAAGAAGGACACACTGCAGTGAACACCGGCGACGACAAGCCAATGGATTTCTGGTCAAGGCGCAAGGCTGCGGTTCGCGAGGCCGAAGCCGCGGAGGTCGAGCGCCGGGACGCTGAGCTTGAAACCGCGAAACGGGTCGAGCTGGAAGAAAAGACCGATGCGGAAATCCTGGAAGAACTTGGATTGCCTGATCCCGACAGCCTGCAGAAGGACGACGATTTCACGAAGTTCCTGGCCAAGACCGTGCCGGAGCGTCTGCGCCGGAGGGCATTGCGCCGTTTGTGGCTGTCCAACCCCGTTCTCGCCAATCTCGATGGCCTGAACGATTATGACGATGATTTTACCGATGCATCGACCGCCGGTCAGGTGGTGAAGACCGCCTATGAAGTTGGTCGTGGATTCTTGAAAAAAATCTCTGAAACGGAGCCGGACGAAAACTCGGACGCTACGCAGGCCGGAGAAGGTGAAGTACTTTCCGGGCAAAGTGATTCTGCTGCGCCGCAATCGGAACAACTTGCTGCAGCGCAGCATACTTATGTCGAAAATGGAAAAACATCTATTCGATTGACGCAAAGAGACGAGAAGGTGCAAATTAGTGAAATTGGAACTATTGTGTCTGATGAAACAGCACTGGTCGAAACCGAAGAAGAGCGCCTGCCGAAACGGCGCCGAATGCGTTTCGACTTTGATTAATACTAAAGTCTAAGAAGTTTTTGCGCCAGAAAAGCACCGCGCGTGTGGGAGGAAAAGGCTCGAATGGCCGTTGTGGCGAGGGAATTCATTATCGAACCGGAAGATCAGGCCCGGTCCGAATTGTACGACTTTCTGGCACTGGTGCTTGCGCGCCCGGCCGGAGCCGAACTGCTCGAGCAGATTGCGGGCCTGCAGGGTGGTGACACGCCCCTGGGCAATGCTCTGAATGTGCTTGCCAGAATTGCGGCAGTGACGACGCCGGAGACGGCCGAGCGTGAATTCAATGCCCTTTTCGTCGGTCTCGGGCGCGGCGAACTGCTGCCATACGCCAGCTATTACCTGACAGGGTTCCTCAACGAAAAGCCTCTCGCAAAGCTGCGCCAGGACATGGCGGAGCGCGGGATCGAGCGCGCTGAAGACAAGCACGAGCCGGAAGACAACATCGCATCGCTGATGGAGATGATGGCGGGGATGATCCTCGGCCGTTTCGGCAAGGTGACGTCTCTCAGCGAACAGAAGAGTTTCTTCAACGCCCATGTGGAACCCTGGGCGATACATTTCTTCACTGATCTGGAAGCGGCTGGAACATCGGTGTTCTATGGTGCTGTCGGATCGTTGGGGCGCCAGTTCATGGAAATCGAGGCACAGGGCTTCGACATGATCTCGAACTGACGGTTGCATCTGAAATGGGGTGGCCTGGCCATCCATCTGCGAGAGGAGGAATGCGACAATGAAACGACCCGAAACGGCAAGCCCCGAAGAGGGTACAGGCCGCCGGGACTTCCTGAAGCTGGCGGCGATTTCTGCCCCGGTTGCCGTGACCACGGTAACCGCCGGAACCACCGCTGAAGCGGCTGAACCGGACCTGGCTTCCGACAAGATGCAGGACACGGTTCATACCCGTGCCTACTACGACAGCGCCCGGTTCTAACTGGACCCTGTGAGACTTCCCCGGCCATGGTTGCGTGACGCCCGGACGCCGGTTCACAAATAACCCAGCCGTATCAGGTTCTGATACAAGCAAGGTAGGGCAATATGCTTAGGAAAAAGACCAATGGGGTTGCGCGACGCCCCCAAGGTGCAAGTATCCTGAAAGACGCTGCACACAAGTCGGTAGACCGCCGTACGTTCCTTAAGGGATCCGGTCTTGCCGCAGGCGGCCTGGCCGCCATTACCGTGACCGGAGGAACGGTCACCAAAGCCAAGGCACAATCCACCGGCGATGCCGTGAAGACCGTCAAGTCGATCTGCACGCACTGTTCCGTTGGCTGTACCGTTATCGCCGAAGTTTCCAGCGGAGTCTGGATCGGGCAGGAGCCCGGTTGGGACAGCCCGTTCAACCTGGGTGCCCACTGCGCCAAGGGAGCTTCCGTCCGCGAACACGCTCATGGCGAGCGCCGCCTGAAATATCCGATGAAAAAGGAAGGCGGAGAGTGGAAGCGGATCAGCTGGGATGAAGCGATCAACGAGATCGGCGACAAGATGCTGCAGATCCGCGAAGAAAGCGGTCCGGACAGCGTCTACTGGCTCGGCTCGGCCAAGCACAGTAACGAGCAGGCTTATCTCTTCCGCAAGTTTGCAGGCTACTGGGGAACGAACAACGTCGACCACCAGGCCCGCATCTGCCACTCCACGACGGTTGCCGGCGTAGCGAACACATGGGGCTACGGCGCCATGACCAACAGCTACAACGACATCCACAATTCCAAGGCGATCTTCATCATCGGCGGCAATCCGGCGGAGGCTCACCCCGTCTCCCTGCTGCACGTGCTGCGCGCCAAGGAACAGAACAACGCTCCGCTGATCGTCTGCGATCCGCGGTTCACCCGCACCGCGGCCCATGCCGACGAATATGTACGCTTCCGTCCGGGTTCGGACGTTGCCCTCATCTGGGGCATTCTGTGGCACATCTTCGAAAACGGCTGGGAAGACAAGGAGTTCATCCGCACCCGCGTGTGGGGCATGGACCAGATCCGCGAAGAAGTTGCCAAATGGACGCCCGATGAAGTCGAGCGTGTCACCGGTACGCCGGAAAGCCAGCTGAAGCGCGTGGCGCGGACGCTTGCCAACAACCGTCCGGGCACCGTGATCTGGTGCATGGGCGGCACCCAGCACACCAACGGCAACAACAACACCCGTGCCTACTGCATCCTGCAGCTGGCGCTCGGCAACATGGGCACCGCCGGTGGCGGCACCAACATCTTCCGTGGCCACGACAACGTGCAGGGAGCGACCGACCTCGGCGTTCTTGCCGACACGCTGCCGGGCTATTACGGCCTGACCGCCGGCTCCTGGGCTCACTGGGCTCGTGTGTGGGAAGAAGATCTGGATTGGCTGAAAGGCCGCTTCGGCACCATCAAGGGTGCAGACGGCAAGGACAAGGCCATGATGAACCTGACCGGTATCCCGGTCAGCCGCTGGATCGATGGTGTCCTTGAAGCCAAGGAAAACCTGGAACAGCCGGACAACACCCGTGCGATGGTGCTGTGGGGCCATGCCCCGAACTCCCAGACCCGTTTGCCGGAAATGAAACAGGCTATGGAAAAGCTCGACCTTCTGGTCGTGGTTGATCCCTATCCGACCGTTTCGGCAATCCTGCACGACCGCACCGACGGCTGTTACCTGCTGCCGGCCTCGACCCAGTTCGAGACCCGTGGTTCGGTGACCGCTTCCAACCGGTCGCTGCAGTGGCGCGAACAGGTGATTGCACCGCTGTTTGAATCCAAGCCCGACCACACGATCATCGCCATGTTCGCCAAGAAGTTCGGTTTCGACGACCGTCTCTTCCGCAACATCGGCATGGACGGGGACGAGCCGAACATCGAGGACCTGACACGCGAGTTCAACCGCGGCATGTGGACGGTGGGCTACACCGGCCAGTCGCCTGAGCGTATCAAGTCGCACATGGAGAACCAGCACACCTTCGACCGTACCACGCTGCGTGCAGTCGGTGGTCCGAACGACGGCGAGTTCTACGGCATGCCGTGGCCGTGCTGGGGCACCGCAGAGATGAAACACCCGGGAACGGCAAATCTCTACGACATGTCCATGCCGGTCGCTGAAGGCGGTCTGTGCTTCCGTGCCCGTTACGGCGTGGAGCGTGATGGCCAGAACCTTCTTGCGGAAGGGGTCTCCAACCCCGGTGCGGACATTCAGGACGGCTATCCCGAGTTCACCATGCAGATGCTGATCGATCTCGGCTGGGATGGTGACCTGACGGCCGAAGAGCGTCAGTCGATCGAGACTGTTGCCGGCGCTGCGGACAAGATCGGCACCGTGAACTGGAAAACCGACCTTTCGGGCGGTATCCAGCGCGTGGCGATCGCCCATGGCTGTGCCCCGTTCGGCAACGCCAAGGCGCGTGCCGTTGTGTGGACCTTCCCGGATCCGGTGCCGCTGCACCGCGAGCCGCTCTACACCAACCGGCGGGATCTGGTCGCGGACTATCCGACCTATGCCGACAAGTCGTTCTGGCGTGTTCCGACACTCTATGCGTCGATCCAGAAGAACGACTTCTCCAAGGACTTCCCGATCATCCTCACATCCGGCCGTCTGGTCGAATACGAGGGCGGCGGGGACGAAACCCGGTCGAACCCCTGGCTGGCTGAACTCCAGCAGAACATGTTCGTCGAAATCAATCCGCGGGATGCCAACAATCTCGGGGTGCGTGACGGCGCACAGGTCTGGGTCGAAGGCCCGGAGGGCGGCAAGGTCAAGGTCATGGCGATGGTTACCGAACGTGTCGGCGAAGGCGTTGCCTTCATGCCGTTCCACTTCGGTGGTCATTACCAGGGCGAGGACCTGAGGTCGAAGTATCCGAAGGGTGCAGACCCCTATGTGCTTGGGGAAAGCTGTAACACCGCTCAGACCTACGGGTATGACTCGGTGACCCAGATGCAAGAGACCAAGGCTACTCTCTGCAAGATCTCGGCAGCGTAAGGAGGACGACAAATGGCAAGATCAAAGTTCCTTTGCGACGCCGAACGCTGCATTGAGTGCAATGCCTGCGTCACGGCCTGCAAGAACGAGCACGAAGTGCCGTGGGGCATCAACCGCCGCCGTGTGGTGACCATCAATGATGGCAAACCAGGCGAACGGTCGATCTCCGTGGCCTGCATGCACTGCTCGGACGCACCCTGCATGGCGGTGTGCCCGGTGGACTGTTTCTACCAGACCGAAGAAGGCGTGGTGCTTCACTCGAAGGACCTGTGCATTGGCTGCGGCTACTGCTTCTACGCCTGTCCGTTCGGCGCACCGCAATTCCCGCAAGCGGGCAATTTCGGATCGCGCGGCAAGATGGACAAATGCACCTTCTGTGCAGGTGGTCCGGAAGAAAACAACTCCACTGCAGAGTTCGCGAAATACGGCCGCAACCGTATCGCGGAAGGCAAGCTGCCGCTCTGCGCGGAAATGTGCTCCACCAAGGCCCTGCTCGCGGGCGATGGCGACGTCGTGTCGGCCATCTACCGCGAACGTGTGGTTGCCCGCGGCTTCGGCTCGGGTGCCTGGGGCTGGGGTACCGCTTACGGCCAGAAAGGCGGCTGATCCCTTGCGGGGTGAGGGCAGACCGGCACGCCGGACTGCCCGTCACGCTTGGGTAGATGCCTGAAAGAAACGTAGGCGGGGCGGCTTTACAGCCGCCCCGCTCGTCTCCGGTTGTAATCGACAATGAGGTTTGCGGTCATGAAACGCGTGACTATGGCTTTGCTTGTTCTTCTGGCCTTTCTTGGTGCGGGTCTGGGGACAGGGTTTGCACAGGATACGTCCGCCGACCGGTCGGCGACCGGTGGTGCGCAGACGCTTGAAGACATCATGAAACGCCAGCGCGGCGAGAAGGTCGACTACGACTTCCGCCGCAACAATACCGGTGATCCGGACGACGCGGCGTCGATTTCCTCACAGCTCGGGACACTTGGCGGTGTCTCCGATCCGGAGCTCTGGCGGGCACTGCGGTACGGCTCCGCGGACGTGACCGTCTCTTCCGGTGGATTTGCTGCAACCGTTCTGATGCAGGATGGTGGCATGCGCTGGCTTGAATGGCGCAAGGGACCACTTGCCACTTATGGCGCCTGGCTGCTCGGCGGGACTATCGTGCTGCTGGCCCTTTTCTATCTCATTCGCGGCCGTATTCGCATCGATGGCGAGAAGACCGGCCGCACCATCACCCGCTTCAAGGCGATCGAGCGCTTCGGGCACTGGCTGCTTGCGGGATCCTTCGTCCTGCTTGGCATTACCGGCCTGCTGACGCTTTTCGGGCGCTTCGTGATCATCCCCATGATCGGCAAGGACGCTTTTGCGCCCGTCGCGCATTTCTCGAAGTGGATCCACAACAACGTCGCCTGGGCCTTTATGCTGGGCCTGATCATGGTGTTCGTGATGTGGGTCGCGCACAACATCCCGAACAAGACGGACGTGAAATGGATCGCCGTCGGTGGCGGGCTCTTCAAGAAGGGCGTGCACCCGCCGGCCAAGAAATTCAACTTCGGTCAGAAGCTAGTGTTCTGGGGGGTGATCGTGCTGGGCGCGTCGATTTCCGTTTCCGGGCTGTCGCTGCTGTTCCCGTTCGAAATGCCGATGTTTGCAGTCACCTTCGAAAAGCTCAACGCACTCGGCCTGCCGCAGCTGGTGGGTCTCGGTACATTGCCTACCGCGCTTGCACCGCATGAGGAAATGCAGTTTGCGCAGCTGTGGCACGCCATTGTGGCCTTCGTGATGATGGCGCTGATCCTGGCGCATATCTACATCGGTTCCATCGGCATGGAAGGCGCCTATGACGCCATGGGCTCCGGCGAGGTTGAACTGCAGTGGGCGAAGGAGCACCACGGTCTCTGGGTGAAGGAAGTCGAAGAAGCTGAAAAGCGCGAAGCCGCCAAACATTCAGGCGGCGACAGCGCGGTTCCCGCCGAATAGGCCCGGCGTGACATGCCGTTTCAGCCGGATCCCGTATGGTTGCTTGCACGGGTCTTCGGGCCCGCTGCCGGCTTCCTTCTGACGCTGGTCTCCGCAGCCGGTAGCGCCGATTTCCAGACCCTGAAGGGTCACGGCGGCCCGGTCATGGATATCGATGTTTCCCTTGAGACCGGTCAGGTGGCCACTGCCAGCTTCGACAATTCGGTCGGCATCTGGAAAGACCGGGTGCCGCAATGGCTTGAAGGTCATGCGGCGGCGGTCAAGGTGGTTCAGTTTCTGGACGGTAGTCATCTGGTGTCCGGCGGAGACGACAACGAGCTTATTCTCTGGAACACCCGCAATAACTCGAACCGGGTTCTGGAAGGGCACACGGCCAAGATCATGGGGCTTGCGGTTTCTCCCGACAAGACGACGATTGCCAGCGCAAGCTGGGATGCACGTGTGGGGCTGTGGCCGGTTGCCGGCGGCGAGCCGGCTTATCTTGCCGGACATGCAGCCGGGGTGAATGCGGTCGCGTTTTCAAGGGACGGGCGCCAGCTCTACTCCGCGTCAGTCGACGGGTCGATCAAGCTCTGGGATCTGGCAACGCGCAGTGAAAAGCGGGTCGTTGATCGCAACGGTTTCGGCATCAATGTCATTGCCATTGGCGGTGAGGGTGACCGGGAGAGCTGGATTGCCTACGGCTCCCAGGACGGAGTGACGCGGATCGTCGATATCGAAACCGGCGAACGGCTGCATGACTTCACTTTCGAGCGCCGGCCGATACTGGCCATGGCGGTCAGTCCGGATGGCTCACGTCTGGCGACCGGTGACGGTCATGGATATATCACCGTGTTCGACACGACGTCCTGGGCGCTCGAAACGGACTTCCGGGCAGCGCTGAAAGGTCCGATCTGGGCGCTTGCCTTTTCGAAGGATGGCGATGTGTTGCATGCGGGCGGCATCGAGAACATCGTCTATTCGTGGCCGCTTGCGGATCTTGCAACATTCGATCCGATGGCAACCGAGACACCGCAATTCCTCAAGAAACCGGAAGAAATGTCCAACGGCGAACGGCAGTTCGCACGCAAATGCTCGATCTGCCACGCCCTGACCGGCGATACCGCGCGCAAGGCCGGGCCGACGCTTCACAACATCTTCGGCCGGCGTGCAGGCACTATTCCGGACTACCCCTATTCGGCGACCCTGTCAGGATCTGATATTGTCTGGTCGGAAGCGACGATCGATCAACTGTTCCTGGACGGCCCGGATCACTATATTCCCGGGTCGAAGATGCCGATGCAGCGGATTGTGGAACAGCAAGACCGTGACGATCTGATCGACTATCTGAAATCGGCGACGGCGCCATCCGAAGGAGATACACAATGAAAACAATGCTCATCGCGTTTGCCGCCATTATCGTGATTGCCATCGGCGCCAACCAGGTTCTGGAGCACCTGCGGTTTTCCAGCGCCGACTTCACGTCCAGCCCGTCCGTGCGCTTGGGGGAATAACGATTACCCGCAATTCGACGGAAACAGGCGACGCCTGCTGCTAATCACTTTCAACATGGGCTGTTGACAGCTCATGCGAGGTACCTGTGTGGGCGTACTTGCCTTTGCCCCGGGGTGACCTTGAAACTCCACGCAAGTCCATTTGGCTTTGATCAGGTCAAAAAAAATCCCCCTCCTCGCGTGAGAAGGGGGAAGGTCTGAGCGGAGCATGCGACACAGATTGCTATCTGGCTCCACTCACTCGGAAAGCGAGACGACGGTCAGACGGGCTCAGCTTGAGCCCTTGTCCGAATTCGGGAAGAACAGCTGCTGGCCGTCGACCCTGTAGTCGGCGATAGCCTGCTGGCCTTCCTTGGACAGCACCCAGTCAACGAACTGCTGGCCAAGATCGGCCTTCACATGGGCATGAACTTCCGGGTTCACCAGAATGATGCCGTACTGGTTGAACAGGATCGGGTCGCCTTCAACGGCAACCTTGTAGTCGCCCTTGTTGCCGAAGGAGATCCATGTGGCACGATCGGTCATGACGTAAGCGCCCATGCCGGTGCCGGTGTTGAGGGTAGCGCCCATGCCGGAGCCGGTTTCACGGTACCAGTCGCCCGAGCCTTCGTTCGGGTCGATGCCGGCGGCCTTCCACAGGCGAAGCTCCGCCTTGTGGGTGCCGCTGTCATCGCCGCGAGAGGCAAATGGGGCCTTCGCATCGGCGATTTTCTTCAGGGACTCAACGACATCTTTCGAGCCGGCGACACCTGCAGGGTCATTTGCCGGGCCGACGATGACAAAGTCGTTGTACATGACGTCGGAACGGGAAACGCCGAGACCGTCTGCAACGAATTTTTCTTCGGACGGTTTGGAGTGAACGAACAGGACATCGCCATCGCCATTGGCGGCGTTCTTGATGGCCTGGCCAGTGCCAACGGCAACCACGCGGACCTCAATGCCGGTCTTTTCCTGGAAGATGGGCAGGAGATAGTCGAACAGGCCCGAATTCTGGGTTGAGGTGGTCGACTGGACGACAATGAACTTGTCTTCCGCAAAACTCGGCTGACCGGCAAATACGGTCGTCAGGACGGCGGCGGCAAGCGCCAGAAATGCTCTTCTGATCAATTTTTCCTCCCGGGGTAATCATTCAGGGATTGGGTGTTGGGTCCAAGGTAAAGCCTGCCTTCCCGCCAGGCGCGAACGGGTTCGCTTCTGGGGTTGGCAAGCACTTTTTCGACAGGGCCTGTCTCGACCACGGTGCCGTTCTGCAGAAACACGAGGTCTTCACCGAGGCGTTTTGCCTGGCCTGCATCATGGGTCACCAGAACAACGGTGACACCGCGGGCGTTGGCTTCCAGTACCAGGGACTCGATCGCGGCAGTGGAGGCCGGGTCGAGATTGGCAGTAGGTTCGTCGAGAAACAGGAGTTCGGGATCGCAGGCAAGAGCACGCACCAGGGACAGGCGCTGCTGCTCGCCGCCGGACAAGACGCGCGCCGGGCGCCGGGCCAGATGACTGAGGCCCGCCGTTTCCAGCGCGGCCTTGACCTTGTCGGCGCGTTCGCTGCCCCGCAGGCCGCGAACGCTCAGTGCGAACTTGAGATTGGCGATAACCGAGCGGCGCAGCAACACGGGACGCTGGAAGACCATAGCCTGTGCGCGTCGGGCGGTGGCGTCCATCCGGCCGCCTTCCCACAGGATAGCGCCTTCCTGCGGCTGAAGCAGACCGTGCATCAATCGCAGCAAGAGGCTCTTGCCGGCTCCGTTCGGGCCCATGATGAGCGTGCGTGAACCGCGCCGGATGGCAACATCGACGTCGTGCAGAAGTTTTTCGCCGCCTGCCGAAAAGCCGAGACTTCTGACATCCAGCAACGGGTTGTGCGCTGCCGGGCTACGGCGCGACATCGTGGAGGCAGTGCCTGGTGTGTCGAAGGCTGCGTCACGCATAGGCGGCCCTCGCGGCTGAGGCACGAAGGGCCATGACACCGGCGTTCACGGCAAAGGCGATCATCAGCAGGATCACGCCGAGCGCCAAGGCAAGCTGGAGATTGCCCTTGGATGTTTCCAAGGCGATGGTCGTGGTCATCACGCGGGTAACATGGTTGATGTTGCCACCGACAATGATAACCGCTCCGACTTCGGCAACCGCACGGCCGAAACCGGCCAGCGCGACGGTCAGCAGGCTGTAGCGGGCATCCCAGAGCATGGCCGTCAGACGATCAAATCGGCCGACGCCGAGCGATGCGAATTGCTCGGAATATTCCCTGTTGAGGTCTTCGATTACCTGACGTGTCAGCGCGGCGACAATGGGCGTCACCAACACCATCTGCGCGATAATCATGGCAGTCGGCGTGTAGAGCAGGCGCAGCGGCCCGAGCGGTCCGGATGCCGACAGGACGAGATAGACAAGCAGGCCGACCACGACAGGGGGCAGGCCCATCAGCGCGTTCAAGATGACGGCGACGAGCGTTCTTCCGGGGAAATTGAAAGTGCCGACCGCCGCGCCGAGGGGCAGGCCGATGACGCAGGCGAGAACGACAGCCGTAAGCGTGACCCGCATGGACAGGCCGATGATTTCCATCAGATCCGGATCCAGCGCGACGACCAGGCCAAGGGCTCCAGCAAATGCCCCCCAGAAACTGTCCATTCCTGTCATTTCTCCCTCTCTATGGGAAAAAATAACGTAAAATGCCAAAGAATGAAACTCATGTACGACATGGACACGCACAAAAAAGCCACAGCGGAAGGCGCTGTGGCTTTTTTAGGTAGATCGTGAATTTTATCGGCTTGCCGAGAAACTCCTCAATACAGCCAGCGGGGCAGCCAGGTGGCGAACATCGGGAAGGTCCAGAGGATGGCGACGGCGACGATCTGCAGGATGATAAAGGGAACGACGCCGCGGTAAATCTGGCCCGTTGTGATTTCCTTCGGCGCTGCGCCTCTCAGATAGAACAGCGAGAAGCCGAAAGGAGGGGTCAGGAACGAGGTCTGCAGGTTGATCGCGATCAGGACCGTCAGCCAGATCGGGTCGATGCCCATCAGGATCAGGGGCGGGATCAGAACCGGCAGCAGGATCACCGAGATCTCGACGAAATCCAGGAAGAAGCCCAGCACGAAGACGAACAGCATTGCGAAGATCAGTGCGCCTATCGGACCGCCCGGCATTTCCTGAAGGATGTCGTGGACCCGGTCTTCCCCCCCAAGGCCGACGAAAACCAGCGAGAAGAAGCTGGCCATCAGGATGGTTGCGAAGATCATCGAGGTGACGGTCAGTGTGGACAGCATGGAAGCTTTCAGGAGCCCGTCCGCGAAAGCCTTCTTCAGGATGTGCAGAACGACGCCCAGGGAAAACAGCGCCAGCCCCGCATAGACAGCGGCGATAACGTAGCCACCGGCCGTGACATCGGAGCGTTGCAGGCGTATCGGCAGGATCGATGCGGCAATTGCAAGCGTCAGGAGCGCAGCTGTTGCCAACACGATGAGCTTTGAGGACACCCCGAGACGGCGGCCTGCCAGCAGGATCGCGCCCACGGCACCGACGGAAGCTGCCTCGTTGGGCGAGGCGATACCGCCGAGGATGGAGCCGAGCACTGCAACGATCAGCAGGATCGGCGGCACGATGGCGGCAGCAATCTCCCGGCCTGACGGCTGGTCGATATGTTCCGACATCGCTGGCGCGTCGTTCGGGAACAGGTAAGCCCGGCCGACAATATAGGCGCAGTAGACGGCGACGAGCAGCAGACCGGGGATCATGGCGGCTGCAAAAGTCTGGCCGACCGAGATCGTCTCGATGGTGAACTTGCCCTGCGCGTATTGCGCCTGCTGGAAGGCATTGGACATGACGTCGGCCAGGATGATCAGCAGCGTCGACGGTGGGATGATCTGGCCGAGCGTTCCGGCAGTACAGACCATGCCGGAGGCAAGTTTGGGGTCATAGCCATTGCGCAGCATTGTGGGCAGGGCGATCAGGCCCATAGCAACCACCGTTGCGCCGACAATGCCTGTGGACGCGGCGAGCAGGGCGCCGACCAGCATCACCGAAACACCGAGGCCACCTCTCATGCGGCCGAAGAGGCGGCCCATGGTTTCCAGCAGATCCTCTGCGATGCGGCTCTTTTCCAGAATGACGCCCATCAGGACGAACAGCGGGATTGCGGTCAGGACCGGGTTGGTAAGCACGCCGAAGAAACGCTGGCCCATGGCGCCCATGAGCTGAATGTTGAAGTCGCCCATCATCCAGCCGAGCAGGGCAAAGCCCGTGGCAACGCCCGCAATGGTGAAGGCAACGGGATAGCCGAGCAGAATGAAGGCGATCAGCGCGCCGAACATGATGAGATCGAGAGGCAGGCTCATGCACTGACGCCTTTCAGCTTCTGAACATCGCGGATGAAGGCGGTTACGCCCTGGATCAGCAGCAGCACGCAATAGGCGGGAATGAGGGATTTCAGGAGGAAGGAGGCAGGGATGCCGCCGACGGAAATCGGCCCTTCCAGAATGGCCCAGCTGCCGCGCACGGACGGCCAGGAAAACCAGATCAGCACGACGAGAGCCGGTGTCAGTAGGAACAGATGGCCGAAGATATCGACCCACGCCTGCGCGCGCTCGCTGTTTCTGGCATAGAAGATGTCGACACGCACATGGGCATTGACGAGGAAAGTGTACCCGGCGCCGAGCATGAAGATCGCCGCGTGGAAATACAGCACGCCCTCATCGAGAAAGATGAAGCTGTAGCCAAAGACATAGCGAAGCAACACGATCGTGAATTGCAGCAGCAACATCAGAAGCGCCGCCCAGCACAGCGTGTTGCCTATTACCGAATTGACACGCTCCAGCGCGCCCGCCAGTTTTTCCATCAAAGTAGCTTCCCGGTTCTTTTGCCCCTTAAGGCTTTCTGCCTGCCTGAACGTGAGATCGGGCATCCCGACGCTTGTCATCCCGGACGGAACGGAGCGCAGATCCGGGATCCAGTACGCCGCAGCCCCTGTAAAAAGCATGGGCGCCGGTGGCTACTGGATCCCCGCCTGCGCGGGGATGACAAGTGGAGGGCATTGCCGTTCCATTTTATAGAGGCGCCACTTGTCCCCTGCCGTCCATCTTCCCAAGCGGCTTAAAACAGATGCCCAAACCTCAAAATCCTTATAGGACTTGACCCTGCAGGTCATGCCGTTTCCCCGAAGCGAATTCTGACGCGAAGAGGAACCGAAATGGATCCCAGTGGCTCGCCATGGGACGACGACAGACAGGGCGATAAAACGACATCACATCGGGGAAAACAGATTTCCCCGATGTGAGACGTCAACCCGATCAGTCGTAGTTGTAGTCGAGCATACGCGCGTTCATCTGGCCGTTGTCGGCATAGGGCATGTATTCGCGCATCAGCTTGCGGTAGGCGAGGAAGCTTTCGGTGATGCGTTTCACCAGCTCGTCTTCGTCCGCACGCAGTTCGGCGATCACTTCACCGGCGGCATTGCCCATTGCGACGATGACGTCGTCCGGAAGCTTCTTCACCATCACACCGTGATCGTTGACCAGCTGGGTCAGTGCCTGGGCGTGCTTGGTGTTGTATTCCGTCAGAACGTCGTTGTAGAGGCTGGCGCAGGCACGCTGCACGGCTTCCTTCAGGTCGTCCGGCAGGGCGTTGTAGGCTTCCAGGTTGACGGCACATTCTTCAGCGGAAGACGGCTCGCCGACACCCGGCCAGTAGTAGTTCTTGGCGATCTGGTAGTAGCCGAGCGCGCTGTCGGTCCACGGACCGATGAACTCGCCCGCATCAAGTGCGCCGGACTGAAGCGCCTGGAACATGGCCGGGCCGCTCATGGCCTGAACCGCCATGCCGAGCTTGGAACACATTTCGGAGGCAAGACCGGTGGACCGGAACTTCAGGCCTTTCAGGTCGTCGGCGCTGTTGATCTCGTTGCGGAACCAGCCAGCCCACTGCGGTCCGGAGTTGCCGCACAGGAACGGCTTCAGGTTGAAGCGGGCATAGATCTCGTCATAGAGCGCCTGGCCGCCGCCGTGGATCATCCAGCCGGCTTGTTCGGGAGCTGTCAGGCCGAACGGCTGCGAGCCGAACAGCAGGATGCCCTTGGACTTGGAACCCCAATAGGCGGGAACAGCATGGTACAGCTCGGCAGTGCCCTGGCCGACGGCATCGAACACACCGTTGCCCGGGACGATTTCGCCGGCGGCAAAGAGCTTCACCTCGATGCGGCCACCGGACAGTGCGGTGATGCGGTCCGCCAGCATCTGGGCAGCGACGCCCGGTCCCGGCAGGTTCTTCGGCCATGCGGTGACCATGCGCCACTGGTGCACATCCTGCGCAATGGCAGGTGCGGCCAGGGTGGAGGCCGCAACTGCGGCTGTGCCGGTGGCGCCGGCTTTCAGAAAATCACGTCTTTTCATGGTATTACCCCTCAGTCAAAGGAATGGATCGGAGTGTCCCGCCGTGCTTGATTGTTTCCCCAAGATCAACCTGCTTTCATGTTGGACCATGAAAGCAGAAAGTTGATTGCATTATAGTTGCTGGGTCATCTTTCTGCGTCCATCAGGACGCGGGACGACCCAGAATCGCCGGCAGGTTAAGCCCCTGTTCTTTCGCGCAGTCCAGCGCGATCTCGTAGCCGGCATCCGCGTGACGCATCACGCCCGTTGCCGGATCGTTCCAGAGCACCCGACCGATTCGCCGATCGGCATCTTCAGTGCCGTCGCAGCAGATGACCATACCCGAGTGCTGGGAAAAGCCCATGCCGACGCCGCCGCCATGGTGGAGCGACACCCAGGTCGCGCCGGAAGCGGTGTTGAGCAGGGCATTCAGAAGCGGCCAGTCGGACACGGCATCGGAGCCGTCCTTCATGGCTTCGGTCTCGCGGTTGGGCGATGCGACCGAACCACTGTCGAGGTGGTCGCGGCCGATCACGATCGGCGCTTTCAGTTCGCCGTTGCGGACCATTTCGTTGAAGGCAAGGCCGAGGCGGTGGCGCTGCCCAAGGCCAACCCAGCAGATGCGGGCCGGCAGGCCCTGGAAGGAAATGCGCTCGCGCGCCATGTCCAGCCAGTTGTGCAGGTGCTGGTCGTCCGGGATCAGTTCCTTCACCTTGGCGTCGGTCTTGTAGATGTCTTCCGGATCGCCGGAAAGCGCGCACCAGCGGAACGGGCCGATGCCGCGGCAAAACAGCGGACGAATATAGGCCGGCACGAAACCCGGGAAGGCAAAGGCGTTTTCCAGGCCTTCTTCCATGGCAACCTGGCGGATGTTGTTGCCGTAATCGAGTGTCGGCACTCCCATGTTCCAGAAGTCGACCATGGCGGCGACATGCACCTTCATGGACGCGCGAGCTGCTTTTTCCACCGCCTTCGGATCGGTCTCGGCCTTGGCGCGCCATTCGGCGACGGTCCAGCCCTGCGGCAGGTAACCGTTGACCGGATCATGGGCGGAGGTCTGGTCGGTGACGATGTCCGGCTTCACGCCGCGCTTCACCAGTTCGGAGAAGACATCGGCGGCGTTGCCGATCAGTGCCACGGACTTGGCTTCGCCTGCCTTGGTCCAGCGGTCGATCAGTGCCAGCGCCTCGTCGAGGGAGTGGGTCTTTTCATCGACGTAGCGGGTGCGCAGGCGGAAGTCGGCGCTCTTCTCGTCACACTCCACCGCAAGGCAGCAGGCCCCGGCCATGACGGCTGCAAGCGGCTGGGCACCGCCCATGCCGCCGAGACCACCGGTCAGGATCCAGCGGCCCTTCAGGTTGCCTTCGTAGTGCTGGCGTCCGGCTTCCATGAAGGTCTCATAGGTGCCCTGCACGATGCCCTGTGTGCCGATGTAGATCCAGGAACCGGCGGTCATCTGGCCATACATGGCCAGGCCCTTTTTATCCAGCTCGTGGAAATGGTCCCAGTTGGCCCAGTTCGGCACCAGGTTGGAATTGGCGATCAGGACGCGTGGGGCATCCTTGTGGGTCTTGAAGACACCGACCGGCTTGCCGGACTGCACCAGCAGCGTCTCGTCTTCCTCAAGGGTCTTGAGGCTTGCGACGATGCGGTCGAAATCGTCCCAGGTGCGTGCCGCGCGGCCGATGCCGCCATAGACGACCAGCTCATGCGGGTTTTCCGCCACATCCGGATGAAGGTTGTTCATCAGCATGCGCAGCGGGGCTTCGGTCAGCCAGGACTTGGTGTTGAGCTCGGTGCCGGTGGGCGGGAATACGTCGCGGGCGTTGTGGCGGCGATCAGTCATTGTTCGCTCCCTGGGTGTTGTTCTGGAATAAGGAGGGCGCGAGGTTTTCCAGCGCGCTCAGGATGTCTTTCAGATGGGTCCGAAGCCGGTCGGCCTTGGCCTCGTCATAGGCAAAGGGCGTGTCTTCGGTGGCAAGATGGGTCTTCTGGGCGAGCTCCATCTGAATGGCGTGAAAGCCTTCGGCCGGTCGGCCGTAATGCCGTGTCGTCCAGCCACCCTTGAAGCGGCCGTTGAGGATCGACGTGTAATCTTCCGCTGCCTGGGTGCAGGCGACAACGGCAGCCTCGATGGCGCTGGCGCAGGTCGTGCCGTTGTTGGTGCCCGTATTGAAATCGGGCAGCGTGCCTTCGAACAGGAACGGCACTACGGAGCGGATCGAGTGGCAATCGTAGAGAATGGCGACGCCGTGTTTGGCGCGGACCCGTTCCATTTCCGCCTGAAGGGCAGCGTGATAGGGAGCATGCCAGGCAAGACGCCGAGCCTCGATTTCACCGGTCTCCGGTTCCATGCCGGATTGGTAGATGGGGCGTCCATCGAAATCGGTGGTCGGGCAGAGCGTCGTGGTGTTCTGGCCCGGATAAAGGCTGACGCCTTCCGGATCGCGATTTGCGTCGATCACGTAACGATGGAAGTTCGCCTTCACCATGGTCGCACCGGGCAGGAGATCGGAATAAAGCCGGTCCACATGCCAGTCGGTGTCGGCCAGCTTCAGGCCGGTGTCGTTGAACCTTGCCTTGATGTCGTCCGGAACGAATGTGCCTGCATGAGGCACGCCAAGAACGACCGGGCCATCACCGCGGAAAACGTCAACCGGCTGCATGGGCATCTCCCAGCGTGATCATGTGGCCGGCGGAAATCGCCGAGACCAGCTTGCGGCTGCGGATCAGGCCGGCTGCCGTTTCCAGGTCCGGTGCCATGTAGCGGTCCTTTTCCAGGGAAGGGACGACACCGCGAAGAGTGCCCATCACCGTTTGCAGCGAAGCGCTGGTCTTCAGCGGGGCGCGGTGCTCGATGCCTTCGGCGGCACACAGAAGTTCCACACCCAGGATCTGGCTGAGGTTGGCGTTCATGCGGGCAAGACGACGAGCACCGTGGGCGGCCATGGAAACATGGTCTTCCTGGTTGGCACTGGTCGGCGTGGAATCCGTCGAGCACGGATTGGCGAGATGCTTGTTCTCGCTCATCAGGGCGGCGGTCGTCACTTCCGCGATCATCATGCCCGAGTTCAGGCCCGGATCCTTGGCGAGGAACGGCGGCAGGTCGAAGGAAAGCGTCGGGTCGACCATGAGCGCGACACGGCGCTGGGAAATCGCACCGAGTTCGGCAATGGCCAGTGCAATCTGGTCGGCAGCAAAGGCAACTGGTTCGGCATGGAAATTGCCACCGGAAACGATCCGGTCGGCATCGATCAGTACCAGCGGATTGTCGGTTGCCGCATTGGCTTCGATCTCGAGCGTGCGGGCCGCCATGCGGAGCAGATCGACACAGGCACCGGCAACCTGGGGCTGGCAGCGGATGCAGTAAGGGTCCTGCACGCGGGTGTCGCCCTCGCGGTGGCTTTCGCGGATTTCCGAGCCGTCCATGATTGCGCGCATGGCCCTTGCCACTTCGATCTGGCCGCGATGGCCGCGCAGCTCATGGATTTCCGGCAGGAGCGGTGCGGTCGAGCCCATGATGGCGTCGGTGGAAAGGCTGGCGGTCATCAGGGTCGCTTCGGCCAGACGCCAGGCGTCGAACAGGCCGGTGAGCGCACAGGCGCTCGAAAACTGCGTGCCATTGATCAGCCCAAGGCCTTCCTTGGGGCCAAGCACGACCGGGGTCAGTCCCGCCTTGGCAAGGGCTTCACCACCGGGCATGCGCGTGCCGCCGAAATCAGCTTCACCTTCACCGATCAGGACAGCCGTCATATGGGCCAGCGGCGCAAGATCGCCGGATGCACCGACAGACCCTTGCGAGGGAACCATCGGCGTGACGTTTCTTTCCAGGCAATCCTCGATCAGCTTCATCACTTCGAAGCGGACACCGGAGGCACCGCGGCCAAGAGAGAGCAGCTTCAGCACCATCATCAGGCGGGTGGTGGTCTTGTCGAGCGGTTCGCCGACGCCGCAACAATGGGAGAGGATCAGGTTCCGCTGCAGGGTTGCAGTGTCCTCGGGGGCGATCTTGACGCTGGCCAGCTTGCCGAAGCCGGTGTTGACGCCGTAAACGGCCTCGCTGCCCCGGGCCGCCTTGGCAACTCGTTCGGACGCAAGGTTGATCGCGGCTTCCGCCGCGCGGTCGATGCGCACTGGCAGCTCTTCCCGGTAGATGCGTTCCAGATCCGCCAGGGTCACGGAGCCCGGTGTCAGGGTAAGGGCGCTCATTCAGAGCCTCCGAAAATGCGTTTGAAGAGGGAATTGAAGCCGATCCGGTAGGAAAGCTCCGCCGGGTGGCTGACGTTCCAGACAGCCAGATCCGCCCGTTTGCCGGGCGCCAGCGTGCCCTGATCGTCCAGACCAAGCGCCTTTGCCGCTTCGCGGGTGACGCCGGCCAGCGCTTCTTCCGGTGTCATGCGGAACAAGGTGCAGCCCATGTTCATGGTCAGGAGCAACGAGGCGAGGGGAGATGAACCTGGATTGCAGTCCGTTGCCAGCGCGACGGGCACATTGTGCTTGCGCAAAAGATCAAGCGGCGGGAACTGCGTTTCGCGCAAGGTGTAGAAAGCGCCCGGCAAAAGCACGGCAACAGACCCGCTTTCGGCCATCGCCTTGACGCCGGCTTCATCCAGATATTCCAGATGGTCGGCGGAAAGGGCGTCATAGGAAGCAGCAAGGGCCGCGCCGTTCAGGTTGGACAGTTGCTCTGCATGCAGCTTCACCGGCAGACCAATTTGCTTGGCCTTGTCAAACACCTTGCCGATCTGTTCCGGCGAAAAGGCGATGCCTTCGCAAAAACCGTCCACGGCATCCACCAGTCCCTCGGCATGAGCCGCTTCCAGCGTCGGCAGGCAGACCTTTTCCAGATAGAGGTCGGCCTTGTCCTTGTATTCGGCCGGAATGGCATGGGCGCCCAGGAAGCTGGTCTTGACGGTGATCGGTCGCAGCTTGCCGATCTTGCGGGCGGTGCGCAGCATGCGCAGCTCCGTTTCCCGGTCGAGGCCATAGCCGGACTTTATCTCGATGGCGGTGACGCCCTCGGCGATCAGGGCATCGACACGTGGCAGGGCAGCTTCCAGCAGCTGCTTTTCGCTGGCTGCGCGCGTTGCCTTGACCGTGGAAACGATGCCGCCACCGGCCCGGGCCACTTCCTCGTACGTTGCACCTTGAAGGCGCATTTCGAATTCACGCGCCCGATCGCCGCCGAAAACAACATGGGTATGACAGTCGATCAGGCCCGGGGTCACCAGCCGTCCGCCGATATCATCCGCGCTGAGCGACGCATAATGAGACGGCAGGTCTGCGGCCTTGCCGACCCAGGTAATCCGGCCACCTTCGATCACCAGCGCACCGTCCTCAATCAGGCCGTACGGCTCTCCGTTTGCGGTGAGCGTTGCCAGCTTGGCGTTTGTGAGGAGGCGTTTCAGCACGTCCATCTCCGGCTTGATTAGATTGCGATATAAGATAATATGCATGCACATATTAACGTGTCAACGGAGGAAAAGACGGCATGTCGACAGTTTCTGGCGCGACGGTTTTTGCGGAAAAGGCGCTTCTGGCCGACGGCTGGGCGGAAAATGTCGTTGTCTCGATCGGGCCGGACGGCCGGATCGCCTCGGTTGAAAGAGATGCGCAGCCAATCGGCGAACGCGTCGGCATTCTTCTGCCGGCCCCGGTCAACCTGCACAGCCACGCCTTCCAGCGGGCCATGGCGGGCATGAGCGAGCGGCGCGGTAGCGAAAGCCGCGACAGTTTCTGGACCTGGCGCCAGATCATGTTCCGCTTTCTGGACGCCCTGACGCCGGAAGACGTGGAGGCGATTGCCGCCTTCGTGCAGATGGAAATGCTGGAGGCGGGTTATGCCGCCGTTGGCGAGTTCCACTATCTGCATCACCAGCCGGGCGGTGCGCCCTACGCCAACCTGGCGGAAATGTCGGATCGCATCATGGCGGCCGCTTCCGATACCGGCATCGGCCTCACACACCTCCCGGTTCATTACCAATTCGGCGGCTGTGACGGGCGCCCATTGGCTGCCGGACAGATTCGCTTTGGCAACGACTTCGACCGTTTCCAGAAACTGCACGAGCTTGCGTCCGAGGCGCTCAAGTCCTTGCCGGATGATGCGGTCATCGGCGTTGCCCCGCATTCACTGAGGGCGGTTGATGGCGACAGTCTGAAGAAGGCCGTTGCCCTTGCCGGCGGCAACCCGCTGCACATGCATCTTGCCGAGCAGATCCCGGAAGTGGACGAGGTTCTGGCGGCCACGGGGCAGCGCCCGGTGGAATGGCTGCTTGCCAACCACGCGGTTTCAGAAAACTGGTGCCTGATCCAC
This sequence comes from Labrenzia sp. R5_0, assembly GCF_017743835.1. Lineage (NCBI taxonomy): Bacteria > Pseudomonadati > Pseudomonadota > Alphaproteobacteria > Hyphomicrobiales > Stappiaceae > Labrenzia > Labrenzia sp. R5_0. Next base: position 1,274,533 of record NZ_JAGHRK010000002.1, on the reverse strand, counting down.
TGCACGCAGATGACCTCGCAGGAGACCGCCGGTCTTGCTGCGACCGGGGCCGTCGCGGGGCTTTGTCCGATAACGGAATCCAGCCTCGGCGACGGGATCTTCGATGGCGTCGACTACCTGGCCGCGGGCGGCCGCTTCGGCGTCGGCTCGGATTCCAACATCCGCATCGCGCTCTCCGAAGAGCTGCGCACGCTGGAATATTCCCAGCGCCTGCGGGATACCTGCCGGGCTTCTGTTGCAACGAAGGAAAAGTCCACCGGTCGGGTCCTCTTCGACGGCGTCGTGGCCGGTGGTGCGCAGGCGGCGGGGCGTGCAGCGGGCAGGATATCGGAAGGGTCGCTTGCCGATCTCGTCGCACTGGATGGCATCGCCATCGACCTGGAAGGCCGGGAAGGCGACGAAATTCTCGATGCTTGGATCTTTGCCGGTGACGACCGGATGGTCGCTGAGGTCTGGTCCGCCGGCCGGCATGTTGTTTCCGGCGGAAACCATGTAAAAGGCAACGCGATCCGCGCGAAATACCGGGCCACCATGGCCTCGTTGCGCGCCAGACTGTGAAGAACGACTTGAACGGGTAAGACGACTTGGCGCTTGCGGACACAAATTCCTGGACGGGCATTCGCGAAGAACTCCTTCGGCGGATCCATGACCGGATCTGGCAGCCGGGGGAGCAGATCCCCCATGAGGCCGATCTTGCGGAAGAGTTTGGCTGCGCCCGCACCACCGTCAACCGTGCTCTCCGGGACCTTGCCGAAAGCGGGCTTGTGGTGCGCAAGCGCCGGGCGGGAACGCGTGTTGCGCTCAACCCGCCTCAGCGCGCGACGCTCACCATTCCGATCCTGCGCGAGGAAGTCGAAGCGCTTGGCCGCACCTACCGGCACAGCCTTCTGGAAAAGGATCTCCGGCCCCTGCCACCCATGTTGCACGGCGCGTTCCAGGTGACGCTCGGCGCGGATGTCCTGTTTTTAAAGACGCTGCACTTTGCCGACGACCGGCCCTATGCCTTCGAGGAACGCTACATCAACCTGGAAGCGGCTCCGGCGGCGCGTGACATGACGTTCGAGGACGTCAGCGCCAACGAGTGGCTGGTGCACAACGCGCCCTACAGCCACGGCGACATTTCCTTCTTCGCCGTCAATGCCGACAAGACCCTGTCGCGCAAACTGGATGCCTCCACGGGCGCAGCCCTCTTTGCGATGGAACGCATCACCTGGACCGGCCCCCTGCCGATCACCCATGTCCGCCTGATCTTCGCCCCGGGCTACCGGATGCGGACGGAGATCTGAGCTGGGAGGGGCGTTTTCCGACCTCTCCAGCAAGGTTGTTCAAATACCGGCCGGGCATGGCCCCGCTCATTGCGATTGCGCCCCTTAGAGTTGTAACTGGGTCGGCAATCAATTAGGGTTGGATTCTGAAAGTTTGTTAACTAGTTGATTTATTTTAATTTTCGGATTGGAAAACAATTTCTGTCCTGACCAGCCCGAGCAATAGAGGGGTTGAAGAAAATCATGACCGTTGTTGGCGATGAGGTCATCAAACTCCTGGAACTGGGAGATGTCTTCCGATGGGTTACCGACGGGGAGCGGGCAAAAGCTCTGGAACTTCTTGAACGTGACACGAGGTTCGACGCAACAATCACGCAATTGCAATCCGGCAAAGTTCTGAGAGAGTTTTTTACAAGGTACTTCAATCAGCAAAGTGCTCCTTCGCTTTACGACGCCGTAATGCTGATGGCAGCGAAAGCCGGGCCCGTCTCAGTTTCCAGTATCGAAAACAACCTGGCTGGTTTCTTCTTTTTCGACCGAGATGCAGCAATCCTCAACGCGCAATTTGGCAATCCGGCAAAGGTGTTCGGGCTTGCAAACGATCTTGCCGACAGCATGCGCAAGTACGGCTTGCTTTCGATCAGCACCAAGAAACCCATCACCAGTGCGACTATTCCCTCAAGTGCATCCGCGTCTTTCTCAGGCAGCGGTGCAACGGGACGCGACATCTTCAATCACCGCGTTTCTGCGTTTGACCAGGCACGCATCCTCTATGAGCAGAAGACAAATCCGCAAGGTGATCCTGGCGCATCCGGTCCCGTGTCGCGCAGCTACTCCAATCCGCTCTGGAATGGTCTGACTGTTCCCAGTTCCGCCAGTGAACGTCTTCGGCAGGCCGCGCGCATTACGAGTTTGCCGATCTCCACATTGTTTGAGCCGATTTACCTGAACGGTCGCCCGTCCCGGGGAGCCGTGATGAACGCTGCTGCAAAAACCTATAATCTGACGCCGGAAGTCATTGGAGCGATCGTCTTGGCGGAACAGCGTGATCAATCTCAAAACGAAGACATGCTGGACTACACTGCGGCGACGCATTCGGTCTCAAGGCGCACAACCTCTGTAGGCCTTGGTCAGGTGCGCGACGACACTGTCGCGCGTACGGATCTGTTCTCCGGGTTGCTTGAACACAAACGGAGGCAAGGTCTCGACGGCGCGCAGATCGCGACGCTTCTGACGTGCGACGAGTTCAACATCTTCGCTGTCGCGAAATACATCAGGTATGTTGCCAATCTCGTCGGCAAAAAGACAAAAACGGACTTGCCAAGAACCGCCGCTGCGTTTCCCGGTATCAATTTTGCCGCCTATGCGCAGCATGCCAGGAACTGGCCTGCGGACAACGTTGCGGCGCTTGGGTCCGAATACACCTCACGGCCGTGGGACGACAGGGTGACCGGTTGGGGAAGCTTTGTCGGTGAAGCTCATTCCGACATGTCAGGCGCCAAGATATCATGGTGAAGTGGCTGAAAATATTTCCCTTACTGGTTCCGTTTATTCTGGCGTCCTGCAATGCCGAGCAGCAAAGAGTGATTGAGATGAAGACTGAAGTTGTCGACGGCCTGCAGTTTGGCGTACCCGAAGGACGCAAGGTCGAAACAGGTGCCGATCACATTCTGCTTTTGCCGGAACAGGCTCTGCGCGAAGTCGATGAAATCGCCATTTGGACCACCGCGCCGCAGCCGGTCGCCGGAGGGGTCGACACCGAAGGGACCGACCCCGCCCCGCACACCCTGACGACAGTCGAGGGTGGCATGGGCGGCCCGGAATATACCCTCACCATTCCCAAACAAATTGCAGACCGTCAGGCCTATGTCCGCGCCTATATCCAGTCGGAAGGCGGAACACCGGCGTTCGACGAGGCGTGGCAGGTTTGGCAAAGCCTGGCGGCCGAGAAGTAACCGACAGGGTCTCCGTAGGAAGTGAGGGAGGGCCTCTGCGCACCCCACAACACGCACAAGATGAATATTTCTGTGCTCGCTTTTTGATCCGCGCCGCCTTCTGCACGTCCTGAGCAGTCGCCTAAGGCCAGCAGTAGCCCGTCTCAGAAGGACGGGATACCGACAGCTTCCTTGGCTTTGTCCGTGAGGGTGTCCTTTACTGCATCCACAATGTCTTCCTTGAGCGGTGTCTCGTGGATATTGCGTTCCAGCAAACGGCTGGAAGACAATTCCCGTGCGAGATAGAACGCAACGGCGCGTCCGCCAAAACCCTTCGAGAAGTTGGCTTTCTGCTGATAGATCGGGTTGCCTCCCCGCAGACCATAACGGCGTGCGCGTTCCATCAGGCCCATCACGAACTGGTAACGTTGCAGACCGCTCATCTGGCGACCATGCTCGAGACCGGCATTGTAGAAGAACCTCTCTCCCGGGACCTTGTCGTGAAGCGCGTAGTCGTGCCCTGGAAAGAGCGCCGCCGCCACGCCGTTTGCGAACCCTTCATAATACTTCTTGCGCAGCTTACGAACCCGCTCGTTTTCCGGATGGAGTTCCTTGAGGGGCTTGAGCAAGGTCTTCAAGAGCGCCTTGTGCGGCGTGAGGAGCCCGCCGCCACCGTCAATCGCCTCGCCCACGAGAAATCCCGTCAATTCCTTTTGCAGATCGAAATCCTGCGAATTCGGGACGTGGTTCTGGACGCGCCGGTAAATCATTTCGCGTGCCTGGACGACGAGTTTTTCACCCTCCGGAATGTCGATATTGCGGTTGTCCCATCGTCGATCGAGGATGGTGCGGCGCTGACGGCGCTCCTCCTGCCTGTGCGCGCGTTCCACCACATCGCCGATCAGTGCATCCCGGAACGGAGCCAGGATAAGACCAGGCTTGGCGCCATCGAACATGAAGTTGAAGCCGCGAGGGCCAGGCTTGTGGCAGCCGACATATTCTCTCAGGTACCAGTTGATCTCGGCGGGGTCATAGGTCTCGAAGTTGGCATAGGCCACTTCTTCGGCAGGGATGCCGTCGCAGAACTTGCCGATCGTCTCCCAGCTGTCGCCGGCGCCGACAGGCATAACGACTCCGCACCTCACCCAGACGCCGTCGCGCTTTTGTTCCACACGGTTGTGGGGAAAGTAGTTCCTGGGGATGGGGTTCTTTGGTTTTCTGATTTGAACGTGCATCAGATTTACACCTCTATTTCGGTATCACTTGAGTTCTCGTTGAGAGGCTGGATATCACGCGTCCTGCAGGTCGCACTTGTGCGGCATGTCACTTGACTTGAAGGCGGCGGTTTTGAGTTTTGGGGGAAGGTTTTGGCCGTTTTTGTGGGCTCAGGGGGGAGGGTATGAGCCCCCTCCACCGGTATTCCGGGTGGGTCACGGCGTGGCTGCGCGGTAAGATCCGGGCCCTGGATAACCTATTGCCTTGGGCGCTTTGCCGTATTCAAAAACTCAGACTATTGCGCTCTTGTGAAAGCGCCTTTGCTTGCGCTGGCAGCGCTGGATTGCAGATCAGCGCGCAGAAGCCCGCTCTTTCTGGATCCAGTCCAAAAACACCTTGGAGGCAGGCGTTTCCGCGTAAGGTGGCGGGGTCCGGACGAAGTAGGCTTCACTCAGGGGCGCCTGATGTTCAAAAGGACGAACAAGGTCACCGCTTCGGAGGAGGTCCCCGACGAGCGTGTCGTGTGCGAGGACGAGGCCCGCACCGTTCAAGGCTGCCGAAATCGCGATCACATAGGTCGACGCCAGATTGACTTCGGCTTCCCTTGCAAAGGACCTGCCTTGCGAGTTCATCCAACCGGACCAGGAGCCGGTTATGCCCGCGCAGTCGAACAGCCTGCCACTCTCGAGTGAGCGCTCTTCTTCAGGCAGGCCGGGTGAGCAGACCGGATAGCATTTTTCCTGGGCAAGCCGAATGGCCGCGGTCGGCATGTCCTCCGGACGGGCGAAGCGGATTTCCAGAGAGGCATCGGCCGCGCGCTTTTCGGTGTCCCAGATCGATGTCACGATATTGAGCGTCAGCCAGGGAAATTCTTCGTAAAGTCGGCGAAGGCGCGGGGCCAGCCAATAGACGGAAAAGGCCAGATTGCACTGAAGCGTCAGGTTTCGCCCCAGGTCACTACCGGTGACAAGCTGCGTGCTCCTTGTGATCAGGTCGAAGGCTTCACGCAGGCTCGGCAGATAGGTTTCCCCTTCGAGCGTCAGTTCCAGGGCACGCGTCTTGCGCACGAAAAGACTGCAGCCGAGCAAGGTCTCGAGGCTGCGTACATGCTGGCTGACCGCGGACTGGGTCAGGTTCAATTCCTGCGAGGCACGGGTGAAGCTGAGATGGCGCGCGGTTGCCTCGAATGCCCGCAACCAGGCCAGCGGCGGCAATCCAACCGTCTTCATGCGTGCACCTCACTCATTCATCAACTGACATAATGCGTATTAATTTTATTAATGCAACGCCATCGAATATATTGTTTGTCAATGTTGAAAGCGCTCCCTAGCGTCGAAGAGAAAGCGAGGGAGACAGTGCATGCTGCGTGTTGCAGAACATTCGAACATCACTCACTGGGCGGAGCGGATCGACCTGGCGGCAGCATTCCGCTGGACCGAGCGTCTTGGAATGCACGAAGCTGTCGCCAATCATTTCAGCCTCGCCGTCAATGACGAAGGCACGGCTTTTCTGGTAAACCCCCGCCAGCGGCATTTCAGCCGGATCAGGGCATCCGACCTGATTTTGCTTGATGCAAATGACCCGCAAACGCTGGAACATCCAAATGCTCCGGACCCGACTGCCTGGGGATTACATGGCGCCATCCATCGGCAATGCCCACATGCGCGCTGCGTCATGCATGTGCATTCGGTCCATGCCACGGTTCTGGCCTGCCTTGCCGACAGCACTCTGCCTCCGATCGACCAGAACACCGCGACTTTTTATGGCCGCTTCGCAATTGACGAGAACTATGGCGGACTTGCTTTCGAGGAAGAAGGCGAACGCTGCGCGACGTTGCTTCGCGACCCGAAGATCAAGGTGCTGATCATGGGCAACCACGGCGTTCTGGTCGTCGCCAGTACTGTCGCAGAAGCCTTTGACCGCCTTTATCATTTCGAACGTGCTGCAGAGACCTACATCCGGGCACTGCAGACCGGAAAACCACTGCGCGTTCTCAGCCCGGAGATTGCCGAGAAGACCGCGCAGGAAATTGAAAATTATCCGGGCCTTGGGCACGACCACTTCGCCGAATTGAAAGCCATTCTGGACGACGAAGGCTCGAACTACGCCAGCTAGGCACCGGCACGGCCCAGGCTGCGGACGCAAGGCTGCGGACACTCGAAACAAAATCATGCAAGGCCCGATGGTGACATCGCCGGGCCGGGCGGACGGAATTTGTCAAAATTCCGGTTATCGCGACTGGCCGTCCGTATCGGCCAACAAGTTGAACTGAAACCTATCACGCTCATCAAGGAGAACCATGGAATGGGAGAGGCCTTTACGCCGCAAAACCGACTGGCAGTCTCGCGGCGAAGCGTTCTCGGGGGAACTGCTGCGCTCGGCGCCACGGCTCTCGTATCGTCTCTTGGTATCGGGCCGGCCGTTGCCCAGCCCAAAAAAGGCGGAACGATCCGCTTCGGGATTGCCTCGGGCAATACCAACGACACGTACGATCCGGCAGTTTGGGACAACACCTATTCGCAGGTCTTCGCCTTTGCCCGCAACGGCTACCTGGTGGAGATCGCCTCGGACGGGTCCCTCGTCGGGGAAGTGGCGGAAAGCTGGACGTCATCTCCCGATGCAAAGGTCTGGACGTTCAAGATCCGCAGCGGTGTCGAGTTCCACAGCGGCGGTACCGTGACACCTGATGATGTCGTCGCCTCGATCAACTATCACCGCGGCGCGGACAGCAGTTCGGCTGCCAAGCCCTTCCTTGCACCGGTTACCGACATTGCCAGCGACGGCGATACCGTCGTCTTCACGCTGGATGCAGGCAACGCCGATTTCCCTTATGTGGTGAGCGACTACCATATGCCGATCCTGAAGTCATCGGATGGCAAGATCGATCCCACCAGCGGTGACGGTTGTGGTCCTTACAAAGTCACTAACTTCAAACCCGGCTACATCGCCGAGCTCACGCGCAATCCGAATTACTGGAAATCGGACCGTGCCCATTTCGATGCGGTTGTCCTGATGGCCATTGTTGATCCGGCAGCGCGGCAGGCTGCACTGATGACCGGAAATGTCGACGTCGTGGACCAGGTGGATCTGAAGACGGTGCATCTGTTCCAGCGCGCGCCGGGCGTCCAGATCGTTTCGGCGACCGGCGGTCAGCACTATACCTTCGCCATGGACACTCGGGCAGCGCCCTTCAACGACAACAATGTCCGCATGGCCTTGAAATACGCCATCGACCGGCAGGAACTCGTCGACAAGATCCTCTTTGGTTATGGCTCGGTTGGCAACGACCACCCGATCAGCCCGGCCAACCGCTTTTACGCAGCCGATCTTGAGCAGACCAGTTATGATCCGGACAAGGCGAAATATTATCTGAAACAGGCGGGCCTCAGCTCGCTGGATCTGCAACTCTCCGCCTCCGACGCTGCTTTTGGCGGCGCTGTCGATGCAGCAGTGCTTTATTCAAGCAAGGCAGAGGCGGCCGGGATCAACATTCAGCCGGTGCGCGAGCCCAATGACGGTTACTGGTCCGATGTCTGGATGAAGAAGCCGTTCTGCGCGGTCTACTGGACCGGACGCCCGACCGAGGACGCGACTTTCACGCTCGCTTACGCCGCCGGGGCGCCGTGGAACGATACCTATTGGGACAACGAGCGCTTCAACCGGCTTCTGAGCGAAGCGCGGTCCGAACTCAACGAAGCAAAGCGCGCGGATATGTATCGCGAGATGCAGAACATCGTCAGGACCGATGGCGGCACCATCATCCCCATGTTCGCAAGCTACGTGATGGCACTCAGCGACAAGGTCAATCATCCGGAAAAAGTCGCAGCAAACTGGCCGCTCGACGGTCTGCGCGCTACGGAGCGCTGGTGGTTTAGCTGAGTTCGTCTTCTCAAGTCTGAAGCATTTTTGACTGGCGCCTTGCATGTTGGTTCCCCGCTGGGTGGCAGCTTCGCTTCGGACCATCGGGAATGACGACGGTGAGACGTCCGCAAACAAAAAAACGCCCTCATCCGGAAGGAGAGGGCGTTTTCGTTTCTTGCGCTGTTGGCAGCGATCAGTCGATGACCGAGCCCTCTTCGTCCTTCTTCATGTGACGCATGCGGGCCTTCAGGACCTTGCCGAAGATGATCGGCAGGACGAAGCCGATGATGGCCATGCTCCACAGGGTCAGCGAAAGCGGGCTGTCGATCAGGGTGAACCAATCGCCGTTGCTGATGGTGATCGCGCGGCGCAGGTTGTTTTCCATGGCGTTGCCGAGCAGCGTGCCAAGGATGATCGGGACCAGCGGCACATCCAGCTTGCGCAACACCCAGCCCAGCACACCAAAGCCGACCATGACCAGAAGGTCGAAGGAGGAGCCGGAGATGCCGTAGATGCCGACGAAACTGACCATGGCGACGATGGGCATGAGGATGCGCGGCGGGATCAACAGGACGCGGGTGAAGAGACCGATCATCGGGATGTTCATGGCCAGCAGCATGAAGTTGGCAATGAACAGGGCCGCGATCAGACCCCAGACCACATCCGGCTGCTGGGTGAACAGCAGCGGGCCCGGGGTGATGTTGAGCGCCAGCAGAACCGCCAGAAGCACGGCCGTGGTCCCGGAACCGGGAACGCCGAGCGCGAGCATCGGCACCAGCGCACCGCCCGCGGCGGCGTTGTTGCCGGCTTCAGGCGCGGCGACACCGCGCGGGTCGCCCTTGCCGAAGGTGCCTTCCTTGTCGACCAGTTTCTTCTCGAACGTATAGGAGATGAACGAGCCGAGCGACGCGCCGGCACCAGGCAGAACGCCGGCAATGAAGCCGAGCAGACTGGTGCGCAGCATGGTCGGGGTGCAGGACTTCAGCAGCGAGAAGCTGGGCATCAGCCGGCCGACGGAAATCTTGCTGGAGTTGGCGTCGGCATTGCCGTGACGGTGTTCCAGGAACAGGAAGACCTCGGACAGAGCAAACAGGCCGACGATGGCAACCAGGAAGTCGATCCCGTCGTAGAGGTGCACTTCGCCGAAGGTGAAGCGCGGCACGCCGGTCTGGGTGTCGACGCCGACGGTGGCAAGGCCAATGCCGAGCGCTGCTGCGAAGGCGGTCTTGGCCTGGTTGGTCGAGGCAACGCCGCCCAGGGTGGCGAAGGCCAGGGTGAACAGGGCGAAATATTCCGCCGGACCGAACAGAAGCGCGATCTTGACCAGCTGCGGTGCCAGCAGGATCAGGCCCCAGGTGGCCAGGAAGGCACCAACGAAGGAGGCAACGCCCGACAGCGAGAGGGCCTCGCCTGCGCGGCCCTGCTGGGCCATCGGGTAGCCGTCAAGACAGGTCATCATCGCCGGTTCGTCACCGGGAATGTTCAAGAGGATCGACGAGATACGCCCGCCGTACATGGCGCCGTAATAGACCGACGTCAGCAGGATCAATGACGGCGTGGCGCCAAGACCGAGCGTGAAGGCAAGCGGGATGAGGATGGCGACGCCATTGGACGGGCCGAGGCCCGGCAGGGCGCCCATGATGGTTCCGAGAAAGCAGCCGAGCAGGGCCAGCAGCAGGTTCTGCCAGGTCAGCGCGATGATGAAGCCGTCGGCCAGTGAAGAGAGAGTTTCCATGGCGATGCTCCGTTAAAAGCCGAACGGGCCCTTGGCCAGGGACAGGCCAAGAACGAGGTGGAAGACCGCATAGATGCCGAGCGAAGTCAGGCAGCCGGTGATAAGCGAGCCGATCGGTGAAGAGCCGAGGCGCCAGGTCAGATAGGCAGCGGCAATGGCTGTCGCGATGATGAAGCCGGCTTCCGGCAGGAGTATCGCGTAGAGGATCATCGCCAGCACTGCCATGGCGACTTCAAGCAGACGCGGCAGCGACGGCCATTCCGGGGCGACGTCGGGTTTCAGGAAAATCGCCAGCGACGACAGACCCAACACGGATGCGATGATCAGGGGGAACGCCTTCGGGCCGACGGCGTCGGACAGAAAGCTTTCTTCGATGACAAGAGCGGCCCAGGCATATCCCAGCGCGAGAAGTAGCCCGACCGCGCCAAAGATGCGGTCGCTCATGGATACCTTCCTAATAGCGGCTCCTCCCCAAGTCCGGCGGCCGCCCCTTATGTGTTCTGTTGTTTGTTGGCACCCGAAGTGTGCCACTGTGTCCGCCGACAATCCACTTTGCCCAATCGGGCGGACAATGATCAGGCAGACATACTTCCGGCGTTACGCTGTCAGTCTCAAAGCTGCGTGCGGTAAACCGGATATGCCCGCGTTCGGACGCGTCCTGAAAAAGAAGGGGGCACATGGACTGCGCCCCCTCCAGTCGGACTGACGGCATTCTTATTTGATGATGCCGATTTCTTTGGAGATGTTCTGGATCTGCTGAACCGAGTTGGCAACGAATTCCTGGAACTCGGCACCCTGCAGGTCGAGCGGAGCCAGACCGTTTGCAGCCATGATGCCTTTCCATTCTTCGCTTGCGTACAGATCGGAGATCTTGGACACCCATGCGTTATAGGCGTCGTCGGACATGTTGCCCGGTGCGTAGAAACCGCGCCAGTTTGCGCCGATCGCGTCGACACCCTGTTCCTTTGCCGTCGGGAAGTCGGCGAATTCGCCGGACAGACGCTCAGGTGCCAGAACAGCGATCACCTTGATGTCGCCACTGTCGACAAAGCCCTTGGCTTCGGAAATGTCACCGGTGAAAGCCTGGACGGAACCGGCCAGAAGCTGGGTCACGGCTTCACCACCACCGTCGAAAGCGATGTATTTCACGGTGCGGACGTCTTCGATGCCGTAAGCGTTTGCAGCGATCAGAACCTTCAGGTGATCCCAGCCACCAACAGCGGAACCGCCGGCAACGGATACGGACGTCGGGTCGGATTTCATCTGGTCGAGAAGTTCCGGCAGGGTGTTGATCGGGCTGTCGGCCGCAACGGCGATCACGCCGTAGTCAGCGCCAACGGAAGCCACCCAGCGAACCTGGTCCATGGTGTTGCCCGGGAAGGCGCCCTGGGCAAGGCGGGTTGCGGTTGCCGAGGAAGCTGCAACGATCAGGTCGTTGTCGTCGCCGCGCTTGTTGACGACTTCAGCATAGGCCACACCGCCGCCGCCGCCAGCCAGGTTCACAACCTGCATGGTCTTGTCGAGAAGCTTCAGGTCCTGAAGGGTCTTGCCGACCTGGCGGCAGGTGAAGTCCCAGCCACCACCCGGGTTGGCCGGTGCGATGCACTCCGGGTTTTCCGGCGTGAAATCGGCAGCTGTTGCGCCGAAAGCGGATGCGCCAAGGAATGCGGCCGCCAGCAGAAGGCGGGTCGTTTTGAATGCCATGTTGTGTTTCCTCCACATGTGCAAGGCTTTTGGTGAGCCCCTGGTATCCGTTGTGCCGCGTTAAAGCGGGTCCTCCCAACGGACGTGAGGAGAGCCTAGCGCCAAACCCTGTCATCAACCTGTCACCAGGGGGTACATTGCTTGCAAGCAGCGAATTTGCGGGGCAAGACTGGAGGCGGGAGGAACGAATCTTTGCGCCTTTTGCTCGTTGAAGACACGTTTGACATGGCGGAGGCCATCATGATCCGGCTGGACCGGTCAGGCATTGCCTGCGATCTGGCAAAGTCACTGGAAGAGGCGAGGGCCTGCGTCAACGTTCAGCATTACGACGTGATCGTTCTTGATATCAATTTGCCGGATGGCCTGGGTACCGAGCTATTGAAAGAGATCAGGTCTCGGGGCGAGCGCACGCCGGTGCTGATGCTGACGGCGGAATTTTCCGTCGACGACAGGGTATCCTCGCTCAATTCCGGGGCGGATGATTACCTGGTCAAGCCGTTCGACCACCGCGAACTTGAAGCCCGCATCCGCGCACTCTATCGCCGCGAACAGGGCGACAAGGCCGAGGAACTGACGCTCGGCAGCCTCACGTTCAATGCTTCCGCGCGGGTCGTGCGTCAGGGCGATAGCCCGATCAATCTGACCCGGCGCGAATTCTCGCTGCTGGAGATCCTGGTCCGCAATCGCGGCAAGACCGTCAGCAAGGAACGTCTGTTCGAAGGGGTGTTCAGTTTCCAGGACACCGACGTCAGCATGAACGCGCTGGAGCTTTATGTTGCGCGGCTGCGCAAGAAACTCTCGGGCGGATCTGTCAGGATCGAGACCCAGAGAGGGCTTGGTTACAAGCTGGAAGTCGATGACTGATCTCATCCGCAGGCTGGCGTCGACCTCGCTCACCGCACGTGTTGCCTTCGGGATAGCCTTTCTGCTGATCTTCGGTGGGGTGATCGTTTCCATCGCGGCATTCGCCTATGGCCGGGAAGCGGCCAGAAGCGCCTACGACCGGTTGCTCCTGGGCGCGGCGACAGGCATTGCTTCGTCGATCACCGTTCAGGACGACAGGCCCGTCATCGAGTTGCCGGTTTCGGCGTTCGAGTTGTTGGCGCTCGCCCCCGACGACAGGATCGGCTATCGCATTATCGGCCCGGAGGGCGCGACGCTGACCGGCTATGATGAAATCACCCTGCCGACAGGCCGGCGCGATTTCCGGGAAGGGTTTTTCGACGGTTCGTTCTTTGGAGAGCCAGCCCGTTTTGCTGTCGTCTCGCGCCGGTTTGCCGAGCGTACGCTCAACGGCACGATCAAGGTGGTCGTCGGCCAGACCCTGCGGGCGCGTAACGACATGGCCTATGACATCACCCGCAAGGCGCTCTACGTGCTTGCAGCCTCCGGCCTGGCAATGGTGCTGTTGTCGGTCGTCGTCGTCCGCTCGGTGCTGCAGCCGCTGGAACGGATCGCCGGCGGTCTTTCGGCACGGGACCCCCACGACCTGACACCGCTCGACACCTCGGTGCCGCGGGAAACGGCGGTGATGATCAATGCCCTCAACGGCTTCATGGCCCGGCTCGACCGGCAGATGAATTCCATGCGGCATCTGATCTCCGACACCGCACATCAGCTCAGGACGCCTGTCGCTGCCCTCAGGGCCCAGGCGGATCTCTTCACCGACGAAGCGGAACTTTCCCGCAAGGAAAAGATCGTTGAGAGGATACAGACCCGAACGGCAAGCCTCGGCCGTCTGCTCGACCAGCTTCTGAGCCAGGCACTGGTGATCCACCGCGGCGACAGCGCCAGACGGGAGAAGGTGGACTTGCGCGATATTGCCCTCGACGTTTTCGAGGAAGGCGATCATGCTGTTCTCAATCCGGAATTCGACGTGATCCTGGATATCGGCGAAGACCCTGTCGAAGTGCTGGCGGATGTGCAATCGCTGAAGGAAGCCTTGAAGAACCTCCTGAACAACGCACTCAAATACGGCCGCTCGCCGGTACGGGTCGGGGCTTCGCTGCAAGGTGGGCGAGCCAGTATCTGGGTGGAAGATGCGGGCGGTGGACCGGTGGATGGGGTTCTTGCCGAACTGGGGTCCCGTTTCAACAAGGGCGCGCTGTCGCGGCAAAGCAGTTCCGGCCTCGGTCTTGCGATCGCGCATTCCGTCGCCCTTTCCTACGATGGCGAATTGCGCCTGGAAAAGACGGGTGGGGCGCGTTTTCGCGCTGCCCTTGTGTTTGCAGCCGTACCGGAGGGGCGGACATGAAGCGGCTCGCCTATCTGCTGAAGTGCCTGGCTGCAGTCGTGATGCTGCTTGCCACCGGCCGGGTCGTGTTGTCCCAGGAGCTGGTGGAAAATTTCGGACCGGAGACCACCAACCGTGTGCTGGTGGTGCGCTCCACGACGGATATTTCCATCTTCGGTCCCGTGGTCGAAAGCTTCCTGCGCACCCGGCCTGGGCTGCAGGTGCGCTACGAGCAATGGGGATCGAACGAGCTCTACCGCCTGACCCGCCGGGACTGCCGCGACGGCGTTCCAGGCGCCGACATTGTCATCAGCTCCGGTGTTCACCAGATGGTGCAACTGGTCAACGAAGCCTGCGCAGCGTCCTATCGCTCACGGTTGACCGAACAGTTGCCGGAGGCCCTTCGCTGGCGCGACGAATTGTGGGGTATCACCCGCGAGCCCGCGGTGATCGTCTATAACCGCGAGCTGGTGCCCGTGGAGGATATTCCGCAGACCCGCTTCGACCTGCTCGATCTCCTTCGGCCTTCCGGCACCCCCTATGCCGGGCGGGTCGCAACCTATGACATCGAGCAGTCGGGGCTTGGGTATCTGTTTGCTTTTGCCGACGCGCAGGAAGCAACCACCTTTGGCGCGCTGCAGGAATCCTTCGGCCGCTCACAGGCGATTTCCACCTGTTGCTCGGTCGACATCATCAAGGGTGTTGCCGAGGGGCGCTACCTGATCGCCTACAACGTGCTAGGCTCCTACGCCCAGGGCTATCAGTTGAACGACGACAGGATCGGCATCGTGCTGCCGTCCGACTACACACTGGTCCTGTCGCGCACCTTCATGATCCCGAAGCAGGCAAACAACGAAGCCGAGGCCGAGGCGTTCCTGGATTTCCTCTTGTCCTCGGAAGGCACGCTTGCACTTCGGACCGCATTGCTGATCAGCCCGCTTCTGGAAACGGAGGATGGCAATGAAGGCGAGGTTCTGAGTTCGACAGCCTTGCGGCCGATCGGTCTTTCCCCCGCGCTCATGGTCGCACTGGATGCCCTGACCCGGGAAACCTTTTTGCGCCGCTGGCGGTCGACGTTTCCCGGGCCATGAGGCGCCGGCAGGCGCGTTGGATGACGCCCGTTTCAGGTCCTCAGGAAACGCCCAGGAAGGGATAAGGCCCCGGAAAGGCGCCGACCGGAATGAGGTGCGTCAGGAAACCATCTTCTCGCCATTCGTGAAGCAGCATCCCGCCGGGTTCCTTGGTCAGGCTGTTGCCGGCGTTGGTGCGCTGGTCCAGCGTGACCGCATGCGAGGTGCCGGGGCAGACCTGACACAGGCTGCCGGAAAAGAGGCCGGCGATGGAGCGGTGCAGATGGCCGCAGACCAGCCGAACCTGCCCGGAATGAAGGGAGAGGGCGGTGCCCAGGCTGTCTGCGTCGTGCAGGTTCTGCGCGTCCATCGCATTGATCCCCACGGCAAAGGGAGGGTGATGAAAACCGACTATCGCGGGTTTGTCGCCAAGACCGGAGAGCGCGTCCGTCAGGAAGGACAGGGTTGCCGGCTCTAGCGTGCCATGCGCTGCGCTTTCGGTAAGGCTGTCGAGCCCGACAACGGCAAAGTCTTCAAAATCGATCTGCCAGTCCAGGGGGCCGGTGCGGGGCATCCACTGTGCGTCCGCGAAGCTCTCCCGCATCGGCTCGCGCCGGTCGTGGTTGCCCGGCAGCACCCTGTAGGGCAGGTCGAGGTCCGCCATCAGCATCTTGAAGCGGTCGTATTCTTCCGGCGTTCCATGTTCGGTCAGGTCACCGGTAACGATCACGAGGTCGACTGGACCGATCTGCGGCAGCAGGCGGTTGATTGTGGCGACCGTTTCGACAAGGGCCGCGGCGGTGTCGACCTGTCCGTAGGCGAGTGCTCCTTCAGGAACAATGTGGGTGTCTGAAATCTGAATGATCTTGGTCATGAATGAGTCGATGTCTGGTCTGAAAGGAAGATGAGGTCGGAGGGATCAATGGCGAGGCGCACGGTGCTGCCGGTTTCAGGGGCTGTCCTGCCCGGGTGCTGAAGATAGAGAAGGCCGGCATCCGGAAGGACGCCGCCCACGGCGAGACGGAAATGACCGCCGGAGAACGTGACGGTTTCCACTGTTCCCGACAAGGATCCTGTCTGGTCTAGCCGGACGTTTTCCGACCGTATGTAAGCTGTTTTGCCGGCGGCGCCAGCGGGAAGCTTCAACTGTCCGCCAGGCAGCTGCAGTACATCGTTTTCCATGTGTCCGGTCAATGGCATGGCGTTGCCGATGAACCGGGCAACGAAGGCATTGGCCGGAGTGTGGTACAGCTCTTCTGGCCGGCCGACCTGAAGCATGGTTCCGCTCGACATCACCGCGATCCTGTCTGCGATCGCCATCGCCTCGCTCTGGTCGTGGGTGACGAAAACAGCCGTGATCCGGAACTGCCGCAGCATTGCGGCCAGTTCGTCACGCAGGTTGTCGCGCAAGGCGGCGTCCAGCGCGGACAGGGGTTCGTCCAGCAGCAGGATCCTGGGACGCGGCGCGACGGCGCGGGCCAGGGCCACCCGTTGGCGCTGCCCGCCCGACAAGGCATGGGTCGGACGGTCGGCGTAGTCGGTAAGGCGGCACAGGCTCAGCACCTCGTCCACACGTTGTCGGCGTTCTTCCGCCGGTACTTTTCTAACCTTCAGGCCGTAGCCGACATTCGCGCGCACGCTCATGTTGGGAAAGAGCGCATAGGACTGAAACACCATGCCGACATTGCGATGTTCCACGGCAAGTCCGGTCACGTCGGTCTCGTCGAACCGGATCCGGCTGCCCGCATCGGGGCGCTCCAGTCCAGCAATAATGCGCAGCAGGGTCGTCTTGCCACAGCCGGAGGGACCGAGCAGCGACAGGATTTCGCCGGGACCAACGGTCAGGTTGGTCGGGCAGAGAGCCCGCGTGCCATCGGCAAAAGTCTTGGCGGCGTTTTCGATTGTCAGGGTCATTGAGCGATCCTTTGCGCTCTGGCGGAGGCCCATTGCATGGCCATCAACAGCGGCACGATCATCGCGAAGAAGACGAGCGTATAGGCGGAGGCGACTTCCAGCCGCATGGAGGCATAGCTGTCGGCAAGGCCGACGGGCAGGGTTTTCAGATAAGGCGTATGCAACATCCAGGTGAGGTTGAATTCGCCGATGGAGAGCGTCACCACGGTCAGGGCACCAGCCAGGATGCCCGGCATGGCATTGGGGATGATCACCGTTCGAAACCGCGTGAAGGCAGACGCGCCAAGTGTTGCCGCGCTTTCTTCCAGGCTGCGGAAATCCATGGCCATCAGGACGGCCAGGACCGATCGCACCATGAACGGCAGCGTGTAGAGAACATGGCCGACGAGGATGAAGGTCCAGGACGTGCGGAACCCGGACAAGGTTCCGTAGAGCTGCAAGAGCGCGAGCGCCAGTGCGAGGCCGGGGATGGCGAGCGGCAAGGAGATAAACTCTTCCAGCAGGCGCGACAGGCGTCCGGGATTTCTGGCAAGGGCGTAGGCCGCCGGAACGCCGACCACCAGTGTGACGGCAAGGCAGGCTATCGCGAGCCAGAGCGACAGGAAGATGCTGGCGGAATATAATTCCCAGACCCGCCCGATCCATTTCAGGGTCAGGCCCGAGGATAAACCGCGGAAGTAGTTGGCTGTTACCCCGGCCAGGATCGACTGGATGGCCGGGACCAGCAGAAAGGCGGCGATAACAAGCGTGACCGCGCATTGCAGCCACCAGGCGGGGGATCTTTTCATGTCAGCCTCCCGCCGCAACCGTCGTTCCCGCAAAACTGCGGGCGATGTAAAGCAGGGCCCAGGTCACAAGGCCCAGCAGAACGGACAGGGCTGACGCCATGGCGATGTTCGCCGACAGGGTGAATTCGGTATAGATCACCATCGGCAGGACATCGATGTTGGTGGCCAGCGTGAAGGCGGTTCCGAAGGCTCCCATGGCGGTGGCAAAGGCGATTGCACCGGCGGCGACGAGGGATGGGGCAAGACCGGGCAGGATCACGTCGATGACAATGCGCCACGGGGATGCGCCGAGGGTGCGGGCGGCTTCTTCCAGTGCGGGGTCGAGTTTTTCAACGGCAGCCATCACCGTCAGCAGGACGCGCGGGATGGAAAAATAGAGATAGCCGAGAAAGAGGCCGATCAGCGAATAGGCAAACACGATGTGCCCGGGCAATAGCTGGTTGAACAGCCCCTGACGTCCCCCCAGGAGGATGATCAGGAAGCCGATGACGACGCCGGGAAAGGCCAGCGGCAGGGTCAGGACGGAAAGCAGCAGGCCGCGTCCGAAGAACCTGTTCCGCGCCAGGAACAGGCCGGCGGTGGTCGCCAGAGCGAGCGCGGCAAGGCTGACCGCCAGCGACACCAGCACCGTGTTGACCAGGGTTTCAAGATATCGAGGCGTTTGCAGGATCTGCAGGTAGATCTGCCAGCCGGCTTCCGATTCAAAGGACGCCTGAACCAGGCGCACCAGCGGCAGAGCCAGAAAAGCGAGGGCGAATACCGCCAGCGGTACAAGGCAGGCGGTCACGAATGTTCTGTCGGACATGAAGAATGCCTTCGGAAAAACAGGCCGGAACGCCAATGCGCTCCGGCCTGCCAGGTCAGGGTGTTATTTGACTTCGTTCAGGTAACGCTCGCCGAAACCGGCCTGGGCGCGTTCCATGTGGGCATAATCGACGGCAACCGCACGCTCGTAATCGCTTGCAGGCAGGAACTTCGCGGCGACTTCAGCCGGCAGTTCCACCGGGCGGGACGGCTGCAGGTAGGCATTGGTCCAGATGGCCTGGCCCTCGTCGGACAGGATGAAGTCCAGAACCTTCTTGCCGGCTTCTTCATGCGGTGCGCCTGCCACCAGGCTCATCACGTAGGGAACGCGCACGGAACCTTCGCACGGGAGCACGAATTCGAAGTTGCCGTCTTCTTCGTATTTGCCGCGATAGGCGTTGAAGTCATAGTCGAAGAGGATCGGAATTTCGCCGGAAACGACGCGCGCGAAAGAGGTCTGCTTGGGGACGATCGGGTCGTTTTCCGCCAGTTCCTTGAAGTAGCTGATAGCCGGATCGAAGTTCTCCAGATCACCGCCGAAGGCCAGGTTGACGGCAACCGCACCTGCATAGCCGACAAAGGCGGAAGACGGATCAAGGTAGCCGACCATGCCTCGGTATTCCGGCTTTTTCAGATCGGCGAAGCACTGCGGCACCGGAGCGTCGCCGAGCGCGTCGACATTCACGAACATGCCGAGGGTGCCGTAGTGAACGGCAAACCACTTGCCTTCCGGGTCCTTCAGGCCTTCGGGGATGTCATCGAAACCGGCCGGCTTATAGGCGGTTACGACACCTTCGTTGCCGGCCTTGATGCCAGTGGTCACGCCGTAATAGGCAACGTCGGCGACCGGCGCGGCCTTCTCGGCCAGAAGCTGGCTGAGGGTCTGGCCGGAATTCTTGTTGTCATGCGGCATGGCAATGCCGAGCTTCTCATTGATGGCTTCCAGCATCGATGCCCAGTCGGCCCATTGCGGAGGGCAGTTGTAGCAAACGGCATCTTCGGCCTTTGCCGGCACGACGGCCGCCATTGTCATGGCCAATGCGAAAAGTGTACGTTTCATGTCAGTGACTCCTGAAGCGATCTCAAGCAGGTCTCGGGGTTACTCATTGGATGGCAGGGAAGTGGCAGCTTCTCTGCCATCGGCTTTTCCGGGAACGGGAGGGCCAAGGCTGCCTCCCGCGCGGAAACTGAATGTGGCGGCTGCGGACGGCAGGTCGGGGGTGGGCCGGTCCAGCAGCCTTGCCAGCACGGAATTGACGGCGCCCTGACCCATGGTGCGCGGATCTGTTTCGACGGTCGCCAGATGTGGGTCGACCAGCAGGCCGGTGGAAATACCGTCGAAGCCGACCAGCGACAGATCGTCGGGAATGCGTTTGCCAAGGGCCCGTGCGGCCTTCATGGCGGCAAGGGCGAGAAAGTCGTTGGATGCGAAAATTCCGGTCAGGGCCTGATGCTCCGCCAGAAGCGTGCCGAGCAATTCCAGAAGGGTGCCGTCCTGCTCCTCGATTTCCAGAAGAAGCGGGTCTGCCATGCCAAACTCACGGCATGCAGCGGCAAAGCCTTCGTAGCGCTCACGCGAGCGGTCGGAGCGGTGGAACCGCAGGGCCAGAAAACCGGTTTGAATGTGTCCCTGGCTGTGAAAAGCCCTTGCGACTTCACGCGCGGCGGCGCGGTTGTCGACAGCCCACGCGGGCAAGCCGAAAGAGGAGCGGTTATAGACGAGGCAGCAGGGAAGGTTTCGATCCCGGATCAGCCCCAGTGCCTCGCTGTCGGCGGCATTGTTGACCGTCAGGACCAGACCGTCGACCTGTTTGGCAATCAGGGTGCGTGCGGCCTGAAGCTCCAGCACTTCGTCGTATTCCGAACATGCCAGAATGAGCTGATAGCCTTCGCGGTGGGCTTCCTGCTGGGCGGCCTGGACGACTTCGGCAAACACGGGATTGGCGAGAGAAGGGACAATGCAGCCGAGTGTCTTTGTCGAGCTGCTTTGCAGAGATCGGCCAAGCGCGCTGAATTCGAAGCCGAGTGCTTTTGCGGCCGAAAGAACCTTCCGGCGGGTGTCGGCGCTGGCAGAGCCGGTGCCGTTGAGGACGCGGCTTACCGTTGCAATGCCGCAACCGGCCTGCTCGGCAACATCCTTGATCGTCGGCGGACGCGATCTCACCCTTGGCTCCTTCAGTCTTGGAAACGTTTCCAACACTGAATACAGGGTGTCGATGTCACTTTGATGAAAGCGTTTCCAGAAGGGAAAGGGAGCGCTTTTCGATGTGCAGTGGTCAGCCGAAACCGGGCTTGAAACCCGCCGCCCGCGGGGACAGGCGGCGGGTCATGGGTCAGAACTTCTTGGCGAAGCTCAGCTTGAAGCTGCGGCCTGCACCTTCGTCTTCACTCAGGTGGTTCCGGTACGACTTGTCGAACACGTTGTCGACGTTGAACCGGACCTCACTGTCCGCCATGAAACCGTCGGTCGGTTTCCATGCCGCATAAAGGTTATGCAGCACGTAGCCTGCGGTTTCCTGTTCGTCTGCGCCCACACGGTCCTGGGCGGCGTAGAAGTCGCCTTTCCAGCCGAAGTCGAGGTTCCACGGACGGTAGACGTAGCCGATCTTGAGGAAGGCGCTGTCGGCGGGGACGGCATTCATGTAGCCGCCGGTGCTGACGTTGTTGCCCCGGATCAGCGAGGCGCCGAGAGAACCGTAGATGCTTTCGGTCCAGTAGGAGGCTTCCAGCTCAAGCCCTTCGTAACGGGCTTTCGGAATGATTTCCGTCACCACCGTCGAACCGTTCCAGTAGCTGGCGTAGTAGTTTGTGACGTTGTTGCGGAACGCCGTTCCCTTCAGGCGGAAAGCGTCACCACCCATGATCAGGTCATCGAAAGAAAAGGTGACACCGGCCTCGAAGTTGTTCGACAGTTCCTTGTCGAGATCGTTGACGACGTAGTTCGAAAACACCTCGTCGAGGGACGGCAGACGCTCGGTGTGTGCGACGGAGCCGAAGACGCCGAGCCATTCGGACATCTTGATCATGGCTGCAAGCTTTGGCGAATAGCCGACGGCGCTCTTTTCCTCGTTCAGGTTGATGGTGTTGCCGCTGCCGTCCACGTAGCTGCCGACAGACACGTTGCTGTAGTCGATCCGCATGCCGGGAATGAGGGTGATGCGGTCGTTCCACACCAGTTCGGCCTGCGCATAACCGCCGACGTTGACCGTTTCGCCTTCCGGGTGAGACCCTGAACCACTGCGCACATAGGTGCCGAAATCACGCGGATTGCGACGCTCCTGGTACTGGCCGTCGATACCGGTCGTGACATAGGCCATCCAGTCTTCGCCCAGCTGGAACGTTGCGACGTTGTCGGCCTTGCCCTGCCAGGTCTCGTAGGAATATTCGGAATTGAAGCCAAACGGATAATAGCAGGTCGGCGGCGCGGGCGCAGGGGCGTACTGGGCGCAGATCTGATCCTGGTTTTTCTGCTCGACCCGCGTGTCGGACCAGCTGAACTGGGCCTTCACATCAAGCAGATCGTTTCCTGAAAACCCGTTTGCATAACCGACGATCGCGGTCTGATCCGTCACGGTGCGGTCGACATCGCCAAAGTCAGGACCCCAGGCAATCTGGTCGTAGTTCTGGTCGTCCTCGTCACTCGACCAGTTCTGGTAACTTGCGAAAACGGACTGGTCTTCATTTTCCCCGAAGGTGTAACGGGCCTTGATGAGACCGTTGATGGAGCTGAAATCCGTGTCCGGGACCTCGTTGCCCTGGCCGTCCGTAATGTCCTGAGACTGCCGATAGTTGAGGGCGCCGAGCAACTCGAGGTTCTTGACCGGCTCCGCCGCGACGATCGCACTGCCCAGCCAGCCGTTGCCGTTCGAATCCCAGGAGGTTTTCAGCCGGCCGCCGATCAGGTCACCCGGATCGAGGAAATCGCTGGCATCCTTTGTGGTGAAGGTGATCACACCCCCCATCGCACCGGCGCCATAAAGGGTTGATGATGCCGGTCCACGCAGGACCTCGATCTGTTTATAGAGTTCCGGATCGGAGAAGAACGACCCCATCCGGTACTGTTCGAAAAACTTGTTGACCCCGTCTACCTGCATGATGATCCGGGTCTCGTCGCCGGAAAGAGCTTCACCGATACCGCGGATATTGATGCTTTCGCCGAGGATCGAGTTACTGCCGATCGGCGTGACGCCGGGGATCTCCTGGAAGACGTCTCCGATCGAGCGCGGTTGCAGGTCGTCGATGGCTTCCTGGTCCAGCACGGTGACGGCCTGAGGAGTGTCGATCGCGACTTTGGGCACGCCGGCGCTGACCACGATCTGTTGTAGCTGCGATACCGGTTGATCCTGTCCGGCAACGGGTGTCGCCGGTGCTGCATCCGCTACTGCATCCTGTGCAGCCGCCCCGCAATTAAAAGCCAAAACCCAAAGGGCAACACCACCCATCAAGCGGGTGTTACCGGTCTTCTTGAGCCCCATAAAAATTCTCCAAGAGTGCGCGTTGTTCGCGTCCTTTTCGCTGCCTCTCACACAGCGTTTTAAACATGAGTCAGTGACTCAGGTATTGTGTTCCTAATGAAATATGAATATAGGAGTCAAGTATTAGATTGCGGTCGCCGAGGAAAAGCGTCTCTTTGGAATGATTCAAAAATTCCTAATAATCTCAGTAATTTACGTTACGGGATGATGAGGCGGAAAACTGAGCGCGGGCTGCAGGAAGACCATAGCGATTGGGGACAGAACTCATGAATGCCGATCAGATCTCCTCTGAAACCAGGCAGAGCGCAGCCGACATCCGGGCGGCACGCGCGGACAATCCGAAGATGCGGGAGCGGGATCTGGCGCAGATACTCGGCATTACGGAAGCGGAGCTGGTCGCCAGCTTCGTAGGGCATGGCGTGCGCCGCATCGCGCCGCGTTTCGAGGATCTGTTTCCGGGGTTGCAGACCGTCGGCACGGTCATGGCACTGACGCGCAACGAGAGCGCAGTGCACGAGAAGATCGGACCGTTCGAGAAATTCGTGAACGGCAAGCGGGCGGCCCTGATGCTGGGCGAGCAGATCGACACGCGCATGTTTCCGGCCAATTGGGTGCATGGCTTTGCGGTCGAAAAGGCTGACGGCAACGATATCCGCCGGTCACTGCAGTTCTTCGATGCCCATGGTGATGCGGTGATGAAGATCCACACCCGTGCGGAAACGGACCTGGATGCGTGGAACACTCTGGTTGAAAAGCTCGTGCTGGACGACCAGACGCCGGATGTGTTGCCGCAAGTGAGCGAAGCAAAACCCTTCAGCCGAAAACAGGCATCCGAAGGAGCTGAAGCGATGCTGCGCGACCGCTGGCAGGCGATGACCGATCCGCATCAGTTCCACGGACTTTTGAAGGATCTGGACCTCGACCGGGTCAGCGCCTTTGAACTGGCGGGCGATGCCTGGGCCTGGCCGCTCGATCGTGGGGCGGTGCCGGCCTTGTTGCGTCTTGCAGCGTCGGAAAACATCCCGATCATGTGTTTTGTCGGCAATCGCGGTTGCATTCAGATCCACTCCGGGGCGGTGGCAACGGTGATGGATCGGGGCCCATGGATCAATGTGATGGACCCGACCTTCCATCTGCATCTGCGGACCGACCACATCCACGAGGTCTGGGCCGTGCGCAAACCGGCGGATGTCGGCCATGTCACGTCGGTGGAAGCTTATGACAGCGAAGGACAGCAGATCATCCAGTTCTTCGGTGTGCGTGGTGAGGGCAACCAGGAACGGTCCGATTGGCGCGGTCTTGCCGAAAACCTGCCGAAACTGGATCGGGCGGTAAAGCTGGGAGCAGCGGAATGATTGGGTCTCTTTCGCGTTTTTCCGGTGTCTCGGCGGCTGTCGCGCTGACCGTCGCAGCCCTGGTCCTGCCCGGCAAGCCACTGTTTGCGGAAGGCAGGGGCAGTCCGGACAGCAGCAATGTTGTTGCCATCGGTGGTTCGGTGACGGAGATCGTCTACGCCCTGGGTGAAGACAAGAGGCTGATTGCCCGCGACAGCACCAGCATTTTCCCGGCGGAAGCGGCAAGCCTTCCGGATGTCGGGTACATGCGCGCGCTGTCCCCGGAAGGTGTGCTCTCCGTCAATCCGGAGCTGATCCTGATGCTGGAAGGCAGCGGGCCTCAGGAAACGGTGGACGTGTTGCGCAAGTCCGGTGTGGCGATGGCGGATGTGCCGGAGGCATATACCGCCGAAGGCATCATCAAAAAGGTGCGTGTCGTTGGTGAAGTGCTCGGCGTCGAGGCGAAGGCCGATGCTCTTGCTGGCAAGCTTGAACAGGATCTGGCCGAGGCGCAACGTGCCGCTGAAAGCCGGACGTCAGGCGTTCGTGTCCTCTTCGTCCTGTCGACAAAGGGCGGGCGTATCCTTGCCGCCGGATCGGATACGGCCGCCAACGGCATACTTGCGCTTGCGGGTGCTGAAAACGCGACGTCCGGCTTTTCCGGCTACAAGATCCTCAGCGACGAGGCGATCGTCAGTGCGGCACCGGACGTCGTGCTGATGATGGACCGCCACGGCGACGGCGAAGACGCAACGAGCGGTGATGCGGTGTTCGATCATCCGGCCGTGGCGCAAACGCCGGCAGGGAAGGACAGGCGACTTGTCCGCATGAACGGGCAGCTCCTGCTGGGGTTCGGTC
The DNA here is from genome assembly GCF_017743835.1 of Labrenzia sp. R5_0. Lineage (NCBI taxonomy): Bacteria > Pseudomonadati > Pseudomonadota > Alphaproteobacteria > Hyphomicrobiales > Stappiaceae > Labrenzia > Labrenzia sp. R5_0. The sequence goes on along the minus strand of NZ_JAGHRK010000002.1, from coordinate 1,249,343 downwards.
CGCGCACCGCAGAAGCCGTCCGTGAATTGTCGACCCGTCTGGCGGATACGGCAAGCTGATGGCACTGATGAGCGATACGGTCTTGCCCGCCAGAAGCGGACGGATTTCCTCTCTCCTTGGGCTTGCCGACCTGCAGCGCGGAGACAGGGCTCCGCTCGCCCGGGCCGTTATTGTGCTGCTCGCCGTGCTGACATGTCTCGTCGTTCTGGGAAGTCTTGCCATCGGCCCGATCTCGATCCCGGTTCTGGAGCTCCTGCCGTATGTGCCGTCCTATTTCGCGGGAGCGGGAGAGGGCGTGCCACAGGGCGTTTCGGCAAGGGACTGGATCGTGCTCATGGATATTCGCCTGCCGCGGGTTACGCTGGGAGCGCTCATCGGAGCGGCCCTGGCGGTGTCCGGCGCTGTAATGCAGGGGCTGTTCCGGAACCCGCTTGCAGATCCGGGCATTGTCGGCGTTTCGGCGGGGGCAGGTCTGGGCGCTGCCGCGTTCATCGTTCTCGGAAATACCGTACTGGCGCCGGTGATGGCGCTTCTGGGTATCTATGCGGTCCCACTGGCAGCCTTTGCGGGCGGCCTCGTCACGACGCTGCTTCTTTACAGGATCGGCACGCGCGGAGGCATCACGTCAGTTGCGACATTGTTGCTGGCGGGCATTGCCCTCGGCGCGCTCACCGGTGCGATGACAGGGCTATTGGTCTATGTGGCCGATGACCAGGAACTGCGCGACCTGCAGTTCTGGGGACTTGGGTCGCTCGCGGGATCCAACTGGCAGAAGGTCGCTTCCGCCGCGCCAATCATACTCACCATGCTGGTCTGCGTGCCGTTCCTGGCACGCGGTCTCAACGGTCTGACGCTTGGCGAAGCCGCCGCCTCGCACATCGGCATCAAGGTGCAGCGGCTCAAGAACCTCAGCATCCTGCTGGTGGCGGCGGCAACCGGTGCCTCCGTGGCTGTCAGCGGAGGCATCGGTTTTGTCGGCATCGTCGTGCCGCATTTGCTTCGTCTGACAATCGGTCCCGACCATCGCTACATGCTGCCAGCCGCAGCGCTTCTTGGCGCCTGTTTGCTGATAGCCGCCGACACGCTGGCGCGCACCATCGTGGCACCGGCGGAAATGCCCATCGGTATCATCACCGCCTTTGCCGGTGCGCCCTTCTTCCTCTGGATCCTGCTGCGCAAGCGCGGCCTCACAGGTCTTTAGGGTGTAGTCATGTTGCACAGGACAATTGAAAATGGCACGGCGCTGGCACCCGATCTTGTTGTCGAGCAGGTGTCTGTTTCGGCAGGCAAGACCCGGATCGTGCAGGACCTCTCCTTTCACGCAAAGGCTGGGGAAGTGCTGGCGATCATCGGGCCAAGCGGTTCCGGCAAGACGACCTTGATGAAGGCAATGACCGGTGAACTGCCTTATTCCGGCGGGATAACGCTGGCAGGGCTGGAGGTTGGTGGCCTGTCACCGGAAGTGCTTGCCGCCATGCGCGGGGTGCTGCCGCAGGCAAGCCAGATTTCCTTTCCGCTGAACGTGGCTGAAGTGGTCGGTCTCGGCCTGACCTCCAGCCGCCGGGAGCGGAGCTTCCGTGCCCGGCGCATCGCCGAAGCCCTTGCGAAAGTCGGCCTGTCGGGGTTCGAAGGGAGAAGTTATCAGGAACTGTCCGGCGGCGAGCAGCAACGGGTGCAGCTCGCACGGGTGTTGTGTCAGGTCTGGGACCCGCTTCCGCAAGAAGGCTTGCCGCATTGGTTGTTCCTGGACGAACCGGTCTCCAGTCTCGACATCAAGCACCAGGTCCAGATCATGCAGCTTGCAGCCGATTACGCCAAGCGTGGTGGCGGCGTCGTCGCCGTGATGCACGACCTCAACCTGACCGCTGCCTTTGCCGACCGGGTGCTGGTCATGCAGGGTGGCCGCCGTCTTGCCTTCGGTACGCGGGACGAGGTCATGCAGGCGGAGATGTTGTCGAAAGCCTATGACTTTCCGCTGGAAATCCTGACACGTCCGGGTGGTGGGCGGCCTGTGATCGTGCCGATGGACAACGGCTGAGGGTCTTTCACCCTGGTGATGTTCGACCAGGTCAGGCGGTCTTCAAACTGCGCAGCGCGGAGATCATTTCCTCTGAATCCCACACCCGGTCGCCAATAGCGGCGAGGGTAACCTTGCCGGTGCCATCGAGGACGTAGGTCACCGGCAAACCGCGGAGTAACCAGGTGCTCGGCATGGCCTTGTCCGTGTCCATCAGGACGGTGAGACCATCATGGTCGATCTCATCCAGAAAACCTTCGATCCGGTCCTGCCGGTCACCTACGTTGACGGCGAGCACTGCAAAGCCTTCGGGGCCGAGTTCCCGGTTGAGACGCGCCAGACCCGGCATTTCCTTTCGGCAGGGCGGACACCATGTCGCCCAGAACGATACAAGCAGGATCTTTCCGGAATAGTCGGCAAGCGTGTGGACGGTGCCATCAAGATCGGGAAGGTCGAGTTTGGGTTCGATTTCGAAGGCCGGTTCGGCCAGACCAAGTCGGAAGAAGTCGTTGCCTGCCGCAAACACCGTTCCCGGCAGCAATGCCATTGCCGCACTACCAGCCAGAAGGTCCCGTCTGTTCAATTGTCTCATGCCCGTAATCCCGCCTTACCGCTTTCTGTCGTGCAGGCGAAGGTCAAATCCTCGTCTGTCAATGACATCAAGGTAAGCGGGACAGGGCAAATTGAAAGGCAAATGGGATCACATTGCGCACACGGTGGCGCGAGTGTGATCCCTCGTTTCCTAGTGGGCGTTCGCCTTGAGGGTGGCGGCGCCTTTGTCGAAGCGGCCGTCGAGGTAGGCCTTCAGCGTTGCGGCCACCCCATCTTCAGCGATCATGCCTGCGGCGTAGCTGAAGGCCTTCAGGAAGGTTTCGTCGGAAGCGAGCCCACCGAATAGCTCCGGCATTTCGATGCGCGCAGGCTTGTCGGCGTAAACGCCTTGTGCCCAGGCCTTCAGGATGTCGGCGTTGTTGTCCTCGATGACATGCGGTTCTCCAGCCTCGTTGTGACCGAGGCAGTAACGGCACCAAAGAGCCGTTTCGAGGGCAAGGCCAGCCACCGGCAACCCCTTGTCGAGGCGGTCCTGGATAGAAGGCAGGATAAACTTCGGCTGGCGGTTGGACCCGTCAAGGCAGAGACGGGGGATCGTGTCTCCCACCGCCGGATTGGAGAACCGGTCCATGACGGTGGTGAGATAGGTCTCGAAACTGACCCCCGGAATTTCCGGAACGGTCGGCAGGATCTCGTCTTCTTCCAGCTTTTGCAGGAACGCGCAGATCAGTGGATCGGCCATGGCGTCATGGACGAAGTAATGTCCCAGCAGTGCACCCGGATAGGCGATGGTCGCATGACCGCCATTGAGAATACGCAATTTCATCAACTCGTATGGAGCGACGTCCTCGACGAATTCGACACCGACCTTTTCCAGCGCCGGGCGGCCGGCAGGGAAATGATCCTCCAGCACCCATTGGCGGAAGGGTTCACAGACGACAGGGGCCGCATCGGTCAGGCCGAAGCGTTCCTGAACCAGGCCGCGTTCGCGGTCGCCGGTCGCGGGGGTGATGCAGTCCACCATGCCGTTTGGAAAGGCGACATTTTCGGCAATCCAGCTTCCGGCTTCCGGCGACAAGGCCCTGGCGAAACCGGCAACGGCCTGTTTCGCCATATGGCCGTTTTCGGGCAGGTTGTCGCAAGACATCACGGTAAAGGGTTCAAGGCCTTTGTCGCGGCGGGCCAGCAGGGCGGCAACGAGCACGCCGAACACGGTCTGCGGCGCGTCCGGTGAGGCGAGATCCACCTGGATTTCCGGATGATTGACGTCGAAGCCACCGGTGTTCGGGTCGACGAAATAACCGCCTTCGGTGATCGTCAGCGAGACAATGCGGATATCGGCTTCGCCAAGGCGAGCGATCAGCGCCTTGGGATCCACGTCGATGAAGTCGATCATGGCGCCACAGACCTGCGCGCTGAGGCCTTCCGGGTCGAGCTCGACCACAGTCGTCAGCCAGTCCTGGGCTTGGAGGCGTTCACGCATGGTCTTGTCGTAGGGCTTGAGGCCCGCGCCGACGATGGCCCAGTCACGGCCTTCGCCGAGATCGAACAGCTTACTCAGGTAGATGGCCTGATGCGCGCGATGGAAGTTGCCGACGCCGATGTGAAGGATGCCGGGGGTCAGGTCCGACCGGCGATACGCCGGTGCCTTGACGGATTCGGGAAGAGAAGAGAGCACAGTTTCACTTAGGTTCTGGGTCATTGGTCAGCTCATCCAGTTGCCGCCATCGACGTTGTAAGTCTGCGATACGATGTAATCCGCGTCTTTCGACGCCAGGAAAACAGCCATGCCGGTGAGATCTTCGGCGGTGCCCATGCGGCCGAAAGGCACCGCGGCTCCGACCGCTGCCTTCTTTTCACCGGGCTGCAGGCCTTCGTATTTCGCGAACATCGAATCCACATGGTCCCAGTGCTCGCCGTCGACGACGCCGGGGGCGATGGCATTCACGTTGATGCCGTGTTCGATCAGGTTGAGACCTGCCGACTGGGTCAGGCTGATGACCGCTGCCTTGGTGGCGCAATAAATGCCCACCAGCGCTTCACCGCGCCGGCCTGCCTGGCTGGCCATGTTTATGATCTTGCCGCCCTGACCACGCCTGATCATCGACTTTGCCGCGGCCTGCATCATGAACAGGGTTCCGGACACGTTGATGTCGAACAGGCGCTGGTAGCTGTCGCGGGTGATCTCGACAATCGGTGCCAGATCGAACAGAGCCGCGTTGTTGACCAGGATGTCGAGCCCGCCGGTCTTCTGTTCCACGGCGGCGATGGCAGCATCGATCGACGACTGATCGGTGACGTCCAACTGAACGGCATAGGCATTCGGGCCGATTTCACTGGCCGCCGCTTCTGCGCCGGCCAGGTTGATATCGGCAATCGCCACCCGGGCGCCTTCCTCTGCAAACCGCGCGGCAAAGGCCTTGCCGATGCCCCGGGCCGAACCCGTGATCAGCGCGGATTTTCCTTCAAGTCGGCTCATGCAATCCTCAGGCCCTGGTTGTCGAAGCGGTGGATCTTGTCAGGAGCCGGGGTCAGGTGAACGGTGTCGCCATGACGGAATCCGATCTCACCGGACGAGCGCACGGTGATCGGTTCGTCGACGCCTTCCATATCGACGTAGAGGAAGGTGTCGGATCCGAGATGTTCCGAGACACCGACCTTTCCGACCCATTTGCCGTCGCCTTGCGAGACGGTCAGATGCTCCGGGCGGATGCCGATCGTGGCGGCATCGTATTCGGTGGCGAAGGATCCCATCAGGAAGTTCATCTTCGGCGAGCCGATGAAACCGGCCACGAACTTGTTGCGCGGCGTATGATAAAGCTCCAGCGGCGAGCCGACCTGCTCGATCTTGCCTGCCTGCAGCACCACGATCTTGTCGGCCATGGTCATGGCTTCCACCTGGTCGTGGGTCACGTAGATCATGGTCGTCTTGAGGGACTGGTGCAGTTCGGAGATCTCGAGCCGCATGTTGACACGCAGCGCCGCATCCAGGTTTGACAGGGGTTCGTCGAACAGGAAGGCGGCCGGTTCGCGCACGATGGCACGACCGATGGCAACACGCTGGCGCTGACCGCCGGAAAGCTGACCCGGGCGACGGTCCAGGTAATCCGTCAGGTTCAGCACCTTGGCAGCGGCGGTCACCTTGGCGTCCTGTGCCGCCTTGTCGATGCCGGCCATGCGCAGCGGGAAGGCGATGTTCTTGCGCACCGACATGTGCGGATAGAGCGCGTAGGACTGGAACACCATGGCAAGGCCACGTTTTGCGGGCGGCACTTCGGTGGCGTTCTTGCCGTCGATGGTGATGTCACCGGAAGAGACATCCTCCAGGCCTGCAATGAGACGCAGGAGTGTGGACTTGCCGCAGCCGGACGGACCGACGAACACCACGAACTCGCCGTCGTCGATCTGCAGGTCCAGCGGCGGGATAACCTGAACGTCGCCGAAGCTCTTGGTAATCTGCTTGAGGGTTATCTGACCCATGTTCAGGTCTCCTATTTAACCGCGCCGAAGGTCAGGCCGCGTACGAGCTGCTTCTGGCTGAACCAGCCGATGATGAGGATCGGGGCGATCGCCATCGTCGAGGCAGCGCTCAGTTTTGCGTAGAACAGGCCTTCCGGGCTGGAATAGCTGGCAATGAAAGCGGTGAGGGGGGCGGCGTCGACCGCCGTCAGGTTCAAGGTCCAGAACGCTTCGTTCCAGGACAGGATGATGTTCAGCAGCAGGGTCGAGGCAATGCCGGGCACCGCCATGGGTGTTAGCACGTAGATGATCTCGGACCACAGCTCCGCACCGTCCATCCGCGCGGCTTCCAGGATCTCGCCCGGAATTTCGCGGAAGTAGGTGAACAGCATCCAGACGATGATCGGCAAGTTGATGAGGGTAAGCACCATCACGAGGCCGACACGCGTGTCGAGGAGGCCGGTATCCCGGAACAGGAGATAGATCGGGATCAGCACGCCCACCGGCGGAAGCATCTTGGTGGACAGCATCCACATCAGGACGTCCTTGGTGCGCTTGCCCGGCACGAAGGCCATTGACCAGGCCGCCGGTATCGCGATCAGCAGACCCAGAAGGGTGGAGCCGAAGGAAATGATGACCGAGTTGGAGAAGTGCCGGAAATAGTCCGAACGCTCCTGGACCGTGCTGTAGTTTTCCAGCGTCCAGTCGAAAAACAGGAAGCTAGGAGGAGACGCAATGGCTTCCGCTTCCGTCTTGAAGCTGGTCAGCACGGTCCACAGGATCGGGAAGAAGATGGCGATGCCGACGGCCCACGCACATACGGTGACGAGAGCCTTGCGGCGGTTGGAGACTGCGCGCGCCATGGGTCAGGCCTCCAGGTTCTTGCCGATCATCCGCATCAGGAAGATCGCAACGATGTTGGCGAGGATAATGGCGACCACACCGCCGGCCGATCCGCCGCCGACGTCGAACTGCAGCAGCGACTGGGCGTAGATCAGGTAGGTGAGGTTGGTCGAGGCATAGCCCGGACCGCCATTGGTGGTGACAAGAATTTCCGCGAAGACCGACAGCAGGAAGATCGTCTGGATCAGGATCACGACCGTGATCGAGCGCGCCAGGTGCGGCACCATGATGAAGACGAAGCGGTTCAGGAAATTGGCGCCGTCCATTTCGGCCGCTTCCAGCTGTTCGCTGTCCAGCGATTGCAGGGCGGTAAGCAGAATGAGCGTCGCAAAGGGCAGCCACTGCCAGGCGACGATCAGGATGATCGAGAACAGCGGTGCATGCGAAAGAAAGTCGAACGGTTGCAGCCCCAGAAACTTCGCAAAGTATGCGAACAGGCCGTTGACCGGGTTCATGAACATGTTCTTCCACACCAGCGCGGAGACGGTGGGCATGACGAAGAACGGGGCAATCACCAGAATGCGCACGATCCCCTGGCCCCAGAAGGGCTGGTCGAGCAGCAGGGCCAGCAGCACGCCGCCGACAATGGTGATGAGAAGGACGCCGCCAACGAGCAGCAGGGTGTTCTTCAGCGCTGCAAAGAAAGCCGGATCGGTGAGGAAGAACTCGTAGTTGGTCCAGCCGGTCCACTCTTCCATTCCCGGAATGAGCAGGTTGTAGCGCAGGAAAGAGAAATAGAGGGTCATCGAGAGCGGGATGATCATCCAACCCAGCAGCAGCAGAACTGCCGGAGAGATCATCAAACGGGCCGCCGCCCGTGAATGTTGGGTAGCCATGATGCGACCTTTGCTCGGTCAGAGCCAGAGCTCACGCGGAACAGAAAGGAGGAGACCGGCGGGACGGGCAGGCACCCGCCGGTCCGCGAAGGCTTCTACTTGAGGTAACCGGCCTTCTTCATTTCGCGTTCAGCGGTCGCCTGGGCAGCAGCCAGTGCAGCGTCCGCATCCATCGAGCCGGCAAGAGCTGCCGAGAATGCCTGGCCGACAACGGTCGCCATGCCCTGGAATTCCGGAATGGCGACGAACTGCACGCCGACATACGGAACCGGATCCACGGTCGGATTCTGCGGATCAGCAGAGTTGATGCTGTCCAGCGTCATCTTTGCGAACGGAACTTTCTGGTACTCCGGGTTCTCATAGAGAGAAGTACGGGTTCCCGGGGGAACGTTCGCCCAGCCTTCTTCGGCTGCAACCAGCTCCAGGTACTCCTTGGAAGTCGCCCACTCGATGAACTTCTTCGCAGCAGCTTCCTTCTGGGTGCCGGCCGGAATGGCCAGCGACCATGCCCAGAGCCAGTTACCGCGTTTACCGAGGCCCTTGTCCGGCGCCAGAGCAAAGCCGACCTTGTCAGCAACCTGGCTATCCTTCGGGTTGGTCACGAAGGAGGCCGCCACGGTGGCGTCGATCCACATGCCGCACTTGCCGGTCTGGAACAGGGCCAGGTTTTCGTTGAAGCCGTTGGAAGAAGCGCCCGGAGGGCCTGCTTCGTTCATCACGTCGAGATAGGTGGTAAGAGCTTCTTTCCACTGCGGTGTGTCGAACTGCGGCTTCCAGTCCATGTCGAACCAGCGGGCGCCGTAAGAGTTCGCCATGGCCGTCAGGAACGCCATGTTTTCACCCCAGCCGGCCTTGCCGCGCAGGCAGATGCCGTAGACTTCGTTTTCCTTGTCCGTCATTGCCTTGGCGGCTTCGACGATAAAGTCCCAGGTCGGGGCTTCCGGCATTTCCAGGCCGGCTTTTTCCATCAGGTCCTTGCGGTACATGACCATGGAGCTTTCGCCGTAGAACGGTGCTGCATAGAGCTCGCCGTCAACGGTCAGGCCGCCACGGATGGCCGGCAGGATGTCGTCCGCGTCGTAGCTTTCCGGCAGGTCGTTCAGGGAAACGAGCCAGCCCTGCTTGCCCCAGATCGGAACTTCATAGGTGCCGATGGTCATGACGTCGAACTGACCGCCCTTGGTGGCGACGTCAGTGGTGACGCGCTGGCGGAGAACGTTCTCCTCCATGGTCAGCCATTTGACTTCGATGTCAGGGTTCTTGTCGGTGAAGTCCTTCGTCAGACCCTGCATGCGGATCATGTCGCCGTTGTTCACGGTCGCGATGGTGATTGTTTCTGCAGATGCGGATGCGCACAGAGCCGCCATTGCACATGCGCTGAGGAGCGCACGGGTATGAAATGCCATATTTTCCTCCCAAGCGAGATTGGGCATTTGCCATTCTTGCGGGCAAATATTCGCTCCAATTCGCACCCCGAGTCAAGATGTGAATCGCCTAAAACAAAAAAGGCTTCTCGCTGCACTGCGAAAAGCCTTTAAAATTCATATAGTTATTTATATTGGGAAATCGCTCAGAGCTTGAGCAATTGCTCAGCCGTCGTCTCGTTGGTGATCAGGCAATTGACAAATTTGCCGTTCAACGCTCCCAGCATGGCCGGCACCTTGCCGTCACCCGCCGCAATTCCGTAAACCGGTTTCTCTCCGGCCGGCAGCAGGGGGGCACTGGCTACCAGGTCATTGGTAAGTCCTTCGACCAGCGCGCCTTTTCGGTCGTAGACCCAGCTCGTAATCTCGCCGATGGCACCAGCTTTCTCCAGTGCGCGCATTTCGTCGTGACTGACGAATCCGTCGACCGTCAGTGGTGCAGTCGGTCCCATGTTGCCGATACCCACGAAAGTAACGTCCGCCTGCCGGATGAGATCGAGGATATTGTGCACCGCTTCCTGATTATGCAGCAGTTGCAACTCCTCGCGGGAGCGGGCGAAGACGGGCAGCGGCATCGGGTAGTGCCGGGCATTGATGCGGTCGGCAAGCCGGATGATGACGTTGTAGGCCGAGGCCGAGCCGTCCGACATCATGTTGCCCAGAAGCGAGACGATGCGGTGCTGCGGACAGTCCATCATCGGCAATTGATCCACCGAAGCGCGCAAGGTGCGGCCCGTGCCGTAGGCGATGATCTTGGGTTTCTGGGAGCGGAAATGACGTTCCATCTCGGTGGCGGCCGCCTGGGCAATGCCGACCGTGGAGGACGGGGCATCCGGGTCGCTGGGAACCACTTCGCAGCTCTGCAGGCCAAAGCGTTCCGTCAGGCGGGTGCTCAGTTCCATGCAGTTGGCGATCGGGTGGTCGAGCCGCACCTTGATCAGCCGTTCACTGACAGCAAGCGAAACCAGCCGCTGTGCCGATTGGCGGGACACGCCGAGCTTGCGGGCGATCTCGTCCTGGGTGTTGCCGGCAACATAGTATAACCAGCCGGCGCGGGCGGCGTCATCGAGACGGGATGCCTCGGCAGGAATTTTCTGTTTCATCTTAGTTGCCGTTGTTCTTCAGATCCGGCCTAAGCTGAAAGAATTCGCCGAAAGATGCAAACAGTTGCGCGGCACCCGCAGTGGCAGTGGCCGAATTCAGAAGGCCGGAAAGGTGCGAACCGCCAATGAAACGGTAGACTGCCATACCGGCGGCAAGCCCTGCCTTGATGCCGTTTTCGCTGTCCTCAATCACCAGGCAGCGCTCCGGTGCGACGCCATGTTTTTCTGCCGCCAGCAGGAACAGGTCCGGCGCGGGTTTGCCGTGAGCGACCTCGGAAGCCGTGGTGGTCCGGCCGGCAAAGAGATCCGTCAGCCCGGTTATCTCCAGCGATCTGGCGAGCCGCGGCGGGCTGGAACTGGTCGCAAGGCAATAGTCCACGCCAAGGTTCTCGATCGCCTCCCGCACGCCGTCGATCGGTCTGAGCTCCGCTTCAAAGGCGCTGAGAAGGCTTGCCCGGTAGGCGGTTTCGAATTCCGGCGGCAGGTCGACACCGAATTCCTTGCGGATCTGCTGCAGGACAACCGGATAGCTTCGACCCAGGAAATGGTGAGCGACGTAGTCCATGGTGATGTGGACGTTCCGCGTCGCGAGTTCTGCCACCAGCATGCGCGCGCTGATGACTTCGCTGTCGATGAGAACACCGTCGCAGTCGAAGATGACTAGGTCGATTGGCTGATTCAAACTCGGGGTTCCTGCCGATTGGAAAGTTAAAACGAGCGACCTCATCCTGAGGAGGCGCGCAAGCGCCGTCTCGAAGGATGGGCCGCTTGCTCAGGAGTATGAAGCCCATCCTTCGAGACGGACCTGGCGGTCCTCCTCAGGATGAGGGCGGTGCAGAGAGCACGGCCGACAGAGAGGCACGCCGTTCCGGTCTCGTCAACCGAACCAGCGCTTCAGCCATCGGCGGAAGCCGCTCGTGGCTTCGCTCGCGCGACGATGGGCGCTGGCGCGGGCCTGCTCGGCGCTATCACCGACATCGTCCATGAAGTCGTCGATACCGTCGACCACCGGGTCGATCCGGCGTTTCTTGAAGGCGTTGACGGTCTTGATGATCAGATAGGCGAGGGCGACAAGCACCACGACGAACAGGATATTGAACCAGGGGATCAGGAAGACATCCGGTCCGGAGACAACCTCGATGCTGATGGCATTGGGAAAGATCGTGAACAGCTCCACACGCCAGCCATAGTGGGTGACGGCGATCCAGACATCATCGCTTTTCTTGGCCAGATCCTGCGCCTGGGCGGTGATGTTGCTGCTGTCGAACTTGAAATAGGGCGGCCAGCCCCAGTCGGTGTCTTCGTTGCGGTAGACCCTTGGCTTGCCGTTCGGCCAGACCGTGTTGATGAAGCGGACGTCCCTTGTCCAGTTCTTGTTGGTACCTGCATCGGGGGCGGCCCAGAAGAGCGACGAAGCGCCGATGTCCATGCGCTTGACGTCGGTGCCGACGATCCGAACCACATCACGTCCCGGCAACGTGTAATGGAGGAAGGCGACAAGGATCAGCAGAAGCGGAATGCCGATTATCCATTTGATCCACTTCATTGTACCCCGTCCTCGCCGTCTTGTTCCCCGGGGATTGCACCCCACGGCCCCATGTTCCTGCCGAAGCCGTAGTCGGCCTGGTCTTCTTCCGCCATGGCGGCCTCCGGTCCGAATAGCTCCAGCCGCGTGCCGACCTTGTCGACCATATATTCTTCGGCAAGGAACTGGACCGCGTAGTTCTTCTTGGCTTCGCTCCAGCTTCGGTAATGACCGTAGAATGCGTCCTTGTGACAAATGAAAAGCTGGCGGAAGTCAAGCGGTGTCAATTCGGACAGCAGCATGTTGACCAGGTTCTTGTCGCGGTGATTGCGCGAGCGAAGCAGATAGAAATAGGCCGCGTTTTCCGGTTCGACCCACAGCTTGTCGTCTTTCAGCTCCAGTCTGTGCACGATGTCGTTGAGGGCGTGATATTCCGCGGGGAGCTGCTGGTGATACTTGCGTCTCAAAGCGCGCAGGTCGCGCCGCGAGACGTCCGACAGATCCTCGCCCTGGCTGGCGGCCGTGTCGATGACGATGAAGTCCAGTTTCTGTTTCAAAAGGCTCTTGGCGATGCTGCCGCCTGCATCGAGGATAGGCTCCACCAACTGGTTTCGATTGAGGAAATCGGCCACCTCGTAGCGGTCTTCCAGGCTGAAGAGATGCTTCACGGGCAGGTCGACGACAATGTCCATGCGCCTGGAGGCGATGCATGCGGTTTCCTTCACATCGCGAAAGATGTAGAGGCCGCCGAAATGGGAGGTATGGAAATTTCCCTGCTCATAGCTTTTCGAACTGATCGCCAAGGGGGTGCGGATGATGTCGCCGGTGTGCTTGGAAAGCTCGATCATGTCCGCGATCAGCACATCGTCCCACCAGCCGTCGGGCTCGCTCATGAACGCTTCGATCTTGTCGGTCAGTTCGTCACCTGCTTCGGAATGCCCGCCGACGGTGTCCGCCTCCACCTCGATGGCCCTGATATAAAACAGATCCTGCGGCGAGGTGATGGAATAGATCGAGTTGACCAGTTCACCGACGACGCAATCGCGGATCGACAGCGCAAAGAGCTGTTCCTCATTGTCCTCGATGAAGCGTTTCAGGATCGAACGCGACGTGGAGAACCGCGCGTTCAGCAGCGGTGCGGTCTTCTGTTCGATCGACAGCAGAATGAACTGCCGGTTGCAGCCGTGCGGATTGAGGTAGTGGATGTCGTCCAGCTCGTCGCCGATCTCCGGCGAAAATCCGGAGATATCGACGTGAAAGGCGTCGAGCGCCGTTCGCTTGCCGGTCAGGTGTTCCAGCGCGCGGTTGTAGCGGGCCACCATGGACGGTGCGGAGACCTCGTAGAGGTTGCCGAACATCAAACCATGTTTGACGAGCCTCATCATGTGCGCGTGATTTCCATGTAGCGGCGCTTGGCTTCTTCCATGCGCTGCATCTCACGCACGGCATTGTCGATGGCAACCTCGTCCGACTTGTCCGCATAGCGGAATTCGCTGTCCGCGTAGCGGTTGATTTCCTGGATGACCATATCAACGGTGATCGGCTGCGCCAGGTCGGCGATCATAGCCTTCTTGGTCTCGTAGTCCTTGAACAGGAACAGTTCCGGATCTTCCATCCAGGCATCCGGCAATTCGAAGTCCATCGCCCGCACTTTCACGGCATCGGTGATGTTCTTGATCGCCCGGCCGGTGAAACGTTCGTCCGCTTGCTGGATGGCCTTCAGGTAGGTCCCGAGCTTGGCGATCGTGTCCAGGTCACCGATTTCAGCCCGCACGTTGTCGAACACCTTTGTCAGCGCATCTTCCTGTGGCCGGGAGTGACGCTCGTAGGACGCCGCAACGGCCTTCTTCAGGGCCTGGGCCTCGAAAAGATCATGGTCGCCGACTGGAATCGAGTGGTTCTTGCCCATCAGCAGATGCAGGATGTCGATGTAGTCCTCGCGGCTTTGCGGGCCGTCGACCAGGAAGCGGGCGCCGGCGCGCTGACGCAGGGCGTCATCGACGTTCTCCGGATAGTTGGAGAACATGCCGAACGTGCAGTTGCCGCGCACCACAGTGTTGGCGCCGGCAAAGCTCTCCATCAGGACCGCTGTAATTTCGAGCTGGCCGGCGGAGGACTGGCGATCGCCGCGCTTGCCGGCAAGCTGGTCTATGTCGTCGATGGTGCCGAAACCGATCACATTCGGGTCGGTGACATTGCGTATGAAGGCCTTGGCATTCTGGGCAGACTTGCCCTGGTAGCTGTCGATGCTCTCTGTGGAGAGGTTCTGGTAGCGGAACGGATAGCCGGCGACCTGACAATAGTCGTTGACCATGCCGGCCATCATCTGGATCAGGGTTGTCTTGCCGGTGCCCGGTTTGCCGTCGCCCATGAAGGTGAAGATGAAGCCGCCGAGTTCCGCGAACGGGTTGAGCTTGCGGTCGAAATCGTAGGCCATCAGCATCTTGGCAAGCTTCATCGCCTGGTATTTGGCGATGTGGTTGCCGACGACTTCTTCCGGCTTCTTGAACGCCATGGCGAGCGTGGTCGAGTGCGTGTGTGCAGAAGGCGTGAAGCCGGTGATCTCGAAATTGTCCGCTTCCACGCGGTAGCGGCTTTCCGAGAATGCCTGAAGCACGCTGACGCCTTCCGCGCGTAGTGTCACCTTTTCCATCAGCTGTTCGCAGAAGGACGTCACCAGGCCGATCAACTGGGCATCGGTTTCAATCGCGGCGGCGGCAATTTCCTGGTCCAGCTCCCAGAGAACACCATGAAGGGCGAGCTGGTCGTTGTCGAAAAGGATTTCCTCGACGTCGCCGCACTGGACTTCGGTTTCACCGGTTTCGGCTGAGAGCCCCGACAGGAGGAAGTCCGTCATGTTGGCAAAGACGTGCAGCGCAATCATGGCCGTTGCCGACAGAAGATCCTGGAACCGCATCTTCTGCGAGGCGTCCAGCGTTCCGGCAAGGTTGGCGCGCTTTAGCTCGGCAAGGCCGGTCTGGTCGGCAAACTGGTCGGACGCCACCTGGGCGACAGCCAGCGCCCGGCGCAGGGACCGCAGAACGCTCGCCTGAAGCGGGGTGGTCAGAGCATCGTCGTCGCATTCCAGAATGCGGTTTGAAAGCTGCACACCTTCGGGACGGGCCGTGGAGCGGGTGACGAGGCCAGGCGTCGTGGAGCGGAACCTCCGGCGGGCGCCCAGGCCGGGTGAACGGTCCTGTGCAACGGGCATATCCGACTTCTTGGCGATCCGCGGGGTGTGGTCGAAGCCCTGGAGCATTGCTTCCGCAAAGGCGTATTTCTCGCGGATCTTGTCTTCTTTCAGTTCCATGAGGTCGTTGGAAAGGGTCACGCGAAAAACCTATTTGTAACTGAGGATCTTGCCCGAAGGGCTGACGACATACTTGCGGATATTGGCAAAGCCCGGCGGGTTTCGCTCTTCCAGAATTTGATAAGGCCGCTGCGGCAGGATCAGCGATCGCTGCTGGTGTGTATGGCCTGCGACTTCCTGTGATGCCGGATTGTGTGCCGACAGCGGATCGAGTTGGTAGATCTGCCGCTCGACCGACGAAAAGAAGCCTGCGGATTCGAACTCGGAGCCGGAGGCGACCAGGGTTTCGGTCGTCCAGGCCAGGGCCCAGTCTTCTCCAGGACGACCGGCAGCTTCGGCCAGGACGTCGCGCAGCGGACCGGACTGTTGGGTAAAGGTGTGGCTGTACATCGGCCCCAGAAAGAACCGGCGCAGGCGCTTGGGATGCAGGTCATCGAAGTCGCGGTCGAAGCCGCGGGCGATTGTCACCAGCTTCAGGGACGCCGAGGATTGGGCGGTCAGATGGCTCTGGACGCGCGGCCAGCGGCGCTCGTCCTTGGCCAGAGGCCACTTGCCGCTGTCTTCCAGGTCGAGAATGTAGATCAGCGGAATGTTCTGCTGACTGTCATAGACGGCCCAATGCACCCTGTAGAGGCGGCGGTTGTCGACGACGTTGCCCATCCAGGCCAGACGTGGGTCGTTCCGTGCCCAGAACAGGTCGCCCTTGGCGAGCTCTTCGTAATACTGGCGCTGGGAGGCGGCAAACTGCAGGTTGGTCGGCGACGACTGTTCACGCAGGATATGGTTGACCATCTCCAGCTTGAGTTCGCGCATTGCCGGCAGCGACCGTAAATGCTTGTCCGCCTGCATGGCGTCGTTCGCCATCTGCAGCAGCTCCTGATAGATCGGGAAGCCGCTGTCCTGACGGTCGATGTTCAAAAGCGAGGGCAGCATGTCCGACACGCGGCCCGCCAGCAGATATTTGTAGGAAAGCGCCGTGAAGGTTCCCGACAGCGCTTCCAGGTACTCTTTCAGAACCGGTATTTCCGAGGCGAGCGCAGTGTTCTCGTTGATGACGCTTTCCGCCACCCCTTGCAAATGCGAGATGATCCGCTCGAACTTGGCGAAGTAGCGCCGTGTTTCATGCGCTTCTTCCAGGGTTCTGTGGTCCAGGGTCAGATCCACGGTTCAGACCCTCAGGCCCCGTACGTGTTCTTGTCGTGCTTCTCGACGATCTGCTGGAACCGGCGCGCGAAACGCTCGTCCGACTTGGCCTTTTCCTCCAGCACCTTGCGGGCGAACACCATGTGGTCCTCATGGGCTTCCATCATGTCGGCCATGCGCTGGTTGGTTGCCGAGCCGATGGCGGCCATGGCGGACTGGGCTTCCTTGTCGGTGGCCACGCCGATCTCGTTGATCTTGTGGGCGATATCCTGCTGCTGGGCCGTCTTGAGGGATTTCACAAGCGCATCGTAGAGCACGACGCGCTGCTTTGTGTCCGTCTGCAGCTTGTTGATCAGCACCATCTGGGTAGCCGCCTGGTTCTGAAGGCTGTCGACCCAGGTCTTGCCCTTTTCGATGTAGCGTTCCAGCGTCTGGCTCTCGGCCAGCTTGACCTGCTCTTCCTGGGCCAGGCGGTTGTATTCGGCATTCATCTCCGCCAGCTGGCTCTCCAGCTTGGTGCGCTCGGAGGCATCGGTTTCCACGGAAATCTTGTTTTCCAGAGCAATCACGTCCGGATCCATGGCCACAAGCTTGGCCTTGATTTCCTCCAGCGTGCCGACAGTCTGTTCGCGCTGGCTCAGTGTTTCGCTGAGGTTGGTTTCCACGCGCTTGGAATGTTCGTTCAGCGTGTTGAGCTGCTCCTGCAGCAGCTGTCCGATGACATTGGACTTGGTGATCAGGTCCTGCAGCTTGTCGTCGATGCTGGCGGAGCGCATGCGTTCCTGGCGGATGCTGTCGGAGCGCTGCTTGGAAAAGATGCCGATGAAGCTTTCCCATCCGGTCTTCGTGCGCATGGCATCGAAGTCCTTGGAGAAGGTCGCGGTGACATCGTCAAGACCCATGATGAGCTCGGCGATGTTGGCGCCCATGAGCTCGGTGTGCTTGTGAACATCGTCCAGGGACGCGTTCTCGATGTCGATGGAAATGTCCTGCCCGGTGTCCAGCTTGGACTTCGCGGTTTCGATCTTCGAGGTCAGCTCGTCGATCTTCTGCCTCGCGGCGGCAACTTCCTTTTTCGACTTTTCAATCTGAGCGCTGAAATCCGCCATGGGCCCCTTCCGGATAAAATTTTTTCAAAGTGATTCTTATTTAGCAAGTCTTCTTGGAAATACAATTACAACGCGCTTGCCGAAACGTCATGGTTCCACATGCTTGCGGCGTGTTTCGTGGACGGCGTGAAGCGGCTCAGTCTTGAAGACGGCCGGGGAAGCCGATGCTGGATGCCCGTTGTACCCGCAGCCAGAGTTGTCCGTCGAAGGCCTTCCTGTCGAGAAAATCCACACGAAGTCCAAGACTGGTGCACTCGGTGTCGATCCAGGACTTGCTGTGGCGAACGATCCCCGGTTCATCGGAAACATGGCTTGTGCCGACCCATGCTGTGCCGTTGTAGTCCTCTTCCGGGGACTTCGCAGGGAGGTAGGAAACGAGGAAAACCGCATTCTCGTTCGAGTTCTGGAGAAAACCCTCCAGCATCGTGCGGATATGAGACTTGCTGCAATGGGTCCAGATGGACCCCGCCAGAACCATGTCGAACTTTTTACCGAACACGGACAGGTCGAATTCGGCATTGTGGTCGAAACGCGGCTGTCTTTGTCGAAGGACCTGATCATCAAACAACAGATCAAGTCCCCAACGCACCCTGTCGCGGTGCGGTTCGATACCGCAGTAGTTTTGCTCTCCAAGAAAGGGAATCAGCCAGTAGGCGGTCCGCAGACAACCGCAGCCGATTTCCAGCACGCTCGTTTCGGGCGACAAGCCTTCGCGCAGGAGTTCTGCGAATTGACGTCTGCCACCTTCATCGAAGGTCTGGGTCGGCACGCCAAGAAATCCGTGGTCGAGCGCCATCTTCTCGCCAAGGCGCTGGACGTTTGTTTTTTGCTGATCCGATGCTGTCTTCATTGCCTTGTCTGTCTGCCCGCAACACGTTCCGTGTGAAGGTGTCAGGTCTCGCGGTTCGTGGTGTTTGTCCTGTCGTAACAGGACGGGAACGGGCATGTGGACTACCGCGAAACAGCACCTGCGGCAAAGGCGTATTTGAAAGCTTTTGACCTTTCACGTCGTCAACGGCTATGCCATTGTTCCGCAGACCTGATCTTCAAAAACAACAACAACAGCCCCGTCAAATCACATGAGCCAATCCGAAACGCCAGAAGAACGTTTTCCCGACGTGCTTTTTTACAATGCCTCACTCACGGAGGTGCAGGAAAACGTCACAATAGGACCCGGTACACGTGTCGGTTCCATGACGATAATTCACAAGAATGCAAGCATTGGTTCTGGAACTACTATCGGGTCGCATTGCAATATTTGCGAATGTGTCATTGGCGATAACGTTTCCATTCAGACCGGCTGCCATATTACACGTGGGGTTACTGTTGAAGATGACGTCTTCATCGGCCCGCAAGTCGTCACGCTCAACGACAAGCTGAAAGGCGGACCGATGGTCTATCCCTATATCGAGCGCGGAGCGAAGATCGGTGGTGGCAGCCGCATTCTTCCAGGTGTTCGTGTCGGTGCAAATGCAGTTGTCGGTGCCGGCAGTGTTGTAACCAGGGACGTTCCTCCGGGTGCTCTCGTGGTTGGTAATCCGGCTCGTGTCAGATCCGACGGACAGGACAGGCAAGCTCAGAAATCCCCATGAAGGACCTGATCCTGAACCTTGCACCCACGGGTATGGTGCCGACCCGTGCCATGTCGTCGGCCGTGCCGCTGTCGCCGGACGAGATCATCGCCGACTGCCGCCTGTGTGCGGACCTTGGCGCGACGATCCTGCACATTCATGCAAGAGACGAGGATTGCCGGCCAACATTCCGGAAAGACATATACGCGCGGATCATCGCAGGTATCCGGGAAACGCATCCGGATGTGATCATCTGCGTGTCCCTCAGCGGTCGGAACTTCCCGGAGTTCGAACAACGTTCAGACCCCTTGCTGCTGACAGGGGACCTCAGGCCTGACATGGCCAGCCTCACGCTGTCCTCGCTGAACTTTGCCCGCACCGAAAGTATCAATGCACCGGACATGGTTGTCCGCCTTGCAAAGACCATGGAAGACCGCGGCATTCGTCCCGAGCTGGAGGTCTTCGATGCGGGCATGGTGAACTACGCCAGGTATCTTGCAGACCGCGGGATATTGAAGCCTCCCTTCTATTTCAACGTGCTGCTCGGAAATCTCAGCAGTGCACAGGTAACGCCCTTGCATCTGGCGGCGATCACGCAGGATCTGCCTCCAGAATCCGTCTGGTGTGCAGGTGGGATCGGCGAAGGCCAGCTTGCCGCCAACACGCTGGGGCTCTTGTTCGGAAACGGTGTGCGAACCGGTCTGGAGGATTTTCTGTGGCTTGACGCGGACAGAACGCGACCGGCTACGAACGAGAAACTGGTTAGCCGGGTAAGCGAACTCTGCACGCTCCTTGGCAAGCGGTTTGCCTCTGCCTCGCAGGTTCGCGAAGCGCTCGGGATGACGCGTCATGCAGGCTGACCGTCGTCCGCTCCGGATCCTGATGACGAACAACACGCTGGATCAACCAGCCGGGTCGGAGCTTTATCTCAGGGATCTGGCGCTGTCCCTCATGCGGCGCGGGCACTTCCCGGTTGCTTACAGCCAGAGCCTTGGCCCGGTTGCTGACCGTCTCCGAGCGGCGACCATTCCTGTCGTTGACGACCTGCGGGACCTGTCCGCGGTGCCCGATGTGATCCACGGGCAGCATCATCTGGAAACGATGACGGCCGCGCTTCGTTTTCCGCAAGTGCCGGTCACCTATACCTGTCACGGCTGGATTCCCTGGCAGGAATGGCCACCGGTCTTCCCGAACATCCTGCACTATGTCGCGGTTGATGACCTGTGCCGGGAACGTCTTCTGACGAGTGCGGGCGTATCGGCTGACCAGATCTCGGTCCTGCATAATTTTGTCGATCTCGACCGCTTCAGAAAGGTGCGGGACCTTCCGGACAAGCCGAAGTCCGCACTTGTCTTCAGCAATTCTGCGGCTCAGGTCCCGAAGGCTATACGCGACGCTTGCACCCGCATGGGTATCGAGCGCGTCGATATCGTTGGACAGAACTCCGGCCGCTCCGCCGCGCACCCGGAGACCATCCTGGCGGACTATGACGTTGTCTTTGCAAAGGCGCGCGCTGCAATCGAGGCAATGGCATCCGGATGTGCCGTTGTCGTCATGGATTACGGTCAACTTGGCGGGCTTGTCAGTTCCTCCAATCTGCAAAGCATGCGTGGATTGAATTTCGGCATCCGAACCTTGCAGAACCAGCTTTTGCATCAGGACAAGATCGAGCGTGAACTGGAGCGTTACGACGCATCGGATGCGCGCGCGGTGACACAGTGGATCAGGGCGAATGCCGGCCTGGAAGCAGCCGTGGATCGATGGCTGGAAATCTACTACAGGACCATTGAATGCTGGAGTGATGTTGCCGTGACGCTGCACGATGGCGAGAGACTGACCTCCGCATCGCGCTATGTCAGTCAGCTTGCACCGCGGGTGAAGGCAAGGGAACAGGCGGAACATTGTAAAAACCTGGCCGATGCAGACCTCAGGGCGGCGAAAGCTCAGTTGGAGCGGGATACGGCAGTTGCTGCCAACAATGATGCGCGGCACAAGGCGAGGATCGCTGAACTGGAAAGAGAAGTGCAGGGCCTGAAGAGGGAACTGGAAAGACACAGATTTCCAGGATTGGCTGTCCGGATGGCCTGGCAGGGGTTCGAGAAGCAGGTTCTCAAACGGTGCCGCCGGCAGATAGCGTCCTTCAGGAAGCCGAAATCGTGACCCTGCATCTTGCCGAAATTGTCTCCGAGGAACCATTGCGCGTGCTGCTGGTTGGCCTTGGCAAGATGGGCCAGCTCCATATGGAATGCCTGTCCAAAATGCCCGGCGTTTCTCTTGTCGGTATCGTCGATGAAGACGAGGGCAAAGAGATTGCTGCAAACGGGATCCCGTTCGCGCGATCGATCGATGGTCTCGCCAACGAGTTTGCAGCTGCCGTTATTGCGGTTCCTGTCGAAAGGCATGCCGAGGCTGCCGTTCCGTTGCTCGCGCGCGGCATCGATTGCCTTGTCGAAAAACCTTTGTCCCTGTGCCCGGGAGAGATAGAGACGATGATTGCCGCGGCCCGCACCGGCGGCGCCAGGCTATCGGTCGCGCAGGTCGAACGTTTCAACCCGGCCATCGAAAGCACGATGGCCGCCTTGCGCAAGCGCTCGGGCAAGGTGCGTGTGCAACGGCTGTCCCGGATGCAAAGCGTTGCCGGCGGCCCGGACGTGATCGCCGACCTGATGGTGCATGATCTGGACTGGATCGTGAAACTCGAGGGAACAAGTGACTGCGAGATAACGGTGCTGGAGAGCCGCAGGACGGCTGGCTGCCTGGATCATGTCTGCTGCCGTCTCGGTTTTGGCGACAGGTCCTATGAGCTGGCTGCGGTTCATGGAGCCAGCGAACGGAAGCGCAGCCTTGACGTCAGGCTGGACGGAGGTGAAACGCGCTGTTTCGACCTTCTTGCATTGTCGCCCGACGGGCGGCCGGACCCACTGACGCGGCAGGCCGAAGTTTTTGTCATGAGCAGAGCAGGTGACGCGGCTGAACTGGCGACAGCTGAAGAGGCGCTCGCTGTACTTCGACTGTCGGACGCAATCAGACGATGCGCATTCGAGACCTCCAAGCTACCGGAAGGTGCGGCGTGAAGGTGATTGTTCCCTTCGCCGATGTGGTTGCCGAATGGCAACCTGTCCGGGCCAAGGCTCTGGAAGGTATCGACAGGGTGTTCTCACATGGGCGTTTTGTCGGCGGTCCGGAAATTGCCGAGCTGGAACAAAAACTTGCCGGAATAACTGGGGCAAGATTTGCAGTCGCCTGTGCTTCGGGAACGACGGCCCTGCAAATGGCCATGATGGCTCTCGGCATAGGGCCGGGTGATGAAGTCATTGTTCCGGACTTTACCTTCATCGCGCCAGCGGAAAGCGCTCTTGTGCTCGGTGCGGAGCCGGTTCTGGTAGACGTCCTGCACCCGTCCGGCCTGCTTGACCCGGATGAACTGGAAACAGCGATTTCCAGCCGCACCAAGGCCATCGTCGCGGTCTCGCTTTTTGGACTGCCTGCCAACTTCGAAGCCATCAATTCGATTGCCGCAAGGCACGGAATTCCAGTGATCGAAGACGCTGCCCAGAGCCTGGGGGCGGGGCTGGAAGACAGGCGGAGCGGCAATCTGGCGGGGCTCGGATGCACCAGTTTTTTTCCGACGAAGGTGCTCGGCGGGGCAGGGGACGGCGGAGCGGTCTTCACCAATGATGAAGTAATGGCCGGCGCGCTTCGCGAGATCCGTGACCATGGACAAGGCGGCAAGTACCATCACCTGCGGCTGGGTATGAACGGCAGGATGAGTTCGATCGCCGCCGCTGCCCTGCTGGCGCGGCTCGACCGTTTCAGCAAGGCGTTGGATCGTCGCCGCAGTATCGGTGAGCTATACGACAGGCTCCTCGAACCACTCCGGGAGACTGGTAGTTTGGATTTTGTCAGCAGTCCGGACATGGCAAGCAGTGCCCGTTCGCAATATGCCGTCGTTATGGAGGATCGCGAAGCGCTTGCCAGAGGTTTGCGCGAGGCAGGCATAGAAACGGCAGTTCATTATCCCGCTCCGCTGCACGACCAGCCGGTTCTGCAGCATTGCCGCCGGTCCGGTCGCCTCGAAACTGCGTCCATGCTGGCAAAAAGGATCCTGTGTCTGCCCATACATCCTGGCCTGGCGGATGAACAGGTGAACCTCACCGTGGAACGACTTGGCGCGCTCGTCCAAGCCTGAACACCCCACTCGTTCCCGTGGCTGATGTTGGTCAGGCCCCTGTAAAGTCCAGAAACCGGCGGCTGAACAATGGCCTTGCCTCGTGACGTGCGATGAGAAGATCGCGCCAGGCGGCGGGATAATCGTCCACGGCCAGCATGTCTGTCGTTTCGTGGTCGATGCCGGTGGCAACTTCGAGCAAGGCGTCCAGATCGCTGAGATCGGGTTTTGGAAGCGTATTGCTGCGGCATGCCTGCCACATTTCAGCATAAAGATCTTCCAGTTTCGAAACCAGAAGCGGCGTGTCGAAGAGGAGGCAGTCGTCCCGGCTCTCGGTCAGGCGTTGGCGAAGGTCCTGCAGTGCTTGGCGGTCCTTGCCGAGGTCTGCTGCGCGCTTCACGTAATCCTCCGGCGTCGGACAGACGAGCTCCTGAAGACCAGCGGCGGTGACCAGGCTCGCACAGACCCGTGCGGCGAAACATTTTCCGGCAATCGTGAGGACCGGCACGCCCATCCAGAGGGCATCTGAGGCGGTGGTATGGGCGCCATAGGGTGTGGTGTCGAGGAAGAGGTCGGCAAGCGGATAACGTGCCAGATGGTCGGGGTTGGCCATCTTCCCGGCAAAAACCAGCCTGTCCGGAGCAATGCCTGCCGCTTCGGCACAAGCCTTGAGACGCTGGTCGGTTTCCGTTCCGCCGGTCAGCAGCCAGAGAACGCTTCCCGGTACCCTCTTCAGGATGGCGAACCAGCGGTCCAGGCAGAACCGCGTGATCTTGTGGCTGCCGTTGAAGCAGCAGAACACCGTGCCATCTTCCGGCAGTCCGAAATCGGAGCGTTGCCAGATGCGCTCGGAAACGACGCGCTTGCGGTTGTTCGGCTGGTAGCAGGGCAGGCGCAGAACCTCTTCGGAATAATAGATCTCGTGGTCCTGCGGAATGATGATGTCGTCGGCGACGATATAGTGATGGAACGGGCTGGCCGTCGTGCCCGGAAAACCGAGCCAGTTGACGATGACCGGAGCCGGACGCAGTGCGACCAGCCGCGTGCGGCCTTCCCGGGTATAGCCGTTTACATCGATCAGGATCTGGATGCCGTCTTCGGCGATCAACCGTGCGGCAGCTTCCTCGTCGATGCCGGAAATGGTGCGCCAGTTGTCGGTGGTTTCCCGGAAATTCCGGCTGAGCGGATCATCCGCTGTCGGGCCGCAATCATAGGCGAAGACCTCGACCTTGGACCGCTCATGCAGGCCGAACACTTCCGCCATCAGGTGACCGACGGCATGTTCGCGAAGATCGGACGACAGGTAACCGATCCGCAGCGGGCCGTCGTGCTCCATGGCCTTTGGCCATGCCTTCATGGGGGCGGAGGGTATTCCGACGTCCTGGCGGCTGTAGTCGGCGCAAAGGCCAAGCTGAAACAGCGGGTCGTCGCTGAAGGCCGCGGCCGAAAGGGGCGACATGGCCCGCACCTGCTGTGAAGGCGTTACCCGTTCCAGCGGCTGCACCACCGGCCACTCGCACTGGCGCTGCCGAAGGGCAATGAAATGCTGCGCGACTTCCCGTTGGTGCGGGTCGAGTTCCAGGCTCTGGCGCAGCATGCTTTCGGCTAGAACATCCTGGTTGGCGGCTTCCAGTGTGCGGGCGATCTGGTTGAGGGCCGTCAGTCGAACGGAGAGCGAAGCCGGCGTCACCGCAAGGGTCTGTTCCAGCACTGTGTTCCACTGGCCAACCGCCGCGCCGATATCCCCCTGCTGTTCCAGAACACGACCGAGGTTGATATGGGCCGCATGAAAGCTCGGATTGAGGTTCAGCGCGCGCTCCAGGGTCTCGCGCGCAGCCGCCAGCTTGCCGGTTTCGGAAAACAGCACAGACTGGTTGAAAAGCACTGCATACAGCAGTGGGTCATCCGGGTTCTGTGCCACCCAGGTGCCATAGAGAACTTCCGCGGCACCAAAGGAGCCGTTGCCTTTCAGGGCCTCGGCCGCGCCGATGAGTTCAACGATCGACAGGCTGGTTTCATTTGCCATTCGTGGCGGTCCTGGGTGTGTCTGGTGAGTCGGAATGATGGCGCAAGGATCAGGAGACCGCTACAGCCATGGCGGCGATTTGCTCAGGTGTCATGGTCGCGATCTGTGTCTCTGTGAAGTGTCCGATCTGGTCAGCGTCGAGCGCTTCGATCGACTGCGGGCCGAGGGCTGCGATCGCCTGCGCGCTGAGCGAACGGATCTGGGTTCCTGTGAGGCCGGACAGCTGGGCGTAAGACATGGCTCCGATGCGTTCCGGTGCCAGGGCACCCAGCTGCGTGACCGTCAGCGCCCCGACCTGGCGCGAGGTCAGCGCTCCGAACTGGGTGGACGACAGGATCGAGATTTCACTGCTGGTCAGGTTGGAAACCTGGTTTGCGCTGAGGGAGGCGATCTGGGATGGGGTCAAAGCCGTGAATTGCGCGTTTGACAGGGCGCGCAACTGCACACGCACGAGACCGGCAAGTTGTGACGCGCTCATTTCGGCGATTTCATCCGGAGAAAGACCGGCCAGCGCGCTAGTGGAAATGGATCCGACCTGCGCAGCGCTCAAGCCGCTGATCTGGGTCAGGGTCAGCGCTTCGATCTGGTTTTCCGAAAGCCCCGCAATCGTCGACGGCAAAAGCGCACCGATCATGGTCGAGGTGAAGGCGGTGAACTGGTCTGCAGACAAGGCGCCAATCTGGGTTGCCGTCAGGCCGGAGACCGCCTCTCTGGCAAGAGCGAGAAGCTGTGCTGTCGCCAGACCACCGATCTGGTCCGCGCTCAGACCGGAGATCGCCGACGCCGACAGATATTCCATCTGCGAAGTAGAGAGCGAGCTCAGTTGCGACAGCGTGAGGCCGGCAATGGCGGTGGCGGTCAGGGCCTCCAGTCCGGTCGAACCGAGGGCGCCAAGCTGACCTGAGTTGAACTGGGAGAGCTGCGCTGCCGTCAGTCCCTTGATGCCGCTGGCCGAAAGGGCCGTAATCTGTGCGGGCTTGAGCGCGGCCAACTGGTCGGTGGTCAGGGAGGCGACCTGTGCCCCGGTCAGGCCGCCGGCTGCGGCTGGCGTCAAAAGGCCAATGCGTGTGCTGGAAAGGGAGGCGATCTGGCCGGTGCTCAGTCCGCTGAGCGCGGTGGCCGACAGTGCGCCGAATTGCGGATCTGTGAAGGTGGCAAGCGTCGTTGGGGAAAGCCCGGCAAGCGCTGCTCCGGACAATCCCTCGATCTGGCTGGTCGTCAGAGCTGTGAGTTGGTCTTCCGACAGTGCACTGATTTGTGCCGCACTCAGGCCGGAAACAGCATTTTGGGACAGGGCTGAAATCTGTCCTGTTGTCAGCGCGGCCAGTTGAGGGGCGGACAGGGCACCGGCTGCCGAGCTGGAAAGGCCACCCATCTCGATCAGCGACAATTGAGAGACCCGCAGTGGCGTCAGTGTGCCGATCTGCGTTGCCGTCAACGCTGCAGCCTGGGTGGCGGTCATGCTCGCCCATTGTCCGCCGGAGAAAGCTGCAAGGCTCGTTGCATCGAGTGCGGCAATCGTGGTTGTCGAAAGCCCGGCAACATGCTTTCCGCTGAACATGGCGAGCTGGCCGGCTGACAGCCAGGAGAATTGATCGGCCCCCAGACCGGACAGGCCGGAAGGTGTCAGCGCCGCAACCTGACGTGTGCCAAGCGCTCCGATCTGATCCTGGGTGAGCGCGCCGACTTGCGCTGCCGACAGCCCCGCAATCTGTGTCGTTGCCAGTCCGGCTATCGTTCCGCTTTCAAGGGACGCGATCTGCGCTGGTTTGAGAGCTGCGAGCTGACCGGCGGTCAATGCGGAAAACTGCTCCCCGGACAATCTGGAAAGCACGGCAGTGCCGCTTCCTGCCAGGGCGCCGGGAGCAAGCGCGGCGACCTGATCCGGATCGAACCGGGAGATCTGTTCCTGCGAAAGGCTCGAGAGGACCGTGGACGAAAGTCCGCCGATACCGGCTGTCGACATGGCCGCGATCTGATTGCCGGTGAGGGCGGCGGCCTGCTCAGTTGTCAGGGCACCTGTCTGCCTTGTCGTGAGGGCCTTTACCTGATGTGTGCTGAGGCTGGCGATCGTGCCCGGCGCCAGGCTTGAAATGACGCTCGTGGAGAGCCCTGATATCTGCTCGGAGGTCAGCGACAGCAGTTTGTCTGGGCCAAGCTGGTCTGCCTGGGTCGGGGTCAAACCGGCAAGGGCCTTCGAAGACAGGCCGGAGATCTGCTTGTCGGTAAGAGCACCCAGTTGCCCGGCACTCATGGCGCCGAGACCTTCGGCGGAAAGCCGCTGCATCTGCGTTTTCGACAGGCTCTCGATCTGCGTGGTCGATAGCGCTCCGACCTGATCGCCGTTCAGAAGGCCGATGGTGATTGCAGCGAGGCTGGATATCTGGCTGGTCGAGAGTGCGGAAACTGCTGCCGGAGCAAGGCCTTTCCAGGCTGCGGCTGAAAGCGCGTTCAATTGTGTTGTCGACAGGGAGGCGGTGGTAGCCGGGCTCAGGCCTGCAGCAGCGTCTCCGGAAATGGCGCTGACCTGGGTGGTCGTCAGCCCGGCAATCTGGCTGGTTGTGAAAGCGCCGATCTGATCAGCCGACAGCGATCCGATCTGCGTTCTCGTGAGCGCGCTGATCTGTGATGTGGAGAGGGAGGCGGTCTGTGTGGTGGTTAGTCCGGTCAGCGCCGCGGTGCTCAGACTGCTGATCTGCGACCGTGACAGCGCCGCCATCTGCTCACTCGAAAAGGCTTCAAGGGCTTCATCACCCAGGCCCGCAATTTGTGTGGTGCTCAGGGCCGCAAGCTGCTCGTTGGTGAGGGCGGCTGCCTGAGTGGCCTTGAGCGCGCCGATCGTTCCGGCGCCGAGGCTTTTCACCTGTGTTGCCGACAGGGCGGATATCTGACCGGTGCTGAAAGACTGGATCTGCGTGGTGGCGAGGCCCGCCATCGTCGTGCCGGTCAAGGCGGCCAGCTGGGCATCGCTCAAGGTTGCAATTGCGGTTCGGGTCAGGCCCTTGATCCCGGTGGCCGAAAGGGCTGCGGTTTGGGTGGTGGTCAGCGCTTCCACCTGTGCCGTTGTCAGGCGGGTCACCTGCGCCGCGTTGAAACTGGCGATCTGGGTTGCTGTCAGCGCCGCGATCTGATCCGGCACCAGCGCTTCGAACTGGGTTGCGTTCAAGGCCTTCAACTGAACTCCGGTCAGGCCGTTCAACTGGGCTGTTGTCAGGCCCGACACGTCGGAGGCGGAAAGACCTGCAAGACCTGTTGCAGACAATGCGCCGATCTGCTTGTCGCTCAGCGCCAGGATCTGCTCGGGCGACAGCGCATCGACCTGATCGTC
This sequence comes from Labrenzia sp. R5_0, assembly GCF_017743835.1. NCBI lineage: Bacteria > Pseudomonadati > Pseudomonadota > Alphaproteobacteria > Hyphomicrobiales > Stappiaceae > Labrenzia > Labrenzia sp. R5_0. The sequence goes on along the minus strand of NZ_JAGHRK010000002.1, from coordinate 1,220,869 downwards.
GGTCAGGCCTTTCATCTGTGTTGTTGTCAGGGAGCCGAGTTGTGTCGTCGTCAGGGCGGCGATGGTCTCTTCACGCAGGCCACCGATCGCGGCTGCCGTCAGTTCGCCAAATTGCGCGTTCGACAGAGATCCGAGTTTGGTCGCCGTCACCGCCGCCATTTGTGTCTGGGTCAGGGCACGCAATTGCACGGAGCTGAACTGGGCCAGCTGGTCTGCGGACAATGCGGCGATCTGGGTTGCACCGAGAGATGCGGTCTGGGTGGCTGTCAGTCCGGCAATCTGGGTTTTCTCAAGCCCTGCAATAACGTCGCTGTTCAGGCCGGCAAGCCCGGACGTCGACAGCGAGCCGATCTGTTTGGCAGACAGCGCGGCCGCCTGGGTCGAAGACAGCACTTCGGTCTGGGTGCCGTCGAGGGCGCCTAGTGCGGCAGGTGCAAGGCTTGCCACCTGTGTTGTCGACAGGGAGGCAATCTGGTCCCGGGTCAGGCCCTTGGCCTGATTGGCGACAAGGGATGTGATCTGCGTTGTCGTGAAGGCGTCGAATTGCGCCGTACTCAACTGGCCGACGGCGGTGTTGGAAAGAGCTGAAACCTGTGTGTTGCTCAGCGCCGCAATCTGGTCCGGTGTCAGAGCAGCGATCTGGCCGGAGCCGAGGGACGAAATGCCGGCTGCCGAAAGGGCGTTCAGGCGCTCGCCCTGCAGGGCGGAAACCTGAGCATCCGTCAGGCCGGCGGTGTTGCCGGCAAGGGCTGCAATCTGGGTGGTGGACAACGCCTGGAACTGATCGGACGACAGCGATGAAACCGCCGATGCGGTCAGGCTTTTCACCTGTGCGCCGGTGAGAGCCGCCACTTGCGTTATCGACAGCGCTGCAAGCTGGTCCGTTCCAAGGGCGGCGATTGCCTGGCCCGAGAGACCGGCAATCTGGGTCGGGGCAAGCTGGCTGAGCTGGCTCGTCGAGAAAAACCCGATCTGGGAGGCGGTCAGGCCCGACAGGGCAGTGGCAGTCAGGCTTTCCAGCCTGTCTGGCGTCAGGGCCGCGATATGGCTTTCACTCAAACCGCGGATCTGCGCCGGGGCGAGATCGGCAAGTTGCGTGTTGCCGAGCGCCGTAAACTGCTCGGCACTCAGGCTTGCGAAGGCGGTTTCGGTCAGGCTCCGCAACTGGCTGGTCGACAGGTTCGACAGGAAGCTGCTCGACAGCGCTTCCATCTGCTCCGGTCCGAGCGCGGCAATCGTGGTGGTGGAAAAGCCCTTGATGGCTGTGCTGTTGAAGGCGGCGATCTGGTCGCTGCTGAGCTGGCGGATTGTCGTGCCATTCAGGGCTAGCGCCTGTGCATAGCCCATCGAGCCGATCTGCTCGGTGCTGAAAGTTCGGAGCTGTCCGGCGGAAAAGGCCCGCATCTGGGGAGCGGTCAGCGAGCGGACCTGCAGCGAGCCGAGTGCGCCGATCTGGGTTTCATCCAGTGCGGCGATCATTGTGGTGCCGATGCCGCGCACCTGGTTGACGCTCAAGGCGCCGATCTGGTCGGTCGACAGGGCGTCGAACTGGGTCTCGTTGAACCCTGCGATCACGAAACTGGACAGGGCGCTCAGGCGTGTGCCGGTAAGAAGCGCGATCTGGGTTTCTTTCAGCGCCTTGCCCTGGGTCGCGGTGATCGAGGTCAGTTGGGTCTCTGTCAGCGCCTTGAACTGGTCTTCGGAAAACAGCGACAGGTCGCCGGCGGTCAGTCCCTGGAATTGTGTGGTGGTCAGACTGGCGATGCGTGTCTCGCTGAGGCCGGAAATGACCTCGTTGTTGAGCGAGGTGATCTGCGTTGCCGAAAAAGACGCGAATTGGTCCGCAGTCAGGGAGGCGACCTGCTGAGCCCCGAGGGCAGCCACCGCCGTCCGGGTCAATTGACCGATCTGTGAGAAGTTCAGCGCGCCGAGCTGGGTCTCGTTCAGGTAACGCGTCTGGGTCTGGGTAAGGCCCTGGATCTGGGCCTTGCTGAAATTTGCGATCTGGGGAGCCGTCAGCGCACCGATCTGCGTGGTCGTCATGGCGCCGATGGAGGTTCCGGAAAAAAACCTGATCTGCCCGGGGCTGAAGGTCTGGATCTGGTCCTCGGAGAAGGACTGAACCTGCCTGGTCGACAGCACGGAGACCTGCTGGGCCGTGAGCCCGGCAAGCTGGGAGGACGTCAGCGCGGATATTTCCGGCAGCGTCAGCCCTTTCACCTGGGTGGTCGACAGCGTGCCGATATGGGTGGCGGTCAGGGCGCTGAACTGGGTCGTCGTCAGTGCGGCGATGCTCTGGCTGCTGAGGGCGCGGAACTGGGTGCTGGCGAGCGACAGCAGCGTGTCGACGCTGATCGCCTTCACCTGCGGCATCGTCAGGCTGCCCATATGGGTGGTCGTCAGCTGGCCGGATTGTTCCGCCGTCATTGCCGCAACCTGGTCCACGGTCAGATTGCGGAATTGCGACACGCTCAGCATGCCAAGCTGGGTGCTGGCCATGCCGGAAAACTGTTCCAGGCTCAGGCCCGCCACTCTCGCGGGTGAAAGCGCCTTCACCTGCAGGCTGGTCAGTGCGGAAATATCGTCATAGCCGAAATGCGAAAACTGGCTGTCGGAAAACCCGGCGAGGACGGATGTCGCAAAGCTCTTGACCTGACCGGGCGAAAACGCCTCGATCTGTGTTCCCGAAAGATCCTGGATCTGGGTGGCCGAAAGGGCGGCGATCTGGGGTGCCGTCAGTGCCTGCAACTCGCTCGCGGAAAAACCGGCAAGGTCCTCCGCCGTCAGTTGCCGGATCTGGGTAGTGGTCAGCGCGCGGATATGGTCCGCGTCGTCGGTGCTGACTTCCTGGTAGGTGATCGCATCGTAACTGGCGAGCGTCTGGGACGAGGTGAGGGTGCTGGTTCCAGATCCCGTCGTCGTTTGTCCGGAAGTTGTATCGGAAGATGGCTCCTCCGTGGCCGGAGACACCGACGAGCTTGCAGGTGAGACGTAGAAGGTTGCCGCGCTGGGCGTGGCGTTGATTGTCGTCACTTAAGGAGGTTCCAGAAAGCCCCATAGCGGGCCGAAGGCTGCTCAGCAACTTCCGTGCCAGTGCCTGTTTTTGCGAAAAACGCTGATTTCTCCTGTTGAATGGATGCCGGCTGTTGGTCGTGTCGGACAAAATCTGCCGCTGTCCCCAGGCAAAATTCGCCCGGTGCTGGTGGTGCGCTCGGCAGGAAATGCCCTGGCGCGGCCATGCCATGGGCCGGCATTGGCTGAGGGGTCTCCGAGCAAACGCTGCTTGATTGAGAAGCCGTCTGGCGGAATTGGCCGAGAGATTTTGATCCGCGGCAGCTTTGTGATGCTGCCGGGCATCTTTGGCACGGCGCGTGCTAGGCGCGATTTAACGGCCGAGCGGGTAGGCGGCCGGGCTTTCGCAGCTACCCCGGAACACACCACAACATGTCCCTTCCCATTCTGATCACCGGAAGTGCCGGCCTTATCGGGTCCGCCCTTGTGGACACGCTGACGGCGCTGGGCCGTCCTGTCCGTACGTTTGATATTGCCGATGCTGGGCAGGACAGCCGCAACGGCGCTGCGGTTGAAGACGCGGTGCGGGGCTGCAGCGGCGTTATTCACCTGGCAGCAGTGTCCCGGGTGCTTTGGGGTGAGCATAATCCCGTGCTGTGCCGGGACGTGAATGTCGGGGGAACCCGCAACGTTCTTGCAGCTGCTGCAAGTAGCGGGAGCCGTCCATGGGTTCTCTTCGGCAGCAGCCGGGAAGCCTATGGGCCGGTCACCCGATTTCCGGCAGATGAAGACACTGCACGCTGCCCGATGAATGTCTATGGACGGTCAAAGCTGGCAGGCGAGAAGCTGGTGGAGGCAGCCCAGGAGGCCGGTGTCAAGGCCGCTATCCTGCGGTTCTCGAACGTCTATGGCCGGATTTCCGATCATGCGGACCGTGTTGTTCCCGCCTTCGCAAGAGCCGCCACCGAAGGGCACAGATTGCAGGTCGAGGGCCGCAATCATGTCTTCGACTTCAATTATCTGGATGATGTCGTTGACGGTATTCTGAAGATGGTCACTTTCATCGAGGCTGAACGGAAGGCGCCACCGCCTGTGCAATTCGTCTCCGGGGTCGGCACCAGCCTGACCGAACTTGCCGAAGCCAGCGTACGGCTGGCCGGAACGGCCGCCGAAATCCACCATGTCGGGCCGCGCAGCTTCGACGTCAACGGCTTCGTCGGGTCGGGGGAACGCGCCCGGCAATTGCTTGGCTGGCAAACGAAGACAAGCATAGAGGAAGGGCTTGCGCATATGGTTCGGGCCTTTGCGGATGCAAATGGCAAGGCTCCGCTTGCAGAGCCTGCATGTGCCTACAGTGCGGGCGCTACTGACGCCGGTCTGTCCGCTGTTTGATTGCTGTTTCTTGAGCTGGTGCCGGTTGAAACGACCGGCCTGGCTTGCTCTGTTGCCATGAATCGGATTAGCTGCAGGAAAGCGTGGCCAGTGGCGCCATCTTGCTTCTGCAACGCTTGCCCGTGATTTGCAATTGCCTGATATCCTTGGGGAAATTTCTTCCGTCAATCGCCGTAAAGCGGATTTTTGATTGACGTATGTCAGAATGCTGCGCGACATTGTCTCCCTGTCGGTCAGCGGGTGTCCGGTCGGTCCCGCGGGAGGGCCCAGACGCTGATCGGCGTTGAAGTGGTGGATCATCTTGTCTGCGTTCACGAGAACGCGGGATGGTCCGGGAGACGTAATGGTCAAGCCAACCGTACACGATATCGCCCGCGAGGCCGGGGTCAGCCTGTCGACCGTCGACCGGGTCTTGAACGGGCGTGCGGATGTGCGCCCGAAGAACGCGGAGCGGGTGAAGGAAGCTGTTCGCAAGCTCGGCTATGTGCGCGATACCAATGCGGCCAATCTCGCCAGGCAGCGCCAGTACAAATTCGTGTTCGTTCTTCCCGAAGGGCCCAATCATTTCGTCGAAACGCTGGTGGCCGCGGTCGAAGAAGCGTCCGGTGCGCAGGTGGCGGACCGGACTGACGTCAGCGTGTTGCTGGTCGACGCCGCCGATCCGCACGCGGTTGTCGACAAGCTGAAGACCCTGGACCTGTCCGAACTGGACGGCGTTGCCATGATGGTTCCGGAAACACCTCAGGTGCGCGATGCCATCGCGCATATCAAGAGTGCAGGTGTTTATGTCGTCGCGCTGGTGTCTGACCTGCCGAACTCGAAATGCCACTATTTTGCAGGTGTCGACAATTTCTCCGCCGGCAAGACCGCAGGGGCGCTGTTAGGCAAGTTCTTGCGCAACGAGACCGGCAGCATCCTGGTGGTGACCAATTCCATGGTGGCGCGTGACAGCATCGAGCGCCGCTTCGGTCTGGACGAAGTGCTGTCGCGGGACTTTCCGCAACTGAAAACCCTGCCGACGATCGAATTCTACGATGATCCGGACCGGATCCATGAAACCCTTGACCATGCGCTCAAGGCACACCCGGAGCTGAAGGCGGTTTATTCCATGGGGTCGGGCAATGCGGCCATGCTGGATGCATTGCGTGAGCATGGCGTTGCCGGACGGTTTGTGGTGATCGCTCACGATCTGACGCCCGTAACGCGGCAGGCTCTTGCCGATGGCGAACTTGATGCTGTCATCGCCCAGAATGTCGGTCATCTCGTGCGCAGTGCCCTGCGGGTCTTGCGGGCCAAATGCGACGGCACGGACATCTATGAGGCGCAGGAAAAGATCCGGATCGAGATCATCATGCGCGAAAACCTCTATTGAGGCTGGCCGCTCCGGCCAAGAGTTCTGTCCCTTAAAAATAAGCAATATCAATATCATGCCCTGTGTTGTCGGCATGAATCAGGTCTGATTGACCTCGAAAAGAAAGACGTATGTCAGTTTTTTGATTGACGTGACATACGTATGTCAGATAGCGTGAGCCTGCACTTGGAGGAGTGCTGCGGTCCGGCATGCGCCGGCACGCGACCATTCGGGAGGACTTCACCCATGAAAACTGCGAAACTTCTCGCGGCGACCGCCATTGTTGCGGTTAGCGGACTATCTGTTTCCAATGCGCAGGCCGATGAGCTGACGCTGTGCTGGGCGGCCTGGGATCCGGCCAACGCGCTGGTCGAGCTGTCGAAGGAATTTGAAGCCGAATACGGCCACACCATGAACTTCGAATTCGTGCCCTGGCCGAACTTCGCCGACCGCATGCTGAACGAGCTGAACTCCGGCGGCAAACTGTGCGATCTGCTGATCGGCGACAGCCAGTGGATCGGCGGCGGCGCGGAAAACGGCCATTACGTCAAGCTGAACGACTTCTTCGAGAAGGAAGGCATCAGCATGGACGATTTCGCTCCGGCGACCGTCTATGCCTATTCCACCTGGCCCAAGGGCGAGCCGAACTACTATGCGCTGCCGGCCATGGGCGATGCCAATGGCTGGTTCTATCGCAAGGACTGGTTCGAAATGCCGGACATTCAGGCTGCCTTCAAGGAGAAGCACGGCCGTGACCTGGCTCCGCCCAAGAAGCAAGCTGAGCTTCTGGAAGTCGCACAGTTCTTCCAGGGACGCGAGATCGACGGTCAGACCCGGTACGGCGCGTCCATCTTCACCGAGCGCGGCTCGGAAGGCATCACCATGGGCGCGACCAGTGCGCTTTATCCGTTCGGCTTCAAATACGAGATGACGCCGGGCAAATACGACATGGAAGGTGCGGTCAACTCGCCCGAAGCCGTGGCGGGCCTGGAGTTCTACAAGGAACTCTACAAGACCGGCACGCCGCCGGGCTACACCGACAGCTACATGGAACAGTCCCTCGATGCCTTCAAGTCGGGGCAGGTGGCCATGGCCATGAACTGGTTCGCCTTCTTCCCCGGCCTCTATGCCGACCCGGATGTGGGCGGCGACAAGATCGGCTTCTTCGTCAATCCCGGCCAGAACCGGGAAGCCTCGACGCTCGGCGGGCAGGGCATCTCCGTGGTGGCCTATTCCGACAAGCAGGATGCGGCGCTTGAGTACATCAAGTGGTTCGCGCAGCCGAGCGTTCAGAAGAAGTGGTGGGATCTCGGCGGCTATTCCTGCCATGTCAGCGTCCTCAGCGATCCGAGCTTCCCGGACAGTGCGCCGTTTGCGTCCGACTTCCTTCTGGCCATGGATAACGTGATGGATTTCTGGCAGGAGCCGGCTTACGCCGAACTGCTGCTGGCGATGCAAAAACGCCTTCATGACTATGTGGTTGCCGACCAGGGCACCGCACAGGAAGCGCTCGACAAGCTGATCGCCGACTGGACCGAAACCTTCGAGGACGAAGGCAAGCTCTGACGGCTCCAGGTGAACCCTGACGATACCAATGCGATTGTCAGGGTTTGACCTGCCCTTGTCTCAGCGGATGGCCGGTCTTTTGTCGGCCAACTCCTGATCCTGCCTCTGCGGACGGCCCGCCTTCTGGCGGGCTGTCTCACCCTGAAAGACCGGCCGTCCCGGCCCGTGCTTTCCGGAACCGTTTCTCAAGAAGAGCGTCTCATGTCCGATACCCCGATAGACCGAGTAGCAAAGGCAACGCCGCCCACCGTTGCCGCGAAAATCCGAGGGCTTTCCGACCGTACGATTGCCTGGCTTTTTGTCGCTCCGACAATTTTCCTGCTGCTTGCGGTCAATATCTTCCCGCTGATCTGGACGATCAATCTCAGCTTCACGAATTTCCGGGCCAATCGGCCAAACCGCGATGTCGAATACATCGGCCTGCGCAATTACGAGCGCATCCTGACCGATGGCGACATCTGGCTGACCATGCAGGCGACCGCGCATTTCCTGTTCTGGACCATCGTCCTGCAGGTGCTGATCGGTTTCACACTGGCCTGGCTGATCAACCGGAAATTCAAGGGCAACGATCTGTGGACCACCCTGATCGTGCTGCCGATGATGTTGTCACCGGCCGTTGTCGGCAATTTCTGGACCTTTCTCTACCAGCCGCAGATCGGTCTCTTCAATTACGGTGTGTCCTTCTTCACCGGGGTCGATCCGGCATCCTTCCAGATGATCGGCGACGTGGCGCTCGCGCCCTGGGCTATCGTGATTGTCGATACCTGGATGTGGACCCCCTTCGTGATGCTCATCTGTCTGGCAGGCCTGCGATCGATACCGGACTATATCTACGAGGCCGCGGAAATCGATCGGGCCAGCAAGTGGCGCCAGTTCTGGACGATCACTGTGCCCATGGTGCTGCCCTTCCTCATGCTGGCAGTCCTGTTCCGCGGCATCGAGAACTTCAAGATGTTCGATCTTGTGGTGCAGCTCACCGGCGGTGGCCCTGGCTCCGTGACCGAACTCACCTCCATCAACCTGAAGCGTGAAGCCTTCGAGAAGTGGCGCACCGGCTATGCCTCCGCCTACGCGATCGTCCTGTTCGTGACTGTCTTCGGCCTCGCCTCGATCTACGTCAAAGCCCTGAACAAGGTGAAGGAAAGATGAGCAGCTATTCCATCACAGAACCGTCTTCGCGGCAGAAGTGGGTGGCCGGGTCGCTGGTCATCGCCTACGCGGTCATCACCCTGCTGCCGCTGGTCTGGATCCTGACGACAGGGTTCAAGTCTCCGGTCGATGCCATCGCCTATCCTCCGAAGGTGCTCTTCGAGCCGTCTCTGGAAGGCTACGTCAACCTCTTCACCACCCGCACCCGCGTGTCGCCGGAACAGCTTCAGGCCCTGCCGCCGCCCGCTACCTGGTACGAGGAAATCGTCCGCAACCGCGACATGGTGATCGCAGGCCCCTCCCGCTACGGCGAAAGGTTCCTGAATTCGGTCATCATCGGATTTGGCTCCACCTTCCTGTCGGTGTTCCTCGGAACGCTCGCCGCCTATGCCTTTTCAAGGTTCAAGGTGCCGCTGAAGGACGACCTGCTGTTCTTCATCCTGTCGACAAGAATGATGCCGCCGATCGCGGTCGCGATCCCGATCTTCCTGATGTTCCGCACCCTTGGGCTGTCGGATACGCACCTGGGCATGATCCTGCTCTATACGGCGGTCAATATCTCGCTTGCGGTCTGGCTGCTGAAGGGCTTCATCGACGAGATCCCGCGAGAATACGAGGAAGCGGCGCTGATCGACGGCTACACCCGCTTCCAGGCGTTCTACAAGGTGGTGCTGCCGCAGGCGGCAACGGGCATCGCCTCGACGGCCATCTTCTGCCTGATCTTCTCGTGGAACGAATATGCCTTCGCGGTGCTGCTGACCTCCGGCACGGCCCAGACGGCTCCCCCCTTCATTCCGACCATCATCGGCGTCGGCGGCCAGGACTGGCCGGCGGTCGCGGCAGGGGCAACCCTGTTCCTGGTGCCGGTCATGGTCTTCACCATCCTGCTTCGCAAACATCTCCTGCGCGGCATCACCTTCGGAGCGGTCCGCAAATGATCAGCGATTTCATGAGCGGCCTCGTCCGCCTGCGCCGCGGGTCCTGGGAAATGCTCGCATCCCTTCTGATCGCCATTGGTGTGATCATGCTGATGCAGCCGGTCTTCCTGTGGGCCTACACCTATTCCTTCATCGTTACGCTGACCGGAACAGTCATGTTCATCATCGTCAGCCACTTTCCGGAGTGACTGTCTTGGCAGAGATCGTAATCAGAAACCTTCGGAAGGAATTCGGCGACTTCACTGCCGTGCAGTCGTCTTCCTTCAAGATCGAGGACGGTGAGTTCTTCATGCTGCTCGGCCCGTCCGGCTGTGGCAAGACCACCACCTTGCGCATGATTGCCGGGCTGGAGCTGCCGACGTCAGGCGAGATCTATATCGACGGCGAGGAGGTCGGCCAACGGCCGGCGAGCCAGCGCGATATCGCCTTCGTCTTCCAGATGTTCGCCCTCTACCCGCACATGAATGTGCGCAAGAACATCTCCTATCCGCTGGTCAGCCAGGGTATGCCGAAACATCAGGTTGCCGAGAAGGTGGCGGAAGTTGCCCGCATTCTCGGGATCGAGAAGATCCTCGACCGGCCGGTGGGCGGGCTTTCCGGCGGCGACCGCCAGCGTGTCGCGCTCGGCAGGGCCATCGTCCGGGATCCGAAAGCCTTCATGATGGACGAGCCGCTCGGTGCGCTCGATGCGGAGTTCCGCGAGCATATGGCCGAGGAGCTGCGGGCGCTGCATGACCGCATGGGCGCCACCACTGTCTATGTCACCCACGACCAGCTGGAGGCGATGCAGATGGGCGACAAGATCGTGGTCATGAACCATGGCGTCATCGAGCAGTTCGGCACGCCGCAGGATATCTACGACAAGCCGGCAACCATGTTCGTTGCCGACTTCATCGGCTCGCCGCCGATGAACTTCCTGCGCTTTCACGGCGAGGTCCATGCGGGCGCGTCCAAGGTAATGATGCATCACGAGGAGCTGGACGTGCCGCGGCTGATGGAACCCTTTGAAGGTGACATGGTCTTCGGCATCCGTCCGGAGCACATCACGCTCAACGACAGCGGATCCTACCGGGGTGAGGTTCTGGCCGCCGAATATCTCGGCACCACGCAGATCGTCACGTTGAAGACCGCCTCCGGTGAACTGAAGGCCCGCATTCCCTCAGACCAGCCTGTTCGCGCCGGTGAATTTGTCGGCCTCGAATTCAACGGGTCAACGGTGACGCTGTTCGACAATCAGTCGGGGCGGGCGCTGCGGTCGGAACTGAACGAGGGAGTGCTTGCTCATGGCTGAAGTCAGGCTGTCAGGCCTCACCAAGCGGTTCGGCGACACGCTCGCTGTCGATGAGGTGAGCATGAACATCCCCAATGGCGCCTTCGTGACGCTGCTGGGGCCGACTGGGGCCGGGAAGACCACCATCCTGCGTCTGATCGCGGGACTGGAACAGCCGGACGCCGGCGACGTCGTCATCGCGGGGCGGTCGGTGGTTGGCGACACGCCGGCGCAGCGCAACGTGGCCATGGTGTTCCAGCAGTATTCGCTCTATCCACACATGAGCGTGCGGGAGAACCTGGCATTTCCGCTTCGCTCGCCCTTGCTCAAGACGCCTGCGGACGAGATCGACCGCAAGGTTGCCGAAGTGGCCGAAGTCTTGCGCATTTCGCACAAGCTTGCCAACAAGGCGACCAACCTTTCCGGCGGCGAAATGCAGCGGGTGTCCATCGGCAGGGCTCTGGTGCGCGATCCGTCCATCTATCTCATGGATGAACCGCTTTCCTCGCTCGATGCCAAGCTGCGGTCTGACCTGCGCATCGAGTTGAAGCGCATCCAGGAAAGCCTGGGGGCGACGTTGCTTTACGTGACCCATGACCAGATCGAGGCCATGACCATGGCAACGCACGTCGGTGTTCTCGATCATGGCCGCCTGGTGCAATTCGGATCGCCGCGCGAGATCTACGAGAACCCGGTCAATCTTTATGTCGCCGGGCGTCTCGGCCAGCCACGCATCAACGTGCTGCCGGCCGATCTTTTTGCCGGTGCGCCGAGCGGTGCCAAGACCATCGGTCTGCGTCCGGAGCATATCGCGCAAGGCGAAGGCAAGGTATCGGAAGTTCGCCGGGTCGAACATCTGGGTGATCAGACCCGGCTGCATCTATCTCTGGATGGACATTCCGTCGTAACGCTGTCAGACAGCCACACCGCCTTGGAACCGGGCGACACTCTCGCCATTCAACCAAGAAATCCGCTTTTCTTCGACGCCAGCGGCGCTCGCATTTCCTGAGGAGACGGGACATGAAGCAATTCATCAATACCAAGGAAACGCTCGTCACCGAAGCGATTGACGGCATGCTGCGCACGGCCGGCGGGCGGCTCGCCCGTCTCGACGGCTATCCGCATATCAAGGTGGTGGTGCGCACCGACTGGGACAAATCCAAGGTGGCGCTTGTCTCCGGAGGTGGTTCCGGCCATGAGCCGAGCCATGCAGGTTTCGTCGGCCAGGGCATGCTCACGGCGGCCGTCTGCGGAGAGGTGTTTGCCTCGCCCTCCGTGGATGCGGTACTAGCGGGCATTCTGGCCGTCACCGGCAAGGCCGGCTGCCTTCTGATCGTCAAGAACTACACCGGCGACCGGCTGAATTTCGGTCTTGCGGCCGAGCGGGCCCGCTCCTTCGGACTGAAGGTCAACATGGTGATTGTCGATGACGACGTTGCCCTGCCGGACCTGCCGCAGGCGCGCGGTGTCGCCGGTACGCTGTTCGTGCACAAGATCGCCGGAGCGCTTGCCGATCAGGGCGCGGATCTGGAAACCATTACCGAGGCGGCGAAGAAAACCATCGGCGGTGCGATCTCGATCGGCATGTCGCTGGACACCTGCACGGTGCCTGGCTCGCCCAAGGAAGACCGGATTGCCCATGGCAAGGCGGAACTCGGGCTTGGCATTCACGGCGAGGCGGGGATCGAGCAGGTTGATTATTCGAATGCCCGCGCCGCCATGGCCATGGTGGTGGACCGGCTTGCACCGAACCTCGCACCTGGACCTCATGTGGCGATCGTGAACAACCTGGGCAGCACGACACCTCTTGAAATGTCGGTGCTTCTGGAAGAGCTCACGGCCTCGCGCATCGGCAGCCAGATCCGCTGGGTCATCGGCCCCGCGGCGATGATGACTTCGCTCGACATGCATGGGTTCTCGGTGTCGCTGCTGCCGGTCGGCAAGACGGAAGAAGCCCTGCTGCAGGCGCCGGTCGCACCCTGGGCGTGGCCCGGCTGCCTTGCGCTTGGCGCTGTGTCGGTGCTGCCGCTGCCGGACGGTCTGACGCCGATCCAGCCGCTGCCGTCCAAGAACCCGGAGACGCGGAAGTTCATCGAACGCTGCTGCGACATCCTGATCGCGGCCGAGGACGATCTCAATGCGCTTGATGCCAAGTCGGGCGATGGCGATACCGGCAGCACGCTTGCCACCGCTGCACGGGCACTGGTGAAGGCACTCGACCGGTTGCCGCTGGCGGATCTCACCCAGCTCTACCGGGCCATCGGTCTGGAACTCAGCCAGACAATGGGCGGGTCTTCCGGTGTCCTGCTGGCGATCTTCTTTGCCGCTGCCGGCGATGCGTCCTCCAGCGGCCGTGGGGCCATTGGGGCGCTGAAAGCGGGTCTTGACCGGATCATGCAGGTGGGCGGCGCCCAGCCAGGTGACCGCACTATGATCGACGCCCTGCTGCCGGCGCTGAATGCGCTGGAAAACGGTGTCGAGGCGGCTGCTGCCGAAGCCCGTCAGGGCGCGGACGCCACGTCGCGGATCACGCGGGCGCGCGCGGGCAGGGCATCCTATGTCTCGGAGGCGAGCCTCTCCGGTCACAACGATCCGGGCGCGGAGGCCGTCGCCCGGCTGTTCGAGCAACTGACCCTCTCACCGGCCCTTACCTCCAAGTCCGCGTAGGCCGGCACCTGACCGGCAGGCCGGGCTTCGAGCCCACGGCCTGCCGGTGCTTTCCCTGATTTTCCATTCTATTGAACCAGCCTCTGGTCGAGTGTCCGCGCCAATGGTGTTCCGGCGTTCGGATAGCCCGCAAGGCCCGGGACATTGCGACCTCCGGCAGGCTTTCCACAAATTCCCGTTGGCTTGATGCTACCGCCTTGATGCCCTTGCGTTAGGTAAGGTGCCTGTCGTCATGCCGGCTGGCGGGTCTTCCTTTGCAGGAAGTGGCAGGGTTGAAGATAAAGACGTTTTCTGTCCATTCTTCTCACGGAAACCCTTGCCTTCGGGATTGATCCATCACAAACTCCGGCAAATTTTACGGGATCTTGTGATGCTTTTGCGGCTGACCAGAATGTATAACTTTCCGATTGGTCGCCTGCATGCAAAGCTCAAGGCGAAGGGAGTGAACCAGGTCGCCAAATAGAGCTTGAAAAAAGTTATGTAATATAACTATTATAGATCATCATCTGATCGGAGGGAGGAATCCGGTCAGGTTTTGAAGTTGATCGAACAGGGAGGAAACCATGATCAACTTGCATAAGCAGTTTGCCAAACTGGCTGTGGCTGCGACTGTCTCCGCAATCGCACTTGGCGGGAGCATGTCGTCCACACTTGCGCAGGAAGTCACGCTGCGCCTGCACCAGTTTTTGCCGGCTCAGGCCAATGTACCCAAGAACGTTCTCGACCCCTGGGCCGACAAGATCGAAGCGGAATCCGGTGGGCGCATCAAGATCGAGCGTTATCCGGCCATGCAGCTGGGCGGCAAGCCGCCGGAGCTGATCGACCAGGTCGTCGATGGTGTCGTTGATATCGTCTGGACCGTTGCCGGTTACACTCCGGGCCGCTTCCCGCGCGCAGAAGTGTTCGAGCTTCCGTTCACGATGACGGATGCGGAGACCATGTCCCGCGCCTACTGGAAGCTTGCCGAAGAAACGATGATGGATGAGGACTTCGCGCGCTTCAAGCCGCTGGCCCTCTGGGTTCATGGACCCGGTGTCATCCACTCCAGCAAGCCGATCGTCGCGCTGTCCGACCTGAACGGCGTCAAGCTTCGCGCACCGACCCGTGTCACCAACAAGCTGTTCTCCAATCTGGGTGCAACGCCGATCGGCATGCCGGTTCCGGCCATTCCGGAAGCGCTCAGCAAGGGTGTTGTCGATGCGACGGTTATTCCGTGGGAAGTCGTCGGCGCGCTGAAGGTGAACGAGCTGGTCAAGAACCACACCGAGTTCCCGGGCAAGGCGCTCTACACCACGTCCTTCATCTTCGGGATGAACAAGGACAAGTACGACAGCCTGCCGGACGACCTGAAGGCCATCATCGACGCTAACTCCGGTGAGGAATTCTCTGCCTTCGCCGGCAAGCAGATGCAGGCCGATGATGCCGGCCCGCGGGCCGCAGCCGTGGAGATGGGCAACAACATCATCACGCTGACGGACGAGCAGGCTGCCGAGTGGGAAGCCGCCGCTCAGGGCACCATCGACGAGTGGTACGCCGAAATGGATGCCAAGGGCATCGACGGCAAGGCGCTGCAGGCCCGTGCCGAAGCGCTGATGGCCAACTGACCGTCATGAAGCAGTCCTCCGGAACCAGGTGTTCCGGAGGGCATTCTTCGACAGGATACACGTAAAATGCTGCTCACTCTGGTGGAGCGTCTCGCGCGCTTCATGGCGATCCTTGGCGGTCTGGTTCTGACAGCGCTGATCGGGCTGACCTGTGTCAGCGTGCTTGGCCGCGGGCTGAACACATTCGGTCATTCCGAATTTATGACCTCGCTGTCCGAAAGCGCTGCCAACGCGCTGATCGCGACCGGCGTCGGTCCGGTTTCCGGCGATTTCGAGCTGGTCGAAGCGGGGATCAGCTTCACCATTTTCGCCTTTCTGCCCATCTGCCAGCTTAAGCGGGGGCACGCCACCGTGGACGTCTTCGCCGGCAGTTTTCCGCGCTGGATGAACCGGTGGCTGGAAGTCGTGTGGGAGGTTCTCCTCAGCTTGCTGATCTTCCTGATCACCTGGCGGCTGTTCGTCGGCATGGAAGACAAGATGCGCTACAACGAAACCACCTTCCTGCTGCAGTTTCCGATCTGGTGGGCCTTCGCGCTCAGCTTTGCCGCCGCCGCTGTTGCCTCCGTCGTCGCGCTCTACTGCGCCGTCGCCAAGGTGCTTGAACTGATCACCGGCCGGCGTTTCACGCCCGATGCCGAGGGAGGGGTCCATTGAGCCTGCTTGAACTCGGCTATCTGTCGTTTCCCGTTCTTCTGCTGCTGATCTTCCTGCGGGCGCCGATCGGCCTTGCCATGATGATTTGCGGTCTGGGTGGTCTCTATCTTGCGACCGGCAGTTCCAACATCATTCTCGCCAAGCTGAAGTCGGAGACCTATTCCACCTTCTCCAGCTACTCGCTGACGATCATTCCGATGTTCCTGCTGATGGGACAGTTCGCGACCCACTCCGGCATGTCGTCGTCTCTCTTCAAGGCCGCCGAAAGCTGGCTCGGCCATCGCAAGGGCGGTGTTGCCATGGCTGCGGTCGGGGCCTGCGCGGGCTTTGGCGCCATCTGCGGATCGTCGCTGGCAACCGCTGCCACCATGAGCCGTGTCGCCCTGCCGGAACTGCGCCGCTACGGCTATTCCGGCGGCTTTTCGACGGCAACGCTGGCCGCCGGCGGCACGCTCGGCATTCTCATTCCGCCGTCGGTCATCCTGGTGATCTATGCCATCCTGACCGAACAGAACATCGCCAAACTGTTCCTGGCTGCCTTCATTCCGGGCATTCTGGCGGCCATCGGCTACATGATCACCATCTCGATCTATGTCCGCCTCAACCCCGGCTCCGCCGGAACGCGTGAGCCGGTGCCTTATGCGGAGCGCATGCGTGCGCTGATGGACGTCTGGCCTGTGCTTCTGGTGTTCGGGCTCGTGGTCGGTGGCATCTATCTGGGCTGGTTTACCCCGACCGAGGGCGCTGCCGTCGGTGCGGCCGGAACGGGCATCATCGCGCTCATTTCCGGTAACCTGACCTGGAAGGTCTTTGTCGACAGCATGATCCAGACGGCTATGAGCACGGCGATGATCTTCTTCATCGTGCTCGGCGCCGGCTTTTACAACAGCTTCCTGGCACTCAGCCAGCTGCCGCAGGAACTCTCCGGCTGGGTCGTTGGCCAGGGCTTCAGTCCGCTTGTCGTTCTGACACTGATCCTGCTGTTCTACCTGGTCTTCGGTTGCCTCATGGACAGCCTGTCGATGATCCTTCTGACCATCCCGATCTTCTTTCCGGTGATCAGCGTGCTCGACTTCGGCATGAGCCCGGAACACGTTGCCATCTGGTTCGGTATCCTGGTGCTGATCGTTGTCGAGGTGGGGCTGATAACACCGCCCGTCGGCATGAACCTTTTCATCATCAACGCGATGGATCGGTCGACGCCGATGAAGGAAACCTACAAGGCGGTTCTCTGGTTCGTAACGTCCGACATAGTCCGTGTGATCCTGTTGGTCCTCTTTCCGTCAATCACCCTGTTCCTTCTGGCTGGCTAAACCCAGCCGGAAGGAGTGCGCCCTTTCGGCGTATCAAAATAGGTATGAGATATAACAATGATGACTAAAACCAATTCAGAGGCTGTGCCATGCTGATATCCG
The DNA here is from genome assembly GCF_017743835.1 of Labrenzia sp. R5_0. NCBI lineage: Bacteria > Pseudomonadati > Pseudomonadota > Alphaproteobacteria > Hyphomicrobiales > Stappiaceae > Labrenzia > Labrenzia sp. R5_0. The sequence goes on along the minus strand of NZ_JAGHRK010000002.1, from coordinate 1,203,851 downwards.
GACAAGCGGCTTTCGTGACAGGTGGCGGCAGTGGCCTCGGGGCCGCGACAGCCCGTCATTTTGCGAGCCAGGGCGCGAAAGTTGCGATCCTTGATTTCGATATCGACCGGGCCCGCACTGTGGCGGAAGAAATCGGCGGCTTCGCCGTTCAGGCCGACGTCAGCGACGAGGCAGCCGTAGGCGCTGCACTCGACGAAGCGATCGGGTTGCTCGGTGAAACGCCGCGCGTTGTCGTCAACTGCGCCGGCGTCGGCTTTGCCGCGCGCATCGTCGGCCGGGAAGGCAAGCTCTCCTTCGATACCTTTGAAAAGACGCTGAAGGTCAATCTCTTCGGCACGTTCAATGTCATGAGCCATGCCGCAAGACGCCTCATGGACGTGGAACCGCTGGAAAACGGCGAGCGTGGCGTGATCGTCAATACGGCATCGGTCGCCTTCGAGGACGGCCAGCTGGGCCAGGCTGCCTATTCGGCGTCCAAGGGCGGCATTGCTGCCATGTGCCTGCCGGCAGCGCGGGAGTTTGCCCAGCACGGCATCCGCGTGATGGCCATTGCGCCGGGCCTGTTCAGAACGCCGATGATGGAAGGTCTGCCGGAAGAGGTTTCAGCCAAGATCACGGCCAACATTCCGTTCCCGCCACGTCTTGGCGAGCCGGAGGAATTCGCCCTGCTTGCCGGGCACATCGTGACCAACCCGTTCCTGAACGGCACGACCATCCGCCTGGATGGCGCCGTGCGTCTGCCGCCGCGCTGAGGAGACACCGATGACAGAACCGATCCTGAAAATTGAGATTTCCGACAGCGTCGCGACCCTGACCATGAACCGTCCGGACAAGCGCAACGCGATGTGCGACGAGCTGCTTGGGGCCATCGACGGCTTCTTCCTGTCTCCGCCCGCCGAGGTGAAGGCGGTGGTCATCACCGGCACGGCCGGGCATTTCTGCTCGGGCCTTGATCTGTCCGAGCATGTGGCCCGCGACGCGGAAGGAACCATGCGCCATTCGCGTGGCTGGCACCAGGTGATGGACCGGATCCAGTTCGGCGGATTGCCGGTGGTATCCGCCATGTTCGGCGCCGTCATCGGCGGCGGTCTGGAACTGGCCAGTGCCACCCATGTGCGCGTTGCCGAAACCTCCGCGTTCTTCCAGCTGCCGGAAGGCCGCCGGGGCATCTTCGTCGGTGGTGGCGCTTCCGTGCGCGTGGGCCGCATTCTGGGAGCGGACCGGATGACCGAGATGATGCTGACCGGCCGCAAGTACAACGCGGACGAAGGCCTGGCTCTGGGCCTTGCTCATTACACCGTCGGCGAGGGAGAGGCGCTGGCCAAGGCGCAGGACCTGGCAAGCCGGATCGCTTCCAACGCGCCGCTGTCCAACTACATCATGATCCAGGCGCTGGCGCGCATTGCGGACATGTCCAAGACGGACGGTCTCTTTACCGAGAGCCTGTGCGCCGCGATTACACAGACCAGCCCGGACGCGCTGGAAGGCCTTGCCGCCTTCCTGGAAAAGCGCAACCCGACCTTCAGGTGATCTCATGAGGAAAACCGCGATGGAACCGGAGACCGAGACCGGAATTGTCAACGTCAGCGACAGGACCCTGCGCGCGCTTTACGGCTATCAGATGAAGCGGACGTTCAACGTCATTCAGTCGGACCTGAGCCGCACCCTGAAGCCGTTCGACCTGCGCATGCTGACCTATACCGCCCTTGTGCTGATCGTCGACAACCCGGGCCTGCGACAATCCCAACTGGCCGAGGCCATGGATATCGAACGGCCCAACCTGGTCGTGATTGTCGACGAACTGGAGCGGCGTGACCTGATCATCCGGGACCGGCTGCCGAGTGACCGCAGGGCCTATGCCTTGAAGGCGACACTGGCCGGTCGCCGGCTGTGTGAAAAGGCAATCGCCGCGGTCATGGAGCACGAAAAGATGCTGCTCAACGGTATCAGCAAGGACGCGTTGAGTGTCGCCACCAAGGTGATGCAACTGATTGAAAGCAACCGCCAACGGGAAGACTGACATGAAGTTTCGGGAGGAGACGATCATGAAGCGCACCACGGAATTTCTGCGCCACTCGGTCGAGCGGGAAGACCGCCCGGATGGCAGCATTCTGCTGCGGTCCACCTATCCGCTGAGCCCGGTGGTCGAGCGGACGGGAGACTGGCTGCACCAATGGGCGGGGGAAGCTCCGGACAGGGTGTTTCTGGCCGAACGCAGCGGTGCCGGCTGGCGCGAGGAAAGCTATGCGGGCATCCTGGAAAAGGTTCGGGCGATCGGTGCCGCGCTCCTGGCAAGAGGCATGGGGGCAAATACGCCGATCCTGATCATGTCCGGCAACGGTGTCGATCACGGCATTCTTGCGCTTGCTGCCCAGTATGTCGGAGTGCCGGTGGTGCCGGTGGCCGAGCAGTATTCGCTCATTCACGGTGCCCATGGCCGCCTGCGCGAGGCGATCAACCTCATCAAGCCGAAAATGGCCTATGTGGTCGATGCCGACCAATACGGCGAAGCGTTGAACCTTGAAGATCTTGCGTCGGTCGAGATTGTCGCCAGCCGCCCGGGAAGCCGGAACGTTACCGCCTTCGCCGACCTTCTGAAGGGAGACGGCAGCGTCGACGTCGACAGTGCCTTCGCGGCCGTCACGCCGGATACGGTCGGCAAGATCCTGATGACCTCCGGCTCGACCTCCAGCCCGAAGGGCGTTCTGACCACCCACCGGATGATGTGCGTGAACCAGGCCCAGCTTGCCGACTCCATGCCGTTCCTGCGCAAGCGCCCGCCGGTGATCGTCGATTGGCTGCCCTGGAACCACGTCTTCGGCGGCTCGCATAATTTCAACATGATGCTGGCCAACGGCGGCAGTCTCTACATTGACGACGGCAAGCCGGTGAAGGGCCTGTTCGAACGGACGGTGGAGAACCTGTCGTTGAAGACCGGTACGCTGGTGTTCAACGTGCCGCTTGGCTTCGGCATGCTGCTGAAGGCACTGGAAGCAGATACGGATCTGCGTCAGCGGTTCTTCGAGGATCTGGACCTGATCTTCTATGCAGGGGCCTCCCTGCCGCAGGAGGTCTGGTCCGGATTTGAGCGCATGGCGATGGAGGTCAAGGGCGAGGTGCCCTTGATGACGTCTTCCTGGGGACTGACCGAAACAGCGCCCTCGGCCCTGATGCAGCAGGAACCTGCACCCCACTCCGGCATTGTCGGTGTTCCGGTGAGCGGCGTCACCGTCAAGCTTTTACCCGATGCGGACATGCGCTGCGAAGTCCGAGTGAAGGGCCCCAACGTGATGCCCGGCTATCTCAACGATCCTGAAAAGACCGCCGCAGCCTTCGATGAAGAAGGGTTCTTCATCACCGGGGATGCGATGCTGTTTCTTGATCCAGCAGACGCAAACAAGGGCATGCGCTTTGACGGCCGGATATCGGAGGACTTCAAGCTGCAGTCCGGCACCTGGGTGCGGGCGGCGCAGCTGAAGCTGGACATGCTGTCCCGTCTCGCACCGCTTGCCGCAGACCTGATCATCACCGGCGCCGATCGGAACCAGATCGGGGTGATGATCTTCCCGAATGTCGCGGAGCTGACCCGGGAAGGCTTTGACCTCAACGATGATGACGGTGCTTTCCGCTGCAAGCTGCTGCAGGGCGAAATCCACCGCCGGCTTTCGGCGCGCGCCCGCGAGATCAGCGGCAGCTCGACACTGGTGTCCCGCGCCATCGTGCTGTCTCAGCCAGCTTCCATGCCCGAAGGCGAGATGACCGCCAAGGGCAATCTGAACATCCGAAAGGTTCTGGCGCGCCGCGAGGACCTGCTGGAACGGCTTTACACCGACGATGACCCTGCTGTGGTCACACTCTGATTGAGGAGCGCTTGAAATGGTCGACATCACCAAGGTTCGCGCCATCGACATCCACACTCACGCCGAAGAGCCCTGCGGCTGTCATTCCGACGATGGCTATGACGACCTGCAGGCCACGATGGCGAAATACTTCCGCGCGCCCTGGAGCCATCCGCCGACCGTACCGGAAACGGCAGCCCATTACCGCGAACAGAACATTGCGGCGGTAATCTTTCCGGTCGATGCCGAGCGCGAGACCGGCTACCGCCGCTACAAGAATGAGGAAGTGGCGGAACTTGCCGCCGAAAACGACGATGTTTTGATCCCCTTCGCCTCCATCGATCCGCACAAGGGCAAGATGGGTGCGCGCGAGGCGCGGCGCCTGATGAGGGATTTCGGCATCAAGGGTTTCAAGTTCCACCCGACGATGCAGGGTTTTTACCCCAACGACCGCATGGCCTACGAGCTCTATGAAGCGATCGCGGAAGAAGGCTCCATTGCGCTGTTCCATACCGGCCAGACAGGCGTCGGCAGCGGCATGCGCGGTGGCAACGGCATGCGGCTGAAATACTCCAACCCGATGTATATGGACGATGTCGCGGTCGATTTTCCCGACATGAAGATCATCCTCGCGCATCCTTCCTTCCCCTGGCAGGAGGAAGCCCTGGCGGTCGCCCAGCACAAGCCCAATGTCTATATCGACCTCTCCGGCTGGTCGCCGAAGTATTTCCCGGAAATCCTGGTGAAATACTGCAATTCGATCCTGAAGAAGAAGGTGCTGTTCGGCTCCGACTGGCCGATGATCACGCCGGAGCGCTGGCTGGCGGATTTCGAGAAGATCGCCATCAAGGACGAGCTTCGGCCGGACATCATCAAGGGCAATGCGGCTAGGCTACTGGGGCTGGCATGATCACTCCGGAGCTCACCCATTTCTGCGACCTTGAGGTCGAACTTGGCCCTGTCCGGGAACTGGGCCAGGGCAGGGCGGGTGCGCGGCGGATCATCCCGATTGTCGGTGGCCGGGTGACAGGTCAGGTGTCCGGAACGGTGCTGGACATGGGCGCTGACTGGCAGACGATCCTGGCAGACGGGTCGGCCGACATCGACACCCGCTACGCCTTCGAGACAGACGACGGCGCGGTGATCGAGATCATCAACAAGGGTGTTCGCCATGGTCCGCCGGACGTGCTGCAAGCGCTTGCCCGCGGCGAGGATATCGACCCGACGCTCTATTACTTCCGCACGGCGGCGAGGCTGGAGACCGGAGACCCGCGTTATGACTGGGTCAACAATACTCTTTTCGTCGGCACCGGCCGGCGACTTGCCTCCGCCGTGCTTGTGTCCTTGTTTCGGGTGGGGTGAGGACAGGAGCGAAGTTGTGATGTCCGGGGTCTCGAAACGTCCCGAAACGAAGTCCTCGATCACCGATCTCCTCAGGATGAGGGGGAATACAAAGCGAATACCCGATTGAGTATCTGTTGAAAGCCTGGAACTGATGAAACCCTTCACCACACCGCTTGACGATATCCTGTTCTGCCTGACCCATGTTGCCGGGGCAGCCGATCTGCCGGACTTCGATGCGGATCTTGCCGCCGAGATCGGCGGTCATTTTGCTGCCTTTGCAGAAGAGCAGTTGGCCCCGTTGAACGAACCGGGCGACAGCCAGGGTTGCCGGCTGGTGGAGGGGCGGGTGCGCATGCCGGACGGGTTCCGCGAAGCCTATGCCGCTTATGCGGAGCAGGGCTGGCCGGGATTGACGATCCCGGAAGCACTTGGCGGGCAGGGGCTCGATGCCGGCGTACTTGCGATCACCTCGGAAATCTTCACCGGTGCCAACCACAGTCTGCAGATGGTGACGAGCCTTGCTGCGGGTGCCGCCCGCACCCTGCTGGCCTTTGGCACGGAAGATCAGCAGGCGCGCGTGATCCCGCAATTTGCCTCCGGCGAGGCCCTTGCCACCATGTGCCTGACCGAACCGGACGCGGGGTCCGATCTTTCCCGCATCCGTTGCCGGGCTGTGCAGGCTGGTGATGGCTGTTCAATCAGCGGCGAGAAGATCTTCATCTCCGGCGGCGATCAGGACATGAGCGAGAAGATCCATCACCTGGTGCTGGCGCGCACGTCAGACGATGGCGTGAAGGGCCTGTCGCTGTTTCTGTGCCCGTGCACCCGCGTGGACGGCAGCCGCAACGCGGTGACCGTGACCCGTATTGAGGAAAAGATGGGTCTGCATGCTTCGCCCACCTGCCAGCTTGCTTTCGACGGCGCCGTCGCCGAACTGGTTGGCCGGGAAGGCGAAGGCCTGAAGGCGATGTTCACGATGATGAACCATGCCCGCGTGGATGTAGCCTTGCAGGGTGTTGCCCATGCCGCCCGCGCTGCGGATATCGCCAGCACCTATGCGGCGGAACGCAAGCAGGGCCGGGATGCTGCGGGCAAGCCGGTGACGCTGGATGGTCATGCCGACGTACGTCGCATGCTGGACGAGATCGATGCCCTTGCCCTTGGCGGACGAGCAATCGCGCACCTTGCGCTGGTCACGGTCGAAGCAGGCGAGAACCGGGCTCTGGCGGAATTCCTGACACCGATCGCCAAGGCTTACTGCACGCAAGCCGGCATGCAGGCAACGGAGCTTGGCATGCAGGTGCTCGGCGGGTACGGCTATCTGAAGGAATACGTCCTGGAACAGTGCTACCGGGATGTGCGGATCACCGCGATTTATGAAGGTGCCAACGCCATTCATGAAAGAGCACTGGTCACGCGTCTGCTGCCGGGCAAGGAAAGCGAGGCATTCGAGGAATTCCTGCGGGCCGAATGTCTGCGGAACGATAAAACTTGCCCGCAACTGGGCGAGGTTGTCGCCAACTGGTGCCGGGTTAGGGATCGGGTGTTGCAGAGCGAGGACCCGACAGCCCTTGCCCATGACTTCATGAAACTGACGAGCAAGACGCTGTTGAAGGTCCTGTGGGCACGCATGGCAGAAAAGGCTGACCTCCATCCGGACCCTGAGCGGATCAGGCGGCTTGCAGGGAAAGTGCTTGCAGGGCCCGAGCTGGCGCTGAGCGCCTGAGCCTGCACAGCAGTGAAATTCTTTTCTTCAAGGGGCAAGAGCCCCTTGGGCAGTAACATCTCGCCAAAAAGGCCGGGGATGAGGTTCTCTCTCGTTCTGCTTTTGCGCGCCGGTCTGTTCCCGAAACCTTTTCAATGTCCGCAGCTTCGCGCAAAGTAGCCCAAACCGATCACGCCGGGACGTTTCATGCATCCGCTCAATCTCGATCAGCTGAGGGCCTTTCTGGCCGTTGTCCGCCATGGCGGCGTCAACAAGGCCGCGGGAAGTTTGAACCTGACGCAGCCGGCGGTGACGACGCGGATCAAACGGCTGGAAGAGGCCCTGGGGACCGAGCTGTTTGAACGCTCTCCCGGCAGGCTGAAGCTGACCAAGCGCGGCGAGCTGCTTCAGACATTCGCCGAGCAGTTCGAGCGTCTGTCGGACAAGGTCGAGGAGACGGTAGTCTCCCGTGAGGGGATTGACCGGCATCTGCGCATTGGAGCCTCGGAAACCATTGCGCAGTGCTGGCTGCCGGATCTGGTTGCCGCGCTGCGGGCCGACTTTCCCAATCTAATCGTGGAAATCAACGTCGATATTTCCGTGAACCTGCGCGCCGGTTTGCTCGACCGGGAAATCGATCTGGCCCTGTTGCTGGGGCCGATTTCGGAATATTCGGTCGACAACATCGAGCTGCCCGGTTTCGACCTCGGCTGGTATGTGGCGGCGGACAGTCCGGCCAAGGGCGCGCAAGCCGAGGCGCTTTTGCGGGAAAAACCCGTAATCACCTACGCCCGGCACACGCGGCCTTACCGCGAGCTGAAAACACTGTTGTTCGAACGGGTTGCGCCGGACGTGCAGATGTTCCCGTCGTCGTCTCTGTCTGCCTGTTTCAGGCTGGTGGAAGCAGGGCTCGGGGTCGCGGCACTGCCGAGGGCGCTGGCACGGCCCTATGTCGAGGGAGGAAGCATCGTCGAGTTCGATCCGGGGTGGGTACCGGATGCCCTGAGGTTTTCGGCGAGCTATCTCGGTGACCCGCGCAGCCACATCGTCGCGGCTGCTGCGAAGAAGGCGCTTGAGGTTGCGGTCGCCTACTCTGATTATAAAAATCATTTATAAGATCTGCTAAAATCATTCAATTTGAGTTTATAACCGCAATGCGGGAGCCTTTCTCCAATGGAGGAGAGCCCCGGTGCTGCAATCTTATGAAACCCTTCGACAGGAAAACATCGAGACGCTTCGGGCGCAGATAAGGTCCGGCAGCTATCGCTCGCACACGGCGGGGCTGGGCAAGAACCTGCTTCAGGCAAATCTGGCGATCATTCCGGAAGCCTTTGCGCTGGATTTCATGCGCTTCTGCCAGCGCAATCCCAAACCCTGTCCGCTGATCGGTGCTTCGGACACGGGAAACCCCCTCCTGTTCACCCTGGGACACTGCCTGGATATTCGTACCGACGTCCCCGCCTACAACATCTATCGCGATGGCCGGCTGGAAGGCTCGGTGACGGACATAAGCGCCTTGTGGTCAGACGATCTCGTGGCCTTTGCGCTCGGCTGTTCCTTCACTTTCGAACATGCGCTGATCGAGGCGGGGATCGACCTCTGGCACATTTCAAACAATGTCACCGTGCCGATGTACCGCTCGAACATGGAAACGACACCGGCCGGGCCGTTCCGCGGTGCAATGGTGGTTTCCATGCGGATGATCCCGGATGAGCGGGTGCGGGACGCGGTTGCCATTTCGGCCCGCTTTCCGCTGGCGCACGGATCACCGGTCCATATCGGCGATCCAGCGGCCATCGGCATTTCCGCTCTCGACAATCCGGACTGGGGCGATGCGGTGCCGGTGGAGGCCGGCTTCACGCCCGTCTTCTGGGCTTGCGGAGTGACGCCGCAAGCCATCATCCAGAACGCTGCCCTGCCGTTGCTGATTACCCATAAACCGGGACACATGCTGATCACGGACATCCCGGATGACGCTGAAATTCCAATCATAACAAAAAAGACGCTGTAAGCTCGAACCTTCACGGAGTGGACACATGAAAAAGATTCTGACTTTCCTCATGGCCGGTGTCGCCATGTCCTCGGCCGCCGCCGCGGAAGATCTGTCTGTGGTCGGCAGCTGGTCCAGCCTGCCTCTGCACCAGGATTATGAGGCGCCGTTCTGGCAGACCGCCTTGCCTGAAGCATCCGGTGGCACCATCAACACAACCGTCACCACCCACAACCAGATGAACCTCGGCGTTGGCGAAGTGTTCCGCCTGCTTGGCCAGGGTGTTTTCGACGTCGGCATGACGGTGGGCGATTATGCAGTTGCCGATGCACCGGAACTGGAAGGCCTCGATGTGCCGCTGGTGGCCATGTCTGCCGACAAGGCCCATGCCGCGGTCGATGCCGCCCGGCCGATGGTCGAGGAGATCTTCGAAAAACGCTTCAATTCCAAGGTGCTTGCGATTGCGCCCTATCCGCCGCAGGTGGTGTTCTGCAACGCTGAAGTCGGTTCGCTGGACGACCTGAAGGGCAAGAAGATCCGCGCATCCGGCCGCATGACGGCCAAGTTCCTGGAAGCGCTCGGAGCAGAAGGCATTACGGTTGCCTTTTCCGAGGTGCCGGGCGCGCTGCAGAAAGGCGTCGTCGATTGTGCGGTGACCGGGGCAGGCTCCGGCTATAGCGCCGGGTGGTGGGAAGTCAGCACGCATCTTCTGCCGATCCCGCTTGGCGGCTGGGACCCGGTGGTGACAGCGATCAATCTCGACAAGTGGAACGCTCTGTCCGGCGAGACCCGGGCTTTGATCGAAAAGGAAATTGCCGAAAAGTTCGAAGCCCCTGCCTGGGCATCGGCGGAAGGTGCGCTGAGCAATGACATCGCCTGCCTGACCGGCAAGGGGGAATGCGCCTCGGGCGACGTGCGGGACATGGTTCTTGTCGAAGCCAGCGACGGTGACATCGAGCGGGCACGCCAGATCCTGGAAACGGATGTTCTGCCGGAATGGGCGGAGCGGGCCGGCGGTGACTGGGCTGCGCGCTGGAACGACAGCGTCGGCACCGTCGTCGGTGTGCAGATCAAGACCAACTAAGCCCGGGAGACATCGAGGTGGCGGAGAAACTCCTGTCAATCCTGTCGAGGATCAACCGGGCGATAGCGATTTCGGTCGGCGTTCTGTTCCTCACCTGTGCAGGTCTTGTTCTGATTGATATCTGTCTCCGCCGTGTCGGTGCCTCCTTCGGCGGCACCGACGAAATCTCCGGCTACGTGATGGCCATCGGAACGGCCTGGGGCATGGCTTTCGGATTGAGCGAACTTTCGCATATCCGGATCGATTTCCTGCGCCGCTCGGTTGGATTGCCAAAATGGCGGGCGGTGCTGGATCTTCTGTCGATCTTTGCCCTGTCCTCGACCGTCTCGATCGTCGCGCTGAAGTGCTGGCCGGTGGTGGAGACGACACTGCGCAATTCCTCAAGGGCGAACACACCCCTGGAAACTCCGCTCGCGCTGGTGCAATTGCCCTGGTTTGCCGGGTGGGTGTGGTTCGCGATCACCGCATGGCTGACCTTTGTCGCCGGTGTGCTGCTGGTCCTGCGCGGTGAATTTGCAAAATCCGAGCAGGCGATCGGTGCCTTTCCGGAAGGGGAGACGGCCTGATGCTTTCCTTCGTTTCCGTAGGCCTTCTTGGGCTCCTCAGCCTTTCCATTCCCGTCGGCATCGTGCTGTTCCTGCTGGGGTTCGGCATCGACCAGTTCTTCAGTGCCTTTCCGTTGACACGCGGCCTCGGGTCGATGGTCTGGTCGACGTCGGAAAATGCGGCGCTGATCGCCATTCCGTTCTTTGTGCTGCTGGGCGAGATCCTGGTGCGCACCGGCATTGCCGCACGCACCTACTCGGCGCTCGACCGCTGGGTCTCCTGGCTGCCAGGCGGGCTGGTGCATGCCAATGTGGCAACCGCCACCATGTTCTCGGCCACATCCGGATCTTCGGTAGCGACCGCTGCCACGGTGGCGACGGTGGCCATGCCGCAGGCTGATCGGCTGGGCTATGACCAGAAGCTCTTTTCCGGTGCGATCGCCGCCGGGGGTACGCTCGGCATCATGATCCCGCCGTCGATCAACCTGATCGTCTACGGTTTTCTGACACAGACCTCGATCCCGCAGCTTTTTCTGGCAGGGCTTCTGCCCGGCATCCTGCTGGCGACGGCCTTTCTGGCAGTGACTGCGCTTGTTTGCCTGGTCAATCCAAAGCTCGGCGGGGCACGGCGGACGTTCCCCTTGCGGGAAATGGCGCTCGGGCTGGCGGATCTGCTGCCGATCATCCTCCTGTTCAGCGCCATCATCGGCTCGATCTACAAGGGCTGGGCGACACCAACCGAAGCAGCCTCTGTCGGGGTTGCCGGTGCGCTGGCGATTGCCGCGCTTTTCGGTGGGCTCAACACACGCATGATCGGCGAAGCGCTGATCGGCACAGTGCGGGTCACGGCGATGATCATGCTGGTGGTTATCGGGGCGTCGTTTCTCAACTTCACGCTTTCGGCCGCCGGCCTGTCGCAGGAATTGCGCGGCTTTCTGGAGGGGCTCGGCTTCGGTCCCCTGCAGACGCTGCTGGTGATCGTCGCGATGTATATCGTGCTCGGTTTCTTCATCGAGACCCTGTCGCTGATGGTCATCACCATTCCCATCGTTGTGCCGATCGTTATCAGCCTGGGCTATGATCCGGTCTGGTTCGGCATCCTGATGATCGTGCTGATCGAGATGGCGCTGATCACACCGCCGGTGGGGCTCAATCTCTTCGTCGTCCAGAGTGCGCGGCGCGGCGGATCCATTGCCGAGGTGATGCTGGGAGCCATTCCCTACGTGTTGGCGATGCTGGCCATGGTCGCGGCGCTGATCGCCCTGCCGCAGATTGCGCTTTATCTGCCGATGGCCATGCGCTGAGGGGACAAGAGCAGAATTATTTTGGAACTGACAGACCGGGCAGACGTTTCCACCGTGATGAAGGCGGACCGGAGCAATCCGGAGGCCACATACACGAAGGAGACATTGATGACACGGTTTACCAAACTCGCCCTGACCCTGACGGGAGCCACGCTTCTTGCGACCCCTGTGATGGCCCAGGACAAGCCTGCTGGCGTTGAAGTTGGCAAACTGACATGCGTTGTCGAGCAGGAAACCAATTTCATCGTCGGTTCCAAGGCCGTCATGAACTGCACCTTCGACCGGGTCGGTGACGGCCCTGCCAGCTACTACACGGCGACCGTAAGCGAGTACGGGCTTGATATCGGGACCACCGACTCGGCCACGCTGATATGGGGCGTCGTTGCACCGACCGCCGACCTGGAGGTGGGCGCTCTTGAAGGTGAATACGCCGGCGTGACCGCAGGTGCCAGCCTTGGGGCGGGTATCAAGGCCAATGCCCTTATTGGCGGCTTCGACAAGTCGATTGCGCTGAACCCGCTCAGTGTGGAAAGCCAGACGGGCACGAACATCACGGTTGGTGTCAGTCGGATGTCACTGGAAGCGATCAAGTGAATAAAGTGACATAACGTCAAGAAGGGTCGGCTTTGCCGGCCCTTTTTGCATTTCCGGACGCGGATTTGGCTGAAAAGTGTGCGGACGTCCGACGATAATTCGAACTGGAGGGATACCTGGATGGCGACAGGTCAGTCGGAGACAATCAAGGAAGTTCTTACAAACTGGGAAGACGAAATTGAAAAGGAAGGCCGCGCCGATGTCGGCTCGCTGTTGAATGCTTCTGGCAGCCGTGCGGCGGGACCTCTTCTGTTTCTGCCGGCCCTTGTGATGATATCTCCCATCGGGGCCATACCAGGTGTGCCGATTGTTCTCACAACATTGACGCTTCTGGTGGCGGGACAGCTTGTGCTTGGCAGAACCTCGATCTGGTTACCGTCTTTCGTGCGCAATCGCGGTTTCCCCAAGCAGAAGGTGAAGTCGATCATCGACAAGCTCACCCCTTATGCCGAACGCGCCGACCGTTACCTCGGGCAACGCCTGGCCATGTTTGCCGGCGAAACCGCGAGCCGGATCGTCGCGGCGTTTTGCATCTTTCTGTCTCTTCTTGTCTATCCCGCCACCCTGCTGCCCTTTGCTGTCGCCTTGCCCGGCTCGGCAATACTTCTCCTGAGCCTCGGGTTGCTGGTGCGCGATGGTATCGTGACGCTGGTGGGGTTGATGGTGGCCTTGGCAGCGGTCGCCACCGTCGTTTACTGGCTTGCCTGAGGGCTTCTCGTGACGACCTTGTCCATGAGTTCGCCCCGAAACCGGGAGGCCTCCTCGTGACGGACAACCGGGGGGAGCGCGGATCAGGACAGGTGTGTGATCCGTCCGTCCACGGCACGAAAGAAGCCCCGATGTGAGCCAGTTTTCCTTTGTCCTTCTGCCTTGAAGCCAGCTCCTCATCGCTGGTAGAGCCACGACCTCTGGTCACCCAAAAAAAACGGGCCGCCGAAGCGACCCGTTTCCTTGGTGTTTTTCAGACAGCCGTTCAGCCTTTCAGCAGAACCGCATCCGGATTGGCCTTATAGGTGGCAGGCTCATAGGTCTGCGCATTTTCAAGCTGTTCCTTGGTGAAAGGGGCGGTGACCAGAAGGTCGCCGTTCTCCGTTTCGAACATCTTCAGACTGTTGAAGGCAACGGCAACCGGCTTTGCGTTGAAGCCAAGGAAACCGCCGACATCGATGACAACTGCCTGGGCCTTGCCGTCCTTGCCGATCAGGACCTCGGCGACTTCACCGATGTTTGTGTCCTGGTTGGTGTAGACCGTTGAATCGATCAGCTCGTCCGTGGATACGCTGGCTGCATCGACCTCGGTCTTTTCTTCAGTCCAGCCGGTGGACATGGCTTCATCCAGCTGCTGCCTGGCCGGGTCGATGGCCTCCTTGCGCACGGTCTCATAGGTGGACCTGGCGTTTTCGGTGACCTTGTCCATTTGCTCGCGCGCACCTTCCGTCGTCATCCAGTAGGGGATGTAATCCGGGCGCTCATAGGCGGTTGCCGCTTCCAGTTCCTGGCGCGAGACGTCACTGACGACGATGAGCCGCTTGTCCTCACCAGCCACGAAGTTGAGGCGGGCGAAATCGAGGGCGACTTCCTTTTCGCCGATGCCGAGGAAACCGCCGACACCGACAATCACCGCATGCACGGAGCCGTCGCGGCCGAAGACCACGTCGTTGATGTCGCCGATTTCTTCCCCTTCAGCATTTCTGCTGGTCACCACAGGCTTGCCGACCATGTTGGTGGCGAGAATGCCGGTGGTCGTATCCGGTGCAAGGGTGTGGAGTTCGAATTCGTATACGCCGGTGTCATCACTTGCACCGGCCTGACCGCCGTCTTTCATCGCAGCGGTCTCACCGGCAACAGCCGCCGTTGAAATGGCAGCTACGATTGCGGTGGTGGCGAGTAGATGGCGAAGCATTTCAGCATCTCCCTTTCGTGTTCTGAAAAGTTGAAAGTGCAGTAGGTAAATGGTTGAACTTTCGGGAAGTTCCGGGAGAAGGCGTCACGGCTGCGCCTGGGGGGCGTTGAGCCGTGACGCGAAAAATCAGGCGAGTTTGCCTGCGCTTTTCGGACCGGCCAGCAGCCAGACAATGAAGCCGACGACCGGGAAAATCAGGATCCCGAGAACCCAAAGCAACTTTGCCCCGGTGGAGGAGCCGCTTCCGAGGACCTGAATGATCGCGTAGACGTCCAGGATGAGGATCAACAGGCCGACAATTCCATATTCCATGACAGATCTCCGATGCTGGTGACTGTGACGGAAACGGCCGGGCGCGAAGAAGGTTCCCTGCGGTGGTCTTGAAGTTTCCGAGATAATTTTCAAAAATATTTGGAACGATTTCGAAAACGAGGCGTTTCATCTCCGTATCTCAAATATCGGAGGTTGCTATGCTTTCCTGGGCATTGTTGTTCTTGGTGGTTGCTATTGTTGCAGCCGTACTTGGTTTTGGCGGTATTGCCGGTACTGCGGTTTCCATTGCCAAACTGATCTTCTTTGTCGCCATTGCGCTGTTCCTGATTTCGGCAGTCGCACATGCCATCAGAGGCCGCAGGGTCTGACACGAGAACAAAACGGGCGCTTCGGCGCCCTTTTTTGTGCCTTCCCCAACAGGCATTCAGGCGACGTCAAACGCCTGACAAGGCAACGCTTTCCTCGTTCAATGAATTAGGTGATTCAGTCGCCTTGCCGGTATCCGGTGGCTAGCGGGCTTCGGCCTGAATGCGCAGCGTATTGCGGGCAGTCCAGAGCCGGCGGGCGATTTGGTGTCTGTCCGGTCTGCTCTCGATCGAGAAAACGGCATCCTGGGCTATATTGAACAGCTGCCTCGAGACAAGGTGCAGGTGCTCCTTGCGGCAGACCAGGGACGCCTTTTCCAAAGCGCAAATGAGGTGGTCGAGCACCAGGATGTTGCCTCTTGAAGCCTGCCTGAGCGGACTGATCGCCGTGTCCAGGAGATCGTGCACTTCCAGGATCGTCAACCACAGGCGAGGGGTCTCGTCGTCATCCGTAATGAGCGAGCTGGGAGCGCCGCGCTGCAGGATCCGCGCGGCGGAGGCCGACAGGTGATCGATCGCGCTTATCGCGGTGTAGCTGTCGTTGACGCCGGGGGAGAGCGCTCGCAGCGCGATCTCCACCATCAGGTGCACCGAAAACTGGATATCCCCTTCGGGAGCCCGGGCCTTTTCGATCTTGAAGGTACCGTTCAAGGGCTTCAGATCAGGGGCTTCGGCCTCCGTGCGCACCTTTGCGATCGGCATGCCTTCGATGACGTAGGTTCCGGGAATGACGGACACTTCGATGAAACCGTCGAGAGACTTCGCGATGTTTATCAGCCGTTCGCTGTCGATGAAGGTGATGTAGCCGCTGCGCGCGGCTTTGAAGGTGCAGACCGGCAGGTCGGGTATCTCCTCGCGGTCATTCGGCTTTTCACGCGGTTCGTGCGCCAGAAGCTCGTCGATCGAGGATCGCAACGCTGCATGAATGCGGCCGATTTCGGCGTCGACCCGGATACGGCCGGCAACGTCGTTGACGAAATAGACAAGCCAGAAAAAGCTGCTGGAGGCTAGGATTATCGAGAGGATGACGGAAAACCGGAGATCCTTGGTGTCGTCGACACCGAAAAGGACAAGCATGGAATAAAGGAAGGTCGCGCCCAGAAGGCCGATGGTAATCTGGGTGGTTCTGTTGCTGGCGAAGGTTTCCAGCAGGCGGGCCGAAATATTGCCCGCAGCGAGTGTGAATACGACCAGCGTCAGGGAATAGACAAGGCTGATGACCGACATCATCGCGCCGGCAATGGTCGACAGGACCGAGCGGGCACCATCGATGCTGATGGAGCTGTAGCCGAAAAAGTCGAAGACACCGGTCAGGAGTTGAAGGTCATCGATCAGGAAGGCTGCGAATGCGAGGACAGCCCCCAGAAGTGTGATGCAGACGGGGATGAACAGAAAGCCCTTGGCCAGACGGACGAGGGCTTGTTCGCGGGCGTTTTCCCGATAGGCCAGATCCATTCCCGTTCCCCCTCAAACCGGCAGGGTTCCATCGACGATGGAACCCTGCCGGTCATTGTTAGCTGTCGTGCGCCAACCGGCTTGCCTGATCACACCGGATGCAGTGCGCCGGCCTGTAACGGACGCAGAAGCGGAAAGGTTCCGGTGTAGATGAGAATGATCAGACGGACAGAGCGTCCCTGATCAGGGAGGCGGATTCGGCGGCGGCGATTTCGGACCGTTCAAATTTCTCGGTCCCGTTCATGAGGTCATCCAGACGAAGGCGTGCACGGGAGACGCGGCTTTTGACCGTGCCGACCTTCACGCCGAGGATGTCGGCTGCTTCTTCATAGGAAAAGCCGCTGGCACCGATCAGGATAAGGGCTTCACGCTGGTCGTCCGGAAGAACCTGGAGGGCGCTCAGGAAATCCTTCAGTTCCAGATGGCCTGCCTGTTGCGGTTTGCTTTCCAGGCTGGCGGCGTGTTCACCGTCAGGGTCGGCGACCTCGCGCTGCATCTTCCGGCCAACGGAATAATACTGGTTACGGAGAATGGTAATCAGCCAGGCGGTGAGGTTGGTACCTTCGGTGAACTTGTCTTTGTTGGCGATCGCCTTTGCCAGTGTTTCCTGGACCAGATCGTCCGCACGGTCGCGGTCACCACTGATCGATCTGGCAAAGGCGCGCAATCGCGGTATGGCGTCGACCAGATCCTGCTTGAACTTTGCGACGTTCATTCGGCGGCCTCCTCGTCAGAGCCTCTGTCGTCCAAGGCGGACAGCAGGTCCATCATGTCATCCGGTATGTCTTCCGATAGGGCCTCGTCGTAAACCTTCTTGAGCTGGTTGCCGATCCAGTCTTCTTTGGACTTGGCTCCGGCGGCCGGTGTTATTACACCAAATCCGGCGTTGGGCCGACTTGGGTTAAGCTTGCTTGCCATGGCAGATTCCCGATATTTGCGTCTTCGACGATAGGCTGATTTGCGACGTAAACGCGGCGGCAAAAAAAAAGTTCCTCGAGTATGGAACTTTTTTTTGCCGAATGCATTTCCAACTTATGGGTGCGCTTGACGCGGGCCCGTCGACCGCTTTCAGGCGGCAACTATTGAGGAACTAATTTATGTCCGTGAGCCTTTCGGAAGAAATCGCGCCGCTCCTGCCGTATCTGCGTAGATATGCAAGAGCACTGGCGGGAAGTCAGAAAAGTGGCGATGCCTATGTCAGGGCCTGCCTGCAGGCGCTGGTGGCAGATCAGACCATTATCGATACATCTCATGGCGTGAAAATCGGTCTGTACCGGCTTTTCCATGTCCTTTGGAACGCGAGCGTCGTTCCGCCCATCGCGAATGACGGGACGGTTTCCATCTTCGAGCAGACCGCTCAGCAGCGGCTGGCGACCATGGCGGCCGAAAGCCGGCAGACCCTGTTGCTGTCCACACTGGAAGGGTTTTCGCTTCCCGAAACCGCCCTCATCATCGAGCGTAGCGAAAATGAAGTGACCCAGCTCGTCCAGGATGCGATCGCGGAAATTGACAGGCAGACCAAGACGGATGTGCTGATCATCGAGGACGAGCCGCTCATTTCCATGGATCTCATCCAGATCGTGGAGTCGCTCGGCCATGGCGTTACCAGCGTTGCCCGGACAGCGAGCGATGCCATCGCAGCGGCCAAGGCGCAGGCCCCGGGTCTTGTGCTTGCCGATATCCAGCTTGCCGACGGATCGTCCGGCATCGATGCGGTCAAGGATATCCTTGCCGAAATGTCCGTTCCGGTCATCTTCATCACGTCGTTCCCCGAGCGTCTTCTGACAGGCGAACGGCCGGAGCCGACGTTCCTTATTACCAAGCCGTTCAATCCGAATACGGTGAAGGCGGGGATCAGCCAGGCGCTGTTCTTCAAAGGGGCGGAAGAGGTGGCAGCTGCCTGAGGGCAGCGCTGCGCGATGAGCACGGGGGGCGTGTTCCGCTGCTTTCGTTCTTCGAGAGCGAAGCAAGATGCCGTTTCTGGTGTCTGCCCTTCAGTGCGCGATAACGACAGATCCCGTAGCGGGAGGAAGAGGCGGGCACTGCCCGCCTTCTTCCATCAGTGCCGCGAGATCCAGGTATCGATTTCCCGCTCGGCTTCTTCACGGGTCTTGCCGTATTTCTGCTGGATCAGACCTGCGAGTTCGGTCCGTTTGCCGGCAACACGATCCACATCATCGTCGGTCAGCCTGCCCCATTGGGTGATGGCCTTGCCTTTGAATTCTTTCCAGTTTCCTTCAATCCGGTCCCAATTCATCGGTCGTTTTCTCCTTGTCTTTCTGACATCTGGAAAACGGTTCCTGAGGTCAAAGGTTCCGAATGAATTGCGGTTGCTGCCAGCTTCGAATGTTTGCTGGCGCACCGGCGCGGGGGCGGCTTTTCCGATGCGGAACGGCCGCGAAAGTTTATATGCCCGGATGACGGAGCAAATTCGAAATGTCTGAAATCGTGTCCTATCTGTTTGGTGCGGCCGCCTTCATGCCGCATGGATACTGCCTGCTCTGGCGTCCGGATCTCGTGGCCATTCATGCGATCTCCGATGCCCTGATTGCGCTGGCCTATATTGCCATTCCCCTGATGATCTTCGGGTTTCTGCGCAAGCGTCCGGACATTCAAGGCAATTCCCGCAAGATCGGTTACCTGTTCATCGCCTTCATTCTGGCGTGTGCGCTGACCCATCTGACAGCCCTGGTAACGCTCTGGTGGCCGATCTACGGCGCACAGGGTCTGATCAAGCTGGTAACAGCCCTTGTCTCGGTGGCAACAGCCGTGGTTGTCTGGCGGGTGCGGCCGATGCTGCTGGCCATTCCCTCGCTCAAGGATCTGGAGCGGGCCAACGATATGCTGAAGGCTGAAAATCTCCAGCTTTCCGACAAGGTCGGCAGATCGCGGCGGGAGATAAGGCGGATCAACGAGCGGTTCGAGACCGCGTTGACCGGATCCAACATCTCCGTTTTCACACAGGACAAGGATCTGCGCTACACGTGGATCCACAATCCGCGGTTCGGCAAGGAAGCCGATGACGTCATCGGGTGTACCGATCAGGATCTGCTGCCGGAAGAGACCGCGGCGGATCTGGAGCCGGTCAAGCGCCAGGTAATGGAAACCGGCGAGACCGCTTCCACCTATTTCGCGCTCGACAGCGAAGAAACGGGAACAGTTTCACTGGACCTGATCGTGCATCCGACACGCGACAGCAGTGGCGAAATTGATGGTGTGCTGTGCACGGCCATCGATATGACCGAGAAGAATCTCTATGAGATCCGTCTTGCCTCGCTGGCAAGTCAGCTTGCGGAGGCAAACCGGCGTTTCGAAAAGGCGCTCGACGGCTCGCTTACAACTGTGTTCGAACAGGATCTGGACCTGAAATATATTCATGTCGTCAATCCGTCGCCCGGTTTCAAACCGGATTTCTTCATCGGCAAAAGCGATGATGAGCTGTTTCCGGAAGAAGATCAGCTGAAACTCATTCCGGTGAAGAAGAAGGTCCTCGAGACAGGTGAAAGCGCCGTCATCGAATTCGACATGGACATGAACGGGGTCAATCGCAGCTACAACATGCGCATGGAGCCTTCGCGCGACAAGGAAGGCCGGATTGCCGGCCTGATCGGCATCTCCATCGACCTGACCCACAAGCGGGAAAACGAACGCCAGATGCATCTCGTCATGCGGGAACTGACGCATCGCTCCAAGAACCTGCTTGCGGTCATTCAGGCGATGGCACGCCAGACAGCAGCGCGTTCGGACAACACCGAGGAATTTGTCGAAAGTTTTGCCGCACGACTCCAGGCGATGGCGGCCAGTCATGATCTTCTGGTGTCGCAGTCCTGGTACGGCGCTGACCTGAAAGAACTCGTGCTGGCGCATCTGGCGCAATCGATCGACCCGGGAAGCCCGCAGATCGAGATCGAGGGCGATCCGCATTCGATTACGGCGGATGCGGCGCAGAACCTTGGCCTTGCCCTGCATGAGCTGACGACCAATGCTGCCAAATATGGCGCCTTGTCAGTGCTCGGGGGGAAACTGTCGGTGTCGTGGACGACCGTAGATGGAAAGATCAGGCTGGTCTGGAAGGAACGTGGCGGTCCGGAAGTGGTGCCGCCAAGGCGCAACGGCTTCGGGCGGATGTTGCTTGAGCGTTTGGTGGGGCCGGCGCTCGACGGCGATGTCAACATCGACTTCGCTCCCGAAGGCGTGAGTTGCGTCATCGAGTTTCCGGTCAGGAAGACAACTTCTTAGGCGCCCGTGCCGTTAACTGCAGGCAGGGCCGACAGAGGTGCGTTATGTCCTGCGACGACGAAGCTTTATCACCCTTTGCCGAGCGAAGTCTTTTCGCGGCGAAGCGCCTTCAGGGCCTCGTCGATTTCTTCGATCAGTTCGGCTGGAGACCGGCCGTCCCGAGAAATTGCCCGAGGTGCCTTGCGCAGGCTGGCCCGCCAGGCCAGCAAGGCTGTCCGCTTTTGCTCATTCGACAGGTGCCGGTCTTCCAGGACGCTTGCAGGCGTCCGGAACCCGGCAAATCGTTTTGATACGCTGATCATGGTATCACACGGTTGAAACTGAGTTGGTGCATACGCCAAAGGCCGCCTGCCGTCTCGCGGCAGACGGACCTTTGTCGTCTTGCAAGTTATCCGGGATGCCGGTGAGGAACGGTCATTCGGTAATGACGGCCCTCAGCATCCAGGCTGCCTTGTCGTGGAATGTGATGCGCTGGGTCAGAAGATCCTCCGTCACCGGGTCGCTATTGTCGCCGGCGTAGGCTGCCATGTCGCGCATTTCGGCAGCGATCATTTCATGACTGCGAACCAGATCCTCGATCATTTCGAAGGCATTGGGCATGCCGCCGGCCGGCAGGCTGACGGTCAGGTTCAATTTGCCTTCGTCGACATTGACCGGCGCCCGGTGTCCAAGGGCACGAATGCGCTCGGCAAGGTCGTCTGTCGCGGCAAAGAGATTTTCATAGTGCTCTTCGGTGAGGTCATGGATCGACTTGAACAGCGGTCCAACGACGTTCCAGTGATAAAGGTGCGATTTCACCGTGAGCATGTAGGTTTCGGCCAGAATGACCGAGAGATGCTTCGCCAGTTGTTCGCGCACCTCGGCAGAAACACCCGTCTTGATCGGGTCGACCTTCGGGGTTTCGATGTTCAGAACCTGAGACGTCGACATAGTTCTTCCTTTCGTGCTTTCGATTGGCGATCGATGTGTCCGGGTGTGCTGCTGACAAGAGCGTGGCCCGGACGTTCGATAGGAAAAGTCTTCAGCTCGTCCTCAGTTCCATGTTTTTGAAAATATTTCGATTTTTGACAGTATGGAAAATGTGATCTGAAATTATTTCAAGAATAGCATTTGTATTTTTTATAAGTCTGAGCTTCCGGGTGGCATAGTTCATTTTTATCACTTCGATAAAAGGATCTCTATCCAGTCCTTTCATCGAAGAGATATTGGAACGATCCCGCACGAGACGGCGTTTTTCATTTGAGGTTGTTTTGAAAACAGCGGAACAACAAATGAAAGGACACGGCCATGGCTTCCAAAAACAGCTCCAGCATCAAGAAGGAAGACACCTACGACGCCCTGCGCGACAAGGGCTACAGCAAGGAAAAGTCGGCGAGAATTGCCAATGCGCAGGCAAACGACCACCAAGCGCCGTCGCGCAAGGGTGGCAAGGCCGCACCTTATGAAACCTGGACCAGGGATGCGCTTTATGAACGGGCGCAGGAGCTCGACATCAGCGGCAGGTCTTCAATGAACAAATCCGATCTGATCGAGGCCTTGCGCGGCTGACGGGCAGCCGTGAAGACGCCGCTGCAACAATTCATGCTGTGTTGTCTGGAACCAAATGAGCGCAAGGCCGTTTACAAGCCAGACCGCGCAATTTGGTTCAGCGCGGTGTCCAAGTGTCCGAATTCCGGGCTTGATCCCATTCACGCGATGCGTGTCGCCCGTCATCAGGGCTTCACGCGATTGAAAACAGGAGCGACAAGATGGCAACTGCGAAGACTGCCACGGCATCGACCGCCAATCCTGCCAATGACACCGTTAGCGCTCGTGAGATCGAGGAAAACATCGAACGCATTCGCGGCGATATTGCCTCTCTCGCCGGCTCCTTGAAGAAGTACGGCGCCGGCAAGACGGATGAGTACAAGACCAAGGCCGCCGAAGCAGGGCAGGATCTGACCAAATTGTCCCAGGACGCCCTGAGCGATCTGTCTGCTGAGCTGCAGAATTACGAACGCGCCTTCGTTGCTGAAGTGCGCCGTCGTCCGCTGCAGTCGATCGGCATTGCTGCCGGTGTCGGCTTCCTGATTGCAGCGCTGGTGCGCCGCTGATGCTCCTGCGCGCCCTACCGCTGGCCTTCGGGGCTGTTTCGCGAGACTTCAATGGCATGGTTCACCGTGCCAAGCGCAATGCCGTGTTGGGCGGCATTGCGGCAGTCTGTTTCGCGACAGCCTATGTGGCCGGCGTGGTGGCAGCCGGCGCCTTTCTGGCGCCGGTGTTCGGCCCTGCGATGGCGGCTTTGCTGATTGCCGTCTTCATGGCCGTAACGGGACTGGTCTTCGTGGCGGTGCTCAGCTTCCTGAAGCACAAGGACCGAAGACGCAAGGCGCATAGTCAGGCCGCGCAGCGCCTGGGCCTGGCTGCTGCCATTTCCGTTCTGCCACAGCTCACAAAATCAAAAGGCCTGATGATCACCGCCGCTTTGGGCGGTCTGGCCTTTCTGGCAGCGCAGGCACGAGGTGACGAAGAGCGCGGCTAACCCATTGCCGCGCCTTCTTGCCGGCCACCGGAGCAAACAGTAATGACAGCGCAGCCAGACCGACCCGCAGTAACAGGACTCGTTCCCCCCGTAACAGTGGGCGAGGCTGTCAGATCGGACCCGGTTGTCCGCTACTCGGCGGCCATCCTGTGTGGCATCGTGGTGATTGCTTCCCTTGATCTTGCCCAGGTGTTTTTCGCACCGGTTTTCCTGTCGGTGGTTGTCGGCACGATCTTCGGACTTCCCATGGAAAGATTGTCTCGCCTGGGCGTGCCGAGCTGGCTCTCCGCAGGGGGGATGGTGCTCGTCTTTATTGCGCTGATCCTGACCGCCGGGGCGGCTTTCGTCGTGCCGCTGTCGGACTGGCTCGACAGGCTTCCGCTCATCTGGTCACGGCTGCAGGCGCAACTGGTCAGTTGGCAGGGGTTCTTTTCGTCTGTCGCGAGCCTGCAGGAAGACCTTCGCAGTGCCATGGGCCAGAAGGGCGGCATGCAAGTGAGTGTCGACGACAATTCCGCGGTAGAAAGCGTTTTCTATTTCGCACCGGCCTTCATGGCCCAGGTGGTCCTGTTCCTGGCAAGTCTCTATTTCTTTCTGCTGACACGCCCGCATCTGCGCAGGGCAGCGCTCCAGTTGTCTCCCGACAGTGAAGGCAGGCGCTGCATCGTGACCGCGTTTCGGACGATCGAAGCGCGTCTTTCCACCTATCTCATCTCCATCAGCGTCATCAATGCGGGGCTCGGCGTGGCCGTGGCGCTGACCATGTGGCTGCTCGATGTTCCCTCGCCGCTGTTGTGGGGAATGCTTGCCGGCGTCTTGAACTACGTCGTCTATCTGGGGCCGGCGATCATGGTCCTGGTGATGAGCGGCATCGGACTTGCGACGGGATACACGGCGGTGGAGATCCTGACGCCGCCGCTGGCCTATCTGGTTCTCAACCTGATCGAAGCGCAGTTCGTCACACCAACCGTTCTCGGCCGGACGATGACGCTGAACCCCTTTGCGGTTTTCCTGGCAATTGCCTTCTGGATCTGGCTGTGGGGACCGATCGGCGGATTCATAGCCGTGCCGTTGCTGCTGGTTGTGGTCAGTGTGCTGGAGATCATCAACAACACAGCTCAGTCCGAAGAGCCCGGGCGTTCCGAACCTGAGCCCGAGGCCGGCGCATCTCACTGACAATTGCAATCCTGCGAACCCGCGGACATGACAAAGGCCACCCGTGCCGGCGTTCCAATGCCCGCGGGTTCAACGTTGTCGCGGGTTTCTTCTTTCCGGAGCGGATGGAAGGTGGCACCCAGGCTGCAATTGTCCGACGCCGTGGGTGAGGGGGCACCGGTTCCAGGTTCCAACAGGTGATACGGACAATTTGTCAGTTGCCAAAACGCTTGCCGGGTGGGGCCCTTCCAGCGGGGTCGTGTGTCGTTCGCCACGGATCAAGGCAAAATAAAAGCCGCCTGAAAAAGGCGGCTTTTCAACGATTTTGCGTCATGAACTCTTTACTCGGTATTGAATGCCAGCATGCCGTGGGAAATCGGCCAGCCGGTACAGGTGGTTACGCGCGTTCCGGAGACGCAGCGCATCGGGCGGCCATGCACGTCGGCAAGCTCAACCTTCAGGTCGCCTTTGGGAGCGGCCTTCTGTTCAACTTCTACCGGTGCGGGCGTGTTGCTGTTGTGAGCGGTTTCCGCGTCCGCTTCGTTGGTGAAAAGGGGTTCTGCCACAATCAGGCTGGAAGCCAGAAGGGCGGCAACGGCGATTGCCGTAGGGGCGTTGGTCGGAATTCGTTTGCGATGCGTGAACATGGTGTCTACCTCCGCCTAGTAAACTCCCGAGTTAAGAAAAGGTTTCACGCCTCTTTTCGATAAAGGAGGAGGTTGAGATCAAAGTGGAAAATTAACTGCACCGATAACTTATGTTAATGCGGAGCGATTGATTTCGTGTCATCGTGCGGACAGTCAACAAGTCTGACGATGAGAACCCTCGTGACAATGGAACCCACTATTGCCGTGCTGGCAACGCGCGGCGCTGCCTTGGTTGTCGAAGACAACCCGATCATCGCGCTCGATACGCAGATGATGCTGGAAGAGCTCGGGTTCTCGCCGGTACAGACGCTCGCAAATCTTGCGGAAGCGGCGGAAACACTGGCAGCTCAGCTGTTCAGCTTTGCCATTCTGGATGTGAAGATCGGCGACGATACCAGCCTGGCTTTCGCCAGCCAGCTGCTGGAAAAGGGGACGAAGTTCATCTTCGCCAGCGGTTACAGCGATCTCGACCCGCTGCCCACGGCGTTCGAGGGGCAGGTGGTCCTGAGCAAGCCCTACACCAAAGCCCAGATCAGCGCCCTGATCTGACGCGCTCGTTTTCGCTGGAAGATGCCTTTCAAGCAAACGTGAAGATGTCGGCCGCCGCTCAGATGAGCGGGCGGCACTCATCGGCCATGCTCTCGTATGAGGCAAGTTTTTCCAGAGCATCCCTGTCCAGGATCCGGATGCGGTCCTTGGCCCAGCTGATCAGCCCCTTTTCCTGAAGCTTGCGGAGCGTACGGCTGGTGTGAACCGGTGTGATGCCAAGCGCATCTGACAGGTGACTTTGGGAAAACGGTGCATCCAGCGCCTGATTGCTCGCATAGCCGATGGTCTCTGCGCGGTCGTAAAGATGCAGGATGAGATAGGCGAGCCGTTCCAGGGCAGAACGTTGACCGAGGCTGATGATGTGCCCGTCCAGGATCTGTTCCTCACGGGCTGCGATCCAGGTCATTGAAAAGGCCAGGCTCGGGTAGTCCTTGAAGATCGACCAGACCCTGTCGCGCTGAAAGACGCACAAAGTGGTGTCGGTAAGGGCGGTGACCGTGTGCTGCATCTCGTTCAGGACGGCAAGCTGAAGGCCGACAAGATCGCCCGGAAGGGCAAAGTTCAACACCTGCCGTCGGCCGTCCGCCAGAGCCTTGTGCCGAAAGGCCCAGCCATCCAGAATGGTGTAGAGATGCGGGCTCTTGTTTTCTTCCTGAACAATGGTTGCTCCGGCTTCGACCGTCAGTTCACCGGTCTTGAAATCCGAAATGAAGTCCAGTTCCTTGTCTTCCAGCGAGCGGAATACGGATTTCCGTCTCAGGGGGCAGGTTTGGCAATTGGTTTGAAACGGGACTGTTTCGGTCATTCAAATGGCATCTCCATTGGCAATCCATCAAAACGCCTAGAACTGCTGCTGGTTCCCATTTGAGGCAGAAGGGTGTGGGAAAGCAAGTCTGTCCGATGCCGGACGCGAATGCTTCGTGCAAAAGAAAGACCTGCAACGGCTGACAATTGATTGCGGAAATGCAAAAGCCGGGCGTTCCGGCGGGCTACATGCCGAAAGGGACGAAGCCGTACGGACCTTGCAACTGTCCGCACGGCGGGTCTTGTGACTGTCTAGGGCCGCAGGATGGTGTAGCCGTCTTCGTCCAGCTCCATCAGAGTGACGGCACCAGCGGGAACAACTTCGACACCTTCCAGAAACTCGATGTCCTTGCCTTCCTTTTTGGCCATGGCCTGGCGGGTGTTGTCGCAGGCCTCGAAGGCGACATTCGGCATGCTTTCCACGAAGGATTTCATGCGGTCCGAAACGGGGGACGTATCCGCCCGGAACATGTGCAGGCCCGCATTGAAGGCAACAATCTTGATATCGGCCTCCTCGCCGATTTCAGAGTAGTGGCGCGCCACATTGGACGCGACGTTCAAGACGGTGTTCATCTTCTGCGGATCATTGTCGCTGATCTGCAGGGCAAGTTTGTGAATGCCGTCGCCTGCCAATACGGCAGAGCCAAGCATCAGCAGGGCCGAAGTGGCCACTGCCAGTCGTGAAAACATTCCCATCGTTTCCTCCTCCTAACGCCGCAGGATATCCTGCGGCGGCCTTGCGCGGGCGGCCTTTCTTTCACGGGCCGTTGCCGCAAAACGATGTCAGTCGACGCCTCCCATGCCGGAGGCCTCGTCGTCGTCGACAGATCCCGGGGTCACGTCGAGAATACGGGCGCGCATGGTGATCTCGACCGCGCTGTCCTTGCAGTCGCTCATGCAGGGTTCGGCCTTGGCAGCATAATGCGGCTCTTCGGCGCGATCGTCAGCGATGAAATTTTCCTCGTTGGGAAGACGGATCTCCAGGAAGTTGTCTTTCGACAATTCGAAGTCCTCGTCCTCGACGATGTCGTTCAGATAAAGGAGATAGGCCGTCAACGCGTAAACGTCGTCATCCGACAGGGAACGGGCGTTGCCGTAGGGCATGGCGCGGCGGACATAGTCGTAGACCGTGGACAGATACGGCCAGTAGGAGCCGATGGTCTTTTCCGGGCGTTCCTCGGTCAGGGTGTCCTGGCCACCGGCCAGAACCGGCCAGCGGCCGACACCTTCGCCAAAATCGCCGTGACAGACGGCGCAGTTGTCCGTGAACAGCACTTCCCCATCGGCCACCGTACCGGAGCCCTCCGGCAAGCCGCTGCCGTCGGGGCGTACGTCGATATCCCACGCGGCGACCTCGTCGTCCGTCGCCACACGGCCAAGGCCGAAGATGCCACCTTCACGGACTTCGGACACTGGTACGGCTGGAGCCTCCGCTGCCGTGTCGGCGCTGGCGGTTTCCGTTTCAGTGGCGGCAGGTTCTGCGGCGCCCTGCTGGTCGGCGGGAGCAGCAGCACTGGAGAAGGTGGCCAGATAGGCAATCACGTTGTCCAGGTCTTCCTGCTTCTTCAGACCGGCAAAGGCCATCTTGGTGCCTTTGACCATGTCCTTGGGCTTGGTCAGATAGGTCGTCAGTGTTGCCTCGTCCCAGACGAGCCCGCCACCACCGGCCTCGATCATCGCCTTGGAATACTTGTAGTCCTCAAGCGATCCTGCGGTACGGCCGAAAATCTCGTTCAGTTCCGGACCGACCTTGTTCTTTGCGCCTTCCCCGACCGCGTGGCAGGCCGCGCATTTCTTGAAGACCTTCTCACCTTTTTCTGCGTCTCCCGCCTGGGCCGTCGCGGCAAGCAGGGGCAGGGTGGCGAGCACGGTTCCAAGGCTGAGGGCTTTAAGAAACTTCGACATTTTCCACCATTCCGTCTGCTTTGACATACCAGGTCTGGATGCCGTTGTTGTGGTAGATCGAGTTTTCGCCGCGGGCGGCACGCAGCTCGTTCTTGGTCGGCTGGAAGAAGCCGTGCTCGTCCATCGCGCGGGACTGGATCAGCATGTCCGAGCCGTCCCAGTCGATGTCCAGGTAGAAGCGGTGCATGGCTTTCGACAGGCTTGGGCCGTCGAGGCGGGCGGTTTTCCAGTTCCGGCCGCCGTCAAGCGACACATCCACCCGCTTGATCCGTCCGTTGCCGGACCAGGCGACACCGGAGATGACCATCGGTCCCTTGCCGTGGCTGACCGGGGCCTGCGGGCTCGGTGAGGTGATGACGGACTTGGGATCCATCACCCAGGTGAAGCGGCGGGCCTTGCCGTTCTCCAGAAGGTCCGTGTATTTGGACGTTTCCTCGCGCTGGTGCCAGGGTTCGTCGCCGACTTCGATCCGGCGCAGCCATTTCACCCACATGTTGCCTTCCCAGCCGGGCACGACCAGACGCAGCGGATAACCCTGTTCGGGACGCAGAGCCTCACCGTTCATCTTGAAGGCGACCAGGCAGTCGTCGAGAGCCTTTTCCATCGGGATGGACCGGGTCATGGCCGAGGCATCGGCGCCTTCCGGCATCACCCATTTGGCATTGGTCTTCAGGCCAGCCTCTTCCAGGATCAGTTTCAGCGGCACGCCGGTATACATCACGCAGTGAACCATGCCGTGTGTGTACTGACAGCCGTTGAGCTGGGAGCCACGCCACTCCATGCCGGAGTTGGCGGCGCATTCCAGGAAGTAGACCCGGTTCTCGCGCGGGAAGCGCTTCAGGTCTTCCATGGTGAAGACGAGGGGGCTGTCGACCAGACCGTTGATCATCAACCGATGATCTGCAGGATTGATGTCGGCAATGCCGCCGTGGTGGCGCTCGAAACACAGGCCGTTGGGCGTGATGATGCCGTCCAGCTCGTGCAGCGGTGTGAAGTTCACCGAACTCTCGGTGGATGCCGTCAGCCACTCCACGTCGCGGCGGACCACATTGGCCTCGTATTCCGACGGCGTGCCATAAGGGCGCGCCTGCACACCGTCACCGAGGTATCGGTTCCAGTCCTGTATCTCGGTTATCAATGGATCGCCGGCCGCGCGCGCGGCACCAGCCGTGCCTGCAACGGCGCCTGCGGCGAAGCCTGCTTTCAAGAGGGAGCGCCTGGAAAGACCCGGCGTCTTGGAGTTGGTTTTGTCAGTCATGATCGTGTCCTCAGGATCTCTGAAGAAAAGGCGTCATCCTGCCAGCTTGACGGACTGGTTGTCCGGCAGGCTGACCACGGGATTGCTTGTGAGATAGGCTTCAACGACTTCGGAGATGGGCGGGCCTTCCGTGCCCTCGTTGACCGAAGCCCAGCCGGCAACGACATATTCCCTGGCGGGGTCGATTGCTTCTCCGGTGGCGAGCAGGGTCATGCCCGAGATGCGCTCGCCGATTTCCTTGCCGGGATCGATGGTGTAGCCCATGCCACCAACGCGGACCATGTCACCACCCTGCTGGTAGTAGGGGTCCTTGTTGAAGAGGTTGTCGCCGACATCCTCCAGAATGTCCTTCAGCATCTGGCCCGTCATCGACGAACGGTAGGCCGCCGGATAGGTCATGGCGCAGGCGTTATGGACATCCTCGAAGGTGATGTCCTGGCCCGGCAGAAGCGATGTCCCCCAGCGGAAGCCGGGTGACAGGGCAATTTCGGCGTCGCGTTCGGTCAGAAGTGCCTGGCAGATCAGATCGTCGAAGGTGCCGTTGAAGTTGCCGCGCCGATACAGGAGGTTCTCGGTCTTGCCGAGAACGCGGGCGAGGTCCGCTTCGTAAGGCGCGCGAACCTCATCGATGAGCGCAGCCATGTCCGCATCTGGCGTGATGACGTCGGAGAAGATCGGGATCAGGCGATAGGCATACCCGGCCAGCTTGCCGTCCTGAACGTCGAGATCGACCCGGGAGACAAACTTGCCGTTGGAGCCGGAGGCAATCACCAGCGTGTCGTTGACGATGACCGGTTCCGGCAGGGCGTCGTGCGTGTGGCCCGTCAGGATGACGTCGATACCGTCAACGCGCGAGGCGAGCTTCCGGTCGACGTCAAAGCCGTTGTGCGACAGCAGCACGACGATTTCAGCGCCCTCGTCGCGAGCCTCGGTCACATGTTTGGCAATGTCTTCCTCGCGGATGCCGAAGGACCAGCCGGGGATCATCCAGCGCGGGTTGGCAATCGGCGTATACGGGAAAGCCTGACCGATGACAGCGACCTTGGACCCGCCACGTTCGAACATCTTCCAGGCTTCGAAGGCGGGCTCGTCCCATTCGTTGTCGTAGATGTTGGAGCCGAGGAAGGCGAAGGGCAGACTGTCGATGACTTCCTGAACCCGGTCGGTGCCGTAGGTGAATTCCCAGTGCCCGGTCATGGCGTCGGGCTCGAGCGAGTTCATGATCGTGATCATGTCTTCACCCTGGGTGACGTTGGATGTGTAGCTGCCCTGCCAGGTGTCGCCGCCATCCAGCAGGAGAACGTTGTCGGCACCGCGTTCGGCGCGAATGCGCTTGATCACGGTCGCGACCCGGTCCATGCCGCCCATCTTGCCATAGCTCCTGGCAAGGGAGACGAAGTCTTCCGAGGTCAGCGCATAGGCATCCGGCGACCCGGCTTCGATGTTGTAGAGCTTCAGGAAATCGGCACCGGTCACGTGTGGAGGTTTGCCGTTGACGTCGCCGATACCCAGGTTGATGGACGGTTCGCGAAAGTAGATCGGCTTCAGCTGGGCGTGGATGTCAGTGATATGCACCAGCGTGAGCTTGCCTTTCGGGTCCATCCCCAGGAGCTGGTCTTCCGTCAGGGCTTGCTGGGCCATCAGCCGCGACCACGAACCCGCCATGCCCGATCCGAGCAAGGCACTTGTCGCGGTTGCCGCCATCAGGAACTCACGTCTTGAGAACATCCTCAGTTACTCCAAACCAACGGCCGATGCCCGGCCGGTTGCACAGTTTTCCCGTTGAGGCACGGCGACGCCGTGCACCCCGGTTATCCCACGTTCGGGACATTGATGTTTTCAGCCCTCTGTTTCCGCCTGCTGGCCGGGCGGGACTTCGCCGGCGACAGGAAAGAAACCGGCGCGGTGGCTGCGACCGCGCCGGAGTTTAAACGGTCGGCCTACTGGCGAACCGCCGGGGTTTCGATGCCGAGCCCCGAGCCACGCCAGGTCACATAGACCTCCAGAGCCATCAGCTCATCGGAGAAGGCGGCCGGGAAGGCTGCCCGCGTATCGCGGATACATCCGCGGAAGCGGTTGTGCAGGGAGACAAGGTCCGCCTGCTTCAGACGATAGGTCGGGAACCCGTTGACGCTGCCCTGGCTGAGGTGGTCAGCCCGGATGTAGTTGCCGTTGTAGTTCTCGTGGCAGGTGGCACAGGACAGGTTCAGCTGACCCGTGCGGGTGTAGTAGAGCTCCTTGCCCTTGTCCCACCAGGTCTGCATTTCGCCTTCGCTCAGATCGACTTTCATCGGCATGCCAAGCGACTGGTGCTTGATGTAGGTCGTCAGAGCCTTCTGATCGGCCGCGTCGAACTTGTAGGGCTCAGCCTGCATGTTCTGTTCACGGCACTGGTTGATCTGAAGCTCGATGTTGAACGGCTTGCCGGCGTCCTCATTCCACTTGGGATAGCTGGCGCCGAGACCCTTGAGGAACTCCTCGGAATCCTCGTGGCAGGAGGCGCAGGACTTGCCAGCAGCACCGTCCACGGTGTTCCAGATTTCCTCGCCGCGCTCCACATAGAGCATACCCGGGTTCTGGAAGCTGTCGGCCTCCAGATCACGCGTTTCTTCCGTGCGGTAGTGCCAGCCCGAGATCAGTTCGTCGAACGGGTGCCCTTCCGGCGCCGGTACACGGGTCATGATCTCCACTTCCCCGTCGATAACGAGCTTTTCGTCAACCGGCCCCCCGGCCAGGCTTGCGCTTGTGCCGACCATCGTTACTGCGATCATGGTGGCTATGCGTTTCGTTCTATTGGCCAAATCGTCTCCTCCCGATTTGAGCGATCCCTGGAACATCCTGCCTTCAACCGACTGCAGATACGATGTCCCGACACTCTCGATGCACCCTGTCCCGGGCTTTTCAGTCCATGCGGACGTCACGGCCGCGGATGCAGGGCCGCCGCCTATTCAACAGTGATCTTGTTCTCGGATTCGTAGACGCTGCCGTCGTCATCGACCCAGGTGAACTTGAACGTGCCGGTTTCATTCACCTTGGCG
Source organism: Labrenzia sp. R5_0 (assembly GCF_017743835.1). Classification (NCBI taxonomy): domain Bacteria; kingdom Pseudomonadati; phylum Pseudomonadota; class Alphaproteobacteria; order Hyphomicrobiales; family Stappiaceae; genus Labrenzia; species Labrenzia sp. R5_0. The sequence goes on along the minus strand of NZ_JAGHRK010000002.1, from coordinate 1,171,334 downwards.
CTGAACTCCATGTAGGGGTTCGCCGAGACGGCCGGGTCCATGTCACAGGAAAACACCACCTGTCCGTTGAACTCGCAGGTGAACTTGTTGATGATCTGGCGCGGAACGAGGTTGCCCTCCTTGTCTTTGCGCTGACCGGATTCCATCGGGTGGCTGATAAGCGTCTTGATGGTGATGACTTCGCCCGCAGCTGCCTTCTTGGGCACTTTCACGCGCGGTTTCGGATCTGCCATGATTTGGTTCCTTCGTATCCCTGATCTGCTTGCCGGGCGGCGGTTCGGCTAAAGGCCGGTGCCGGTCCTGCGGACAAGCCGCTTGCGCTGTTGCGGATTAGCCGCCGCAGCCGCCGATGGTGACTTTCACTTCCTTGCGGTCGATGAAGGCGGAGCCATCGTTCATCTTGGCGACCGCGATGACGTTCTGCGTCTTGGCGAGCCGGATGCGGGTCTTGGCTTCGGCAACACCGCTCATGGCAGTGAAGTGGAACGTGGCAACAGCCGGGTTGGGGTTGCCGTCGGCCAGGATCAGGACAGATTCAACGAAGCTGTCTGCCGTCATCGGGCTGTCGACGGATACGCCGACCGGCACCGTGTTGCCGTTCTCGGCAATTTCCGGCGTGTCGAGGGAAACTGTTCCCTCCTTGGGATCTGCTCCGCCGGTGAAGGCCTTGATGGCCTCTTCGGTCTGGTCGGTTGCGGCGAAGGAAACCCGCGATCCGGCGGCCACGAATGCAGCGGCTCCGATCGTGAGACCAAACACCTGGCGTCTTGTAAAGCTCATCTCTTGCTCCTTGAAACCCGAGATCAATTCTCTTTCAGCGTCATGAGATAGGCGACGACGTCCTCTACCTCTTGCGCTGACAGGATGGTTTTGCCGGCGAATTCCTCGTCGACGTTGATGCCCACCTTCAGGGTGTAGAAACCGGGCATGATGGTCTGTTCGCCGAAGACGTCCTTGCTGTTGACCACGATGGCGCGCAGTTGCGCCTCGCTCCAGCGGTCGGCGGCACCGTCGAGGACGGGGCCGACTTCGCCGTGGAACAGCTGGTCGCTGAGATCGGCATTGGCATGGCAAGCCAGGCAGTTGCCCTTCTTGCGGTCGGCGAAGGCTTCGCGTCCGGCCTGCGGGTCTCCCTGAACGCCCGTCAGGGATTCGGACAGTTCCATATCGACGATGGGAACGCTGTCCGGAGCAACCGTTCCGGCGGCCGCTGCGGAAGCGGCCAGGACGGCTAGGCCGGCAAAGGCCGCCGGCAGGCTGAAATGTGTCGCGCCCTTGAACATTGTGTCGGCTTTCCTCCTCAGTGCGGAACGGCCGGCTGTGGTGCCGTTTGCGTTCCTTCGGCAGGTCCGATTCCCCAGCCTGCCTGTCCTCCTCATATTAAAAGATATGATTTTTTGCATATGTTATGCAATAGGCCTTTTGCCCTATCCGGCATAAACCTGTTTTATCCGCTCTTCCTATTCCGCGTCGAGGCGGCCTTTTTCGCGCAACTCGTTGATTATGCGGGCATGATACTTCTGGAAATGCTCGTCGCCTTCGTAGCCTTTTTCCTGAACCCAGCGAAACATGTTCAGGAAAGTCCACTTGCCGAAGGCGCCAGGCATCGTCGCAACGGCCACTTCCGACACGGTTCCCTCGCTCGGAACCTCCTCCGGCAGGAACACGATTGTGGGTGTGAAGACATAGCCCCATTTGCGCGCGGCGGTCTTTTCGGTCAGTTCTTCGCCGTCCAGGTCGATCACTTCCTCGTCGCCAAACATGTTGTATTGCACGACCATGAAGTTCTCTTTGATGTAGTCGGTCACTTCCGGGTCGGAGAGGATCTTTTCGTGCATCTGGCGGCAATAGATGCAGCCACGTTGTTCAAAGATGATTGCCAGGCGCTTGCCTTCTCCTGCCGCGGTTTCAATGTCTTCGCCTATGTCGCGGAAGGTTACGGTGAACCAGGGCTGCTTGTGCAGGCCGTCGTCACCGAGCGTTGCGGCGAGCGCCGTTGTGGTCAGGGCCGCCAAGAGCTCGACTGCCAGCACCAATTGTTTCCAGATACGCATGTCATTGTCCTCCCTGGACCGGAAATGGCCGGTCAGCCGATTTGTGAGAAAACCGGGAAAGTTTCGAGCAGCCAGAAGGCGATTGCCGACATTTGCCCGGTGATGAACAGCAGGCCGGTGAGCACCAGGAGGCCGCCCATGATCTTTTCCACCGTGCCCATGTGTTTGCGGAAACGGCCGGCCAGTTTCAGGAACCGGCTGGCAAATGCTGCCGCCAGGATGAAAGGCAGACCGATGCCGAGTGCATAGACCGCAAGCAGTCCGGCGCCGTGCCAGGTGGTGTCCGACGATCCGGCAACGAACAGGATTGCCGCCAGAACCGGGCCGACGCACGGTGTCCAGCCGAACGCGAACGCCAGGCCCATGACGAAGGCTCCAACCAGACCCGCGGGCTTGCGTTCCACATGAATGCGGGCTTCGCGGAACAGAAGCCCGATGCGAAAGACACCGAGAAAATGCAGGCCCATGACGATGATGATCGCGCCTGCAACATAAGACAGGATATCGTAGTAGCGGGCGATCGACTGGCCGATGACGCTGGCCGTTGCACCGAGGGCGACAAAGACGAGCGAAAAGCCGAGCACGAAGGCGATCGCCGCCAGAATCACCCGGCGACCCGTTTCGGCCGTGGCCGTGTCGCCCTTCAGTTCATCGACGCTGACACCGGCCAGGTAACACAGGTAGGGCGGCACAATCGGCAAGACACAAGGCGAAATGAATGAAAGCAGACCTGCCAGAAAGGCAGCGCCCAGAGAAACATCGAGCATTCATTTCCTCCCAGAGAAACTCGATCTTCGGTTGCTTTAAAATATTCAAAAGTTCCTATATATTGCAATGGAAGAAATGTGGAGACTGCAAAATGTCCGTCGCGACACGTGCGATGATCCTTGCCGGAGTGTTGGTTTCCGGCCTGTTTCAGGCGTTGCCTGCCTGGAGTGCCGAGCTGGTCATGCTTGAGCAGCCGGGGTGTGTCTGGTGCAAGCGCTGGAACGAGGAAATCGGCATCGCCTATCCGAAGACGTCGGAAGGCCGGCAAGCGCCGTTGCGCCGCGTCGATATTACCGACGCCTGGCCGCAGGACCTGGCCGGCATACCGAAAGAGCGGATGACTCCAACCTTCATTCTGGTGGCCGACGGCGTTGAAATCGACCGTTTGCGCGGCTATCCGGGAGAGCACTTCTTCTGGCCGCTGCTGACCGATATGTTGGGAAAGCTTCCGGACACGAGCAAGTGATGCTGTTGATCCGGTGCTGAAGTTGAGGCATGAATCTGAAAAGCGGTTTTGTGCGCTGCAATGGCAATGCTGAAAAGGGTATGGGTTCCGGATGATACTGCCGGCCTTTGACAAGAACCTGGATGCGAAGGACCTCGACCTGCTGATGGAGCAGGCGCGGAAGGCGAGCGATCTGCTCAAAGCCCTTTCGCACGAAGTACGCCTTGTCATCCTGTGTCTGCTGTCTGAAGGCGAAAAGTCGGTTTCCGAGCTGGAAGAGATCCTGACAATGCCGCAGGCCGCGGTTTCCCAGCAGCTTGCACGGCTTCGCCTGGAAGGCCTTGTGCAGTCGCGGCGCGACGGGCGGATGATCTACTACAGCCTCATGAACGATGAGGTAAGTTCGATCATTTCGAGCCTTTACGAGCTGTTCTGCAAGGACGTGCGTGCACCTGAAAAATAAACGCAGGTAGCGCAACATACGGGCGTGCGATGCAGCAACGAGATCGATTGCTGCAAATTTCGCTGCCTGCTACGGTTTGAAAAATCGCCGAAAGAGCGAGTACGGGAAACGCGGCCGGAATAACCGGCGGAGGGTAGGACGCGCATGGTCAATCTCGATCCGGCGGTGCTGACACCGCTTCTGGGTGTGCTCGCGGGGTGCGTGCTGGGGTTCGTTGCCAGGTCAAACCACTTCTGTACGCTGTCGGCCCTGGAAAGGCACTGGTACGCGGGCGACAGCAGCGCGCTCAGGACCTGGGTGCTTGCTTCCGTATCCGCACTGATCGGCACACAGCTGCTCGTCGCCTTCGGCATGGCCGACACGGCTGCCTCCTTTTACCTGTCACCGGAATTTGCCTGGACGGGCGCCATTCTCGGCGGCTTCATGTTCGGCATCGGCATGGCGCTTGTCGGCACCTGCGGCTTCGGTGCCGTTCTGCGTCTGGGAGGCGGAAGTCTGCGGGCACTCGTGGTGCTGACGGTCATCGGCCTGTCGGCACTGGCAGCCCAAAGGGGCATCGTCGGCATCGTGCGGGTGCCGATCGTCGATGATCTTGCCGTTTCCTTCACCGCAAGCGGCAGCCAGTCCATGGGCGACATTGTCTCGACCCTGGTGGGCATGAAGCTGCAGGGTGTGGTTGCCATCGCGCTCGCTTTGGCTGGTCTGTTCTGGATCTTCAAATCGGCGTCCTATCGCCGGCAATGGAGCAAGATCGGAACCGGTGTTGTCATCGGCAGCGTGATCGCCTTCGGCTGGTGGGCGACAACCTTCCTTGCGGGACGCTCCTTCGATCCGATCCAGATCGAGGCCGGATCCTTCGTGGTACCGGTCGGCGACACCATCATGCAGCTGATCACCTATACGGGGACCTTGCCGGACTATGGCGTCGGTCTGATTGCCGGTACGCTGGTCGGCGCCGTGGTCGCGGCAATGTGGAAACGGGATATCCGCTGGGAAGCGTGCGACGATGCACGCGAACTCGGCCGCCATCTTCTGGGTGGCACCCTGATGGGTGTCGGCGGGGTGTTTTCCATGGGCTGCACGGTGGGGCAGGGCATTACCGGCTTTTCCACGCTGGCGATTTCTGCGCCCATCGTGATGGTATCCATGGCGCTCGGTGCGCGGGTCGGGCTTGCCTGGCTTGTGGAAGGCAACGTCCTTGCCGCCTTCCAGCGCAACCAGGGCAGTGCCCATCACTCGGCGGCGGAGTGAAACCCGGCACCTTTCATCCGGCAGTTCAGGCTGCGACGAAACTGTAGGCATCGCCGGTGCGTTCCACGTGCCCTCCACCGGGGTGGGGGAAGTGGTAACCGATGACGCGGGAGCCATCTTGCGCCAGGCGGTCGAGCAGCGCCTTGCGGGTGGCAATGCCCATGTCGCGGTCCTGATCGGAGCCGGAAGCCCAGCCGGGTTTTTCGAAAGAAATCACCGTGTTGGAAATCGCGTCGCCCACCACCAGCAGGCTCTCGGATCCGCCGTGCAGCATGTAGGACATGTGCCCCGGAGTGTGGCCCGCCGTGTCGACCGCCTCAACGCCTGGAAGCACTTCTTGGCCCGGCTTGATCATGTTCACCCGGTCTTCGATCACGTCGAAACGCGCCTGTGCCCCGACCACGAAACTCTTGCGCTCCTCCGGCGTCTTGGCCAGCGTATCGTCGGCGCGCCAGTAGTCCCATTCGGCCTGTGGCATCCAGATCTGCGCTTCCGGGTAAAGCGGATCGTCGAAATCGTCCAGGATGCCCCAAAGATGGTCCGGGTGGGCGTGGGTGAAGACAATGTCGGTGATGTCCGACGGATCGATACCGGCTTCCGCCAGGTGGTCCGGCAACTCACCTGCCGTCGACTGGAAATTGGCGCCTGATCCGACGTCGAAGAGGACTGTGCGGTCGCCGGTGCGGAGCAATGTGATGTTGCAATCCGGCGTCAGAGTGTCCGTGGCAAGGCCATGGGGTTTCAGCAGCGCCGCGATCTCTTCTTCGCTTTGCTCTGGCAAAATGAAGTTCATCGGCAGGGTCAGATGACCGTCGGAAAAGACGGTGATGTCGTGTGCGCCGAGGGTCAGGTTCGCGGTTGCAAAGGCAGGCGTTATCCGGCTGGCAAAACCCGCGGTCGCAAACGCGAGGCCTCCGGCAAGAACGTTGCGTCTCGTCAGATCTTTCCGAAATTGCCCGGACATGGCATCCTCCACATATTCAAACTTTTGAATTTATCTATGTTTCATTGAGAGAGGTCAATGCCCGTTGAAGCGAAAGGGCACCAAGCTGGTGGCAATCGAGGACGCAGTGTGCCCGGGAGGGGCCCATGGATCTGACATTTCTTCTGGACGAAATTTCCGAGCCCTGGTTGCTGGCAATCGGCGGGCTGGTTGTCGGCGTCCTTTTTGGCGCCTTTGCCCAGCAAAGCCGCTTTTGCCTGCGCGCTGCCAGCCTGGAATTCTCTCGCGGTGCGCCGAAGGACCGGTTGCCGGTCTGGCTCCTGACCTTTTCCGCGGCGGTTCTGTGCACGCAAGTGTTGATCCATCTGGGCGAAGTGCAGGCAAATGAAGCCCGCCAGTTGGCATCGCCGCAAAGCCTCTCCGGAGCTTTGCTGGGCGGGTTGATGTTCGGCACCGGCATGGTGCTGGCGCGCGGATGCGCAAGCCGTCTGCTGGTGCTTTCGGCCACCGGCAATCTGCGGGCGTTATTGTCCGGGCTTGTCTTTGCCGTCGTCGCCCAGGCGAGCCTGCGCGGCCTGTTGAAACCGGTGCGCGAATGGTTTGCAGGTCTTTGGACGACAGGGGATATCGGCGGCAACAATCTAACCGAGATGCTGGGACTGAGCGCATCCGTGACGCTTGGTTTCACTGCACTCTGGCTGGTAGCGGGGCTTGTCTTTGCCTGGCGGTCGAGGGTGAAGGTCTGGCAACTGGTGGCGGCAGCGGGCGCGGGGCTGGCAATTCCCCTGGCCTGGTGGTTCACATCCGCCATGGCCCGGCAGGCTTTCGACCCCGTGCAGGTGGAAGGGGTAACCTTCACAGGACCGTCCGCCGATGCCCTGATGCTGGTTCTGTCACCACCGGGCGATCTGCTTGATTTCGATGTCGGCTTGGTGCCCGGCGTCTTTCTGGGCTCGTTCCTGGCGGCTTTCGTGACGCGGGAACTCGCCCTGCAGGGGTTCGAAGGCGGCAAGTCGATGGCGCGCTACCTCACCGGAGCAACGCTCATGGGGTTCGGCGGCATGCTTGCCGGCGGCTGTGCCGTCGGGGCCGGCATCACGGGAGCTTCCATCTTCGCGCTGACGGCGTGGATCACCCTGACCGCCATCTGGCTGTCTGCCGGTGTTGCCGACCGCCTGCTGACAAGCTATGACGCCCGGCAGCAGACGGTCGGTGGGTCTCCTGCAGCAGAACAGGTGAAAACCGCAGCCTGAAGGCAAAGCAGGAAGAGGCCTTGCCTGCCGGGAGCTGCCGGGTTCAAGGCCCTTATCGGCCTATCATGGTTTCTTCTGTTGCCGGACGGGTGAACTGGTCGAATTCGGAAACGAAGCGGGCACTGATCCAGCCGCCGGTGGACAGTTGATACCAGACACCTTGCGGCCCCGAGACGATACGGCAATCGGAAATCTTGACCTTGTCGCCGATCTGCACCCGGCCAACGGCTTCCGCGTCGAGAGAAGGGGTCCGGCGAACGTTGACGTCCCGCGCGATGGTGCGCTCCCACGAATTCCAGTCCGTCAGAGCGGTCGGTGTTTCCTCGCCGATGTCGTAGTCGATGACATCGCTCGTCCAGTAGGCGTATTCGGTCGTCAGCGTGCCGCCGTGGCAACTGGCTGCGTCGGCAAGCAGCGCGTTGGTCACTTTCGGCAGGGTATCGTCGAAGGGCCCCGGCATTGCGCACCATGTGGGGGCGTCATACCCGCCCTTCGCACAGGGTAGCGAACCGGAGGTGATGCGCATGCCGACGGTGCCGTCTTCGGAAAGTTCTACGGTGCAATAAGCAACGCCGTTATGGCTGGCGGCGATACGGCGTGACCCCAACTCTTGGATCAGATCTTCCAGCTTGGTTTCCTGCGGGTTCGGGCCAGATCCGTCAATTGCTCCGAATTCATATTCGACTTCAGATTTCCTGATTGAATTGTCGGCCTGGAAAAGCTGGGTGCACATGGCGGCAACCGTGTCCATGTAAAGGGCACTCTTGTTGATCGGGTCGGCAATAGTGCCGGCAGAAACCGGCGTCAGGCCCATCGCGTAGGACCGAATGCCGCCAGCCAGATAAAAGAAGCTGTCGGCAGTGCGGTGGGACAGGGCTTCCTGCAACAAGATGGACGGGGCAATGCCGCCCTTGATCAGCTTGACGTAGGTCTGCGTCACTTCATAGGCCAGGTTCATGGCTTCCTTGACGGCCACAAGCTGGTTGGCCTTCTCCTCTGGCAGGAATGCCATGTGGTATCCGAGTGCCGCGCCAGCTTCCAGAAAGCGGATATCGCCACCATAAACAGCGTTGCGCGGGGTAGCTGCCAGGGTGAAGGCGAGAGCGCAGGCGGACAGGCACTCGTTACCGTTGAGAACGAAGACACCGTTGAGATCCGGGTCCTGCGAGCCGACGTTGTATTGCAGATACTGGCCGATGCGGATGCCTTCCAGAAAGCTGCCGCCGGGGCTGTCGAAGACGATGTATTTGCCCCAGGTGCCGTCGAGAGCAGCCTTCAGCTTTTCCAGATCGCCTTTTTCGATGACGCCGGAAATCAGGAATATCGTTCCCTGCAGTTCATTGACCACGCTGCCGGCAGACCCTTTGCCCGGATACAACGGCTTCAATTGTGCCAATCGCGGTGCGAGATCGGGACGCTGTGTAATCTCGGCGGCAGAAAGCTGCGAAACCGAGAAAACCAGCGAAAGACAGAAAACGATGGATTTGAGCAACATGGGTACCGTCGACTGCTGAGTGAAGCGGGCGCCGGCCGCCTCGATGATTTTGACCAAACGAGGTCCGGGAAAGTGCTCGTTTGCGATGCCTGAAAGTGAAGTTGGAGGCCTGCATGTGCCAGCCTCCAAGGGATTACTGCCGGATTTCATAATCCTGATAACCGGCTGCCCAACGGGCGCTGCGATTGGCGTTGTCCGCGGTCCAGACCTTGTTGAGGCGGCCGGAAAGTTCCTTCATGAAATCGATCTTGTCACCGATCGGCTCGAATTCACCGTTGGCAGCAAGAAGGTTTTCCAGATCCACCGGATCCTCGGTCACGATCGCCAGCAGCTTGCCCTTGCCCGCCGGTGCCTCTGCCTCGAAGCTGAATCCGTAGGACGGGTCGGGAACCGTGAGCGCGGAGTTGGCACGGATGCGACCGGTCTTGCCGGCGGAGCGATCCTCATCGGTCGGGAACAGAAGCACCAGATCGTCTTCGACGGTCAGGTCGAAAAGGGTCAGGTAGCCATCGACCGCGCTGGTGAGCTGGAATTGCACCTCGTCACCGATCTGGTGTACGGAGCCGGGCAGGATGGAGACCTTGATTTCCTGAGAGGATTGTTCCGGAAGCACGTCGGAAACATCGTCGGCGGTATTTCCGGTTACCGTCTGGACGGGGCCTTCGGCCGAAGCCGGTTGCAGAATGAAGGCTTCGTTGCGCGGTGACATGTTCGGCGTGAACTGCAGATCACGGCAATCCTCCACGCGCTGGCACCATTGCTCGGTGCGCGGACGCAGATAGTTCAGAAGTTCCGCGGTGGTGACACGGCCATTGCCGTTGAGGTCGGCCTCGCGCGTGCGCAGACCCCGGATCAGGTTCTGGGTAAAGATGCCCGAGCCGTTGGTTTCCCAGGCAAGCTGGTGTGGCAGGGCAGCGGACAGGGTCAGATGCACATTGGTTTCGCGTGCCAGAGGCTCTTCGTCACGCACCACCGGCAGGGACCTGGAAACGCCCGAAAACGGCAGGTAACGCGCTTTCGCATCAAGACCCTTGGAAACAAGATCCGGCACGACATCGCGGTTGACCGTACCTGAATGACAGGAATCGGCGATCAGGATCACTTCGCGGCCCCTCAGTGTGGACAGCGCGGAGGCGATCTCGTCGTCGGTGAGCATATCCTCGGCCCTTGCACCCCTGCGCCCGTAATCGGTCGGGACGAAGGTTTCATCGAGGCCGTCCTCTTCGTCGCCATTGCGATCGGGAACCTGGGAGCCGTGACCGGAATAATAAATGATGACGCGGTCACCCGGGCGCGTTTCACTGGCGAGCCAACCGGTGATGGAACCCAGAATGTTGTTCTTGGCCGCGCCTTCTTCCACCAGGATGCGGACATCGGAGGATGCAAAACCCCAGTCGCCCTTGAGGAAATCCGCCATCTGGCGCACGTCGTTCGCAGGGCCTGAAAGCTGCGCGTCCGGTTCCAGATAAGGGTAGACGCCGGCGCCGATCAGCAATGCCTTTTGCGCGGCGTGAACCGTGCCGGCGGACAGGCACAGGCACATGGTTGCCGCGAAGGCCTTGAGGTATCCTGTTTTCACTGAAGGTCTCCCTTTGCGCGCGTATAAAGCCCGACCCAGTCCAGGCCGAAGGACTGGCCGTCGAGCGTGTGGCCGATTTCCTTGGCCAGGGCGGCGAGATCGTTGTTTTGTTGTGCGTCCTGAACCGCATCCACGAGATCGGGCATGGGGGACGGTGTGGTGATGGCGATGAGATGGTCGGCGCCGAAAGGCGGGATCACCGCGGAGCGGAAGCTGTCAGTCCGGCCAGGCCGGAGCTTGCCTGCAGCCAGACCGCGCTTGCCTCTGCGAACGGGGCCGACCAGTTGAACTGCCCCGTTTGAAGCGAGATTGAACAGGACCACATTTTCGTTGCCGGACGAGCGGATCGAGAATGTCACCTGCTCACCTTCGATATAGGTCCGGCTGCCGTCGGAAAGGTCCAGTTCCGGACCTTCAGTTTCGGCAAAGCCGATCAGGAAGGCAAGGAAGCGCCATTTGTCGACGGTCGCCTGCAAGGCCTCGGCGGAAGGCGGGGCGGGAAACGAGGCGATCACGTCACCGGTCTTGTAGACCAGTGAAGAGCCGTCGCCGTCGTAAATCAGATCGGCCTCTGCCTTGCTGTCGACCTTGCGGATGCCTGACAGGGCTGGAATTGTCTCGCCGGGGGCGGCGTAGAGCGTCAGTTCCGGCAATCCGGCGCTCGGGGCAGGCGTGCCGGCAGCATCATGCAGCAGGATTTCCAGGTCCCTGGATCCGGCATTGACTTCCGGACGTTGCCGACGTTCGGTATGGCGCTTGACCGAGCTGTTGACGTAACGCTTCAGTTCGGCCGTCTTCAATACGCTGTTGCTGTCACCGTCCGCTTCACCCTCAAGAGCGCGGGAAAAGGCATAGGAGAGCGCACCGCGCAGCTCTTCGCCGATCCGCACTTCCTGGGTGACCTTGTTGCGGTCCTGGGCATAAAGCCAGATGACATTTTGAAGTGCATCTTCCTCAACTTCGCCAAGTTGCCTCACCCGCTCGGCGATCCGGTCCGAGGATTTGTCGACCCGAACATCGGCAACGCGCACATTTACTTCGGCGCGGAAATCGGCTGCCCGGGCCATATCGCCTGCAAAACAGCTGTCGGCGACGAAGACGACGGTTGCTTCCTTTTCTTCGGCCAGCAGATGGCCGACCTCGTTGTCGATGATGCGCTCGTTGACACCCGGGCCGGTTTCGTCGAAGCCCGCCAGCAGGAACATGTTGTCGAGTTCTTCGTGCCCGGGAAGGATCGCTTCCTGCCGGGCACCGTGACCGGCATAATGAAACACCAGCGTATCCCCCGGGCCGGCAAGCTCCGTCAGCTCCCGCCACGAAGCAAAGACGTTGTCCCGTGTGGCGTCGGCATCGGTCAGCAGGATGACCTTGCTGGCCTCCAGCTTTTCCAGTGTTCCGGCAACATCTCTCGCGTCATTGACGGCGCCCTTGAGGTCAGTGATGTGCTGATAGTCGTCAATGCCGATGACGAGGCCGTAGAGATTGCCGGCAAATGCGGGAAGCGGCGCGGCAAGGCCTGCTGCAAGCACGAGGGCAGGGGCAAATCCCGGCACCCGCTTTCTCAGGAAAGCTGCGGAGGCCGGCAGAATGGATCTGGTCATGCGGGCCGCCTATTTCCGGACGAATTCAACGCGCCGGTGCGCCTGATTGCGCACGTCCTCGGTGTAGAGGGATGGATCGTCGAACTGGAACGGCTGGCTTTCACCCATGCCAAGCACCTCGATGGAGCCGGAGTATCCGGCTGCCAGCAAGGCGCTACGTACGGCCTCGGCACGCTTCATGGACAGTTGCATGTTGTAGGCATCAGAGCCGACCGGATCGGTATGGCCGACGACCTGGATGTCCGGGGAGCCCTGCTTTTCCAGCGCTTCCTGCACATCTTCGAAGCTGGTCCGGCCGGCTTTGGTCATGACATCCTGATCGTAGACGAACTGGATCGGAACCAGGGTCTTCTTGCGTTTGTAGCCGCGCGTGGAAAAGCTGTATTGCGAGATCGACTGCCCACTGCGGGTGACCGGGATCTTGATGTCTGCCGGTTCCTCTGAAATCTGGGCAACGACCACCGCCAGCTCATCCAGGCGGTCGCGCAGCCGGGCGATCATGGCATGTGCCGGTTCCGCAGGGGTCAGCTCGGTGTCATCCACCAGGCCAAGGGCTTCCTGATAGGCGCGGAACGCCGGCAGGGTTTGCTGCTGCTTGCGCAGAATTTCTCCGAGCAGATAGGAAATACGCCAGTGGCTGCCGAATTCCTGAAGGTCGGCCAGGTCCTGTTTCAGGGTTTCAAGGTTGCCGGTATAGCCTTCAAGATCCTGAAACGGCGCGATGACGTCGAGCCGGGCATCGATGATTTCCTTGCCGAAGCCTTCCACCACCATGCCGTCGCAATCGCTGTCATTGAAGGCCTGGTCGTAGATCCTGACGCGGTCTTCGTGACCGGCGCTCAGCGGCATCGCAAGCCAGTCCTTCTGAATGCTCTCGCATGAAACGAGTTGTGCGGAAGCGTCAGTGGTCAGGAGGGGCAGGGCGATGACGGTGGAGACGGCAAGGCCCGCCAGGTGCATAAGGCGGGCGGGTAAAACAGTTCTGATAAGCGGCATGCTGGAAAGTCTCTCCAACTCTTGCATGATAAATTATAAAATAGGTCGGTCTGGCGGGTGTTTGCAGCGAAGGGTTGAGGGCCGGTTGTTTCCGGGCTCGCAGACGTTGCAACTGACGCACCGGTGTAAAATCCCGGTTGCTTCTCCGTTCCTTATTGCGTTTCAATCTGTTCGCAAGACAACATCACGCAGGGTCGCTTGAGTCAATTGTCAGGGCGTCATGAGGTATTTCAAATTGATGATTTCTAAGGATGAGGTTGCAGTGGTGCCGGGCGGTCAAATGTCGAGATGTGTCAGGCTTCTGACGGGGTTCTGCTGTCTTTTTCTGATGGCCGTCGGTCTGGCGCAGGCAGAGGAAAACCGCTTTGCGCTTGTTATCGGTAATTCGTCCTACGAGAAGATCGGCCGGCTCGGAAACCCGGGACGGGATGCGGATCTTGTCGCCAAGTCGCTGGAAGCGGTCGGATTCGAAGTTTCGGTTCATTTCGACCTTGATGAGGACGGTCTTGGCAAGGTCCTGGACGATCTTGCCGATCGTGCTCCGGACCTGGATGTGGCGGTGCTCTATTTCGCAGGCCATGGCATTCAGAAGGATGGTGAGAATTTTCTGATCCCCGTGGATGCGCAACTGAAATCTGCGACCTCGATCGAACGGGAAACGGTCAGTCTGCGTTCGTTCATGGAGGTGATGGAAGAGGTGCCGATCAGTCTCCTGTTCCTTGACGCCTGCCGCAACAACCCCTTTGCCGAACATCTGTTGTCGCAGTCCTCCTCCGACGGGCGGTCCGCCGGGATCACCCGCGGGCTTGCCCCTATCCGCACCGTTGGCGACATGCTGGTCACTTTTGCCACCTTGCCGAATTCCGTTGCAAAGGATGGTGCCGGACAGAACTCGCCTTTTGCCAAGGCGCTGGCCCGCCACGTCGCCACACCGGATGCGGAAGTCTCCGTCTTGATGAAGCGGGTGACGCGTGACGTGATGGCCGAGACCGACGGCGAGCAGCGGCCGCAGCAGCTGTCTCAGATGCAGACGGAATTCTATTTCAAGCGCACCAACGCAGCCGCTCCGGAGACAGATGATCAGCAGACCCTGCTGGCGGTCTATCCCGGTTCGGTCAGTGCCGGCGAGGAAGTCTCGGTTCTGGCGGATGTGCCGCAGCAGTGCGCACCGGATTTCTTTAACATAACACCGTCAAACCGGGTGACGCCGATCCCGACTTCGTACTTCAAGACGGTTGAACTCGGCGGCGGCAAAATCCGGTACGAAATCTCGCCCGGCTCGCGCTATGGGCTGGTCGTGGAAGAAGCGGACGAGAAGGGGGCGAACCGCATCGGCTTCTTCTGCTCAATGGGACCCGCTCTTTCCGATCAGCAGAAGAAGGAAGTGCTCAGGCGGATCAACGGACAGCTCGCGCAAAACGAGATGTCCGGAACCATCGGGTCCGACCCGGAACGGGTCGCCTATCATTTTGCCGAGTTCAAGATCAACTGACGCAGGAGAAGAGGCGGGGCGCTTTCAACGAAGATGCGCCCGCGCTCTGAGACCGAAAGGTCTGTGCATCCCCGATCCCAGCCCGCGCTTCGATTGGCCGGGAGGACGTCGGGGAGGCGACTGTGTAGGCAGGTCCTCTTGTGAGGATCAGTTGACCGGCAGCAGGACCAGCTGGACGCGGCGGTTCTGTTCGCCGTAGGGATCGCTCTGGTCCTTCAGCCTGGAGGCGCCCATTCCGCTTGCCAGAACACGCTGCTCTGAAAGCCCACCCCAGGCTGCAACGAAACCTGCTACCGTCTGGGCGCGTTGCTGCGAGAGGGCAAGATTGTACTGTGCGCTGCCCTTTGCATCCGTATGGCCAAGCAGCAGGAAGCGATAGTTCTTGAACTTGTCCTGGCTCAGAATGCGCGAGAGTTCGGTAATCTTCGCGGCCTGGTCCGGACGCAGCGATGCCGAGTTGTAGTCGAACAGGATTTCCATGTCGATCGTCGGCAGTGGAGCCGATGACGCAGTTTCCGAAGAGCCGCCGACTGGTGGCGGGGTGGAGGCAGCACCTTCTCGATCGACAAGCTTGAGGTTCACTACATCGTCCATCGACAGGGCGGTGTTTGACTTGAATTCCGAGTTGCTGCAGGCGGCCTGATCAAGCAGGCATTTTTCCATGTCGGTCTCCGCCGGGGCACTGGCGTCACGCGAGGCGGAAGTTGCGGGTTTGGTGTCGCCGCCAAGATCGAAATCCTCAAGTGTGATAGTGCTTTGCGCCGCGGCAGGCAGAGCCAGGGAAATAAAAATCAAAAGAAATGCAAAAGGCTTCATGGCAATATCCCGAACCGTTACGTGGTCGTTTCACGGATTGATCCGTTTCTACCATACGGCTGGCAAAAAATGAAAGTGGCCACTGCGTCAGTTGGATATTTGACGCTGTCCCATCATCCCTGCCACATTTGCGGCCTTACAAAATCAAATTGCAGACAATTGGATTGAATGAGGGGCTGATCATGTTGCGAAACGCTGTAGCGGCGGTGGCGGGAAAAGGCGTTGCCCGAAGCGTAATACAGACGCTTGCGTCGGTGACTGTATGTATTCCTGCCTTTTCGGTGGCCCATGCTGCGGAAATGCGTCTTCTCGACAGCAATCCTGCATCAGCCGCCGGCTACCAACTTCTGGACCTTGGGACGGTGAGCGCAGAAGCCGTCGGTCACGCCAAGGGCCTTGAAGACGGCTTTACATCGAAGAGTGCCGTCAAGGACGGATCACTGCCTTATTTCGAAAACGGCATCGCAGGCGATGGCGCGCATACCTATGAGACACTGCATATCGTGCCGGCCTGGGGTGGGCTGAAGACGGGCAAGGTCATATCCATCGAGGGACAGATCCAGAAGGGGGACCTCGATCACCTGAAGGCTCTTGTGGAACGCACCGGCTTTTCGGACTGCCTGAGGCCCGGCTACTGCCCCTATAACAACGTGATTTCGCTCAACAGCCCGGGCGGCAACCTGCGCGAGGCGCTGGAAATCGGCAAATACATCGCGGAGCAGAACTTCATCACGCTGCTGCCGGAAAATGCCGTCTGCGAGTCCGCCTGTTCCCTGGTCTTTCTGGCGGGCTACACGCGATACGAGGGGTTCTTCTTTCCTCGCCGTTTTGCACATGAAACCGCCCGTCTCGGCATTCATCAGCCTTATATCCAGCTTCCTGAGGGCAACTACAGCGCGGAGCAGGTCGGGCAAGTCGTTCAGCTGATCAATCGGGGCGTCAACGAGGTTACGGACTATTTCCTCAGCACAGGTATCGGCATCGGCTTCATGCGCAACATGTACGGCACGAAGCCCGGGTCCATGTATCACTTGTCCCTGGCGGAAATGGCTGCTGAAGGGATCTTCGTCGTTGGACGTCCGCAGGATCTGTCAAATCTCAGCCGCAGCCAGATGCTGTCCTATTGTTCCAGCCTGTATCACGGACGCTTCAACACCGTGTCACCGGACCTGCTGGCCAATCTGCAATCGAACGAACGCACTTTCCTGACCTATGTCACCGGGCAGAATTTTGTCTGTCTGGGCGTGAAGAGCCCGAATGGCGACAGCTGGCGGTCCTACGTCTGCGATGGCAGTTCGAAATGTCTGCTCGGCGACTTCGGGCAAGTGGCGCTGTTCGAGCTGGAAGCCAACGGCAAGCTTTCGGGGTTTCGTGACCGGGATGCGTCGGCCTTGATGAACATTGCCGCAGGGATCGACAATACCGAGGTTGGTCTGGCACTGAAGGAGTACAATCACCGGGTGGCGCTGCTCTATTTTGTCGAGCTGTTCGCCGAAAACATGGGAACGTTCGAGACATCCTTCAAACGCATTCCGGCAAGCCTTGCCTTTGCCGAGGTGCCTCGGGAGTTCTGCGGTCAGATCGATGAATATGATGCCGGTCTTGTGCGGCTGGTGCAGGCCGGTCTCAACAACAGCGGCATTGACGTGGGCGCTCCGGACGGGTCGCTCGGCCCGAACACGCGCAAGGCCATCGGGCGGGCCAACAAGGATCTGCTGAACCGCTCCGAAACCGTTATCGATCCGTCTCTTCTGAAGGCGCTGGGCGTGCCCGAAGACGAAGTCCGCGGGCACGTCCTGTGTAACGGCTAGGCCTGGACAGCGCGGCGAGCCGTCAAACCTGCAATCACGCCGCGCAGTTCCGCCAGTCCGCGCATTCGCCCGATCAGGGGATAGCCCGGGTGCGCACCGCGGTCGGCATCGCTCAGCAGCTCGTGGCCATGATCTGGCCGGAAGACGATTTCGGCATCTTTACGGCCCGCGTGTCGCCGTCTGGCTTCTTCGCCAAGAAGAACGCCGAGCAATGCAGGCATGTCGGTGTCGCCGCCAAGATGTGCTGCTTCCTCGAACGAGCCATCCGGATCTTTCGCGACATTGCGCAGATGGGCGAAATGAATCTTGCCGGCAAAGCGTTCCGCAATTGCAGGGACATCGTTCTTCGGGTTGGCGCCAAGAGAGCCCGAGCACAGCGTCAGGCCATTGGAAGGGCTGGCCACCGCTGACAGGATCCAGTCGATGTCGTCCGCATCCGAGACGATCCGCGGAAGACCGAGCAGATCCCGGGGCGGGTCATCCGGATGCACCGCCAGTTTCAGGCCAAGTTCTTCGGCAGCCGGGACCACTTCCTCCAGGAAGCGCTTGTGGTTTTGTCTGAGAGCCGCCCGGTCGAGTCCCTGATAGGGCACCAGTGCCTCACGCAGGCCGTTGGGGTCGTAACGATCATAGGCCCCGGGCAAACCCGCCATGATGGCCTGGGTCAAGCGGTCGAGATCCGGCTGGTTTGCGGCATCAAACCAGCGTTTTGCCTCGACCAGAACCTGTTCGCAATAGTCGTCTTCCGCCTTGGGGCGCTTGACCATGTAGATTTCGAAGGCCGCCATCCTGGCAGCGGAAAACCGCAGGCAGGTACCGCCACGTGCCACGGGCGCGGCCAGGTCCGTCCGGGTCCAGTCGAGCAACGGCATGAAGTTGTAGCAGATGACCTTTATGCCTTCAGCGGCCAGGTTTGCCATCGATTGCCGGTAGTTGGCGAAGAGTTCCGAAAGATCGCCTTCCCCGCGCTTGATGGCTTCGTGAACCGGCAGGCTTTCCACCACGGTCCAGTCGAAACCGGCAGCGTGAAGCCGGGTCCTGGTGTTCGCGATTGTGTCGCGAGGCCAGATCTGGCCGTAGGGAATTTCGTGCAGTGCCGTGACGATGCTGACAGCACCGGTCTGGGCGATTTCAGAAAGCGAGATGCGGTCATAGCCGCCATACCAGCGCCAACCTTCGATCATGACAGGGTTCCGATTGATTTGCCGACACCGTCAGCCTTCAAGGCAGCATAGGCGGCGGTGACGGGCGCCAGAATGGCAGCGGCGAGGTCGGGTTCGAAGACTTCGGTGACACCCAGAAGCGCTGCCACCTTGCCGGCGTCGCCATCGCTTTCTCCGACAAGAGACTTGAGGCGATCGCTCAGCGGATCGCGCACGTCAATCGGCTTGCCTTCAAGATCGGTGCCGCCGACATAGATCATCCAGGCGGCAATCGCGAGGCAAAGGCCCGGGCAGTTTCGACCGTTCGTCAGGTTGTCGCGCACGGTGCCGAGAATGCGCTGAGGCAGTTTCTGGCTGCCGTCCATGGCGATCTGCCAGGTGCGGTGCCGGATGCCGGGATTTGCATAGCGTTCGAAAAGCGCATCCGCGTAGGCTTCCAGATCAACACCCGGCGGAGCCTCGAAGGACGGAATGATTTCCTGGCGCCACAGGTTTTTCACGAACCGGGCAAACAGCGGATCTGCAACGGTTTCGGCGATCGTCTCGTGCCCGGCGAGATAGCCGAGGTAAGCCAGCGAGGAATGCGTGCCGTTGAGCATACGCAACTTCATGTGCTCGAACGCGGTGACGCTCTCAACAAGCTCGACACCTACGGCACCTAAGTCCGGCCTGGCATCGGCGCCGTAAGCCGGGACAAAGTCATCTTCCACCACCCACTGCCGGAACGGCTCATGCAGCACAGGGGCTGCATCGTAGCGGCCGGTCTTGCGGGCCAGGGCGTCGATATCCTCGGGTTTTGTGGCAGGCACGATCCGGTCGACCATGGTTGCCGGGAAACGGCCTTTGGTTTCGATCCACGCGGCCAGTTCCGGATCGAGCTTCCCGGCAAGATCCAGCACAATCCGGCGGACCAGGCGGCCATTGTCCGGCAGGTTGTCACAGGTGAGCACTGTGAAGGGCGGCAGGCCTGCGGCCTTCCGCCTTGCGAGCGCCCGCACGAGGTAACCCGGAGCGGAGACAGGCAGCGCGGCTTTCAGGTCGTGTGTGATGTCCGGGTGATCGGCATTCAGTCTGCCGGTTGCCGGATCGTGGCAATAACCCTTTTCCGTCACGGTCAGGGTGACAATCCTGACGTCCGGATCCGCCATCGCGGCCAGCACGGCTTCCGGGTTTTCCCGTGCGACCAGCACATCCCGGATGATCTCTACCTGGCGAAGGGTTTCGCCTTCCGGGCCAAGTTCCTGCGCTGTGTAGACAAAGTCCTGCGGAGCCAGCTGGTCATGCATGCGCGGGCTTTGCAGGCTGACGCCGATGATGCCCCAGTTGTTCTGTCCGGTGCCGCCAGAGGCCTTCATGGCTTCTTCTATGTAGATCGCTCCGAAGGCCCGGAAGAATGCTCCGAGCCCCAGATGAACGATGCCGGTTTTTGCCGCCGGTGTTGTTCTGGAAAGGCGCGGCAAGTCAGCGTGCAAGCCAGCCTCCATCCACATTGAGGACAGCGCCGTGAATGTATTTTGCAGCCGGTGAAGCGAGAAAGACCGCGGCTTCTCCAATGTCGCTGGCTTCACCCCAGCGGCCAGCCGGAATGCGTTCCAGGATCTGCCGGCTGCGCTCCGGGTCGTCGCGCAGGGCTTCGGTGTTGTTGGTGGCGATGTAACCCGGCGCAATGGCGTTGACATTGATGCCCCGCGCCGCCCATTCGTTCGCCAGCAGTTTGGTGATGCCGGCAACACCGTGTTTGGCCGCGGTGTAGGACGCGACCTTGATACCGCCCTGGAAGGACAGCAGCGAGGCAATGTTGACGATTGCCCCGGTCCGGCCGGTGTTGAAGGCGGCATTGCCGAAAGCCTGGCAGGTGAAGAAGACGGACTTCAGATTGACGTCCATCACGTCGTCCCAGTCGGCTTCGCTGAAGCTGTCCGCCGTGCCGCGGCGGATGATGCCCGCATTGTTGACCAGGATGTCGATCTGTTCCGCCTCGAACAGGGGCATCGCAGCCATCGGGTCGGACAGATCGAGGTGCACATGGCGGCCCCTGGTTATCTGGGCCAGCGTTTCGTCGCAATCGCGCCGGGCCGCGCACAGAACTTCGGCGCCTGCCTTGCTCATGGCGATGGCAATGGCCTGGCCGATGCCGGTGTTGGCGCCTGTCACCAGGGCGCGTTTGCCTTCCAGGGAAAACGGGCTCATCGCAGGTCTCCCATGGCGACCATGTCCATGTCGGTGAAGTCGACATTATCGCCTGCCATGGCCCAGCAGAACGTGTAGGCTCCCGTGCCGGCGCCGCAATGGATAGACCAGGGCGGAGAGACCACGGCGTCCTCGTTGGCCATCACCAGGTGCCGGGTCTCGTCCGGCTTGCCCATGAAGTGGAACACACGCTGGTCCGGGCCAAGTTCGAAATAGAGATAGGCTTCCATGCGCCGGTCATGGACATGGGCCGGCATGGTGTTCCAGACCGAGCCGGGCGCAAACTGGGTGTAGCCCATAAGCAACTGGCAGCTTTCGGCGACTTCCGGATGCAGGAATTGCAGGATGACGCGCTCGTTGGAGGTTTCCGCCGAGCCGAGTTCCACCCGGCGCGCGTCCTTGACGGTGATCAGCCTGCTTGGGCAGGCCCGGTGCGCGGGCGCCGACAGGATGTAGAAGCGGCCCGGGCCGGAGAAGGTGACGGGTCCGGAGCCCATGCCGATGTAGAGCACATCTCCCTTGCCGACCTGATAGGTTTCCCCACCCGCCTTCACGGTGCCGGCCTCCCCGATATTGAGAATGCCGAGTTCGCGGCGATCGAGAAGGGACGGGGTGCCGGCTTCCTTCACTTCATCCAGAACGAGTTCGCCAGTTCCGGGGACGGCGCCGCCCAGGATCAGCCGGTCGTAATGGGTGTAGATCAGGTTGATCTTGCCATCCTGGAAAAGGTCGGCGGCGTGGAAATGTTTGCGAAGCCCCGTGGTGTCGAGGGTCTTGGCGGTGTCCGGGTCGATGGCGTAGCGGGTTTCAACGGTCAGCATGGCAAAGTCCTTGGGTGCAGGCGGTGTTCAAAGAAAGTCGTCGCGGCGCGGCGTGAACGTGTCGACCAGTGTCCCCGGTTCCAGGCACACGCACCCGTGCAGGGCGTTGGAGGGGATGACGAAGCTGTCGCCGGGACTGACGTCGAAGGTCTCGCCGTCGATGGTGAAGCGGAAACGGCCGCTTTCGACATAGGTCGACTGTACGTGTGGATGATTGTGCAGCTTGCCTTCCGCGCCTTCCTGCTGGAAGCGGAAGGCGACGACCATCAGGTCGGGACTGTCGGACAGCACCTGCCGGCGGATGCCCGGGTCGGCGGTCACTTCGGGAAAGGTTTTCACGAACATTGGTTTTGCCTCAATGGAACAGGGATGGCAGCCACAGCGACAGGGACGGGATGTAGGTCACCAGGAGCAATGTGAAGATGGCGGCACCATAGAAGGGCCAGATCGTCCTGATCGCATCCCAGACCGATATCCGGCCAACGGCGCAGCCGACAAAGAGCACTGTGCCGACCGGCGGCGTGCATAGGCCGATCCCGAGGTTGAGCACCAGGATGACACCGAAATGGACCGGGTCGACCCCGAAAGCGGTGGCAACCGGCAGGAAGATCGGCGTGGTGATGACGATCAGCGGCGACATGTCCATGAAGGTGCCGAGGAAGAGCAGCACGATGTTGATCATCAGCAGGATGATCAGCGGGTTCTCGGAAATGCCCTTCATGAATGCCACAAGTTCCGCGGGAATGCGCAGGAAGGCCAGCAGCCAGCCGAAGGAAGCCGCACAGCCGATGACCAGCAGAACCATGGCAGTGGTGCGCACCGCGGCTTTCGTGGCGGCGACGAATTCCGGCCAGTGCATGGTGCGGTAGGCAAGCGTGGTCACCAGCAGCGCGTAGACGGCCGCGATGCAGGAGCTCTCGGAAGCGGTGAACACACCGGAGCGCACGCCGCCGAAGATGATGCCGATCAACAGCAGGCCTGGAATGGCGTTGATGAACATCGCACCAAGAGCCGACAGTCCGGGAAAACGTTCCGTCGGATAACCGGCACGGCGGGCAACGAACCAGGCAGTGACCATCAGCGAAACTGCGAGCAAGAGGCCCGGCAGGATGCCCGCGGTGAACAGGTCGGCGATGGAAAGACGCCCGCCAGCCGAGATCGAATAGATGATCATGTTGTGCGAGGGTGGCAGCATCAGCGCAATGATCGAGGAAACCACGGTGACGTTGACACCGTATTCGACCGAATAGCCCTTTTCCTTCATCTGCGGGATCATCAGGCCGCCGATGGCGGTTGCATCCGCCGCGGCAGAGCCGGAGATGCCGCCGAAGAGTACGGAGGCGGTGATGTTTACCTGACCGAGACCGCCGCGCATATGCCCGACCACGGCCCCGGCGAGCGCCACCAGCCTTCGGGCAATGTCGCCGCGCACCATCAGTTCGCCGGCAAAAATGAAGAAGGGGATCGCCATCAGCGCGAAAACGGAGACACCCGAGTTCAGACGCTGGAAGACGACGACGGGCGGCAGGCCCATGTAGAGCACGGTGGCCAGTGACGCTGCGCCCAGGCAGAAGGCAACGGGTGTGCCGATCAGGAGCAGGACCGTGAATGTGCCGAAGAGGATAACGGGTTCCATATCAAGCAGCCTCTTCGATGGGATCTTCGCCGAAGCGTGCGGTCGGCAGACCGGCTGCGCGACGCATCAGGCGTTCGATGGAAAAGAGAAAAACCAGGCAACCGCCGCCAACGAGCGGCAGGAAATCAACCGCGCCTGAAACGCCGAGCGACGGCAGTTTTACATCCCAGGCCGACAGCGCCAGTTCCGCGCCGTACCAGGCCATGCCCGCGCCAAAGGCGGCGACCACGGCATCGGAGATGCTGTAAAGCACCAGTTTGGCTCCCTGCGGCAGAAAGTAGAGCAGGACGTCGAAACTGAGATGGTAACCTTCACGGATGCCGACGGCGGCGCCGAGGAAGATGAACCAGCCCATCAGGATGACGGAAGCAGGTTCCGACCAGACGAGACTGTCGTTCATGACGTAGCGCATGAAGACCTGCGCCGTGATGAACACGGTCATGAGAATGAGGCCGCCTCCGGCAAGCCAGAGCGCTGCCGTGGAGACATGGCGCAACATCTGCGCGGTGAACTTGAGATGAGGCTGCACGTCGAGATCCTGAAGCAGGGAACCGGGTCAAGGCGGATCCTGAAAAACGGCCAGCAGCCAGCCGGGCCGTTCCGCGGTCGATGGACCGCGAAACAGCTTTGCCGGCTGCGGGCTTGCGAAGATCAGTCGGTCGCGCGGATGCGGGCGACGAGATCCTTCAGATTTTCGGAGGTCACGTGCTTCTCGTAGACGCTGTCCATGGCTGCCATGAACGGCTCCTTGTCGATTTCCGTGACGACTTCGACACCAGCAGCGCGGACCTTTTCTTCAGACGCCTTTTCGCGGGCCTGCCACTGTTCGCGCATGAAGGGGACCGAGTCCTTTGCGGCCTGGCGGACGGCTGCCTGATCTTCCGGAGACAGATTGTCCCAGGACTTCTTCGACATCACCAGCACTTCCGGCACGATCAGGTGTTCGTCCAGAGTGTAGTAGCCGGCAACTTCGAAGTGACCGGAGGATTCGTAGGACGGCCAGTTGTTTTCCGCACCGTCGATAACGCCGGTCTGGATGGACGAATAGACTTCGCCATAGGGCATCGGCGTCGCGTTGGCACCGAGCGCCGACATCATATCGACGAAGATGTCGGACTGCATGACGCGAACCTTCATGCCTTCAAGATCTTCAATCGATTTGATCGGTTTGACCTTGTTGTAGAAGCTGCGCGACCCGCCGTCGTAAAAGGCAAGGCCGACATAGCCGTGCGGTTCGAACGCCGCCAGGATCTCGTCACCAATCGGACCGTCCATCACTGTGTGCATGTGATCGACGCCCTTGAAGATGTAAGGCAGCGAGACAACCTTGGTTTCCTCGACCAGGTTGTTGAACGGGCCCATGGAGACGCGGTTCAGGTCGATGACGCCGAACTTGGTCTGTTCGATGGTGTCCTTTTCCTCGCCAAGCTGCGCGGAATGGAACACTTCGACACAGATGCGGCCGTCAGTGCGCTCTTCCAGCAGCTTGCCCATCTGCTTGACGGCCTCCACCGTCGGATAGCCGTCCGGATGGGTGTCGGACGATTTCAGTGTCACTTCGCATGCAAGCGATGCGGATGTGAGCGCGGCGGTAGCCAGAAGCGATGCCGCAAGGGTCTTCAATACTTTCATAGTCTCCTCCCGAAATTGGCTCGTCAGAGCCGATAGGCCTGCTTGGCAAGCCTGTAAGTGAGGTCGTGAGCGACCTCATATGCCTCGTCCTCGTCCAGCCTCCCGGATGTCACGAGCGATGCGAGGTAAGCGCAATCGACACGGCGGGCCACATCGTGGCGGGCCGGAATCGAGCAGAAGGCGCGGGTGTCGTCGTTGAAACCGACTGTGTTGTAGAAACCCGCGGTTTCCGTGGTCAGTTCCCGGTAGCGTCGCATGCCTTCCGGGCTGTCGTAGAACCACCAGGCCGGACCGAGCTTGAGCGTCGGATAGACGCCGGCAAGCGGGGCCAGTTCACGAGAATAGGCCGTTTCGTCCAGCGTGAAGAGAATGATCGAAAGGTCCTTTTCCAGACCGACCGCGTCCAGCAGCGGCTTGAGCGCCTTGACGTAGCTGGTCTGGGTTGGGATGTCGAAACCCTTGTCCCGGCCATGAGCTGCCATGATGCCGGACGAATGATTGCGGTAGCTGCCCGGATGAATCTGCAGAACCAGCCCGTCCTCGAGGCTCATTCGTGCCATTTCCGTCAGCATATGGCCGCGGAATGCGTCGGCTTCCGCTGGTGAGCAATTGCCTTTCAGGGCCTTCTGGAACAGGGCTTCAGCATCCGCAGCCGGCAGGTTCTCGGTGCGTGCGGTGGCGTGACCATGATCGGACGACGTTGCACCGAAGGACTTGAAATAGGCTCGGCGCACCCGGTGGGCATTGAGGTAGCCCTGCCAGCTGGTGGTGTCTTCACCGGCGAGCTCGCCGAATTTTTCGACGTTGGCGCTAAATCCCTCGAACTCCGGGTCGACAACCGCATCGGGGCGATAAGCCGTGACGACCCGCCCTTTCCAGCCGCTGTCCCGGATCTGTCGGTGCCATTTCAGGTCGTCCAGCGGTGATTCCGTGGTTGCGATCACCTCGATGTTGAAGCGCTCGAACAGCGCACGCGGCCGGAATTCCGGGCGGCTCAGGCAATCGGCAATGTGGTCGTAGGCTTCATCCGCGGTATGGGCGGAGATCCGTTTGGTCCAGCCGAAGACTTCCTGGAAGGAATGCTCCAGCCACATGCGTGAAGGTGTGGCCCGGAAAAGATGGAAGTTTTCGGCAAAGGTGCGCCAGATCTTGCGGCTGTCGGTCTCGCTCAAGCCGCCGTCGATGCGCGGTACACCCAGTTGGCTGAGGTCGATCCCTTGCGAGAACAGCATGCGGAAGACGTAGTGATCGGGAACGATGAACAGTTGCGCCGGATCGGGGAAAGCTTCGTTTTCGGCATACCAGCGCGGATCCGTGTGCCCGTGCGGGCTGACGATCGGCAGATCCTTGACGGTGGCATAAAGCTCCGTCGCGATCTTGCGCGAGGTTGCATCGGCGGGAAACAGGCGGTGCGGGTCAAGGCCCTGTTCCGAAGTATCCGGTGCATCCGCTCTTTCCAGTGACATTCGTTTCTCCCGTGGCGCCTTTGGGCAGGCTGATGTTGCTACTAGTAAACTGATATGCTAGTTGAGTAGACGAGTCAACGGAGACAACGCTGATGTCAGAAAGTAGCGCCCTGAAGGTGCTCGAGCCGATCAAGATCCCGACCGTCGCAGATACGGTGTTCGAGGAATTGCACCAGCAGATCCTGTCACTGGACCTGGCGCCGGGCACGCGCATGTCGGAAGCGGAAGTGGCCAAGGCCTTCGGCGTGTCTCGCCAACCCGTGCGCGATGCCTTCTACCGGCTGTCGCAGCTCGGGTTCCTTTTGATCCGGCCCCAGCGGGCAACGGTTATCTCCAAGATCTCGGAAGTTGCGGTGCTGAAGGCCAAGTTCGTGCGGACGGCACTGGAAGTTGCCTGCATGCGAGCCGCCATCGAAGTGATCACAGACGCACAGATCGATGATCTGGACGAGCTGCTTGCACAGCAGCAGGCGGCGGTGGATGCGAATGAACGCCAGTTGTTTCACACGCTTGACGATACGTTTCACCGGAGGATCTGTGAAATCTCGGGCCACGACTATGTCTGGGCGCTGATCCGCGAGCAGAAAGCGCATATGGACCGGGTGCGGTTCTTGTCGCTGGCGTCCGGCGCGCAAGTCGCACTGGACGACCATTTCCGTATCATGTCGGCCATTCGCAGGCGGGACGGCAAACTGGCCGAATCCATGCTGACTGAACACCTGGGCCGGATTGCCACCATTCTCGGCCGCATCCGCGCCGAGAACCTGAACCATTTCGAGGAATGAGTATGCCGATGCGGTTTCTCGCCATCGGCGAATGCATGGTCGAGTTTTCACCGACACCGTCAGGAACCTACGCCGTCGGCTTTGCCGGCGATACGTTCAACACGGCCTGGTACGCACGCCAGCTGACGGACACCGAAAAGCTGGATGTCGGGTACCTGAGTGCTGTCGGCGATGACGCACTTTCCGGACAACTGACGGACTTTATCGAAGCTGCTGGAATCAGGCCCTTGATGGCCAGGGTGCCAGGTGCTGCGCCGGGCATGTACATGATCTTCCTCAGCGAAGGCGAACGAAGCTTTCAGTACTGGCGCTCGCAGTCCGCGGCCCGGCATCTTGCCGACGATCTCACAGCACTGGAGACAGCCGGGGAAGGGGACCTGCTCTATTTTTCCGGTATCACAGTGGCCATTCTTGCCGAAGCGGCCCGGGACCGGCTGCTAGCCGCCCTGCAGGCAGCTGCCGGGCGCGGCGCGGAAATCGTCTTCGACCCGAACCTGCGGCCGCGCCTGTGGCCGGCCAGTGACGAAATGTGCCGCTGGACGATGAAGGCGGCCAGTGTCGCCGGCATCGTGCTGCCGTCGTTTGAAGATGAAGCCAGCCATTTCAAGGATACCGACGAAGCGGCGACCGCGGCGCGCTATCTCGCCAATGGGGCGAGGCTGGTCGTGGTCAAGAACGGGGCGGGGCCGATCCTAGTGCGCGGGGCCGATGGCGACAGTTTTCAGTATCAGCCGGAACCGGCAAGCACGGTCGTCGACACGACGGCAGCAGGCGACAGTTTCAATGCGGCGTTCCTGGTCGAATACATGGAACGGGCAAGAACGCGTGAGGCTGTTCGTGCGGGCTGTGCCCTTGCCGCGCATGTGATCGGCAGCCGTGGAGCGCTGGTGCCTGTCACAAGAATGGACCTGATTGCCTGCCGCAACAGGTTGAGCGCCTGATTGTTTGTGTAACCTAACGGCAGAAAAGCCCCAATTTTAATCAACTGTTTACCATAAATATGTTGCTTTCGCTCATGGATCGCGTGATGTGTCTTTAGAATTTTCTGATCCGGTCAGAACCGTATTATTGCAAGTTTGACGGTTCGTGCACGCCGCTGAAAGGACGCGAATATGGCTTCCACGATGAGCCGACGCACATTTGTTGCTGCAATACCCCTGCTGCTGGCAGCCTGCCAGAGCCAGCAGAGTTCAACCGTGCAGGCGGGATTGACCCCGCTGGCCGACGGGACACCGGATTACGCGACGGCCTATGCCGCCAGAACCGATGGCGGGTTTTCGATACCGGCGATCCAGTATCAGAAGTTCGACCCGAAATATCTGCGCCAGGTGGTGTTCTATCCGAGCAAATATCCCTCCGGCACAATCGTTGTCGATCCCGGCAGCAAGTATCTCTACCTGATCCAGCCCGGTGGTCGTGCCATCCGCTATGGCATCGGTGTCGGTCGCGCCGGTTTTGCCTGGAACGGTGAGGCGGAAATCCGCTTCAAGCGCGAGTGGCCGAAATGGTTTCCGCCGGACGAGATGATCGAACGGGATCCGAAACTGGAAAAATATCGTGACGGGCAGGACGGCGGTCCGAGCAATCCGATCGGCGCACGCGGGCTTTATCTGTGGCAAGGCAACAAGGATACGCTCTACCGCATCCACAGCACCAACCAGCCCTCCAGCATCGGTACCAATGCTTCCAGCGGCTGTATCCGCATGTGGCATCAGGACATCATCGATCTCTACAACCGCGTCAATGTCGGCGCCAAGGTGGTTGTGCTGGGCTAGGTTTTCGGCACCATCCACTACGGCCTCATGTTTGAAGAGCCGCCAGGTCTCCTCAGATAGACTGGCGGCTCTTTTTCGTTCACGCGGCCCATCCTTCGAGACAGCGCTTCGCGCTTCCTCAGGATGAGGAGGGTGGTTGGGAGGCTCTTCGGTGAAGGGGCTCCCGGGGATGGAAAGTCCGGCATGGTCACCTGTCTGACGTAGTTACCGGGGTTCTGGCAGGCAGGCGTCTCGGATCCGGTCAGTCAAGGACAGTTCATACTACCGCCCCAAGGCCTCATCCTGAGGAGGGCCTTCAGGCCCATCTCGAAGGATGGGCACCTTGTTCAAGAGACTGCATCGAGCCTCTGGCCTTTAGCCTTCGACCGACCCAAGTAACTCCTTTGCCTGCCGGGCTGCACCGCGGATGGCCGCGGCATAGAGGGTGACGTCGATCGACGTGGCAACGAAGGTTGCGCCGAGCTCCAGACAGGTGCGGGCGAAATCCAGATTGGTGGTCAGGATACCCGGTGCCTTGCCGGCAGCCTTGATGCGTTTCATGGCGTCGAGGATCGCGGCAACGACTTCAGGATGCATCGGGTCACCGAGGTGGCCCATATCGGCGGCCAGATCCGAGGGTCCGATGAAGACACCGTCAACACCGTCGACCGACAGGATGCCGTCGAGGTCTGCCAGGCCAGCGCGGTTTTCCACCTGAACCAGCAGGCAGATCTCACCGTCGGCAGTCGCCAGATAGTCGGGAATGGCGGAAAAGCCGGACGCGCGGGCAAGCGCGGATCCAACGCCGCGCACACCGACCGGCGGATAACGTACTGCACTGACGAGCTCTTCTGCCTGCGCCTTGCTTTCCACCATCGGGACCAGCAACGATTGCGCACCGGCATCCAGGAACTGCTTGATCATCCAGGTCTCGCCAATGGGTACCCGCACGACCGGCTTGCTGCCAGAGGCCTCGACCACTTTCAGCTGCGCCATCATGGATCTGAGGTCGTTGGGCGCGTGTTCGCAATCGATCAACAGCCAGTCGAAGCCGGCACTCGCGGTAATCTCCGCCGTGTAGGCATCGGCAAGCCCGACCCAGCAGCCCATCTGCGGCTGACCGGAATTCAAGGCGGCTTTGAAGGCGTTTTGAGGCGCTGGCATGGTTTTCCCTATTAGGCGAAGGAGCAGGAAACAGACCCGAACGGGCCGAAGTCGGCGTGGACCTTCGAACCGGACGGGCATTCCACCGGCCGGATGAAGGATCCGGACAGAATAATCTGTCCGGCTTCGATTGTCTGTCCGTAATCGGCCATGCGGCGCGCCAGCCAAACGACGCTCTCGACCGGATCGTTGAGGACGCCCGCACCAAGACCGGTCTCCTCCACTTCACCGTTCCTGGTGACGATGGCGCCGGCCCAACGGAGGTCGATTGCTCCGGGATCATGCTTTTCGTTGCCCAGAACAAGGCCGGCATTGGCGGCGTTATCGGCAATGGTGTCGAAGATCTTGCGAACCTGTCCCGTCTCCGGATCGACGCGCTGGATGCGCGTATCGAGAATCTCCAGGCTCGGGCACACGTGATCCGTCGCCGCAAGTACATCCTCGCGCGTGACGTTGGCGCCACCGAGAGAGGCCTTCATGACAAAGGCAATTTCCGCTTCGATGCGCGGCTGGATGAACCGGCCCCTGGGGACAGTGGCGCCGGTTTCAAACAGCATGTCGTCGAAGAGGACGCCGCTGTCCGGAATGTCGATCTTGAGCGCGTCCTGCATGGCTTTCGACGTCAGGCCGATCTTCCAGCCGATGGTCTTGCGGCCTTCGGCAAGCTTCGCCCGGGCAAGTTCTTTCTGGATTGCATAGGCCCCGTCCATGTCGAGGTTCGGATGGCGCAGGGTGAGAAGACCGATCTGCTCGAGCGTCTTTTCCGCGTTCAGGAGATCATTTGCGGCTTTGGAGATGTCTGCTTCGCTCAGGCTCATTTTTCATCCTCCACCCCGTTCCGCAAGATGCCGATGCCATCGACCCCGATCTCGACCACGTCACCGGGTTTCAGATAGCGGGGAGGGTCGAACCGGGCGCCGGCACCTGTCGGCGTGCCGGTGACGATGATGTCGCCGGGCTGAAGTGTCATGAAAGTCGAGATGTAGGCGATTTCCTCACGGATCGGGAATGTCATGCGCTTCAGGTAATCGTCCTGGCGCAGCTCTCCGTTGACGCGGGTCTGAATGCGGGCCTCATCCAGTTGCTCCGCCTTTTCGAAAGGCACGAGCCAGGGACCGATAGAACCGGAGCAGTCCCAGTTCTTGCCCTGGGTGACGTTGAATTTCGCGTGCCGGACCCAGTCGCGGATGGTGCCTTCGTTGCACAGGGTCAGGGCGCAGATATGGTCGTAGGCATCTTCCGCCTTGATGCGTCGGCCGGTCTTGCCGATGACGATGGCCACTTCGCCCTCGTAATCGAGCGTGTGGTTTTCGGGCGGCCGGATCAGCGGACGGTCGTGGCCGGTGAACCCGCTGGCAAAGCGGGGGAACAAGGACATGTATTTCGGTTGGGTGCTGCCGTCCTTGTACTCCGCATTGCGGTCGGGAAAGTTGACGCCAACACACAGGATCCGCGGCGCGTTCGGCAGCACCATTTCATAAGTGAACTCGGAATGCGTAACCGGTTTCTCCTTTGCGGCAGTGACAAGGACCTGCAGACCGCCGGCGCGAATGGCGTCGTAAAGCGTCGGCCACTGCGGAAAGTCCGGCGACAGGGCAATCATGCCGGTATCAGTGACGGCTCCGTAAAATTCCTGTCCGTCGGCGCTGTAGGTTGCGAGCCGGGTCATGCGGTCTCCATGTTTCTGGCAATTTCGATAATGACGTCGAAGGCAAAGGCGACGTCTTCCTGTGTGCAGTCGAACTGCCCGACCTGGAAGCGGACCACCTTGGCACCATCCAGCAGGGTCTGGGTCAGGTAGATCCGGCCATCGTCGTTGATGGTATCGACGAGGCGCTGGTTGAGCGTGTCGAGGTCCCTTGCACCTTCAGGGGCAAAGCGAAAGCTGAACAGGGAAAGGACGGGCTCGGAGGTGATTTCAAAATCCGGTTCTGCGCGCAAACGCTCGGCAAGAGCGGTTGACCAGTCGACATGGTTGCGCAGGCGCCCTCGCAGGCCTTCCAAACCGTAGGAGCGCATCAGGAACCAGAGTTTCAAGGCCCGGAAACGGCGGCCAAGCGGAACGGACCATTCGGAATAGTTGACGATCCCGTCGTGGCCGTGGGTCTTCAGATATTCCGGCCGGATCGCCAAAGTACGCACAAGGTCTTCCGGGTCGCGAACGAAATGGGCGGAACAATCGAACTGGGCTCCAAGCCATTTGTGCGGATTGAAGACCATGGAATCGACGCCGTCGACGCCTTCCCAGAGCTCGCGGTACTCGGGGACGATCATCGCCGCGCCTGCCCAGGCCGCATCAAGATGCACATAGAGGCCGAAGTCCTTCGCGACCGTGACGACCGCTCCAACATCATCCGACGCGCCAACGCCGGTGCCACCGGTGCAGGCGATGATGCCGGCTGGCCGGAAACCAGCCGCAAGATCGGCTTCGATGGCCGCACGCAGCGCGTCCGGATCCATGGAGCGACGTGGGCCCAGAACGGGGATACGCACCAGATTGTCCTGGCCGATGCCGGAGATCCAGATTGCCCTGTCGATGGAGGTGTGGACCTCATTGGAGGAATAGACCCGAAGGCGCGGTTGCCCGCTGAGGCCGGCCTTGTTGCCATCCCACGAAAGGGCGCGCTCGCGCATGGTCAGGACGGCGGCCAGAGTTGCGGTGGAGGCGCTGTCCTGGATCACTCCGGAAAAGGACCCGGGCAGACCGACGGCCTGGCGCAGCCAGTCCATCATCCTGGTTTCCATCTCGGTTGCCGCCGGAGAGGTCTGCCATAGCATGCACTGCGCCGCCATGGCGGTAACGAGATATTCCGCCAGCATTGACGGTGGGGACGCATTGGCGGGGAAATAGGCAAAGAAGCGCGGGTGCTGCCAATGGGTCATGCCCGGCAGCACGATCTTCTCGAAGTCCGCGAAGATCTTCTCCATCTCCTCGGCAAGTTCGGGAGGTGCCTCGGGGAGGGCGTTGAGGATTTCGCCCGGCTTCACCTGGGCGCGGACAGGCCGCTGCCGCAGGGTCTGGTGATAGTCTGCGGCCCAGTCGGCCACCCTCCGGCCCCAGCCGGCAAAGTCAGTCCAGTTCATCGCATTCTTCCAACCATTGTCTGTTTCACCTATGGCGCAACAATCGGTTGTGCGGCAAGGCTGGGGGCTTGAACTTCGGTTCCTTCGAACAGGGATCCTTCCTCGAACCAGCTCTTGGGAGCCGGTGCGCCCCAAAGGGTCTGCCGCTGCGGATCCTTCAGGTCCCACCTGATCGGTTCCAGATCCGGATCGACCGTCTGGTAATCCGAACAGTAGATCTCGATCCGGTGGCCGTCCGGATCTCGAATGTAGAGAAAGAAGGCGTTGGAAATGCCGTGTCGGCCCGGGCCGCGCTCGATATTGGATACCCAGCCAGTGGTTGCCATCAGGTCGAGCAGGTCGATGATATTGAGCGGGGTCGGCACCCAGAACGCCGTGTGGTGGAGGCGCGGGCCCTTGCCGTTGGTGAAGGCAATGTCGTGGACGCCGCCCTTGCGGTGGGTCCAGGCGGCCCACAGACGGCCAGTTGCCTCGTCTTCCGTGTATTCGGTCACCCGGAAGCCAAGCTCGTTGTAGAAGGCAACGGAAGCATCGACGTCCGGCGAGAAGCAGTTGAAGTGGTCGATGCGGAGCGGCTTCACGCCCTTGTAAAGCGCGTATTTCTGATGGATCGGCGGCAGGCGGTCCATCTTGGCGTAGAACTCCAGCGGAATGCCGTGCGGATCGCGGGTCCGGAATGTGCGCGACTGATAGGGCCGCTCGACCCAGTCCACCGGCAACCCCTTGCCCTTGAAGAAGTGTGCGGCCTTGTCGAGGTTTTCCTCGTCGAACACCTTGAAGCCGAGATCACGGGCAGCGGCATCTGCCGATTTGCGCAGGACAAGGCAATGGTGGCCGCGTTCTTCCATGGCGCGCAGATAGATCGCCTCATCGGATTCGTCCGTGACCTGAAGCCCGAGCGTGTCGACATAGAAGGCCCGGCTCTTGGCCAGATCCGTGACGCCCAGTTCCACATGGCTGAGCCGGATGATGTTGAAGGGCGGATAGAGATTGGGGGCCGGAATGGGCATGGAAGGCTCCTGCGATAAACCTATTGGACCGGGAAGATGACGTTGGTCTGTCCGGTGCCGGAACTGGGGAAATAGTCGGTCACGACCTCGCATTCGGCAGTGTAGCTGTCCCAGCCGAGCGCGCCGTAGAGCATGGCGGTGTCGTGCATGGAGCCTTCGCCGCAGCAATGGTCGGCATATTCCGGCAGCATCTTCAGGAAGGTGGCATGATCGCCCCTTTGCCACATGTCGAGGACATGCAGATCGACCTGCCGGTTGAACTCGGACGAGATGGTGAAAGTGCCGTTGTTGGCGGCGTAGTCCTTGTTGGCCCATATCTTGTGAGACAGGGAGCCTGAGGCAAGCAGCAGCACCTTCTCGTCACTGGCTTCGACTGCCGCCCGGATCGCTTCGCCGACGATGCGGCTCTCGTCATGGCCGTGCACCGTGCACCAGGCGGCGACCGAGACGACCTTCATGTCGTGTTCCCGGCTCATGAACCGCATCGGCACCAGCGTGCCGTATTCAAGTTCCAGGCTGTCGAGATGATGGGCGAGCGTGAAAGCGCCGCGCTCGGTTGCCTCTCTTGCGATGGCATCGCCCATCTCCGGGTTGCCCTCGTAGACGTAAGGCAGGTTCTGGATGAAATGCGGAAATTCGTTCGAGGTGAACAGGCCTTCGAACCGATTGTTGGCATTGATGTGAAAGCCTGCGTTGATCACCCAATGCGTGTCGCAGACGATCGCCGTCGTCGCGCCGAGCGCTTTTGCCCGGCGCGCGATTTCGTAATGACCGTTGATAGCCGGCTGACGCTTGCCCTCCACAGGTCCGGGCTGTTCCGACATCAGCATGGTCGGCACATGCGTGACCTTGGCCGCGAGAACGATTTCTCCCATAGTCTCCTCCCGTTACTGCGATCTTATGTCGTTCACATTCCTCACGCACCAAGGCGCGGGATGGCGTGCTGGCCGGTCGCAAAGCCGATGTGTTTCTGCTCCATGTAGAATTCGAACGACCAGTCGCCGCCGTCGCGGCCGATGCCGCTGGCCTTGACGCCGCCGAAGGGGGTGGGCAGGTGGCGGACGTTTTCCGAGTTCACCCAGATCATGCCCGCTTCCAGAGCGTTGGTGAACCTCAGCGCCCGCGTCAGGTCGTTGGTCCAGACGTAGCCGGTCAGGCCGTAGGGAATGTCATTGGCGATCCGAAGTGCTTCTTCTTCCGACCCGAAGCGGATGGAGGTCAGGACCGGGCCGAAGATTTCTTCCTGGGCGATCTTCATGGCGTTGTTCGCACCGGTGAAGAGGGTAGGACGCACGAAGCAGCCTTCCGTCCCGACGCGGCTGCCGCCAGCGGCAATCGTTGCACCGTCCTGGCGGGCGGTTTCGAAGTAGCCGGTCACCTTGTCGAAATGGGTCTTGTGGATCAGCGGGCCGATTTCGGTCTTTGGGTCGAGGGGATGACCGACCCTGATGTTGTTCACCCGCTCGATGAGCCTTGCCTCGAATTCCTCGGCAATCGTGTCCTGCACCAGAAGGCGCGAGGACGAGGTGCAGCGCTCTCCGTTGAGCGAATAGATCATGAAGATTGCTGCATCCAGCGCCCGGTCGAGATCAGCATCGTCGAAAACGATCACGGGGTTCTTGCCGCCGAGCTCGAAATGCACCCGCTTCAGGGTTTCCGCCCCCTGTCGCATGATCATGGATCCGGTGCGGCTCTCGCCGACGAAGGCGATGGCCTTGATGTCAGGATGTTCTGTCAGGGCCTTGCCGGCTTCTTCGCCGAGGCCGTTGACAAGGTTCCAGACACCTTTCGGCAGGCCGGCTTCTTCTGCTATTTCCATCAGGATGCGTGCAGTGACTGGAGAAAATTCCGCCGGCTTGTGGACCACGGTGCAGCCTGCAGCGAGCGCTGGCGCGATCTTCCAGGTCGACAGCATGAAAGGCGTGTTCCAAGGCGTGATCACGCCGACCGGTCCGATCGGAAGACGGGTCGTGACGTTCATGAGGGTCGGTGATGGCAGGGCCTGACCGTCACGGGCACCTGGCGCCTTGTCAGCGAAGAAGCGGAAGTTCTCGGCGCCGCGCAGGGCGGCCTTCGACATGAAACGCAGGGCCTGACCGGTATCCCAGCATTCGCAAAAGGCGATTTCTTCGGCGCGGGCGACAATGCCGTCGGCAATCTTGTGAAGGATTTTCTTGCGCTCCGTCGCGGCCAAATCGCGCCATGCCGGAAAGGCCTCCTTGGCGGCCCTGGCCGCAGCATCGATATCGGCAGCATCCCCCCTGGCAACCTTGCAGATCAGGCTGTCGTCCACCGGGGAGGTGGTTTCGAATGTCGCGCCGGAGGCTGCGGGGCAGGCCTTGCCGCCGATCTGGTTCAGCACGCCGGTCTCCCGGAACCTTGCGAGGTGGGTCTCAAGTTTTTCGATGTTGTTCTGAAGGTCAGACATGGGTCAGACAGTCCCCAAATGGTCGCGAATGGTGCCCGTCTTGGGCGAAAGGTCCGGGTCGATGTCGCGCATCTCAAGCGATAGCGCGAGCGAACTGGTGGCCAGGACCGGTTCCAGGAAAGCCTTTGCGGCCTTGAACAGACGCTCCGCTGCGTCGCGCTTGACGTCGTCCGGCCGTCCGGCGCGAAGGCGTACGGAAATGTCGATGAAGGCATGTTTCGGGTCGCCGTCGGCGATTGCATAGTGGTCGCACCGGATGGCCCGCACCCGCAGACCGGGCATGGGAAGGGCATCGATGGTCGCGGCCTGCGCACGCAGATGCTCGCACAGGGCCTTTATGTCGGCCCGCTGTTCCAGATTGGCGGAATATTCCAGCGATATGTGCGGCATGGGATTTCCTTAACAGTGCAATATTTGCTATGTTAAATATATGAGATCGAAACTGTCAAACTTTTTGTGTCTAATAATCTGCCAATTCGCTATGGACCTTGCATGATCGACGACACTGAACCCGCTGACGGCCCGGCGCTGCCGTCCACAAGACGCTCCATCCCGATTGCGCTGATCCGGGCGCGCGAGAAGGTGATGGGCCCGATCCGCGAGATGCTCTCCGACTGCGGCATCACCGAACAGCAGTGGCGCATCCTGCGGGTGCTGGA
This sequence comes from Labrenzia sp. R5_0, assembly GCF_017743835.1. NCBI lineage: Bacteria > Pseudomonadati > Pseudomonadota > Alphaproteobacteria > Hyphomicrobiales > Stappiaceae > Labrenzia > Labrenzia sp. R5_0. The sequence goes on along the minus strand of NZ_JAGHRK010000002.1, from coordinate 1,134,575 downwards.
AGAATTCGGTCCACAGGATGCCTCGACCCTGGCAGAGCGGGCCTGTCTGCTGCTCCCCAGCCAGACCAGGATCGTTCAGACGCTTCTGGAAAAGGGGTTGGTGACCCGTCAGGCGGACGAGAAGGATCGGCGCAAGCAAACGGTGGCGATTACGCCGGCCGGACAGGCAATCATCGAGGATAAGCTCGATGACGCCAAGGCAATCGCGGCGCGTATAGAAGAGGTCATCGGCAAGGAGAAACTGGCACAGCTGCTCGACATTCTGGAGGATTTCCAGAAGCTGTAAGAGGTCTGGGACTAAGTCTGGGGCAGGGCCGGATTTCGGATTGAGGCCGGTTTTCGCGCTGAAGGCCCGGCACCGGATGCCGGCTATGGGCCGGAAACGGCCCGGGCTCCCTTCTGCTTGCGTAGCTGGAAAGGAGCCCGGGCTTCTGGTCTCGTGCGGGAAGAGACCAGTTGTTTTAGTTGTAGCGGTACATCTTCTTTTCGGAGAACCACTTGCCCTGGCGGGTTTCGGTCGTGGATCCCGCCTTGTCGGCTTCCGCGAAGAGCTTGTGCGCCTCTTTCGACCGGCCCGTGTGATACAGCGCCCAGGCCCGAAGCAGTTTTGCCTTGCGGCTTTCGCGTCCGCTCATTGCGTTTCTTTCAAGGTACGGCAGAGCGCCTGCATAATCTCCGGTGCTGATCTCCTGTTCGGCAGAGCGCAGGTAGGAAGACCCGGAGGAGCGCGATCCGCCAGAGGAGCGGCTGCGTTCTTCGGAAGCGGACGCAAGCTGTGCGCCGCCGAGGGTCTTGATCGCCGGGAATTTGGTTGACCATTGCGCGATCAACTGTCGTTCGCGGGCTTTCTGCTTCTTGCGCTGAGCAACCACGATCTGGCCGACGGCCGCGGATTCGTTCGGCTGGAACTCCATCGACTTGGCAAACCAGATTTCAGCTTCATCGAGTTCAAGCATGTTGTAGAAGTGCCAGCCGAACACCTGGGCGGCAATCGGCGATTGCGCATCCTGGACGACGTTCGCAAATCTCGACAGGCGCTTGAAATCCATCTCGGTGCCGTAGCCTTCCAGAAGCTGGATCGAAACGACTTCCAGATATGCCTTGAGGATGAGCGGATCCTTGCGCCGGTTCTTGTAGGCAAGTTCCTCGGCTTCCTCGTATTCGCCATCTTCCTTCATGGAAACAACCATGCCTTCGATGGCCTTTGGCGAGGGGCGAAGCTTGTAGGCTGTCTGGAACCATTTGGTGGCGGTCTTGAACTCTTCGCGGGAATAGTAATACCAGCCCAGAAGTTCGGCATCGTTCGGGTTCTGGAGTTTTGCAGCCGAATTGGCGAGCGCGTCCAGATCCGATTTGTCGACCAGCATGGCGGGATCGGTGGCGCCTTCGCCAACTTCACCACGCAACAGGTCCAGGTAGATTTCGTTGAATTCCGAGCGACCGTCCAATCCGGTTCTGCCGTAAGCGACAAGCTGTTCCACCGCGTTGCGCGGCAGCACTTCGGCAGCCTTTTGCACGGTGGCCTTGCGCTCGTCCTCATTGGCGCAGTTGGCAAGGATGTACTTGTAGGCTTCGAGCGCCTTGACGTCCTGACCGGTCTCGTTGAGGGCCCTGGCTGTCCGCCAGATAATATCGATTTCCTGGCAGGTCAGGAGATCGGAGTTCTTCACCGCGATCTTGATGACCTCCTGGGCGTTGCCCAGTTCGGACGCCTGAATGAGGGTCTTTCGCGCTTCGGCATTGATGATCTGTCGGCGCAATTCGGCTGAAGGCTCATAGCCCGGGTAGAGATTTATGTATTCTCGGATCTTGGCGTAGAGCTCCTGGGTCCGGCCGGTGGCGAAGAGATCCCAGAGCGGTTGTTCGTTCACCTCGATCCGGTTGCGGTCGTAGATGTTTTCCGGCGGTTGCCAGTCCGGATGAAGAGATTTCAGCCGCTTGATTTCCGCAGACACACGGCCGATCTCGCCATTTTGTGCGTAGTAGCGCAGGGCCGTTTCATCGACCTTGGCAGCCGCGGGGGCTGCCGGGGCGGCGGACTGTGCCGCCCCTGGCTGGGTGACCGAAAGCGCGAAAGGCGAAACATTGGCCTGCTGCACCGGCAAAACACCGGTTTCAGGTGCCTGCAGGACAAACGGAGAGCCGCCGGGCAGTTGTTGTTGCGGCGCGGCTTCCCACGGAGCGGACTGCGCCAGGGAACCGTTGGTCGCAAACGCCAGCGCGAAGGAGGCAATTACCATTCTGGTGAAAGACATTGCGGATACCTCTCTGCAATTGCGAGAATCGTGAAGATCTGAAGTGTTGTGGAGTAATAGTCGTCTGTGCCGATCTGCAGCAGTTCGGACGGGAATGGCTCGGCCTTGTCCATACATCTGGTCAGGGCAGCAATTGCGCGAAAACCGATACCACCCATGACACTCTTCGGCTCGCCCGTGACGATCTGCGTAACCGATGGGCCGCGGGGATCGGCAAAGCCGCGTAGCGTTGAAAAATCCGCCGCCTTTTTCACGCGCAGGGCATTTCTGGAGAGCGCGAGATAGAGCGGAACCCGGATGGCATTGTAGCCGAATTCAGGTGTGAACTTATCGGAAGGAACCAGCTTGAGGCCGCCGATATCGACCCAATCCGGTGGCAGGTAGCTTGGAGCCCTCTGGGAAAGGTCCAGGACGTCCTCTCCGACAACCGCAACCTCGCCCCAGTTCGCGGACGTATCGAACTCGGCAATGGTTTCCAGGGCCGGATAGACCCAGTAGGACGGATTGACCGTGACGGTCTGATGATCGCCGGAGACGAACCCTTCGCTGCCGGGAACAAGAACCGGTCCGAGGGCGGTTTGCTGAAGGAGCGTTGCGGCGATATCCGCCAGAACGACCTTCGCCGAGGCAAGGTCTTCAGGATCTCCCCAGCTCTTGTAGGCCTCGATCAGCGCCCAGGCGATCAGCAGGTCCCCGTCCGTCGCGTTGTTGGTGTCGGCGACATTGGGACCTTCCGGCGTGTGCAGCACCTTCCAGGCAAACAGGTGATCCTTGCGCACCTGCATGTTCTCGTAGGTGTAGTCGCGGATCAGCTTGAAGGTCTCGCGGTCATCCACCGCGACGGCCAGAACCATGCCGTAACCCTGGCCTTCGCTGTGACTGATGCCTTCATTGGCATCGTCGATGACGGCTCCTTCCGGGGTCATGTGGCGGCTCGTATAGTCCCGCCACGCCGACCCCAGCCAGAGCGACACGGCTTCCTTGCTGCGCGCGCTGGCGCCGAACACCGGTTCGGCGTGAGCGGGGGCAAGCGACAGGAAAAGTGCCATGCCGGTTGTCATGCAAAGCCTCAGCATGTCAGCGTCCGGACCGTTTGAGGGAGACGTAGTAGCTGAAGCCGAGGATCAGGCAGAACGCCAGCATGAACACGACGAAGTCGAGCATGTTGTGCGAGATCAATCCTGCCACGACGAGCCGGCTGTTCCTGAACTCGGACGGGTTTGCCAGCGAGGCAAAGTAGTTCGGATCGGACAGGCGTTCGGACGCAAACCGGTTGGTGGTCGCGTTATAGAGCGACGTGTCGCCGGTGAGCCACGCAAGCCTGCCTTCGCGCAGCATCGTTTCCGTGCTGGCCTTGATGTCGTCACTCGTCAGGCCGGTCACGACGGTCCAGGTGTCCTGCTTGACCGGGGCTCCCATGAAGGCAACCCAGCTTTCCTTGGATGTCAGCGTCTTGGTGCGCTGTGCGATCAGGATGCTGTTGCCCTGCAGCGCGAAGCTGCGGTCGGACGGAACTTCGGAATTGAGCTTGAAGCCGACGCTGCGCCAGGCGGATCCGGCGTATCGCTGGATGCTTGCCATCAGGCTGGTGTCGTTTTCGTCAACAGACTTCAGCCCGAAAAAGCGACCCACCTGACTGCGCGAGCCTTGCGTTCTTTCCGGGTCGAGCGTGTCCAGATAGGCTTCCTTGGCCATGCCCGACAGGCGATTGACCGGGGCAACAATCAGCCCCGGCTGATTGCCGACCGAGGCGGAGGCCGTCGTGATGGCGATCGGCCGGACCTGCTGTGTGATTGCTGCCGTTGCCACGGCAAGCTGAGCAGCGGCCTCCAGGCTTTTCGGGTCGTCGGCAAGCACCTGAATGGTGGTCGGCCGGTTTTCTGCAGGATTTTTCGGCAGAAGGTCGGAAGGAGACAGGCTCGGTGTCACGCGCATTCTGGCAAGTGCATCGAACTCGATTGTCGAAGTGTCCGCATCAAGCGACAGCCGGTCGCCATTGAGGCCGGTCGCGACATCGCAGGTGGCATCATCTTCTGTCAGGGAAGACACTTCGATGCGCAGGTCGTTGAAGCCGGGCGAGAAGCCGCCAAGCGGGATATCGAGTGGATTGCGGGAAGAAATGCCGTCACGCGTCAGTTCCGCAGACGCAAGTGCGGCACCATTGGCGAAGACCTGCAGCCGGTTGGCATTGGACAGGTTTGCCAGCGCATCGATGTTCAGGCTGAGCTTGGCCTTGCCATAGTCTCCGACGAAATAGTCGTCCGGCAGGCGGATCGAGAAGTCCTGCCGGAGAAGCCGGCCGTCAAAGCGTTTGCTGCTGACGCCGATCTTTGCCAGGGAAACCGTTTCGCCGGGTTCGATCTCGTAACCGAACTTGTTTTCGAAGGCGGCAATACCCCGGCGGCTTCCCAGCATCGGCTTGGCCTGCAGGGCCTGTTTGAAGGCTTCGATGGACTTGTCCAGAGCCGGGCGGTTCTCTGCCGCGAGAAACAGGGAAACCCTGCCCGTATCCGGTCGGTGGACGATAGCAAGGCCGGGGATTTCCGAACCGGTGTCGCCAACGGCAAAGCCTGCGTGCGAAAGCTCGGCCCGAGTGCCGACAATGATATCCAGGCCGGCATCGTTGCCAGGCTCGTTCCTGATCTGGATGTCCGGGTTATGATATTTCCCGAAAGCGGCGACAGTCTGTGCAACTGCCAGGGCCCGGTCCAGATTCCCGGCGCTCGCCGTACCAAGTTGCAGCAGGCGCATGTTGGTGGCGCCGCTCTTGTCGTTCGGGACCGCGCGCAGCAGTTCAAGGCTGGCCGACACCTTCGGTGAGTTGTCCGGGCCCGGATCGAACACGATACCCGTGTTTGCCGGGTTCAGCACCGTCCACAGTTCATAGGTGGCGGGGATCGTGCAGTCCACGCGGTGCTTGTGTTTCGCGATGAACCGGATTTCGTTGAACCCCTCGACCATCAGTCCGGGAGGGAGATCGAAGCTGCGCATCGAGCTTTGAGCGCCTGCGTTGAGTTCAATGTCGCCAACGGGCTGACCGTTGACCATGATGCTCATGCTGGAATGTTCCGGGGCGGTCGAGACCGCGGTCAGGTAGTCCACCTGAAGCTTGCGATAGAGAAGGACCTCGTCCCGGGGAGCGTAGACGGCCAGCCGGATTTCTGCTTGTTCGCCTTCCATCCGGAGCTGGTCGGCGGTTGCCGTCAGGCGGCGGATTGTGCTGCGGTCTTCGGTCTTGGCGTCGAGCACCGATACGTCGAGCTGCTGGGCAACTGCCGAAACAGGCAGAGCAATCAAGGTTGAGGCGACAAGCGCCGCCTTGAGGCAGGTTGCGGCTTTGAGGTGATACGGAGTTTTCATTGCTTCAATCCTCATTCTGCAGGTGCGAGGACGGATTCAGGCAGGTCCTGCTCGACAGGTGCCGGCTTGCGTTTCAGGCCGGACCGCAGGGCTGTCATGAGGCCGAGGACCGGGACGCGAATGCCGTAGTAAAGTGCCCATCTGGTCAGGCGCATCATGCCCGCGACCACCGAGGATCCCGTCAGCTTCCTGTTGTGCAGGGCTCTCGGTATTGTCAGGTCGGCAAACATCACGTCGCTGGAAACGATCGCTCGCGTTGCGACGGTGTCGAGATAGGCGGCGCCGATCAGAATTCCCTTCGAGCCGGCCCGCTGGGAGGCGACACGAATGTTGATGCCTGCTTCGGCAAGCGCGGCGTCAGGTTCCGGCGTCGCATCGGCGGACCGGTCCAGAGATTGACGGGGATGGAATGTCAGGTGGCCGTTGTCGCCGAGCACGTTCCCCCAAGCTGGTGCTCTTTCAAGCTGAAGGAGCAGGCCGTTGGTGTTGGATTCCACCAGATTGACGGGGATGGTCTCGTCACGAAGGCGGAGCGTCGCCTTGCGATGGACCCGGATACGCGGTGCGGTTCTGACTTCCTTCCGTTCCAGGATGGCGCCAAGGGCTGCACCGGCAATGACCAGGTTGAAGACATGCCAGATGCCGACAACACCAAGCAGGGCAGTCTGGCCGGTGTCGTTCTGCAGGCGCCAGGCCAGCACGCCGGTCGTGAGGAGCATGACCGCGAAGACGATGATGTAGGGCCATGCGATGACCGACAGCTGTTCTTCTTCGAGTGTTTCACCCTTGGTCGTGACGTTGAACTTCGGCGCACGCGGGTTCATCAGCACGGAGAAGATCGCAGGGAACAGGTAGATTGACTGGATGTACTCGTAGAGTTCGGAGATCCAGGGCCACCTGAGCTTGCCATAGAGGCCGGACTGGATCGTCACCACCGCAAGGATGTAGGTCATCGTGTAGGCCAGGAATTCCTGCGGCGAGGCGATGTAGATCTTCATGTTGAAGAGGATGAACATCAACGGCGCCAGCAGGAACACCAGCCGCGGGAACGGGAACAGCCAGAACATGGCGCTGGACATGTAGGCGACGCGCTGCATGAAGCTCAGGCCCGGCTTGAACATCGGGTTCTTGAGCATCAGGATCTGCAGCATGCCCCGGCACCAGCGGGACCGCTGGCCGATGAACGAGGCGAGAGTGTCAGGCTGCAGGCCGGCGATCATCGGACGATCGACATAGGCGCTCTTCCAGCCGCGCGAATGCAGCTCGAGAGCGGTTTCGCAGTCTTCCGTGATCGAGACGCCCGAGAAACCGCCGACTTCATTGAGGGCTGCACGCCGCAGGACGGCGCCGGAACCGCAGAAGAAGGTGGCGTCCCATTTGTCGAGGCCCTTCTGGATCATGCCGTAGAACATGTCGTTCTCCGAGGGCATGATGTTGTAGGTGCGCAGATTGCGCTCGATCGGATCCGGATTGAGGAAGAAGTGCGGTGTCTGAACCAGGAACAGTTCAGGGTCCTTGAAGTAGGCGACGGTTTCGCGCAGGAACTCCCGTGACGGTGCGTGATCGGCGTCGAAGACCACCACGAGATCACCTTCCGACCGCGACAGGCCGTAGTTGAGGTTTCCGGCCTTGGCATGTTCGTTGCGTTCACGAGCAAGATATGTCGCACCGAGATCTTCGCAGATCCGCTTGAATTCCTGGCTGCGCTCATAGGCGGCAAGGGCGGCCTTCTGGTCCGTGGAATTCAGCTTCTGAAGCGTGGCGCCATCGTCCAGGAGGAACACACGGAACTTGTCCTTCGGATAGTCCATGTTCTTGGCGGCGGCGATGGTGCAGGCGACGAGGCCCGGATCCTCGTTGTAGCTGGGAATGAACACGTCGACGGTCGGAGCATCGGCGTCGGAGTTCTGCACCTTGCGGGGACGCTCATAACGGTCGGAGACGATGAGCGCCGACAGGAAGAACATCAAGATGCAGAAGAGCTCTGCAACAAGCAGCAGGACGCCGGGAACGAAATCGTAAAAGTTCTCGATCGGCGGAACCGTCTGTGTCACGCGCCAGTATACGTAACGGCCGACGAGCACCCCTCCGAGGGTCAGAAACGTGACGCGTCCCAGAGTGCCCGGCAAGACCTTCGTGAATTGCATGGCAACCAGAACGAAGAGGCCGAGAAAGAGTTGAACTTCAACCGAAAGCGGCAGCGTGACGATGAAAAATGTAGCGATGGTCGCTATCGTCGCGAATACGTATAAAAGTAAGTTCAGCATAGCCTAAGTTCCTGTACTTTGTACGTTATTGGTCTGGTGCTATTTGAATTGCTTTCGTCACCGAGTTAACGAGCTCTATTTGTGAGCTTGTTGCGGTTCTTTGCTGTGCCATCGCAAGGTGATTTCTTGCGGTGTTGTAGCTGATCCCGATTTCCTCGGCGGCTTGTCTTACGGTTTTGCCGTCTATTATTTTCTTGATGATGCGCGCCTGTTGATGCGTGACCCCGGTCGCGGCTTTGATCGTCTCGGCGCTTACCTCGTTGGAGGTGGTGTCCGCGGTGATCAGGACCTTCTTGCGGAAATAGGATCTGACGGGATCCCGGGTTTCCTCGTCGGACACCTGGGACGGGATGACTTCCACGAAGTAGCGGGGGCCACCGGCAATGCTCATGACGCGTGCCTGTTCCTGCCGAGTTGATCCGGTGTTTGCCGGGGCATCGACCGGCAAGTCGCGAGAGTTGCGGGCAAAGAACGGTGCCAGGCTCAACGGTGCCTGGATCCTGCCGTCGATGAGGCGAAGATCGCCGCCTTTCTGCAGGACCTTTTCCATCGCCAGGTTTTTGACAAGGACTGAGCCATTGCCGAAGAACACAAGCGCTGGCGACTTGATGTGTTTGATCCAGTATTGCGCGCTTGTCAGTTCGGTGCGGTTTCGCCCGTAAACGAGATCCTCGGCATAAGCCTCGAAGCCGCCGAAGATGTCATCCGCGTAAGCAACAACACCTTGGAAAAGACTGTCTGAAAAGCCGACTGGAACGTGGGCGGCAAGAAAGAGCTGCAAACCCATTCCCAATTCGACCATGAGAACAGCCGCACGGTTGGTTTCAAGGGTTGTATCGCGCGACAAACCATCGGGTGTTGTTGCGGTGCAATGCAGGATCTCGGTGTCGTGTGTAACGGGGGTGCAGGAGTTGGCTTTTACTTGGGAGAACGTGTCTATTTCGTTCCCAAGAAGATGTTCGGCTTCCCAGGCTTGACGACTGTCATCAATTGTATAGCAAATCTCGATCTTCTTCCTTCTTGCATCCAGAACAAAGATGCTGAAGAGAAGAAATTCAAAGCGTTTGGCTAGTGCATAAGGAAAGTCTAAATTGCTTCGGTTGCGGCGTTCTTTTGTCTGGCCACCGTATAAAACACTTTCGTTAAAGTCCCTTCCTGCAAAATACATTTTTTGCTCCCAGGTAGAAATGGATTTTATTCGTGGTGACGATCTAAGTTCTGGCTCGATTCATTCTCTGAAATTGAAATTTATCTAAATCGATCGATTGGTTTCTTAGGGGGTTAATAAATTATTAAACCTTTTATACCGGAAACTTCATGCCGTTGCTCTAGTGCAATTGCATCAATTTTAAAGCAACTACAGTCTTGGTTAATTTATAACTCTAAGATAATTATAGAATATGCTTCAGTATTAAATGAGATATATCGATGAATACATTAAGATCATCGGGTTGTGTTCAGGAGATGGTTTTCGTTGAATTTGGAAAATGCAAGTCAAGGTGGTGTGCTTGCGTGTATTGCTGCGCTGCAGCATTTGTCGTGTTTTTCGATTTTTAATGTTTGCGTCGAAATGTCCCGAGGCGATGTCGCGAAATTCCTGGTGAAATCTGTTTGAGATAAAATTTTGTCTTGTTTGATTTAACTATTCAGATTGCCGACAAATTAGGCGGACTTGGCTAATTTGAGTTCAGGCTCGAGAATTGAGCGTTTTGCCTGCCTGAATTTGTGATCGAATTTTTCGAAACTTGATACGCGGCGGCCAGAAATGTCGCGCAGCGGTTGAAAACGTTAGGGAAATTCGACCTCAAATTGGGGGGCGGCTTGCTGTTGGGACAAACAGAAGAGCCAGGGCGCGCAAATCCCTTTGGCTGTTTGCGCGCCGCGTGCTGGTTTCTGATGGCAAGTGGCCTGTAGAGGATCCGAAGCCCTCGAGGTCTTGAGAGGGCTTCAGGGGAACGTGGTGGTGCCAGCCGTTGAGGCTTGCGTGTTACGGAAATGCTTCCGAGGGATTAGCCGGAAACGGCTTTCAGTCCGGTCTCGACCGCCGACAGGATTTTCGTCACGTTGTCCGAGTTCACGATCAGCGGCGGCGAGAAGATGGCATTGTTTCCGGAGACCCGGATCATGACGCCGTCCTCGTAGGCGGCCTGCTGCAGCTTCAGCGGGACATCCTTTGCCGAAGGTTTCTTGCTGGCGCGGTCGGAGACGAGTTCGATGGCGCACATCAGTCCTTCGCCGCGCACGTCGCCGATCACCTCGAAACGTTCCTGGAGACCCTTCAGGCCACCAAGAAGTTCCTTGCCGCGTGCGGCGGCGTTTTCATGGACCTTCAAACGTCGGATCTCTGCGAGGGCAGCCAGCGCGGCTGCCGCGCCGACAGGGTGGCCGGAATAGGTGTAGCCGGTATCGATGGACGCGATCCCGCTGGTGTCCTTTTCAAAGACTTCGGCCACATGCCCGGCGATCATCACCGCGCCGAACGGGAAATAGCCGTTTGTGATGGCTTTTGCCGTGCACATGAAGTCCGGCTGGACGCCCCAGTGGCGTGCACCGCTCTCGCTGCCGGTGCGACCGAAGGCGGTGATGACCTCGTCGGAGATCAGCAGGATGCCGTTGCGGTCACAGATCTCGCGCACCATCGGCATGAAGCTCGGATGGGGAGGCATGACACCGCCGGCGCCGAGGACGGGCTCCATGATGAAGGCGGCAATGGTGCCGGCTCCCTGGAAGGCGATCTCGTCTTCGAGGGCGGCTGCACAGAGCTGGGCAAGTTTCGCCGGATCGCTCTCGTTGAACGGATTGCGGTAGGTGTAGGGAGCCGGAATGTGGAAGCAGCCCGGCAGCAGGGGCTCGTAAGCGTTGCGGAACTTGCCGTTGCCATTGACGCTGGCGCCGCCGAAATGGGTGCCGTGATAGCCTTTCTTCAGGCTGAGAAACTTGGTGCGGCCGGCTTCGCCGCGAATGCGGTGATACTGGCGGGCGAGCTTGAGGGCGACTTCGACCGAATCCGAGCCGCCGGAAGTGAAGAAGGCGCGCGTCAGCCCGTCCGGGGCGAAGAAATCGGCCAGTTCGTAGGAAAGCTCGATGACCTTGTCGTTCGAGGTGCCACGGAAAATCGAATAATAGGGCAGGGCGTTCAGCTGGTCGGAGATTGCCTGTTTCACCGGTTCGCAGGAGTAGCCGAGGTTGACGTTCCACAGCCCGCCGACGGCATCAAGAACCTCGTGCCCGTCGACATCGGTGATGAAAACATCGCGACCACCTGTCAGGATCGTCGGCAGATTGGTCTGGCTGTCGGCCGGATGAGCCATCGGATGCCAGACATGGCGGGCGTTGTTTTCCTTCAGGAAGTTGGAATCCTTCATGTCATGTCTCCTTGGAGTAAACTTGGCAGGCCGAGCAACGAAAGTGCCTGGTCATAGGAAGATCGGGGGGAAAGAACGTCGAAGTGAACCGTCTGCAGACCGGCCGTCTCCGCGCCGCGAATGTTGCGCAGCTGATCGTCGACAAAGACGCAGGCGGACGCGGGCAGGCCGAGTTCGTCCAGGCATAGCTGATATGCACGCGGATCCGGCTTCAGGATCCTGGTGTAGGTGGCATCGACGATGACGTCGAAATCATCCAGAAAAGCGAGCTTTTTCCTGAAGTCTGCACCGTAGAAAAGGTCCAGCTCATTGGACAGGATCGCAAGCTTGCAGCCTGCCTGCCGGGCAATGTCGATTGCGGCCAGGGCTTCCGGGCGCATGACGGCATCGGGATCAGCGCCGCGCGCAGCCTTCACGAACTGGGCCATTTCCGTCCACTCGTTCCCGGTCAATTCGGCAATTTCCTGCGTGCGCCGGTGCCAGTAGTCGCGTTCGGAAATCTCGTCCCGCTGCATTGCCTGCCAAAGACTGTCGGTTGCCGGATCAAACGGGCCGCGCCAGGTCAGGCTGCCGGGGGCGAGCCCGAGGGCCTGTTCGGTCAGGTCGTGGGTCTCGAACATCGTGCGAGTGACAACCCCGCCGAAATCGAGCACCAGAGCCTTCGTGTCATGCGGCATCGCGCCAGATCCTTCTCAAATCGACCGGGACAACGCCGCCGAGTTTTTCAGTGACTTCCGTCGCCGCGATCGGCAGGGAAATTCGGATTTTTGCTTTCAACTCATCGGTCATGCGAACGGTAGGGGCGGCAACGGCTATGGTGCCGACTGCCTCTGGCAAGTCGCCGAAGATCGGCGAGGCAAAGGAAGAGACGTGCTCTTCAAATCCCTGGTCGATAAAGGCAATACCGTCGTTTCGAGCCTGTTCGACTGTCTGTTTCAAAAGCTCGGTATCGGTGATCGTGTAGCCGGTGGAGGGTTTGAGCTTCGTCTTCAGAAGCTTCTGCAGCAGATCGATCGGACCGAAGGCCAGCATGGCGAGACCGGAGGCAGTTGCGTGTAGCGGCAACAATTCAGCTTCGTCGAAATAGACCCGCGTGCCGTGAATGAGTGCGTCATGATGATAGAGCGGTGACAGGTGATTGCCTTCCCGCAAGGAGACATGAACCAGCTCCCCGAGTTCTCCAGCCAACTGTTCCACCAGTGGAGCAACAAGCCTTCTTGCCGGGAACAGTCGTTCGCGGACTGCCGCAAGACGCAGGATGGCCGGCCCCAGGCGATAGCCTTTGGTGCCCGGGTTCTGCTCCAGAAAACCGTTGGCTGTCAGTTCGGTCAGATGCCGGTGAACCGTTGCCTTGTCCTGGCCCGAAAGGTTGCGGAACTCGGTCAGGCCGATTTCCGAACGGCTGGCGGAAAAGTGGTTCAGCAGGCTCAGCGCTTTTGTGATCGTGCCCATGCTTCAGCAGTTCCTTTCCCGCAGGCGCCGGATTGAAGCTCCGGCATTTGACGGGACGATGTTGACATGTAGTTTCATTTGAAACAATATATTTTTAAACCGATGGTTTGTTATTTGAACCGTTTTGCGAGGTAAACAAAAGCGTCAGCGCTTCGATTGAAGGTTGACATCTCATTATTTAAGATCACAATAATTAACAAAGCAAATAAAAAATGACCAAGACCGGCGCAAAGTCCGGCTGTCACCTGACCAGAAAAGGGACTGTTGAAATGAAGAAGCAAGTGATCGCCCTGACGGCCGCGACATTGATGTCGGCAACGGCCGCTCTGGCTGAATATCCGGAAAAGCCTGTATCGTTCATCGTTCCGTGGCCTCCGGGCGACCTGGAAGACGTGCTGACCCGTCTGATCGCGGACAAGTTCCAGGAAATGTACGGCGTGCCGGCAGCGGTCGTGAACAAGCCGGGTGGCGGCGGTGGTCCGTTCCCTGGTGCAGTGGAAGTCGCGACGGCGCCTGCCGACGGTTATACGGTCGGCTCTTTCGTGACCGACGTGCCGATTGGTGGTCCGCAGATCGGAATTCCCGAACTTTCGCCGAACCCGTTCGAGCCGATCGGCATTTTCATGACCTATCCGTTCGTGATTGCCGCTGGCGCAGACGCGCCCTACGCCACGTGGGCGGAGCTGGCTGATTACGCCAAGGAAAACGAGATCGCTCTCGGCCATTTCGGTTCGTTCCTGCCGCCCACCCAGATCACCTTCGCTGCCGCCAAGACCTCCGGCTTCGACTTTGCCAGCGAAGCGGCTTTTGACGAGCTGAACTGCAACACGCTGGCCTCCGGCGATGTCGACGTCATCAACACGACACTGCAGCAGATCCAGCCATGCCTCGGCGAGGTCAAGATCCTGGCCAGCATCGGCAAGGAACGGACGTCCCTGACGCCGAACGTGCAGACCATGCAGGAAATCAACCCGGATCTGTCGGTTGCGCTGTGGAACGGGCTGTTCGTTCACAAGGATGTTCCCGAAGATGCGCGGATCAAGATTTCCGAAGCTGCGCAAGCTGCGCTCAAGTCGCCGCAGGCGCTCGAGCTGATCGGCCAGACCGGCGTCCTGATCTACTGGCAGGACCCGGTTCAGTCCGAACAGCAGATCGAGGCTGATGCGGCGGCGCTTCAGAAAATCTCCGAGCTGATCGAACAATAAGGCGACTATTTCGGCCGGCGCATCTCGCGCCGGCCGGTTGCTTTCGGGTTCCAAGGAGGGTTCGGCTTGGCGCGCATCAAGACGCTGCAGGAACTGTTCAAACGCTATCGCCGGCCCGGCGACATCGTGTTTGCAATCCTGTTCCTGGCATTTTCCCTATTTCTTCTGTCGCAGATCCCGGGTGAGACGGTCTGGGCCAAGCGGACCAAGTGGTTTGCACAGCCAAGGTTCTGGCCCACAGTCGCTATCGGCGGCATGGTGCTGTTCGCCAGCCTGCATTTCATAGGCTCGCTTTGCTCCAAGCGCATTCCGGGTCGATGGCGCGAGGTCGGCTTCTGGCTGAAGTCGTTCGAGTTCGTGGCCTATTTCCTGATCTACGTGCTCCTGGTGCCGCAAATCGGCTACCTGCCGGCGACACTCGCCTTCACCTTGTTTCTGTGTGTCCGGATTGGCGAGGCAACGCCTCTCAACCTGGGTGCCGCGGTTGCCTTCAGCATTTCTGTGGTGGTGATCTTCCGCGCGTTTTTGCAGGTCAAGGTTCCCGCAGGCCACATCTACGAGGCGCTGCCTGACGGCATCCGCGCCTTTGCCCTGACCTATCTGTGAGGCGAGAATGGAACTGATCCTCTCCAGCCTGTCCATGCTTGCCCAATGGGACGTTCTTGCGGCCCTGGTGATCGGCTCCATCGGTGGTGTCATCATCGGCGCAATTCCTGGTGTCGGAGCTGCCGTCGCCATCGCAATCCTGCTGCCGGCAACCTTTTCCTTCGAGCCTATCGTCGGCTTGACCCTGCTGCTCGGCGTCTATGGCTCATCCATGTATGGCGGTGCCATTCCGGCGGTGCTGATCAACACACCGGGTACGGCGGTCAATGCGCTGACCACCTATGACGGCTACCCCATGACCAAGAAGGGGCAGGGGCATCGGGCGCTGTCGCTCGCCTATTCGGCTTCTTTCTTCGGCGGCATGTTTTCGATCCTGTGCCTGATCGTCCTCTCGCCGGTTCTGGCGATGATCGCGCCGCATTTCGGCAGCCGCGAGATCTTCCTGGCCGCGCTGATGGGCATCATCCTGGTGGTGGTGGCGCATCGCGGACAGGTTTTCGCAGCCGGCATGCTGGCCTGTTTCGGCATCTTCCTGAGCACCATCGGCCTGGAGCCTGCCAAATACACCAAGCGCTTCACCTTCGACCAGAGCTGGCTCACCTCCGGTGTCGATCTCATCGTGGTGGTGCTCGGTCTCTTTGCGATCTCGCAAGCGTTGCTGCTGCTGGTCGACAAGGAACATCAACCCGGATCGGCCAAGGTCGAGGGCAACCTCTTTGCCGGGCTCAAGGAGCTGTTCGCGTTCAAACGGGTGGCGACCGTTTCATCCGGCTTCGGTGTTCTCATGGGCATGATCCCCGGCGTGGGTGAATTCACTGCCCAGTTCCTGTCCTACACCTATGCGCAGAAATCCTCGAAGGACCCGGACCTTTTCGGCAAGGGATCACCGGAAGGGCTGATCGCTTCGGAAGCCGCCAACAATGCGGTTCCCGGTGCGGCGATGATCCCTTTGCTTGCTCTCGGCATTCCGGGAGAAGCGCTGACGGCAATGATGCTGTCAGTGTTCTATGTTCATAACGTCATCCCGGGGCCACAGCTGTTCCAGGGGCAACTCGACTTTGTGGTCGCGCTCTATCTGGCGCTGATCCTCCTGAATATCATCGTCCTGATCTTCCTCCTGTCCTCCACGGGGCTGCTGCTCAAGATCATTCAGATCCCGACGCGTTTCCTGGGTGTGATGATCATGACGCTGTCCTTTGTTGGCGTGTTCTCGCTGCGCAACTCGGTGACCGACTGCGCGATTGCCGCCGGCTTCGGCGTCTTCGGCCTGGTGCTGAAGCGTCTCAACCTGCCCATTGTGCCGATCATCCTCGGCATGGTGCTTGGCGGGATCATGGAGGTGAAACTTCGCAGCGCCATGGCGCGGGTGAATTCCCCGCTCGATTTCATCGACAGGCCGATCGCCGCAATCCTCTTCACAGCGATCATTCTCATTCTCGTCCTGCACGTACGTACGGTCATTCGCGAGCAAAAGGCGCGAGGGGATCGGGAAGAGGACACTTCCGAAACCTCAACCCAGCAAGGGTAGGAACCAAGATGCTTGACCAGGCCGCAATCGACGTTTTGCGCAACCAGCCCGTTGCAGAGCAGGGGCATTTTGTAAACGGCGCCTTTGCCGCGTCCCGAGAGGGGGCGACGCTGGAGGTGCTTTCCCCCATCGACGGAAAACCGCTGACAAGGATCGCAAGCGGAACGGCCGCCGATGTGGGACTTGCGGTTGAAGGCGCGCGCAAGGCGTTCGAGGATGGCCGCTGGTCGAAAACCGCCCCGGCCCACCGCAAGAAGGTATTGTTGAAGCTGGCGGATCTGATCGAGGCGAAAGCGCTTGAGCTTGCGGTTCTCGGCGTGCGCGACAACGGCACCGAGATCAACATGGCCTTCAAGGCCGAGGCTTTGTCCGCGGCCGGGACCTTCCGGTACTACGCAGAAGCACTCGACAAGATCTATGGCGAGATCGCGCCGACGGCAGACAATGTGCTGGGGCTTGTCCACCGGGCACCGGTCGGTGTCGTGGGGGCCATCGTTCCCTGGAACTTCCCGCTGATGATCGGCGCCTGGAAGATTGCTCCCGCGCTCGCCATGGGGAACTCCATCGTGCTGAAACCGGCGGAAACAGCCTCGCTCAGCCTGCTCAGGATTGCCGAACTGGCGTCCGAGGCAGGAGTTCCGGACGGTGTCTTCAACGTCGTGACCGGCCCCGGCGCCGTTGTCGGCGAAGCCCTGGCCCTCTCCATGGACGTCGACATCCTGGTCTTCACCGGTTCCGGTGCGACAGGGCGGCGGCTTCTTGAATATTCCGCCAGATCCAACCTGAAGCGCTGTTATCTGGAGCTGGGCGGCAAGTCCCCCAACATCGTCTTCAATGATACGGCTGATCTGGCGAAAGCTGCCAAGGTGTCGGCGGCGGGGATCTTCCGCAATTCCGGCCAGGTCTGTGTCGCCGGTTCGCGCCTCCTGGTGCAGGAGGACATTCACGACGATTTCGTTGTCGCGATCTGCCGGGAAGCGGAAGCTCTCAAGGTGGGTGATCCGCTGGATCTTTCCAGCCAGATCGGCGCGGTTCACTCGCTGACCCAGCTGGAAGCCGACTTGAAATTCGTGGAGACCGCGGAAGCCGAAGGTGCCGAGCGCCGCACCGGGGGTGAGCGGATCCTGACCGAGACCGGCGGATACTACATGGCTCCGACCGTCATGAGCGGGGTCAAGCCGGGCGATACGATTGCCAGGAAGGAAGTGTTCGGGCCCGTACTGGCCGTAACCGCCTTCAAGGACGAGGAAGAGGCCATCCGGATCGCCAACGGCACCGAATATGGTCTCGCCGCCGGTATCTGGACGTCCGATCTCGGCCGGGCGCATCGGATGATTTCCGGAGTCCGCTCCGGTGTCATCCATGTGAACACCTATGGCGGCTCGGACATGACCGTCCCGCTCGGGGGGATGAAGCAGTCCGGCAACGGCCACGACAAGTCGCTGCACGCGCTCGACAAGTATGTCGACCTGAAGACAGCCTGGATCCAGCTCTGAGGATATCCATGACCAAGACAATCCTGTCCATCGGGACCTACGACACCAAGAATGCCGAACTGGAATTCATAGAGCAGACCATACGCGATCAGGGTGGCGAGGTGCTGACGATGGATGTCAGCGTACTGGGCGATCCGGCCAGGCCGACCGGCATTTCCAAGCATGAGGTCGCCAGGGCAGGCGGCATGTCCATTGAGGACGTGATTGCACAAGGCGACGAGAACAAGGCTTTTCAGGTGATGGCGCAGGGTGCGGCAAAGCTTGTCGCCGACCTTTATGCGCAAGGCCGCATCGACGGCATGATCGCGCTTGGCGGAACGATGGGGACGGACCTGGCACTCGATTGTGCCCAGGCGCTGCCGATGGGCGTACCGAAATTCATCGTGTCTACGGTCAGCTTCTCGTCTCTGATCCCGCCGGAACGGCTGGCGCCAGATATCCAGATGATCCTGTGGGCCGGTGGCCTTTATGGCCTCAACGAAATCTGCAAGTCGTCGCTGGCGCAGGCCGCGGGCGCCGTGCTAGGTGCCGCCAGGGCCGCGCAGATGCCGGATCGCTCAAAGCCGCTGGTCGGCATGACATCGCTTGGCTCCAGTTGCCTGTCCTATATGAAGCTTCTGAAACCGGCACTCGAAGACCGGGGGTACGAAGTCGCTGTCTTCCATTCCACCGGCATGGGCGGCATGGCCTTCGAAAGCCTGGTGCGGGAGGGGGCCTTCTGCTGCGTCATGGATTTCTGCCTGCAGGAATTCGGCAATCTCCTGGCAGGGTCGCTGGTCAGCAGCGGGCCGGACCGGCTGCAGAATGCAGGCAGGCTGGGCACGCCGCAGATCGTGGCGCCGGGCGCGCTTGATCTGGTGGATTTTGCCGGCTGGCAGGAAATCCCGGCGCAATATGCCGACAGGCCGTTTCACGAGCACAATCGTCTGATCAAGAGCTCCGTCTTCAACCCGCAGGAGCGCCGTCAGTGGGCGAATGCACTCGCCGACCGACTGGAGGCAGCCAAGGGGCCGACCCATTTCCTGTTGCCGCTTGGCGGCATCGAGGCCTGGGACAAGGAGGGCGAGGAAGCCCACGATCCGGAGGGGCTGGCGGCCTTCATCGACGAAGTCAGGACAGTCTTCCCGGGCCGTATCGCGACGACCGAGGTTTCGGCGCATATCAACGACAAGGCGTTTGCGGATGCTGCGCTTGGCGTTTTCGACAGATGGGTCGAAGAAGGGATTGTCATGCGGGGCGGTTAAGGCCGCCGTGGGTGCCACGAAAGGAAAAAGCGCCGGCGAGCGGCGCTTTTTGGGGTCGTGAGATGGGGCTTTAGCTTGTTCTTGTGATCTGAGGTCAGCCCGTGGCAAGTCGTTGCCTGTCACGGGCCTTGGTCATCAGGACCGTGGTTTCTGGTTTTCCGGATCGTAGAGTGGCTGGTAGCCGACACCGGCGACCTCGACCGGGTAGGTTTCCGAGAAATACTCGACATTCAGCTTGCGGCCGACCTGGCAGTACTCCTGCGGCAGGTAGGCAAGAGCGATGTTCTTGCCGATGGTCGGGCCATAGGCGACCGAGGTCGTGTAGGAAATACGGCCCAGGCTGTCGACCAGCGTCTTGCCCGTGTCCGGATCCTGCACCGGCATCGCGCCGACCGGGTAACGTTTGACACCGCTTGCATCTGTGTTTTCAAGCATCACCAGCGTGCACAGCATGGCCGGCTGCTTGTCGCGCTCCCGGTACTCGACGTGCTTTGCCTTGCCGCGGAAATCCGCTTCCTTGACCTTCGGGCGGGCCAGATCAGCCTCCAGGAGGTTGTACTGGGTCAGAAGATCGGCGTTCTGCAGGCGCAGGGATTTTTCCATGCGGCGCGAGTTGGCGTAGGTTTCGACGCCGACCGCGATGACACCCGTGGACCGCAGAGCGTCCCAGACGGCCAGGCCGTCTTCGTACTTCATGTGCAGTTCCCAGCCCTGTTCACCGACATAGGACAGGCGCAAGGCCATGACGGACTTGCCGGCGATTTCGATCTGGCGGATGCCCGCAAACGGGAAGTTTTCCGGATCGAGTGCTGCCGGATCGGCAACCACTTTCTTCAGGTTCTCACGGGCGTTCGGGCCCCAGATGCCGATGGTGGTGTACTGCTCGCTGACGTCTGTCACCGTGACGTCGAAGCCTTTGTCCTCGGCGATGCGCTTCACATAGTGATAGTCGCGCGGGCCGGCGTCTGCACCGTCGACGATGCGGCAGCGGTCTGCCATGCGGAAGACCGTGAGGTCGGCACGCACGTTGCCTTCGTCATCGAGGAAGTGGGTGTAGATACCCTTGCCGATGTTGGCATCGCCGCCGATCTTCGCGGCACACAGCCACTCCAGCAGTTCCACATGGTCCGGGCCTTCGACGTCGAACATGTAGAAGTGCGACAGGTTGATGATGCCGCAGTTCTCGCTGAGTTCGAGCTGCTCGGCGTTGGAGACGCGCCAGAAATGGCGGTTGTCCCATTCGTTTTCACGAACCGGAACCCGGTCGCCGTATTTTTCCAGCAGATGCTCGTTGGCGGCATACCCATGCGCGCGTTCCCAGCCGCCCAGTTCCATGAAGTGGCCGCCGAGTTCAACCTCGCGGTCGTAGAACGGGGACCGCTTGACGCTGCGGCTCGTCAGGTAAGGCTCACGCGGGTGGATCGCCGGGAAATAGATCTTCTGCGCAGCTTCGTAGCAGCGGTCCTCGATGTATTTCTCGGTCAGCTGGTGGGAATAGAAGCGCGAATAGTCGATGGACGCATGGTCGATTTCAGTCCGGCCATCGGTGATCCAGTCAGCCAGCAGCTTGCCGTAGCCAGGTCCGTCCTTGACCCAGATCGCAACGCAGTACCACAGGCCGCGGACTTTCTGACTTTCACCGCAGGAGGGGCCGCCGGCCGCGGAAACCTGCAGGAGGCCGTTGAAGGAATGGCCTTCGTTGTAGCCGATCTCACCCAGGATCGGGGTCAGCTCCATGGCGCGCTCGAGCGGCTCCATGACCTGTTCCATTTCCAGATCTCGCTGGGAGGGGGACAGGCGGGCCTGATCCTTCTCAAGGAGATCGCGCGGGTGGCACATGCGCGGATGGGTCGGTTCGTAGTACCCCCACTCGATCTGGCCGCCTTCGGCCGTCTTGGGATCGCCCGTGTCGCGCATGTAGGCGGAGTTGCCCTGGTCGCGCAGCAGCGGATAGCCGATGTCCTTGCCGGTGCCTTCGAATTCGTTGTACGGGCCGAAGAAAGTCAGCGGATGGTCGACAGGCATTACCGGCAGGTCTTCGCCAACCATCTCGGCAATCAGGCGGCCCCACAGACCGGCGCAGACGATGACATGGTCAGCCATGATCGTGCCGCGGTGGGTCTTGACGCCCTTGATGTGGCCGTCCTCGACGATAAGGGACTGGGCCGGGGTATTGGCAAAGGCTTTCAGCTTGCCGGTCTTCTCGCCTTCATCAACGAGCTTGCCTGCAACCGTCTGCGAGCGCGGGATGACGAGACCTGCATCCGGGTCCCACATCCCGCCCTGGACCATGTCCTCTTCGATCAGCGGAAACTTTTCCTTGATCTCGGCCGGGGTCACGAGGCGCACATTGGTGCCGAAGGCCTTGCCCGAGGTCACCTTGCGCTTGATTTCCTCCATCCAGGTGTCGTCGCCGGTGCGCGCGACTTCCAGACCACCGACGCGGGCGTAGTGACCCATCTTGTCGAAGAAGTCGATGGAGTACTGGGTGGTCCAGACGGACAGGTAGTCGTGGCTGGTGGTGTAGCAGAAGTCGGACGCATGGGCCGTCGAACCGATGTCGGTCGGAATGCCGGACTTGTCGATGCCGACAATATCGGTCCAGCCGCGTTCGATGAGGTGATGCGCGATCGACGCGCCGACGATACCGCCGAGACCGACGATGACGATCTGTGCCTTGTCAGGAAATGCTGACATGTCTCATTCCTTTTTCATCGACCGGAGCGCAGTCCGCCTGCGTCCGGTCCGTGCGACTGCACCGGATTTCCGTTTCGTGGCGGCAGTATCGCGACTGATCGACAGGCAAAATAGCGTAATTGCGTCATGGCGGCATAAGCGCCACGACACGGTGGTTCAAATCGTCAGGAAAAGCTGGCTTGTGATTGCGACAGGCTGGTCGTGTTTCGAGAACGCGGCACGGTACGAAAACGGTCGCGAATTATCAGGGAAATGTCAGGGTTTCGGGTGCGTGGTGAAGTGTCCGGCAAGCGCGCCACGCCGGAAGGGAGTGGCGGCAAATGATAGGCGTTCGCCGCGTTGCGCTCCGGCCATCATATCCGTCAGGTGAGGATGGTTGCCCCGGGGAAACGTAAGCTGGAAAGCGGCGGCCCGGGGCAACGCGTCAGGTCCAATCAGCGAATGCTGCAGTTGCCTGAAGTCGATGTGCTGTTGATTGTGTAGCGCCACTTGGTCTTGCCGCCGTAGTAGCCAAGGCAGGGTCCGTCACAATAGCCGTTCTTGGCGTTCGAGAACTCCGAGAAACTGATGAAGCGGCAGCTGTTGCCGTCATAGGCGAACTTGTAGGTCCGCTTTGTGGTGCGGTCCTCGGCTGGGTCCTTTTCCTCTTCGGAAATTTCGACGATGCCGTTGCTGTAGGTGTAGCGCGAACAGATATTCCGCTTGTAGCCTTCCTCGATTTCCAGCTTGACGCAGTTGGTCCTGCCCTTGCCGGAGATGCTGCCGGAGGTCTTGACGCTTTTACCGTTCACAAACACGGTTCCCGCCTGGTTGTCCGGATCGGCGACCAGCAGATTGTCGCCGTTCTGGCGGATCAGAACGGCCGTGGTGCCTGTGCGGTTGTTGGTTTCGGTGAACGAACCCTTGTTGGTGTTGGAATAATAGTCCTTCTGCTCGATCTTGATATTCGAGCTCAGGAAAATCTTCTTGCTGCCGAGATCGAAGGTCGCGGGAGCTGATTTGGAACTCTGGGCCGGGGAGGCGCCTTCCGGTGCCGTCGACTGGCAACCGGCCATACCCAGCATTGAGGTCGTCAATGCCAGGAACAAAATCTTCTTCACAATAAGTCTCCTTCCGGGAAAATGCCCTCCATCTGGAGGATCTTGAAATTCAGTGTTGATGGATTTGATTCGAGCTGTGGTTGCGGGTTTGCCGGTGCGCTGTCCATGCCGTCACTTTCCATAGACATCGGTTTGCGGACCGTCCTGAACCTTGCAAATGAGCGAGGTCGGCTTTCCATAGGCGTACTTGAGCTGGGTGTTGGAGAAGTGCTCCTGCCTGAACTCCAGGATCCGGCACTCCTTGCCGTTCATTTCCAGCGTGAATGCGTTTTTCCGGATGTATCCGTCTTCAACCATTTCCATGGTGTGGACTGCATGAAGACGGTTTGCGGAGAGCCGCTCAACATCCACGAAATGGACGATGGGGTCGCCAGATTTGGTTTTATTGACCCTCTCACCTGATCCCGTGCCGGTTGGTATCCGGACGCCTTCCGTTTCGAAGTTCGAGTGAAACGAAAAGGAATAGAACAGGTCGTCGTTCCCGGCGAAGAAGATGGCGGCGAGATAGAACCACGCGCTGTGTTCCCAGACGCAGGACTGTGTGCCGTCGGCAAAACCGCAGATCGGCATGGTGATGTCGATCGTTATGGTCTTGCCGGACATGTCGTCCGCGCTTGCGTTTCCTGCAAAGCCGGCCGCAAGAAGCAGGCTGGCTGCCAGAGTTTTTATCAACCCCATCTTGCCCCGATCATCTGAAACTCGAGCACGTGTGCCGCTCTGCCAGGTCAGTCACAATATTGCTGGCCGTTGAACGTGAAGCAGTTGCCTCCGGATGAGGAGGACTGGGGACTGGGTTTCGACTTCGTGTAACACTGCCCTGCTGAAGAGAGCAGTTGTCCGGCCGGGCAGGTTTTCAGAACACACTCGTTGTTCTTCAATACGTAGCGGGCGGAACAGGTCAGCGGACATATCCTGCCGTCGAGCTGCCGAAGTTTCTTCAGGACAGCCGCGTTGGGAGACAAGGACGCAAGCTGAAGCTTGGCTTCGTTCCTCAAGGTGTCGAGCGCGCGGCCACTTTTCGGGCCCCAGACACCGTCTGGCGAACCTGCGTCGCAGCCAAGCCTGTTGAGTTCCACCTGGACGGCCCTCGTCAGTTCCTTCGGGTCGGACGGGACCGGAGCTCCGTTTATCGGTTGCTCGGCTTCGCTCGGTGCAAGACTTGCCTGGACCTGCGGCTTGTCTTCGAAGTCCTTCAGTCGGTTGGCGGCGACACCTGCGAAAAGGCCGTTTGGAAACTGGGCGAGATAGGCGCGCAGTTCCGAGATGGAAGGATTGTCGCGAATGGCGGTCCAGTAGGCGACGTCGAGGCTGCCCTGGCTGCCGGCTTCTCCGGCGGTATCGTCTGGCAGCGGACCGTCTTCATAAAAGTAGAAATCACCGGTGATCGAGCTGACTTCCCAAGGCACCTGCCGGTCGGCGGTTTCGGCCAGAACATCGCGCCGGGCCTGCTTGAAGACGGATTCAATCGGCTCGCCGGGGCTGGTTTCGATGGCGCGGCTGAGGGCGGCCGTGTAGGGAGAATTTCCGGCGGAACCGTCCATCGCGACCTGCCCGGGCGACGTCGCATAGGCGATCAGGGTGCCCATGGGTGCATCGATGGGGGCGAGGCCACGGGTGGCCGAGCGGAAAGAGCCTTTGAAGGGATTGTTGCGACAGGCATCCAGTACGACGATGTTCACCGGACTGCTGGACGAGTTCATCACCTTGAGGAAGTCGTTGACGTTGATGCCCTCAAGATCGACCTCGTCCTCATCCGCCAGAAGGGCGTTCACCGGGATAAGATAATTCTCCCCGCGTACCTGCACACCGTGCCCGGCGTAGTAGATCAGGCCTGCTTCGATCGACGAATCCCGCAAGGTGCGACCAAACTCGAGAAGTTCCCGCTTCATATCCCTGTAGTTGCCGTCGATGAGCTGCCTCACTTCGAAACCGGCATCGCCCAAGGTTTTTGCCATGAGAAGGGCATCGTTTTCAGGGTTTTTCAGCGACTGGATATGCTCGTAATTCGAATTGCCGATGATGAGCGCGACGCGCTTACCCGCAAAGGCGGATCCTGTACTTAAAATTATTTGAATAAATACGATGGCCGTCAAAATGACGCTCAATCGAATAATATGTGCTGGCAGCAAATAGTTCACTTGTAGCCCCCGCTAAGTGAATGAAATAAAGGAGTTCTTGCTGATTACTCTCCTTTGTATAGCTGCAGCACCGGTTTCCTGTCCACAGCGTCAATGGAGGAAGACCATTGCCAAAGTGACGGGATCGTCCTGTCTTCCGGTTTTGGTCTTGTATTTGTAGCGGGGGAAGGTGCTGGGCGTGCAGAACGGGGGCACGCCCGCAGTCTTTAGCTCCAGACCGTTTCCTGTCCGTTTTCAAGCACATGAACAACGCCCTGTGGTTCCTTGAGGCTGAGGATCCCGGTGTCATCGAGGCCAAGAACGATACCCCGAATAACCTTGCCGATCTGGCCATGGGCCACTGCGATTGTCGGTCCCGTCAGGCCTGCAAGCCAGGCTCCGGCGCGCTCACGCATCTGCTGCAGTGTCTCGCCACCCGGCGCGCCAAAATACCAGGTATTGCCGGGCTTGCCGTTCATGTGTTCGGGATACTTCTCGAACATCTCGGGCCTTGTCAGGCCGCTCAGGCCGCCGACATCGATTTCAACGAGCAGGTCGGTTTCAACCGGCGAAAAGTCGAAGTTCTGCTGCAGGTACTGCGAGGTTTCCAGGGTTCGGCCCAAGGGGCTGACCATCTGGTCGTAACCTTCGGCTGATACCAGTTCGCGGGCGAGGATCTTTCCCAAGAGGGTCGCCTGCTCGCGTCCCTTTGCGGTCAGGGGAGAATCCAGCCGGCCTTGCGCACGGCCGATCAGGTTCCATTCTGTTTCGCCGTGGCGCATGAAGATGATTTTCGGATGGGTCATCGGATTGTCTTTTTAAGTGTCATGTTGGCGGTCCGTTCGGGTCGAACCGGTTTTACGGGGGTGAAACTGGGCGGGCAGCAGTCGGTTCTCCCGCCCGGCAGGCGTTTGATCTCAGGCGGCCGCCACTTCGTTGAGGAATGTCGTCACGGTCGACCGAATGCGTGCTGTCTGCTGGTTCAGGTTGTCGGAGGCATTCAGAACATCGCTTGCGGATTTCCGGGTGTCGCCGATCGCGTCCGAAACGCTGGACATGTCTTCGACGACCGCCATGGTTCGATTGGAGGCGAGGGCGGCATTCCGCGCGATTTCGTTGGTTGCGTAGCCCTGCTGCTCGACAGGAGCGGCAATCGCGCTGGTACACTCCGAGACGTCCTGCATGATCGCGACGATCTCGCCGATGGCCGTAACCGTTTCCGATGCGGACGCCTGCATGGCCGCAATCTGCGAGGCGATTTCGTTTGTCGCTCTTGCGGTCTGGGTTGCCAGCGACTTGACCTCTGCCGCCACAACGGCAAAGCCCTTGCCGGCTTCCCCGGCACGAGCCGCCTCGATGGTGGCGTTGAGTGCCAGCAGGTTGGTTTGTTCGGCGATCTCGGAGATCAGGGAAACAACGCCTTCGATGCTTTGTGCGGTTTCCGCAAGGCCGGTGATCTTGCTGCTGGTCCGGTTGGCGTTGTCCGCGGCGTTGCTGACGATCTGGCTCGACGTTTCCACCTGCCGGGCGATCTCGGCAATCGAGGCAGCCATCTCGTCGGTGGCAGCCGCGACGGCCTGAACGTTGCCGGAGGCTTCGTTCGAGGAACCGGTGGCGTTGCCGGTGAGGGAAGATGCCGTTTCGGCAATCACCGTCATCGACTGGGCAGTGTCCTGCATCTGTCCGGCATTTTCGGACAGGCTCTTCAGGACGTCCTGAATGTCATTGCGGAACCCGGCCACCAGCCTGTCTATATGCTGTTGGCGCTCCTCACTGGCCAACTGGCTTTGCAACCGTTCTTCGCCGAGGCGGCGGTTTTCCAGCAGGCTGTCACGGAAAATCAGGAGTGCCTGACGGAGCTGCCCAACCTCGTCGCGCGTGACCGCACCGTCGATCGTGACATCGACTTCGCCGTCAGCCAGGCGACGGGTTGCAGCTGTCAGAACGGACACGGGGCGGGCAACGGTGAACCAGAGTGCAACTGCCGCCGCAATGCCGAATACCAGCCCGATCGCGGACACCGCCAACAGGATGAGTGTCGACCTTGCTTCCGTACTGGCGGCACTGGTTTCCAGCCTTGCGTTGAGCGCGGAAATGCCTTCGGCAAACTTTGTCTCGGCAGTGTCGGCAGCAGCAAGCGCAACCCGAAAATCTGCCATGGCCGAAGACAGTTTCGCAAAGGCGCTGCCCAGGGTTTCGATTGCGGTGCGCGCTGCAACCGCATCGGCTCCCGTCAGCATGGTGGACAACACCTGCTCCTGTTGCATCTGCAGGGCCGCGATACTGTCGAGCACCGCCTTGCGCGTAAGATCCGACCGGTTGACCTGGAACTGCCAGAACGCATCTGACAACACCCGGGCTTCGGCAGCAAAGTCGTCGCCGGCCTTGGCTTCGGCAACAGCGGATCGGGCAAGTCCCTCGATCGCCAGCATGTCGCCGTGGGCCCTCTTGAAGGCGCGGCCAAGGTCATTGCGCACGGCATCGGTCAGTCCGGCAAGGCTGTCAAAGCCCTTGGTCAGAGCGTCTCTCCCGGACAGGGCCTGGGACGGATCCTTCTGTACAGCAGAGAGCAGGGCGCGCATGGCGTTGGCGCCTTCGGCAAGGTCACGCGCGGGCTGCAGGTTTTCCGACACGGTTGCGGAGGACGTCAGCTTGCGGATCAGGAGATAGTACTTGCCGAAGGATTTGCTGACCGCCTTCATGTGAGCCGCGTCCGGATGTCGAAACAGGGTCTCCAGATCCAGCTTGAGTTGCATGGAATGGGCGCTGGCAAGTGTTGCTGCCTGCGCGAGTTCACTGGCTGCTTCCCCGCTTGTTCTCAAGGATTGCAGCTCGTTGACCAGTTTCTGTTCGCGTTTCGCTGCCGCCTGGGCAACGCTGTGGCCGATCGCCATCAGGTTTTCCAGGGATGTCGTCATCTGCAGGCGTTTGCGTTCGATTTCTTCCTCGGAGGCAACCAGGGTGTCGAAAGCAGTCGAGAATGCCGCAATGTTGCCGGTCGCCGAGGCAACGTCTTCTCCGCCTGCTTGCAGAACGGACAGCGTCGCGGAGATGTCGGTCATGCTGTCCTTCACCACGGAGACGTCATCCGGATCGCCGGATTCGACGTAACGCGCTTTCAGGCGGTTAAGCTGGGCCATGGACATCAGGGCAGAGCCCGTTGTCTGGGAGGTTTGAATTGCCCCGCCCATCTGGCGGGTCGCGACATAGCCGACGACCGCAACGGACATTGTAAGCAGAACGGAAACAGCCATGCAGATGGCGAGTTTCATCGATATCGGAAGATTGCCGGCGGCTCTCATGTTTCCCCCATGAATCGAGTTTCAGTGGTTCACTGAACTCCATGCCGCCACAGGAGTAATCCGGGAAAGCTAGGTGGTAGTTGTTACCAAACTATTTATGACCAGGTCAGTTTTATCGGTGAGGCAAGTGCCTAGCCAAAGTTGACTAATACCACCGATTATCGGAACCTTCCTTGATCCGCTGAATTGCTTGAAAGGTGTTGCGATTTTCTTCGCGCTGCGAGACCTGTATCGCGATTCCGATATCAAAAACTTGACCTTGCGTCATATTGGCAAGTGTTTCTGCGAAAGATGGCCCGTGAACAGACGCTCACGGGCCCCGACGCCCGAACCTTGGGCTTTCAGCTCCTCCCAGCCGGCAGTGGCGGCCGCCCGCAGGGAGAAGGGTGAGAGGAGGTTAGGCCGGGCACCGGATCTGAATGGCGTGAAGACACCTGCACCGGGCAGGAGGCCGGCACGATCCCGTGCAGGCCTGATGCCGAAAAACGTCAGAGCAACACGGCGTTCCGGGTGTTGACGCTCATCTTCACTTCCATGCCGGGTTCGTACCAGTCGACACCGCCCACATGTTTCTGATCGATGATCAGCTCACTGCCTGCTGCTTCCACCAGGTAGCGCGTCTGGCTGCCGAGAAATTCCCGGTGCTTGACCTTGCCCGTAATCAGGTCCGGGTGGTTCTGGTCGGTGACGATTTCGATGTTCTGCGGCCGCAGCACGAGCGAAGAACCGTCGGGGCTGCCTGCACCGAGATGAAGCACTTCGCCGGAGGCAATCTTGAAGGTATTTCCGCCGTCGCCACGCTGAAGTGTGCCGTCGATGATGTTTGCGGTTCCCAGGAATTTTGCCACGAACAGATTTGCCGGCGTGTCGTAGAGCTCCTGCGGCGTGCCCATCTGCTGGATGACACCGCCGTCGAGCACGGCCATCCGGTCGGCGGTGGTGTTGGCCTCTTCCTGGTCGTGGGTGACGAAGATGGTCGTCAGGCCCAGCTTCCTTTGAAGGGACAAAAGTTCCCGGCGCATCTGGATGCGCAGGCTGGCGTCAAGGTTCGACAGCGGCTCGTCGAGCAACAGGACATCCGGCTCGACGACGACGGTACGGGCAAGAGCCACGCGCTGTTGCTGGCCGCCGGAAAGCTGGGAAGGCATGCGGTCGGCGAGATGCAGGAGGCCGACGAGTTCCAGCGCCGATTCCACACGGGTACCGATGTCCTTGCGCGCGACTTTCCGCTCCTCAAGGCCGAAGGCGACGTTGGCACGAACCGACATGTGAGGCCACAGGGCATAGGACTGGAACACCATGCCGACATTGCGTTTCCAGGGCGGAAGCTTGGCAATGTCGCGGCCTCCGATGAGAATGCGTCCTCTGGGCGTCGGACCGAAGCCTGCAATGGCACGCAGGAGGGTGGATTTGCCGGAGCCCGACGGGCCAAGGAAGGCGTAGAATTCACCCGGTTCGATGGTCATGTTGACGCCGCGCAGGACTTCGGTGGTGCCGAAGGAGAGATGCAGGTCCTCGATCCGTATTTCGACTGCTTTTCTGGTCATTGGAAGTGTTTCCTCGAAATTGAACGCTCAGTGGGATGCGCGGACTTCGGCCTTGCGAGCCCGGTCCTTCTCGATGATGCGGTTCGACAGGTACGTCCCCAGGCCGACGATCACGACGGCGAGGATGCCGAGTGCCGCGCCGGCACCCCGGCCGGACGGACTTTGCATGTAGAGGTAGATCCCGTAGGAGAGCGGAGCGTCGTCGCTGGTGGAGACCAGCATGATGGTTGCCGACAGTTCGACTGCGGCAGTGGCAAAGCTGGTGACGAAACCGGCGAGGATCCCCCCGGCCATCAGCGGAACGACGATCCTGCGGATGGAGCGGCCCTTGGAGGCGCCGAGGTTTTCCGCTGCTTCCTCAAGCGACAGGCTGACCTGTTGAAGCGCGGCCATGCAGGCCCTGAGCGCATAGGGCAGGCGGCGCACGGTCAGGGCGATCACGATGATGACCCACCAGGACGCCAGCGGCTTGCCGATGACCGGCACCTCGAAGCTGTGGAACAGGCGCAGGTAGCCGATGCCGAGCACGACGCCGGGTACGGCAAGCGCGGCGGTCGCCATGTAGTCGAGCATCTTGCGGCCCTTGATGCCGGTTCGCAGCACGATGTAGGCGATTGCCGTTCCCAGGATGATGTCGAAGCCGGCGGCAAGGCCTGCGTAGATCAATGTGTTGACCACATATTGCAGGGACTGTTCGAACACGGTGGCGAAGTTGGCCAGCGTGTAGCCGTCCGGCAGCGGGCTGAACGACCAGATCGTGCCGAACGCAAGCAGCGTCAGACCGAAATGCGGCGACAGAACCAGAAGCAGGATGAAGACGACGACGCCATAGGCAACGATCTTCTCGCCGCGCGACAGGTCGCGCCGCGCAAGGCCGCCACCGCCCTTTTGAACCGTGGCGTAATCCTTGCCCCGCATGAACAGGAAGGATGCCCACAGCGAAAAGACCGAGAAGGCCACCAGGATGAAGGAAATGACGTAGCCCATCGGATCGCTGATGCCGACGGAGGAAATGCGCAGATAGGCCTGGGGGGCCAGCATGTTGTTGACGTTGAGCAGCAACGGGGTGCCGAGATCGTCAAAGACCTTGATGAACACCAGCGCGGCGCCGGCAATGTAACCGGGCATGGCGAGCGGGAATACGATCCGGCGGAACAGGCGCAAGCCCGTGCAGCCGAGGTTCTGCGCCGATTCTTCCATTGCCTTGTCGATGTTGCGGAGCGACGCCGACAGGTTGATCAGGATGAACGGGAAATAGTGCAGGGACTGGACGAAGATGACGCCGTTCAGGCCTTCCATGAACGGGATCTTGAAGCCAAGGTATTGCGACAGCAGAAGGTTGACCGTGCCGTTGCGGCCGAACAGGAGCTGCATCGCGATGGCGCCGACGAAGGGCGGCATGATCAGCGGGATGACGCCGATGCTCTGGATCAGCGCGCTTCCACCGAAGTTGAAACGGGTGGTGATATAGGCCAGCGGCAGGGCGATAACCGTTGCCACGACCACGGACATCGCCGAGACGTAGAAGGAGTTCACGAAGGAACTGCGGAACAGCGACGAGCGGAAGAAATCGCCGAAATTCTGGAGTGTCAGGGCTCCTGTGTGGGGATCCTGAAAGGCGACATAGGTCACCTTCAAGACGGGAAGGATGAGAAACGCCAGCAGGAAGATGGCGATCGCGACGCCCGCAATTGCGGTGCCGGACAGCTCGGGAAATATGCGCCACTGCCTTGCAGGCGCAGTCGCTGCATTGCTCGTAGTCATCGGCTATGAACTCCGGGGAAGAGGCCGCACCTTCCCTGTTCCGGGCGGTGCGGCAAGTTCGACGTGATGTTGTTTTTGGTTTTCCGTCAGAGGCTGGCGGCTTTTTCCGCCAGAGCCTTGGCCTTTGCGTAGTTCTCGACCACGAAGGCATCCCACTGCTGCTCGACTTCCGCCTGGCGGCCCTCGATGACGTCGCTTTCCTTCTTGCGTTTCTGCTGGAAGACGGCGGCGAAGGAGGGGTCGAGACTTTCTTCCTCGGTGATGGGGGTAGCGTCGATGAGTGCGCGTGCTTCGGCGATCAGTGCCTTGGCTTCCGCATTGTCCTTGTCGGCAAGCGCAATCTCGGCAAGCTGCACTGCCCTGACGGCTTCACGCAGCTCGGTCAGACGGTAGGTGACCATGACGTCGAACAGGGAATTGACGACGTTGTAGCGCTTTTCCGAGCGGTCGGCGTCGAAGTTGACCGATGCCTTCACATCGTCGCCTTCGAACGGGTTCGGAATGCCGTCCGGTGCGGTCGCGTAAGCGGCCGGGTTGACCGGCAGACGCATGATGGCCGGATCGAACAGGACCTGCTGGCCTTCCGGCGACAGCACGAACTCGATGAACGCCTTTGCACCTTCCGGGTTCGGAGCGTTTTTCACGACACCGATGTTGGCAGGTACAACGGCAGTGACCGACGGATAGGCGAAGTCGACCGGGAAGCCGGACGCGCGGGACGAGAAGCCGAAGAAGTCGATAACGACGCCGAGGCCGAAGTTGCCCGAGTTGACGCCATCCGGCACACCGAAGCTGCGCTCGGTGACCGTGTTCATGTTACCGGAAATCCACTTCCAGTCGGCCCAGCCCTTTTCCCAGCCGGCGCCCTGCAGAAGCGTTTCGACCGTCAGGTGCGTGGTGCCGGAGCGGGACGGTGCGGACATGCCGACATGACCGAAATATTCCGGCTTGGCCAGGTCTTCCCATTCCTTTGCCGGTGCCAGCTCGTTGGCCTGCAGGTAGCGGGTGTTCCACATGATGCCGTAACCGGATGCGGCAAAACCGTAATAGAAGCCGTCGGGATCATTGATCGGGTACGTGCCGATCTTTTCCGGAATGCCTTCGGCGTTGATTTCGACCTTGGCAAGCAGGTCGTTGCCCTTGAGCACTTCGAATGCATCGGGGGCGGATGCCCACATCAGGTCGGACGTGTTGTTTCCGGCGGTTTCCTGAATGTATTTGACGGCTGCGGATGTTCCCTTGCTCAGGATCTCCAGCTCGTAGTCCAGGTTGGATGCAGCAAAGGCGGCTTCGAATGCATCGGTCAGTTCCTTCGGAAAGGATGTCACGACGACCACCTTGTCGGCAGCATTCGCCACGCCGGCAGACACCAGCAGTCCCAGTGCCGTCAGGCCCAGTAATTTCCTCATTGGATTATGTCTCCTCCATTCTGACGCAAGGGGGTGATCCAGCCCCTTGTTCGTTCAGCGAGGAAACGCTATCACTGGCGAAATTTTCGAGTCAAATTATTGAATTTATTGATATTTTTGTGTCAAAACTGACACGTTCAACGTGTCGATCATGACCCGTCTTCCTCCGCAAGGCCGCAGCTTTTCAGGCGCAGGTAAAGTCTTTTGCGCGGGATGCCGAGCAGTTCGGCGGCTTCTGCCTTTCGGCCACCGGTCTGAAGCAGAGCGTTCTGCAAGAGCTCGGTTTCGAAGGCGGTCATGGCCGCCTCATAGCCTGTGGAGACCTCAATTGGCTGGCCGCTGCCTATCTGCAGGTCAGCCTCCAGGCCGATGACAAGCCGTGCAGCGATGTTGCGAATTTCGCGAACATTGCCGGGCCAGTCATAGGTGAGGAACTGCTTTTTCTGGCGCTGTGACAGTTTCGGAAGCGGCAGGCCGTGGTTTTCCGAGGCCTGATCCAGAAGGTGTTCCATCAGTTCGATGACATCCCCGCCGCGTTCACGCACCGGCGGGAGGGACAGGGTTGCCACATTCATCCGGTGATAGAGATCGCCCCGCAGGCGGCCATCGTGAACGAGGACGGCAGGATTGGTCTTCACGCCGGCGATGACGCGGATATCGACCGGGACGGCATCGCTGCCGCCCAGCCTGGTGATCTTGCGCTCTTCCAGTACACGCAGAAACCGCGTCTGCAGCGCATTGGGCATGGAATCAAGTTCATCCAGATAGAGTGTTCCGCCCTGCGCCCGTTCGATCCGCCCCGGGAAGGAGCCGTTTTCGGTTTCGAAGCCGAACAGTTCGCGGTCGATGTCCATCTCCGTGACGGCACCGCAGTTGATCGTCACAAGCGGTCCCGGCGCGCGCGGGGACAGTTGATGCAGACAGCGTGCGGTCAGGTCCTTGCCGGTGCCGGTTTCGCCGTGCAGAAGCACATCGACATTCAGTGGGCCGATGCGCGAAATCGTCGACCGCAGGTCAGCCATGACCTGCGAACTGCCGATTAACTCACCCTGAGGATCGCGGATGCGCTGAACCTTGCGCCGCAGCGCCAGGTTTTCGAGTTGCAGCCTGCGCTTTTCAAGTGCCCGGCGGGCCGTGTCGATCAGGTGTTGCGGTTCGGTGGATTTCTCGATGAAGTCATAGGCGTTGTGCTTCATCGCCTGGATCGCGGTCTTCACGTCGCCGTGTGCCGTAATGACGATGAAGGGCACCTGGGGGGCATTTTCCTGGATCAGGCGAAGAAACTCCATGCCGGTTCTGCCGGGCATGCGAATATCGCTGATGACGATGCCGTTCCAGTTGGGCTGGATCTGTTCGGCAATCACATTGGCGTTGGCGTAGCAACGCACGCTGAACCCGGCGAGCTCGAGCGTTTCCTGCATTGCTTCCAGCAGATCCGCATCATCGTCGACCAGAACGATTTCGCCCGTTTCAAACCGAGTGCTCAAGCTGCCCCACCTTGTTCTGTGCCGCGCATGGCAGCCTCAGCTGAACGGTTACGCCACCCTGGTCGTTTTCCGCAAGTTCCAGATGCCCGTCCATGTCCTGCATGATGTTGAAGGAGATGGTCAATCCAAGACCGAGACCCTTGCCGACTTCCTTGGTGGTCACGAACGGGTCGGTCAGCTGCGTTGCCGATTGCCCCTGAAGGCCGATGCCGTTGTCGGCGATCAGGATGGTCGCGTCACCGCCGGTTTGCTCTGCCTCGATGCGGATTTCACCGCCGCCTGCCGCTTTCATGTCGATGGCGTCGACCGAGTTGCCGATGACGTTGATCAGGACCTGTTCCAGCAACACGGGATCCGCGCGGAGGGTTAGCTTGCCGGCAGCGTCGGAGACCTTGAGCGCGACGCTGCTTTCCTCCAGGCGCCGCTCGAACAGCGATACGACAGGTTCCAGTGCCTGATCCAGCGTCAGGTCCTTGACCGCGTAGTCCGAACGGCGGGCAATGCCGTTCAGGTGCTTGATGACGCGCGACATCCGCTCGGCAAGGTTTTCAACGACGTCGACCTTGGCTTCGACCGCTTCGCTCTTGCCTTTGGCAAGCAGCAGTCGAAGATTGTGCAGGTGATGTTTCATGGCCGCGAGCGGCTGGTTCAGTTCGTGACTGATACCAGCAGACATCTGGCCGAGAGCCGCCAGCTTGCCGGCCTGAACAAGTTCGCGCTGGGTCTGCTTCAACTGGTCGAAGGCACGTTTGCGCTCGACGATTTCCTTTTGCAGGTTTTCGTGGGTTCTGTTCAGTTCAACCACGGAGGATCTGAATATCTCCGTCGCTGCCCCCATTCGGGCGATTTCGTCGTTGCCGCGGGTGGGGATCGGCGTGGAGAGATTGCCCTGAGCGATCTCGATCAGGGCTTCTGCCAGCCGGTGCAGTCGGGCAACGATCTGGTTGCGGACATAAAACAGCAGAATGCCGGCGCAGATGACGCCGCAGATGACAGTTGCGACGGCCAGCAGCAGAGAGGCAATGCGCAGCCGTTCGGCTGCCTGATTGGTAAAGGTGAGGGCGGCAAGACGGCGCTCCCTGCCGAGTTCGACCAGGGCTGCCTGAAGATCTGCGACGGCGGCCTGTGCGGTGCTGAGGTCGCCAAGTGCCTGTTGCTGCAACTCGATCCGGTCACGCGAACCTGCAAAGACCCCCGTTTCGTCATAGGCGAAGGCCTGCAACCGCTCCAGCGAGGACACCAGCGTTTCGGTGTCGGCCTTTTGCGGGACCTCCGCCAGCATGCCCTGGAGGTTTTCAAGCGCGTCGAAATTCAGATCTTCGAGCTGTGCGAGTTTTTCCGCCGTGTCGACATAAAGCGCCTGCAGCAGGAAGGTAATCGCCGTCGCCGTGCTTGACCCGATTGTCTGCATCTGTTCGCGAAGAAGGGTTTCCTGCCGGATGATCGCGGCAGCCGCGACCCGGTCGGTGCGCGACTGCGAGCGGACCATTTCGGACGACAGGCTGTCGATGTTGAAGGACAGGTCCTGAATGCGGGCAGCGACTTCGGTCTGGATATCGATCTGCAGCCAGCGCAGTTCCACCTGGTAGTGTTCCAGCGACCTGTTGATTGCCTGCAGATCCCGGGAGACCTGCAGGAAGGAGCCGAGCTTGTCGCTCAAGGTTTCCTTCGCCTCGATTATCTTCGCGGTGTTTTTCGTGTCGCTCAGGATGTTTGTTTCCAGAAGGCCCGAAATGCCCTGGCTTGCGGCTTCCACATCCTCGCGCATGGCTTCCGGTTCGCGTTCCCGGGTCTGCGCGGCAATCTCGGTCGCGATGACGGCCAGCCGCGTCGCATATTCGGAAAGTTCGGATGCCAAGGCGATTTCCGGAATGCTCTTTTCGGTGATCTCGCCAAAATCGCTGCGTGCCTGAGTGAAGAAGACTACGCCGATGGCCAGGATGATCCAGGTGATCGCGGCAATCGTGAGGATGGACAGCAGCAATCGAAACCATATCGTGCCGCGCCCGCGGTTTGCCGTCTCAGTCATTGACAGCCAGACCATTCCGGATGCTTGCCTCGAGCCCTGTCAGCATGGCATCGACTTCCGCCAGTTGCTCCCTGGCGGCAACGCGCCAGGTGGCAAGGCTCCATTCTTCGCCGGTTCCGACAAGCGAGTTCGCGCCTTCCTCCTGTGCGTCCCGGTAGCGTTCCGAGCGTACGGCATCGATCTCGGACACGGGAAGCTGGTTGAGCTTCTTCTTAATCTTGATCAGCGAAGGGACGAGATCGGGAGGCGCCTGACGGCTCAAAGTTTCCAGGCGCCGCAACAGGTTTCTGCGCTGAACCAGATTTCTGGTGATGAAGATGTCGAACAGGTCGTTGACGGCCTGATACCGGGTTTCGGCAAGATTGGGGTCATAGGTGGACCAGCTGAATTTCAGCGCAGCCTGCACTTCCCTGGGGAACTGGTTCAGGGATTGTTCGCGTACAGAAGTGTCCACCGGAATCCTGCGGATGTCGGGCTGTGTCAGCAGTTCCTGCGCCGGTGTGCTCAACATGAAATCGATGAACAGGCCCGCCTCCTCATGGGCGGAACCGTGGTTGAGAACGGAAATCCGGGCAGGGGCCATCATGACCGGTTGACCATATTGAAAGCGGACGCCGTCGTCGGCTTCCGTCAGCGCGAGAAAATCAATCGACAGGCCGACATCGAAGCGGCCGCGCTTGAGCCCTTCTATGACACTGAAACTGCGGGCGGTGATGGTCTTGAGGTTCTGGGACAGGCCGAAGATATACTGCCAGCCCCGATCCCAGCCGCGGTCCTGAAGGATGACTTCCAGCAGCATGTGCGTGGACCCTGACCGGGCAGGGTGGGACATGGCCAGCCTGTCCTGAAAGCGTGCGTCCAGCAGATCGTTCCAGCTTGTGGGCGGCCTGCCTTCAAAGTCTTCCATCCAGCACCAGCCGACACCGGAATAGGCGAAATCGACAAAGGTCTGGCTGCTGTCCTGTGAGCGTTCCCGCAGGCGGCCAAATTTCTCGAGAAGGGAAAAGGCCTCCGGCGATGACGACCAGAACAGGTCGAAGCCGCGCGGGTTGTCCAGCAGGATTTCCTCGACCGAGGCGACCGTGTTCTTGTTCAGGACAGTAACGTTGATCGCCGGGTACTTCTTCGAAAACGCATCGACGAAGGGCTTCGTGAAATAGTCCGGAAAGGACGTCAGGACACGAAGATCCCGCGCGTTTGCGGCAGTCAACAGCAGGAGTGTCGCCAGGCAGGACATTGCAATGACGGCCAGCATGACGGATATTTTCTGAAAACTGATTGCGCCTGACATCCCGGATTGCCTCATTTTGAGGCACCTTATATCAGAATTCCGAGCGTCGACGGAAATATGCAAGGCGATGGTGCCAGACCCTTCGGGTTCCGCCGTGTGCTCGGCAACCTGAGCGAGACAAACCGGGCTAGCTGTCCATCTTGCAGGCGGCGCTAAAGGAATATCCGACGCCATAGACAGACTTGATGGGCGATTCCACCCCGGTCTGATCCTGGATCTTGCGCCTGAGGCGGCTGACGACGGCATCCAGATGCCGGTTGTCGAATTGGGTCTGGCGATTGGAAAGAAGCCGGGAAAGATCGTCCCGGGCGCAAGGAGCGCCGGAATTGGAGACCAGGGCTTCCAGAAAGATCCTTTCGGTTGCGGTCAACTTTATGGCGTCGCCGTCCGGTGGCAGAAGCTTCCAGGAGACATTGTCCAGCACCCATTCAGCCGTGCTGTTGCCTTCTGATGAAGCACCGGACAGTCTGCGTATGAGGCTCTGCACCGCAGCCAGTATTTCCCTGAGGCTGGTGTGCTTGACGAGATAGATGTCCGCGCCGCTGTCGAACCCGCGGACACGGCTTTCGCTGTCACCGTGTGCGGTCAGCATGATGATGCCGCAATTGATTTTCGCCCTCAGGTCACCTGCAAGGTCGAAGCCGTTTCCATCCGGCAGCGAGACATCCAGGATCACGACATCCGGTCGGTCGGCGTCATCCAGCGCGGTCCACATTTCGGCCGCGCCGCCCGCGCCGCTGACCTGAAAGCCGTTGAGACGCATATAATCCAACAAGTCGGCGCGAAGAGCACTTTCGTCCTCCACTATCAAAATCCTG
This sequence comes from Labrenzia sp. R5_0, assembly GCF_017743835.1. Lineage (NCBI taxonomy): Bacteria > Pseudomonadati > Pseudomonadota > Alphaproteobacteria > Hyphomicrobiales > Stappiaceae > Labrenzia > Labrenzia sp. R5_0. Next base: position 1,096,236 of record NZ_JAGHRK010000002.1, on the reverse strand, counting down.
TTCATGCCGGTTCCTCCTCCTGCATGGTCTCAGAGTCCGCTCGCGCAAATCCGGGAAGCGGCAGGAAAACTCTGGCAATCGTGCCGCCGCCTTGTCTTGCACTCAAATCCAGATGTCCCTGGTGATAGCCGACGAGCTGCCGGCAGGAATGCAGGCCGAGCCCGCTGCCTCCGGTTCCGCCCGTGTTCGAGGCCCTGTAAAAACGATTGCCGATCTGCGCAAGGTCCCGATCCGGAATGCCAATCCCGCGGTCCTTCACTTCCAGAACGATATCACCGTTGTGGGCCCCTATCGTGATCTCGACCTCGGCGTCCTTTGGTGAGTATTTGAGCGCGTTGTCGACCAGATTGACGATCACCGTGCGGAGCATCTCGGTATCTCCCCGGTATGCCGGCATCGGCGCAACGGGATGAAGCCTGAGGCGTTCGCCAAGGCCGGCATGGTCGAAGTGCCGCTGAACGTCCTCATAAAGGGCCGGGAAATCCACCTGCTCGATCTTCAGCACACCTTCATCCTGCCGCTCGCTTGCAAGAAAACGATCGATCAGCATCGTCATGCGGGAAACGGCCTCGTCGATGCTTTTCAGACGTTGGGCGACAGCCTGCTGCGGTCGTTCCAGCATCAGGGTGAGCATGTCGCTAGCGTAGCGGATTGCGGCCAGGGGAGTGCGAAACTCATGGCTGACCATGCGCATCAACTGGCGCTGGTCCTGACGGGCGGCCTTTTCCCCTTCCAGACTGGCGGACAGTTCTCCCTCCAGACGCCGTCGCAATGTTACTTCGCGCGCAAGCGCGGCGTTGCGGTCGCGCAAATCCATGGACAGGCGCATGCCCACCATGAAGATCAGACAGAAGAAAAAGCCGACAATGAAGATGTGTCCCTGGAAGAAGTACCATGTGTTGATGTTGGTCATCACCGGATTGGCAACGGTCGATGGCTGAATGTAGACGAGTGCGCTCTGCAGCAGACTTGCGGCGGAATATTCCCCAAGCAGGAAGATCATGATCCAGCGCAGGAAAGGGGGTTGGGAGCGGTCGCGGTAAAGCGTCCGGATCATCAGTGCCATCATCACCACCGTGAAGGCAGTGGAGGCATGAATGCGCAGGCCGAGGTCTGTCGGGTCATAGATAACGGCGAAGATCCAGAACAGGAGCTGTGCCGCGAGACAGAACGCGCTGATACCGACAAAACGGGGTTGTCCCAGGAAGCGCGCCAGGCCGTCGGCCCACAGGACCAGGCCAAACTTGATCACCATGTTGTCCGTTACGACGCGAATGAGCGATGGGTCCGGACCGCGCTGCAAATAGAGAAACAATCCAATCGCGATGGCGAAGAAACCGGCCGCGATGACCTTCAGTTCATAGATCTGGCGCCAGACGAACCAGACGAGAAGCCAGGCAACTGACATGAAAGCGGTTGTCGCGAATTCCAGCAGCAACATGGTCTTGAGATCGAGCATGCGCTTGTGATGACGGAAGCGGCCTGCCTGTTCAAGTAACAGTTTCGAGGCCTTGATTGCGGCAGCTTCGATTTCAGGCAGGTGTCACCCAAAGGAAGCAAGTCTCGTCAGAATCTGTCAGAATTGATTAGTATTGGTAGGTGGAATTCGATCACTCGCCATCTGTATTTACACCAATGTTGACCGTCGTGGGCACAAGACGACGCAACAGCGGGAGTATTAATACAAATGGCGTCCAGGACCCGAAGCACCGGCGTTTCAAGCGCAACGGTTGAGCCTGCCATTCCATCCGGCTCAAACCGGACAGCCTCCCTTGCCGCATTTCTGCTGCTGACGACAGCCCTTGTCCCCACCGCAGCCTTTTCAGGCGATGCCCTGCCGCAAGGGGGCAGTTTCACGCATGGCAACGGAACCATTACGCAAGGTGGTTCAAGGGTTGATGTGAAGCAATCCAGCGATGCCGGTATCGTGAACTGGGGCAGCTTTTCCATCGGGTCCGGCAATCAGGTTCATTTCGACAATGGCGCCGGTGCGACGCTCAATCGGGTCACGGGCAATGTGCCGAGCCGTATCGATGGCAACCTCAGCGCGACGGGCAGCGTGTTTCTCGTCAATCCCGCCGGAGTTGCCGTTGGCAGCGGCGGGCTTGTGTCGACGGGTGGTTCGTTTGTCGCTTCGACGCAGGACGTTACCGACAGCGATTTTCTGAATGGTGGCGGCCTGACCTTTTCCGGCACGAGCGGTGCCGAAGTCGTAAATGCGGGCACTATCCGGTCTGCGCAGGGTGACATTGCACTGATTGCGCGCCGCGTTGAAAACAGTGGCACGCTTGAAGCGCCCAACGGGACCGCAGCCCTTGCCGCTGGCTACGAAGTCCTGATGAAAGACGTCGCCGATGCAGACGGCCTGTTGTCGGTCAAGCTTGGCGGAGCCGATACCGAAGCACTCAATTCCGGAACCATCTCGGCAGCCAACGCTGAAATCCGCGCGAATGGCGGCAATGTCTTTGCGCTGGCTGGAAACACGGATGGTGTCGTCAAGGCAACCGGTGTCAGCACTTCCGGTGGCCGGATATTCCTGACGGCGGGCAATACGGGCAAGGTCCAGGTCAGTGGCAAGCTCAAGTCGCGCAGACTGGCGGAGAACGTTCCGGTTCCGGGTGTAAAGCCGGCGACCGAGGGTGGCGCCATCACGGTGACGGGCGGAGAAATCACGATCACCGGTACGCTCGACGCCTCGGCGGAAGAAAGCGGCGTCAAGGGTGGTGAAATCGTGGTGTTTGCCGAGGACACGGCAAGTGTTTCCGGATCGTTGAGCGCCAGGGGTGGCGTGGGCGGCGAAGGCGGCTTTGTCGAAACGTCTGCCCGAAACACGATCGATTTTTCCGGAATTGCGGTCGACACCTCGGCTGAAGGCGGTCAGACCGGCCTCTGGCTGATCGACCCGGTTGACCTGACGGTCGATGCGGCGGCGGCGGCAACGATCTCTTCCAACCTCGCCAGCAACAACGTCAGCCTGCAGACCACCAACTCGTCGGCAAGCGGTCCGGGCAACCAGAGTGCGGGCGACGGCAACATCACCATCAATTCCGGCATCACCTGGACGAGCACAAACACACTCACGCTCAACGCCTATAACGACATCGCGATCAATGCGGCCATCGACGGCCAGAACGGTGGGCTGACCCTGCTGGCTTACGGTAACAGCGGGACGGCTGCTGTCGGCACGATCTCGACGGGAGCGGCCGGCGCGGTCGATGTCGACAATTTCGCTCTCACAAGGGGTGTCTGGGATCAGGTCGGCACGGGCCTGCCAGACTTTGCCACGAACGCACTGAGTGTTGGATTCGGCACTTTCATCCGGGCGCAGGGTGGCGATGGCACTTTTTCCAACCCTTATGCGCTATTTGACGTTTATGGCCTGCAAGGGATAACGACCCATGACAGGCGTGGTGGCGGGTCCGGCGATATCAGCCTTTACTATGAGCTTGCGAACGATATCGACGCGTCGACGACATCATCTTGGAATAACGGTGCTGGCTTTGACCCTGTTTCCTTTTCCGGAAGCCTGGATGGCAAGGGACATACGATAGACGGCCTCTATATCAACCGGCCTTCCGAAGGTAATGTCGCACTCATAAGCTATTGGCAAGACAACTATTTCACTTCCGGACGTGACCTTGAGATAAAGGACCTTACACTCACGAACGCGTCTGTTACCGGCGACAACCAGACGGCAATTCTGGTCGGCGACACAGGTGGTGGAAACTATCACGGTCACAACATGTCGAATGTGACTGTCAGTGGAACCGTTCAGACGAATTCCTGGGGCGCAGGCGTCGTGGCCAGGTATTTCGGCAACATCGACCAGTCGACCATGACCAATGTTCATGCGGATGTTTCCGTCACGACGACGGATGGGGGCAGCGCCACCGGCGGCCTCGTCGCGATCATGGGTGAAGGGCTGACAATCTCGAATTCCAGCTCGACAGGATCGATAACCGGAGGGCAGGTCGGTGGTCTTGTCGGCACCACAGACGACAACGACAACAGGATCGAAAATTCCTATTCGACGGCGACAGTCACCTCGTCAGGGAGCTTTCGGGAGGCTGGTGGACTGGTTGGGTACGCAGAAGATCTGACGATCTCGAACTCGTATTTTGCGGGCCAAGTGCTCGGCACAAACGGTGCCGCGGCTGGAGGGCTCATCGGTACGGCCGACAGGAACACGGTTATTCAGAACTCCTTTGTTACGGGTCTTGTAGAGGCTGAAGGGTATGCAGCCGCATTGGTCGCTGAAGTCTCCGACTCAAGCGTTTCGATAACCGACTCGGCCTGGGATACTGAAACGACCGGACAAACCGAGGTGATCGGTTACTCGGCTCCCTATACCGCTACCGTGACCAACACGAGCGGCCTGACGACTTCTCAGATGCAGGGATCCCTGACGCTGGGCAGCTTTACGCTGGACAGCAGCATCTGGGGCACTGGCAGCGGACTTTTTCCTTATTTCAAGTGGGAGTATGCCGCCACACCCGAGGCGGTCTCAGGCATCGTCTACAGTGATGCGGGCACGACAGCCCAATCCGGGGCAAATGTCAGCGCGCTTTCCGGCGGCAATCTTGTCGGCAGTGCTGTGACCGGGGCAAACGGGTATTATTACATCCTGACCACGGCCGGGTCGCTCAATTCCGCCGGGGCACTGGCCTATCTGGACGGTGAAAGCACCAAAGCGGCGACTTTCGCCGACACAGTAACGTCGACCGGCGTCTCCGGAGCCGATATCTGGGGCAATGCCTTCAACGTCAATACCGGTGCAGCGGCCACGACGGACGTGGTCACCGCTCTGGACACGACCATCGGCGCGTTCAGCGACACCGATCTCAACTTCCTGCGCAACACGTCGGCGGTTGTGCGAACCGACCAGAATGGCAACAGTCTCGACTTCAATTTGAATGCGACGTCCAACTTCAATCTCGACAACAATCTTTACGCCGGTGGCAACCTGACTGTTGCAACGAATGGTACATTTTCGGTCGGCGACAGCAACACCATCCTGTGGGCCCATGACGGTGACCTGACAGTGAACGGCGATGTCGCGTGGTCTGACAGCAACCAGCTTTCTCTCTACGCCGACGCCAGCAGCGCCTCCATCAAGATCAACGGCTCCGTCACCGCGGCGAACGGCAAGCTGCGTGTGGACCAGACGAGCAGCGCAACGAATGTCACTTCAACGGCGACGGGTGATATCCATGTCGACGATTTCCAGTCCGATACCGCCTGGCTGCAGGTCGGCAGCAGTTTGCCGGACTTTTATGCCCGGGATTTCGATATTCAGGGCGGTCATTTTGTGCGTGCGCTTGGTGGTGATGGATCGCAGGCCAACCCGTACCAGATCTTCGATGTCTACAGTCTTCAGGGCATACAGTCGGGTTCCGGAACCACACCGGTAAACTATGTGCTGACCCGGGATATCGACGCGTCGGGAACAGCGGCATGGAACGGTGGTTCCGGCTTTGCGTCGACAAGCCTTCGCGGCAATTTCGACGGTGGCGGCCATACGATCGATGGCCTGACCTCGACAGGTAACTTCAACACGATCGGGTTGTTTGGCGTCGTTAGAGCCGATGGTCAGGATATCTCCATTCATGATCTCAAACTGACGAACGTCAACATCGCGGGAGGGATCGGTGTTGGCGGGCTGATCGGCAACGCCGTTGGTGGCAAGGTCTCTGTATCGGATGTTTCGGTTGGCGGCACGGTGACAGGTGCAGGTAATGTCGGCGGCGTTGCCGGACGAATGGCGTCGGAGTATTCCGTTACCGACACACATTCCTCGGCGGATGTCACCACCACGGCCTATGCTGCCGGTGGCCTTATCGGTGATGGCCAGACTTCTGATGCATCGCAGGTTACCCGTTCGTCCGCTTCCGGCAACGTCAGTGGCCGTTATGACATCGGTGGACTGATGGGCCGGGCGTCGAATGTTGACGTTTCCAGATCTCATGCCAGCGGAACTGTCACGCTCCTTGCCGATAACACGGGTGGTACCACCACACCATATGGCGCAGGCGGTCTCATCGGCTCCATTGATTCGGGTTCGGTCGATCTCTCCTATGCGACCGGAACGGTGCAAAGTTCCGACAGCATCGCGACGCGTCTCGGTGGGCTGGTTGCCCACTCCCTCGGAGCGCCAATCACAAGGTCCTTTGCGACTGGCGACGTGATCCACACCGGCAGCACTGCCGGCGGGCTCGTTGGCCTGACGGTCAGCAGCATTTCCGACAGCTACGCCACCGGGGACGTGTCTGGCAGCAATGAGATCGGCGGCCTTGTCGGGCGGATGCTTGACGGGGCGTCCGTTACCCGTTCCTACGCAACCGGTGCCGTCTCCGCAAGCGTGAACGGCGGCGGCCTGGTCGGCACAATGGACGCAGGGACGATCACGCTCACCAACAGTGTCTGGGATACACAGACTACCGGGCTGAACAATGCAGTCGGCAATCAGCTTGGCGGTTCGGTCACCAATGCTTCCGGTGTGACCAGCAGTGCCATGCAGCAGCTCGACACGTTCGTTTCAGCCGGTTTTGGAATTGACGACCAGGGTGGCACGGCGAACACCTGGCGCATCTACGAGGGGCAGACAACTCCGCTCCTGCGAGGTTTCCTGACCGCAATTACGGTAACGGGTGACGACAAGTCGAAAGTATATGACGGAACGGTCTATTCCGGCGGGTTCACCTATGCCTTGTCGTCTGCCGGAGCGAGCCTCCTCGGAAGTTTCGATGGCGGTGCCGCCGTCACGGCAACCGCGGCCGGAAGTTATGCCATTGGGAACAGCTTCTATTCGCATCAGTTCGGCTACGACATTGTCAGCGTCGATGGCACGTTGACGATCACAAGCCCTTCCGAAACGTCTGGTTCTTCCGGCAGCGGACAGTCCTCCACCGATCCCCGCCAGCAGGTGCTGGAGCGCAACCGGTTGCAGAACCCGGATGCCGACGAGGCACTTGAAAACAACCCCTCTGCCTGCGAGCCGGGCGTCGTCGGCGGCGAAGGTGCCGTTCACCCCTGCAACCGCTCGTTCGGTCGCTGGCTCAGTGCGGCGGCAGAGTAGTCCGGCATGACAACACATACGATAACTGCGGCCCTGGTGGCCGGTCTTGCGCTCGTTTCCGAAGGTTCATTCGCCCAGCAGGCTCTTGAGAGAAACCTGCCTGCTGCCGAACCCGGAGAGCCGGTCTCGCTGGACGTCGCCCCCCAGGACTTCGGTGCCACCGACAGGTCACCACTCGGCGTTGACCTGGCCGGCGTTTATCTGATCGGCCAGTCCGACGATGTGGCAGGCCGGGCTCCAACGGGCATCGGTGGTCCGGCGGCTGCTTTCGATCAGGCCGCACTGGATGCCGTACTGTCGGAGTATCTCGGCAAGCCGCTTTCCCTCGCCCTTGCGGGGGAAATCCAGGCTGCCATAGCCCGCGTTTACAAGGATGCGGGCTATCCGTTCGTATCCGTGACCCTGCCACCGCAGGAAATAACCGGCGGGGTGCTGCAGGTCAGGGTGATCGAGTTCAAGTCGGGCAACGTGACGGTTCAGGGGCTCGACGAGCGCGACGCCGAGGAGATCCGCGCAAGGCTGCGGATCAACCCCGGTGGGCGCATTGATGCGCGCGCACTGGAAGAGGATCTCGGCTGGTTGAACCGCTCCCCCTACAGGCGGGCGAGTGGGGTCTTTCGCCCGGGCGAGGATGCTGCGCTTAGCGACCTCGAAGTCACGATCGATGAAGGCAGGCCCTGGCAGGTGTTTGCGGGGTGGTCCAATTCCGGGTCGCAGGACACAGGGCGCGACCGGTATTTTCTGGGTGGCAATGCGCGTCTTCCCTTTCCGGGCGGCCCCTGGCTTTCCTACCAGATGACCGCCAGCGACGACATCTGGAGCGATCCGGGAATTGTCATTCCGCGTGAAGGCGACTACCCCTCCTATGTGTCCCATGCAGGCAGGCTCACCATTTCGACGTGGGCCCGGCAAAGTCTTGAAATCGCACCGGCATTGGTTGCGTCACGCGAGACGCCGAACCGTTTTTTCGACTTTGAAAACACCACCTATGAATTGCCGATCATCTACAGGTCTGCCGTCTCGAATCTCCTGCCGGGGCGCTATTGGGGGGATATCTACACGGGCGTCGAGCTGAAACGTCTGGAGCGGACAACCTTCTTCAATGGCGTCGCGGTTGCCGATGGTGCCGCGGATCTGTTCCAGATGGTGCTAGGCTGGAGCAATTCGTTCGATGACCGTCTTGGCCGCACGGCAGTGGATGTCAGGGTGAAGGCCAATCCGGGAGGTGTTCTTCAGGGAAATGCGGCAACCACCTGGCAGACCTTTACCAATGGGCGTGTTCAGTCGGTTGACTATGCGTATCTTGCGGCAGACATCAGCCGGACAACGTCTCTTCCGAACAGGTTCTTCTGGGTAAGCGCCCTCTCGGGTACGCTCGCCGGGCAGGTGCTGCCGGATACGGAGCGGATCTCGCTTGGTGGGCGGTATGCTGTGCGCGGGTATAACTACGATGATGCCAGCGTGGACAGCGGTGTTATCTGGCGGAACGAATTGCGTCTGCCGTCCTTCTCGCCGCTTGCCGGCAACTTGCCTGAAAGCTGGCCGCAATCACTGACAAACGACAGTCTGTCGGCCTATCTGTTTGCCGATATCGGCTTCGGGATCGATCACGCCACAGACGACAATGCGACACTGTCCGGTGTCGGCGCCGGCTTCGACTATGCTCTTGGAGACAATCTGACGGCAAACCTGATCGCGGGCGTTGCCCTGCAGGACGCAGGAGAAACGGAAGCCGGGGACCTCAATCTGCAGGCCTCTATCACGGCGCGCTTCTGACGCTTCTCACGAGGCCAGGGCGCTTGCCGGTTCATATTGCGCTTTTGCCGCTTCCCTGGCGATCCAGTTCAGGTAACGGCCGTAGGTCGTGCCTGAAATTTCGCTCGCCAGGGCTTCGAGATCACCTCTTGAGATCCAGCCCTGGTAGAATGCGACCTCTTCAGGACAGGCAATCTTCAGGCGTTGGCGGGATTCCAGTGTCTGGATGAAGCAGGCTGCTTCCAGGAGCGATTCCGGCGTTCCTGCATCCAGCCAGGCATAGCCCCGGCCCAGCATCTGGACGCTGAGGTCACCGCTTTCCAGATAGGCCCTGTTGATGTCGGTGATTTCAAGTTCGCCGCGGGCGGATGGGGTGAGGGTCCGGGCGATGTCGACAACCCTGGCATCGTAGAAATAGAGGCCGGTCACCGCCCAGTCCGATTGCGGGGCAACCGGTTTTTCAACGATTGAGGCAGCCTTGCCAGCGCTGTCGAAGCCGACAACGCCATATCGTTCGGGATCATGAACCTGATAGGCGAATATGGTTGCGCCGGTCTCGTTTCGCCGGGCCGCCAGCATTTTTTCCGACAGGCCAGTGCCATGGAAAATGTTGTCACCCAGAATGAGGGCCGACGGTTCCCCGCCCAGAAAGTCTTCCGCGATCAGGAATGCCTGGGCGATGCCTGCAGGGTGCTTCTGGACAGCGTAGGACAGGTTCAAACCCCAGCGGTTTCCCTTGCCGAGGACGCGCTGGAACGCGCTCAGGTCCCGCGGTGTGCAGATGATCAGAATGTCTCGAATGCCGGCAAGCATCAGCGTGGTCAGCGGGTAGTAGATCATCGGTTTGTCGTAGACGGGCAGAAGCTGCTTCGAGCTTGCCAGCGTCATGGGAAACAGGCGGGACCCGGCGCCGCCGGCAAGAACAATTCCCTTCATACCCGGTTCCACTCCGTCACCACGTTGCGCCTTTCGACGACTGGTCCAAGGCGGGGCTGCCGTTGCGCCGAACGGTTCGGCAGCTTGCTCAAGAGCGCCTGCAGGCGCAGGACGCAGGCTGACAACTCGTATCTGGCGACAACGGTCCGGCGTGCCGCCCGGCGCATGGCCTGCCGGTCTGCCGGAGACTGCAACGTCGAACAAACTTCGGCAGCGATTGCCTTCGTGTCCCAGAAATCGACGAGCCTGCCGTTGACCCCGTCTCGAACGACTTCCTGAACCGGAGCGGTTTTGGACGCGATGACAGGTGCCTCGCAGGCCATGGCTTCGAGAAATGACCAGGACAGCACGAACGGGTAGGTCAGGTAGACATGGGCGGCAGAGACCTGAAACAGGCTCAGGAGATCCTTGTGCGGGATCTGTCCCAGAAAGTGGATCCGATCAGGTGGAAGGCCGGTTTCCTGAAGAAGCCGGTTGCGCCATGTGTCGCCACGAGACGGTGCGCGTCCGTAGCTGACGCCGTCGCCACCGGCAACAACGAACCTGGCTTCCGGATTTTCGCGGGCGACCAGTGCTGCTGCCTGCATGAATTGCGGAAAGCCGCGGTAGGGTTCCAGGTCACGTGCCGCGAAGGTGACCACCGGATCGCCCGCGGTCAGGTGTCTGCCGTCCGGCAGGCGAAATCCGGCCATCGGGTCGGGGCGAGCCCGGGTCGTGTCGATACCTTCATGCTGCACGAGGATCTTTGACCGGTATTCTGCGGGATAGCGGCTCTTCTGCCAGGCCGTCGGGCTGATGCCGGCATCGAGCTGGTCCAGAGTGGACAGCTGGATGGCGTTGCGGAGCCTCATGGTCTGGCGCTGCTGCAGCGACATCTCGTCGGAAGGTGCAAACCCGACATCTCCGCCCTGCGGCTGGAAGTAATATTCGCAGAAACCGATGGCAGGTACATCCGGCAGGGCATCCTTGACGAACATCATGCCGCCCCAACCGATATGTCCCATAACAATGTCGGGCTTGTGGCCGTTCAGGTCCAGCTTGTGCAGGATATCGGCAACCTTGCGGCCTGCCTCGATGTAGGGAACGGAAGGCCGTCCACCTGCGCTGGCCGCCTGCCGGGTGTCACCGGCATAGCGCAGCACACGCAGGCCCGGCACCGGCCGGTCCAGGGATTCGCATATGAGCGTGGCAGTCCAGCCATCGGCGATCAGACGCCGGGCAAGATGAACGAACTGCCCGGGCCCATGCCGGTGCACGAACACGATATGCATGTGCCAAACCTTCGATCAGAAACGGGTGCCGTCCAGACGCAAGGGGGATTGTTGAAGGTCCGTTGCCCAAAGGACCTCAAGCTTGCGCAGCAGTGCGAATGTTTCCTCAAGAGCCTTCAGGTCCTGCTCGGATCGCACGATCTGGTCCTGATTGACCTCGTCGGCTGCCTTCACGGCTCTGCAAAGCATCTTTCCCTTGTCGGTCAAGCGGATACGGGCTGAGCGCCGGTCCCGTGCCGAAGCCGTTCGGTCGACGTAGCCGGACTGGACAAGTTGCTTGAGGCTGTAGGACGCATTCGATCCGAGATAGTGACCGCGGTCCATCAGATCCCGCACGGACAGGTCGTCGTCACCGATGGTGAAAAGCAACATGGCATGGGCGGGAGAGATGTCGTCCGCGCCTATTCGGATCAGATCGACGCGGAGGCGGTCAAGGTAGCGCCGATACATTCGTTCGATGACTCTTACGAGTTCGAAATGGTTCGCTTGCGACGCCGGAGCCGCGATCCTTTCCCTTTCCCCGTATGCTGAATGATTGATGGATTCTTCAACCATAGGTTCAGTCCGCGAAACGTGCCCATTCATGTCCCTTGTTGCGTCTTCTAAGACTTTGTGCATTTGCCCCAAACTCCCACCTACATTCGAACTAAATTCGAAATAATTTCATCGCTATTCTGCTCCCTGTCTATGCACATTGATGCATTTATTAGTTTTGTTTTTGCATTTCTTCTCTTTGCCAATCGATTGCCATAATTAAAGGCACTAGATACCCCAAGTTAGTCTATATGCTTTCGTCATTCCTATGGAAAAGATGTGTCGTTTTCTGGGCAATCGCTCTTTTTTTCGCACGTGCGAACACACCTATCGGTTGAGGCTTCGGAGAATCTTGAATGGTTGAAAAGACAACACCGGACGCAATCGATCCGTTCCGTCTCATAAGAGAGGCTCGAGTCACCTTTGCAACCGGTCTCGCCGCAGCGGCGCTTCTGAGTGGGTTCATCACGCTGCTGCAGATGATCGTTCCGCTGTTCATGCTGCAGGTTCATGACCGGGTTCTGAACAGTCAGAGCCTCGATACCCTGACAATGTTGCTGATCATCGCCTGTGGCGGGCTGATGCTTTTTGCGATTCTGGAATTTATCCGCAGCCAGATTTTCCAGGTGATGGGGAGCGAACTGGTTCGGCGTCTCAACCTGACGGCAATCGAGGCGGGCGTGAAATCCTCGCTGGAGAAGGGGGGCGGTATGGCCTCCGAAGTGCTGCGGGACCTGAACGACCTCCGCACCTTCATAACCAGCAACGCCATCAGCGCACCGCTGGAAGCCATGTGGGTGCCGCTGTTCCTGATTGTGCTGTTTGCCCTGCATCCGCTTTACGGGCTGCTGGCTGTTGTTTCAGCGATTACGCTGATCGGGCTCAACCTCCTGTCCGACATGACGACACGCTCGCTGTTGAAGGAAGCGAACACCGCCAACTTGCAGAATGTCGCGACGATCGCCTCCACGCTTCGTCACGCAGAGACGATCGAGGCAATGGGGTTGATGCCTGCCCTGACGCGCCGTTGGCGCAAGGGGCAGCTCCATGCCACGGAACTGATGGCAATGGGAAGCCGGCGCGGAAAGGCAATCCACGCGCTGACGCGAAGCCTCCGGTTTGGCATGCAGATCGCGGTTCTGGCACTTGGCGCAGATCTCGTCATCAAGGGAGAGGTGACTGCCGGCACGATGATCGCAGCAAGTATCCTGATGGGGCGCCTGCTGACCCCTTTCGACAATCTCACGGAAAACTGGCGCCAGTGGGTGTTCGCTTCAACCGCCTGGGGCCGGGTGCGCGAGGTTCTGGAAAACCACTCCTCGCTTCGCCAGACCGTGCCGACCCCGCCCAGCCAGGGATCGCTCAAGATCGACAAGCTGGTCTATGCGCCGCCCAACGCACCGGTGCCTGTTATCAAGGGCATTTCATTCACGCTCGAACCCGGTGACGTTCTTGGCATCGTCGGCCCGTCGGCAGCCGGAAAGTCGACCCTGGCCCGTCTGCTCGTAGGTGTTCTTCAGCCCACGACGGGCGGCGTCTTTCTTGATGGGCACAACGCCTATCTGTGGGAGCGGGCATCCTTTGGCGCGATGGTCGGGTATCTGCCGCAGTCGGTGTCTCTTCTGGATGGAACGGTTCGGGACAACATCTCGCGCATGTATGATGCCGATCCTCAGATGGTGATCGATGCGGCTCGTGCCGCCGGCGTTCACGAGATGATCGGCCGGATGCCACTCGGCTACGATACGCCCGTCGGTGACAACCGTTACACCCTGTCAGGCGGACAAAAGCAGCGTGTCGCCCTTGCGCGTGCGCTGTTCGGACGGCCGCGCCTGCTCGTGCTCGACGAACCCAATGCCAACCTGGATACGGAAGGGGAGGTTGCCCTGTTGCGTGCTATTTCGCAGGCAAAGGAAGACAACGCCATCGTCATCGTCATTGCGCACAGACCGGCAATCATGGAGGCGGCCGACAAGATACTGGTGCTGGAAGATGGCCGGATCGGCCAGTTCGGTGACCGGACGGATGTCGTCAGCAGTATTTCCAGGCGCCTGCCGGCACCTGCCGCACCCCGTGCCCTGCCGACGAGTGGAGAAGTGGCATGAGCGAGCGTTCCGAGCAGGCAAAGCCGCCGGTTGCCACACCTTCGTCCGAGGCGGCGACCGGAGCAGGCCAGGCTTATTGGATGGCCGCCCTCAAGGCGGACGATGCGCGCCCGCCAAGTTTGCGCAAACCGCTTCTGGCGGCAGCTCTGGCCGTTTCGATCGGCTTTGGCGGATTTCTGCTTTGGGGATTTACCGCCGATCTCGATAGTGCGGCGGTTGCCACCGGCAAGGTAATTGTCGACAGCAAGCGCAAGACCATCAGTCATCTGGAAGGCGGGATCCTGCGCCGGTTGCTGGTGCAGGAAGGGGATTTCGTGGATGCCGGCCAGCCGTTGGTGGAGCTGGACGACACACGCGCACGTGCCGAGTTGGCGCAGCTCCATGGCAAACGGACCAGTTTGCTGGCAAGGCTGGCCCGGCTCAGGGCCGAGCGGGATCTGTCGGAAGAAATCGTATTTCCGGAAGAGCTCAAGAACAGCAGCGAACCCCTGATCGCCGAAGTGGTGGCGGCCGAACAGGGGGTGTTCGAAAAACGCCGTCAGGTCTACGAGGGCAAGATCGCCTTTCAGCAGAAGGAGATGGAGCAGTATGTGGCGCAGATCGAGGCCAATCAGGCCCAGATCGAAGCTACCGGGCACCGGCGAAAGCTGCTTGAGGAGCGTGTCGACGCCCTCAGTGGTCTGGAGAAGAAAGGGTTCACGTCAAAAGCCATGCTTAGCGAAGTTCAGCTGGAACTGAGCGAGATGATTGGCGACGGCGGTGAGCTGGAGGCCCAGAAGGCGCGTGCGGAAAAGGCGCGCCAGGGGGCGGAAGTTGCCCTGTTGCAGGCCGAACAGGAATGGCAAAGCGACATTGCCGGAAAGATCCTCGAGGCTCAGCTTGAACTGAACCTCACCAACGAACAGATCATCTCGTCGCAGGATGTCCTCGACCGGCTGGTGGTCCATTCCCCGCAGGCCGGTATTGTCTCCAGCATCGAGATGAGGACACCGGGAGGGGTGGTCGAGCCTGGCAAGGCGATCATGGATATCGTTCCGCGAGACGAGAAGATGCTTGTCGAGGTTCGGATGAACCTGAACGACATCGATACCGTTCGTGTCGGCTCGGAGGCACGCATCCGGCTGACTGCCTATGACCGGCAGAACACCAGCCCGCTGGGAGGGGAGGTGACCTATGTCGCTGCCGACCAGACCGTCGATCCTCAGACACAAGCGGCCTTCTACATAGTGCGCGCACAGGTTCGTTCCGAAGAGCTGGACGGCAAGCCTGCCTTGACGCTTTACCCGGGCATGCCGGCGGAAGTCCTGATTATCCGGCGTGCTCGCAAGGCAATGGACTATCTGCTCGAGCCGATCACGCAAAGCCTTGATCGAGCTTTCCGGGAAGACTGAAGCGCATTTTTTTGTGCTCCAACAAATTTTTTTAACGACGGGCGGCATTGACCGCCCGTTGCTTTTTCGAAGCCCCGGTCCAGTCCGAGCGTAGAGGCATTTTCCTGGTGCAGTGCGAAAATTGCACCTTTAGCGCGATTAGTGCGTTGCAAAACTACCATGTCGTTCATTTTTCCGGCGAGGCGGTTGAGTGCTGTTTCTGCATGAAGTGCGGGCGGTTTCAAGCATCTGAAAAATCGCAGAAATTGGATTTCAATCTATGGGGGATCATGTGGTTTCATTGATTTTATTTTGAATTTCGAAATAAAATAAACGTAAAGGAATTGTATTTTCGAACTACTATTAAATGAAAAGTAGAATTAGTTTATCTCCTTCAAAATATTGCCTTATTTTTTTCACTATTCGTCCCTTTGAAGAGATTAGTAATTGTGTATTGTACTTCTCGCGCTGCAAAAATACGGGGTTTGTGCAGTGCGGTGTGCCGCGGTTCGCGGGGCGTCAAATGTAACGAGGCGAACTTCAGGAGTTAGCTACATGGCCACGATTGAAGGCAGTGCTTTTCAGGATTTCCTGCAAGGTACCAATGCTCAGGATTTCATATTCGGATTGGGCTCATCGGATGTTCTGCTCGGCAATGAAGGGGACGACTTCCTCTTCGGCGGCCGAGGTGGAGATCTGATCGTCGGCGGAGAGGGTGCCGACAAGATTTTCGGGCAAGGTGGCGAAGACGTCATTCTTGGTGGTGAAGGCAGCGATACCATCTTTGGCGGAGCCGGCTCCGACTACATCGAAGGCGGTGCCGGCGGCGACATCATTTTCGGTGGCGAAGGAACCGACATCATTGACGGCGGTGCCGGCAACGATCTGATGTTCGGTGGTGGCGACCACGATGTCTTCGTGTTCTCCGGCGGTGGCGGCAACGACATCGTCATGGATTTCCAGGTCGGCGATCTGGTGCAGATCTCGAGCAACATCAACGATACCGGCGTTTCCTCTGCTGCCGATGTCGCCGCACGGGCGACCCAGGTCGGCAACAACACGGTTATCGATCTCGGCAACGGCGATACCGTCACGCTCAACAACGTCGATGCCGACGATCTTCAGGACAATCCTGACGGCTACATCGTCGTTTCCTGATGATCCCGCACCCGGGCACGCGGTCGTCCGTGTGCCCGGGTACCGGCCTTTGGCCTGTGGCCGTCCGCAACTCAGGCCTTAGAACAGTGATGGACAAAGATGCTCGAGACCCTGGGCAAATACGCCGAGGCGGACTTTGAGTCCCCGCATTACTTCCAACTTACGCCGGAGGTTCTTCTTCTTGTCTGGGATCCGGCGCATCAGGTAAATGCTGCGCCCCGGCTTGTGGAGCAGGGCGGTCAGTCCTTCGGCTCCATTGCGAGTGTCCGGCTGAACCGGCTTGATGGCCGGTCGCGTGTCGTATGGGCTGTTTCGCTGAAGGAAAAAACCAGGCTCAGTCTGAAGTTGAGCGCCGGCGCGGTCGGGTCCGAGGCGACGCTTTCTGTCGACGCCGCGAAGCCTGGTCCTGCCGCCGATGCCTTTGCCATTACCAACGGCCTCAGTCAGGCCGCCTGCGCCGTTTTCGTCACGACTTTCCTGAGCGCCTGGTCCGGCATGTTCCGGTTGGGGCGTTCCCGCAGTTTCGTCAATTTTGCAAGAGAGCTGCTGCGCTCCGTCAACGATGCGCCGCCGGTTGTGGATGCTGTCGCGAGCATCGGTTCCGTCCGGTTGCTGGAAACCCTCATCAACAGCGACAGCACCGACATCAAAACGGCGGTCGTGATCGGTGATACGGGGGTTCTGCGGCTGGACAGCGGAACGTGCAACACGCCCTACAATGGCGGCAAGAGCAGATTGTTCCTCGGTGCCGTCGACATGCCGCAGCCGCCTGCCAACGGCTTTCTGGTGCTGTCCGGAAGCTGGGGTCTGGCGATCCGGAAACTGGCTACCGACAACGTGAAGCGCACTGTCGGTGCATGGTGGGCTACCAATTCGCGCAAGCTGCCGGAAGTGCGGGACTACCTGGTGTCGGACGTCGGCGCCAAATCCGATGAGGCGCGTGCGGCCATACGGGACCTGCAGGTGAGCGATCCCTTGCCGGCGCGCCGTCATGGCTCGCTGTCAGAGACCGGCTCCTTCTGTGCAGTGGAAACCGCTGTCGCCTGCGAAGCCGGTGTCCTGGTCGGTGGCTGGCTGCGCGATCCCGCCCGCGTCTATCAGGGGCTCGATATTCTTGCCGGTGACGCCGGTCCGGTTGCGCTTGAGCTACACACGTTCGATGGCGTTCTGCCGGAAACCCAGGGCGGTTACGCGATAAAGCGCTTTGTCGCGTTTGCGCCGGTCGGCAGGGCGCTTCAACACAATCTGCAGCCCCGGTTCGAAGTCCGTTTGGCATCGGGTGAGCGGGAACTGCTGGTGCCGCCACCGCAGCCGGGTGACATTCCCGACACGAGGGCGAAGGCGCTTTCCGTCGTGACACCGCGCCATGCGAGCGACGAGGTTCTGGCGACATGCCTGTCGAATGTCTTGTCCGATATCCAGTCGCGTTTCCGGCAATCAGTCGGTGAACCGTCCGAAGTTCTGTTCGGCAAACCGCTTGCCGATCCGACCGTGTCGATCGTGATCCCGCTTTACAAGGTGTTCGAGTTCATCAAGGCGCAGCTCGCAGCGTTTTCCGCCGACAGCTGGCTGGCGGAGAACGCCGAGGTGATTTTCGTGCTCGACTCTCCCGAGCAGGTAACCCATGTGGAGGACCTGCTCGCCGGGTTCCATCTTCTTTATGGCCTTCCCGTTCGACTCGTCGTGATGGAACGCAACAGCGGCTATGCGCTTGCCTGCAATGCAGGTGCGGAAGCGGCGCGCGGGCGCTATCTGGCGATGATCAATTCCGATGTCGTGCCGGTCGAGGCCGGCTGGCTCGAACAGCTCTGTGCCAGCCTGATGATGGACGAGCAGGTCGCGGCAGTAGGCGGCAAGCTGCTCTATGCAGACAACGCCATTCAGCATGCCGGGTTGAAGTTTATCCAGGACGACAAGGGCCGCTGGTTCAACCATCACTACTACAAGGGTTTCCCGCGTCAGTTTCCGGAAGCCAGCACCTCCCGCGAGGTGCCGGGGGTAACCGGTGCTTGCCTCGTTCTGTCGAAAGCCGATTTCGAGACGGTGGGAGGGTTCACGACGGACTTCATCGTCGGTGACTACGAAGACAGCGACCTGTGCCTGAAACTCCGCAAGTTGAATCGCAAGATCTACTATCTGGGCGACGTCGAACTCTACCATTTCGAGCGTGTTTCCATTCGCAAGAACGAAGACTACACGCGCGGTGTCGCCTCTCAATACAATCGCTGGCTCCACCAGTCCCGCTGGCAGGACGACATCGTTGCCCTGATGGAAGCTGCGGAGCGGCGTGAAAAAGGGCTGAGTGCATGAATTCGCCGGTTCTCATCAAGGATGCCACCAGTCTGGTCACATCCCCACTCGGCAGTGAGCGGATTGCAGACCTGCAAGGTTACATCGGCCGTAACAGGTTCTTGCCGGTTCCCCCGAGCGAGGACAACTTCGTCGGAGATGGTGACTATCTTGCCATCGGCACGGAGTTTCTGGGCCACTTTATCGACCTTGGGGGCTTGCGCGCGCATGAGCGGGTGCTTGATGTCGGTTGCGGCATTGGCCGGATGGCAGTGCCCCTGACCCAGTATCTGGATCCGGACACCGCCCGATATGTGGGTATCGATCCGGCATCGGCGGGCATTCAATGGTGCACGCGCAACATCGGGTCGGTCTACCCCAATTTCCGGTTCATGCATCTCGATATCGCCAACGCTCTCTACAATCCCGACGGCTATATCCGCGGCACGGAGATTGCCCTGCCGTTCGCCAACGGTTCGTTCGATTTTGCCATCATGACATCGGTGGTCACCCATCTGCCGTCGGAAGAGATCCTGCCCTATTTCCGCGAAATCTCGCGCCTCATGGAGCTGGGAGGCAGGTTGTTTCTGTCGGCTTTCGTGATTGCGCCGGACCGCGGCGAAGGCTTGATCCCGCGTGTCGTGTTCCGACGCGACGGCGAAGGGCCTGCCTGGTACGGCAACCCGCAAGCGCCGCTCGCAGCGGTCGCCTTCGATGATGGTTTCCTCGACAGGGCGTTGGAGACGGCAGGATTCGAAATCGCCCTGAAACGGTTCGGGCACTGGCGCGGCGGCAACGGGGCTCCGCATTACCAGGACTTTTTCGTTGCCGTGAAAACGTCGCGGGGGGTGTCCTGATGCGGATCCTTGTCTTCGCGCATAATCATCCGGATCTTCACCCCGGCGGGACGGAGACGGTCGCGCTTGACCTGGCAAGGGCCTATCGCAAGGCCGGGCACCAGTCGCTGTTTGTGGGTGCGACCAACCACCTGCACCGCGAGCCGCATCCGGGTACCAGCTTTCAGGCGATCAGCGACAGCGGTGACGAGTTGCTGATGTGGGCTGGTCATTTCGACCGGTTCAACATGAGCCAGATCGATCTGCAAGCCTTTGTACCGGACATGCGGACACTGCTGGAAAGCTTCCGGCCGGATGTGGTCCATATCCACCATCTGCTGCTGTTCGGTGTCGAACTGCCGGTTCTTATCCGCCGGGTGCTGCCCGACGTGCGCATCGTTATGACGCTGCACGACTATTACGCGATCTGCGCCAACGACGGCGTCCTGATGAAAAGCCCGGACGAAGCTTGTGCCGCGCTTGGGTCGGGAGGACTGTGCAAGTGCCTGCCCGAAGCAAAGCCGAACGACATGCGTCTGCGCGAGCGGTTCATCAAGACGCATCTGGAAGCCGTCGACGAGTTCGTATCTCCAAGCGCGTTTCTGTGTGACGTCTATGTGCGCTGGGGCCTGCCGCCGGAGAAAATCAGGATCATTCGAAATGGCAGGCCGGACGCGGTACCGGCCAAGAGCCGGTCGGCTGACGACACGCCCAAAACCGTGTTCGGCTATTTCGGAAACCTGACCCCCTGGAAGGGTGTCGAGGTTCTGCTGCAGGCGGCAAAGCTGTTGGTGGAAAAGGACATGGAATTCGAGCTGCGGGTCCATGGCGGTGCTCCCTTCCAGAACCAGGAATTCGTCAAACGCATCGAAAAGCTGTTCGAGGAAACCGCACCCAGAGTGCAGCGCCTGGGGGCTTACAAACCTGATGATGTCGCCGGTCTCATGGAACCCGTCGACTGGGTCGTCGTGCCTTCTCTGTGGTGGGAAAACGCGCCGCTGGTCATTGCAGAAGCACAGCAGCACGGACGGCCGGTGATCACCAGCGGTGTCGGCGGCATGGCCGAGGCCGTCAGGGACGGCGTCGATGGCCTGCATGTGCGCAAGAACGATCCGGTCGGCCTTGCAATCGCGATGGCGACAGCTGCCGGAGATGCCGCGCAGTACCGGAAACTTGCAGCCAACATCCGCAAGCCGCCGTCCGTCAGCGCTGTTGCCGAACAATATCTGCGCCTGTTTGCCGACCCGCAAACCGCGGCGCGTGAACCTGCTGCCTGAGGAAAACGGAATGAGTGTAACCCCTCTTGAACAGGTAAAGCCCGGATCGGACGCCAAGCCGCCGCAAGCTGTTGCTGAGGCCAGGGAACAAGCCGTTTCCGCGCGGCTTCAGGGGCGTGTCGATGCATTCGAAAACGGCCGGCTGCTTGGCTGGGCCTGGGATGCGTCGAGCCCGAGCGACCGCATGACCATCCACGTCTTCCACGACGGTGAGCGAGTTCTCAGCAAGGTTGCCGAAACCCAGCGCATCGACTTGAAGCGCAACGGCATCGGCGACGGCCATTATGCGTTCGACATCGAGTTGCCCCAGGCCGTTGCCGCAGCACCTGGCGGTCTGACTGTTGTGGCGGAAACCCCCAAGGGGGAAGCGCAACTGAAGCTGCCGCGCCCGAGCGCAGAAGAACGCGCCGCGGAAGCTGCCGTCGCCATGCCTCTGGCAGTGGTGATGGAGAAAGTCGACCGGCTGATCGTGGCGCAGCGCCAAAGCGCTGTTGGCCAGCGTGATGCAACGGCGGTCTTGCGCGAGACGGTGCAGCGGATCGATGCGCTGGCATCGAACGAGGGCGAACTTGGCGAAGCCATGTCCCTTCTGAAAAACGGCCAGGGCGACCTCTCCCAGAAGGTCAAGGAACTGGAAGTCTTCCTGCTGCGTTTCGATACGACGCTGAAGGGGTTCGATGACCGGTTGAAGGTCCTTGGAGAAAAGAGCCGCAACAACCTCAAGGTTCATATCCTGCTGCTGGCGATCCTTCTCGGGTTTGTCGGGGGCATGCTGTTTGCCGCCGCAGGCGGTCTCTGGAGGTAAGCAACGATGGAGCCTGTCGTCACCCTGGAAGGCGTGAAGAAGCTGCCCGCGAGAGCGGAGCGGCAGGCACCCGCGCTGAAGGCGCAGGGGAGCGCAGGGGTGCAGGTTCCACTCGACGGTCATTCGGTTCTTTACGTCAACCTCGACCGCGAAACGCTGTTGATCGCCGGGGTGGGGGAAGCCTTTGCCGGCGGGGTGCCGGCTATCCTCAACGAAGACCCGAAGATGGTCGTACCCTGCACGGTGACGGTGCTGCCAGCCGGAAACGGGCTTTCGGGCAAAAAACGTCCGTTCATCGCAATCCTGTCTCCGGTGCCAGGTTCTGCCACCCGGCCTGACCGGGTGACGATCCGCAGCCAGGGGCATGCCTACCCCTATGGCGTCAGGCACCAGGCAGAAGATCTCAAGAGCTTCCTCAACAGTGTCGGTGAGCTGTCACCTCAATCGGTGCCGGATATCGTTGACGGCCTGGTCCAGGCATTGCTTGGCGCGGGAACCACACCTCAGGCAATGCAGACGGCCGCCAGACTTGTCGATGCTGTCGCAGGACGCGACGGTTTCATCGAGGTTCTGGGTGTCTTCGACGCCGGAGATATCTACCTCCAGGGGTGGGCCAAGGGCATGCCGGTGGGAACCAGCCGGGTGTTTGTTTTCGACGGCGCATTGAAACTCGGTCAGCTGGCCGGAAGTCTTTTCGAGCGCAAGGACACCGGTGGCAAGGCACATGGTTTTGCCGGTTTGCTCGAGGTCGAGGGAAGTCTTGATACCGCGCAACTTCGCAAGGTTTTCTTCCGTGGCCGCGCCGGATGGAGCGTGGTCGAGGTTCATGAACACAGGACGATGCCGCCGGCCCGGGCTCTTCCCTCCCACATACGGGCCCTTCTGCCGAAGCTCTCCCCCGCGGGTGACGGCAGGGCCCGGCTGGAGCTGGCGGGCCGGCGGTTCGATGGCCGGGAAACGGTTAGCGAGCTCGACGTCCCGGTTCGTGTCGGTATCGATTTCAGCGCTTCACTGGATCGGGCCGGCGTCCTGTTGTCGGGCTGGCTGCTCAATCCGGAAGACCGTGTCGAAACGGTCTTCCTGCGTTCGGGCTGCATGAGTTGTCGCCTCGACACGCGCTGGACGACGCAGCTGCGGCCCGACGTGACAAGCGCTTTCGAAACGTTGTCACCCTTTCTGAACGGGCCGGATGCACTGCAACGGCACGGGTTCCTTGTTCATGTACCTGCCGAGGAAATGGCCGGCACCGAGGGTACGTATCTGGAGATCGTGCTGAAAGATGGCAGGTCCGCCTTTGCTCCGCTGGCGCTTGGCAGGGCTTCGCCGCGCTCCGCGCTAAGGCGACTTCTTTCCGGGCTGGATCCGGCAACGGCATTCCGTCCTGATTTTCTGGAGCGCCATCTTCTGCCGGTGTTGCAGGCCAATGATGCGCCCGAACCAGCCATCGTCGAGACGATCGACTTCGGGGTAGTGGATGAAAACGCCGCTTTCGCCCTTGTGATCGGTCTCGACGGAAATTTCGAGAAATCACGTGTCCTGCTGTCGCTGTGTGCGCTTGATCCGCTGTTGCGGAGCGCGCCGGTGGTCCTGGTTGCCTCGCAGGGTGACGCGCTGGAGCAGGTTGAAGACTTCAGGCAACTTGCCGGTTTCTACGGTCTCGCCGTCCGCCTGGTGCTGGCGGACCACGTCGAGGACGCGCTCGATGCGCTTCAGGCGGGCGTCGAGGCCTCACCGGCTGAGACGGTTGTTTGTCTGTCTTCCGGCGTGTTGCCGCGCGGTCCGGGCTGGCTGGAGCCGCTGCTTGCGGCGTTTCAGGCACAGGATGCTACCTGTATTGCAGCGCCCACGCTGCTCTATGAAGACGAAACCATCAGATGGGGCGGCGCCTGGATCGAGCCGGAAGACGGCCGCTATCTGTTGAAGCAGCATTATCTCGGTTACCCGCGCCGGACACTTCATGGCGCAGATGTCAGCCCTGTTGCCGCGGCACCGTTCGATTGCTGTGTGCTGCCGAGATCGGCCCTGGCGGAAGCGGGAGGCTTTTCAAGGAAATATCTTGGCACGGACGAGAAAGGGCTCGATGCCGCCCTGCGGCTGAAACTGTCGGGCATCGGTTCGCTCTGGGTGCCTCAGGTGGAGATGATCCACGCCGAGGACGGTCGCCCGGGAGAGCGGTCCTGGAAAAAACTGGTTTCAGAACTCGATCGCCGCAGTTTCGAGCGAACCTGGTCTCCGTTTCTTGCTGACCTGGCAGAGGATATCCGATGACGGCTGCTCACGAGGAAAGAACACCTTCCAAGGCCGCGGCTCTGCGCGTGCTCGTCATTTCTCACGGCCATCCGACACTGTCACTCGGCGGAGCGGAAGTGGCTTCCTACAATCTGCACCAGGGTCTGAAGGCCCTGCCGGGAACACAATCGTTCTTCCTGGCGCGGGTTGGTGACGGCTATCCGCGGCACGGCCAGTCCGCGCTGATGGGTGTCGATGACGCCGATGACGAGCTGCTTTTTCACGCTGACGACTACGACCCGTTCCTGGTGTCCAACCGCAACACCGGAGACCTGCACAGAGACCTGCGGCGGTTTGTGCGCACCCTGCGTCCGGACGTGGTGCATTTCCATCATTTCATCGGCTTCGGGCTAGAGACACTCTACACGGTGCGCGACGCCTTGCCGGACGCCACCATTCTGGTGACTTTCCACGAGTTCCTGTCCATCTGCCATCATCATGGGCAAATGGTCAAAGCTGGTGGCCACAAACTCTGCGAGGCGGCCACGCCGATTGCCTGCAACGGTTGCTTTCCGGAGATTTCGCCGGCCAGTTTCCTGCGCCGGCGGCAGTTCATCAAGTCCATGCTCGGGCTTGCCGATGGCTACATCTCGCCCAGCCGTTTCCTGGCGGATCGCTATGTCGCCTGGGGGCTGCCGGCGGACAAGATGACCGTTATCGAAAACGGCCTGAACGTGAGCGAACAGGCGGCGCAACGTTCCGTGGCAGCCGGTGGCCGGCGGAACCGTTTCGCGTTCTTCGGCCAGATGACGCCCTACAAGGGGGTGGATGTACTTCTGGATGCAGTCCAGCGAGTTCCCGAAAGCATCTGGGGGGAAGATGCCACGCTGACCATTCATGGCGGCAATCTGGAACGTCAGCCCGAAGCGTTTCGCAGTCGAATTTCAGAGCTTCTGGAAGCGGCCGGATCGCGCGTGCGTTTCGCCGGCAGCTACCAGAACAAGGATATGCCGTCGCTGATCCGGCAAACGGACTGGGTGATGATGCCGTCCGTATGGTGGGAGAACTCACCTGTGATCATCCAGGAAGCGTTCTTCCATGGGCGTCCGGTTATCTGTAGCGGCATCGGTGGCATGGCCGAAAAGGTTCGCGACAAGGTCGACGGTCTGCATGCCCGGCCGGCAAGCCCGGAAGACCTGGCGGACCGCATGGCGGAGGCCTTGCGCGATCCGGGTCTGTGGCAGCGTCTGCGGACGGGCATCAAGCCACCCAAAACGCATCTCGAAAGTGCCGGCGAGCACGTGACCCTTTATCGCGAGGTTCTAGATGGCGGCCTCGCGTCTCGTCCCGGTACCCTCAAGCAAAGCGCCTGAGAAGACAAAGGAATATGGAATGACACGCGTTCTGGTGATGATACCGTCCGGCGAAGTCTACGATCACAACAATGTCCGCTGGTACAGCCATCAGGACATTCAGCGCAACCTGAACCACTATCACAATATCGGCGATGCCTTCGTTTTCGATTCCTCGCTGAAACTGCTGAAGTACGACAGGCTCGAAACCCTGACGATCCGTGAATTCAACCCGGCGGAAGTCGACCGGTTGCGGGATGAATTCGACTATGTCGTGTTGCGCGGGTCCAACTACATTCACGGCGAGATGGACTGGGAAATGGCGGAGCAGGTGCTGCGCCGGCTCGGGCTTCCGGTTCTGGCTTTCGGAATTGGTGCCCAGGCGCCGGTGGACGGCAAGCTTGTGCTGTCGGATGCCACGAAGAATGTCCTGCGCCTGATTGCAGGTTCGACGACATCTGTCGGCGTTCGCGGTGCCTACACCGCCGAGGTGCTGGAAGACATCGGAATTTCCAACACGCGGATCATCGGTTGCCCGACGGCATTTCGCCACAACGAACCCGGTCTGAGGATCACGCTGCCCGAGATCGACCGTATCCGGAAAGTCGGCCTGACCGTGCGGCGCGAAGTGTCGCCGGCATACGCCAGGGATATCCGGCAGTATCTCACGTTCCATCGCGACCTGATCAAGTCGGTTGCGGCACGCTTCGATACCGTTCTGATGGCGCAAGGCGAGCTGGAGGAAAAGAAGCTGGTACTTGGAACGCCTGCGCAAAAGGACCAGGCGATCTCCTCGCTTCGGGAGAATGCCTGGGTTGGCGAGTGGTATCTGGACGACGACATCGAGTGCCTCTACCGCAACTCCATGTTCTATTCCGACGTTGTTGCGGACTATGATGCCTGCGTCAAAGCCTGCGACCTGGTGCTCGGCTATCGCCTCCATGGCAACCTGATGGCTTTGGCCAATGGCGTCCCGGCGCTTTATTTCACCTACGACAGCCGCACGCGCGAATTTGCGGAGACGTTCCGAATCCCGAGCTTCGACGTCTTCAGCGAGAAGGTGTTCCGCCTGAGCGACTATTGGGATCAGGGCCTCTTTGACCGGTTCAACCGGGCCTATGAGGCCACCTATTACGCCATGGGTGACTTCCTGAGCGAAAACAATGTGCCGCATGTCATGCGGGAGCGTGCGCCGGTGCAGCAGCGGAAGGTGGTGGCTCTCATGTGATTTGATAAGAATATCATTTCGAATTTTGAAGTATTTTATTCGTATTATTTGAGTAATATTGCGATAGAAATGCATCTATATTTTGTGAAAAGCAATAAGTAGATAAATATATTTACATAATTCTATGTTGCGCCGCATTATTGTCACAAACAAACATAAATCTTGTGCATGTATATTAGTTGAGCAAGCGGATCTCCGGCAGGGGGACGCTTCACAGTTCAGATGGGGGCTTGCATGACAGTCGTGGCTACACAAGACACGTTTCCCGTTCACAACGCTACGCGTGAGATGCTGCTGCTGAAGGAGCTGACCTTGATCGTCGTGGGCGTATCAAGGCAGGACATTCCCGGGCCGTTGCTCGAGGCGGTCAAGACGGTCTGGTTCGAGGGTGTCGAGGACGACTTCGCCCTGTTTTCCGACGAGAGCGCAGGTCGGTACCAGGTGTCGGAAGCGCCGCTTCTGCCATTGGCCATGATCGTGGATCCGGCTGCAATGGATGCAAAGGACGAACTGCACAAATGGATGCAGCAACGCGGTGTGGTTCAGTTGCCACCGGTTATCGGTTGGGGTCGTGGCGGTGAAGTGGAGGCTGTTTCCTCGATGGTCGGGCTGGTTGCCGATCATGTGAAATCGGGTGCACGGCGCCTGGTTCTGTCCAGCAAGGAGCTGAAGACACTTCGCAGCCTGAACGACGACCTGCAGAACCGGTTTGCCGCGCTTGAAGCGTTCCTCAACCGGCATGGTCTGCAGCCGCTGGATCTCCTGTTCAGCAACGAACCGGCCGAAAACCCGCTCAATCCGAATGTGCTGGCAAGTGCCTCCGTCGATGGTGTCAGCCAGATTCTGCCGGTGCCCAGTTCCGGTGTCAGCGGAGTGGCGGTGCATGTCGAACAGACCGGCAGCCGTCCCGACATCAAGCTGCGTGCCCAGTTGATGACGCTGGAGGACCAGAGGATCGTTGATACCTGGCATTTCTCCAGTGGCGATCTGTCCACGGGCTGGAACATCTTCGGCCTGTCGCGCTCGACTGCGGGCCTGCGCAGAACGCTGGAATTCCGCATGCAGGTTGAAGAGACCGAGGACGAGGTACCGCTTCTGTCCGTCGGTGGTCTGCAGCCGGTGGAAATGTTCCATGTGCGCGATGCCGCCAACGGCTTGTCGGTCCTCAAGAACAGCCTCGCCCTTCAGGTGTGGGGTGGCATTCCGGGCGTTTCCATGCCGCCGCACGCCAACTACATTCCGGCGCAGTCGCAACAGGTGAACCTGGACGAAGGCTTCCGCGACATGCCGATCGCCCCGGGCATCCTGGAACACGCAAGCCTTGCCAATTCCGATGAGGTGTCCTTCGATTTCGAAGCGATCATGCCGTTGCCGACGGAACGCGCCATCGGCTGTCACCCGCCTGCGGAAGGCATGACCATCGGGCAACTTCCGGCAGCTTGTCCGCCGCAGGTGATCCGCATGTCTGCCAAGGCGTTCATCGACAACAGCCGCGCCGCCGATATCGATTTCGCCATTGTGGTTGCCAAGGACCTTGGCGCGGCCAAGGCGCTCTTCAAGGGAGAGCGTGAACAGTCCGTCGGCGAGGCGTTTTCCGGCTGGAAAACCGTCAGTTACGGCGAGACGGCACATCTGAGCGCCTTTGCAGGCGAGCGGATCGGGGTCTGGCAGAATGTCTATTTTGCCACCCGGATGAACGAAACGACCGGTAACGATTTTGCCTGGGCGAAATTCGCCAACTTCCGCGCTGTCGTGAGCGGGTAGGCCGGCATGCTCCAGCACACTGGTTCAAGACCGGGCTTGCCGAATGTGCGTTACGCACAGTTCGGCGGTTCCGGCACGGCTTCGGCCACGGTCGCCATCGTCATTCCGGTCTACAAGCACTCGGTCCTTTTGACCGAAGCCATCGACGCGGCATTGGCCCAGCAGGCGCCGTTCAACATCGCGGTCGTGATCGTTGACGATGGTTGCCCCTTTCCCGAAACGGGGCAAACGGGGCGTGCCTATGCGCTCGCCTACGACAATGTCTATTACCTGCGGAAGGCCAACGGCGGTCTGAGTTCTGCGCGCAACTACGGCATCGACTTTGCCTTGCGCAGCTTCTCCGATCTGGAAGCGGTCTATTTCCTCGATGCCGACAACCGGATCACACCCTCGGCGATCCGCGTTCTTCTCGACTTCATGAAATCCAGTGATGGTGTGGATTGGGTCTATCCCAATATCGACAAGTTCGGGATCGAGTGGAACGGCAACTACACGGCGGAATATTCGCGCCTTCTGCACGTTACCTTCGACAATATCTGCGAGGCCGGCAGCCTGGTCTCCAGATCCCTCCTCGACGCCGGGGTTCGTTTCGACGAGAGCATGAAGTCCGGCTTCGAGGATTGGGATTTCTGGCTGCAGGCGATTTCTCATGGCTTCAAGGGAGCGAACTATCCCTTCTTCGGCTTCGAGTACCGCCAGCGCGCCGAAAGCATGTTGCGCGATTCCAACCGAACCCGTGACAGCATCCTTGGATACATCAAGGACAAGCACAAGAAGCTGTTCTCCACCGAGACGCTGCTTGGCTGGGAGCACGAGGAAGCACCACGGTTCGTCGCATTCGGAGCAGATACCTACCTGGTCGATCTCTTCACCGATCCTGTCGTTGCGCACAAGAAGCGCAGCATCGAGGAATTCGTGAAGACCTTCTGGGCAGCGCAGGCCGAACCGGAAACCTACGGTGTGCCTCCGTTCTGGCTGTGGATGTCGCCGGCACACAGGGACGCGCTGAAAAGCTGCGGTCTGCTGCACAACGTCTTGTGGCTGACCGAGCGCCTGTCGGCGTCCCATCATTTTGTCGCGCTTCGGTTCGAAAGCGACAAGGACCGGCTGGCGATCGAGGTGAACGAGCTGGGCGAAGGCAAGGAACTTGCCAAGAAGCCGCTTGGCTGGATGTGCTCGCTCGACATCATGAAGCAATGTGTCGAGGACAAGTCCGACGACTGGATCCGGACATTGAGAGGGGCCAATCCGGCACCGAAGATAGCCGAAGTCGTCGTGCGTGGGCCGTTCTCGGCGGAAGACATTCAGGGCACCGCCCTGTCTGCCACCAACAGCCTTCTGGCCACGCTGGGGGCCCTGCGCGAGTCCGGCTATCGCCACGGGCCCGGTGAACGCTGGATCTGGCGTTCTGCCTACTTCCCGAACCGCAGCAAGTATTTCGAGCTGCTGCGACACAGTGCGGGAGCAGCCCCGATCATGCCGCGTCTTGGCCGTGAGGGCGCGCCCCTCAGGGTCGGTCTGTTGTTGCCGATCGCCACGTTCGGCGGTGTCGAGAAGGTTGCCTACGCGGCTGCCCGGGTTCTGAAAAAAGCCGGGTGCGAGGTTCACCTCTATGTGTTCGGAAAGCCGGTCTACAACCACATCTCCGACAACGACGGGGTGTTCGACACCATCAACTTTCTGGCCGACGACTATCCTCTGTGGGGTGGTCCCAACATGTTCTCCGGCCACGAGTTGCTGATGGGGCATGACGAAAACGCGCGGGCCGAACAGGTTCTCGGGTTCCTGTCCGGCCTTGATGTGGTGATCAACAACCAGCTTGCCCCGGCCAATGCCATTTTCGGCGAACTTCGCCGGCGTGGGGTCAAGGTCGTCAACTACGTACATGTGCTGGACAGTTCCGAACTCGGCCGTCCGGCGGGCCATCCCTATCTGACGCTTGCCTATGAGCACATCTACGACAGCGTGCTGACCTGCTCGCGGGACATGGCCGAGTGGCTGCACGGCATGGGCGTGCCTGTTGCCAAGCTGCTTCATATTCCGAATGCCGCCGGTTACCCAATGGCGCCGGAAGAGGCCAAACGGCTGTCGGACAACCGTCAGCAAGACCGCGATGGCCGCCTGCGGGCTGTGTTCCTAGGCCGGCTGGACAGGCAGAAAGGCATCGAGCGGATCTTTGCTGCTGCTCGTGCCCTGAAGCGCAAGGGTGTCGACATCGACTGGCGCATTGTCGGTTCCGACGTCATGGACGCCGGGGCAGGCGGTTCCTGGAAGGAGCGGTTTGCCGAACTTGGTATCCGCGTCGATCCGCCGATCTATGACAGTCGAAGGCTCAGCCGACTGCTGGCCTGGGCCGATGCCTTCGTGTTGCCGTCCAGATGGGAAGGTGCGCCGCTCACGATCATCGAGGCACAACGCCTTGGCTGTGTGCCTGTCGCCACCGATGTGGGGGCCGTAAGCGAGCTGATCGAGAATAAGGTTGATGGCCTGTTGCTGCGCTCCTCTGACGATGGCGTGGTGACCCATGATCTGATCACCGCGCTCGAAACACTGGCAAAGTCGGAAAGGCTGCTTCGAACCCTTTCGACCAACGCGTCGCAGCGCAGTGCAGAGCGCAGTTGGGAAAAGAGCCTGCAGCCGTTCCTGCGGCAATTGCACAACTGGTTCCCGGATCGCCTGCAAAGCATCCGCCGAACCAAGGCGCCGGTGGCGCAGATTTCCAGTTCATCCGAAACGACCGTCCGGGGGAGTGCCGCTGACGGAGCAACGCTCTGGCAGCAACGCGGACGTCAGACGTCCGTCCGGTAATCGAAGGGCCCGAGCCCACATTTTTGAAAGGTGCAGTTCACATGAAGAAGCTCTTCGTTCTCAACGGCGGCGCTGCCGTCAAGCCGGGCAACAAGTCGGCATTCCTGAAAATCGATGATCCCCTGTCGACCTTTGCACGCGGCGGGATCAACACGGGCGACGTTCTCGTCTATGACGCGATGTTGAAGGCGCTTGCCTACGACCAGATCACCAACGTGCAGTTCGCCCATGCGGCCGACGAGAAACTTTGGCCGACCGACGATTATGACGCCACCGTCATTCGCGGATCCAACTACCTCACAGAGACGGTTGATATCGGCAATGTCATTCCGCTCCTGAAGAAGCTCAAGGGACCGATCGTCCCGGTGGGTGTCGGCGCCCAGGCGGCGAAATACAAGAAGCTGGAAATGCCGAAAGGCAGCATCGAGGCCTGGAAGATCATCGCCGACAAATGCGAAACGATCGGCGTACGTGGTGTCTACAGCGCCGAGGTCTTCAACGACATCGGCATCAAGAACATCCGGATCATCGGCTGCCCGAGCTTCTACCGCAATCTGAGGCCGTCCATCGAGATCAAGCCGCTGGATCCGGCCAACGCTCGTGTCGGCCTGACGCTGAACAAGTATCTTTCCGCCGACTATGCGTCCAACGCCACCAAGACCAACCGCATGCAACGGGCGCTCATCGAGGCTGTGGCCAAGCGGCCGGCCAATCGTCTCTATTCCCAGGGCGAGCGCGAGGAAACGCTGGCAATTTTCGAGACCGGCGAAGCCAAGCAGAAGCACATCCGTTCGATCCTCGGAAAGTACAATCTGGAGGGCGACAAGGATGTCGAGGCGCTGATGAGCGAGCGGATGCAGGCATTCTTCGACGTTGATGAATGGGCGGCAGATGCGCGGGACAATGTCGACGTTCTGGTCGGCTTCCGCCTCCACGGCAACGTCATCGGCCTGCATCAGGGCATTCCCGCCGTGTTCTTCACCTACGATTCCCGCATTCGAGAATTGTCGACGCTGTTCGCGATCCCTTCCGTCGAGATCGAAGACTACATGCCGATCAACCTGGAAAAGATCTTCGAGAGTGCCGACTTCTCCAAGGTTCAGCATGTCTACCGGCTGAATTATGCCGAGTACCATCGCTTCCTGACGGAAAACGGGCTCAACCACGTGCTCGCAAAACCGGTGGCCTCGCCGCCTGAGCAGCCGCTGGTCAAGCCGAACCTTGTGAAGATCGACCAGACGACCGAGGAAGTAACCGACTGGTTCCGGGGCGAGGTCGATTTCATGACCAGCGAGATCGAGACCCTGCGCAGCCGCGCGTGGAACCTGGAGCTGAAGCTTCGCGAGAAGACATCGCCGGACGCCGGCGCGAAACTGGCGAGCTGACCGGTTCGCGGGATCATGACACGACCCGGACCTGTGTTGAGCCGTCGCCGGTTTCTGACCGGCGCGGCAGCCGGTGGCATGGCGGGGGCGGCGCTTCTTGCGTCGCCCCGCAGCTTGCTGGCTCTGACCTCGAACGACCTGCCTGCCCCTCTGCAGCGGATGGACGGCGACTGGCAGCTGACCTTCCAGGATGATTTCGACGACCTCCACCGGTTTCAGCAAACCTGGGACCGCATGCGCATCGGAGGGGACGGTCATCCGACCATGCGCTACCCGAAAAACGTGGTGATGCGGGAAGGCGAACTCGACCTCAAACTCGGCCATCAGGCCGATCCGAAACGGCCTTTCACGGGAGGCTACGTTCGGACCCGGACCTTCCGCCAGACTTACGGCTATTTCGAGTGCGAGATGCGCATCGCGCGCGAGGCCGGTGTCAACAATGCCTTCTGGCTGATATCCGATCGCGAGACGGAGGGCGACACACATTTCGAACTGGATGTGGCCGAAGTCAAATATCCGAACATCGTTCAGGTCTCAGCCCGCCGGTGGCGCCCGGAAAAGAAGGTGCTTGCCGCAAGTTACCGGGCGCACATCCGGCTGGACGACACCTTTCACCGCTATGGGATGCTCTGGACCCGGCAGGGCTTTCGTTTCTATGTCGACGACATGGAAGTCTTTGACGCACCCAACGATTTTGCTCACACGCCAGCGCTGCTGCTTCTCAGCAATGCGGTCGCGCCCTTTGCCGGCAAGAACGATGGCGACGTTGCCGGAGCTGCAACCAGCATCCGCACCGTGAGAGTGTTTCAGAACACTTCAGCCTAGAAACGAGTGGCATCTGCCAATGAATTGAGCCGGCAAGTTCGCTTGCCGGCTCAAACATGTCAGGCGTCAGACCTGGTCAGGCGACGGTTTCGTAGCCGCGCGGGTTCTTGCAGACCCAGTTCCAGGTGTCGCGGCACATGTCTTCAAGGCCGCGCTCGGCCTTCCAGTTGAGCAGTTTTTCCGCAAATTCCGTGTTCGCGAAACACTGTGCCACATCGCCTTCCCGGCGGGGAGCGATGGAGTAGCGGATCTGTCTGTTGGAGGCCCGCTCGAATGCCTTGACCATCTCCAGAACGCTGTAGCCGTTGCCGGTGCCAAGGTTGACCGCAAAACAATTGGACGGGGCTGAGCCTGATCCGAGCACTTCATGTGCCCTCAGATGGCCTTCGACCAGATCGATGACATGGATGTAGTCGCGGATGCCGGTCCCGTCCGGCGTGTCGTAGTCGTTGCCGAATACCGAAAGCTCCTCCCGGCGACCGTCCGCGACCTGGGTGATGAACGGCATGAGATTGTTCGGGATGCCTTGCGGATCTTCGCCCACCAGCCCGCTTTCATGCGCGCCGACCGGGTTGAAATAGCGCAGGATGCCGAAGCGCCAGGAGGGGTCGCTGGCGGCGACATCGCGCAGCATTTCCTCGATCATCAGCTTGGTGCGGCCGTAGGGATTGACGGCGCTCGTCGGGTGATCTTCGGTCAGGGGCAGGAATTGCGGGTCGCCGTAAACGGTCGCCGAGGACGAGAAGATCATTTGCTTCACGCCGCAATTGGCCATCGCCGACAGCAGGCGATGGGTTCCCACGACGTTGTTGTCGTAATAGGCGAGGGGGATCTTGGTGGATTCACCAACCGCTTTCAGGCCGGCAAAATGCACCACCGCCGTACAGCGGTACTGCTTGAGGATTTCCTCCATCCGCGACTGATCCCGGATATCGGCTGTTTCCAGAGATACCTTCGCACCGGTGATGGCCGCTACCCGCTCGAGACTGACCTGGCTCGCGTTGGACATGTTGTCCACCACAACGATGTCGTGCCCGGCCTGAAGAAAAGCCACGCAGCAATGCGAGCCGATATAACCGGCACCGCCGGTAATGAGTACAGTCATCCAAACCTCTTTTGGCTTCGACGGAGAAAACGGAAAGGAAATTCAGCCCAGAATATCAAACGATTATTGTTGTTCGATGTCATGCATTCATCAGTATTTGTTGGGCTGAAATAAGGCTTCAAGATCGAGGCAAAATGAACATATTTTCGTGGCGTTTTGAAGTGTTTCCGTCCAATTGATCTGAACGTGCTCGGACAGATGGCGTTCCAGGCGTGCGTCCGACCGTATGATCGGACAATCGAGGCACCTGGAGCTGCCGGCTGTGTACCACGCGGTGGTCCGGCAAGAGCGTGGTTCAGGCAAGGTATTGAAATGAAACGCGCCGTTTTATACCTGTCAGACCATGGCAAACAGGCACATCTTCATTGGCGATATTCATGGCATGAGTAAAGCTTTGGCTGCGCTTATTGAAAAGCTTGCTCCCGATGCCGGCGACAGGGTCGTCTTTCTGGGTGATCTGGTGGACAAGGGTCCCGATGCTGCCGGCGTTGTGCGCATGGTCCGCCAAATGAAGAATGAGGCAGCCTTCGAAATCGTTCTCATCGAGGGCAATCATGAAGATCTGCATGCGCGCTATCGTGTCAATCTGGCTGTCCGCCCCACGGTTGCGGCGGAGCAGGAAGCTGGAAACGGCGAACTGGCGTCCCTGAATGCTCAGCTCGCCCCGGAAGATGTCGCCTTTCTTGAAAGCGCTGTACCGTTTTTTCGGTTGGACGCGCATGACATTCTTGCCGTTCATGGCGGTATTCCCGGAGACATGCTTGCGTTTCCAAGCAGTCTGGACGAAGCGCTTGAGCTGCAAGGCAAGGACCGTCGCAGCTTTCGCAAGATACTGCGCACGCGGTTTGTCAGCGCCGACACCGGTGCTTTCCTGGTTCAAGGGCATGAAACGGCTGGTGATCCATTCTGGGCAGACAGTTATGAGGGCCGTTTCGGCCACGTCATTTTTGGCCACAATCCCTTCATGCAAGGGCCGGCTATGTTTCCGTTTGCTACAGGTATCGATACGGGAGCAGTTCATGGCGGTGCCTTGACCGCCCTGGTCGTTGACGGAAACGGTCGCCGGACGTTCGTGTCCGTGCCCTGCTAGTTGACCTGCGTGAACCGCTGCCACCAGGAATACACGTTTGGCATCACACCCAAAATCTGTGTTGTAAGCCTGGTGATTAGCAGTGAACGGCACTGCAAGCAGGTTCCTGCCGTCCCACTCCCATTCCTGAGGAAAAGCTACTTGACGAGGCGTCAGGTTCAATCTTGACTCTGCCTGCACCAAGTGTGGGAGAGTACATGAAGATTGGAATATCCGGCGCCTTTGCGGCCGCATTTATTTTGTTTGGTTCCAATGCCTTTGCGCAACAAGCACCTTCCACTGCTCTCGAATGGGCGAAGTCGCAAAGGCTTCTGCCTTCGAAACGGATAAATGGTGATCTCCGCCAGGGTATTCATACGCTCTATGGCCTCAATTCAGTAGGCTCTAGCTCCTTATCGATGCTGGGCAACAGTGACACCAGCCGCTACGTCACGATCGTTAATCCAAGCACCAACCGCACCACGAACATCGTAGAAGTCGGCCGTCCTCAGGACAGGGAGTATCGCGGCATTACCGGGCCTGCAGAACAAGGAAACTCTGTCTTTACCGGAGCATTCGGACCGATTGACTTTTTCGACCTGGACAAAAAGCGCAAACTACTGACGAGCGAAAGAACCAAGGCAAGTCCGGAGCCAGTTGCCGGAGACAGTGCCGGCGGTTTTTCGGTCACTGTTGCCAAAGCCCCCAATGACGGTGGTGTGCTCTTGCACGTGGTCAAGAACGGCCGGGTTTCCACGCTGCAAACAACACTAGGCGCACGTCTGGACAGCGTCTCCATCGGTCAAGTCAGCGGAAGGGAGGTCTTCTTCGCTGTTCTGGGCGATCACACCGCCACCCATTTCTCAATAGTCGAGGGAGGGGACATTCTCAAGCGCGGTCAAGCAAGCATCTTTTCGCCTAAGTTGGAAGACCCGAACGGGCGTTGGAGGCGAGAGGGAGATAGCGGGCCGGTCAGTCGTGCCCGTCTGATAGATGCCGTCAGCAACGTGTACGGTCTCTGGCCACTGAAGAACTTTTACGGTGTGCATGTCCGGCGTGCCAAGGAAGCTGGAAACGATGCTGTTGTAACCAGTCCAACTACCAGCCGGGCGTTCGTGAGCGCCAAAGGCGGCTCGAGCTACCTGATGGACATGGAGGGAAGTTGCAAGGAACGGACGAACTCTCTCGATCCGGTAAAATGCACGATCGCGGTCTCCGTGGCCTTTCGCGACACAAGCGACGGGGTCGATGCGGGTTACGTCATATTCCTGAATCACAAGCTCGAACCTATTGCCCACTTTGGGGGCGCCAACCTCGTCTATCATGATCTTCTGCGGATGCCTGACGGCCAGCTCGCCGCTGCAGGCACTCTTGTCGACGAAGGAAAACGCATGGGTCTGCTCGATGTTTGGGAGAGGTTCCCCGGACTTTGAAATATCTTCGAAAAGTCAGGAATATCCGGGACCAAAAGATCGGACTTGAACCTCCTGAGGCGTTGATGGATGGGGCTGCTTGATGACTGGGCTGCTGGGCTTCTGGAAAAAAATGCATTCCGCCAAAGCCAGGGATCCCGAAACCGGTGATCCGTTCGATGCAGCGGCTTGGCTGGAAAAGGGCCTTGCGGATTTCGATGAAGCAGTCCGGCCAACATTCGGGCTGGTTCAGGTGCGGCGGGACATGGTTGACCTGCTTGCGCGGGCCGAAGCGAAAAATCGAATGACACCGGCCGAACGGGAAGCAACCTGGGCGGCATTCGATGCAGAGATAGAAAGGCGCTTTGGCGAACTTGGAAACGGTTCTACAACAAATTCAGATGTCACCCCGGCAACGACTGTGTCCAGGCCCTTGGACCGTGAAGCTGCGGCAATGGATGCAGCGCTTTCTGTTTTCGATACAACGATTGATGGTAGCCAGGAAAGAGCTGACTTCCTGGCAAACAGGGCCACTGGCATCCTTTCAATGTTTCTGGATGAGCAAGGTATCAAGGGTCCGGAGCGCAAGCAGATCGAGCAAAAGGTTCGTCACGCGATAGCCGAAGAAGCAAGAAACTGCGTCTTTCCAAGTTAAGTGTCGTGTTGATGACGTGGTCCAGACTTCAGGCAGGTACGTGTGCCCTGTTGGAGACACTCCCCAAGATGCAGCACCGGATACGCATTTGTCGTCAATGCAAGTGGTTCTGGAAATTACAACTTAAGATTTAGCTTCTATAAGCCGGACGGCCGTCGCCGGAATTCTCCACTATGGAATGCCGGGGCGGGACCGCATGGGGTATGCCTTGCCTGTCCCGGCGCTATCAAAAAAGTGTTTTCAAGTCCTGGGGGCCATTGTGCAGAAAACTGTTGGATTGGTGAGATTTGCGTTGGTGTACACAGGGCTGTTGATCGCCCTGGCTATTTTCAGTGTCATTCTGGAAACGCTAACCGGCATCAGCGTGGGCGGTTCGGTGAACCAGATCGGTGCCATAATTGGCGCTGCAACCGACGCAGGGCGACACTTTTACAAAAAGTACGAAATCGTCCCCGAAAGCGGTTTCGCCTGGCGGGCCGCTTTTCAGATGGCGCTTGTTGAACTGGCCATTTCGGTAATTACTACCGGGGTGTTCGTATGGTTTCTTCTTTCGCAAGGCGAACTTGCGAACGGGCTCGGCTCCCTCATGGTCATTGTGGTGCCGCTGTTGATCTTTGTGTTCGCGATTTCCCTGGTTGCGAAACGGTACCTGTTTACGAGCGGCGCTCGATATGCAGAGAAAGCCCACCTGAGAAAACAGGAACAGAGCAGTACTGTTTTCGAGTGAGGTGGAAACCTGTCTGGAGACTTCGCAGGGCGCCGCCGCCTACAGGTGAAAACCAAGGCGGCGGCTCCAGTGGAGATTACCCGGTCGGACGTCCGGAGCATCGATACAGGGTTCAGTGAGGCAGGAAGGCCGATGGCAGCTTCGT
Organism: Labrenzia sp. R5_0; assembly: GCF_017743835.1. Classification (NCBI taxonomy): domain Bacteria; kingdom Pseudomonadati; phylum Pseudomonadota; class Alphaproteobacteria; order Hyphomicrobiales; family Stappiaceae; genus Labrenzia; species Labrenzia sp. R5_0. Next base: position 1,058,121 of record NZ_JAGHRK010000002.1, on the reverse strand, counting down.
GTCAGGAAGCCGCGAAGGTGACCTTCACGCCGCGCTGGCGAAAGTAGGCTTGCATGAGCTTGCGTCCGGAGCGGTTGTTCTGGACGAGCTTTGCCGGATCAAAAACGGCTTCCTTCTGGCCCTCGCGTTTCAACGCTTCCTTGAGAGCTGCGATATGCAGGTCGATATCTTCGTTGTCGGCCTGCAGGGATTCATAAACGCGGTTCGTTGCTTCCGCTACGGTCAGTTCGCTCAATGGTGCATTCCCGATGTTGTTTGGCTGGCGATTACCACACTTTCCGACCTGTTCCAAAGGGAGTTGATCCTTCCCAACCTGCACGGCTTCGGATGGTCGCTGGCAAAGCGGCGCAGGCACCACTTTGCCAGGCTGGTAAATCTCAGCGCTCTACACCCACTGCGAAAGGGCGGCGCGAACGTGGGGATCTCCATCGTCGCGGACCAGGTCGACATCCTCGGAGAGATGCTTGCTGTTGGGCAACAGGGATTGCCAGGCCAGTGCCCGCACCTGCGGCGTGTCATGATGTCTTGCAATGTCGCGCAAGGCCTCATGAAGATCGGTGTCCCCCATCGCCGCTGCTGTTTCGAACAACGCGCGCTCCTGCGCCTGTCGATCGACATTCCCGGCAATGAGTTTGCCGAAGACACCTTCCGGCGTTTCTTCCAGGGTCATCTCGTATTGCCGGCGGTGCGCCGGATATGTCTTGGGCAGGAGCAGGTTGATCGACGCGGAGATCGAGGGCGCCGGGAGCTGCGTGTGAATATCGCGGCTGCCGTAATAGTACATCACCTTGCCTGGCGGCAGCCCGGTTTCCTCCTGAAACCTCAAGGGAACAAGTTCTCCCGGGACGCCGCGCACGTTCTCGTATTCGTAGTCGTACAACTGGGTGCGGTACCCGGGACCGAAAGCGCCGACCGTGAAGAAATCGAAGCTGTGATCATGGGTTTCGTAATAGGAAAAGATTTCGGGGGGATGTTGAGGGCTTGGCGGCATCCACAGGACGGCACGTAGGGAATACCCGTCGCCCTTGTGCAGCATCAAGGTTGACGGTTTGAAATCGTTGTCGACCTGGTAGTTCAGAAAATCCGCCAGACCATCGACAAGCAGACCGCGCAGCACATCGGGATCGCGTGCCAATGCAGCCATCCATTCGGCAACGCGCGACATTGCTTCCGGAGTGTAGCGGGAGGCGCGAAGATCCGGAACGATGCCGGATGCCTCCAGCCTTTCAACGAACTGATCAAGCGTCAGGGTCTCGTTCCCTTCGGGAAAATATGTCTCGGTCATGCCGCATCCCCGTCCATCGTTCTTGCAAGAGTTGCTCGCGCCGCTTCGCGAAGCGACGCATCGCGGTCACTGTGCGCCATTTGGTGCAAAGCGGTGAGAGCCTGCTGTGGCGCACAGCGATGAAGCAGCTTCAAGGCATCCCAGCGTGCAAAACCCGCCATGTTCGAATGCACCATTTTGGCCAGCGGTTCTTCAAGTCCATCGATCTGTTGCATGGCCTGAAGCAGTTGGAGAACCATCTGCATGCGCGAGGCATGCAGATCGGTGCTGACCTGCTGCAGTGGCTCCAGTGTCTCGCGGTCGAAGGTCCAGGTGCTGTGGGCCCGTGGCGGGGAATGCACGATCAACAACGGTGCGATCGGCGTGGCGGCGGCAATGTCGATGATGTCGCCGAACGCCGGGGCGTCATAGACGTCATGTGCCTTCAGCACGAGGTCGCTGTCCTGGCGCTTGAGGCTGGGCGGGCGTTGATGAAGGTTGTTGCGATCCAGCCCGCACTCCAGCCGCGGTATGTGCACATCATTTGGTGACAGGTTCAACACGAAGGCATCAAACTCGTTGGCGGTGTAGACCGGTTGCCGGCCACCTTGTCCACTGAAGCGCAGCATCAGGCTGAACTGATCGGTCCGGCACAGGTAGACGTTGCCTTCCCGCTGTGCCGGCAAGCTGCCGCGTTCGCGCACAACGTGCAGCAGATCCAGCAACAGGCCATTTATGCGTTGCGGATCGAGTGACCGCAGAATGCTGCCCAATTCGATGAATGAATCTATTTCGCCAGAAGGTGGGGTAAGGGCCTCGATCAAGTGTTGATATGGATTGTCTGTCTTCATCATCACACCTCCGCGTTGTTTCAAATGACGCTCAGAGGACGGATCTCCGGAAGCCGCCTTCGAGCAAAAGCATAGGATATCAAACCCTTGCCCGCCAAGACCAAACCGGTCACGGCGGCCATGCCGTTGTATGAAAAGAGGTAGGTGGCGATGAACCCGCCCCCGAGCACGATAACGAGACTGACTGTCGAGATGCGGGTCGCGACCTGTTCGTGACCCATGGTCTGCAGGATCACGAGAGACTGCCGCGTCAAGGCCTCAATGAAGGCTCCGACAGCAACCATCGCGAGTGCAGTCGTTGCTTCGGAGAACCCAGGGCCAAAGGCATTCAGAATGAAATGTCCGCCGATTAGCATCCCGACCAGGAGTAGAGAGCAGATCCCCAGGACGACGGCATTCGACTCGTTGATTGCCTTTTGCAATTTGGGACATTGCGACCGGTCGTCGGCGGCAGCACCGCACAACGGGCGGATCATGAAGGATATGGTGGTCGGAATAAGCTGCATGATGCGAACCACCAGCAGGACTGCAGCATATAAACTTGTGGCGGCTTCGTTCGGCGAGGCGATTTCGACGATGAAGAGGTCGAGGTGCCACAACATCAGTGAATTGACCCGCATGATCAGCATTCGATTGCTGGTCCGTGACCAGGCCCTGTGGTGTTCGGCGGAGGCGCCCCGCGCCGGTGTCCACCATGCACCGTAAATCTCGGGCTCAACGGTCCGAAAGATGAGGGCATGCAGGAACCCCAGGAACACAAACGATACCACGAGGATACCGATCATGACGCTGCTGCTCGAGACGGACAGCCGCAGCCCGTACACTGCCGCGGCGACACAGAAAAGCAGCACAAGATGAAGGGCCAGCGAGCCCAGGATGCTCCCGGTTCGCGGGTACCCGCTGGCGACGAGATATCGGTCGGTCAGAAGCGAAAGTGCGGCAATCGGGGCAATCCAGATACTGTGAAAAGCCAGATGATACTCTTCGAAGCGCTTGTAATCGGCCAGATGTGTGGCAAGTGCGATTGCCAGAAACACTGCATAGACTGCCAGGATGATTGAAAAGCCGAAGCGTATCCGGCTGCGGTTCCAGGCACAGTATGCCCGAATACCCTCGAGGTTTACCGTTTTGCGCATGGTGGGCAGGTAGCGCGAAGCCACCATATCCGTTCCGGACAGTGACAGGGAGGCCAGCAGCGACAAGAGGGCGAATGCAACCTGATAGTCTCCGAAGAGCTCTGTCCCGAGCATATTGGACAGAAGCAGGTTCGTCAGGAGAGCCAACCCGTAGCCGGCTATGCTGATCACGGCCAATTGCACTGGTCTCGATGTCATGCAGAGACCCGCGATATCGGCATCCACGCCAAAACGTGCCGCTTCCGTTGAAATTCGAACCCGTCAGTTGCCTTCGACACGCAGTCTTCCTGTTGATCGTTTCCGGTTGCAGATTATCAGTCTATCGCCGCCTGACAGCTGAAGTCGCTTTCAGAAAATTCACCACATCGCGAGATCGCTCTGGACAATCTAGTAGGTATGAGTGCAGGATTGAAACTGCAAATTGCAAACAAGGAGCACTAGATATGTCTGAAGCGAAAGCAAATATCGAGCGCAATACCGAAGTTGAAGCCGACATCGAGTTTGTTGATCCGTCGGAAACCGTTGCACTTGCCGGCTCCACGCCGCGCCAGTTGACGGGGCAAGAAGCAGGTCGTGTGGTCGGATTTGGCTGCGACGAGGATAAAACCACAGGTCGCTGATACCAGGTCTGCCGTTTTGGCTTCCCGGTTGAATCAGTACCGATAAACGCATGTCACGAATTTTGCTGACAGGCGCAAGTGGTCGGGTTGGGCGAGCGTTGATCGAACGCCTTGCCAGCCCGGAATTCGAGTTTGCCCTGGTTGGGCGCAGTGCGGAGTCTCTTCGGCAATTGTCGGATGAGATACACGCCAGGGGCGGAACCGCCCACATCATTGAAGCAAATCTCTCTTCAAAAACCACACCCGAAACTGTTGTCCAGCAGGCGGCAACTGCAATGGGCGGGCTCGACGTCCTGATCCATGGTGCAGCGGCATATGGGTTCCGGCCCTTCGCACCGTCTTCAGCGGAGCTGCTGCTGCGCGTGCTGGAAACCAGTCTTCAGTCCGCCATCCTTCTTACCCACGCCGCCATTCCGGCGTTGAAGCTTTCAAACAACGCCGTAGTCGTGCAGATCGCGTCTACTGCCGGTCTTCGGCCCGTTAGTGAAGCCGTTGTCTACAGCGCAGCCAAGGCGGGAATGATCGCGTTCGGCCAGGCCCTGCGGCCAGAGGTGGAGGGGCTGGGTATTGCCCTGCACACCGTCATACCGGGACAATTGCAGCTTCAGCCCGGGGGCGCCGGGCTTCCGCCCGCACATGTTGCCCAATGCATTCATGAGCTGATCCTGCAGCGGGCAACCGGTTGCGCCGGAACCGATGTCATTCTGGACGAGACGCGTTCCGAATAATCCTATGGATCGTCGCAGCCGTTGTATTTGCCACCTTTTCTGGCCTCGACGAATGTCTTCCAGTCTCGCCAGCCCTGGGCACAATGAAAGCCCCATTCCCTCACGCGCGGCCCCGTGATGAAGAGGGTCCAGGCCGGTTCGGTGAGGACGGGAGACAGACGGTGCGCGAAGCGGGATTTACGGAGTACGACATCTCCGGCACGCAGTTTGCGCACCTTCTCGCCTTTACGGGCAGCGAAAGTCTCATCGATCGTGCCGGCCAGCATGATCGACACGCTCGGCCAGGGGTGGTCGTGCAGGGCTGCCTCGTCGTCAGCCCGTACGACATTGTGTAAATACGCGTTGATGAGCGGGTTCTTCGGCCACAAGCGCCAGCGGAAAATATACGGGGCGTCCGGATCACCCACTAACTGATCAGGCGGCCTGTCGACAGGCAGGAGCCGCCTTTTTAGCCGGGAGGCTAAAGCAGACATTCGGATCATCTGAAAATCCTCGCCGACCTGACCGTCGGTGTCAATCCAGATCCCTTCCCGGGTGAAATGGTCTGCGTTTCTTTTTCCGGTTTGTAGCCCGGCATCATCAGCCGCCAACAGCGACACGCCGGATGATGCCGGGCAGGACTTACAGGCTGGTTTCGCCGTTGATCAGATTGCTCCGTTTACGGGGAAGATATCTGCCCCGGCCCTTGCCAAGAACGGGCACACCTTTTTCCATCACCAGGTCGCCGCGCAGAAGAACCTTCACGGGCCATCCGGTCACCTCCATGCCTTCGTAAGGCGTGTAGTCGGCGCCATGGCCGAGGTCATCGTTGGTGATGGTTTTCCTGAGTTCCGGATCCCACAGGGTCAGATCGGCATCCGAACCGACCGCGATGGTGCCTTTCTGCGGATAGAGACCATACAGCTTGGCGTGATTGGTGGACGTCAGCGCAACGAAGCGGTTGAGGTCGATCCGGCCGGTCTTGACGCCTTCGGAGAACAATATCGGCAGTCTGGTCGCAACGCCCGGAATGCCGTTCGGGATCCATCTGAAGGACTGCATTCCCTTCTCGGTCTTCTTGCCGCCGGGGTCGTCAAACCGGAACGGGCAGTGGTCGGAAGAGTAAAGGTCGAACACGCCGTTTTCCAGACCGGACCAGCAGGCGTCCTGGCTTTCCTTGTCTCTGGGAGGAGGCGAGCAGACGAACTTCGCACCCTCGAAATCCTCAAGATCCAGATCGTCTGCCGTCAGAACGAGGTATTGCGGGCAGGTTTCACCGGCGATCTTCTGGCCTCTCAGCCTTGCACGCGAGATTTCCTCCATCGCTTCGCGGTTCGAAACATGGACGATGACGATCGGGGTATCGACGATTTCGGCCAGCGACAGGGCCCGGTGTGTTGCTTCTCGCTCTGCCGCGATCGGGCGAGACGTGGCGTGGTGGTACGGGGCGGTGTCGCCATCTGCTTCGCGCCGTCCGATCAGATAGCGGATGGCATCTTCGTTTTCGCAATGAACCAGCACGACCTGTCTGGAGCGTTTGGCCGCGTCCAGCGTGGCCAGGATTTCGTCGTCACGCAGGCGCAGGCCTTCGTAGGTCATGAACACCTTGATCGACGTATAGCCTTCTTCCGCAAGTGCCGGCATTTCCTGGCCAAGCACATGCGGCGTCGGGTCGGAGACGATCATGTGAAAACTGATGTCGGTGAAACAGTTGCCCTCTGCGAGGGCATGATATCCCTTCAACGCCTCGCGCAGGGTGTCGCCTTTCTGCTGAAGGCAGAAAGGCATTACCGTCGTGTTCCCACCAAGAAGCGCCGACCTTGTTCCGCTTTCGAAATCGTCCGCCATGACAATGCCTTCGCCTGACGGCTGCGCGATATGGACGTGACTGTCGATGCCGCCCGGCATCACGAGCAAGCCGGTCGCGTCGATGGTGGTGGCCGCTTCCTGCAGATCACGCCCGATTGCCACGATCTTGCCATCCGAAATGCCGATGTCTGCCTGATAGACATCGGCTGCGGTGACTATGGTGCCACCGCGCACCACTGTGTCGAAAGAGTGTACCGTCATGCCGATGCTTTCACAGGTGCTGTTCCGGACGCTTCTTGACCGAGGGTTTCATCCAGGGCGTTGGTCAGGCGATCGACTTCTTCAAGCGTGTTGTAATGGACCATGGACAGGCGCACGACGCCCCCGGCTTCGGCCAGCCCGAGGTCTTCGATCAGGCGCCGGGAATGGAAGTCACCATGGCGGATCGCAACATGGTATTCGTCGATCTTCCGGCACAGTGCCTCCGGCGCCCAGCCTTTTGCCGTGAAGCTGATGGTTGCGATCCTGTTGCCGTTTCCAACCGTGTCACGCCCGACAATCGTGATGTCCGGGTGTTGCTTCGCCCAGTCGAGAAAGCGCTGGGTCAAGGCAATCTCTTGCGCCGCGATGGCAGAAAAGGCGGTCTCGATCAGGGCGCGCGGCTCTGACGAGGCAGGGGCTCCGCATCGTTTCCCGAGTTCCTGCAGATAGGCAGTGATGGCTGTCAGCGAATAGGCAAGTTCATAATTCGGATTGCCTGCTTCCAGTTTTCCCGGGACTTTGTCCTTGCCGTAAAAATAGTGGTAGAGCGTGTCCAGCTCCAGAAGGTGGTCGTATTTGCCGTACATCATCGCGATGTGCGGGCCGAAGGTCTTGTACAGGCTGAAGATGTAATAATCGACGTTCAGTTCCTGCACGTCGATCGCCCGGTGCGGCGCATAGGCGACCGCGTCGACGCACAGTCTGGCACCTCTGTGATGCACATAATCGGCGATTTCGCGAACGGGATTGACTTCACCCAGGATGTTGGAGACGTGGTGAACCGCAACGAGCCTGGTGCGTTCGTTCATCAGTTTGCCGAGATCATCCAGGTGCAGGGTCAGGCTGTCCTTGTCGAGCTGCCAGAAGATCACCTTGATGCCGAATTCCTCGAGCCGCAGCCAGGGGCCGATATTGGATTCATGGTCCGCGTTGCTCACGATCACCTCGTCCCCCGGCGCCAACTGGCGGCGCATGGATTCGACAAGGTTCTGCATCAGCACGGTGGTGGAATGGCCGAAGACGATCTCTTCAGGACGGGAGGCGTTGACCAGAAGCTGACCGGCCTTGCGCGCTTCCAGGAGAGCTGCCGCCGCGGCCTTCGAAACTTCGTAGCTACCGCCGATCTGAACGTTTTTTTCGAGCAGGAACTGTTTGATCCGCTCGACTGCCTGGTTGAGGATCTGCGATCCGCCGGCATTGTCGAAAAAGACCCAGTCCGATTTCAGTCCCGGAAATTGATCCCGGACCCAGGCGATGTCCAGTTGTGCATTGTTTGGCATGGTTGGCTCCAGCAAAGGCAGTAAAATTCAGTGGTTGAGGACCGCGCTTAGAAAATTGCGGGTTCTTTGTTCTTTCGGGGTGTCGAAAATCTGCGCCGGCGTCTCGGTTTCCACGATCCTGCCGCCATCCATGAAGATCACCCTGTCGGCCACCTGGCGGGCAAAGCCCATTTCATGGGTGACCACGACCATGGTCACGCCGGTTCCGGCAAGCTGGCGCATGACGTCGAGAACTTCGCCCACCATTTCCGGATCGAGCGCCGAGGTCGGTTCATCGAACAGGAGCACCTTGGGTTCCATTGCCAGTGCGCGGGCAATGGCAACGCGTTGCTGTTGACCGCCGGACAGTTGGCCGGGAAACTTGTCTGCCTGTTCGGCAATGCCGACGCGGGCCAAGAGTTCGCGGGCCTTCGTGGCAGCCTCCGCAGCCGGTGTCCTGCGCACACGCATGGGGGCCAGCATCACATTCTTCAGGACACTCATGTGCGGGAAAAGATTGAACGACTGGAACACCATGCCAACCTCGGCGCGGACCTGGCCCAGCGTCGGTCCGGGCTGCACCGGAATGCCGTCGACCCGAATGCTGCCCTTGTCGGAATAGCTCTCCAGAAGGTTGATGCATCGGATCAGCGTGGATTTGCCGGATCCGGACGGGCCAATGACACAGACGACCTCGCCTTCGCCGATCGCCAGGTCTATGTCGCTGAGCGCGGCAAAGGCGCCGTAGTGCTTGGTAACGTTCTCGATTTCGATGATGTTTCGCATCACGCATTCCTCCGCCCGAGCCGGTTTTCAAAGCGCGAGACCAGGGCAACCAGGGGCCACAGGAACGCGAGATAGATGATGGCAGCGCCGATCAGGGGCGTGGGGTTGGCGGCAAGGGCCTGGGCTTGTGTTGCCTGTTTGAGTAGGTCCGGCATGGCAACGACGGAGGCCAATGCGGTGTCCTTCATCACGTTGATGCAGTTGTTCGTCAGTGGCGGGATAACGATCTTGATGGCCTGCGGCAGCACGACGTCGACCATCATGTCCTTGTAGGACAGGCCAAGCGCGCGCGAGGCTTCAAACTGTCCGGCGGGAATCGCCTGAATGCCCGCCCGAAAGATTTCTGCGGTATAGGCACCGGACACGAGCGTCAGCGCGAGCGTGGCGGACAGGAATGGTGACAGTCTGATGCCGACGAATGGAAGGGCGTAGTAGACGACGATCAGGAGTACGAGCAGCGGGATTGACCGGAAGATGTCGATATAGATGGCGGCCGGTACACGTATCCAGGGTGAGCCGTACATGCGCACAAGGGAAAGGCAAAGCCCGAGAACGAGGCCGGCAACGATACTGGTTGCCCCGATTTGCAAGGTTACGACAAGGCCGCTCATGAGGAGCGGAAACGTTCGGATGAAGACCGGAACGTTGAAGAACGTTTCGAAGAGGTCCATGAAAAGTCCGGAAGAATGGCTGGAATCAGGGAAGGCGCGGGCCCTCCCGAAGGCGGCCCGCGCGTGCTTTGCTTACAGCTTGGGCATGTCGAGGATGGTGACTGTCGAGGTGGTTTCTTCGGCGCGAGAGCCGAACCATTTCTCGTGCAGGTCAGCCACGACGCCTTCCTTCTTCAGTTCGGACAGGACGTCGTTCACCTGGTTTGCCAGTTCCGCGTCCTTGGCAAACATCATGGAGTACTGTTCGCCGGTGGTGATGCGTTCGACGACCGCAAGGTTCGGCTTGTCCTTGGTGTAATAAAGCAGCGCCGGGATGTCGCTAATGTAGCCGTTGATACGGCCGGCCGTCAGGTCGAGCATGGCCGGGGCCAGGCCTTCGTAGCGGCGGATTTCACCAAAGCCGTATTTCTCCAGATTTTCGGTGGCCCAGATGTCGCCGGTAGAGCCCGTGTCGACGCCGATGACCTTGCCTTTCATGTCGGCAACCGATTTCAGGCCACTGTCGGCGGCAACGGTGAGGGACTGGTCGCTGTCATAGTAGGGCTGGGCGAATGTGACCGATTCCAGACGCTTCTTGGTGATGGTGATCGAGGACACCGCCATGTCGATCCGGCCCGACTGGACCGCGGAAAACAGCCCGTTGAACGGGATGTTTTCAAACTCGATCGATTTGCCGAGCCTGTTTGCGACCTCGGTTGCAAGATCGATTTCAAAACCGACGGTCTTGCCCGACTCATCCTGGAATTCCCACGGAACGTTGCCGATGTTGGCGCCGACTGTCAGGTCTGCGGCCATGGCGGTGGTCATGGAGGAAAACGTGAGCAAGCCTACGGTTGCAGCCGTTTTGATGAAGGAGTGAAGAGACATTTTATTCCCCTGGTGATTATTCTTGGTCTAACTGGTATGACTGGTCTGACCAGTTAGACCAGTAAACAGATCGATCAAACGGGATGCAAGCGTTAAAATGATGCTGATCGCGTTTCGGCGGGCTAAAAGAAGGCAGAACGGCACACGCGCCGTACGAACCATGAAAGACACAATGATTACACGTACGCCGGTTCCGCAGAGCATCGCCCGCAAGCTTCAGGAGATGATCCTCAGCGGAGCGCTCAAGAGCGGGGAGAAGATCCCTTCGCAGCGGGAAATGTCGGAAGAGTTCGGTGTCAGCAGGGCCTCATTGCGCGAAGCCCTTCTGACCCTTGAAACCATCGGCCTGATCAAGACCGAAGCGGGCAGGGGGACGTTTGTCGTCGGCACCGGTTCGGGCAAGACCATGTCGGACTGGAAGTTCGCCGAGGAACATTCCCTGCAGGAAGTTTTCGAGACCCGGCTTGTCCTTGAAGGCGAGATTGCGGCTCATGCAGCGGGGCGATTGTCGGAGGAAGATCTCGACCGGCTCTCGCAACTGACCGACCTGATGGAACAGGCCTGGTCCAATCGTGACTTCCTTAGCAACGTGGATGCCGATCTGGAGTTTCACGACCTGATTGCCCGGCGGTGCAGGAACCGCATGATCGCGGGCCTTTACGATCAGGTCCGGAAACTTCTGACGGAAACCCAGCGCCAGCCGATCCCGATCACGGATCCGCTGCGCATGCGGGCCTCGCTGGCTGAGCACCGGGTCATCGTTGCCGAACTGCGCAAGGGCGACGCGGAAGCCGCCCGAACCGCAATGCGCAGCCATGTCGCCAACACCGCGCTGTGCGCAGGGTTCGAGATCGCTTGAAGTGCCAAACGCCTGCGTCGTTTCCAGCTTGTATCGAAGCGACAGGGGCTGGGCGGTTGGCAGAGTGGGGCCTGCAACCCCTTTCCCCCTATAACTGACCTTCGACGGGAAGCGTTGCGATGATGCCGGAGGTGAAGCGCTGGCCCAGTGTCGATCCCGGGTCGGAGGTGAAGGTGACGATCTCGCCATCTTCTTCGCTCTTCCAGAGGATCCTGCCGTTGTCGTCCAGTTCGAGCCGGTAGCTGTTTTTCAGCGAAACGCCTTCATTCAGGAACATTGTCAGCCTGCGGGCAAGTTCGGGGCTTTCCACGTAGAGGCCGATCTCCGTATTGAGGTTGGCTGATCGTGGATCCAGATTGAAACTGCCGACGAATATCGAGGTTCCGTCGAAGACTGCGGCCTTGGTGTGCAGCCCGGCCTTGGAGTCTGTCGAAAAGAGCGTTTGCTGGACCCTGGCGGAATCGGCCCTGACCTCATGCAGCTCTATGCCGGCTTCCAGAAGTTCCGCGCGGTATTTCGAATAGCCGGCGTGAACCGCAACCACATCGTTTGAACCGAGCGAGTTGGTGAGAACGCGGACCTTCACGCCGCGCGACGTAAGCTGCTTCAGCTTGTCCGCGCCTGCCTGCGTCGGAACGAAATAGGCGTTTTCCATCAGGAGTTCGCGTTTGAGCCCGTCCACCTTGCCGACAAGTGCCTTGAGGATCTTGCCGCCGCTTTTTCCCGCGATGAAATCGGCCGGATCGTCCCAGACGACAAAGGCCGGTGCCCAGACCAGCTGCCTTGTGAGCGAGGACATCGACTGGCGGACGGCAGTAACCCTCTGGCGGAAAGGATAGGGATATCCTTCGGTGTCGATGGTCTCTTCCAGTTTCACCCGGGCCATTTCCAGGTCGGATTCGCCAAAGGTCCGGTTGACGCTGGCGGCGACAGGCACCGACCAGTCCCTGTTCCAGAAATAATCGAAGACGCTCGAGGCATCCCGCACCACCGGGCCGACCGCGGCAATGTCCAGGTCGCGGTAGTTGGATTCCTCGGAGACGTCGAAATAGTGGTCGCCGATATTGCGCCCGCCGAGAAGCGCAACCGCATTGTCGGCGATCATCAGCTTGTTGTGCATGCGGTGGTTCAGGCGGTCGAAGTCACCGATCAGGTTGAAGACCCGCGAGGACCGGCTCACGAAGGGGTTGAACAACCGGATCTCGATATTCGGATGGGCGTCCAGACTGGCGAGGATTTCATCGCGTCCGTTGACATTGATGTCGTCGATGAGAAGACGCACGCGCACACCGCGATCCGCGCTGCGCAAAAGGGCTTGCGCGAGGATGCGCCCGCTCTGGTCCGCATCCCAGATGTAGTATTGCAGATCGAGGCTGTGCTCGGCGAGCTCCGTCATGGCCACGCGGATGGCAAAGGCGTTGCGCCCTGTCGTGACCAGCGAGACACCCGATCTGCCCGGATGGCTTTTTTCCGCGGCCCGGAACAGGCTGCCCAGAGAGGTGCTGCGATAGGCCGTAAAGGCACTCGTCTCGACGCGCGGATAGTCCGTGTTCAACGTCGAACAGGCTGCCAGAAGCAGCGTTGCAAGACAGAGAAGGCAGGCCCAGCTTCGCATCGTTCCCCGCATGACAGACACAGGTTGCCAAGGGCCCCGTTCCCGCCCGGCGTCAAGGATCGACGTTGGTGACTGAGGCAAGGACCGGGGCTATCGGCAAACTCTACCCAGAATTGTTACTTCATGCCTGCACGCCGGTCCATTGTGCAGATTGACAGGCGCGCTCCGGCACCTGCCGTGCGGTGCTTCTTTTCATCAGCGCCTCGGGACATGACATGCAAAGACGCACGGTTCGGCTTGATGCTTCCGCGCGGGAGGTTTTCCTCACCGAGGTGGCAGAAACCTGTCCTGCGCCTTCGGGGCGAAGATCGAGGGAGCCGCGCCCACCAGACGTAGGGGAGACCTTTAAGGAGCAGGCAGCGCTTCGGGCATCCAGTGCGTGGAGTTGCGGCTGGCCTTGAAGAAGCACTGCCCGTATTTCTTAAGGGTTTCCTGATTGATCTCGAAGCCGAGGCCGGGTGTCTGCGGCATGGCAAACCAGCCGTTTTCGTGCAGGAACGGCTGCGAGAAGATCTGGTCGCGGCCTTCCGGTGTCCAGCCCGGTGGTGAGATCGGATATTCAAACAGCTCCTCACCGGCAAAGCCGCTGGCGGCAAAGACATGCGCATTTGCAATGAAACCGAAGCCGTTCGACCAGCAATGCGGCGTGAACCTGATGCCTTCTTGCCTGCAGAGCGCGGCAACCTTGAGGCACTGTGTAATCCCGCCGGCCCACATGGCATCGGGCTGGAAGATATTGTAGCAGCCCATCTTCATCATCCGGGCGAGTTCCCTGTAGCCCATGACATGAAGTTCGCCACCGGCGACAGGAACGCGCGAATAGGTGGTCAGTCTGGCGATTTCCTCGTGCCATTCGCCAAACAGCGGTTCTTCCACCCAGGCAAGGCCGACATCCGCGGCGGCATCGACAAAGCGTTTGGCCCTGTCCAGCGACCAGAGCGGTGCATCGCCGTTCTGGGTCAGGCGGAAGGCCTGATTGCAGTCGACCGAGATCCTCATCCGTCCCTGCATGTGACGGGCGATATCCGAGATATGGTCGATATCAACGGCCTCATCGAAGTCATGGACACGAATTTTCATCGTGTCGAACCCTTCGGCAAGCCGGGCTTCGGCTTCCTCGCGCCGTGCGCCCGGGTCCCGAAGCTCGCCGGAGGAAGCATAAAGCCTGATGCGGTCATCCGTTCCGCCAAGCAGCTTGTAGAGCGGCAGGCCCGCACTCTTGGCCTTGATGTCCCAGAAGGCAGGCTCAAGCCACCAGTTGAAATTGCCACCCGCCGCCATGATCTGGATGCGCTCGGAAAGCCTTTCGATATCGCCTGCATCCTGGCCGAGAAAGAGACCGGCCAAGAGGTCGCCCAGCCCGGCGCGCTCACGCCCCGCAGCCGGAAACCCACTCCATCCTTCAACACCGTCATCGGTGATGAACCGGACGATGCACATGGAGACATGGGTCCGGATCGTTCCAGGTATCCACGACGGCGCATGTTGCGCGGGCAGGGGTGTTTTCACAAGGTAGAGTTCAACGCGGTCAAGCACTTGCATGTTCGGTCCATTGAAAAGGGGGCGCTGCCTGAAGGATCCAGGAGCATCAGGAGAACAGTCGGCTGTTGCGTGAACGCTAGAAAGGAATTGGTCTGGCCAACATATCCAATTTGACAATTTTCAGAGTCCAATCGGATGGCGGGGGCGGTCTCTATAGAGGCAGTGTTTCAGCCTGAATTGCTGAGCTGCTGTCAGGTGCCGACGAGCGTAGGTCTATTGTGGGCGGGGAGCGGATGTTTGCTGCGGTCGGAATGAACGACAGGAAGGGTCCGGAACGGGACGATTGGGTCTCGGGGAGGTGAGCAAGATAGTCGCCGCTGAGTGACCATCTCCTTCGCAGATGAATGGCACTGAGCAATTGTGCTCTCATAATCTGGGAGTACTTGTCCCACAAGACGAGCTCTTGGAGTTCCGTACAGCTCCACCTACTATTGGCGTCCACAACAATTTGGTAAATTTCCGTTTTGTTCTTTGTCGGCTGACAAGAATGCTACTAGCTTTCTACTTACATCAAACTTGATTTGAGGCAGAACAAGTTAGGGGTAAAGATGGTCAAAGCATTCTTTGCTTATCCTTCGAGCGAGCCAGACGCCGTAAACGCTATTCACGATGCTAAAGCAAAGCTCGCGTTGTCCAGGCGCGAGCTGGATATTCATCTGTGGGAAGAAAACGATATCAGCGGCAGACCACTTACAGATCCTATCTTCGAACAAATCGCAGATTCTGATATGTTACTGGCTGACGTTACAGTGATGAACTTCAATGTCACTTTTGAGATTGGCTATGCACTTGGCCTCGGGAAGCGAGTACATTTGGTTCGTGATAGCAACATCGGCCGTCAGTCCGCCTTAATTACTAGTATTGGCATTTTCGACACCTTAGGGTTCCAGTCCTACACAGAGGGCGACACACTGGCCGGTATCTTGCAAAATACGCAGTCTGACCGACCTCTGCCGCTGAATAAGGCGCCTAACAGCAAAGCGCCGGTGTATGTGCTCAACACGCCGGTTTCCAACGCACCGATGCTTGCGATTTGGGGACGGGTGAAAAAAGCCCGATTGGGGTACAAGAGTTTTATACCACAAGAAGAATCCCGTCTTTCGGCCGTAAAGGCGGTCGACGATGTGTCTGCATGCCTGGGCGTGATCGTGCCGCTCCTGCCGGCGAGTTTCGACGATGCCGAGGTGCACAATATCCGTGCGGCATTTGTCGCGGGCATGGCCTTCGGATTGGGCAAGGTGACACTGATCCTGCAGCCGCCGAACGGTCCGGCACCACTAGACGTGCGCGACATGGTAAAAACCTTTTCGCACCCGGATGACATAGCCGATCACATTGCGGAGTTTGCGCTCGACGTAACCGAGAGGCTGCAGAGCGACGACTCTTTGCCTATCGCAAAGGGAAACTTCTTGTCAGAACTCAGCATCGGCGACGCGATCGCTGAGAACGAGTTTCAGACACTCGGAGAATATTATCTCCGCACAGACCAGTACGGCCGCGCCTCGAGGGGAGAGGTCAACTTGGTAGTGGGCCGCAAAGGAGCAGGGAAGACTGCTTTGTTCTCTCAGGTCCGAAATGAGAAACGAGCCAATGTCCGCAACATCGTGGTGGATCTAAAGCCGGAAGGTTACCAGCTTATACGGCTCAAGGAAGACGTGCTGGATTACCTGGCCGAAGGTGCCAGGACCCACCTTATCACTGCACTGTTCGAATACGTTTTCTACCTAGAGATCTGCTACAAGCTGCTTGAAAAGGACAAGAGAAAGTACTTGCGTGACGGTCGCCTATACGAACCCTATCTGCGTTTGCAGGAGGTCTACAAGTCTGGCGACGCCGCTGAAGGGGATTTTTCTGAACGGCTTCTCGACATTTCGCGTTCACTAGTGGATGCCTTCAAGGAGAGGTTTGGAAATACGAAAGAACAACGCCTTACGTCTGCGCAAGTCACGGAGTTGGTTCATAAACACAATATCCGAGATGTTAGAGAAGCGCTTTCCTCATATCTAGAGTTCAAGGAGAGCGTTTGGGTCCTCTTCGATAACCTCGACAAAGGCTGGTCCGCCCATGGATTGACCGACGACGATGTTACAATTCTGCGCTGTCTCATCGATGCTGCCCGCAAGGTGCAACGGCAGATGCAGTCCAACGATCATGATTTCCACTGCATCGCCTTTGTCCGGAACGACGTCTATCAGCTCTTGGTAGAGGCTTCTGCCGATTATGGCAAAGAAAGTCGGGCCGTTTTGGACTGGCACGATCCTGACCTGCTCCGAGAGATGTTGCGTAAGCGTCTCGTTCACGGTGTTTTGCCACCCGACACCTCTTTCGCAAAGGTTTGGAATAGCATTTGCGTCAGCCACTATGCGGGGGAAGAGACGGCTCAATACTTGATTGATCGTTCATTGATGCGCCCGCGTAACCTGATAAAGCTTGTGGCTCACTGTCGAGGCTTTGCAGTCGGTCTGGAACACGAGAAAATAGAGATAGAAGATCTCGAAAAGGGTCTCAAGAGCTATTCACTTGATCTAATCACGGAGGCGGATCAGGAGCTCACCGACATTCTTGGTGAAGATACCAACCTGCTATATCACTTCATTGGAGAAGGCGCGCTATTCGATCAAGCAAAGCTCGAGAAAATCTGCATGGACGCTGGGGTCGTTGCCGAAAAGCTCGGCTCGGTAGTTGATTTTTTACTCTACTATGGCTTCCTCGGCGTACAACACGGAGCTTCGGCGCCCACTTTTGTATATGACGTAAATTACGACATGAAACTTTTGTCGGTGCTCGTGACCAAGGCTAAGACCAAGGAAAACCTTAGTTACAGTCTAAACCCAGCCTTTCACGCGGGCCTCAACCTATAGGACACTTAACTGATTAGATCGTCGGCGAGCTTTGTCGCAATGTCAGCTCGCAGGTTAAGAAGCGGAATGGCTTACGTCCGAAATGGAGGCGCGCGGGAGCCATTGAAACAAAAGGTATTGACGACCGCTGTGGGCCGGAAGCGCCAGCGAGGGCGGTACACGTGAATGACTGCTTCGCTCGGATCAACCGTCACGAACAAACCGTCTCCAGTCGGTCCCTCCCAGGACGTTTGTAGTTCCTGATGGGAAATGGGTTTTGATCAATTCGGTGGTTTTGAAACCAAGCCATTGGCTGCGATGCCTGACCACAAGTAGCTGAGAAATTGCTATTGCGCTTTTGCTGGCCGCGAGCAGAGTAAGTCTGTGATCATGTTGCGATCTCGATACGGGGATTACATAGCGGTCCAACCCATGACACAGGGAGTAGAACATTCCGGACTAATGGGTGACACGTTCCGTGCTTCACGAGGTGTTAGTGCCGTGGCAAAGGTTCGATCAACTAGCCGACTCGAGATGTCGTTTGTTTCAATTCCAAATGTAGAAATAGATGTTTTGGGAATTTAATCTATGGCAAGCTTTTTGGGGGGCGTTAAAGCATTTCTTGTTCTGGGAATACTACTTAGTTTCACATCAACAGGGATTGGGGCGGAAAAGAAGAGCGGTTCAATCAGACCAATAAGCGCATCGGGTCATATTGAGGATGAACACGTTCAAAGCTTTATGAAGTCTGTAATACAAGTATATTTGCTCTACGGAGATTACTCGACTGAACTCGATGGGACTCCCAATTTTCTTTTTCTCTCGGGCCCGGATTTTTTGATAGACGGAGCTATTAATCTTGAAAAGGCTCAAGATTTTTTGCCTGGAATGACGCGAGAGGAGGCGGACTATTTTAGGGGTAAGTCTGACAGCTGTTTGGTAATAAGCCTTCCTCTGAAGGAATTTGATGTTGTTTTGGGTGTGAACGACACTGCAAAATCTTCTGAAGACATGAATTTTCGTTGCGTATTGGACGCTGTATCCTTCTTTCTGGATGTAGACAGCCATAAAACCATCGACGGTGACAGCGTTCGAGAATATTTTCGAAACCTGATCAACGCATTGAACGCGCGTTACTCAGAAAAGGCGCTGTGACCACAGTCTGCGCTAAATTTGGAAGGGGCTTTGAGAAAAATGGTAGCGGAGGAGGGACTCGAACCCCCGACACGCGGATTATGATTCCGCTGCTCTAACCGGCTGAGCTACTCCGCCATCCCGTGCGATCCGGGCCTGGGTGGCCCGCGCGACGTGGGGTGCTTATAGTGAGGCGGCGGGCGGGCGTCAAGCGTTGAATTGGCGTCCGGCCGCAAAGTTTTTTGTCTGGCCTCAGGCCGCGGAAACCGGGGCTTTGACCTGTGGAAAATCGATCGCCCAGTCGCCCGTGCGTTCGGTCTTGTGGATCCAGCCACCGCCCAGAACACGGGCTGTTTCGTCATCCGTATCAAAGAAGACGCAGGCCTGGCCCGGGGCGACGCCGGTTTCGCCGTTGGCAAGATCCACGAACGCCTTGCCGTTCAGGATGCGCAAGGTTGCCGGTGCCGGCGGGCGGGTGGAGCGGACCTTGGCGAACAGCTCGATCTCGTCGCCTTCGTCCAGCGGCTGATCGCCGATCCAGTTCATTTCGCGCAGCAGGATGGTGCGGGTCGCCAGTGCCTCGCGCGGGCCGACGACGACACGGCGCTCGTCCGGGTCGAGGCGCACCACATAGAGCGGATCGCCCGTGGCAACGCCAAGGCCGCGGCGCTGGCCGATGGTGTAATGGATGATGCCGTCATGCTCACCCAGCACGCGGCCGTCCATATGGACGATCTGGCCCGGTTCGGCCGCATTGGGGCGCAGCTTGCGGATGACCTCGGCATAATCGCCGTTGGGCACGAAGCAGATGTCCTGACTGTCCGGCTTGTTGGCGACGGTCAGGCCGAATTCGGCTGCAAGCTCACGCACCTTCGACTTGGGCATGCCGCCAAGCGGAAAGCGGATGAAATCGAGCTGGTCCTGCGTGGTGGCGAACAGGAAATAGCTCTGGTCGCGGTCAAGATCGGCCGGGCGGAAAAGCGCGCGCTTGTTGCCCTGCTGGGCGGAGCGGACATAGTGGCCGGTTGCCAGTGCATCGGCGCCAAGATCCTTCGCGGTCTTCAGGAGATCGGTGAACTTGACCGTCTGGTTGCAGGAGACGCAAGGGATCGGGGTTTCGCCGGCGATGTAGCTGTCGGCGAAACGGTCCATGACCTGTTCCTTGAACCGGCTTTCATAATCCAGCACGTAATGGGGAATGCCGATAGTTTCGGCCGCACGGCGGGCATCATGAATGTCGACGCCCGCGCAGCAGGACTTCGCCTTGCTGACGGCGGCGCCGTGATCATAAAGCTGCAGGGTGACGCCGATGACGTCGTAGCCTTCGGCCTTCATCAGGGCGGCCACGACCGAGCTGTCGACCCCGCCGGACATGGCGACGACAACGCGAGTGTCTTCCGGGCGGCCGGGCAGATCCAGACTGTTTCGCATCCAGTGTACTTCCAGAAGTTTTTGGCCGATCGCGCAGGCGGGGCGGTTGTCCGTCCCGAGCCTTCCACGCCCTGCCGGGCGGGCGGCGATCAAGGGCCCTATTCAAAGTTGGCGGCACTATACAGATAAGGAGAGCGGCTGCCAATTGCTTCCCCCGCATGGCAGGCACGCTTTGCCGGACCGGCAAAGCTTGCCGCCCGAAACCGGAGGTGGTTTTACTTCGTCTTTGAAAAAGATGAGTAAAATCAAGGGGTCTGACAGGGTTTAACGTTTGGCCCGATGTTTGCTTTCTATTCCGGTGACGAAATATGCCCGCCGGTGCGGGCCGGGATCTGGGGGCAAGCGTGCTGCCATTTGGACTGACAACGGATGTTTCTGCCGGGGCGCTGGCAGCGGGTGCGGGCAGCGCACTTGCTGGCGGGCAGGCTTCTGCAGGTGCGGCTGCTTCCTCTGTTGGGGGCAAGGCAAACGGATTTGCCGACGAGCTGAACTCGATCTCGGGGCAGGGCGCCGCGAAGGGCGTAGGGCAAGACAAGGGTCAGGTCAGTGCCGTGGTTTCCGCCAAGGCCGGCCGGGCGGCCGATCCGGTGAAGTCGGGGGCGGTTGCCGCGCAGATCCAGACCGCTGTGGTGACAGGCGAACTTGCGCCCACCATTGCGGTGGATCCGACGGTCCCGGTTACCGATCCTCTTCTTTCCGGCGATATCGTGGCCGGCACTCCGCCGCTCAACGCGGGGCAACCCGGTGATACGGATCAGGGTCTGCTTCCCTCTGAAGGAGATGAGGCAACGCAAACCGCCGACGTTGCCCTGGTTGCGGAATTTGCGCCGGTCGCTCCTGTTGCACCTGGTGTTCCGGCTCCTGCTGGCGAAGGCGCGGCTATCACGCCCGCCTCTGCCGATGCCGGCGTGCCCGGTGCCGCACTTTCGGGAGGCGCAGGTCTTGCAGGCAACGTTCCAGTGGTGCCTTTAGCTGGTGCCGCAAACGGGGCTGCGCCTGTTCCCGCGGCAGATGCTGGAGCTGGTGCAGGTTCCGGAGGTTCTGCGCCGGCTACGGCACCGAGCTTTGCCGGCGCGCTGAACGGTGTTGAGGCAGGTGCCGCGCAGCCTGAAAAAGCCGGGCAGGCAACACCTGCTACAGCGGCGGAGGCGCAGGCGGCAGTTGCCCGGCCAGCGCCTGTCACGACAGAGCGCCGCTGGCAGAGCGAACTGCCGAAAGAATTCCGGGCGTCGGTAACGCCCGCTGCTCAGCCAGCCGGCCAGCAGCCGGCTGTGACGTTGCCTGTCCAGGCAAATATGCAGGCCGGCGCGGTGGTTGGCGGTCAGGCGCCGGGGCAGGGGGCTGGTGAAGCGCCTGGTCTCCAGGTTGCCGCGGCAACGCCTGCCGGAACTGTTGCTGCGTCTGTCTCGGCAGTCGCCAAGGCTGCTGCGGCATCTGAAGGCACGCAGGTTCCTGCAGTGCCTGCCGCACCCGTGGTGGATGGTGAGACGTCAGCCCAGCCGGTAACGGCGAACACGCAAACGGGTGAGGCGAGCGCACAGGCAGGAACCGCGATGAGCGCGGCCACCACGCAGGTTGCTGCCGCCGTGAATGCGGGTGCCGTTCCTGTTCAGCAGCCGGTTCAGGCAACGCCGCAGCCGGTGTCGTCTGAACAGTTGCTGGCTGGTGAACCTGTTGCCGAGGAAGGTACGGGTCTCGTCAAGCCGGTCACGGGTGAAGCTTCCGGTCCGCAGGGGGCAGGCAATACGCAAGATGCTGCTGCCGGACCTGCTGCCAAGGGCGCGGAGCAAACGGGACCTGAGCCGCGTGGCGCGGCCCTGGCTGGTCCTGTCGCTGCTGCGGCGCTGTCGAATATTGCGGCTGACGAAGCGGATATGCCCGCTGAATTGCAGCACACCAGCATTTCCGGCGAGTTCGGCGCGGCAACGGTACGCGGCGGTGATCTGGCAGGGGCAATGCGGACCGAGAGCCTGCAGGCGCCCAGCCAGAGCCAGTCCGGCCAGGTGGCTACCCAGGTGGCCGCAGAGATTGCGCGCAATCTGAAGGACGGTCAGACCCGGTTCCAGATGCGTTTCGACCCGCCGGAGCTCGGCCGGGTCGAGGTTGAGATGAAGGTTTCTCACGATGGCAAGGTCCAGGCTCATCTGCGTGTCGACCGGCCGGAGACGCTGGACATGTTCCTGCGTGATCAGCGCGGCCTGGAGCGCGCGCTGGAAGCGGCAGGGCTCAACCCGGATTCAGACAACCTGCAATTCTCCCTGAGACAGGACGGCGGCCAGCAGTTCGGCTCCGAACAGGGAGGGGATGGACATCAGCCGGCCTCGAATGGTGGCGGAGGCACGGTTTCCGCGGAAGCCGATCCGATGCTTGAAGACATTGTCAGAATGACCATCGCGGAACAGCGCGGCGGCCTGGACATGAAAGTGTAACGGGGCGAGTTGCTGCCTCAGGAGTGAAAAAATGACAACCGTTTCTCCAACTTCCTCTGCATCGTCGCAGACCGGCTCGGCAACCAGCCAGGCCGGCCTCATCGCCGATTACGAACTGTTCCTGAGCATCCTGACGACGCAGATCCAGAACCAGGATCCGCTGGATCCGCTGGACTCGGCCGAATACACCAATCAGCTGGTTCAGTATTCGAGCGTCGAGCAGGCCATCAAGCAGAACCAGAACCTTGAAGAAATCATTGCCTCGCTGACGAGCAACCAGAGCATGAGTTACGTCAGCTATATCGGCAATGAAGTGACTGCTGATGCTTCCACGACGACCCTGTCGGGCAGTCAGGCCAGCTGGAGCTATAATGTGGCGGAAGATGCGACTGGCACCTTCGAGATCCGCAACACCAGCGGGTCCATCGTCTATAGCGGCGACATCGAGCTGGCAGCAGGCGACGGCACCTTCTACTGGAACGGGCAGACTGATTCCGGCCAGCAGGCCGTGAACGGGCTCTACACCATCTCCTTCAATGTGAAGGACGCCTCCAGCCGGCCGGAAACCGTCAAGACGACCGTATCGGGCATCGTCGACAGCGTGGACTGGTCGAGCGGCGAAGCGGTGCTGAAGGTTGGCAGCCAGGAGTTTCCGGTCAGTTCCGTGGTATCGGTCGCCCGGCCGTCCTGATCAGCCACACATTCACATTTTTTGAAAACCGCTCCGGATGCCTCCCGGGCGGTTTTTCGCGTTTTCTCGATGTTTCAAGGGGCTGATCGTAATCAGCGGGACATTTGCCGGCACAAAAAACAAGAATGAAGTGTGGCCGGAGGAGGGATGCAATTTTCAGGTTAATCGAATTGCCTTGCAAATTGCACGGTCAGGTAAATATGGTTAACGAATTCATATAATACTATTTAGAATTGGACCCTTTATCTTTGCGAAATCCTAAATATCATTCACTAAATTTAGATTTTATAGTTAATAAAAACACAATTTTGCTTTAGGCGTTTGTTAAGCGTCATCTTGTAGTCTCAAATCAGCCTTGGTCATGGTTAGTGTGAGAGTACAATGACCGAACACATTCGTTCGCGTGTAAAATATGTCATCGGACCGGACGGGAGCCCGCTTACCATTGCGGACCTGCCTCCGACTTCGACAAAGCGGTGGGTCATCCGCCGCAAGGCAGAGGTGGTTGCCGCAGTTCGCGGTGGCTTGTTGTCCCTTGAAGAAGCGTGCCAGAGATACACTCTGACAGTTGAGGAGTTCCTCTCCTGGCAAAGCTCGATTGAAAAGCACGGTCTTGCCGGGCTTCGAGCGACCCGGGTCCAGCAATATCGAAATTGACCCGGAACACGGTTTCTGCAATGCGCCGTTGGGGCGCAATCAAAAGGTCGGCTCTGCCGGCCTTTTTATTTGTCTTGCTGTCCGTACGGAACTTATCCAAAAATTAATGAGGTAGGCAGTTTTTCCCCACCTCAGTTGCAGTTTGCATTAATCGAAATGGCGGAAACCCGCCGATCCGCCCCTATTGGAAAGGTTTTGTTAACCACTTGTTAACCACCTGGGCGGCAAATTTTGCCCATCGAAGGTGTGGCGTGCCCAGCCGACTCCAATAATAACGGCAGGGGCATGTTTCAAATGCGGGCGGGCATTCGTGAACGGACTTGTAGAATTCATCAGAACCTTGGGGGCGGCACGCATTGCTGCAATGGGGGCAGTTGCCGCCATCCTCGTCGGCGTCTTCGCCTTCATCATCTTTCGGGTGACGGCACCCCAGATGACGACACTCTACAATGAGTTGACCCTTGAGGATTCCGCATCGATCGTTTCCCAGCTGGAAAGCCAGGGCGTGCAATTCGAGATCGCCCGCCAGGGTGCCTCCATTCTCGTTCCGAACGAGCAGGTCGCCCGCCTGCGCATGCAGCTTGCCGCTGAAGGCCTGCCGACCGGCGGCTCTATCGGCTACGAGATCTTCGACCGTTCAGACACTCTTGGCGCCACCAGCTTCGTTCAGAACATCAATCACCTGCGCGCCATGGAAGGCGAGCTGTCGCGCACGATCGGCTCCCTCGACCGCATCCGCGCCGCCCGCGTTCACCTGGTTATCCCGGAGCGCCAGCTGTTCCAGAGAGACCGTCGTCCGCCGTCAGCGTCCATCGTGCTGAACGTTCGTGGTGCTCTCGGCCCGGGCGAAATCCGCGCGGTACAGCATCTGGTTGCCACCGCGGTTGACGGACTTGAGCCGGACCGTGTCTCGATTGTCGACGAAAGCGGCCGTCTGCTGGCTTCCGGCGCGGGCAACGACGAAGACGGCCTGATGACGAATTCGCTGCAGGAGCGGACTGTCGAGGTCGAAGGCCGGCTGCGCAACCAGATCGAGGAAATTCTGAACTCCGTCGTCGGCCCTGGGCGGGCACGGGTTCGCGTCAACGCGGAAGTCGACTATAATCGCCTGACGGAGACCACCGAGACCTTCGATCCGGACGGGCAGGTGGTGCGTTCGACCCAGTCCAAGGAAGAAGCTTCTTCCGCCGTGTCCCGGAACGGGCAGGTTACAGTTGCCAACCAGCTTCCGAACGCCGATGCTGGTCAGGGGCAGGCAGAGCGCGACACGTCGTCCATTACCGAGGAAATCGTCAACTACGAGATTTCCCACTCGACCCGGACCGAAGTTGTCGAAGCTGGCAAGATCAAGCGTCTGTCCGTTGCGGTGCTGGTTGACGGCACCTACCAGCCGGACGGCAATGGCGGCAGCACCTATACACCGCGCGCCCAGGAAACCCTGGACCGGATCGCTGTTCTGGTGCGCTCCGCAGTCGGTTTCGATGCCGAGCGGGGCGATGTTGTGGAAGTCGTGAACCTGCAGTTCGCCCTGCCGCCGCAGGACGACCTGCTGGCTGAAAGTGACAGCCTGTTCGATTTCACCCGCAACGACATCATTCGTTTTGCCGAGCTGGGTGTGCTGTTCCTGATTGCCGTGATGCTGCTGCTCTTCGTGGTTCGCCCGCTGCTGCGCCGCATCGTGACACCGGAAGAAAAGCAACCTCAGGAGCTGATGATCGGTCCGGATGGGACGCTGGTAGTGGAGACGGAAGTGCCACAGGAAGAATCGGCTGAAGACGAATTCGTGATCGAATGGCTGGAACAGGCCAAGCAGGAAGGGGCCATGCAGGCAAGCTCGATTGCCAAGGTAGGCGACATGATCAAGGACCATCCGACCGAAGCGGTGACCATCGTTCGCGGTTGGCTGGATGAACAGGCGGCCTGACGGTGAGCGATCAACTCCAGAAACAGCTGCAGGTCAGCGCGGACGAAGAAGAGCGCGAGCTGAAGGGAGCGGAACGGGCAGCCGTTCTGCTTCTCGCGCTTGGCGAGTCCCATGGCGCGCCGATCTGGGCAAAGCTTGACGAGATCGAGGTGCGCCAGGTTTCGGCTGCGATGGCCAACCTCGGCCCGGTCACGCCGAACATGCTGGAGAACCTGTTCAAGGATTTCGTGCGCCGCGTTAGTTCCAAAGGATCGCTGACAGGGAACGTCGATGCGACCGAGCGGCTGCTGGCCAGCTTCCTGCCGGGCGAGAAGGTCTCCATCATCATGGAGGAAATCCGCGGTCCGGCCGGGCGTAACATGTGGGAGAAGCTCTCCAATGTGCAGGAGAACGTTCTCGCCAACTATCTGAAGAACGAATATCCGCAGACGGTCGCGGTGGTGCTGTCGAAGATCAATTCCGACCACGCCGCACGGGTGCTGGGCATTCTGCCGGAGGAACTGGCGCTGGAAGTGGTCAGCCGCATGCTGCGCATGGATGCCGTCCAGAAGGAAGTTCTGGAGAAGGTGGAGCAGACGCTGCGCGTGGAATTCATGTCGAACCTCACCAACACCTCGCGGCGCGACAGCCACGAGATGATGGCGGAGATCTTCAACAATTTCGATCGGCAGACCGAAGCGCGCTTCCTGGCTGCGCTGGAAGAGGACAACCGGGAAGCTGCCGACCGCATCAAGACCCTGATGTTCACCTTCGACGATCTGTTGAAGCTGGACGCAGCCAGTGCACAGACACTGCTCAGGCACGTCGAAAAGGACGCCCTGGCCATTGCGCTCAAGGGCTCCACGGATACGGCAAGGGAATTCTTCTTCGGCAACATGTCGTCGCGCGCCGCAAAGCTTCTGCAGGACGACATGGATGCGCTCGGACCCGTGCGGTTGCGCGACGTGGACGAAGCGCAGACCGGCATGGTGAACAAGGCTAAGGACCTGGCAGCCAAGGGCGAGATCATGATCTCCAAGTCCAAGGGCGAGGATGAAATTATCTACTGATGCGGCAAACGGCAGGCACTTACAGCAGAATGGGACGCATGACCAACCCATCGAAATTTCTGTTCAACGTCGACTTTTCCGAGCCTGAAGAGCCGGAAGAGGTCGCTCCCGTCGAGCCGGAGATACCGATGATTCCGGTCGCCCAGCATGAGGAATTGCTGAAGAAGGCAAGGGCCCAGGCTTTCGAGGAAGGCCGGGTGAAGGCGCTTCAGGACCTGCAGACCAAGCAGGAGACGTTGCTTACGGCGGAAGTCAATCATCTGGCCGGAGCGGTTTCGCGGGTGCTGGAGACCCTGGACGGGCAGGTGGCGGAACGCGAGAAAGATGCCATCAGTCTCGCTTTTCTTGTGGCCAGGCGTCTGTGTGCCCATCTGATCGCACGCCAGCCGCTGGCCGAGACGGTGGCTTTGGTGTCAGAATGCCTGGGACCGCTGCGCAAGGCGCCGCATCTCGTCATCCGCATCGCTGAGAAGGATGTCGAGGCGCTGAAGGCCCAGGTGGATCCGATCATTCACGAAAAGGGCTTCGAAGGGCGGCTGGTCATTCTCGGCGAGCCGGAAATCGGCCGCGGCGATTGCCATATCGAGTGGGCCGACGGCGGTATCAGACGCGACCGCAAGGCGATCGAAGCCGAAATCGATGCCAGCATTCGTTCCTACCTGCGAGGGCGCAGCGCGGAAAGACGAGGCAAAACCTCCGACACGTCGGCGGAAAAGGAAACTGACGCATGAGCGACGAGCAAGATCACAATATCCCGCTCGACGAGCTCGAGGCGCCGCAGCGCCGGCTCGACGATGGCGAAATGCATGTACCGCAGTCCGCGGCTGACCTTGAGGCCGTGTTCGATGTTCCCGTGCGCATTTCCGCCGTTCTGGGGCACTCCAGAATGCATGTCTCGGACCTGTTGAAACTGGCATCCGGAACGGTTCTGGAACTCGACCGGAAGGTGGGGGAAGCCATCGATATCTACGTGAACGACCGGCTGGTCGCCCGCGGTGAAGTCGTCCTGGTGGAAGACAAGCTCGGCGTGACCATGACTGAAATCATCAAGACGGATCGATAGGGAAAGTAACGGATGCGGCTGTTAATTGTCGGAACGCTCGGCGGTCAGCTGACGACGGCTTCCAAGATCGCGATGCAGGGCGGGGCCCAGGTCACCCATGCGGACGATATCGAAGGTGCCTTGAGGGTGCTTCGGTCCGGGCGCGGAGCGGACCTCCTGATGGTCGAGGTTCATCTCGACATTGCCGGGCTGATCCAGAAACTCCAGAACGAACGCGTGCATGTGCCGGTGGTGGCCTGCGGCGTTGAAACGGATGCACAGGCCGCTGTGTCTGCCATTCGGGCAGGCGCAAAGGAATATATCCCGCTGCCGCCCGATCCGGAGCTGATCGCAGCCGTTCTGGCGGCAGTTGCCCAGGAACGCGGCGACCTGATCTATCGGGACGATGCTATGGCATCGGTGGTCAAACTTGCCGAACAGGTCGCGCCATCCGATGCTTCGGTGCTGATCACCGGTGAATCCGGCACGGGTAAGGAAGTCATTGCCCGCCATGTGCACAAATGCTCGAACCGGGCCTCGAAGCCGTTTAT
This sequence comes from Labrenzia sp. R5_0, assembly GCF_017743835.1. Classification (NCBI taxonomy): domain Bacteria; kingdom Pseudomonadati; phylum Pseudomonadota; class Alphaproteobacteria; order Hyphomicrobiales; family Stappiaceae; genus Labrenzia; species Labrenzia sp. R5_0. The sequence continues at coordinate 1,030,126 of NZ_JAGHRK010000002.1, read as the reverse complement.
CTCGATCAACTGCGCGGCCATTCCCGAACATCTTCTGGAATCCGAACTCTTCGGCCACGAGAAGGGCGCCTTCACCGGCGCCGTTGCCCGTCGGATCGGCAAGTTCGAGGAAGCCGATGGCGGAACGCTGCTGCTTGATGAAATTTCGGAAATGGACGTTCGCCTGCAGGCCAAGCTCCTGCGCGCCATCCAAGAGCGAGTGATCGACCGCGTCGGCGGCACGCGCCCGGTTCCGGTCAACATCCGCATTCTGGCAACGTCCAACCGGGATCTTGCCGAAAGCGTGCGTCAGGGCCATTTCCGCGAAGATCTTCTGTTCCGCCTCAATGTGGTGAACCTGAAGCTGCCGGCTCTTCGCGAGCGGCCGGCGGACATCATGGAACTCGCCCTGTTCTTCATCAAGCACTACTCGGAAGCCAACGGTGTGCCGGTTCGGCCACTGTCCGTCGAGGCCCGTCAGGCACTGATGTCCAATCCGTGGCCGGGTAACGTGCGCGAACTGGAAAACACCATGCACCGCGCGGTGCTGCTGGCTTCGGGTGGTGAAATCGGCGTCGAGGCGATCCGCATGCCGGACGGCACGCCGCTGAGCGTCTCCAAGGGCGCTGCGGAGCGGGCGGCACAGACGGCGGAAGCCGTGACGCGATCCTTCGTCGGACGCACGGTTGCCGATGTCGAGCGTGATCTCATTCTCGACACGCTGGATCATTGCCTGGGCAACCGGACACATGCTGCAAAAATTCTGGGTATTTCAATCCGGACGCTGCGCAACAAGCTGAATCAATATACCGATGAAGGAATAAGCGTTCCGGGACCGGGCGAAGCCCGGGCCTGATCGCACCGGCAGGAACCATAACGAAGGCCACGTCCGTTGATTGACCCGGGCGGCGGTTACAGGAAACCAGACCACAAATGTCGGACACGGCAGCAGGCGAACAGCGCAGACCGGAAGGCCCCGCAGCGGAGCAGCAGACGGCTGCGCCCGCCGCGGCCACCGGTCTTGCAGGTTTCCCCGTCCTTCAGGAGATTGTAGATACCCTTCGCCGGGGTGACGTCGGTCTGGCGACCGGCATTCTCGTCATCCTGACGCTCCTAATCCTGCCGATGCCGCCGATGATGCTGGATACGTTCCTGGCGGTCTCCATCATCTTTTCCGTCATGATCCTCATGACGGGCCTGTTCATCCAGCGGCCGCTGGAATTCTCGTCCTTCCCGACAGTGCTGCTGATTGCGACCATGCTGCGGCTGGGTCTCAATATTTCCTCCACCCGGCTTATCCTGGCAAACGGGCATGAAGGCACTGCGGCGGCGGGCAACGTCATCCAGTCCTTCGGCAATCTCGTCATGGGCGGGAACTTCGTCATCGGGATCATCGTCTTCGCGATCCTGGTGATCGTGAACTTCGTCGTCATCACCAAGGGTTCCGGCCGTATCGCGGAAGTCGCGGCACGCTTTACCCTGGATGCCATGCCGGGCAAGCAGATGGCGATCGATGCGGATCTGTCCGCAGGCCTCATCGACGAAGCCGAGGCCAAGTCTCGCCGCAAGGCGCTCGAGGACGAAAGTGCCTTCTTCGGGGCCATGGACGGTGCGTCCAAATTCGTGCGCGGCGACGCCATTGCCGGCCTTCTGATCACCTTCATCAACATTCTCGGCGGCATCTTCATCGGTGTTGCACAGATGGAGCTGACCTTTACCGAGGCCGCCAACAACTACACGCTGCTGACCATCGGCGATGGCCTTGTCTCCCAGATTCCGGCACTGATCGTTTCCACGGCAGCCGGCCTCCTTGTTTCCAAGGCAGGTGTGCATGGTGCTGCCGACAAGGCGCTGACCAGCCAGTTCACCGGCTATCCGAAGGCGCTTGGCATGTCGGCCGCGGTTATGGTGATCCTGGCGCTGCTTCCAGGCATGCCCATGGTCCCGTTCTTCGGTCTTGCAGGTCTTGCCGGTTACCTGGCCTTTTCCGTCGGGTCGAAGAAGAAGAAGGCCGCGGCAAAGGCCGAGATGGTCAAGGCCGTGGAAGCTGCGCCGAAGCCGCCGCCAGAGCCGCCGATTACCGACGCCCTGAAGATGGACGAACTGCGGATCGAGCTCGGCTATGCCCTGTTGCCGCTGATCAATGGCAAGGCAACGGGCGACAACGATGTTCTGACCGAGCAGATCAAGGCATTGCGCCGCCAGATCGCGGGCGACATGGGCGTGATCATGCCGCCGGTGCGCATCCTCGACAACATTCAGCTTGGCGCGAACGATTACGTCATCAAGGTGAAGGAAGTAGAAGCCGGCCGCGGCGTGCTTTACCCGAACCACTTCATGGTCATGGATCCGGCAGGTGGGCAGGTCAAGCTGCCGGGCACGCACACCACGGAACCGACGTTCGGCTTGCCGGCAACCTGGGTTGAGGCCCAGTATCGCGAGGATGCTTCCTTGCGTGGCTACACCGTGGTGGATCCGGCAACCGTTCTGTCCACGCATCTGACCGAGACGATCAAGGCCAACATCAGCGAACTGCTGACCTATGGCGACGTGCAGAAGCTGCTCAAGGAGCTGAAGGGCGAGCAGGCCAAGCTGGTCGAGGACCTGATCCCGTCGCAGATCACCGTGTCCGGTGTCCAGCGTGTGCTGCAAACCCTCCTGGGCGAGCGGATTTCGGTTCGCGACCTCGGAACCATTCTGGAAGGTGTGTCCGAAGCAACCGGCATGACCCGCAACACGGACACCATTGCCGAGCACGTGCGCACCCGTCTTGGCAGGCAGATCTGCGCCGCCAATCTGGCGCCCGGCGGCTATCTGCCGCTCATCGCGCTATCGCCGCAATGGGAGCAGGCTTTCCTGGAATCCATCATCGGCGAGGGGGACGACCGCCAGCTTGCGATGCAACCCAGCAAGCTGCAGGAATTCGTCGGCAGGGTCCGCGATGCGTTTGAGCAGGCTGCGCAGCAGGGCGAGGTTCCCGTGTTGCTGACATCCCCGCAGACCAGGCCGTTCGTTCGCTCCATCGTCGAGCGTTTCCGTGCCCATACGACGATCATGAGCCAGGCGGAAGTTCACCCGCGGATCAAGCTCAAGACAATCGGTTCGATCTGAGGCGGGGCAATCATCAGTGCGTTCAACAAGGCTCTGTTGGACGCCCGATGATGTCATGCCCGGTGTGCTAGACGACCACGTTAATCCTGGCCATGGCGGCGGTCTGACTGGCGTATGTGCCCAGCCGGCCTTGGTTCTGCAGGACAAACAGCGAATTGGCCTGAGAGGCCTGCGTGTTGATCGATTGCATCACGTAAGCGAGGTTGTTCAGCTGGTCGATACGCTTTGCGGCTGTCTGACGCCGCTTCGTCCAGGCCTTGTTGTAGTCGGCCAGGGACACCTTGCGACTGGAGCTGAAACGTTTGGAATAATCTCGTTGGAAGTAGTTGCCGACCTTAGCCATGCGATTGCCTTTTCAAAAGACTGAAACAGCATAGCTCCCGAAGGAATGAACAAGCTCTTAACGCGCGTTTCTGCAGAAAACGCTACGTAATTTTTTTCGAGAAAATATCATCTTCCCGGGCCTTTGCCCGGCAGTTTAGCCGGGAAAATCTAGACGAGTACGTTGATGCGGGCCATCGCGGCTGTCTGGTTCGCATAACCACCCAGCCGGCCTTGGTTCTGCATGACAAACAACGTGTTCGTCTGAGCTGCCTGCGTATTGATGGTCGCGAAGGTGGACGCCAGGTTCCGAAGCTGCTGCATTTTCTGCGACGACGCCTGACGGCGCCCGTTCCAGGCCTTGTTGTAGTCAGACCAAGTCGACTTCCGCTTCGTGCTGAAAGTTTTGTGGTAGTCCCGCTGGACGTAGTTTCCGACCTTTGCCATGGCAGCTCCTTCCTGGAGATCTGAACAGACTGTGTGCGAAGATGGTTAACAAGCCCTTAAATCAGCGCATTGTGCACAGGGCGGCTTGGCGACAAACGTTCCAGCTGTTAAGCCCGGAAAAACACCCGAGATTCTGGAGTTTTCATGTCGACGCAAGCGCTTAACCTCGATGGCTATACGGATATTCCGGAGGGCAAGGTTGCCTTCGTGGTCACGTTCCTGGAAATGCTTCAGGCACCTGAACAGCCTCTCGCGCCATCACGCAGCGATGTGACATTGCAGCGGTGGCAGACGCCGGATCTCGACAGCTATCGAAAGCTTTTTCGGGAGGTTGGTGAAGACTGGATCTGGTTCGGCCGGCTGGTTCATGACGACAAGACGCTGGAGCAGCTGCTCGCCGAGCCTGCCCGCGAGAACTACCTGCCGATCATCGATGGCAAGCCGGTCGGTACGCTGGAGCTGGATTTTGCCAACCCGGAAGAGCCCGAACTTTCCTATTTCGGCCTGGTCCCCGGTGCGATCGGTGGCGGGCTTGGCCGCTGGCTGATGGCCCAGGCGCTGGACATCGTCTGGTCACGCCCGGAAACGAAACGGCTCTGGGTGCACACCTGCACCGGCGACAGCCCGCAGGCGCTGATCTTTTACCAGGCCTGCGGTTTCAAACCCTACAAGCGCGCTATCGAAGTTGCCGAAGACCCGCGTCTGCAGGGGCTTCTCGGCCGCGAGCGCGCCCCGCATGTGCCCGTAATCGAGTGAGGACGCGCTTCAGCGGGGTCTCGAAGGAATGGGGCTGCCCGCTCGCAAGCGCGCCCGTCTAGGCACTTGCCCGAACCCGCTCCGGAAAGGCATCTGCAATGGCTTTGCGGTTTGCCTCCAGCACGCCGCGCTCGGTGATGAGGCCGGTCACGAGACGGGCAGGGGTGACATCGAAGGCCGGATTTCCGACAGGTGATCCGTCCGCAACGATGTCCACCGTCTCGATCTCGCCGGCGCTGGTGCGGCCGGTGATGCGGCTGACTTCTTCGCCGCCGCGTTCCTCGATCGGGATCTGCCGGATACCGTCCGACAGGGAAAAGTCGATGGTCGGTGACGGCAGCGCGACGTAGAAGGGCACACTGTTGTCCTTCGCAGCCAGTGCCTTCAGATAAGTACCGATCTTATTGCAGACATCACCGGTGGCCGTGGTGCGGTCCGTTCCGGTGATGACGATATCGACCTCGCCATGCTGCATCAGGTGTCCGCCGGCATTGTCGACAATCACCGTGTGCGGCACACCATGCTGACCGAGCTCCCAGGCGGTCAGAAAAGCCCCCTGATTGCGCGGTCGGGTTTCGTCGACCCAGACATGAACGGGAATGCCGCCGTCATGGGACATGTAGATCGGCGCCGTCGCGGTGCCCCAGTCGACGGTGGCCAGCCAGCCGGCATTGCAATGGGTGAGGATGTTGACCGGCTCTCCGGCGCGTTTCAGCCGCGAGATCGCGGCAATCAGCTCCATCCCGTGCATGCCGATGGCCATGTTGATGGCGATGTCCTCGTCGCAGATGTCATTGGCCAGCTTGAAGGCGGCTTCCTCGCGGATTTCAGGTGCCAGCCGGACCAGTGTCCGACGCGCCTTGTCGAGGGCCCATTGCAGGTTGACCGCTGTCGGCCGGGTTTCCAGCAGGGACGAGCAGGCAGCATGGAGATTGTCGTCTGAAGCGTCAGTCCGCATGGCCAGCGCGACGCCGTAGGCGGCTGTTGCACCAATCAGAGGCGCGCCGCGCACCTGCATGAACCGGATCGCATGGGCGGCGTCTTCCATTGTATGCAGTCGGATGGTCTCGAACGTGTGCGGAAATCTTGTCTGATCGATGATCTCGACCGAGCCGCCATCTTCTGCCAGCCAGATCGTGCGATATTTCTTGCCGTCCACGTTCATGAGCGAAACTCCGCAATCGCAATATGTTTTTTGCATAACCCATGAACAGGCCTCAGACCAGTCGCGCGTTACTGGCGCGACTGTCAAAAATACCTTAATCTCCGTTAACCATGTTTGGATCATTGCCAGTGGATAGCTCGCAGGTGGAGGCCATGCGGCTGTTTCACTCGGGATAGAGTCAGTTAAGACTTGATTCACCAACGGCAGTACAACGGAGTCACGTGTACCCCATGTCTGAAATGCAGGATAACGTTGTCCCACATACGCGCATGCGGTCCTTGCGCGATGCGATCCGGAAGGTTCAGCTTGGCGAAGTCGAACGTTCGGACGTGGTTGTTGAGCTCCAGGAGACCGAGCGTGCCCGGCTGGACATGCTTGCAGACGAACTCAAGGACGTTTTCAGGGAAATCCCGGAAGACGACGACCAGTTTTCCCTTCAGATCATCTCCGGTTCCACGCCTCGGCTCTGGATCGATGCGACCAGTCACGTGGCCGTTGGCGGTGACAGGCGCACCTATCGGTTCCTGAAGGACACGCGCCTCGGCCGGGTGGTCATTCTGGAAACGGCCAACATCGACGACATGGCAGACTGCCTGACCGAATATATAGCCGAACGCGTGCTGGAGCGGGAAAAGGCGCTGGAAGGCGACTGGCTCAACAACCGGCTGCGGCAGGTCGCGCTCGACAGCAAGGTTGTGCGTGTCAAGGAAAGCCGTACACCCTGGATGGCCGTCGCCGGTGCCTTCGGGATCGGTCTTGCGGCGGGCGTCATCGGCCTCATCGTCTTCGCCTGGTTCGCCAACCCGCTCTGAGGCGGCTTTTGTGAACGACGTCCAACACTCTCCAGTATCGGTCCTGGTTGCCGCAAGCCTGTGAGTGCCTTTCTGGGCAACTCGTCAGGCCTGCAGAAAAGGGCCTCAGGGCCTGCCGCCCGGAATGGCGACTTCTCGTTCCGCGAGCAGCTTCACCGGCTCGTCTGGCGCGGCAAAGCCGTGCTCTTCCATTTGGCAGGACCAGCCCTCGTTTGTCTTTTCGATCCGGAACAGGTTGTAGCGCGCCGCCGGTTTCTTGCCGCCAGGCGCGCTTGTGGCAGATGGCACACCAACCACCGGGACGAGCCCGTCCGGTCCCTCGATATGCTCGAAACTGTCGACATGGGTGTGGCCGTGCAGGATCAGCTCGGCACCGGCTCTCTTGACGACGGCGCGCACCCTGGAGGCGTCCGACAGGCGCTTGTGCCAACGGGTGGCATGGGGGAATGGGGGGTGATGCAGCATCACCACGCGGAAGAAGCCATCCCGGCCAAGGTCGTCCAGAATTGCCCGCAGACGCTTGCTCTGTTTGCTGCCGACACGGCCCGTAGCGAACCAGGGGCCGCTGGCACGACCGGTCGTCACGCCGACAAGGGCGATGCCATCCCGCTTGCGCACATAGGGAAAGGTTGCTTCCGAGTTGGTGCCGTTTGACGGCACATTTCCCGCGCCATCGCCGCGCATGTACGGCCACCATGCCGCGCGGGCCCTGCGCACGGCTCCAGGCACATAGGCGTCGTGGTTGCCCGGAACGACGGAGACATCCTCCGGCGGGCCGATTTCTTCAAGCCAGGTCCGCGCACCGGAAATTTCCAGGGGCAGGGCGATGTTCACCAGATCGCCGGTGACGGCAATATGGTCGGGCGCCTGCGCCTGCATGTCATCGACGAGTTGTTCGAGATAACTGCCGCCCATGATCCTCGACCGGTTGCGGCGCCAGTTGAGGTAACCAAGGATCCGCTTGGAAAAGAGCTGCAGCAGCTTGGGGTCCGGAAGCGGGCCGAGATGGGGGTCGGAAAGATGGGCGAGCGTGAATGTGGACATGGTCGCGCATCTTCAAAACCAAAAGCGCCGCGTCAAGGGGAAATGACGCGGCGCTTTCAAGTGAGTTCAGGAACTGCCGGGAAACCGGTTACTTTACCGGTTTGACTGCCTTTGCGGCTTTCGGCGCTTTCTCGGTGTTATTGTCTGCGGAGCGCGTGGTTTCGCGCAGCGTCGCGCCAACAACATTCACGAATCCGAACATGGGTCTTCTCCGTACAGGTTCCTTCGACCGACCTTAGTTGGTCGGGAAAGTGGTCAAGGTTGCGACGATGCGCGGGTTGGTCAGGTCGATAGCCGGCTTCCACTGGTAATTGTTGCGGTTGCGGCGGCGTTTTCCAAACAGAGCGTTCAACATTTTATTTTCCTTCAGGTTCGGGCGGTCAGAAGGGCTGCCCTCGAATTCATCAACTTGCCCGATATATATGCATGCGGTGCACAAAGGAGGAGCGTTATTCTCACGGGTCAGCCCTGCGGGGATTGCATGGGTTAAAAAAGTTTTATTTCCCCTCTGGATCCGGTAACGTCCTGAAAATGTTGAAGATATTATCAGTCTTGCCGAAGTCGGTGACCACACGCCTGATCCAGGGAATTGGACTTGTCCGAAACCCCTTCACGCTTGGGGTGCGCGTGATCGTTGAAGATCGGAACAGCCGGGTCCTTCTGGTGCGGCACAGTTATGTCACGGGCTGGTACCTGCCGGGAGGAGGCGTGGACAAGGGCGAGACGATGGAAGAGGCTGCCTGCCGGGAGGTTCTGGAAGAAGCAGGTGTCGTCTCGGTCAGCCGGCCGCAGCTTCTCAATATCTTCCTGAACCAAGAAGCGACAGGCCGGGATCATGTCGGGCTTTATCACATGCCCGAGTGGAGACAGGCGGACACCTTCCTTCAGCCCAATGCGGAAATCGAGGAAGCGGCATTCTTTGAGCTGGAAGCTTTGCCGGAGGGGCTTACGCGGTCCACAGCCCGGCGGCTCGACGAGTTTCGCTCCGGCCGCGAACCGGAAAGCGGCAAGTGGTGAGGCCTGCCACCCCCAGGTCTGTCATGTCGTCTTCCGGGTAAGCCGGAGCCGGCTCACCTGGAAGTTTCGTATCTGATCAGGCAGCTGCCTTGAAACGCTCGCGGTCGTGAGGGTGGGTGAAATCCAGGGCCGGCCCGACAGGGACGATCCTGGTCGGATTCACACTCTCATGCGAGCCGTAGTAGTGCTGCTTGATCGTTGTCATGTCGACCGTGTCTACAACACCCGGGACCTGATAAAGCTCCCGCAGGTAGTTCGACAGGTTCGGATAGTCGTCGATCCTGCGGATATTGCATTTGAAATGCCCGACATAGACCGCGTCGAAGCGCACCAGCGTCGTGAACAGTCGCCAGTCGGCTTCCGTCAGCTGGTCTCCGATCAGATAGCGCTGACGGGACAGGCGATCTTCCAGCTCGTCCAGTGCCTTGAACAGTTCCGTGACGGCTTCTTCATAGGCTTCCTGTGTGGTCGCGAAACCGGACTTGTAAACACCGTTGTTGACGGCGTGATAGACGCGCTCGTTGATACTGTCGATTTCCGTGCGCAAGGCAGTCGGATAGAAATCAAGGTGTGAGCCGGTCAGGTCGTTGAACGCCGAGTTGAACATCCGGATGATCTCGGAGGACTCGTTGCTCACGATCGTGTTCTGGTGCTTGTCCCAGAGGATCGGCACGGTTGCACGGCCGCTGTAGTGCGGGTCGGCCTTGGTGTAGACGTGCCAGGCGTATTTCGCGCCGGTCAGCGGATCGATCTCGGGAAACTCCCAGCCGTTCTCCAGCATGAGTGGTTGTACGGCGGAGACGGAAATCAGGTCTTCCAGTTTCTTGAGCTTTCGGAATACCAGAGTGCGGTGCGCCCAGGGGCAGGCATAGGAAACGAACAGATGATAGCGATCCGCTTCAGCCTTGAAGCCACCGTTGCCCGTGGGGCCGGCGGTGCCGTCCGCCGTGATCCAGTTCCGAAACGCCGCGTCCTTGCGGACGAAGCGTCCACCGGTGGATTTCGTGTCGTACCATTTGTCTTTCCAGACGCCGTCGACCAGCAGTCCCATGATGCGCTCCCTTGTTGTGCTTCGTCTGGTTAGGTTGTGCACACAGGCGGAAAATCAATCAATTGAATGCTCTGTTCCGGCTCGGTGAACAATCAGCGGACTGGTGAGAACGGACAAAAAAGGCTGGACCGAAGCAGCCATTGCGTGGTAACCGCTTCTCCTCTTTCTGGAAATATCGGCTTTCGAACACGCTGATATCGCAACGAGACTGGGATAGATGACCGCAGGTCTTACGCTTCGACGACGAACCAGCCGACGAGATAACTCTCGTCCGCACCGTCGCGGCTGACCTGATCCTGGATCTTCCTTACGTTTTATCCAGGCACTGGCAGGCGCGCATTTCTCCAAAGACTGCATGCTTGCTGGAACCAGCCAAATGAAACAGACCACATGGGTCATCCGGCCCGAAGACGCGACCGACACCTCCGCAATTGACGATCTGCAGGCCGAAGCTTTCGGCCCAGGCCGGTTCGCGCGAACCGCTTTCCGGATCCGTGAAGGCGTCCCGCACCGTCCGGATGTCTCTTTCGTCGGCCTTGCGGGTGAGCAGGTGGCGGGGTCAATCAGACTGACACCGATCAGGATTGGCGAGAGTGACGCCCTGCTGCTCGGTCCGTTGACCGTATCTCCCGACTTCAAAAACCGGGGTCTCGGCAAGGCGCTTATGCGCACGGCAATGGAAGCGGCGGCGGCAGCCGGAGACAAGGTCGTGCTGCTGGTCGGCGATGCGCCTTACTACAGCCCCTTCGGCTTTCAGCAGGTTCCGTTCGGACGCATTACGCTGCCCGGGCCCGTCGACCCGGCGCGGCTGCTGGTGGCACTCCTGAACGACGGGGACATTCCAAGCGGAATGGTGCACGGCGGAGCCTCTGTTGCGGTCGCTTCCTGAGGATGTTTCTGCGTGACGCGGGGCGGGTTGACGGTGGGTGTGGCCCATCCTTCGAGACAGGCCTTCGGCGTTCCTCTGGATGAGGTTGAGGGGGAGCTACCGGCCTATCAATATTCTCTTCCTCATCCTGAGGAGGCCTTCAGGCCGTCTCGAAGGATGGGCCCCAAACACAACAGATCGGTTCGTACTTAGCTCAAGCGGATTGCCGACCGCCGCAAGGGCGGTCGCACAAAAGCTACCGTCCTTCGCGATACCAGGTCAGGGAGAGGGCACCCAGCAGGAGCGCAAGACCAAGCAGTCCGATCATCAGCGGATAGCGGTCGATGCCGTTGAGGACGCTCGCCTCAGTGGCCTTCAGCCCCAGCCAGCCATTGCCGGCGTAGCTCGCTGACGGACGCATTGAAACAATGCGCGGGACGGTCAGGTCTCCGCCGACATCCCGCAAACGCTCAGAGGCACCGCCCGTCGCTTCGCTGAGCGGGGCCAATGGCTCGGTGGTGGACAGAACGTCGGTATATTCACGCGGGTTCTGGGGCCCAACGTGGATCAGCGCACTCATGTCGCCTTCGGTGACCGAGAACAACCCGGTTTCGCCGGCAGGCATGCCGCCACGCCACAGGCCTGGTTCCTGTTCGGTCAGAACGATCTGCGATCGGTCGCCTGTCGGCGAGACGACCGTGACTTCCCCGACGGTCTCGCCCAGGGTCTGGCGTTCGATGACCAGTTCCGGTCCGCGCATGGATACATTCAGCGCTTCTTCTTCCAGATCCGGCTCCTTCATCAGCCAGTGGGCCAGACGGCGCAGCAGCGGAACATGCGGACCACCGCCTTCATAACCACGTGCCCAGAGCCAGACGTGATCGGACAGCAGCATGGCCACTCGGCCTTCGCCTTCGCGGTTGAGAACCAAGAGCGGCGTGTCGCTCGGGCCGGACATCAGCGTCTGGCCGGCGTCGAGCTCGGTGTCGACCACGCGGAACCAGCGGCTCCATGCGGGCGGGTCCTGTTCGGATCCGGGCAGCCCACGGGTGACCGGGTGGCGCTTGCCGAGGTCGGCGAGGGTGGCGTGGTAGGGTTGTTCGAGAATGGTGCCTGTCGGACGGGCCGGAAGGATCGGCGCCAGTGGCGTGCGGTAAAGGCTGCCACCTTCGGCGTAATCAGGACCGCCGGCCAGCAGCATTGCACCGCCATCGCGCACATAGCGGGCGATATTGTCGAAATACAGCATCGGCAGAACGCCGCGGCGCACGTAGCGGTCGAAGATGATCAGGTCGAATTCGTCAATCTTCACCGAGAAGAGTTCCCGGGTCGGGAAAGCGATCAGCGACAGCTGGTTGATCGGCGTTCCGTCTTGTTTTTCCGGCGGGCGCAAGATGGTGAAGTGAACCAGATCCACCGAGGCATCGGACTTCAGAAGGTTGCGCCAGGTGCGTTCACCGGCATGCGGTGACCCGGAAACAAGCAACACACGCAGATTCTCGCGGATGCCGTCGATGGTCACAACGGCCCGGTTGTTGAGCGTCGTGAGTTCGTCGGTCAGCGGCTCGGCGTCGAATTCGAAGATATTGTTGCCGCCATGGGCGATCTCAACCGGAATGTCGATCTTCTCGCCTGTCCGGGCCGTGCGTTCGGTGACGACATCGCCATCGCGTTTGACGGTCAGGCGCACCTGGTCGCCAGGTCCCGTGCCACGGCCCTGGTCGACGACAGTCAGGCTGACGATCTGCTCTGAATCAACCAGGCCGAACCGTGGGGCCTTGTCGAGTACGATGCGTCGGTCCCGTTCATCAACCGTACCGGTGATAAGGCCATGAACCGGGGCGTCGAACCCCAGGGCGCCTGCGTTGCCGGGGATGTCGTGGATCTGCCCGTCGGTCACGATGATCGCACCACCAACCCGATCCGGCGGAACGTCTGCAAGGCCGTTTGCCAGGGTCTGGAACGCCTCGGTGCCATCGCCCGAACCGGAGTTTCGCGCTTCCAGAACGCGCAGGTCAAAGCCATCAAGTGCACCGATGCGGCGGGTCAGTTCTTCCACGGCCTCATCGGTTGTCGACTGGCGATCGGAGAGGCGTTGGCTCTGGCTCTTGTCGACGACAAGAGCAACGACGCTTGAGAGCGGTTCCCTGTCTTCCCGCTCAACAGCGGGATTGGCCAGCGCCAGCAACAGCAAGGCCATTGTCAGGGTGCGCAGCAACCAGCCACGCAAATTCAGAAAGCCGGAAAAGGCGGTGAGAAGAACAGCGATAACGCCGCCTGCCACAAGGGCCCAGAGCGGAACGAGGGGATCGAAGGCGAGTGACCAGACCATCTAGTCTCCTATTGTCCCAAACGCTCAAGCAGAGCGGGAATGTGCACCTGATCGGCCTTGTAGTTGCCGGTCAGGCTGTACATGACGATGTTGACCCCGGAACGGAACGCGTAGTCCCGCTGCATGGGATTGTTGGGCACCGTCGGATACATGAACTCACCTGCCTCGGTGATTGCCCAGGCAGCTGCAAAATCGTTGCCGGTAATGAGGATCGGTGACACGCCGTCACCCGCCCGCACCGGCCGGTCGCCCCTGGCTGCAACTTCTTCCAGGCTTTCCACCCAGAGCGGGCTGGTCGCATACCGTCCCGGGAACGAATCCAGCAGGTAGAAAGCCTTCGTCAAAACGTGATCGGGTGGCACCGGCTCAAGCGGGGGAACGTCCAGGTCTTCCAGGATTTCACGCAGCTTCAGCGTTGCCGGCGTCGAGGCAAAGCCGTTGGCCGAGGCATTGATGTGATCGCGCGTGTCGAAGAGGATCGTTCCGCCGTTGCGCATGAAAGTGTCTATGCGGGCAATTGTCTGATCGTTCGGTTTGTCGGCAGCCGCATCAATCGGCCAGTAGAGCAGGGAATAGAACGCAAGTTCGTCGCGTTCGATGTCGATGGCAATCGGTGCCCCAGGTTCAAGCGCAGTGCGTTCCGACAGGAATTGAGTCAGTCCCGAAAGCCCCGCTGAGCTTGCATCGTCGATCTCCGGATTGCCCGTCAGCACGTAGGCCAAGCGGGTTTCCAGGGTCGATTCCAAGGCCAGAAGATCATCCGAGCTTGATTGCGCCTTGGCTTGATCGATGCCGGCAGGGGCCAGGAGGCCTGCACCGAAAGCCAGAACAAGAGCCGTGGCGGCGGTGCGGCTGCGCAAGCCGAGACGGCTCAGACCACCGGCCAGCAGGAAGACGGCAATCGTATCGAGGATCATCAGCAGGAAAGCCAGCGTGAAGAAGAGGGCTCGCAGATCAAAGGGATCGGAGGTCGGGTAGGCAGTTTGCACGGTTCGGTCGCCCAGCGCCGAGAGGTCGAGCGGCAGGAGCTCATCGTCCCGCTGCATCAGATTGAGCGCGCGGAAGCCGTCTTCCGTCCCGTAAAGACCGGGCGGTGTTCTGCGGCTAGCTTCCGCATCCCGGAAAACGGATGCGTTCACTGGCGTGACTTCTACCGGCGGCGGGCCGAAACGGCCATAACCGTCCAGCAGGCGCAAGGGCGGCAACACGCTCGTTGCCGGCGTGCCATCTTCGGCGGTTTCAGAGGCGGCGGCCACGTTCGAGACCGACAGGATCCGCCGCAGCATGTTCAGGAAGACGCCAGACAGCGGCAGGTTCGACCAGGAGGAATCCGCTGTGACGTGGAACAGCACCATAGACCCCGCGCCGATGGGAGCCGCCGTCACGAGGGGAGTGCCGTCTTCGAGCATGGCCCAGGTGCGTTCAGGCAGATCCGATGTCGGCTCGGCCAGTACCTGCCGGGTCACAGTAACTTCCTGCGGGACCCGCAAGCCCGCGAAGGGCGATCCTTCCGGAAAGTCTGCCAGATGTTGTGGCTGTTTCCAGCTGAGTGAACCACCAAGGGACCGGTCACCTGCGCGCAAACGCACGGGAATGAGATCGTCACTGCCACCCGCAGTCCGAGGGCCGGCGAAGCGGACAAGCGTGCCGCCGTTTTCAATCCAGTCGCGAAGCGTCTCGGTCGTCGATTCAGGCAACCGGCCGACGTCGGCCAGAACCAGCACGGAAATGCCCTGCTCGATCAGCGAAGGTACAGCGTCGGCAATATCCGCATCGCGCGGGCGGCGTATGTCCGAGAAGGGTGCAAGGGCGCGCTCCAGATAATAAAGGGGTGACAGCAGCGGCTGATCCAGATCGCCCGACTGGCCTGAAATCAGTCCGACCGTGCGTCGGCGCCAGCTGTCATCCACCAGTTGGACGGCGCCCGCGGCGGCCTCACCGGTGACTTCGACCCGGGCAATGTCGTTGCGCAATTCGCTTGGCAGTTCGAAGCGCGCCTGTGTTTCGGTCGCGCCAGCGTCAAAATTCGCTTGCACTTCGCCAAGGACAAGGCCCTTCAGATCGAGAGCCTGAAGTGTTGCGGACCCCAGTCTCTGGTCCGGGTGGCGCACAACGGTCAACGACAGGGCGTCGGCGTCGTTGTTGAGGTCCTTCAATCCCATGGGTGTGTCCAGACCTGTCAGGACCGTTATCGGAGCCGTGCCGGAAATCTGTGCGAGATCGGTTAGAAACGAACCTTTGGTGCTGGTGTTGTCCGACAGCCAGATCACGGCACCGGGCGGTGTCTCCTGGGCTGCCTTGCGCAGGCCGATGCTGAGTTCGGCGCGCTGCGGCGGATAGGGACGCGGTTCAAGTGCGCGCAGTTTTTCCAGAGCCGTTGTTGCTGCCTCCGGTGTGAAACTCTGGCCGGGGCCTTCGGCGGAGGCTGCAAACAGGATTGGCTGACCGCTCTGTTCTGCTTCGCTCAGGATCTGCTCGGCTGCATTGACCTGCGCGGTCCATCCCTTTGCGGATGTCCAGCCGTTGTCAACCAGAACCCAAAGGACACCTTCGCCGGTTTCAAGCGGTTCGCTGGAGCGCCAGATCGGTCCGGCCAGGGCAATGATGAGGATGGCTGCCATCAGCAGGCGGAGCAGTGTCAGCCACCAGGGGCTGCGCTGCGGTGTTTCCTCATGCTGATCGATGCCGATCAGCAGCCGGGTCGGCGGAAACCGGATTTCGCGAGGGCGCGGCGGTGTCAGGCGCAACAGCCACCAGATAACCGGAAGCAATGCCAGCGCGGTCAGGATCCAGGGGGCGGTAAATGTCAGAGGCAATCCTGCGAACACGGGTCAGATGCCTCCTTTTGGCAGTACGTCCAGCGCACCGGACAGGGCACTGTGAAGCACGAGCAAAGGTTCGGATGCCGGACGGTCGGTGTGGTGCAGGACATATGTCCAGCCGGCACGCCTTGCGATGTCACGAATTTCCGCGCGATGGGCTTCCAGCCGGTTGCGATAATCCTCGCGCCATTTTTCCGCGCGTCCGGCGGTCAGCCGAAACCCCTTTTCCGGATCGGTGAATTCGACCCTGCCGTCAAACGGGAAGGTTTCCTCGATCGGATCGAGGACCTGAACCAGGTGACCACGCGCACCCGTGCTGGCAACACGGGCAACCCATGCCGCGACGTCCTCGATCGGGTCCAGAAAATCGGACACCAGAACCACATCGGCAAACCGTTGCACGGCAGTGGTGTCCGGATAGGCGATCGGTTTGGAAAGATGGGTGAGTGCATCGGCGAGGCGTTCAGCGGCACGCCGGTCGGAAAAGGCTCTGGTCAGGCCAGGCAGTCCGATCCGTTCGCCTGTTTCAGCCAGCATGTCGGCAAGTGCAAGCATCAGCACAATGGCGCGGTCGCGCTTGGCGACACCTGCAAGGCGGGAACGGAAGACCATGGAGGGTGAAAGATCTGCCCAGAGCCAGACCGTGTGCGCGGCCTCCCATTCGCGTTCGCGAACATAAAGATGATCATCGCGTGCGGAACGGCGCCAGTCGATGCGCTTTGCCGGTTCACCCATGTTGAACGGGCGGAACTGCCAGAAGCTTTCTCCCGGGCCCGCACGCCGACGGCCATGCCAGCCGGCGATGATGGAACTGGCAACATGGCTTGCCTCGACCAGCAGATCCGGCAGGGCATCGGCGACCGACCGTGCCTCGCCGATGACGTTCGGCCAGGTATCGGCATCAATGCCTGTCTGGTTGCTGCCCTGCGTACTGCTCGAATCCATGCGGTCGGCTTCCTGGCTGGTTAAGGGGAGGGGATCAGGCGATCAGTTCCTTGACCCGTCGAATGACGTCGCGAACGGTGTGACCGTCGGCTCTGGCTGCGAACGTCAGCGCCATGCGATGCTGAAGGACCGGTTCGGCAAGAGCCAAGACGTCGTCGACGGAAGGTGCGAGACGCCCGTCGACAAGCGCGCGTGCCCTGACGGTCAGCATCAGTGCCTGGCTGGCACGCGGTCCCGGACCCCAGGCGATCAGGTTGGTGAGATCGGAAGGTGCGGAGCTGTTGTCCGGGCGTGCGGAGCGCACAAGCTTCAGGATTGCTTCCACCACGGATTCGCCTACCGGCATGCGACGAACGAGCTGCTGGTATTCCATCAGTTCTTCCGCGCGCATGGCTACCTGGGCCTTGGCCTGATCGGCACCGGTGGTTTCCAGCAAGATCCGACGTTCGGCTTCAAGATCCGGGTAATGCACGTCGATCTGCATCAGGAACCGGTCGAGCTGGGCTTCCGGCAGCGGGTAGGTGCCTTCCTGTTCGAGCGGGTTCTGCGTGGCAAGCACGTGGAAGGGGCGCGGCAGGTCATGCGGGTGCCCGGCGACGGTCACATGATACTCCTGCATGGCCTGCAGAAGCGCCGACTGGGTACGCGGGCTGGCACGGTTGATTTCGTCAGCCATCAGCAACTGAGAGAAAACCGGACCGGGAATAAAGCGGAACGAGCGGCTGCCGTCGGAACCCTGTTCCATCACTTCGGCACCGAGAATGTCGGACGGCATCAGGTCTGGCGTGAACTGGATGCGTCGGGCGTCGAGGCCCAGAACGGTGCCGAGCGTTTCCACCAGCTTGGTCTTGGCAAGGCCGGGCACACCGACAAGAAGGCCGTGGCCGCCAGCCAATATGGTGACGAGCGACTGCTCCACCACATTTTCCTGACCGAAGATGATCCGGGCGATATCGACCTTGGCATCGCTGATCCGGTTGACGGCGCGTTCGGCTTGTTCGGCGACGGCGGCGAGATCTTCTTCGCTTGGGCTGGAGGGAGAAATAACGCTCATGGATCACCTTTCCCGCAATCTACGTTTCGACTGCCTGTCCGGCCCTGGGGCTAACAACACCCCTGACCTTTGTTGCTGCGACTCAAGCAGTCTGACACCATATAAATCAGTAGATAAGGCGCAATTGTGCGCCATACAGTGGAAAGGTCCAAGAATCTTTCCTCGCTTTGGGGAAAAGGTCGGGCCTGCGGGAAGCCGGGAGCAGGCGAAGAAGATCCGGGCGGTAGCGGAATTGTCAAAAATTCCGGTACCTTGATGAAGACGACAAGGGCGAAACATCCATGGCGGAGGCAACCGCAAAAACGGACGGGGCACTGCCCGAAGGTTTAAAGGCACTGATGAGCCGGGCGGACACAGGCGGCAAGGGACCACCTCCGGTCGAGAAGTGGAATCCGCCGTTTTGCGGGGATCTGGACATCCGCATTGCCCGTGATGGCACGTGGTATTATCTCGGTTCGCCGATTGGCCGCATGCCTCTGGTGAAGCTGTTTGCCTCTGTGCTGCGCAAGGACGAGGACGGCCGGCATTATCTGGTCACGCCAGTCGAGAAGATCGGGATCACCGTGGAGGATGCCCCGCTTCTGGCCGTCGAGATGGCGGTGGAAGGCGAGGCGGAAGAGCAGCAGCTCACGCTGCGGACAAATCTCGGTGATCTGGTCGCCGTTGGTGCGGACCATCCTCTTCGATTTGAAAAAGAACCGGACAGCGACGGTTTGAAACCCTATGTTCACGTCAGAGGGCGCCTGGAGGCCTTGTTCACCAGAGCGCTGATGTATCAACTGGCGGATCTTATGGAAGAGCAGGAAACAGATGATGACACCCGGATGGGGGTCTGGAGCGGTGGCCGGTTCTTTTCGGTAGATCCCGCCTTCCTGAGCGTTCAGGACTGACCGAATGAACTGTTTCGTACGACCGGAAACCCCGATTGCATGACTGCATTCCTGACCAAACCACCTGCGGATTCCGCACACTGGACTTCCCTGTTCAGGACGCGGCTGGATGATGCAGCGCTTCGCGACATCGAACGCGAGACCGGTGACCACATTCTCAATCCGGACCTTGGGCCCTATGCAAAGTGGGACGGTCCACCGCGCGATGCGGCAGTTCTCATCGGTATCGTGGAACGCAGCGACGGGCCCAATGTGGTTTTGACGCAGCGAACCGGTCACCTGAAATCCCATGCCGGACAGGTTGCCCTTCCCGGAGGCAAGATCGATCCGACTGACAATGGACCTGTTGAAGCAGCGCTGCGGGAGGCAGACGAGGAAATCGGCCTTGCTCCGGAGCGCGTCGAGCTGATCGGCAATCTTGCACCCTATCTCACCGGTTCGGGGTACCGTGTTATTCCGGTGGTTGGCACCATTCAAGACGGCGCTGCCTTCCGGCCCAATCCCGGCGAAGTCGAGAGCGTCTTCGAAGTGCCATTGGGCTTTTTGATGGATCCCGCGAACCATCAGAAACTCAGCCGCGAGTGGCAGGGAAAACGCCGCTACTTCTACGCAATGCCCTTCGGAGAACGTTATATCTGGGGCGTCACCGCGGGCATTATCCGCTCCTTGTACGAAACGGTCTACCGCTGATGGTTCGTGTGTTCATACTGCATCTGTTACTTTTCCTTCTTCCTTTCATCACCTACGGACTCTGGCTGTGGCTGAGCAAGCGCAACACCGAGCCTGGCCGCTGGTCTGCCAAGCCGATGGCGTGGCTCACGCTGGTGGGCCTCGTTCTGGTCATTACCGGCCTGGTCGGCATGGCATCCTTCGATCACGCACCGGATGGGGCCAATTGGCGGCCATCGGAAATGCGTGATGGTGTGTTTGTTCCGGGCCGGTACGAATAACGCGATGACAACGACTGCCGATCAGATCCTGCAACAGGCGGACTGGCTGAAAACACCGGGAATACAGGCGGTGTTTTCAGCGATCGAGCAAGACGGCGACGAAGCCCGCGTTGTCGGTGGAGCCGTGCGCAACACGTTACTCGGTCACCCTGTTCCAGACGTCGATATCGCGACGACTGCCTCGCCCCAAACGGTGATGGAACGCACGCTGGCCGCGGGCTTGAAGCCGGTTGGAACGGGCATTGACCACGGTACGGTGACGGTGGTCAGCAACGGTTATCCTTACGAGGTCACGACGCTGCGGGAGGACGTGGAAACCTTCGGCCGTCAGGCCCGTGTCGTTTTCGGCAGGAACTGGACGCGCGACGCGGAACGTCGCGACTTCACCCTCAACGCGCTCTATGTCGACTGCGATGGCCGATTGCACGATCCGCTTGGTGGACTGGACGATTGTCTGAACCGGCGTGTGCGTTTCATTGGTGAGCCGGACAAGCGCATACAGGAAGACTATCTGCGCATCCTCCGTTTCTTCCGGATCTACGCGGCCTACGGTGCCGGAGAGATGGATGCGGACGGGCTCGGGGCGTGCCTGCGCCAGCGGGACGGCCTGCGGCATCTGTCCGCAGAACGTATCGGCCACGAGATGCGGCGGCTGCTGCGTGCGCCTCTGGCAGGATCCGCCCTGAAAATGATGAACGATTGCGGCCTTTGGGAAATCGCGACGGGCGGCCTTGCCCGCATCGACGATTACCTGGCCCTGCGCAGCCTGGAAGCCACCGCAAGTGATGTGACCGATCCGGAGCTCGGGCTGGTGGTGCTTGCCGGTTTCGTGCGCGAGGACGTGGAGCGCGTTAGTGACCGGCTTCGGCTGTCGAATGCCGAAAGGGACCGGATGCGGACCGCCTGGGCGGCGATGAAATGTCTTCGCCAGGCCGATGGTCTGCCCGAGGCCGAGCACTTGGTGTATCAGTTCGGCCGTCAGGGCGCGGTCGACGGCCTTTTGGGGCGCTGGGCGGGGTTGCGTGCGCAAGGATCAGATCCAACGGAAATCTTTGGCAGGCTGCTGGAGCGGTTGCAGGAGGTTGCCGTGCCTGAATTCCCGGTCAAAGGCGCAGATCTGATTGCAGCCGGGCACTCACCCGGGCGCGCGTTGGGGGATAGCCTCAAGGCTCTGGAGGCCGATTGGCGCGACAGCGGTTTTTCGCTCTCCAAACAGGATTTGCTGACGCGGGCAGGCGCTGCGACTTAATGAAATCTTATTGAGATTGCGTCACATCGTGATGGTGATTTCCTGTTGGGCGGGTTTTCCGGTTAACTTGTCGTGAGAAGGCGTGTGCGGAATACAATGAGGCGATGAATGGAAATTGTCCTGATCTCAGACGGCCCGCTTCCACTCGATTCTCCGGTCAGAAAACTTCCGTTCTTCTTTCCCGCGCGCCTGATCGACATGTCCAAGGTGTCTGCGAAGACGGTCGGCGAAGGCCGTGTCGCTGTCGTGGAGTTGCTGGACGCGACTGATGCGGGGCTGACCGCGCTCAAGAAATCCTGGGCCAGCATTGCGGAAATCCCGGTGATCTGCCTGGTGTCCAAGAAGAACCGGCGTGAAGTGATCCAGGCGGCAGCGCTCGGCAAGACCGACATCATGGAGCGTGACACGCCACTGGCAATTCTGGTGCGCAAACTCAAGGCAATCATTCCCGACGACCCGCTTGCCAACGTTCCAAAGGGACTTCCGGCGAAGACACTTGAGGCCTACAGGAAAGGCAACTCCTTCCTGGAAAGCATCGCGCTGTCTGCAACGGAAGGGTCCAACATCCAGATCAGCCTGATGAACGAGGGGGCGGCGGAGATCCTGTCGTCGCTGTCACTCGACGGGCTTTCACCCTGGCTGGAAGCCGTGCAATCTCACCACAGTGGAACCTATTGTCATTCCCTGATGGTGGCCGGGCTCGCCGGGGCTTTTGCGAAGCATCTCGGCTGGAGCAAGGCGGATTGCCAGGAAGTGATTGCCGGCGGTCTGCTGCATGACATCGGCAAGATGCGCATCCCGCTGACCATCCTGGACAAGGCCAACAAGCTGACGGACGCCGAGCGCGCCATTATCGACAAACATCCCATGTTCGGTCGCGAGATTCTGAAACCGCGGCTCGAAGTGTCGGTCGACATCAAGAAGATGGCCATCCAGCATCACGAGTTTCTGGATGGATCAGGCTATCCCGATGGGCTGAAGGGAGACAGGATCTCGCCAAAAGTCCGCCTGATGACCATTTGCGACATATTCACCGCGCTTACCGAGACGCGGTCCTACAAGGACGGCATGCCGGTTCGCGCCGCCATTGGCGTCATGCTGGAGATGGGCAAGAAACTCGACCAGGTCATGCTGAAGCAATTCGCCCAGATGGTCCTCGATCGGGATTTCGGTGAGGTCAGCCGGCAGCCTCAGAAGGTGAAAGGCACCCCGGCCTTCTGAGCTAGGGCCATTTTACAACCGGGGGCATGGACGAGAGGATCGAGGCAACGTTGCCGCCGGTCTTCAGTCCGAAAATCGTCCCGCGGTCGTAAAGCAGATTGTACTCCACGTAGCGGCCCCTGCGGACCAGCTGTTCCTCGCGCTCCTTGTCGCTCCACGGCTTCTGGAAATTGCGGCGGACGAGTTCCGGATAGATGTTCAAGAAGGCCAGGCCGACATCCCTGGTGAAGGCAAAATCGTCTTCCCAGGTTCCGCTGTTGAGGTAATCGTAGAAGATGCCGCCGATGCCGCGCGCTTCGTTGCGATGTTTCAGGAAGAAATAGTCGTCACACCAGGCCTTGTAGGCATCATAGTCGGCAACATCGTGTGCGTTGCAGGCAGCGCGCATGGCTTCGTGAAAGGCAACGGTATCGGGGTCTTCCTGCGTTCGCCGTGCGTCCAGCACCGGCGTCAGATCTGCGCCGCCACCGAACCACTGACGGGTGGTGACCACCATGCGGGTGTTCATGTGAACGGCGGGGACATGCGGGTTCTGCGGGTGAGCGATCAGGCTGATGCCGGAGGCCCAGAAGCGCGGATCTTCGTTGGCACCGGGGATCTGACCGCGAAATTCGGGCGAGAATTCACCGTGTACGGTGGAAATATGGACGCCGACCTTCTCGAAAACGCGGCCATGCATCATGGACATGACACCGCCGCCGCCCTTTGCCCCGGTGCTGTCGGTGCGCTCCCAGGGCGTGCGTTCGAAGCGCCCGGCGGGCTGGTCGGCCAGCGGACCGGCGAGATCGCCGATCTCGTCCTCCAGGTCTTCAAAAGCCTTGCAGATACGGTCGCGCAACTCCTTGAACCAGGCCGGTGCGGTTGCCTTCTTGTCCTCGATGCCGTCCGGGATGGGACCGCCGCGGTTTTCAGGTGTGGGTGCGTTCATGTGACTGCCTGGACTGGTTGGGGCCTGCCGGGCCGGCGGGCATGCATGTGATTGCTATCTTTGAGTGTACCCTGGGCTTTTAGGAAATGTGCCTGATTGCCGCAAGGCTTCACCCAGCACCATGCCTGTTGAGACGGCGACGTTGAGCGAGCGCATGCCGTCGGCCATGGGGATCGTCAGCCGGGCATCGGCAAGCGTGTGGACGTCCTCCGGCACGCCCGAACTTTCCCGGCCCATCATCAATATGTCGTCTGGCTGAAACGCGAAATCCACGTAGGGCACTTCCGATTTTGTCGTCAGCAGGATCAGCCTGCGCTTGTTCGAACGTCGCCAGTCATCGAATGCGGCAAACGAGATGTGGCGGACCATCGCGGCCCTTTCCAGGTAATCCATGCCGGCCCGCTTGAGAGCGCTGTCGGAGATCGGAAATCCCGCAGGTTCGATCAAGTGCACAGTGACGCCCATGCAGGCAGCAAGACGCAGGATCGTGCCGGTATTTTGCGGGATGTCCGGTTGGTAAAGGGCAATGTCTGGCATGGGTATCCGCATTGGTTTCGGGAGACCGGCTCAATAGCAGCAGGCATAACATTTGTCACAGGAAGACCGGTTTCAATGCCCGGTACAAGGCCGGGAGCTGCGGGTTTGGGGCAAATCGTTACATATTTTCATTGGGCCAATTTCGCGCCTGGCGCGTAGGATGACGTGAAGAATCGCTCCAGCCTCCATGGAGACGCCACGTGTCCCCGCTCTTTCGCGCTTTTGAATCCTGGATAGATCCTTTCCGGGAGCCGTCCAAATCCGACATGCCCCATGGCGGGTTTGCCTTCCTGATGTATTTCGTCACGCAGGTGCGCTGGCCGTTCATCGCCATGCTCGCCATCGGCGGTGCGACCGCCTTTGTTGAAGTGGCGATCTTCAATTTTCTTGGCCGCATCGTGGATCTTCTGGAAGAAGGCAATCGGGCGACATTCTTCTCCGATCATTTCTGGACACTCATGACCATGGCCTTCGTGGTGCTGGTCGTGCGCACGCTCACCAATTCGCTGATGGCGCTGGTGGAAGAGCAGGCGATCGTGCCCGGGTTCTTCAATCTGGTGCGCTGGCAGTGCCATCAGCGGGTGATGAAGCAGAGCCTTTCCTATTTCCAGGACGATCTCGCCGGGCGCCTGTCGCAGAAGGTGATGCAGTCGGGCATGTCGGCGGGCGATTTCATGACCAACCTTTTGCAGGTGGTCTGGTTCATTGTCGTTTATGCCATCACGACGCTCGTGCTGGTCGCGGATCTGGACCTTTGGCTGGGTGCACTCGTGGCCATCTGGCTGCTTTGTTTCACCGCAACCGCCATCATCTTCGTGCCACGGGTTCGTGCTGCGGCAAAGGATTCGGCAAATGCCTATTCGGGCGTGACCGGACGTCTGGTGGATACCTACACCAATATCCAGTCGGTCAAGCTGTTCGGATCATCGGAAGAAGAAAGCCGGGGCGCGCGGGCCTCGGTTGAGACGATGATTGCCAAGATACGCGTCTTCACCAGGCTTTTGACCACAATTCGCATGATCATGACGCTGGTCAACGGAGTGATGATCGTTTCGATTGCGGGCCTGGCACTGTCCATCTGGCAGGACGGCGGCATCAGCGCCGGTCATGTGGCCTTCACGCTCAGTCTGATCCTGCGGCTGAATATCCTTTTGAACCGGCTGTTCAACCAGCTCAACGGCCTGTTCCGCCACTTCGGATCGCTGCAGGACAGCATGGAGACCATCGTCAAGCCAGTGACCCTGACAGACAAACCGGCGGCGCCGGAGCTGAAAGTGACTGAGGGGGAAGTGCGGTTCGATAAAATCCGGTTCCACTACGGCAAGGCGGGCGGTGTCATCGATCATCTCGACCTGACGATCCAGCCGGGTGAGCGCGTTGGTATCGTCGGCCCGTCGGGGGCGGGCAAAACCACGCTGACAAGCCTGCTGCTTCGGTTCTTCGACGTGGAGGCGGGGCGTGTTCTCATAGACGGACAGGACGTGCGCGATGTGAACCAGGAATCGCTGCGCCGGTCGATTGGCATGGTGACCCAGGATCCGTCCTTGCTGCATCGTTCGATCCGCGAGAACATCCTCTATGGCCGTACGTCGGCCAGTGAAGAAGAGTTGCTGGAGGCGACGCGCAAGGCCCACGCGTCCGGTTTCATCCAGAGGCTGGAAGACAGGCGCGGCCGCAAGGGGTTCGACGCCTTTGTCGGCGAGCGTGGTGTCAAACTGTCCGGCGGGCAGCGTCAGCGCATTGCAATCGCGCGCGTGCTCCTGAAAGACGCCCCGATCCTCGTTCTGGACGAAGCGACCTCGGCACTCGATTCGGAAGTCGAGGCCGCCATCCAGGAGAACCTGCAAGGATTGATGACAGGCAAGACCGTGATCGCGATCGCGCACCGCCTGTCGACCATCGCCGCCATGGACCGACTGATTGTCATGAACAGGGGCCGGATCGTTCAGCAGGGGACACACGAGACACTCCTGGAAGATGCAGACGGCCTTTACGCGCAGCTCTGGCACCGCCAGTCCGGCGGATTTCTGGAACTGGAAAGCGAATTCGCCTGAGTTGAAGTTCGCTGCAGCAGCTCAGCTCAATTCCTGCTGATCCAGTGCTCTTGCCGAGGCGTAGAACCGACGAAACAAGGCAGTGCAAAACCAGGGGGCCGATCTTGAAATACGTCACGGCATACATCGCAACAGTGCTCGTTTTTCTTGCCGTGGACTACGTCTGGCTGACGCAGGTATCCACCCGGTTCTACCTTGACCGTATCGGCCATCTGATGATGGAAAAGCCCAACATCGCCGCCGCGAGTGTTTTCTATCTGGTGTATGTCGTCGGCATAGTGATCTTCGCGGTTGCGCCCGCGCTCAAGGCAGACAGCCTTGTGACCGCCATTATTTTCGGAGCGCTGTTCGGGTTTTTCACCTACGGCACTTACGACGTCACCAACTACGCAACGCTCAGGGAGTGGCCGGTTTCCGTTGTTCTCGTCGACGTTGCGTGGGGGACGGTCCTGTCCGCGGTTTCAGCCGGTGCGGGCTTCACGATCACCCGGCTGATGTCCTGATCCGCTAGACGCGAAACGCAGGGCACAACAGTCTCGTCAAAAATATCAAGACTACGTAGTTCTCCGAGGACTGGCCGTTACTGAATTTTTACGTGCAGAGCGGTAGTGTTTCATCTTGCGATAACGGCGCTGATCAACAGCGGCCGTAAGCGGGGCTGAAAAATTACTGTCGGGGTTTCCACGTGACGCTTTCAATCAAGGGCCGGTTCGTCGCCATGGTTCTGACGGCTGCCGCCATCATGATGGCCGGTACCGCATTTGCTTTCTATACCTTCCGCCAGGCCTTCATGGAAAAGATCGGCACACCCGCCGGTGCGCAGGACTTTCTGACAGGCAATGTTGCCGGAAAGATCGACGGGCTTATCCTGGATCAGATGATCACCATCGGTCTGGTCGTGCTGCCGGTCGGTCTGGCCTTTCTGGCATTTGCCGTCATTCTGGCCGTAGGGCTCGCCCGGCCGATGAACCGGTTGCAGACTGGCCTCGACATGTTGTCCGAAGGCAATCTCGACATCCAGATCGACGGTGCCCATCGGAGCGACGAAATCGGAGCCATTGCACGGTCCGTGACCGCTTTCCGGGCCAATCTCGCCGAACGGGCCAAAGAGCAGGCAAGGCAGGAACTTGCCCACCAGGAAGCCCTCAGCGAGGAGCGCAAGGCGCTGATGCAGGATGTTGCCGATGATTTCGAGAAGTCCGTCATCGGTGTGGTTTCTGCCTTGTCGACGGCTGCCAAAAGCGTTGAAGGCAATTCGGCGGATCTGAACAGGGCGGTGAACTCGTCCATGCAGGCGGTTCAGGAAGTACATCAGGCAACATCGGAAGCCAGCAGTTCCGTCGCTTTCGTGACGAGTTCGGCAGACCGGCTGTCCGGTTCGCTGAGCCGTGTGCGTGAGGACGTCGATCAGGCAACGGACATTGCCAGCACCGCGGTGGCGGAAGCCCGGAAAACCGACGAGATTGTCGGTCGGCTTGCGGAAACCGGCCGTGCCATTGGTGAAATCGTCGAGTTGATCAGCCAGATCGCAAGCCAGACCAACCTGCTTGCGCTCAATGCGACCATCGAGGCCGCAAGGGCTGGCGAAGCCGGGCGGGGATTTGCCGTCGTTGCGAATGAGGTCAAGGCCCTTGCCGAGCAGACGACCAGGGCGACCGAAGACATCTCCGCGCAGGTGACAGCGGTGCAGGAAGTCGCGGAGCTTTCCGAAACCGCCATCCGTTCGATCGCGGAAACCATTGGCCGCGTCAGCGAGATTTCCGGAAAAATCCGCGAAGCGGTCGAGGAACAGACAACGGCCACCCATGAGATCAGCAGCAATGCACTGACGGCGCGGACCAGTTCCGATCAAGTGGCCGAAAACGTCGATACCTTGAGCGACGTTATGGAGACCAGTCGGACGGCTACCGATGAAATGAACGGTGCCGCTGCCGAACTCGGGCAATTGTCAAACAGCCTGCAAGAACAGGTTCGGCAATTTCTGCAAAGCGTGCGGGCTGCCTGAGAGGCAGCCGCGGAACGCCTTGTGTATTGGTATAAATGACAGTAACCCAATAAAATCACTTGCAGTTTAGAGATTGGTTCAGTTTTGCTCCCGTAGAGTAAGCGTAACTAATATCTTGGCTGAAGACGGAATATGGCAGAATTCTTAGCGAATGTGCCGGGTCAACATCTCCTGCTCGCATTGGGAACCGCTCTGGTTCTCATGGCCGTATGCTATTTATGCGGCCGAAGGCAGCGGGACGGCTCGGCTCCTTCCAGCGTTTCCAGATTTGGCAACGATGCCGCAATCCTTCAGCTTGTCGTGGAGCATGCCCATGAAGGCCTGGTCATGCAGGACATCGACGGGCACATCGAATGGACGAATCCGGCCTATTCCCGCATCACCGGTTTCAGCGCTGAAGAAATTCGCGGCCGGCGGCCTCAGGAATTCATCTTGCCGCCGGAAAACCAGCTCTCCCCGGACGAGATCGAAAACTTCCGCTACGACCTGACGAAGTTCCGGTCGGGAACCGAAGAGCTGATCCTCAACCGGCGCAAGAACGGCGAATTGTTCTGGAACCAGCTGACCTTTGCTGTGGTCGAGGGAAAGACGCTGGAAGAAACCAAGATCATTCTGATTTGCCGGGATGTAACCAGCCAGGTTGAGCATGTGAAGGAGCTGGAGAACGCGCGCATCCGGTTGAAACATCAGGCGGAGCATGACGACCTGACCGGCGTTGCCAACCGGGCCAAGCTGAATGCCTACCTGAAGGAGCGCGTTGCAGAGGGCACGGCCGGCAACGCTCAGATCGGGATCATTCATTTTGATCTGGACCACTTCAAGGACATCAACGACAGCCATGGACACGGAGCAGGCGATGCGGTGCTGCGTCATGTGGCCATGGTGATGAGCCGTGTGCTGGGCAACAAGGGGTTGGTCGCACGTATCGGCGGGGATGAATTCGTCGCGGTGGTCGCGGACCCGTCCGGACCAGGCGAAATGGAAGATCTGGGCAACCGGATCCTTGAGGGACTGGCCAGGCCGGTGAGAGTGGACCGTCACGAGTTGAGGGTTGCCGGCAGTGTCGGGCTAGTGCTGGCGAAAACGGCGACTGCGAGTGCGTCGGAGCTGATCAATTGTGCCGATATTGCTCTTTATGCCGCCAAACGTTCGGGCCGTAGCCAGATCTCCTGGTACACGGATGCGCTTGGAGCGGCACATCGCCACCGGCGCATGATCCAGGCACAGCTGGACGAGGATCTTGAAAACGGCGGTCTGTCTTTGATGATGATACCGCAGTACGACCTGGAGAGCCGACGGATCATCGGATACGAAGTTACGGCCTGCTGGCTGCATCCTTCCGAAGGGCTCGTGGACCCGGTCAGCCTTCTGTCGACGCACGAAGACGTCAAGAGAATCGCCCAGATCGAGCGTTTCTCGCTGCTGGAGGGGCTTTCCCAGGTCAGGCGACTTCGAGAGCTCTCGAATACGGCGTTCTTCCTGTCGGTGAACCTGAGCGGAGCCAGTCTGAAGGAAAAAGGCTTCGTTGAACAACTTCGTCAGGCTGCCTGTGAGGCTGGTTTCAAGACCGACGACATCGTGGTCGAGCTGGACGAAAAAATCATCCGTTTCGACGAACCGGACGGCCTCGCCGGATCCGTCGACGTTCTGAGGGAAATCGGCTGCAGGGTTGCCCTGGACAAGTTCGGCGGCGGACATGGCGGTGCCGGTCAGCTTATCTATCTGAACGCAGATCAATTGAAGCTGTGTCCGATGCTTATTGCAGGGCTTGAGGACAGCAAGGAAAAACGGCAGCTGGTTCAGTCGGTCACCCGGCTTGCCGGCAATCTGGGGCTGAAGATTTCCGCGGCGGGAGTCGATACGACAAAGCAGGTCGATCTGCTCAAGCAATTCGGCTGCACGACGGTGCAGGGCAAGGTCATTGCGGATCCGCTATCGCCTCATGAAGCGGAAATTCACATGCGCGAGTTCGAGCTGCTGGAGTATCAGTCCTAAGCTCTCTGCCGCAGGGAGAGGTTTGGGGGTCTGTGGCCGATGGGCAACAGATCGATATTTCGTGCTGCAATTTGACGCATTTTTGCTTTTCAAGTTCTCCGAAAGCAGGTACCAACATCCCCAGTCAACTCATGGTGGTTGGCTTTGTTTCCCCAGCAGCCGCCCGGCTGCGCAACCAGGAGGGCACTAAATGACAGATCGCTGCATGATCCACCCATATGCCGCTCTCCAGGCTTGCCCAGGTATCACTGTCCGCTTCCGCTAGGAAGCCACAGACCTTCTTCAAATTCCTGACTTTTGCGGTGACCGGCTGAAGCCGTTCCCATTGAGCTGCATGCGTTGCCACGCGTGTCTGCCGTCACCACGTTTACGATCCCATTTCGGAGATGATCCGATGTCATTCCATTTCACGCCGGACCTGTCCCCAGCGACAGGCCGTCCGGATATTGAAGTGTCTTTACCAGAAGAGCCACGACAGGCTTTTCCCCGCCGTGCGATGCGTGCCGCTGTCGCCGCCGGCGTCTTTCTGGGAACCACTTTTGCGATCGCCGTCGTGTTCTTCATTCCGGTCATCGTCTTCAATCTGAGCCGGATCGAGGCTCTGGAAATCGCCGGCCGACACATACCGGTGACGCAGTTTGCCGATGAACTCGGCGCGCTTTTCTGGGGCACCTTCATCGTGGCTCTCGCCTTTACAAGTTTCATCGCCAGTCTCCTGCTGTTTGCGACTGGCCGCATAATTCGCCCGCATAGAAAACCTGTGCGCACTGACGATGCCCTGGTGCATCTCAATGTGTTACGGTTGAGCGGGGCCGAGAGGTAATCATGTTCGAGCGTTTCGAAAAACTCGTGGACCCCTTCGAGAAGACTGTTCTCGAAGTGCCCCCGAAGGGCTTCTGGGCCTTCTGTTGGTACTATACCAAACCTGTCTGGCCGATCCTGGCCGGTGTGTCGCTTCTCGGCACGCTGGTCGCGATCGTGGAAGTCTATATCTTCACGTTCCTTGGCGACCTGGTCACCTGGCTGGAAAAATCCGATCCGGATACGTTCGTCAGTCAGAACTGGCGCACGCTCCTCTTCATGCTGGTGATCCTGCTGGTGCTGCGCCCGCTGCTGGAGGTTATCTGGCAGCTGCTGTTTCACCAGGGGCTGATGGGCAACTATCCCATGTCCATCCGCTGGCGGGTGCATCGATACCTGCTGCGCCAGAGCGTGTCGTTCTATCAGAACGATTTCGCGGGCCGGATCGCGACGAAATTGATGCAGACGGCGCTTGGCGTGCGTGAGGTCGTCTCGCGCATGGCCGATATCATGGTCTATGTCGCGGTCTACTTCACCGCGGCCGTGATCGTGGTCGCGGGAGCCAATATCTGGCTCAGCCTGCCGTTCCTGGTGTGGATCTGTGCCTATCTGCTCACGATCCGCTTCTTCATTCCGAAGTTGCGGGACGTGTCGAAGGAGCAGGCTGATGCGCGCTCCCTGATGACCGGTCACGTGGTTGATGCCTATACCAACATCACCACGGTGAAGCTGTTCTCCCATGCGGAGCGCGAAGAAGCCTATGCTCGCACGTCGATGCTTGGCTTCCTGAAGACGGTCTTCCTGCAGATGCGGCTGGTGACGGGGCTGAATATCGTCCTGGTGTTCATCAACATGCTGCTGCTGACCTCCATCGGTGTTCTTTCGATCATTCTGTGGCAGGCCGGCACTGTGACCATCGGCGAAGTCACCATTGCGGTTGCCTTCGTGCTGCGTCTCCAGGGGATGTCCCACTGGATCCTTTGGGAGCTTGCGGGATTGTTCGAGAACATCGGCACCGTGCAGGATGGCATCTCCACCATTTCGCGGGAACGCGAGGTGATGGACGTCAAGAACGCCAAGGCGCTCGAGGTCGGCCAGGGCGAGATCCGTTTCGATCGCATCCGTTTCCATTATGGCAAGGAAGCCGGCGTGATCGAGGACCTCAGCCTGACGATCCATCCGGGTGAGAAGATCGGTCTGATCGGTCGGTCGGGTGCAGGCAAGTCGACGCTGGTCAACCTGATCCTGCGCTTCTACGACCTTGAAGGTGGCCGAATCCTGATCGATGGCCAGGACATCGCCAATGTCCGTCAGGACGACATCCGGGCCGAGGTTGGTGTGGTGACGCAGGATACATCGCTCCTGCATCGGTCGATCTTCGACAACGTGGCCTATGGCCGTCCGGATGCGACTCGGGAAGAGGTGCTGGCAGCGCTTGAAAAAGCGCATGCGCTGTCCTTCGTCGACGAGCTGGAGGACATGGAGGGCCGCAAGGGTCTCGATGCTCATGTCGGCGAGCGGGGCGTCAAGTTGTCCGGTGGTCAGCGCCAGCGGGTGGCGATTGCCCGCACCCTGCTGAAGGATGCGCCGATCCTGGCTCTCGACGAGGCGACATCCGCTCTCGACAGTGAAGTCGAGCTCGCCATTCAGGAGAGCCTGTTCGATCTGATGCAGGGCAAGACGGTGATTGCGATTGCCCACCGTCTGTCCACGATCGCGGCCATGGACCGGCTGATCGTGATGGACAAGGGTCGAATCATCGAGGAGGGGTCCCATCAGGAGCTTCTGGAGCGGGGCGGACTTTACGCACAGCTCTGGGAGCACCAGTCGGGGGGCTT
This sequence comes from Labrenzia sp. R5_0, assembly GCF_017743835.1. Taxonomy (NCBI): domain Bacteria; kingdom Pseudomonadati; phylum Pseudomonadota; class Alphaproteobacteria; order Hyphomicrobiales; family Stappiaceae; genus Labrenzia; species Labrenzia sp. R5_0. The sequence continues at coordinate 997,934 of NZ_JAGHRK010000002.1, read as the reverse complement.
TCTGTCCTCGGTTCAGGCCGCCTAAATCCAAAGACCAATGGCAAGAGCGGGATTCAATCGGATTCCGCTCTTGCACTCATTCCCCAAAAAAGGGCAGAAAAGCGGCGCGGCGGTTGTTTTGCCTGCGACATATGCGTTTCGAGGCGTTTGTTGAACTGGACAAGCGTTTCGAAGGGTGCAAAAAGACAAGCCGCTTGGCCGGTGCGGAATAGCCCGTATCCGGCCCCCGATGAGCCCGGCATGGTTCCGTTCCCTTCTTGGGCAAAGAAGGGGTCCCGGACGTGATGCGGGCTTTCGGTACAGGTTGAACAGGTTTCGAGAGGACGCGACCTTGGCACATACGGATCAGGCGGAACCGACCCGCCGCGATTTCCTCTATATTGCGACCGGCGCCATGGGCGTCGTTGGCGCTGGCGCGCTGGCATGGCCGTTCATCGATCAGATGAACCCGGATGCCTCCGCATTGGCTCTGGCTTCCATCGAGGTGGATATCTCTGCCGTGGAAGAGGGGCAGTCGATTACAGTCAAATGGCGCGGTAAGCCGGTATTCATCCGCAACCGTACCGAAACGGAAGTGGAAGAAGCCAAGGCTGTTCCCCTGGCTGATCTTCCCGACCCGCTTGCACGAAATTCTAACCTGCCGGCGGACGCGGAAGCGTCTGACGCCAACCGTGGCGTCGAAGGCAACGAGAAATGGCTCGTCCAGGTCGGTATCTGTACCCACCTCGGCTGCGTGCCGATCGGCAGCTCCGGCGACTTCGGCGGCTGGTTCTGCCCGTGCCATGGGTCTCACTACGACACCGCCGGCCGTATCCGTAAGGGCCCGGCTCCCGAGAATTTGCTGATTCCGCCGCTCGAGTTCGTCAGCGACTCGACGATCAAGATCGGCTAACGGCATAGATTTTTAGGAGACAGCCATGGCTGGACATTCAAACTATGTACCGCAGAGCGCTCCGGCAAAGTGGCTGGAAAGCCGCCTGCCGGTCATCTCGCTCGTTCGCGGCTCTTTTGTTGATTTCCCGACGCCGAAGAACCTGAACTACTGGTGGACCTTCGGTGGCATCCTGTTCTTCGTGCTGATCGCGCAGATCATCACCGGCATCGTGCTGGTGATGCACTACACGCCAAGCACCGATGCAGCCTTCAACAGCGTCGAGCACATCATGCGCGACGTGAACTTCGGCTGGATGCTGCGTTACCTGCATGCAAACGGCGCGTCGATGTTCTTCATCGCCGTATACATCCACATCTTCCGTGGTCTTTATTACGGTTCCTACAAGGCACCGCGCGAGATCTCCTGGATCCTCGGCGTGATCATCTTCCTGATCATGATGGGCACCGCCTTCATGGGTTACGTGCTGCCGTGGGGCCAGATGTCCTTCTGGGGCGCAACGGTTATCACCAACCTGTTCTCGGCCATTCCGCTGGTCGGCGAAGAAATCCGCACCTGGCTGTGGGGTGGTTTTGCGGTCGACAACCCGACCCTGAACCGCTTCTTCTCGCTGCACTACCTGCTGCCGTTCATGATCTTCGGTGTCGTTATCCTGCACGTGTGGGCGTTCCACACCACGGGTAACAACAACCCGACAGGCGTTCAGCCGAAGACCAAGCAGGACACGGTTCCGTTCCACCCGTACTACACGATCAAGGATCTGTTCGCGATCATCGTGTTCATGATCCTGTTCGCATGGTTCGTCTTCTACGTGCCCAACTACATGGGTCACCCGGACAACTACATCGAAGCAAACCCGCTCGTGACCCCGGCGCACATCGTTCCGGAATGGTACTTCCTGCCGTTCTACGCGATCCTGCGCGCCATCCCGGACAAGCTCGGCGGTGTTGTCGCCATGTTCGGTGCCATTGCAGTTCTGTTCGTTCTGCCCTGGCTTGACACGTCCAAGGTTCGCTCCGGCACCTACCGCCCGCTGTTCAAGCAGTTCTTCTGGATCTTCGCTGCCAACGCCGTTGCGCTTGGCTATCTCGGCGCCATGCCGGCCGAAGGCACCTACGTTCTGCTCGCCCGGGTCTGCACCGCCTACTACTTCGCCCACTTCCTGATCATCCTGCCGATGCTCGGGTTCCTGGAAAAACCGCGGCCCTTGCCGGCCTCGATTTCCGAAGCGGTTCTGAAGGGCGGAGCCGGCAAACCGGCTGGTGCGACTTCAGCACCGGAAACGAAGTAACGCGGCCCGGATCAGGAGTTAATTGAGACAATGAGCACCATGATCAAAATGGTTCGTTCCTTCGCTGCGGTGGCGGCTGTCGCCATCGCGACCCCGGTCTTCGCAGCAGGCAACGCCCCGCACATCGAGCGGGAGCAGTGGTCCTTCTCGGGTCCGTTCGGTTTCTACGACCGTGGCCAGCTGCAGCGTGGCTTCAAGGTCTACCGGGAAGTCTGTGCTTCGTGCCACGGCCTGAAGCAGGTTTCTTTCCGTAACCTTGCTGAAGACGGTGGCCCGAGCTTCACCGAAGATCAGGCCAAGCAGATCGCGTCCGAGTACACCGTCATCGACGGTCCGAACGACGACGGCGACATGTATGAGCGTCCGGGTATTCTGGCGGACAAGTTCCCGTCTCCGTTCCCGAACGAGCAGGCTGCCCGCGCTTCCAACGGCGGCGCTTACCCGCCGGACTTCTCGCTGCTGGCAAAGGCCCGTGCGGCGCACCGCGGTTTCCCGTGGTTCGTCTTCGATGCCTTCACCCAGTATCAGGAGCAGGGCCCGGATTACATCTACGCGCTTCTCACCAGCTATCCGGAAGAAAACCCGGCATGTCTGGGTGAGGACTTCACCGGCAACTACAACCCGGCATTCCTGGGTGGTTCCGTTACCGCTGAAGCTTGTGCGCACGAGCATCTGACAGGTGGTCCGATCGGCATGGCCGCACCGCTGTCCGACGAGCTGGTCGAATACACCGACGGCACACCGATGACGGTCGACCAGTATGCGCATGACGTCGCTGCATTCATGATGTGGGCCGCCGAGCCGCATCTGGAAGAGCGCAAGAAGATCGGCTTCCGGGTCATGATCTTCCTGATCGTCTTCGCCGGCATGCTCTACTTCACGAAGAAGAAACTGTGGCGCAACGTTGAGCATTGATTGATTGCCGCCTAAGTGCATGATGAAAGCCGCCGGACCTTCCGGCGGCTTTTTCTTTGAGGGGTAATGCAATGCGCCGCGCATTGATGTTTCTGGCAATTCTCCTGCTTCCTGTCCCCGCAAATTCGCAATCGGCCGCAACCCACATGGTCGAGGTCCTGGACATGCATCTTGCCATGCGCGCTGCGCTGCGAGCCGTCGAGGTCTGCAACGAGGCAGGTTTTCAGGCCGGAGCTTCCGTGGTGGACCGTTTCGGCGTCGAGCAAGTGACACTGCGCAGTAACATGGGCGGTGCGCATGTTGCCGAAACCGCCCGTCGCAAGGCCTGGACCGCCGCTTCATTCAACCTTCCCAGTTCGGATCTAGGTTCGCTCGCCGGACCGGGCGGAGAGGCCAGTCTTGCTGCTATTCCAGGGGCGTTGCCTCTGGCTGGGGGGCTGCCCATCGTCTCGGCGACCGGAATGCTTCTCGGAGCGATTGGCGTTGCCGGAGGCGGTGGCGGTGAGAATGAGGCGAAATGCGCCAAGGCCGGGCTTGACGCCATCGCGGATCAATTGAAATAAACCATCGCTGATGCGGGCCTGTGTCCCGCAGGAATTGATTTTGAATCTGTTTGGAGTGGTTATGGCAGACGCAGTATTGGGCATTATCGGCGGGTCTGGAATCTACGACCTTCCGGGTCTGGAAAACTCCGAATGGATCGCCGTCAACAGCCCCTGGGGCACCCCGTCCGATGAAGTGCGTATCGGCACCATTGATGGTCTCAAGGTGGTTTTCCTGCCTCGCCATGGGCGCGGACACGTTTATTCGCCGACAACCATCAACTACCGCGCCAACATCGACGTGATGAAGCGCTGCGGCGTCACCGATCTTCTGTCTGTCTCTGCCTGCGGATCGCTCAAGGAAGAACATGCTCCAGGCACCTTCGTGCTGGTGGACCAGTTCATCGACAGGACGTTTGCGCGGGAGAAGAGTTTCTTCGGTACCGGCTGTGTCGCGCATGTGTCCATGGCGACCCCGGTCAGCCCGAAACTGGTCGATGCAGTGGCGGCAGCCGCGAAAGCTGAGGACCTCGCCTATGCCAAGGGCGGCACCTATCTGGCCATGGAAGGCCCGCAGTTCTCTTCTCTAGCGGAAAGCCAGCTCTACCGGTCCTGGGGCTGCGACGTAATCGGCATGACCAACATGCCGGAAGCAAAGCTTGCCCGTGAGGCTGAGATTTCCTACGCCACCATCGCGATGGTCACCGACTATGACAGCTGGCACCCGGACCACGGCGAAGTCGATATTCAGGCCATCATCAAGGTTCTTCACGAGAACGCCGAAAACGCCCAGAGGCTTGTTGCCCGTGTCGCAAGGGATCTGCCGCGCGAACATCAGTCCTGCCCGGCCGGGTCCGATACTGCGCTGGAGTTTGCCATGATGACCGCACCGGACAAACGCGACCCGGCGCTGGTGGCGAAGCTCGACGCTGTCGCAGGACGGATCCTGAACCGGACCTGACCGGATAGCCGGCCGAAAGTGTGGCCGGCATAACCCCTTGAGACAAAGCGAAATTGCTTCGACCGGCAGGTCAAACTTGTTATAACCACCGGCCGGGGCAGATGCCTGGAACTATTTTAACAGAGAGATATCCCGATGACCGCACAGACCATTCAGGATGAACTTGTCAGTGCAATCCGCACGATCAAGGACTATCCGAAAGAGGGCATCCTGTTCCGGGATATCACGACGCTGCTCGGCGATGCCCGTGCCTTCCGCCGGGCGGTCGATGCTCTGGTACAGCCCTGGGCCGGCTCCAAGGTCGATCAGATTGCAGGCATCGAGGCGCGCGGTTTCATTCTCGGGGGCGCGGTCGCGCACCAGCTGTCCGCCGGCTTCGTGCCGATCAGGAAGAAGGGCAAGCTCCCGCACGAAACCGTCCGGATCGCCTATTCCCTGGAATATGGCCTGGATGAGATGGAAATGCACAAGGATGCGATCAAGCCGGGCGACCGTGTCATCCTGGTTGACGACCTGATTGCTACCGGTGGAACGGCAGAGGCTGCCTGCAAATTGTTGCGGTCCATGGGCGCCAACATCGAGTCGGCGTGCTTCATCGTCGATCTGCCAGATCTCGGCGGGCGCAAGAAACTGGAAGCGATGAACGTTCCAGTGCGCACCCTCGTGGAATTTCCGGGTCACTAGGTCTGTCATGGCGGGAGGAGCCGAGGGCAGGGACGTGATACCGGACTTTTCAGCGAAATTTCAGAAGGATTTCGAGACCCTTCTGAAATGGCGCCGGGACGTGCGCCGTTTCAAGCAGGAGCCGTTGCCGGCAGGCGCGCTCGACCATCTTCTGCAACTGGCAGACCTCGCGCCGTCTGTTGGCAATAGCCAACCCTGGCGAATTGTTGTCGTCGACAGCGCCGAGGCGCGTGGGCGGATCATCGCGAGCTTCGAAACGGAAAACGAAGAAGCCGCCAGGACCTACAGTGACGACAAGGCGCTCGCCTATCGCCAGCTCAAGCTGGCGGGGCTGAAGGAAGCCCCCGTGCATCTGGCGATTTTCTGCGACGACGACCCGGAACAGGGCCACGGACTGGGCCGGCTGACCATGCCGGAAACGCTGGCCTATTCCACGGTCAGCATGATCCACACATTCTGGCTGGCGGCTCGTGCCGAAGGTGTCGGGGTTGGCTGGGTGTCGATCCTTGATCCGGACGCGGTGACAGAGGCGCTGCAGGTTGACGCCGGTTGGCGCCTCGTGGCTTATCTATGCGTCGGTTATCCGGAAGAAGAGCATATCGACCCGGAGCTGGAGCGAGCGCGTTGGCAGGCGCGCACGCCTCTGGCATCCCGCGTCATTCACCGATAGGGCATCCTGCGGCCAGACGACCGCAGAAAGGGTGCTCGCAAATTATGGAAGCGATCGGCAAATGGTTGTTCAATTGGCGACGATTGAAGGGCCGCTGATCTGGAGGCAGGGCAGACCATGAGCGTGATCATCCGACGGATCAACGAGGAAGACAAGGAAGCTGTGTTCCAGCTTCTGGCAGACCGATGGGCAGGCCCCGAAATGCTACTGGACGGCGAGATCGTCGATGCGTCGAGCCTACCGGGTTATGTTGCCTATGCAGGCGACGATCTTGTGGGGCTCGTCACGCTGATCAAACGGGAAAGCGAATGGGAAATCCTCACGCTGGACTCGCTCAGCCGCTGGGGTGGCACCGGAACACTGCTGCTGAACGCGGTGGTCGATGAAGCAAAGGCATCCGGCATCAACCGGCTGACCGTCCGTACGTCCAACGACAACCTCGACGCCTTCCGCTTCTATCAACGGCGCGGCTTCCGTCTGGAGCGGATTGCGCAAGGTGTCATCGATGCCGAGCGCGAGAAGAAGCCGGAAATTCCGCTGCGTGGCGACTACGGTATCGAAATCCGCGACGAAGTCCTGTTTGCCCGCAACCTTTGAGGTGCTGGCGACATCCCCTTTCTTTCCCACCTTTTCTGCATCGGTCTTGCCAGCCCGAACACCTGTCCGAGTATCCTGTTATTGCCGGACGATCGCGCCGACGGCGTTGACCAAAAGTCTTGAGGCGGTCAGCGCGCTGAGGCCGTCGATATCGTTTGGCGGGTAGAATTCGACAAGGTCAAACCCAACGATCCTTGCGCGTCTGCCCAGACCCGCAATCAGATCGATCACCTGCGTGTAGGTGAGCCCGCCGGGTGTGCGTGCCGCAACGCCGGGCATGATGGCCGGGTCGAGGCCGTCACAGTCCAGCGTGACTACGCAGCGCGCGCCTTGCGGAATATGCTTCAACGCGGCCGAGATACCTTCTGCGTGGACCTCGCGCGCTGTGACAAAGCGGCTGCCATAGGTTTGTGCAGCCACGATTTCGTTTTTACCGGCACTGCCGACGGCACGCAGACCAACCTGAACGAGGCCCGCAACATGCGGCATCTCGCTGATGCGGCGCATCGGGCTGGAGTAGCCGTAGCGCTCGCCGTCGACCTCATCGCGCCAGTCGATATGGGCATCTATCTGCAGCACCCATAGGGGCCCCTGATCAGCGAAGGCGGCGAGGAAGGGGATCGGCAGGGAGTCATCACCGCCAAGCAGGATCGGAACGGCTGGCAGTGCCAGGATCGAGCGTGTTTGTGCCTCGATCCGTGCCCGGTTGCCTGCGTTGTCGTGCAGCCGGGTGTCGATATTGCCGATGTCGGTGCAGCATACCGGCTGACCCTCGAATAGCGGTCCGCCGAGATCGAAGTCCCAGTGGCCGACGAGGCCGGCATCTTCCTGACTGGCTGCGCGAATGGCATCGGCTGCTCCGGTGTACCCGCTGCTGTCCTTGCCAGGGTAAGTGCTGCCGTGTCCGGCACCGAAGATCACGGCACGTGGTGTCCGGTTTTCCGGAAGCTGTGCGGGAAAGTCGAGAAAAGGCACTCGGTCGGTCCTGTTCGGTTTCTTGCGGGCGGTATACTGCAGAAAGGCAAATTACCAGGCGTTTGAGAACGCTTTCGATGCCTGACAGCATCGGCCTCAGCTTAATCGAAGACCGGGGTCTGCCAAAGTTCAAGGACAAAAACCGGCTCCCGCGTCAGCTCTTGCCGGCTGGGGAGCGGAATTTGCATTGCGGCGCACAATAGTTATACTTGCTCATTCCCAAGTTCATTTTTCCTGAACGGAAAAATTCCGCACATTTGTGCTCAGAATTCCTGAGGAGGATAATTTATGCCCGTCGCCAGGTCCTTGGAAACGGCTGAGGAAATTTCAGATATTGCTTTCGGATTTATGGGCTCCAAGGCTCTTTTTTCTGCACTTCATGTAGATTTGTTTTCACTGCTTTCCGAAAAGACCTTGACGCCACAGCAAGTTGCTGAAGAAAGCGAGCTTGATCTTGATCGTGCCACAACACTGTTGACCGCGCTTACGAGCCTCGGGCTGGTGCGCCGGGAGGGAGCAGGCTTCACCAATTCGCCCGCAGCGGAGGCGTTTCTGGTGAAAGGACGGAAGTATGATTTCGGCGACTATCTGCGGTTTCAGATCGACAAGCAGATGTACCCCTTCATGACGCAGCTCAACGACGCCCTGACGGACAGTCTGGAGGACGACCAGGTTGCTTCCTACGAGACGTGGTTCAGCGACCCGGAAGAAGCACGGCTTTATTCCCGGTCCCAGCATGCAGGCTCGCTTGGGCCCGGGCGGGGACTTGCCAAGCTTGTGGATCTGTCCGCTGCCAAGCAGTTGCTGGACGTTGGCGGTGGCACCGGGGCCTTCTCGATTTCGCTTTGCAAGGCGTATCCGGGACTGCGATCAACCGTTCTTGATTTTCCGAATGTCGCCAAGGTGGGCGAAGAGTTCATTGCCGAAGAAGGCCTGCAAGACCGCATCCGCTACGCGCCGGGCAATGCCCTGAAGGACACATGGCCGGACAGCGCGGACGCAGTGCTGATGTCCTATCTCTTTTCCGGCGTCCCGGGCACGGCCATTCCCGGGCTTGTGCGCAAGGCCTTCGAGGTTCTGACACCGGGTAGTGACTTCATGGTGCATGATTTCATGGTCGACGAAAACCGCGACGGGCCGAAGCTGGCCGCGCTCTGGCAGCTTCAGCACACCGCCTTCAACCCGGAAGCCCGTTCGATCACGAGTTCCTACGTTGCCGGCTTGATGGAAGCCGCCGGCTTCACGGATATCGCAGTTGAAGTGATGATCCCGGGCATGACGATGCTGGTGCACGGCCGCAAGCCGGAATAGCATCACGCGGCAAACTGCGGCAAATGGGCATGATGTCCGTTTGCCGCAGTGCCTGGAACAGGCAAACGGATTAGGGACAAACTCTACGTGTTTTCCCTAAGATCCGGAGAAGAGATGTCTGCTTCATCTGCCCCCAAGGAAGTCCTGGTGCTACGGCTGCTTCTGGCCGTGCCCATCTTGAACCTGTTTCTCAAGGAAGCGCTTTACGGCGCGGAAGATGCCAAATACTGGTTCATCGCCAATCTCGCGATGATCTGGGCGGTGTCGATCTATGCCTTCGGATACCCGGCGATCATCCTGCCGGCGCTGACCATGGTGCCGATGGCCTTCTTGTGGATCCTGGACGTCTGCCGCTGACGCACAGCTCGCAAGCGAGGCATGGCAATACAGGATCGCCAACCGCACAGCGTGCTGCCGTCTTGAGGACGCAGCACGCTTTTGCGTCTTAACAGGGCCGACTGATTGTCCGGTTAGCGCTTGCGGCGTTCGACGAACACCGTGCCCTTGAAGGAGAACACCAGCGTGCCGTCCTGATTGAAGGCCTGCATGTCGGAATGAACCAGACCCCAGTCCGGGCGGGTCCGGCTTTCGGTCTTGCCGGTGACCACACGCCGGTAGCGCAGGGTGTCACCAACAAAGACCGGCCTGATCCACTTGAGATCCTCGAACCCGGGCGAGGGGCCGATATTGGCTGGTGTTTGCCCTGCCGCCAGCGCTTCTTCCTGAAGAGCCTTGTGCCTTGCGACCCAGAGCTTCATGAATACCGCTGCCGTGTGCCAACCGGAAGCACACAGGCGACCGAAATGGGTCTGCGCGGCAGCCTCCTCGCTGAGATGAAAAGCCTGCGGATCGTATTTTTCCGCAAAACGCACGATGTCTTCCCGGGTGAAGGTGTGTTCCCCTAGGTCAAGCGTGTCACCGACTTCAATATCTTCGAAAAAGGCACTCACCGGGCGACCTCCCGTCTTGCGAACAGGTTCGGGTTTTCCCAGACGAGCACTTCGATGCCCTTCTGGTTCTTGGCCGTCAGACGAATGTTGACGAGGCCAAGGTCCGGTTTCGACCGCAAGTCTCTCGTGTCGAGTATTTCGACCCGGGCCGTTAGGCAGTCACCTGGATGAACGGGACGCTTCCACTGCAGCTTGGTGATACCCGGCGAACCACGGCCGCTTGTCCTGGTCAGGAAATTTTCGGCAAGCAGGCGCATCACCATCGAACCTGTATGCCATCCGGAGGCAGCGAGCCCACCGAGGATGGATGCCTTGCCGGCCTCTTCGTCGAGGTGGAAAGGCTGCGGATCGAACTCGGCAGCGAAATCGATGATTTCGTCCCTGCTGACGGTGAGGGAGCCCAGTTCGAAGACCTGACCAGGTTCGAAGTCTTCAAAATAAAGGAGATCGGTCATGAATTCCGGTGGTGTTGGCAGTCCGCGGAAACGCGCTGGTCCGCGTTCCCGCCTTGAGATTGGAAGAAAAGATCAGTCGTAATAGATCTCGTTATCATCCATGTAGACGTTGCTGGCTTCGCAGATATCGATGTCGATCGGATCGTCGAGAACTTCGGTATCGTCGTCGGCCAGCCAGCCGACCTGGAAGGTCTGCGCGCAGTTGCCCGTGTCGGCGGCGAACTCGGCTTTCGCGCTTTCACCCGGCGAAAGCGGTCCGGACAGCCAGTTGTCCGACCAGCCGTCGCCGTCATTGGTGTAGAAGCCGACGACTACGTTGTCTTCGGTGTTGTTGTAGATCTGGAAGTACCCTTGCGAGCCGGTTCCCTGTGCGACGGCTGCAGTCGCAGACGCCAGGAGGGCAAGGCCGAGAGTGGCAGATTTCAGTAGCTTCATGGCACGTTTCCCAGGTGGGCAGCCTTGCTGCCCGACAGTGTTGCGTTCAGAAGCTAGTCCCAGCCGTATCGGAAGTAAAACTAAATCCGCCAGCCTTCGTTCTTGCCTGGATCGCCGGTTATACGGTCACGTATTTGCGCCAGTTGTGCTCTTCTTGGAAGCCCAGAACCTCGCGGATCTTGCGGTTCGAAAACAGGGCCTCGTGCTCGCCGAGTTCCCGGCTCAGCGGCACGTCGGGGAAGAAGCTCTTAAGGATTTCCGCATTCGGAATATCGACGGAATTCGTGTCGTTGCCGGCGTTGAAGACCTGGTAGCCGAGCCCGTCCTTTTCGAGGCAGCGGTCGACGATCTGACCGAGGTCGCGCGCATCGATATAGCAGAAGATGTTTCTGCGGCGTTGCGCAGGATTGGCAAAGAAATCCGGGAACCGGTCGTATTCGTGCGGCTCGATGACATTGCCGATCCGCAGCGCATAGATATCGAAGCCGGACCGGCGCTGGAAGGCGCGGGCGGTCTGTTCGTTGACCACCTTGGAAAGCCCGTAACTGTCCATCGGGTCGACGTCATAATCCTCTTCGACGGGCAGCACCTTCGGATCGACCACGCCATCGGCGAAACAGACACCGTAGGTGGTTTCCGAAGAGGCGATCACGATCTTGCGGATGCCGAGCTTCACGGCGGCTTCAATGACGTTGTATGTGCCGATCGTATTGACTTCGAAGGTTCTGTTGTCCGGATGAATGAGAATGCGCGGCACAGCGGCAAAATGGACCACCGCATCGAAAGTTGGCACCCCGTTGCCCGGTTCCAGTTCATCGAAATTGGCGTAGCTGGTCATGATGTTGAACATTTCACCCGATGAGGTGATGTCGGCGATGAGGTTGTCGACACCTGGATGATCAAGCGGTTTCAGGTCGACATTGACGACGCGATGTCCCTGGGCCAGCAGATAGGGAATGACGTGCCGTCCGGCCTTGCCGGAACCGCCGGTGAACAGAATGCGTTTCTGGGTGGTCATGGTTCAACTCCCCTGTTTTTGAGTTGCGTACATCATGGCCATTCCGACGCCGGAAGCCAGTGCCTGTTTTGTCTTTCTGGAAGAAAGACCTTGTTCTTCCGGAATGTGCCGGTGTGAGGGGCTGGAAGTCAGCAAGATTTATCAAAAAGCATGGTGCTAGGGTCCCATCAATCGAACGGGGCCAAGTCCATGACCAATCACGAAAAGCTCACACTCTCACCGCGGGACAACGGCTATGTCCGCCGTTTCACAAGGGTGATCGAATATATCTACGCCAACCTCGACGAGGATCCTGATCTGGCGACGCTTGCCGAGGTGGCAGCCCTTTCTCCCTCACACTGGCACAGGGTCTGGCAGTCGACCTATGGCGAATCCATCTTCGCGACGGTCAAGCGGCTGCGCCTTCATCGTGCCGCGGGAGACCTTGCCTATACGGACCTGGCCTTGCCCGTCGTCGCAAAACGGGCCGGATACGGCAGCCTGGAGGCTTTTTCACGCAGCTTCAAACAGGCTTACGGCCAGACCCCCACCGCCTACCGCTCCTCCGTTTCCTCGCGCCGGGTTCAGCCGGCCAACGGTGGTGCACCACTTCCCAAACAGAAAGGACCAGCTCCAATGCATGACGTTTCCGTCAAAACCCTTCCGTCCGAAACCCTGGCCGTGCTGCCTCACCGAGGCGCCTACATGGAGATCGGCAAGGCGTTCGAGACACTTTTCGGCATTCTGGTGAGCCGTCAGCTGGTCGGCCGGATCGGTGCGATGAAGGCGCTCTATTATTCCGACCCGACCCATGTTGCCGAAGATGATCTGCAGTCGGCTGCCGGAGCGGTCATAAACGATAGCTTCCCGGTCGATGCTCCGCTCGAAAAGCGGGAAACGCGTGCCGGTGACTACGCGGTGCTGCGTTACAAGGGACCCTACGCCGACATGAAATGGGCCTACGAGTGGCTTTACGGCGAGTGGCTGACGCAGTCTGGCCGTGAACCGGACGATGCGCCCTGTCTGGAAGTCTATCTCAACAACCCGCGCGACACGGCGCCGGCGGACCTTCTGACCGACATCTGCCTGCCTCTGAAGCCTGCTGCCTGAGCTCTGTTTCAGAGCGGCCAGAACAGCAGGATGGCCGGGATGCTGACGGCCAGGACGAGGATCTCGAGCGGCAGGCCCATACGCCAGTAGTCGCCAAAGCGATAGCCGCCCGGGCCCATGATGATGGTGTTGTTCTTGTGGCCGATCGGCGTCAGGAACGCACAGGACGATGCAACCGCCACCGCCATCAGGAACGGATCGGAGTTCACCTGAAGGGAATTGGCGATCTGGACCGAGATGGGCGCTGCGATCAGGCAGGTGGCAACGTTGTTCAGGAAGTCGGAAAGGGTCATCGTCACCACCATCAGGATGGCGAGGGTGACCCATGCCGGAGCCGTCGAGGTGAGGGCGAGAATACCGTCGGCGATCAGCTGAGCGTTGCCTGCTTCCTCAAATGCTTGTCCAAGGGGGATCAACGAGCCGAGAAGAACGATCACCTTCCACTCCACGGACTGATAAACCTCCGACCCGCTGATCAGGCCGGCGGCGGCATAAAAAATCACACAGGCAGCCAGGGCAACCGGGAGATAGGCAAGGCCAGCAACGGCTGCTGCAATCGCAACGGCAAAGCCTGCGATGGCCAGCCAGGCCTTGTTGCGCTGCATGACGCCTGTCTTGCGTCCTTCCAGAGGCAGGACACCAAGCCAGGCGCAGGCGCTTTCCAGCCGCTCCGGGGTACCCAGCAGCAGAAGCACATCACCCGGGCGTATCTCTTCGTGGCGAACGCGTTTCTGTACACGGCGACCCTGCCTGGAAATGCCGAGCAAGGTAACGCTGTGGCCGTAAAGGAGACGCATGTCGAAACTCGACCGGCCGATGATCCTGGCATTGTCCGGCGCGATTGCCTCGATCAGTGACAGGGCGTCGTTGTTCAGGCCGCCCTTGTGCTGTTCTGAGCCGGCGAATTCCAGCTTGGCGGCGCCCATGAAGGCCTCGATAGCCTTGGGGTCGCCTTCCACGAACAGGTAATCTCCGGACTTGATCGCCTCGCGGCGGGCAAACCCGCGTACACGCCGGCCATTGCGGATGAGGCCGATGATGGCGACATCCTTCTCGTCGGCAACGGGGTAAAGATCGCCGACGGTAAGCGGCTTTTCTTCCGAGATTTCCCCGACCTTCAGTTCGGCCGCATAAAGGCTTTCGGCAAAGCCCTCCTGTTTCGGCTTGTCCCGGAAATGGCGGGGCAGCAGGCGCCAGCCGAACAGGGCAACAAAGGCAATGCCTGTCACTGCGACCACGAGGCCGACAGGGGCAAAATCGAACATGGAAAAGGGCGCGCCAAAGGCATCCGAACGATACTGCGCGATGACGATGTTTGGCGGTGTTCCGATCAGGGTGATCATGCCGCCGAGGATCGTTGCGAAAGATAGGGGCATCAGGGAGAGGCCGGGCGAACGTTCCGCCTTCTTGGCCGCCTCCATATCGAGCGGCATGAGCAATGCCAGCGCAGCGACGTTATTGATGATTGCCGACAGACTGGCGCCGACGATGGCCATGAGACCGATATGCCGCGACAGGCCTCTGGAAGCGGAAATCACCACGCCCGCAATCAGTTCCACGGCACCTGAGTTCATCAGCCCGCGCGAGACGATCAGCACGAGGGCAATGATCATGACGGCGGAATGGCCGAAGCCGGAGAAGATTTCCTCGGAAGGGACGAGACCCAGGAACGCACCCAGGATCAACGCGCCAAAGGCAATGAGATCGAAGCGGATACGGCCCCAGACCAGCAGTGCGAAGACAGTGCCGAAGAGGACGAACAGGGCAATCTGGTCAAAGGTCACGAACAGGCTCCGGCAAAGACTTCAAAATCCGGGTTCGACCTGAACATGGCCGACCCGCAATCTCAAGACCACTTAAAGGACTTGGTCCGTCTTCCTTTGCATTTCCGGCCGAACGGAGCTGGACAGCGCCGTTGTCGGAGAAACCGGGACCACAACTTCTAAACACGGATTGCCACCAAAAGGTTCCGCAGCTTTCAAGGGCGAGAGAAGGCCAATAAGACCAGGCCCGGAAAGCGGCTGCTTTCCGGGCCCTTGCAATGCGGCAATACCGGGGATCTCAACGCGAGCGCGCACACGCCCGCCCGGGCCTGTCAAATGACCCTGACGGTCAGCTCCGGCAAGCCGTCGATGGTCGCCAGCATGAGGTCGCCGCGCTGGACGGAGCCGACACCAGCGGGGGTTCCGGTCAGGATGACGTCGCCCGCACCAAGCTGGAACAGCTCGGACAGCTTGGCGATGATTTCCGGTATTTTCCAGATCAACTGGTTGAGGTCGCCTTCCTGGCGAAGCTCTCCGTTCACGCTGAGTGCAATCCGGCCCTGGTCGAGGAAGCCGCTGTCTGCCGCCGGCATGATCCGGCCGATAGGGGCAGAGCGTTCAAAAGCCTTGGCGGCTTCCCACGGGCGCCCCGCCTTCTTGGCCTCCGCCTGCAGGTCGCGGCGGGTCATGTCGAGGGCAACGGCGTAGCCGTAAACATGTTCAAGTGCACTGGCTGCCGGGATGCTGCGCTTGCCGGACTTCAGAACGACCGCGAGTTCGACCTCGTGATGCACGTCGCTGGACAGGGGCGGATAGGGAAATTCGCCGGAAGGATCGAGGTTGTCCGGGTTCTTCTGGAAGAAGAACGGTGCTTCCCTGTTCGGATCGTGGCCCATTTCCACGGCATGAGCGGCATAGTTTCGACCGACGCAATAGACCCGGCGGACTGGAAAACCCTTCTGGCTTTCGCTGACGGGCAGGATCGTGGGGAAGGGAGCCGGAATGACGGTCGACATCGCAGACACTTTCGAGAATTGACGAAAGCCTGCTTGTACCGGGTTCGGCAGCATCCTGTCGAGCGGGAGTTATATTCGCCCCGGTGGAGCCAGCCTTTGTCGTGCGATTTGTTGGGCACACCAGAGGCGTTCAGGCCGGAATGCAGGTGGTCCTGTTGCCCTGCACTACGTTGGAGCCGGCTCCGCTTCTTCGTCCTGGCTGATGCTACCGTCTTCCGAAGGCATGAACCAGATGACCACGAAGGCCAGAAGGCCGGCAGCGATCATGTAGAACGCCGGCGCAAGCTGCAGGTGGGTCTTGTCGATCAGATAGGTGGCAAACAGCGGTGCCGTGCCGCCAAAGAGCGCCAGCGGGATGTTGTAGCCGATGGAATAGCCGGTCACGCGTACGGACACCGGGAACTGGCCGACCATGGCGGCCATGAGCGGGGCAAAGAAGGCGGTGAGAATAACGGCCATGCCGAGCTGGCCCAGAATGACCATGACCGGATCCGGATGGTGCACCAGCCAGAACATCGGCAGGGCGAAGAGGGCGACACCGCCCGATCCGAACAGCAGTATGGTTCTTCGGTCGATCCTGTCGGCGAGATAGCCGACAATAGGCAACAGCAGCATGAAGACGACCATCACGCTGGTATTGATCGTCAGGGCCCGGCTTTCCGTGAACTTGACGTAGTCGACCAGGTAGGACGTGAGATAGACGAACGTCAGATAGAAGCCGACGCCGTTGAGGATGTTGCACGCTATCGTCCGCAGCAGGGCGGGCCGGTGGTTGCGCAGGACCTCGCCAACCGGAGCACTGACAGGATCATGCGAGGAGGGCGGTTGGTCCCTTTCTTCTGCCTTGGTGCCGCTGCGGATCATGAAACCGGTGAGGCCGACCAGCAGACCGAAGGCGAAGGGAATGCGCCATCCCCAACTTCCCAGATCGTCCGCCGGCAGGAGGCCGGTTGCCAGTGCCGCCACGCCGGAACCGAGCAGAATGCCGAATGTTGCTCCGACCAGGGCCCAGGAAACCGTGAAACACCGACGCTTGGGCGGGGCTATCTCGTAGAGGTAGACGGTCGAGCCGGTGTATTCGCCGCCGACGGAAAGCCCCTGCAGCAACCGCAGCAGCGTCAGCAGCACGGGTGCGGCAATGCCAATCTGGTCGTAGGTCGGCAAGAAGGCGATCAGCGTTGTCGGAATGGCCATCAGGGCGACGGACAACAGAAGGGCCCGGCTGCGGCCGGTCTTGTCGGCAATATGGCCGAGCAGCAGACTGCCGATGGGACGCATGAGGAAGCCGGCCGCAAAGACACCGAAGGTGCTGATCAGGCTGACGGTCGGATCGTCACTCGGGAAAAACTGTTGTGCAAGGATGGGGGCAAGATAGCCGTAGACGGCGAAATCGTACCATTCCAGCGTATTTCCCACCGTTCCCGCAATGATCTTGCGGATCCTGGTGTCGCTTCGTCCCGCCATATTGGCCCCTCCTGCAGGTCGAATTCCCGTTTGTCCGGGTAACCCTAGAGGGGATGTCTTTATCTTCCGTTTCCGTGCCTTCTGAGGAAGGCGGCTGACCGGGAGGCGGTGGCGGACGGGAAACGCGCAGGCGGCGCTTGGCTGCCTGCGCGGGATTTCGTCAGGTGTTGAACTTGAAGAGCAGGACGTCGCCGTCCTTGACGACATATTCCTTGCCTTCGTCGCGAGCCTTGCCCGCTTCCTTGGCTGCGGTTTCGCCGCCGAGGCCGACGTAATCGTCGTAGGCAATGGTCTGCGCGCGGATGAAGCCGCGTTCGAAATCCGTATGGATGACGCCGGCTGCGCCCGGGGCCTTGGTGCCTTCGGTGATGGTCCAGGCGCGGGTTTCCTTCGGGCCTGCCGTGAAATAGGTGATCAGGCCCAGCAGGCCGTAGCCTGCGCGGATCAGCCGGTCGAGGCCCGGCTCTTCAAGCCCGATGGTCTCCAGGAACTCTTCCTGTTCTTCCTTGTCGAGCTGGGAGATTTCCGCCTCGATGGCAGCGGAAATCACGACGGCGGCAGCGCCTTCTGCCTTCGCCTTTTCGGCGACCTTGGCGGAGAGGGCATTGCCTTCGCCTGCGGATGCCTCGTCGACGTTGCAGACGTAGAGAACCGGCTTTGCAGTCAGGAGGTTCAGGCCCTTCAGGATCTTCTCTTCATCCGGACCGGAGACTTCCAGAACGCGTGCCGGCTTGCCGTCCTGCAGCAGGGCCAGCGCGGCTTCCATGACGGGCAGCACAGCCTTGGCTTCCTTGTCGCCGCCGGAGGCCTTTTTCTTCAGCGGTGCAATGCGGCGCTCAAGGCTTTCCATGTCGGCGACCATGAGTTCGGTCTCGACCGTTTCGGCATCGGCGATCGGGTCGACAGTGCCTTCCACATGGGTGATGTCGTCGTCTTCAAAACAGCGCAGCACGTGTGCGATGGCGTCGACTTCGCGAATGTTGGCCAGGAACTGGTTGCCGAGGCCTTCGCCCTTGGAGGCGCCGCGCACGAGGCCGGCGATGTCGACAAAGGTGATGCGCGTCGGAATGACTTCCTTGGACCCCGCAACTTGACGGATCGCGTAGAGGCGCGGATCCGGAACGGCAACTTCGCCCGTATTCGGCTCGATCGTGCAGAACGGATAGTTGGCAGCCTGTGCAGCTGCCGTCTTGGTGAGCGCGTTGAAGAGTGTGGACTTGCCGACATTCGGCAGTCCGACAATGCCGCACTGGAAACCCATGGGAGTTCGCTTTCGGTTGGTCTTGAGACTTTGCAGCGCTAAATGCCCGAGCCGGGTCAAGAGGTCAAGGCTTTGGCGGACTGCGGGCGGGTGTTTGTCAAGAGCATGTCAGGATGAAGCGGCAAAAGGAAAGTCGTCCGGCGATGTGATCCGGCTGAAAGCTTCCCTCCGGTTGTTTATCGGTTATAGTCGTGTGGGTGTTTTGGGCGATTGTTTTGGGAATTGGGACGCGATGATTTTCAGTCGCAAGAAACACGGGTTTCTGTGTGCATTTTCCGGCAGCCTGTTTGCCACCCTGGCTGTCGTCACCACTTGTGCCACTGTCTTCTCGGCAAGTCCGGCATCGGCTCAAAGCTTCAATCCGCGTGATCTGACGGGCCTTCTGGGCGATGCGCCGATCGATCCTGCGCTGCTGGAAGGCGTCGGACAGGTAAATGTCACACGGGCCTATATCCCCGACGCGATCGACCTGTCGCCAATGATGCCACCACCCCTGCTGCAGACATACGGCAGCTGTGTTTCCTATGCCATCGGGTATGCCATGCGCGGCTATTACGCTGCGCTTGAAAACAACGTGGAACCCGGCAACCGCACCTTCACGCCAAGTCCGGCGTTTCTCCATTCGCAGATCCGCAACCGGCAGGAGGCGTGTGAAACCGCCGGAAGTCATGCGCTTCTGGCGATGGCCTATTTCAAGGGCAACGGCTCTCCCGACCAGGACGACATTCCGGACGCCGCCATGTGTTCGGAACGGGTGGAAACCGCAACGATGGCCCCCGACAGGTTCCGCATTCGAGACTTCCTGTTCGTGTTCGACAAGGGTCGCCAGCGCCGCAACGCGACGGACCGGGATCTGGATGCGATCAAGCAGCAGCTGGCGGCGGGTAACCCCGTGGCCACCGGGTTCCTGATGGTCGGCGTGGTGCCGTCCTCCCAGACGCCGGACGGGGTGACGCTGCAATATCTGAAATCGGGAGAGATCTACCAGGGATCGCTCGGGCGCCACAGCGGGGCCGCCGGAGGACACCAAATGGTTTTCGTCGGGTACGATGAACGGCGTCAGGCATTCCTCGTCCAGAACTCCTGGGGGCCATACTGGTCCGGAGACGGGTATGGCTGGATCAGCTACGAGGCAACGAAGGCCGACATGCACAACGCGTCGATCATGCGCACGTCCATCGTGCCGCCGCGTCCGGTGCCAGGGCTGACCAGAACCGACCGGGACAATGAGGTGGCCTTTGCGGGGGATAGCTGCAGCAGCCTTTACGTGAGCGAAGATACGCCGGACGGCATGCCGCTGCTCGCCGGTTTCGTGAGTACTCAGGAAGCGCTCCGGAAACTGGAAGCGGAGTTTCCGCCCGAGCAGCTTCAGAAAATCGATGTCAGGCCCTGGCCCGTGTGTGAAGCCCTGAAGACCCTTGCCCGGCCACTGGCGGAACCTTCGCGCCCGCGCATTCGGCTCCTGGGAGGCAGCGCGGATCTACGCTACGGAGATTCGCTGGCCTTCGAGGTAACTGCGCCGGACTTCGCCTCGTTTCTCTATATCGTCTATCTGCAGGCCGACGGCACTGTGGTGAACCTCTTTCCGCGTCGTGGTCCGGTGCGCCAGCAGGTGCAATTCGGCGACCGTTTCGTCTATGGCGATGGCCGGCAGGGGCGTCAGAAGTTCACCGTGCAGCCACCTGCCGGATCGGAAGCCATTATCGTGATTGCAGCTCATAGCCCCGTCATCCAACTGGAAGAGCTGGAAAACGGCGGATCCGGGCAATTCTCCATGCCTGTGAGCGCTGAAGGCGGCGCCGGTAACGCGGACGACAGATATTTCCTGACGGCATTGCGGGCAGGGATGGCGGACCGGCCGGACGAAATGAGCCTGCCACGTGAGATTTCTGCAGCCGTCCTTCATTTGACGATCCGGGAAGAGTGACACTCAAAGGTTTCGACATGCGCTTTCTTATCGAATTTGCGACCGCCCGCCTGGCATTGGCTCCCGTTCTGGCGCTGCTGGTCCCTATGATGCTGCCAGCCGGCGCCTCCGCCCAGTCCGTCACGCCGGATCAGATCATCAACGCGTTGTTGCCAGACGCCGGCGCGCCGAAATCCCGGTCCATGCGAAAGCAGGAACCGCACCCGTTCCGCGGGATCAGCATCGAGGGCCAGTTGCCGCCGGAAGTGGAGCTGCCGCGCATCAATCTGACGGTCAATTTCGAGTTCGATTCCGCCTCACTGACCAACGACGGCATTCTGACGTTGCAGGCGCTCGGACAGGCCTTGCAGGACCCACGGCTCAGGAACATGCGTTTCCAGATCGCCGGGCACACGGACCTGCGCGGCACGTCGGCCTATAATCTGGACCTGTCGAAACGAAGGGCGTTCATGGTCGCGGAGTTTCTGGCAGCGTTCTATACGATCCCCCGTGAACGGCTTGTGCCTGTTGGCTACGGCGAAAGCCGTCCTGTCGATCCGGGCGATCCGGCCAGCGGCCGCAACAGGCGTGTGGAGATCATCAACGTTCAGCCGCTGTCCTGACCGCCAAAGGCAGGCAGCCCGGTTGCGCTGGTGTTCTTGGACAGACCGTCCTCAGTCACCGCCGCCGAGCAGCTTTTTCAGCATGTCAGCCATGGGTCCTGACTTGGGCAAATTGACTGACTTGCCTTGCCGGGCCTGGCGAATATGGCTCTGGCCCTTGGGTTTGGCTGGTGCGGGGGTGCCCTGTCCGGGAGCAATGGCCTTGGCGGCTCCAGTCGTGCCATCCTTTGCCTTGCCGTCCTGGCTCTTGCCCTTGCGCTGTGCCTTTTCCGGCTCCAGGGCCAGGGTCAACTTGTTGGCAAACTGGCTGTCCTTGCCTTCGGCCAGCAATGCAGCCTGATCGGCGACTTCCGTCAGGAGCGGCTCCAGCCAGTCCCGATCGGCCTTTGCGAAATCACCCAGCACGTAGTTCGACACCAGCTTCTTGTCGCCCGGATGACCGATGCCGAGGCGCAGCCGGCGGTAGCTTTCGCCAATATGCGCCGTGATTGATCTCAGGCCGTTGTGGCCGCCGTGGCCGCCGCCGATTTTCATGCGGAATTTCGCGGGCGGCAGGTCGAGTTCGTCGTAGATGACGACAATGTCTGCCGGCTCGATCTTGTAGAACCGCATGGCTTCGCCGACAGAGCGGCCGGATTCGTTCATGTAGGTGCTGGGTTTCAGCAGCAGGACCTTTTCCGAGCCGAGGCGGCCTTCGGAAACCTGACCTTGAAAACGGGCTTTCCAGGGCTGGAAGCCGGAGTGGCGGCGATGGATCTCATCAACGGCCATGAAACCGATATTGTGCCGATTGCCTTCGTATTTGGCGCCCGGATTGCCCAGGCCGACGATCAATTTCATGGTGTGCCTTTCAAGGTAGAGCGGCTGCATGTAGCGCAATGCAGACCGGCTGGCTAATCCTGAAACGAAAAAGCAGCCGATGGCGGCTGCTCTGCAAGTTTTCCCGCAAGGGGAAGGGAGGCGGAGGCCGCCTCCCGATTTTTAAAGCAAGACTGCAGCTTATTCAGCTTCGCCTTCACCTTCTTCTGCTTCAGCTTCGTCGTCGGTCTCTTTCATACCGGCCGGAGCAGCGATCGTGGCGATGGTGAAATCGCGATCGGTGATGGTCGGCTGGCAGCCTTCCGGCAGCTTAACTGCGGAAATGTGCAGGCTGTCGCCCGGCTGTGCCTTGGCCAGGTCGATTTCGAGAGCTTCCGGAATGTTGTCGGCCGGAACGGTCATTTCGACGGTGTGGCGAACAATGTTCAGGACGCCGCCCTTCTTGATGCCCGGGCAGGTTTCTTCGTTCAGGAAGTGAACCGGAACTTCAACCGTCAGCGTGGAGCCCTTGGCAACGCGCAGGAAGTCGACGTGCATGACGTCGTCGCGTACCGGGTGCAGCTGGAAATCCTTGGCAATAACCTGATGCTTTTCGCCGTCCACATCGATGATACCGATGTGTGTAAGGAAACCACCCTTGTGCAGGGTAATGGTGGTTTCCTTCACCGGAATGGTGATCGGCAGTGCCTGTTTCTTGTCGCCGTAGATCACGGCAGGGAGAAGGCCTTCGCGACGCAGTGCCCGTGCGGCCCCCTTGCCCACCCGGTCCCGTGCCGACGCCTTCAGCTCATAGCTGGCAGCCATGGCAAAACTCCTTCGAGTGTATAGGTAACGGACCGGCGAACCACCGTGCCAGAAGACTCATGTTGTCCGGGATCGGTCCAGAAGCGCCTCCTCCAGGGGTGCAGGCGCGAGCGCGGATATACCCAAAGCGCAAGGAAAGTGCAAGTCCGCAGTCGCTCGTTTGTCGCAGGGAACTGCGGAAATTTCAAGCTGGTCACCTGCAAACCGGTCTGTAACACAGATTTGCTGAACCTTTCGGTTGACCGAATGGCTCGTCCGGAAGAGGCTGCGGTCCTCTGTGCGGGTATGTCTCCCGCTGTCCGAACCCGTTTTCCTGACCTTCCCTGTCTGAAAGAATCGACCCCATGGCCATCGATGAAGACCTCAACGACCGTTTGCGCGAGGCGCTTGGAAACAGGGCAGGCATCAGCGAAAAAAGGATGATGGGCGCGATGTGCTTTCTGCTGCATGGCCACATGATCGCGGGTGCCGACCGCACCAGGGAGGGGGAACGACGTTTCATCTTCCGTCTTGGCAAGTCCAGCCATGCTGTCGGGCTGGCACTGCCGGGTGCTGAACCGATCGTTCAGGGCGGGCGCACGTTGAGTGGCATGTTCTTCGTCGGTGAAGACGATTGCACCGACGAAGTTCTGCAAAACTGGCTGGATCTTGCCATCGCCAATGCTTTGACACTGCCGCCGAAAGGTGCCTGACCTATCCGTTGAGCCTTTTCGATGTGTCTTCCTGAAAGGCCGGGTCGGCTTTTTTGGCGAAGGAGACACGCCAGGGTTCAGCCAGCTCTTCAAGTTCTGACAGGGCCTTTGCCACCGCCGGATCCAGCCGAGGGTTGAACCGGGCGTGGATCACCTCGCGCAGGTTCCAGTCAGGGCAGGGGCGTTCAACGACGGTCAACTCGTCGCCTGCCTGAAACGACCCTTCCTGCAGCACCCGGAAATACCAGCCGGTTCGGCCTGTCTTCTGGAAATGGGCTGCCTGCGTAGGGTTGTCTGTATGCATGTTCAG
Organism: Labrenzia sp. R5_0; assembly: GCF_017743835.1. Lineage (NCBI taxonomy): Bacteria > Pseudomonadati > Pseudomonadota > Alphaproteobacteria > Hyphomicrobiales > Stappiaceae > Labrenzia > Labrenzia sp. R5_0. The sequence continues at coordinate 974,491 of NZ_JAGHRK010000002.1, read as the reverse complement.
CTTCCAGCAGGGCTGGCGGCCCTGGGAAATCTGCATGCGGACCGTGCCCGCCGACAGGATGTCGCCGATGCACAGGTCTTCCTCGGTAAAGCCTTCTGAAGCGATGTTCTCGCCGAAACCGCCTGGCTGATAGATTTCCGCCTTTTCCGGAAAGGCGTCCCGCCAGTGGGCATAATGCTCCGATGGATAGATATGCAGTGCCTTTTCCGGTCCGCCATGTACGGAAAGATCCGCCTGACGGTCGGTGGTGATGCCGGTGGAGCTGACCTGGAGGATACCATCTGCGCGGGTCTTGCGGATGGCAGACGGCTCCTTGCCCTCCCAACGGTGTTCTGGCTCTCCGGTGAAGAGGGAGACGATACGGGCTTTGGCGGTCATGGCTGATGGCTTTCGGCTGGTGTGTGTTCGTGACAGAGCTGTGCGGCATCGACAGGCGAGAGCGGCACGTTGAGCAGCTTGCAATAGCCCCCCGTTTCCCTTGCCTCGTGATGGCGGCAGGTGCTGCAGAGACCGAACGAGCGGCCACCGCGCTGATGCAGCATCGTCAGGACAAGTGCTTTCAGGGACGAGGCCAGAGACGCGGCGACGTTCGGCGGCAAGGCGTCGATGACATTCTCCAGAGACGAAGGGTCCTGCAGCAGGTCCCGGCCTGCCTGGGTGACGTCATAACGAATGCTGCGCTTGTCTTCGTCCGAACGCGTTTCGGCGATCAGCTCCTTGCGGGAAAGTGCCTTGAGGGTTTGCGAAGCCGTGCCGCGTGTCGTTGCCAGAAAATCGGCGACGTGCGAGGGCGCGCGTGAAAAGCGGTTTGCCCGGGCAAGATAGTTGAGCGCAGCAAATTGTGACGGGTTCAAAGGCCCATTCCATTCCTCGGCAGCGGCAAGACGCGTCAACCGGTCGATCAGGTCGCGAATGGTCTGTGTGTCGGTTGGAGCAAACATGCTCTCTATGTAGCGAGTCGAAATTAAACTTGCAATAGTTTCGACTCGCTACTAATAAGGCTGCGTCCTCAATCAAGGAGAAAGCCGATGTACAAATCCATTTCCCTAGCCGTTCTGACTGCCGGAGTGTCGGCAATTGCCCTGCCGACTGTGGCATTTGCAGGCGGCAATCATGCGCTCCACCAGACGGGAGCAATCCTGTCGCCGGAAAACCAGGAGATCGACCCGAACTACGACATCCTGGCCGCCCATGTGCACCGCAAGGGGCGTGTCGTAACCTTCCACATGACACTGAAGGGAACGGCCGGTGCGAGCGTGCCGGAGGCAAACGGTGCGCTCGCAGGGGCGCCGGTGCAGTCCTATGTCTGGCCAACGTCACTGAAACCGGAAACGGTCGGGTTTGAAGGGGGGAACGGCATCCTTGCGCTGGTGGCTACCAGCCATCCGGATTTCGACGACACACCGCTTTTTGATGAAGACGGCGACGGCGACCTTCTGAACGATGGCGCGAATTGGCACTCGCACTGGGTGGTGCTGACACCGAACGAGGCCTGCGGTGCCGGCGCACTCTCCGTGCAGGATATTCCCGATGGTACCAACCCGAAGATGCCGGCCACCTGGCCGGGCCTGCCGATCTACATCGACAGCCCTGGATTTTCACCCGTGATGGAGGCAGAGGAAATTACCCTCAACGTGGCCTTTGCCGATGAAAGCACTGTTGAGACCCTGTCGTATGACGGCGTCACGTCGGCCCTGCGGGTGAACCAGAACGTCCACGCCCCACTGCTGTGCGTCATCGACGTCTTCGACGTTGCCTCCGGCGATCTCAGCTTGCCGGGAAAAATGACCGGGAACTGAGCCGCATCAGCACCAACCACTCACCGCGTCATTACCGGGCTTGACCCGGTAATCCATGCCATGACCGGGCCGGGTCCCAAGGCCGTGATTGGGCTCGGGAAACGGAATGGATGCCATGGTCGAGCCATGGCATGACGGAGTGTGTGGGGGTTTTGGTGCAGGGGCCGAACTTGGAAAGACCGTCAGCCCTCGTGCGGAGCGTAGGAGGCCGGGTCGACCTGGGCCGGACGTCCGGGGAGGGTGAGTTGCGCCTGCCGGGCCGGGGTTGTTGCGATCACCTTGCCGGACTTGACGACCGCAAGGCGCGTTGCCTTCAGGCGAATGGCCTCGATCGTGTCGCGGGCCTGCAGCAGCACGAAATCCGCCTTGCAGCCTTTGTCCAGGCCGTACCCGTCCAGGTTCATCGCCTTGGCCGGATGCGCGGTGACGCAGTCGTAGCAGTAGCGGATGGCGTCGCGGCTGGTCATCTGGGCAACGTGAAGCCCCATGGAGGCGACCTCCAGCATGTCGCCGGAGCCCATCGAGTACCAGGGGTCCATCACACAGTCGTGGCCGAAGGCGACGTTGATGCCGTAGGACCGCATCTCCGGAACACGGGTCTGGCCGCGGCGCTTTGGATACGTGTCGTGCCGGCCCTGCAGCGTGATGTTGATCAGCGGGTTCGCAATGGCATGCACTTCCGCTTCGGCGATCAGCGGCAACAGCTTGGAGACGTAGTAATTGTCCATGGAATGCATGGACGTCAGATGCGATCCGGCAACGCGGCCCTGCAGCCCGAGGCGCTGGGTCTGATAGGCGAGCGTCTCGATGTGACGTGACATCGGATCGTCGGTCTCGTCGCAGTGCATGTCGACCATCAGACCGCGTTCTGCCGCGATTTCGCACAGCCGCGCGACCGAACGGGCGCCGTCGTCCATGGTGCGCTCGAAATGCGGAATGCCGCCGACGATGTCGACGCCCATGTCGAGTGCCGTCAGAAGGTTCTTCTCGGCAGTGGCAGAGCGGTAGAGCCCGTCCTGGGGGAAGGCGACCAGTTGCAGGTCGATGTAGTCCTTCACCTTCTCTCGCACTTCCAGCAGGCCTTTTACGCCCGTCAGCCTGTCGTCGCACACATCCACATGGGTGCGGATCGCCAGCAGCCCCTGCGAGACGGCCAGATCGCAATATCTCAGGGCGCGCTCGACAACGGCATCGACGGTCAGGATTTCCTTCAGTTCTCCCCAAAGCGCGATGCCTTCCAGCAGCGTGCCGCTGCGGTTCATGCGCGGCAGGCCGAGCGACAGCGTCGCATCCATGTGGAAGTGGCTGTCAACAAACGGTGGCGACACGAGGTGTCCGCCAGCATCGATCACCTGGCCGGCGTCCGCCGTGATCCCGGCTTCCACAGCCTCGATACGGCCGTTCCGGCAGGCAATGTCGATGCCGTGGCGGCCGTCGGGCAGGTTGGCGTTCTTGACGAGGAGATCGAAACTCATGGGACTGTCTCAGCGTTGACCACGGAAGTAGGGCACAAGAAGAGCCCTTGGATAGTCTGCCCGGCGGGCAACGACAATCAGCGCGGCGATGGAAAGCAGATACGGCATCATCAGGAACACCTGGCCGGGAATGAAACTGCCGACCTCGGTCTGAAGACGCACCTGGAAGGCATCAAAAGCCCCGAAGAGCAGGGCGCCGATCAGGGCCTTGCCGGGTCGCCAGGAGGCGAACACCGTCAGGGCGATGCAGATCCAGCCACGGCCGTTGACCATGCCGAAGAAAAACGCGTCGAAGGCCGACATGGTCAGGAACGCGCCGCCAAGCGCCATGATCGCGGAGCCCGCAACCACCGTCCCGATGCGGATCGCATAGACCGAGAGGCCTTGCGATTCCACGGCAGCCGGATTGTCGCCGACCGCCTGAATGGCCAGGCCGAGCGGGGTTCGGTAGAGCACATAGGCCGTGACCGCGACCAACAGCAGGGCGAGGAAGGTCAGGGGCGTCTGCTGGAACAGGGCTGGCCCGAGGAACGGCAGATCACTCAGGCCCGGAATGTCGAGGGGCTTGAAAGCCTCGATCCGGGGCGGTGACGAGACGTCCGGCAGGGCCGTCCGGTAGATGAAATAACTGAGCGAAGTGGCAAACAGCGTCACGCCAATGCCCGAGACGTGCTGAGAGAGCCCGAGAGGCACGGTCAGAATGGCGTGGATCAGTCCGAAGAAGGCGCCGGCCATCGCCGCGACCAGAACGCCGCCCCACAGGCCTGCGCCGAGCCAGACTGCCATCCAGCCGGCCATGGCACCGGCGGTGAAGATGCCTTCGATGCCGAGGTTGAGGACGCCGGCGCGTTCGCAAACAAGCGCTCCGATGACGCCGAAGATCAGCGGGGTCGCGATGCGGAGCGCGGCCGCCCAGAAGTTGGCGGAGATGAGAATGTCGAGGATCTCGGTCATTCTGCCGCCTCCGGGTTTGCCTGGCTGCCGACAAAGCGGATCTTGAAGCGCAGGAACAGACCGGAGACGAGGACGCACAACAGCGCCATGGCGACGATCAGGTCTGCCAGATAGTTGGAGACACCAGTGGCACGGGACATGGAATCGGCCCCTACAAAGATGCTCGCGATGAAAAGAGCCGCCAGAACGACACCGGCCGGGGATAGCCCGGCAAGCATGGCGACAACGATGCCGGAATAGCCGAAACCGGGCGAAAGGTCAGCGGTCAGATAGCCTTTCAGACCGGCAACTTCACCAACGCCAGCAAGCCCTGCCAGCGCGCCGGACAGAAGACCGACGCGAATGAAGGTTGCGGTAACCGGAATGCCGGCGTGACGGGCGGCAGCGGCGTTCTCGCCAACCGCGCGGATTTCGAAACCCCAGACGGTGCGTTTCAAGAGGAAATAGACGCCGAGCGACGAAACGAGGGCGATGACAAGACCCCAGTGAATACGCATCCGGTCCATCAGCTTGGGCAGGGCGGCTTCGTCGAGGATCGGTTCGGACTGCGGCCAGCCCATGCCCATCGGGTCCTTCATCGGACCTTCCAGCATCATCTGGACGAAGAGCAGGATGATGAAGTTCAGCAGCAAGGTGGTGACGACTTCATCGACGCCAAGCCGGGTTTTCAAAAGGGTTGGACCAAGCATGACCAGCCCGCCGGCGAGCGCACCGGCAACGATCACCATGGGAATGAGAAGGTAGGGCGGTGCGGAAATGACGCCGGTGCCGACGGCAACCGCCGCAAGGGCGCCGGCATAAAGCTGGCCTTCCGCGCCGATGTTCCAGAGCTTGGCCCGGAAGGCGACGGCTGCCGCCAGGCCGGTGAGGATCAGCGGTGTCGCTCTTGTCAGCATTTCGGTGAAGGCAAAGAGTGAGCCGAAGGCGCCCTTGGCCATGAGGCTGTAGGCCTCGAACACCGACAAGCCGGCAAAGGCCATGGGGATGGCGGCAAGCACCAGGGCGGCAACAGCCGCGGCAATCGATACACCCAGCATTCGGGAAACGGAGGAGGGGCCACGCGGTTCGAAGCGGATCATGCTGCGTCCTCCGCATTGTGTCCGGCCATCCTGAGGCCGAGAGAGCCGCGGTCCAGCGTCTCGCTGGGTTCGGCTTCGGACAGATGCCCGCGGTGGATCACGGCGATCCTGTCGGAAAGGCGCATGAGTTCGTCGAGATCCTCCGAGATCAGGATGACACCGGCCCCGCGGTCGCGAGCCGCCAGCAGGCGCTTGTGAACATCGGACGTGGCGCCGACATCCAGCCCGCGCGACGGCTGGGCAGCCAGCACCACCTTTGGAACAGTTTCAAGGGTTCTGGCCAGTACGATCTTCTGGATATTGCCACCCGACAGTAGCCGCGCCGGGCTGTCCTCACTCTGGCAACGGATATCGTAGGCCTTGATCAGGTTGCGCGCCCGCTCCCGCATGGCGGAGAACCGCAGCAGACCGAGGCGCTGGTTTTCCGGTTTGCGGATGGCTTCGATGGCAAGGTTTTCCGAAACGCTCATCGCTCCGACAATGCCGTCGTGATGACGGTCTTCGGGAATGCGGGCAAGGCCGTTGTCGATCATGGTTCGGGCACTTGCGTGACCGATCACCGTGCCTTCCAGCGTCATGGATCCATGGGTGAGCGGTTCCAGACCGGAAATGACCCGTGCAAGCGTCGTCTGGCCGTTGCCCGAAACCCCTGCAATGCCAAGGATTTCACCGGATTTCAGCGTGAGATCAACCGCGTGCAAGGCATCGCGGCCATGTCCGGCGGAGGCCTTGTTCAAGACGAAAAGCGGTGCGCCCGGTGTGCCGGGGGACCGCATTGTCTCGACAATGGCATGGCCGACCATCAATTCGGCCAGCTTGCGCCGGTCGCATTCCGCTGTCGGCAGGTCGGCCACCTTGCGGCCACCGCGCAGCACGGCGACCCGGTGCGAAGAGGCAAGGACTTCCGCCAGCTTGTGCGAGATGAAGATGATGCCGAGCCCGTCGTCGGCCAGCTTTTTCAAGGTCGCGAACAGAGTGTCGGATTCCTGGGGTGTCAGCACAGCGGTCGGTTCGTCCAGAACCAGCACGCGGGCATCGCGGTAGAGCGCCTTCAGGATTTCCACCCGCTGTTTTTCGCCGACGGAAAGCTGGGAAATACGGGCATCGAGGGAAACCGTCAGGCCGGAACGGGCCATCAGCTCTTCCAGTTTGCGGCGGGCAGGCGCCCGGGAAGAGGAAAGCGTGGCAAGCCGTTCCGTGCCCAGAAGGATGTTGTCGAGCGCGCTCAGGTTTTCGGCAAGGGTGAAGTGCTGGTGCACCATGCCGATGCCGGCCTGGAGAGCGGCATGCGGCGAGCCTGGTTCCAGTTCGCTCAAGCCGGAGCCGTCCGGCGAAACCATGACCCGGCCTTCGTCGGCCACGTAGTGCCCGAAAAGGATGTTCATCAAGGTGGTCTTGCCGGCGCCGTTCTCGCCGAGAAGGGCAAGGATCTCGCCCTGATTCAAATCGAGCGATACGTCGCCATTGGCCGTCAGAGCGCCGAAGCGCTTGGTGATGCCGTCCAATCGCAGCACGACACCAGCGTCCTGTGCCGGACCTGCCATATGATCCCCCCGGGAAAAGAATGAATGCCGCGCTTGAACCCCGCGGCCGGGAATCGCCGGCGGTCATTGTGACCGCCGGACGTGGCAGGCGAAAGCCTACATGGTGGATTTCGGTTCGCTGTCGTTCACATTGACGCGGAACAGGCCGTCGAGGATTTCCTGCTCCTTGGCCTTTGCCGCGGAAACCGCGTCGGCAGGAGCAAGGCTTTCGTCCACAACGAAGCTGCCGCCGCCGTAGGACATGAAGCTGTAGGGGCCGAAATCGGCAGGTTCAAAGGTGTCGCTGGCAACAAGGCCGATCGCCTTGTCGATGGTCGGTTCCATGTGCCACAGCGCGGAGGACAGGATGGTGCCCGGATAGTCGCTTGCCGTGTCGATCACGTTGCCAATCGCCAGAATGCCCTTTTCCTTGGCCGCATCGGAAACGCCGAAGCGCTCTGCGTAGAGAATGTCCGCACCCTTGTCGATCATCGCGAAGGCAGCTTCCTTGGCCTTGGGCGGATCGTACCAGGAGTTGATGAAGGTCACGAGGAACTTCACGTCCGGGTTCACGGAGGTTGCGCCTTCCATGAAGGCGTTCATCAGGCGGTTCACTTCGGGAATGGCGTAGCCGCCGACCATGCCGATGACATTCGACTTGGTGGTAGCGCCGGCGATCATGCCGGAGAGATAGCTCGGCTCATGGATCCAGTTGTCGAAGACGGCAAAGTTCGGCTGAGCCGGTCCGAAGGACGACCCCATCAGGAAAGCCGTGTCCGGATATTCCGCAGCCACCTTGCGGGCAGCGCGCTCGACGGCGAATGCTTCGCCAACCACCAGATCCATGCCCTGTTCGGCGTATTCACGCATGACGCGCTCATAGTCGGTGTTGGCAACGTTTTCGGAGAAGGTGTAGGTGATTTCGCCGCGTTCCTGGGCGGCTTTCAGCGCCTTGTCGATGCGGCTGACCCACTGCTGTTCGACGGGAACGGTGTAGATCGCTGCGACCTTGACCGGGTCGGCGGCATTGGCGGAAGGAACGGACAGTCCTGCCGATACTGTGACAGCCAGTGCGGCCGTCAACATGGCCCTGCGGGCCCTGGAAAATGGTTTGGAAGTGAGCATCTGAAATCCCCTGGAAAAGACCTTGTGCAAGCTTAGATGATCACAAAATATGCGTGCTCACAAGCTGGGCAGGAGCTTCGGCGGCAAATTTTTTGAACAATTGGGAAAATTTGTGAGGCTTGGCGCGGACTGGTTGTGAGGGATGGAAACTACCCGTCCGGTGTTGGCGTGAATGTGGCCTGAAGGGGCGAATACGGGGGCCCGGCTGCAAACCCTGTGGGGGCCGGCTTCCAGCTCCGATTCCCTCCCGCCGGGTCGGGCGTGGCCGCAACTTTACGGCAGCGAGCAATACGGCAATCGCGGAAAAGGCAAGTCTCGCAGAAAAATGTGGGCTGAACGCAAAAACGCCCGGCACGGGCCGGGCGTCTTGAGCAGTCGATGTTTCGGCGATCAGCTGAAGAGGCTGGAAACCGACTTTTCCAGTGCCGTGCGGTTGATTGCTTCGCCGATCAGCGGGGCAATCGAGATTGCACGGATATTGGCTGCAGCCGTGATGGCGGCAGTCGGTTCGATGGAGTTGGTGATGACCAGCTCCTTCAGCTTGGAAGAGGTCACGCGGGCGACGGCACCACCGGACAGAACGCCGTGAGTGATATAGGCCGTTACCGACTGTGCGCCCTTGGACAACAGGGCTTCGGCGGCGTTGCAGAGCGTGCCGCCACTGTCGACGATGTCATCGACCAGGATGCAGTCATAGCCTTTGACATCACCGATGATGTTCATGACTTCCGATTCCCCGGGCTTGTCGCGACGCTTGTCGACGATGGAGAGCGGAGCTTCGATGCGCTTGGCAAGTGCACGGGCGCGCACCACGCCGCCGACATCCGGAGATACGACCATGACATTGTCGGTCGCGTAGCGTTCCTTGATGTCGCGCGTCATGACGGGCGCTGCGAACAGGTTGTCTGTCGGGATATCGAAAAAACCCTGGATCTGACCGGCGTGGAGATCCAGGGTTAGAATGCGGTCGGCACCGGCTTCGGTAATGAGATTGGCCACCAGCTTTGCCGAGATCGGGGTTCGGCCGGAGGCGCGGCGATCCTGCCGGGCGTAGCCGAAATACGGAATGACCGCGGTGATACGGCGGGCAGAGGACCGGCGGAGCGCATCGATGATGATGAGCAGCTCCATAAGGTGGTCGTTTGCCGGGTAGCTGGTCGGCTGGACGACGAATACATCTTCGCCGCGTACGTTTTCCTGGATTTCTACGAAGATTTCCTGGTCGGCAAACCGCCGGACCTGGCATTTGGCGAGAGGGGCATCCAGGTATTTGGATATTTCCTCAGCCAGGGCTCGGTTGGAATTGCCCGCGACGATCTTCATGAGCCGCAAGTCCTTCTGGTGCGACGGCGGTTTTGCAGACAGGTTGTGCCTTGCAAACACGCGGAAAGGCCTAGGTCTTAAGTCATGTGCCGGGTGCCGGGAGCCTCGCTCGGAAACCCTCGGCAGGCGGCGGCGTTGTAACAACCAAGCAACCGGACCACAACAGGCGTTCGTGCCTGACGCCCGCTTTTTTTTATTTTTTGTGACGCCACGCCGGAATTACCCGGCAAAGCAATTCATTATCGGTTGAGCCAGGCCTTGATTTCCACCATCGAGCGATTGGCAATGCGTGACAGCGTGCCGGAGCTGACAGCCTGCCATGGGTCGCCCGAGGCTCCGCCGGTATCTTCCGTTCCGGAGATTCGCTTCACGCGGCGACCAGAGCTGTCGACGATGTCGAAAACGTAGAAGACCGTGCCGTTGGAAGGCTGCCCGGTGGCCGACAGATAGCCATTGACCCGGTAGGTGGCGGCCGCGCCGATGCGGCGCACCAGCGTGATGCCCTGTTTGCGGGCTTCGGAGCCGATCATTTCGGACAGCTCGTCGGCAATGTTGCCCGGTGCACCGGTAAACGGTTCGAACGCGAAGGTGATGCCTTCTTCCGGGTCGACCTGTCCGGCGATCGTCGGCGCGGTGACAGTGGTCGAGATCGGAGTAGGGGGCTGTGGAGCAGCCTGACAGGCTGCAAGCCCTGCTCCAAGCAGTAGAACCGCCAACAGGCGCCGGGAAGAAATGGATTGTTGGGTGGTCTTGTCTGTCATGGAGACGCTTGGCTCTCGCGGTCGATATCGTCGTGGCAGCGGCCCTGCCGGAAACGCGAAACGCGAACCGGGCCGCAAGGTTGAAACTGGTTTAGCCTGACTTGACCGGCAGGTCGAGAGGCAGCTTGGACAAGCACTCTGGCGTTCCGGTCGTGGTCAGATAGGTCTGGCCGAGCGTCATGGCGGTTCCGGAGTTGGAATCCATCAGGATCATATGCATGAAGATGACCATGTCGGGCTTTACCTCGGCCGGATTGGCCCGGTACGCCATCGGCATGTCCATCCAGCTTGGTGTGAACCTGGCACCCAGGGAATAACCGCAGGCGTTCAGCCGGTGCGGCATCAGGCCATGGGCGTCCACCCGTTCCGCATGAGCGTCGAAAACATCGCCGAATGTCTTGCCGGGAACGAGCTGTGTTTCAACGGCGGCCAGTGCTTCGCGTGCGGCGGTGTACATCTCCAGATGCCGGTCCGTCGGCGTGCCGATCACCACCGTGCGCATCAGTGCGGCATGGTAGTGGCGGTAGGCGCCTGCCCATTCCAGTGTCAGCTGGTCCTGTTCGGACAGGTTCCGGCGACCTGCCTTGTAACGGCACAGGAGAGCGTCGCGGTCGGAGCCGATGATGAACTCGTTGCCGGGGTAATCGCCGCCACCTTCAAAAATGGCTCCCTGCATCGCAGCCAGGATGCGGCCCTCGTCGGCTCCGGGGTGGATTTCATCCATTGCCGCATAAAAGGCCTGGTCCGCCAGCTCCGCGGCCTTGCGTACATAAACGATTTCCTCGGCGCTTTTCACCGCACGAAGTTCGGGGATCAGGGGCGAGGCATCGCTGACATCGGCGAAACTGGTAAGTTCCTCGTTCAGCTTCAGGGCTATTTTGCCGGTCATGCCCTGTGTGTCGTATTCAACGCCCAGCTTGCAGCCGAGCAGGTCCATGTCGAACAGCAGTTCCTTCAGCTGCAGCACCGGGCTGGCGGAGCCGCGGTCGATCCAGATGCGGATGTCCTCGATGTTCGAGGTGTGCTTGGCCTGGCGTTCGTCGGCAGATCGGGTGAGGAGCACCCGGCGTCCCTCCTTCGTCACCACGAGGCACTGGAAGAAGCAGAAACCGAAGGTGTCGTAGCCGGTCAGCCAGTACATGCTCTCCTGGGCGAAGAGCAGCATGGCATCCAGCTTCTGCGCCTCCATGGCGGCTTTCAGCTTGTCAAAGCGGCTTTCAAACTCGGCATCGGAAAAATGAAGTGCCATGGTTGGTCCTCACAAAAGTGCAATCGCGCTGATCTGGCGGCCGTAGTCCGGTTCCTTGCGATGGGTCGTCCGGCGGTAGGAGAAGAAGCGGTCTTCATCGGCATAGGTGCACAGTGCCAGGTCGGCAACAGCCCCCAGTCCAAGAGCCTGAAGCTTGTCCGTAATGAAGGCGGGCAGGTCGAACATGAAGTGCTCTGCCCGTTCCGAAGGCTTGAAGTAGCGGGTGTTGTCCGGGTGCTCCTGAAGGAAACGTTCCTTGAATTCGGGGCCGACCTCATAGGCGCCCTGCGAAATCGTCGGACCCAGCACCGCCGTGATGTTGGTTCTGGTCGCGCCGAGAGCTTCCATGGCGGCAACCGTATTCTGCAAGATGCCGGTAACGGCGCCTTTCCAGCCTGAATGGGCAGCGCCGATGACACCCGCCTTGGTATCCGCAAACAGAAGCGGGCCGCAATCGGCCGTCGCGATGCCGATGGCAAGGCCCGGTGTGGCCGTGACCAGGGCATCGGCCTTGCGGTCCGCATCCTGTGCGAACGGTGCGCTGACAGTGATCACGTCGGCGGAGTGGATCTGATAGGGGGACACCAGGCGATCTGCACCAATGCCGAGCTGGCCGGCAACCCGGTCGCGGTTTTCAAGAACGCTGCTGCGCTCATCGTCGGAACCGAGACCGATATTGAGGCTGGAATAAATGCCGCCGGAAACGCCGCCCTGGCGGGTGAAGAAGCCGTGCCGGATGCCATCCAGCTTCAAGACGTCTGCTTCAATTTTCATTCAGGGCTCCTGAGGGGGAGGGGATTCGCCACGCCAGCGACTGATCCTTGGGGTGTTCACGACGCGCTGTCAAACGGGGGAAACGAATTTCCGGAATTCGTCACAGCGAGCACCTTGAAAAGATCCCCCATCTGGTCAGGCGCGGCCAGCCGTTCGACGGCATCGCGGATCGCCTCCTGTTCGCTGTGGGTTTTACCCGCACCAAGGGCACCTGCCCGCTCGAGAAGACCGGTGCGAAGCAGGAATTCGCCCTGGGTCAGCGGTTCCAGCGTGTGTGCTCCCGCCCGGACAGCGGCCGCCGCCAATGCCTCGAAATTCACGTGGGCGGTCAGATCCGCTTCTCCCGGATGAGCCAGGACGTCGTCATAGGCGTGCCTGTAAAGTGCTTGCAGCGTGTCGCCGGCAGCAGTCTTCAGATACCCGTAGTCAATGAAGAGTGCTGCACCGCCGCTATCTGCAATCCGCCGGCCGATTTCTTCGGCGATCGCATTGGCTGCAGGCTGGGTTTCGAAGATCGTGCCGTCCGGTGCAGTGGAAAGGCCAGCGGGTACAGCGTCATCGGGCAGACGGGCGGTGCCGACACCGAAGATCAGCTCTTCGTGCTGCGAAAGCCCGATCTGGCGTTCCTGCCAGCCGTGCTCGGTCTTGACGAACTGATGGATCGGCAGGGCGTCGAAAAACTCGTTGGCAACCAGGATCAGCGGGCCGTCCGGAACGTCCTGGAACCGGTCGCGAAATTGCGGTTTCAACGGACCGCGCGCCAGCGTCGCTGACTGCATGTCCCTCAGTCGCTGGCTGGTCTCAACCAGGTTCAGGCGAGCCGCCTTCACAAAGGCAGGACGCAGGGCTGCCATCCGCAAGAGGTCGGACATCAGTGTGCCGCGACCAGGCCCAAGTTCGACCAGCTGAAATTCCGCGGGCTCTCCAAGTGCCTGCCAGGCGGACAGGCAGGCTGCCCCGACGAGTTCGCCGAACATCTGGCTGACTTCGGGTGCTGTGACGAAATCTCCCGCGGTGCCGAACGGTTCGCGTGTCATGTAGTAGCCGGCGTCCGGGTCCCCGAGGCAAACGGACATGTATTGTGCGACCGAAAGCGGGCCCTCGGTTTCGATCCGTGCCTTGATCCTGTCTTTCAGTCCCGTCACGCCGCGGTTGCTCCGGTCCGGCGCCGGGCGGCCCAGATCATGGTTGCGAGACCCGCCAGGATCATCGGTACGGACAGCAGTATGCCCATGGTGAGAAAGCCGCTCAGATAGCCGATATGGGCATCCGGAACCCTGTAGAGTTCTGCTATCGACCGGGCGATGCCGTAGCCGAAGGCAAAGGCACCGGCAAGAAAGCCGGGCTTTTGCAAAAGCTTGAAGCGGCGGCTGAGTACCATCAGAACCAGAAACAGCACGATGCCTTCGAGCGCAGCTTCATAGAGCTGGCTTGGATGACGGGGATCCGGTCCGCCGTTCGGAAAAACCACGGCCCAGGGTACATCCGTCGGTCGGCCCCAGAGCTCGGAATTGATGAAATTGGCGATACGGCCGAAGAACAGGCCGATGGGAGCCGCGCAGCCGGCAAGGTCGAACAGGGTCCAGATCGACAGGCCGCGTTTCCAGGCAAACAGGATCATCGCGATGACGGTGCCGGCAAAGCCGCCGTGGAAGGACATGCCACCGGTCCAGATCTCGAGCGCTTCGGCCGGGTGGGCGATATAATAGCCAGGATTGTAGAACAGCACGTAGCCGAGGCGGCCGCCGATGATGATACCGAGCGTTCCCCACAGCACGAAGTCGTCGATCTCGAGCTGTGTGGGGCGGGCAATGCCACCCCACAGCCGGTCGTTGGCCACCAGCAGACGCATGTAGCGCCAGGCCAGCAGAATGCCGACGATATAGGCAAGCGCGTACCAGCGCAGGGCAAAGGGCCCGAATTCGACGAGTACAGGATCGATTGCGGGAAAGGGCATAACCAGAACAGGCGGCACGGCAGAACCTTCCGATGGTGCGCGGGCGGGTTTCGGGCTGAACGCTTGCGCGATCTTGTCCGCCTCGTCAAGCCGACACGGGTTTGTCAGGCCGGTGGGGCGCTACCCGCAAGAGAGCTCGGGAGATTGCTCCTGTTGATAGTGAATTCGGCTGCGGCGGAATTGGTCCTTGAAGTTCCCGCCATTCCCTCATACCTCTCTCCCATCGTATGTTTTTCCGATCAAGGAGGGTCCGATGACCCAAGGCCCGAACCGTCTTCTCGATGATTTTGCCAAGCTGATGACCGACGCCGCCGGTGTTGCCCAGGGTGCCCGCCGCGAGGTGGAGACCGCCTTCCGTGCGCAGGCCGAGCGTTTCCTGTCCGACATGGACGTGGTTTCGCGCGAAGAGCATGAAGCGGTCAAAGAGATGGCAGTGCGCGCTCTGGACCGGATCGACGAGCTCGAATCGCGGATCGCCAAACTCGAAAATCCGGAATCCGGCGCTGCTGGAGACGCTTAACCCGATTTGTTGACGTCGATGTGAGCGTTTTCTGTTAATAGTTGATGACAGAATTACGACGCGTGAACATGGCGGGTTTGCGTTGATTTTGGGCAGTGTGATGAAAAATACCGCTGAGTCGTCCACAAGTTTCGGCTTTTTTCGCTCAATTGGTATGTATCGCTTAAGTCAATCCTGCTCCTATACTGAAAGATAACAGGGATTCGTCGGAGCAAGACGGAACCGGTTCCCTTCTAAAAGGGCCGTAACAGGACGCGTTTTGCTCCTCCGGCATGGGACTTTTCCCGGCGGCCCGCCCGGTTATCGTGATCGGGTTCCAGGCCCCCGGCTCAGAAGGGGAGTAGGCACATGAGCCTCATCGAGCTTGAACTCGAGCGACCTGGTAATCCCGTTGACACCATCGAGACGTTCGCCGCCTTGAACGACTGGACGTTCGAAAGGTCGGACGAAGACGAGATCACCATATCCCTGGAGGGGAGCTGGTGTGATTACCACGTCTCCTTCTCGTGGATGGAGGAAGTCGAAGCCCTTCATCTTGCCTGCGCTTTTGACCTCAAGGTCACCGAATTGCGCAAGACGGAAGTTGTCCGTCTGCTCGCACTGGTCAATGAACAGCTCTGGATGGGCCACTTCGATCTCTGGAACAAGGAGAACGTGGTGATGTTCCGGCAGTCGCTGCTTCTTGCGGGCGGTGCGGAGGCCTCCTCGGCACAGATCGAGGGAATGCTGACAAATGCCCTTGAAAACTGCGAACGTTTCTATCAAGCCTTTCAATTCGTCGTCTGGGCTGGTCATTCGGCAGCCGAGGCGTTGAATACGGCCTTGTTTGAAACCGCAGGAGAAGCATGAGCTTTTCAAAGGAACGGCCTTTCCTTCTTGTCGGAGCCGGCAAGATGGGCGGGGCAATGTTATCAGGCTGGATGGCGGAAGGGATCGATCCCGCCGCCATCGTGGTCAGCGACCCGCGTCTTTCCGAAGAGATGGACGCCCTCCTCAAGAAACACGGCATCCGCCATGTGACTTCGGTCCCGGATAACCTTACGGCTGGCATCGTGCTGGTGGCGATCAAGCCACAGCTCATGGACCAGGTCCTTCCCAGCCTGAGGTCTGCCGTTACTGCCGACACGCTCGTGCTGTCGATTGCGGCTGGTACTCCGGTTTCCAAATTCGAGGAATACTTCGGCAAGGTGCCGATCTGCCGCTGCATGCCGAACACACCGGCCATGGTCAAGCGCGGCATCACGGCGGTGTATCCGACTGAGGCAGTTTCCGCTTCTTCCCGCGAAGATGTCACCAAGCTTCTGTCGGCGGTCGGTAAGGTGGTCTGGCTCGACAGCGAAGACCAGATCGATCTGGTGACCGGTGTCAGTGGTTCGGGCCCAGCCTATGTTTTCTTCCTTGCAGAAGCCTTGAGCGAAGCGGGCAAGCAGGCCGGGCTTCCCGAAGAGATAGCTCATGAGCTGGCCGTTGCCACGGTGTGCGGGGCAGGGGAGTTGATGCACCAGTCCGGTGAACATCCCTCCATCCTGCGCCAGAACGTTACCAGCCCGAACGGCACGACGGCTGCTGCGCTTGACGTGCTGATGCACGCCGAAGGATTGCAGCCGGTTATGAGCAAGGCGGTTGCCGCCGCCGTCAAACGCGCGCGGGAGCTGGCCGGCTGAGGTCGTCCCGGCAACACGGGTTTTATCAGACAAAAGGCCGCCGGAACTCCGGCGGCCTTTTGGTTCTCTGACCCGAAAGCCGAAGGGCCTTCGAGCAGCATGGCGTGGTTACTGCGCGTTGATGGTCGAAACGGCAAGATTGGTCAGCTTGCTGTTTGCCGCCTTTTCCTGGTCGAGAATGCCGGTCAGCAGGTCGTGGGCCTCATCGTGGCCGAGGACCTTGGCCCATTCGCGCAGTGTCCCGTAGCGGGCGATCTCATAATGCTCGACCGCCTGGCAGGCAGCCAGCAATGCTGCGTTCTTCGCCGCGCCGCTCGCCTCGCTGATGATGCCGTCGGTTTCCTTGATCAGGCCTTCAATGGCATCGCACTTCTCGCCTTCCGGCTTCTTTCCGAGCGACTTGAAGACCTGTTCCAGAACCTTGACCTGGGATTTCGTTTCTTCCAGATGCTCACCGATCGCATCCTTCAGTTTCTTTCCGTTTGCAGCTTCCTGCAGTTTCGGCATGGTCTTGGTCATGGTTTTTTCGGCGTAGTAGATGTCCTGAAGCGTATGCTCGAACGCATCGGCAAGCGTTTTCATGGGGCGTCCTTTCACAAGATGCGCTTGGCCCGGGGCGGGGCTCGGCAAAGGTCTGTCAAAGCCACCCGGAGACGATCGGCGCGATGCTCCGTTTCAACGGGGCTTCGCGTGGGGGAACCGATCGCTCGGGCGGAACAGGCCATGAGAAAGGTGACCGGGAGTCCTTCCGGACACTCCGTAAACGGTCTCAGGCCCGTCAGTTCAGGAAACGCCGTGCCAGTCGGTTTGGTTCCTGTTCGGTGCCTGCATTTACCTGAGACCCGCGTTCCTGGAGGGGCGTTCCGACAGCCTGCGGCAGCGGGCCGCCCTTTTCTGCAAGCATCTGCGATCCTATGTTGAGGGCAGAAAACACACAGGAGGGCCAGCAATGGCGACCGCGAAGACCAAGCAGAAGATCCTGAAGACCTTTCTCGATCTGTTGTCGGAACATCCTTATGAAGACGTCTCGCTGCCGTTGATCGCCGAGACGGCCAAGGTCAAGCTTTCCGAAATGCGCAGCGCCTATGCCTCCAAGCTGAAGCTGGTTGCCGCCTTCCTGGAACAGATCGACACCGCTGTTCTGGACGAACGCGACGAGGATATGGGCGACCAACCCCCGCGCGATCGCCTGTTCGACATCCTGATGAGCCGCATCGACGCCATGGCCGAACACAAGGAAGCCGTGCGTGCGCTCCACAAGGCGGCGCGAAGGGATCCCGCCCTTGCGCTTGACCTCAACGCCCTTGAAGTGCGCTCGCAGAAATGGATGCTGATCGCTGCCGGGATTGATGTTTCCGGGGTCAAGGCAACCGTCGTTGCCCAGGGTCTCTCCGTTGCCTTTGCCCGTGTCATCGGCGTTTGGCTGGACGAGGAAGACGAAGGCATGCCGCGCACGATGGCGCGCCTCGACAAGGAACTGGACAAGGGCACGTCCTTCATGAAGCGGCTGAATAAGCTGGATGGCGTCGCAAAAGGCATCCGGTCGTTCTTCCGCAAGGCATCGGAACGCTCTGGCCGCCGCGGTGACAGGGCGGAAAGTGGCCGGGAAGACACAGACCTCGGCGGAGAGGCCCCGGCAGGCGCCTGAGCGCTGCCCGGGCCTTGCGAACAGTCATCTGACCGTCCATGGTCGCTCGCGGAACAAAAGGAATGTTTTCGTGAGCGATCAGATCAGTTTTGACGATTTCCTGAAAGTGGATGTGCGTGTCGGCCGCGTTATCAAGGCCGAGGAATTTCCCGAAGCACGCAAGCCTGCCTACAAGATGCAGATCGATTTCGGTCCGGAAATCGGCATCAAGAAAACCTCTGCACAGATCACCAAACACTACACGCCGGAAACCCTGGTCGGAAAGCTGGTGATGGCGGTGGTCAACTTCCCGCCGCGCCAGATTGGCCCCGTCATGTCCGAAGTGCTGACACTCGGCGTTCCGGATGCTGATGGCGAAGTGGTGCTTTTGTCGCCGACCAAGGACGTTCCGATCGGCGGTCGGCTTTACTGATCCGGCGCGCCTGGCCCCGTCTCCAGGGACAAGCTCGTTTCAGGGTTGCAGATTTCGCGCAAGCCGGTGCTGGCGTTCGATCACCCTCGGCAGGTCGATCGTGGTGATCTGACCGTCGTTGACGACCTGACGACCTTCCACGAACAGGTGTTTGACGCGTGTCGGGCCGGCGAGCAGCAGGGCCGCCGGATCCCAGCTGCCCGCGCTTTCTATGCCGGAAACATCCCACAGTGCGATATCGGCACGTTTGCCGAGGGCAAGCCGGCCGCAGTCCGGCCGGTTGAGCACATCGGCTCCGCCACGCGTCGCGATTTCCAGGGCTTCGCGGGCAGACATGGCATCCGCACCGTTGGCCACCCGTTGCAGCAGCATCGACTGGCGCGCTTCCAGGACCAGGTTGCCGGCATCGTTGCTGGCCGACCCGTCAACACCAAGGCCAACCTTCACCCGGGCGTCGCGCATTGCGCGAACAGGGGCAATGCCGCTGCCAAGCCGGCAGTTGGAGCAGGGGCAATGGGCAACGCCGGTGCCGCTGCCGGCGAACAGCCGGATTTCCCGATCATCCAGCTTGACGCAATGGGCGTGCCAGACATCCGGCCCGGTCCAGCCGAGATCCTCGGCGTATTGCCCCGGTCGGCAGCCGAATTTTTCCTGCGAGTAGGAAATGTCCTCATCGTTCTCCGCAAGATGGGTATGAAGCATAACCTTCTTGTCGCGCGCTAACAGAGCCGCATCACGCATCAGGTCCCGGCTGACCGAGAAGGGTGAGCAAGGGGCAAGGCCGACACGAACCATCGCGCCTTCTGACGGGTCGTGAAAGGCGTCTACGACGCGAATGGAATCTTCCAGAATGCCGGCTTCCCGTTCAACAAGACTGTCGGGCGGAAGGCCGCCGTCGCTCTCGCCAATACTCATGGCGCCACGGGTCGGGTGAAAGCGAAGGCCGATCTCTCTTGCGGCGGCGATGGTGTCATCCAGCCGCGACCCGTTGGGATAGAGGTAGAGATGATCGGAGCTGAGCGTGCATCCGGAGAGTGCCAGTTCGGCAAGTCCGGTCTGCGCCGAAACGAACATTTCCTCCGGGCCGAAGCGGGACCAGATCGGGTAAAGGGTCTGCAGCCAACCGAAAAGCAGGGCGTCCTGGCCGCCGGGAACGGCTCTGGTCAAGCTCTGGTACAGATGATGGTGCGTGTTCACAAGGCCGGGTGTCACGACGCAGCCACGAGCGGACAGCGTTTCGCCGGAGGTCTCCAGGTCTTTGCCGATTTCCGCAATCACGCCATCACGCAGACGAATGTCGACGGCCGACAGTTCCCGGCGGTCATCATCCATCGTGAGGACGGTATCGGCATTTTTCAGCAGAATTTCAGGCATGGTGCATTCCTCAAGTCCCCGTCTCATCGGAATGCGCTCGGCTGGTGGAAAACGGGGGCAAGAACCAGCAAGCCATTTGGTAGAAAATTGATGTTTGCCCAGTCAACCGGAAATTGGGTGGCGATTGTGTTCAATCACCTTGAAAGACTTTCAAATGAAACAAACTGGTGGCTGAAAAGGCAAGTCTCACGGCCAGTATGGCGGCGAATTCCTGCCTGGAAAGTAAAGTTTTCCTATGCCGGTATACGCAACCGTGCCCGCAAGCCGCCCATTGGACTGTCTTCGAGATAGAGGTCGCCGCCATGGGCACGGGCAATATCACGGGCGATGGCAAGGCCGAGGCCGCTGCCGGTTTCATCCATGTTGCGGGCAAGATCCAGCCGATGGAAGGCCCTGAAGGCAATCTCGCGCTGGTCTTCGGGAATGCCCGGGCCGTCGTCGTCGACGGTGATGGTGATCCAGCCTCTGTCGACCCGGCCGAGTACTTCCACCCGGTTGCCGTATTTGCAGCCGTTGGTGACCAGGTTGGAGAGGCAGCGCTTCATCGACAGGCGCCGGATCTCGACTTCCGGGGAGCCTTCGAACCGGGTCCTAACATCGTGGCCCGAGATCTCCGCTTCTTCTTCCAGTTCCTCCAGAAGCAGCGACAGGTCGGTCTTCTGGATGTCCTCGTCGCCATCGCCGCTGGCAAAGGCCAGATAATCCTCGAGCATGTGGCTCATCTCGTCGACATCCTTGCGCATCGCCTCGCTTTCCGGCGAGCCGCCGAGGAACGCGAGCTGCAGCCTGAGACGCGTCAGAATGGTTCTGAGATCGTGGCTGACACCTGCAAGCATGGTGGTGCGCTGCTCGATCTGCCGTTCGATGCGCCGTCGCATGTCGATGAAGGCAAGGCTTGCCTGGCGAACTTCGCGTGCGCCGCTGGCCCGAAAGTTTTCAACCGGCCGGCCCCTGCCGAAGGCCTCCGCCGCATTGGCAAGGCGCACGATCGGGCGGATCTGATTGCGCAGGAACAACAGGGCGATGATCACCAGAACCAGCGACGTGGAGAACATCCAGACCAGGAAGATGTGCGAATTGGAGGCGTAGGTCTGGCTGCGCCTTGTGAAGACGCGAAGGATGGAATCCTTCAACTGGATGCGAATTTCGACGAAGCGGGACCTGCCAACCGTATCGATCCAGAACGGCTTGCCAATGCGCTGCCCGATCGCCTGGCTCAGTTCCTGGTCGATGACGTCGAAGAAAGGTTTGGGCGTCGGAGGGGGCAAGGGCTCAAGCGGTGTCACCGTCATGGACATGCCGAGCGCCCGCGAGGCGAGTTCCTCGATGTTGGCGTAGTCCGGATCCTGCGGATAGTTCTCCAGAACATAGACCACGGCCGCAATTTCGCGCACCACGGCTTCCGACATCCTGCGCGAAACAAGCTGGTAGTGCCGCTCCATGAACACGAAGACGAGCACCGACTGCAGGATCACGATGGGGGCGACAATAATCAGGAAGGTCCGGGTGAACAGGCCCTTCGGCATGACCCGGTACATGAGCCTGGCGACCTGACGATAGACCGCCATCAGCGGTTTCAGGGGAACCGTCAGGGGAACGCGCCGGAAGAAGCTGTCGAGTCTCGCCATTTGTTTCCGGCTCAGTCGCACGCGAGCCTGTATCCGATGCCGCGCACCGTCTGCAGGTAGATCGGGTTTCCCGGATCCGTTTCGATCTTGCGGCGCAGCCGGTTGATCTGGACGTCGACCGTCCGTTCGCCCAGGCCGCTATCATCACCGACGATCTTGTGGCGAGGAACGGTCGCGCCCGGTTGCTCGGCAAATATCGACAGGATCTGCTTTTCCCTGTCCGTCAGGCGCACCATGGCCTCGCCGTTCTTGAGCTCACCCCGGGAAGAATTGAACGAAAACGGGCCGAAGCGGATCTCTTCGCTGACAATGACCGGCTGCTGGTTGCCACGGCGCAGGATCGCGGCAATGCGCAGCATCAGTTCCCGCGGTTCGAACGGCTTGGAAAGGTAATCATCAACGCCGGCTTCCAGTCCGGCGATCCGGTCCGGGGCCTCGGAGCGCGCGGTGAGCATCAGGATCGGGACGGAAGAATCCTGGCGCAGGGAAACGGCAAGTTCCAGACCGGTCTCACCCGGCATCATGACATCGAGGATGATCAGGTCGAACTCCAGCCCGGACAGGCACGTGCGGGCTTCGGCCGCATGGGCGGCCGCGGTCACACGATAGCCGTTCTCCTTGAGCAACCTGGACAGAAGATCCCTGATGCGCTTGTCGTCGTCGACCAGGAGAATGTGGTTGGCGTTGTCGTCAGGCACCTGGGCATTCATGTCGGCTTTGTCGTCCTTTTGTGACCTCTGCCGGTCAATCCTTCAGATCGTAGAGACTGCGTATCAGCTGCAGGATCTGAGGCCGCGCTTCGGGATCGATCATTCGGAGCAGAAACCTGCGGATAATTTCGTCGCTGCCATCTGGCAATCCAATTAGGGCGCGTTCAAGGCGCTTTTGCTGCAGGCTGGTAAGGTCCACAGCAAGGGCGTGTCCGCGTTCGGTGGTATAGAGCAGTCTCTGCCGCCTGTCGTGATGGCCTTCGCGCTGCTCGATGATGCCGGCGTCCACCAGTTGCTTGAGCACCCGGCCAAGGCTCTGCTTCGTGATCCGGAGAATGCCGAGCAGGTCAGTGACCATGATCCCCGGATTGCGATCCACAAAATGCAGAACACGGTGGTGTGCGCGGCCGAACTCGTACTTGGCCAGTACGTCATCCGGGTCACCGGTGAAGTCGCGATATGCGAAAAAAAGAAGCTCGATAAGGTCGTAGGACAGCGCGTTGGCGCCATCCGTATCGTCCCCTTCGGGCTGCCTGGGCCGAACCCCGTCCGTATCCCGTCTGAGGGGCGGTTGGTCCGGTTTGAAATTTACGTCAGTCATATTGACTTAATTCTGGTCGATTGTTACTTCTATCCGGTCGCGAACGAAATGATCGGTCTTTTTGATGCATTTTCACGCATCAGATGATAAACGAATCCTATCATCGTCGCCGCGGCCATCAGGATACCGATAGTTGGCGTGCTGTGCAAAAAATACAGCGGTAAAAAAGGCGCAAGTCTTTGGCGTCATTTGCCTCTGTTAAAGAGAAAACAAAACAACGCTCATAGAGCGAGCGGGAGATGAAAAATGGCTGGAACGCCTTTTGATCAGCTCAGTGGTGATATCTGGTACGACGGCACTTTCGTGCCTTGGTCGGAAGCCAAACTGCATGTTCTCAGCCACGGACTGCACTACGGCAGCAGCGTGTTCGAAGGTGAGCGTGCTTATGGCGGCCGGATCTTCAAGTCCGAAGAGCATACGGAGCGCCTGCTTGCATCGGCGCGCATGCTCGGTTTCGAGATCCCGTACACTGCTGAACAGATCAACGCTGCCAAGGAAGAAACCCTGGCGCGCATGAACCTGACCGATGCCTATATCCGCCCCGTCGCCTGGCGCGGCAGCGAGATGATGGGTATTTCGGCTCAGCACAACACCATTCACCTGGCGATCGCCACCTGGGAATGGCCGAGCTACTTCAAGCCGGAAGAGCGCCTGAAGGGCATTCGCCTGGATATGGCCGAATATCGCCGTCCGGCGCCTGCAACGGCACCGTTCAAGGCGAAGGCCGCCGGTCTCTACATGATCTGCACCATCTCCAAGCATGCCGCGGAAGCCAAGGGCTACACCGATGCGCTGATGCTGGACTGGCGCGGCCAGGTGGCCGAGGCGACCGGCGCCAACGTGTTCTTCGTCAAGGACGGCAAGATCCATACGCCGACGCCCGACTGCTTCCTGAACGGCATTACCCGCCAGACGGTGATCGGTCTGGCACGCGACCGCGGTATCGAGGTTGTCGAGCGCGTGATCATGCCGGAAGAGCTGCCGGAATTCGAACAGTGCTTCGTTACCGGAACGGCCGCTGAAGTGACGCCGGTTTCCGAGATTGCCGGAAATACCTATCAGGTCGGCGATATCATCAAGACCCTGATGCAGGACTATGATGCCGCTGTGCGTCCGCAAACTCCGGCCCTGCAGGCCGCAGCAGGCTGATAGAACTGCCGCACGGCAAGGACCAGAAAGGCGGGCATTGGCCCGCCTTTTATTTTGCGGTTATGTCGGAATGCGCCGTCAAAAGGAGCTTGCCGAGTAACTTGGCGCGTTCCACCGACCGGTCGCCATGAAGCGGCCAGGTCTGCGTCAGACCTTCCAGAAGAAGCGAGAGTTCGATTTCACAGCCCGCAAGCCCCGTTGCGCTGGCGGCGCGGTCGGCCACCTGTGTCTTGTGTTCCTTCAGGAGATCAAACAGCTTCTCGTCATGGGGAGCAGATGCCACAGCGGCATGGAACAGGCAGCCCCTCGTGGTTTCGGTTTCCATCCAGCTGGCGACCCGGTCGAGGATTTTACCAAGAGCTTGTTCCGGATCGGCCGGCAAGTCGCCAAACACCAGTTTCAGGTAGCGCCGGTGCCGATGCTCCAGGGCCGCGTAGACCATGTCTTCCCGCGACGGCAGGTATTTGTACAGTGTGCGAAGGCTTACGCCCGCCGCATCTCTCAAATCTCCCACGCTTGGTGAGGCAAAGCCGTTTTCGGCAAATGCCTGCTCAAGTCCCGAAGCGATCCTGGTCATGGTGTCGGTCATGCTTGACTATGTAGAATGATCGTTCTACACGTGGCAAGTAGAACGATCATTCTACCAAAGGAAAGCATATGGCGATCCCCGAAAAGATGAGCGGTGTCGTGCTGACGGGGCACGGCGGACTTGAGAAGCTGGTCTGGAGGACAGACCTGCCGGTTCCCGTGCCCGGAAAGAACGAGGTTCTGATCCGTGTCGGTGCGTCGTCGGTCAACAATACCGATGTGAACACCCGAACGGGGTGGTACTCCAAGGCCGTGCGTGGCGACACCGCCTCCGGCGCGGCTGACGGATATTTGGCCGACACCGGAGCGGATGGCAGTTGGTCCGGCAAGCCTTTGACCTTCCCGCATATTCAGGGCGCTGATTGTTGTGGTGAAATCGTTGCGGTTGGCGACGGCGTCCCGGCGAGCCGGATTGGCGAACGGGTTCTGGTGCGGGCGCTTCAATCCGTCGAAGCAGATGGCCAGGAACCTGCAATCTGGACCTTCGGGTCAGAGAGCAACGGTGGATTTGCACAATACGCGACGGCAAGATCTCACGATGCGCTTGCGATAAACTCCCGTCTGAGCGACGTCGAACTGGCTTCGTTTCCCTGCGCCTTTTCCACGGCTGAAGGAATGATGCAGCGCGCTGGTGTCAAGGCTGAGCGTGTGCTGATCACAGGGGCGTCCGGCGGGGTCGGCTCTGCGGCGATTCAGCTTGCCAAGCGCCGGGGGGCGCATGTCACGGCGGTTACCAGCCGGGAAAAAGCAGCCGACTTGCGGCTTCTTGGAGCCGACGACACACTGGATCGGGACGCGGTTCCGCTCCAACAGTCCTTTGACGTTGTGCTGGATCTCGTTGGCGGCCCTTCCTGGGGCAAGCTGATCGATGCGCTTTGCAACAGAGGGCGCTACGTCACATCGGGTGCGATAGCCGGGCCAATTGTCGAACTGGATCTTCGGACGCTCTACCTGCGTGATCTGATGCTTCTTGGAAGCACCTATCAGCCGGACAACGTCTTTCAGGACCTTGTGAGCTACATCGAAGCGGGCGAGATCCGGCCGGTGGTTGCTGAAACCTATCCCTTGCGCGAGCTGCGTGCCGCGCAGGAAAAGTTCCTGGAAAAAGCCTTCATCGGAAAAATCGCAATTGATGTCGGCGCGTGAAGCGCCGACATCAACATTTCATTCTCAGTCCTGGGACTGCTTGTCGTGCATGGCGTGGAACATGCGGCCACGCTCGGCGTAGAGAATGCAGCCGATGGCGCAAAGTCCATAGACTGTGTAGGCGAGGCCAAGGGGCTGGGTCGTGCCATCGAAAAGCTGCCCCATGATGTACCCCAGGATCGCGCCGCCAAGCGTCGAAATGGTGCCGATGACGGAGGAAGCGGTTCCGGCGATGGCGCCGAGCGGTTCCATGGCCATGGCATTGAAATTCGCGCCCAGGAAGCCGAAGCTGGTCATGATCAGCGTTGCCAGTATCATGAACGCCCAGAAGTTCTCCAAACCTAGAAACGCCAGAAGCCACACGATAAACCCGAGCGCGGTGTAGACGACCGCAGCCCCATGGGAGAGCCGCCGCATGCCGATGGCTTCCACCAGCTGCGCGTTGGTGAAGGACGCACCGGCCATGGTGATGGCAATGGCAGCAAAGACGATCGGGAACAGCGTCCCAAGGCCGAAAATGTCGACAAAGATCTGCTGCGACATGGCCAGGAACGAGAACAGGCCGCCGAAAATGAATGCGGTGCCGACCGTGTATCCAAGGCTCACGCGGGTGGTCAGAGCCGTCATATAGGCACTGACGATGGTGGAGACTTCCATCGGGCGGCGGTTTTCGACCGCCAGGGTTTCCGGCATCCTGAGGGCGGACCAGATCATCATCGCAACGCCGTAAATGAGCAGAAGCGCGAAGATCCAGTGCCAGCCGGCAATCAGGAGAACTGCCTGGCCGATGGAGGGCGCGACCACGGGAACGGCCATGAAGACCATCATCACCAGTGACATGACCTTGCCCATGCGCCTGCCGGTGTAGCAATCGCGCACGACGGAAAGCGCCGTGACGCGGGCAGCCGCACAGCCGATGCCCTGAAGGACGCGCGCGATCAAAAGCGTGTCGAGATCCATCGCGAAGATGGCGCCGATACTGGCAAGGCTGTAAAGCGCAAGGCCGCCGACCAGGATGCCGCGCCGCCCCAGTGCATCTGTTACCGGGCCGAAGAAGAGCTGCGCCCCACCAAAACCCACCAGATAGGACAGGAGCACAAGCTGGCGGTTGTTCTCCTCAACGATGTTGAGTGCATCGCCAATCGCGGGCAGGGCCGGCAGCATGACGTCGATGGCCATGGCATTCAGCGCCATGATCATGGCGATGATGGCGACAAACTCGGCAAAGGGAATGCCTGGCTCGCGCAGAACTTCTGAAGAAGAGCCTGAAGCACCCTTTTCTGCCGCCGGCGTTGCGGCGGCTGTGCCGGAGGGTTCACTGTCGTGTTTCACGGGGTCGGACCAATTCAAATGGGTGGGCTGCCGGGGCAGCCGCAAAGCTTGAGAATGGGAAAGAAGCGGCAGAGCGGCCTTGAATCAATAGCAGACTATTCGCTTGTGCAGCTCAGGTCCAGCGTGCGGCGTCCGTGTCGTCTTCGGTTTTCGCTTCCACCCAGGCTCCGGTGCCGCCTTCCGCAGGGTGTTCCTTCTTCCAGAAGGGGGCGCGGGTTTTCAGGTAGTCCATCAGGAAGTCGGCAGCCTCGAACGCGGCCCGGCGGTGGGAAGAGGCTGCGATCACCAGAACGATGTTATGCCCTGGTGCGATCTTGCCGAAGCGGTGGATCACGGTAAGGCCTGTCAGCGGCCAGCGCTCCGCCGCTTCGCCGGCAATCCGGGTCAATTCGGCTTCGGCCATGCCGGGGTAGTGTTCCAGTTCCAGTGCCGCCAGGGTTCCGGCTTCATCCCGGCACAGACCTGTGAAGGTCACCAGCGCACCGACGTCCTTGCGTCCTTCTGTAAGACGAAGGCTTTCGGCCTGCAGGTCGAAGTCTTCTGCCTGGACGCGGACAAGCGGGGTTGTGGCCATCGTTCAGCCGCCTGTCATGGGCGGAAAGAAAGCGACTTCCCGGGCATCGCCAAGCGCAGCGTCGGTTTCCACATGCATCTGGTCAAGTGCGACGCGAATGGCGTCTTCTTCCTCGAACGCGGCGGCGTGATTGTCGTCGAGTGTCTTCAGATGCGAGATCAGATCAGCAACTGTCGCAACCGATGCCGGAACCTCGATGGTTTCCTCTTCGACGCCGACCCGTTCACGGACCCAGGCGAAATAGCGGATGTTCATGAAACCTCCAGGTGGTGTGCGGTCAGGGCCGGAATGAAGGCGCCTATTCCGTTATCAGATGGCCGATGCCGGCCCGGAAATAATCGTACCCTGTATATAGGGTAAGCAGGGCGGCGAGCCAAAGTGCCACGAGGCCTGTTTGCGTCGTATAGGCGAATACGGTGTCGCCCGCCGGGCCAGCAAGCAGAAAGGCGACAGCGATCAACTGGACGGTGGTCTTCCACTTGGCAAGCTTGGTAACGGGAACGCTGACCTGCAGTTCAGCCAGAAATTCGCGCAGTCCCGAGACCAGGATTTCCCGGCACAGGATGATGATTGCCGCGATCATGGTCCAGCCGTAGATGGTTCCGTCACCGGCCAGCATCAGCAGGCTGACGGACACCAGCAGCTTGTCGGCAATCGGGTCGAGCATGCGCCCGAGCGCGGACTGCTGTTGCCAGGCTCGCGCCAGGTAGCCATCGAAGAAATCGGTGATCGCTGCCAGAACGAACAGCGCAAGCGCAACCCAGCGGGCTGTGTTGCCTTCGAAATAAAAACAGACCGCAACCGCAGGAACCGCCAATATGCGCCCATAGGTGAGGAGATTGGGCAGGCTCAGGACAATATTTCGTTTCATGTCGGCTTTCGGATTTCGGGCTGAACCCGGCGCTCTCGGCCCGGAATACGGGTTCCCGGCAGCGCCCTGACTATTCATTTCCGGTGAAGATCCGGTCCTTGCTCAATCGAATATGCTATCGCCGACCTGGTCAATCATCAATTTGGCCTTGCGGATCATCTCGTTGGCCGCAGCTTCCTCGTCCGGCAGCGTGTCTGCACGAATGAAGGTATGCACCTTGGTTGTCTCGCCAACCTGCTTTTCAATCCGGCCGCTGACCTGCCATTGTCCGTTCGACAGCTGGGGCTGAGCGACGATCAGGTAACCGTCATAGTCCACCGTCGTTGCCTTCGAGGCGCCTTTGTTGCCGTCTCCGGAAGAGCCGAAAAGGGATTTGAACATCTTGCCGAGCATCTGAGGCCTCAATCCGTTTCATTTGCCCCCTTTTACGAGGGGCGGGGAAGGGCTTCAAGGGGAGAGGCCGGAGAAGCTTGCGGGAATTTGCATTCTTCAGCGCAAGGTGATGGCGCAGAGGCATCTCGTCCGGCCTGCTCACCTGTTCCGCGACTTGAGGTTCCTGCGTTGTCTGGCTTGAAGACCTAGCGATCGAGCACGACGAAACCCTGACGTTCGAAGGCTTCGCGCGCGTCGGGGCCCTGGAGATAGGCTAGAAACTCTTCTTCCGCGGGTGTGTCCCGATTGGCCAGATCCGCCACCGGATACACAATCGGCGGATGGCTTTCTGCCGGAAAGGTTCCAACGACAGTCACATTGTCCTCTGCCACGGCGTCCGTGGCATAGACAATGCCGTAGGGCGCTTCACCCGTTGCCACCAGCGCAAGTGCGGAACGGACATTGTCCGACTGCGCTACACGTGGTTCCGCCTCGTCCCACAGCCCGAGGCTTTGCAGGGCTGCCTTGCCGTAGATGCCTGCAGGAACTGCGTCGACCAAAGCCATGGCAAGACGGTTGTCGCCCAGGATTTCGGGGAGGTTCAGATCCGCCGAAATATCGAGCGGCTTTGCTTCACGGCCATGTGCAATCAGGACGAGGGAATTGTTCAACAGGTCGAACCGGGTGCCAGCCTCCAGCAGCCCGTCCTTTTCCAGAACATCCATCCAGTCCGGATTCGCCGAGATGAAGATGTCCGCCGGTGCTCCCTGCTGGATCTGCCGCGCCAGCGCCGAAGAGCCCGCAAGTGATATCACCAGATCATGTCCGGTGGCTGCTTCGAAACGCTGTTCGATCTCTTCCAGGGCGTCCGCCAGGCTTGCTGCGGCAAAAACAGTGACTTCCCCTGCTGCCGCAGTGGTTGGCTGAGCCGCAAGGCCTGCAAGAAAGGCCGCACCAGCCAGAGAGCGCAAGCAGGCGAAGAGACTGGAATTGGACATGCAGCTGGTTCCTCAAAATTGCGATATGTTTCTTCGGGAATATCGCAGGCGAAGCTGTCAAAAGGCAAGCGTTATATTCCGTCGGGAATATCGCTCAGCAGGGTTTTCAGCTTTTCAATGTGCGGGTCTCCGGCGGCACGCGCCTTCAGTTCAATCGCGCGATACTCCTCGAGAACGGCGAGGCCGGTCTCGGTAATCTGCGCCCCACCGCCTTTTGCACCGCCGCGGCTGCGTTCCACGAGGGGGGAGCGGAACATGGCATTGAGGGTTTCCACTAGTTGCCAGGCCCGCTTGTAGCTCATGCCCATCTCACGGCCCGCGGCCGCTATCGATCCGGTGCGCTGAATGCGTTCCAGCAACTCGGCCTTGCCGGGGCCCATCATTTCGTCCGGGCCGAACACGAGGCGGATGCGGAACCGGGGACTGCTGTCTTCGTCTCTCATGCGCCGATATTGACCTTGCCGGCCACGCCTGGACAAGGCGCAAATTTCGGTTCCGCGGGTTTGTCCAAGTGTGCCGGCGAGGTCGTCGCCGACGGATTGGCTCAGCGTACGGTAGACCCGGGCAATCCCGGACCGGTGCGCAGGTACCGCGCACCGGCTCGTTTGGTCTATTCGGCAGCCTCTTCCATTGGGCTCTGCCGCACTGTGGCAAGCTCGTTTTCATCTTCCCAGCCGGGAGCATCGTCGAAGGCGACAACGGGGCGCTGTTTCTTCCGGTTGAGCAACAGTCTGGTGGCGTCCCGCTTGGCATAATGACCCGCCGGATCGGCAGCTGCCTTGGCGAAGGCGATCATGCCGAGGTCGATGTCCGCAAAGACGAGGCCTTCTTCGTCCTGAGCGATCTGAGTGCCGATTTCCTGTCCGTCCGGGGCGTAAATGCGGGTATAGCCGCCGCCGAGCGGGCATAGTGCTTCCTTTTCCGGATCGCCCTGGCAGAGCTCGTCCTGGATGTCCCTGGTGACCAGCGAGCAGGGTGCAAGCACGAAACAACCGCCTTCAACCGCGTAGATCATCGACGCCGCGTTGTTGACTTCGTGGCCAAGGGCGTAGGCCGTGCCCTTGTAGAGGTGGAGATTGGGCCAGGCGGCACAATGGATCTGCTCGTTCTGGGCATACATGGCGTATTTCGACAGCGGTTGCAGGTGTTCCCAGCAGGCCAACTGGCCAATGCGGCCGAGGGAGGTTTCGACCACCGCAAGATCAGAGCCGTCGCCTTCGCCATAGACCGTGCGTTCCACGTGGGTGGGTTTCAGCTTGCGCCGGCGGTTCACGACCGTGCCGGTCTCGTCGAAATGCCATTGGGCTATATAAAGCGAGCCGCCGTCACGTTCCGAGCAGCCCATGGAAAGCTGGATGTTGTTTTTCAGGCAGGCGTCGGCCAGGCGCTTTTCATGGTCCGAACCGGCTACGATGGAATTTTCGAAATAGCGTCCGGCAAACTGCATCTGCCAGGCGACGGGGCCGAGCCAGATGTAGTTTGGATAACCGGGCAGCCAGGTTTCGCTGAAGGCGACCAGTCTGGCTCCGGCTGATGCAGCTTCCTCGATCAGGCGCACGGCCTTGTCGATGCCGGCATCAAGATCGAGAAAACAGGGGGCAGCCTGGACGGCTGCGACTTT
The DNA here is from genome assembly GCF_017743835.1 of Labrenzia sp. R5_0. Taxonomy (NCBI): domain Bacteria; kingdom Pseudomonadati; phylum Pseudomonadota; class Alphaproteobacteria; order Hyphomicrobiales; family Stappiaceae; genus Labrenzia; species Labrenzia sp. R5_0. The sequence goes on along the minus strand of NZ_JAGHRK010000002.1, from coordinate 943,264 downwards.
GAATTGCTTGGTCATGTGATGTCCTCCTAGGCCTCCCAGCCTGCCGGAGTGAAGAAGAGATTACTTTTGTCCCTGAGCCAAAAAACTTGCGTTTTTGGGCAGACTGCCGAAAATCGATCAGTCGAACACGGAAACGGATATGAGCGGTCAGGCCTCATACAGCACAGTGGACATCGCCCCGCGCGATCGCTTCGCCTATTGGCGGGAAGCAGTCTGTGACTCTTATGTCCAGCTGGGCTGTGAAGCGGGCGAGGGCCCCGGTTTCGTCGGCAGTCTGGATATCGAGCGCCATTCGGCCCTGTCCGTTTCCAGAGTGTCCGGGACAGCCCACAGGGTGGTGCGGCGTCCCAGCGACATCCGGTCGGCGTCGGAAGCCGATTTCCTCGTCAGCCTGCAGACCGCAAACTCCTCGCGTCTGACCCAATTCGGAAAAACATCGGTGCTGCGTCCCGGCGACATGGTGGTCTATGACAGCACCCAGCCCTATTGTCTGGATCTGACGGAACCCTTCTCGCAAACGGTCCTGCAGTTTTCGAAGGCAAGTCTGCTCTCCCGATTGCCATTTGCCGAGACGCTCGGCGGAACCTGGATCGACGGGCAAAGCGACATCGGCCGTCTTGTGCGGGAGAGTATCCTGGCGTTTTCAGCTCACCTGAACAGCGGTTCTCCGGTGTTTGCCTCAACACTTCAGGAAACGCTTCTGGACCTTGTGGCGACCGGGCTGGCGGGCAGCCGCAAGAGCGAGCTGGCGCTTTCGTCGTTCGATCGTCAGATCCTGCTCAGGGCACGCAGCTGCATTGCGCGCCGCATTCACGATCCGGAGCTGGACCGGAACCAGGTGGCGTCGGCCACCGGACTGTCGGTACGGCGTCTCAACGCGATCTTCCAGTGCGAAGGGTCTTCGATTGCAGGCGAAATCCGGCAGAAACGGCTGGAGGTCGTTGCAGCGGCGCTGCATGACCCGAGATTTGCAGCGATGTCGATCAGTGAAATCGCGATGCGCTGCGGGTACAACAATCTGCAGCATTTCTCGACACTGTTTCGCAAGGCTTTTGGCCGTTCGCCCCGGCAGTACCGGGGCGAGGAAGAGTAATCGCGGTAAAGTGTCCCGCGAGGATGAAATCAGGCAGAGGCCTTGGCTGACTTAAGCTCGTCGCGGATTTCGATCAGGACGTCGATTTCCGACGGGCCGGTCTTGACCTCAGGCTCGACGTCGTCCGGCTTTTCAGCCATGGACTTGATCCGGTTGACCGACTTCACAAGCATGAAGACGACAAACGCGATGATCATGAAGTTTATGCAGGACGTCAGAAAGGCGCCATAGGCGAACACGGCGGCTCCGCTTTCACGAGCAGCGGCAAGACCGGTGCCGGCAGGAACCTCCCCGGACAGAACGACATACATCGAGGTGAAGTCGATGCCGCCGATGATGAGCCCGATAATCGGGTTGATCAGGTCATTGACCAGGCTGGTGACGATGGCGGTGAATGCTGCGCCGATGATGATGCCGACGGCAAGGTCCATGACGTTGCCCTTGGCGATAAAGTCGCGAAATTCCTTGATCATATGCATACCCCAAAAGTCTTCGGATCGCTGACCAGAGTGCGCGCGGTAGCACCTTCAACGAATTGGGCTGCGGCGGGGCTTCTTGTCAGAAAAACTGATAATCCTGCTCTGGGGGGCTTTGTCCATCACAAAGTGAGGGCACTGCGACCAGTCCGAGGTGTGGTTCTGAAAGGTTCCGAACGGAAAGTGGCGATCAGCCGAGCTTCCGCTCACTCCAGTGACGGCGGCAGAGCGAGACATACTTGTCATTGCCACCAATAACGACCTGGTCGCCTTCCTCGACGATCTTGCCGTCCGCATCCAAGCGGGCAACCATGGTCGCCTTGCGTCCGCACCAGCAGATGGTCTTGATTTCCTTCAGATTATCCGCAAGCGCCAGCAAGGCGGCGCTGCCGGGGAAGAGCTTTCCCTGGAAATCCGTTCTGAGGCCGAAGCACATCACCGGAATGCGCAGCGTGTCGGCCACCCGGGCGAGCTGCCAGACCTGGTCTTCCGTCAGAAACTGGGCTTCATCGACGAAGACCGCGTCGACCTTCTTCGCTTCGTCGGCGCGCAGTATGTGATCAAAGACGTTGTCAGCCGAGTTGAAGATATCGGCATCCGCTCCCAACCCGATACGCGATGCGATCCGGCCCTTGCCACCGCGGTCATCGAAGGCGGCGATCAGGAGCAGCGTGTTCATTCCACGCTCCTCGTAGTTATAGGCAGCCTGCAGCAGGACGGTCGACTTGCCGGCGTTCATCGAGGAGTAGTTGAAATAGAGTTTGGCCATGCGGAACTTTGGGAATCGGTCTTGAAGTTGCGGGCAGTTTTCAGGAAACCACCCGAAGCCTCAAACACTTTCCGGTTGAAGTCACAGCCAATGTCGCAATTTTCAGGTGCCGGGCGCAGGTCGCCGAAGTCAGTTGGTCGGCGTCTGGGCGATCTCCACGATCAGCGGCAAATGATCGGAACCGATATCGGGGCCAAGCGAAACGTTGACGATCTGGATGTCCCTGGAAACGGCGAACTGGTCGACAGGCGCACCGAGGATCCAGTGCAGGCTGTAGTCGAAGAAGAAGCGCGTCGTCTGCGGCCATCCGTCCGGATAGGCCGTCTTCAGCCCGTTTCGTGTCAGTGTCTGCTGGAACCGGGCAGACCAGGGTGAACTGTTCCAGTCGCCGATCGCCAGAATGTTGCTGCCGTTGTCGGCCTTCAAGGTATCGATGACGTTATCGGCCTCGTCGAAATAGCGGCGCTTGTTCTCCCAGCGGATCTTCGAACGTGGGCTGTCCGGATGAATGACCAGGAGATGCAGCGGCGCCGAGCCGGTGTCGACGGAGAGCGACAGCAGTTCCCTGTCGCCATCGTAATAGACATTGGCTCCGGGAGGGACATCGCCAGAGATGACACGGGTTTCTTCCGACGTCAGCGGAAAGCGGGAATAGACCGCCAGGCCCCCCAGGTCTCCGACCTTCAGGTATTCGGGAAATCCGTTCTCGCCGGCACCGCCGGTCGGCAACCCCAAGCGTTGCCAGCGGCGTTCCTGAAGCCACCACAGCACTTCCTGAAACACCACGACATCAGGCTGTTCCTTTTCCAGAAAGGCCTGCAAGACCTTGTCGCCCAGAAACAGGTGTTCAAGGTTGATGGAGACGATCTTGAGCGGTCGATCTCCCGGTGCCGCGGGACCAAGGGGCTTGGTGTTGGCAAGCGTGCGAGCTCCGGTGAACCCGGCCAGGCTGAGAAAGGCGATCACGGCCACGAACCAGGTCAACCGGTACATCAGACGAAGCCGGTGCCGAACGAGGAAACCGGCCGCACCGCCAAGACACCCTGCCAGGCCTGCGGCCAGAAACTGTCGCAGGAAGAAGCTCATGTTGTCCGCAAGCCAGACGTCCGGCGCCAGAAAGGCAAGCAGGCCGAGCACACTGACTGCAATGGCACCAAGGCTTCCGCACCAGCCGATCAGGGATAATACGCTATGGATCAGGGAACGCGGTTTAGCCTGGGGCTTTCGAAACATGGCAGCCTGGGTCCGATTTCATGAGAAGGCGGCTGTGCTTAGCACGGACTGTGCGGAAGGTGCGACCTGTTTTGCCGCAAAGTCAGTTCGCCTTTGCCTCGAGCGCTGCCAGCAGCGGCTGAATATGCGCTTGATAAGCCCTCCAGCGCCCGACGGACGAGCCATAGACAGGTCGGCGTGCCTGCTCGCGGCTGAATGTGAAGATCTGGGTGGTCTCATCAGGGGGCTTCAGACAATCGTCGTCCCAGTCCAGGCCGGTATGGGCGAGCAGGGCCCGACTTTCCGTCTCATTGTCGCTGACAAGGCTTTCATAGGACTGATGCCTCAAGGCAACCGGCAGAACCTCTGACCAGTGGGCCATCAGATCACGGTAGAGATTGAAATAGCGGCCAAGTGAAGCCTGGCTCTCATTGTAGGAATGATGCGGCGGTAGCGGCGTCATGTAGATCGAAAGACAGGTGTCTTCTGCGCTCCGCGTCACACGCACGAAACTGGCGTTGGGAAAAAGAAGGGCGAGAAGCCAGAGGTTTTCGTAATTGTGAGGCATCTTGTCGATTACACGGTGCGCTCTCTTGTCGATATCCTCCAGATGGGAGAGATAGCGGCGGCCGATGCGCTGAGCGTCCTGCCGTGTCATCTGACGGGCAGTCTCAAAGAGTTGCGGGCCGTGTGTCCGGCCGGACGCCAGATCATGAATCCGATCGGGGATGAACTGAAGCTCCCCCGCGGCCCGTGCGGCAGGGTGCCGGCCGATGATCCGCTCGACCAGGGTCGTGCCGGAGCGAGGCATGCCGAAAACGAAAACCGGCCTGTCACTTGAAAGCGCCCAGTCCTTCCGCTGTTCGAAAAACTCCCGGTCAAAGGCGGCCTTGCAGCTTTCCACGAAGGCTTTCTGCACGCCCGGATCGTGGGCGGGGTAAAGGCCCGTCCGGTATCCGTCGAAAAAGGAAAATGCCTTGCCGGTGTCGCCTGCGGCGTCGCAGATCTTGCCTGCGGCAAACGCAAGACGGGTGACTTCGGCGGTTGCGGCGCCTTGTGGCAGGTTCGCAAGATGCCGTTCAATTCCGTCAAGGACACTTGCCTTGAGAGTTTCGTCCTGAACCTCGGCAGCCGCGGTCAGGATTGCGGGATCGGAAGGGGCCTCTGTGAAAGCGATGCGAATATGGTTTTCAGCAATCTCCCGATTGCCGAGTGTCATTTCCAGTTCGAAGAGGCCCAGATGAGCACGCGGCGACTGCGGATCGGCCTTCAGAGCCTGCTCGAAGGCCTGCCGGGCAAGTCCGGAGCGCCGGAGATCGGCGTAGACTTCACCAAGGACGCGTTGCGCGTATTCAGACCCCGGTGCGAGCGACGCCCCCTTGCGCGCATGAGGCAGTGCGTCTTCGCTGCGCCTCTCGATGTTGAGTGCGCTTGCGAGTGTGGTGTGAACCACTGCTTCCTTTTTCGCGCCTTTTGCGGCCTCTTCCAGATGGGGGATCGCCTGCGCGGTCCGGCCGAAGGAGAGGCAGGCGATGCCCAGGCCATACCGTGCGCGGGCATTGCGCGGATCGTTCTGGAGCACTGCCTCCAGAAGCGTCTGAGCGCGGACGAATTGTCCTGCTTGAAGAAGAGCGAAAGCTTGTTCGGTCGGATCTGGGTGCATCTTTGTCCGGTGGTCTGCACCGCACAAGCGGCTGGTCTCGCGAACACACCCGTTTCCAAAAGAGGCGCGGAAGACGCGCCGGGTGCCGGTTTGTCGCTACAGCTTGTGATAAACCGGCCTGAAGATGCAACCCTCCGGTGTCAGGTTTCGATCCCTGCAAGTCCTTCGAGTAGCGGGCCAATGTGATCCCGGTACTTTTCGAAACGGTTCACGGCCCCAGTATGAATGGGTTGCCTGACCTGGGCCATGGAGAAGGTGAAGACCTGCGCCTCATTGCTTTCGTGATGGCGGCAGGCATCGTCCCATGCCAACCCGGCGTGACTAATCAGTGCGGGGCGCTCCGTATCCGGATCGCTGACAAGGGTCTCGTAGGACTGATTGCGGATCTCAACCGGTAGCACTGTGCTCCAGTGCGCCATCAGCTTTCTGTACTGGCCATAATAATGGGCGAGCGATTGCTGGCTTTCACAGTAACCGTGCTTGCCGGGCAGGGGCGTCATGTAGATGGAGACGCAGGTATCGGCCGGGTTGCGGCTGACATGGCAGAAACGTGCATTTGGGAACAGGAGGGCGATCAGCCAGAGGTGCTCGAAATTCTGCGGCATCTTGTCGATCACGCGGGCACTTTTCTTGCTGAAACCGTCGAGCAGGGTCAGGTACTTGCGGCCGATGCGCTGGGCGCTCTTGCGGTCGAGGGCCAGGGCGGCGTCGAAGAAGGCGTTGTCACCGGTGTGGCCTTTCGTCAGGCCATCAATCTGTTCGTCAAAGAAACTCAATTCACCTGCGGCGGTCGCCTTGGGATGAGCGGACAGGATGGCCTCGACCAGCGAGGTGCCTGATCGCGGCATGCCGAAGACAAAGACGGGCCTGTCGCTGGTGAGGGCATAATCCTTGCGGTCATCGAAAAACTGTTTCGAGAAGACTTCCCGGCAGGTTTCGACATGGCGTTCCTGCCGGTCGGCATCATAGTGGCCGTAAAGGTCGTTTCGATGCTGCCCGAGATAGTGAAAGGCCTTGGGCGTGTCGCCGGTGTCGTCGCAGATCTTGCCGGCTGTGAAGGCAAGCCTTGCCCGCTCGACTTTCGCCATCGGCCGGTCCGCATCGTTCAGCAGGGTCTCGATCTTTTCCAGCGCCTCTTTCTTCAGTGAAAGGTCGGAGAGGTCCCTTGCACTGATGAGAACCGAGGGTTCCTCGGGAGCCAGTTCCAGTGCGCGCCGGAAATGGGTTTCGGCCTCGTCCATCTTGCCGAGCGAGACTTTCAGCCGCGAGAGCGCCAGATGCGCGATCGCCGAAGCCTCGTTGATGGCAAGCGCGTTTTGAAAGGCATGTTCGGCCATGACGGGCCGCCGCAGCCTTGCGTAGATCTCGCCCAGGGTGCGGTGGGCGAATTCGGACTTGGCGTCGAGGGCGACTGCCTTGCGCGCATATGGCAGGGCCTCCTCGAAACGGTTGTCGAGGGTGAGGGCATCCGCAAGTGTAGCGAAGATGACGGCTTCCTTCTTCGCGACCTTCGCGGCAGCTTGTAGATGTTCGATTGCCCGGGATGCGTGACCGTGGGTCAGATAGATGACACCAAGCCAGTGATTGACCTGCGGATCGCGCGGATTGGCTGCATTGAGATCGGTCAGGATCTCCAGCGCCATGCCGTAATCCTTTGCGTCGATGCACCGAAGCGCGGCTTCCAACGGGTTTGACACTCTCAGAATTCCTTGGCTTTGGCAAAATCATTGGCCGGGAGGAGCCGCCGGCCGGACGTCCTATTCATGAAAATGGTCATAGACCAGTTTGGCAATTGCCTCGGAAATGCCGGGCACGGCGGCCAGGTCGTCGACCCCTGCCTTGGAGACGGCCTTGGCCGTGCCGAAGTGGCGCAGCAGGGCCTTCTTCCGCGTCGGACCAACACCCGCGATCTCATCCAGCGGGTTCCTGGTGATGTCCTTCTTGCGGCGGGCCCGGTGGCTACCGATGGCAAAGCGGTGCGCTTCGTCGCGCAGGCGCTGGACGAAATAGAGGACGGGGTCGCGCTCGGGCAGCATGAAGGACTGCCGGCCGGGGATGAAGAATTTCTCCCGTCCGGCATCCCGGTCCGGTCCCTTGGCGATGCCGACGAGCGGGACATCGGTGATGCCGAGGCTTTCCAGAGTCTCGCGGGCCGCGGTCAGCTGGCCCTGGCCGCCGTCGATGAGCACCAGTTCCGGCCAGGCCGGTACGCCGGTATCGGCAGGCGCCGTTTCCAGTTCGCCCTCATCGGTATCCTGGAGGGCTGGGTCGACCGCCTCCGGCTTGCTGTCTTCGCGGGCGTGTTCCTTCAACAAACGGGAGAAGCGCCGCGTCAGCACTTCGCGCATCATGCCGTAGTCGTCGCCGGGGACGAGATCTTCCGACTTGATGTTGAACTTGCGGTACTGGCCCTTGGCGAAGCCTTCCAGGCCGGCAACGATCATGCCGCCCACCGCATTGGTGCCCATGATGTGGGAGTTGTCGTAGACCTCGATCCGGCGCGGTGATTGGGGCAGGTCGAAAGCTTCCGCGACGCCTTTCAGCAAACGGGCCTGGCTGGAGGTTTCCGCAAGTCTGCGGCCAAGCGCCTCGCGTGCGTTGGTCAGTGCGTGGTCGACCAGTTCCTTCTTTTCCCCGCGTTTGGGGCAGGCGACGTCGACTTTTCGGCCTGTGCGTTCGGAGAGCGCCTGCGCGAGAAGGTCCTGTTCGCTCAATTCGTGGGAGAGCAGGATCTGACGTGGAGCGGGTTTATCGTCATAGAACTGCGCCAGGAAGCTTTCCAGAATATCGGCTTCCTCGAAGGACTTGTCGGCCTTGGGGAAGTAGGCCCGGTTACCCCAGTTCTGTCCGGTGCGGAAAAAGAACACCTGCACGCAGGTCTGGCCGCCTTCCTGGTGGATGGCGAAAACGTCGGCTTCCTCGACCGACTGCGGATTGATGCCCTGATGCGCCTGAATGTGTGACAATGCCGACAGGCGGTCGCGGTAGATGGCTGCGCGCTCGAACTCCAGATCGGCGGACGCGGCTTCCATCTGCTTTGCAAGCTGGGTCTTGATCAACTGGCTGCGGCCGGAAAGGAAGGCCTTGGCCTCCGACACCAGGCCGGCGTAATCCGCCGGATCGATTTCCCCGGTGCAGGGGCCTGCACAGCGCTTGATTTGATACTGCAGGCAGGGGCGGGAGCGGTTTTCGTAATAGCTGTCCGAGCAGGTCCGGATCAGAAAGGCTTTCTGGAGCGCATTGATGGTGCGGTCGACCGCGCCTGCCGAGGCAAAGGGGCCGAAGTACTCGCCCTTGCGCTTGCGGGCACCGCGATGCTTGACGATCGCGGGGGATTCATGATCACCGGTCACCAGTATGTAGGGAAAGGACTTGTCGTCGCGCAGCAGCACATTGAACCGTGGCCGCAGGCGCTTGATCAGGTTGGCTTCCAGAAGCAGGGCTTCCGGCTCTGTCTGGGTGACGACGAATTCCATCGACGCCGTCGCCAGGATCATGCGCATGATCCGGTTGGACTGGCCCTGCAGGCGCGTGTAGCTGGTGACCCGTTTCTTGAGGCTGCGGGCCTTGCCGACGTAGAGAACCTCGCCGTTTTCGTCCAGCATCCGGTAGACGCCCGGCCCGTTGGGCAGGCGCTTGACCTCGTCGGCAATGACCTCGACGCCCTTGCGTGCGGGGGCATTGCCGGTCTCCGGCGCGGATACGGCGCTTTTTTCAGAATCAGTATCGTCCTGCATGCCAGACATTTAAGCCGCGCAAGGCAATAGGGAAAGAGGCGGGTGCGGCGAAGCGGTGCTCTGCTGCCAACCGGCGGCCAAAAGAGTCTTCAGGAGGTGTGACCCAGCACATAGACGGTGGCGATATAGGCGCAATAGGCCGCCGTCATGACAGCGCCGGATATTCGGCCGAGACAGATGCGCATTCCCGCCAGGATTGTCAGCAGGATCGCACAGGCCAGCATCACCCAGATATCCAGCTTGAGGACTTCCTGCGGCACGTCGATCGGCACGATGACGGCGGTGATGCCGATGATGGCGAGCAGATTGAAGACGTTGGAGCCAATGACGTTGCCAATGGCGACGGCACCATGCTGGCGAATTGCGGCCATGACCGTGGTGGCAAGTTCCGGCAGGGAGGTGCCGAGGGCGATGACGGTCAGGCCGATGACGGCTTCGCTGACGCCCCAGGAGGTTGCGATCGACGTTGCTCCGCTGATGGTGAAATGCGCACCGAGCGGCAGTCCGACCAGGCCGAGAAGAATATAGGCAAGCGCGATCCAGACGGAATCGGGAACATCCTCAACCTCGTCCAGGCCATCATCGTCTTCCATCGGGATATCGGCAGCGGCGGCGCCTGCGGATGCCGCGGCGATGGCTTTCTGCTCTTTCCTGTGCTTCTGCGCCATCATGGTGGAGGCTGCAAGGAAGACACCGAGCAGTGCCAGAAGAATGAGGCCGGCGGTCAGGCCGATGGGCGTGAAGAAACAGAGCGCCATGAAAACAATGGTGACTGCGACCATGAACAGCGCGTTGCGCGTCGCGCCGGTTTCACCACACGGGGTTGCCGCAATCAGCGCGGGCATGCCCAGAACCAGAAGCACGTTGGCGATGTTGGAACCGACCACATTGCCGATGGCGATGCCGCCGGCGCCTTCCAGCGCGGCTTTCAGGGAAATGACCAGTTCGGGAGCAGAGGTGCCGAAGGCGACGATGGTCAGACCGATGACCAGATTGGGAATGCCCAGACGCTGCGCAATACCGACCGAACCCCTGACCAAGACATCGCCTGCGATAATCAGAACAACAAGTCCGCCTGCGAGGCTGATGTAGTCAAAGAGCATTTACGAATTTCCGGTTCGGGTCAGTTTCAATCTTCGAAGGCGGCTTCAATGTGGCAGCGCCAAAGTTCAACTTGGCGCCTTATACGCAATAGATCGGTGAGGGGAAAGCCGCGGACAAGGATCTTTCTACCGGCCAAATGGGGTTCCTGAATGCAAATTGCAATTGTCTTTACGGGTCTTTCATCCTGTCAGAATGTTGCCTCCATTTGTCATCAAAACTCCCCATTCTCAATCCTGATCCGCCACAAACGATCTCCATATCTTGTCATTGGGGGAGAGTGAGGACGCGGCTTTATACCCGTCCAACTCGCAACTGGCCGGCAATTTCCGGCCAACGCACTAATGGATAAAGTGGATCTGGAGTACTCAAATGAAACGTCTTGCACTTGCTGGCATGGCCCTGACAGCCGCGACGGTCGCATCGGCGCCTGTCCTGGCTGCGGATTTGCCGCAGTCGCCGGCACCGGCCTATGAGGCGGTTCCGGCTCCGCAACAGAGCATCGATTGGACCGGCCTTTATATCGGTGGCAATCTCGGATGGGCTTTCGGCCAGTTCGACAACAAGGCCGGCAACAACACCGGGCTTGGAGTGGATGCGAACGGCATCGCCGGCGGTCTTTACACCGGTTACAATTTCCAGGTGACGCCGAACATCGTGGTCGGCGCGGAAGCCGACTTCAGCCTGACCGACCTGGAAAAGTCCAAGTCCAACGGTGGCCTGACCCTGCGGTCCAAGTCTGACTGGAACTCCAACTTCCGTGGCCGTGTCGGTTACGCCTTCGACCGTTACATGGTCTATGGCGCCGGCGGTCTGGCAATTGCCGACCTGGAAGTTTCCGGCAATGGCGACACGGACAGCAAGACCGCCCTGGGCTGGACCCTTGGCGCAGGTGGCGAAGCAGCCATCACCAACAACATCAGCGCCAAGCTGGAATACGTCTACCAGGATTTCGGCGAACAGGATTTCAACCTGAACGGAACCGGCGTGAGCTCGGATTTCAACAATTCGCAGGTTCGCATGGGCATTGGCTACAAGTTCTAAGCCAGCCTCCCGGCCGATACGGAAAACCCGGTACCGCAAGGTGCCGGGTTTTTTCTTGTCTGCTTTCCGGGTGTCTTCGGCCGGCTGCGGCAAAGAGAAACGGCTGACGGGCGAACAGGCGGCCGGCGTATACAAGACGATACAAGTCGTTACAAGCTTTTCAGAATTTCGCCCCAGTACCGTGTTAGTTAAGGAACCTGACGTTAAGTGCCGGTGCCCGGGTGACTTCCCTACAACCCGCTAGCCCGGCCCTTCAGGTGGAGAGGCGAATGCGGTTTCTGATGCGCGGACTTGTCGGTCTGGCGTTGATGGCGATCATGATCGGGTTTGCCGGTTTTGGCGGCTACCGTCTGTATACTGCTATGACGGCAGAAGAGACCGCGCAGCGACGTCCTGCCCGCGAACGCAGCTATTCGGTCAATGTCGCCGAGCTGACATCGCAAACGGTCGCGCCTGTCACGACTGCCTACGGCCAGGTGGAAAGCTGGCGGACGCTGGAACTCAGGGCCAGCTCGGAAGGCAGGCTTGTCGAGGTTGCCTCCAAGTTTCGCGACGGTGCCGCCGTCGCAAAGGGCGAACTGCTGCTGAGGATCGATCCGGCCAATGCGGAATTCCAGGTGCTGGACGCGGAAGCGGCCCTTGCCGATGCCGAGGCCCAGAAGGCGGAAGCCGCGGAAGCCATTGTCGGTGCCGAGCAGGAACTGGAAGCAGCCCGGCGCCAGCTGGACTTGCGCAAGCAGGCGCTGGAGCGTCAGCAGCAGCTGAGGGACAAGGGGTATTCCACGGCCGTACAGGTCGAGACCGAAGAACTGGCCGTCGCCTCCCTTGAACAATCGCTCAGCAATCGCCTGCAATCGGTCATCACTGCACGCAAGCGCATCGAGCGGATGGATCTGACGGTCAAGCGAGCCCGGCTCGCTCTGGACGATGCCAGGCGTACCCTGGAGGAAGTCACTCTGACGGCCCCCTTCACCGGTTATTTGTCTGAGGTCAACGCCACGCTGGGGCGCCGCGTCAGCTCTTCGGAGACGCTGGCCCTGTTGATCGATCCGGCGGCGCTGGAAGTTCGTTTCTCGCTGTCGACCGACGAATTTTCCCGGCTGCTGGATACCAGCGGAAGTCTGGTAAAGGCATCCGTCACAGCAGTCCTGCAGCTGGGAGGCCGGTCGATCGAGGTTCCAGGTACCATTGACAGGGCCGCGGCCGTGGTCTCTGAAGGCGAAGCGGGGCGGACGCTGTTTGCGACGCTGGATCTGGAGCCGGGTACGGTGCTGCGGCCGGGCGACTTCGTGAAGGTGAATGTGCTTGAACCGGAGCTGACCCGTGTCGCGAAGGTGCCTTCGGCGGCGCTCACGGAAGACGGTCGCATGTTGATCGTTGGCGAAGGGGATCGGATCGAGGAAATCAAGGCGACGATCCTGCGCCGGATGGGCAATGAAGTCATCGTGGCCAATGTCCCCTTTGGCGCTGATTACGTGCGTGAGCGCTTGCCGCAGCTTGGCACCGGTCTGAAGGTTACTCCCCGGCGCAACACCGGTGGGCAGGATGACCCGCAACCTGACGAGCCAGCGACGGCGCAGGCGCTGGAAGCGGGCGAAGCGCGTCTCCCCGGCGACCTGGTGGCGCTGGAACCTGAACGACGCGCGGCGCTGATTGATCAGTTGAACAGGTCCGACATGCCGGAAAACCGCAAGGCCAGACTGCTTGCCCTTCTGAACAAGCCGATGGTGCCGAAAGAGCTGATCGAACGGCTGGAGCATGGCGGCGGTAACAGCGGCTGAACACCGCTGTAAACCCTGTCACATCCGACCTGATATTCTGATTGGAGTGTCCCCACATGCGTTCTCCTGGCGGATCGCAATTTGCCTCGCTGCTGGACTACATGGTCCGGCACCGCACAGCGGCGAACCTGCTATTGGCCATGATGCTGATCAGCGGGTTCGCGGCCTCGACGCAGATCCGGACGCAGTTCTTTCCCGATTTTGTCCGCGAGGAAGTGGACGTCGTCGTCAATTGGTCGGGCGCCGGGCCTGAGGATCTCGACCGGGCCGTTGTCGAAATCCTGGGGCCGCAGCTGCTTGCCATCAACGGTGTCGACGAAGCCACATCCGTTGCGCGCGAGGGCCGGGCCAGCATCGAACTGGAGTTCGAGGACGGCTGGGACATGGGCCAGGCAACCGACGAGGTGAAGGCCGCCGTCGATCAGGCCCGCTCCAGTCTTCCCGAAGGCATTGACGAACCGGTGGTCACCCGCAGCGTCTATTCCGACCGGGTGACAGATGTCGTCATGTATGGGCCGGTCGATATCGACCAGCTTGCCCGCTTTGCCGAAGATCTCCAGACCGTCTTTTTCCGCCAGGGCGTCACGCGGGTCACCATTCGAGGACTGGAAGACCCGATCATCCGGGTGAATGTCGGCGAGAACATGCTGGTGCGGCATGGTCTGACGCTTGCCGAAATCGCTGACGTTGTTTCGGCGGAGATGGAAACGACGCCCGCAGGCGATGTCGCCGGCAGTTCCGCCCGGCTGCGCACCGGCCAGACCCGGCGCAGCGAGCAGGAGCTGGGAGAGATCGTTCTGAAAGCGCCCTCGCAAGGGGAAAAGCTTGAGCTGCGATCCGTTGCCGACATTGTCACCGAAGGGGTGGAAAGCGGCCGGGCCTATTATCACAAGGGCATGCCGGCGGTGGTTCTGCGGGTCAGCCGGAGCGCCCAGGGAGACACCATCGAGATCCAGCGGGCAGTGGAGCGGATCACGGCGGACTTCCAGCACACCCTTCCAGAGGGTGTTGTCGTTCAGCTGACCAACACCCGCTCGCAGGCGATCATCGACCGGCTGGACATCCTGGTCGAAAACGGCATCTTCGGGCTGGCCCTGGTGCTGTTGTTCCTGTTCCTGTTTCTTTCAGCCAGAACGGCCTTCTGGGTGGCTGCCGGAATCCCGGTGGCGATGGCCGCCACGATCGGCCTGATGTATGTCTTCGGGATCACGCTGAACATGATCTCCGTTTTCGCGCTGATCATCTGTCTCGGCATCGTCGTGGATGACGCCATCGTGGTCGGCGAGCATGCCGACTTCCTGCACAGGCGCGGCTATTCGCCAGCGGAAGCCGCCAGCCTTGCGGCAAGGCGCATGACGGCACCGGTCTTCTGCGCCTCCATCACCACGTTGATTGCCTTTGTCGGACTGGTTGCCATCGGTGGGCGTTTCGGCAGTCTTGTCGCCGATATTCCCTTTACGGTGTCGGTGGTGCTGATTGCCAGCCTGGTGGAATCCTTCCTCATCCTGCCGGCCCACATGAACCACGCGCTGAAGGCCAGCAAGAAGAAACACTGGTTCGACCTGCCCAACCGCCTGTTCAACCGGGGCTTCGTCTGGTTCCGGGAAAAGCTGTTTCGCCGGTTCGTCGGCTGGGTTCTCGCCGTGCGGTATCCGGCCATCGGCTTTGCGCTGATGGTCCTGGCGCTGTCGCTCACCTTGGTTTTCGACAAGTCGGTTCGCTGGCGGTTCTTCAATGCGCCGGAACAGGCAGTGGTTTCCGCCAGCATTGCCATGATGCCCGGGGCAAAACGCGATGACACCAAGGCGATGATTGCGGAGATGGAACGCGCGCTTGACGTGGTCAACCAGCGATACAGCGAGCAATACGGCGCCGAACCAGTGGTCTTCGCGCTCTCCACCGTCGGCGCTACGGCAGGGCGCGGCCTCATGGGGGCAGATACCAAGGACGCCGACCAGCTTGGCGGGATTTCCATAGAACTGCTCGACCCCGACCTTCGGCCCTATTCGGCCTTTCAATTCATCGGCGACTGGCGCGAGGAGATCACAAATCCGCCGCTTCTGGAAACGCTGGCCCTGCGCGGCGAGCGTTCAGGTCCGGGGGGCGACGCGATCGACATCAAGCTCTACGGCAACTCCACGGAAAACCTGAAAGCCGCTGCCGAAAGCCTGAAGCAGTCTCTGGCGCCTATGGAAGGCGTCAGCGCGCTGGAGGATACGCTAGCCTATGACAAGCCGGAGCTGAACCTGACGCTGACACCGCGCGGCGAAGCCCTTGGCTTCACCACGGAGGAAATCGCCCGCATTCTGCGCAACCGGCTGGAGGGTATCGAGGTTGCCGAGTTTCCGATCGGCAGGCGAACGGCAACGGTGAAAGTGCTGTTGCCGGATGAGGAAACGGATGCCGCGTTTCTCTATTCAACGCGGGTGCGCACCGATGCCGGCACCTATGTTTCCCTGAGCGAGATTGTCAGCATCGACAGCACCTACGGCTTTGCCTCGGTCCGCCGCAGCGACGGGCTGCGCACACTGCGGGTCTTCGGTGATGTATCGGAGGACAATCCGGCAGCCGCTGCCCGAGTGACCGACATGCTGCAAAACGAGCTTCTGCCACAGCTTGCCGCCGACTATGACGTCGAAAGCGAGATGAGCGGGCTGGCGGAGCAGGAACGCTCGTTCCTCTCCGATGCACTGATCGGCTTTGCCATGTGTCTAGCCGGCATCTACCTGGTGCTGTGCTGGATCTTCGAATCCTGGACCCGGCCGCTGATGATCATGATCATCATTCCCTTCGGCTGCGTCGGCATGATCTGGGGCCACTACCTGCACGGTATTCCGCTGTCGATGTTCTCCGTGGTCGGTTTCATCGGCATGGCGGGCATCATCATCAACGACAGCATCGTGCTGGTGACCACTATCGACGAATACGCCAAGGACCACCCCTTCCGGCAGGCAGTGGTCAACGGTGTTTGCGACCGGTTGCGGGCGGTCGTGCTGACGACTGCAACGACGGTGTTCGGCCTGGCGCCGCTGCTGTTCGAGACCAGTCGCCAGGCCCAGTTCCTGCTGCCGACAGTCATCACGCTGGCCTACGGGCTGGGCGTCGGGCTGTTCCTTGTCATCCTTCTGGTGCCGGCTCTGCTGGCGGTGCAGAAGGATTTCGGTCAGGCGATCACCAGCGGCAGGCGCCTGCTCAAGCTTCGGGGCAGGGCACCGCTTTCCGGTGGACAGGCGTGACGGCAGGAGGAGGGTGCAGTGATGGACTGGAGCAAAGCCTGAAACCGGATCGGAATACCTGATCCAATCCCGACGTCTTACCAGAAAAGTATCTGATCAAGGTCAGTTCAATCAATCGTGGAAGGAGACACGCATTGGACCGTCGTTGGCTGGGCGATCGTGCCCTGTCTGTGCCCGTTCTCAGCTTGGGGACGGCGAGTTTCACGTCCGGGCCATGGTCCGGCAATGATGCGGGTGCAGCCCGGCGTCTGGTCGACATCTGTCTCGACGAGGGGCTGAACATGTTCGACACCGCGGACGTCTATGCCGGCGGAAATGCAGAGATGGTGCTCGGGCAGGCAATCAACGGGCGCCGGGACAAGGTGATCATCTCCACGAAGGCGGGTCTGCGGACCGGGGCGGGCGAACATGACGTGGGCAGTTCACGCAGCCACCTGCTGACTGCTGTCGAGGGAATGCTGAGCCGTCTGCGCACCGACTATATTGACCTGTTCCAGCTCCATGCGTTTGACGCAATGACACCGGTCGAAGAGACCATGGAGGTGCTGGATGACCTGGTGAAAGCGGGGAAGGTTCGGCACCTGGGTGTCTCGAACTATACCGGCTGGCAGTTGATGAAGTCTCAGGCTGCGGCACGATACAACGGTTGGCAGCCGCTGGTGGCGCACCAGGTGTATTATTCGCTCATCGGCCGCGATTACGAATTCGAATTGATGCCACTGGGCCTGGACCAGCGCGTTTCAGCCCTGGTGTGGAGCCCACTTGGGTGGGGGCGCCTGAAGGGTGGCGGGAAGCACGCTTCAGCAGGCCGGCACAAGGACGCAACCCCGGACTATGCACCGCCTCTTTACGACGAAACCCTTCTTGAGCGCGTACTTGCAGCGTTGGGGGAGGTGGCTCGTGACACAGGCAAAAGCGAAGCCCAGGTCGCACTGAACTGGCTTCTGCAGCGGCCGACCGTGGCAAGCCTCATCATCGGCGTTAGCAGCGAAGCTCAGTTGCGCAATAACATGGAGGCCACCGGCTGGGAGCTGGCTGCCGAACATATGCGTCTGCTTGACGAAGCCAGCACCACCCCCGTTCCCTATCCGTATTGGCACCAACGCGCATTCCCGGAACGCAATCCGCAACCGGTCTGATCATCGTTCGATCCCATGCCCAAACGGCGGGGGAGGGAACGTCCTAACTGGATCAGAAGGGTCAGAGTGCGGCCAATGTCACATGCCGGTTTGCGGGAGCATGCCGAGGCGATGCCATACGGCCTGATCCTGCAGCCAAGGGCATGAGACTTGCCGAGATGCTGGAAGAGCTGGATCGGTCTATAAACCTTGCAATCAAGGGGTATCTGATGCCCGACACTCAGAACAGGAAACTGGTCGGCGGCAACATCCACAGCGTCTCGGGAACAACCCACAAAGCGCTCGGCCTAGGTTGCTTCAAGGGCTCCTTGCAAGCAGCCCGGTTCGCGGCTTTGTACTTCGCTTGAGCCGTATGGCTCATGCCTCCCAGGTTATCAATCCCGGTTTACGCAGTGGATCCCTCTTTCGATTTGTGCAAAACCACATCATGTGCTTAATTTTTACGCGAATATTAACTGGGGACTAACCCCGTCGATTTTGATATATATAGTACAGGTTGTTTACCTGTGTGGTTCCAAATGAGTGATCATCAGTTCAATACCTCGGTCAGGATGGGCTCCGAACGGAATTTCGGGCTGGTCTTCGCCGTGGTCTTTTTGCTGATCGGGCTGTGGCCGGTCACTGGTGGCGCCGCGCCGCGATGGATTTTGCTATCCCTTGCGGCTGTTTTTATTGCCCTTGCCATGTTTGCGCCGCAGAGCCTGCGCCTACCCAACAGGTTGTGGTTCAAACTGGGTCTGCTGCTTGGTGCCGTGATGGCGCCGGTGGCGATGGCGGTTGTCTTTCTTTTAATCTTCATTCCCATCGGTCTTGCGATGCGAGCCAGCGGGAAGGATCCGCTTTCAAGGAAAGTGGATCCGAATGAAAAATCTTATTGGATTCCCAGAACCGACCAGCCGAAGTCCATGAAACTGCAATATTAGGACAAAAATACCGGCACGGTTCCCAGACAAAGCAAGGAATTGCCTCTATGTCGATGATCGCCGAATTGTGGGGTTTTCTGCGTGATAGGCGGAAATTCTGGCTTTTGCCAGTTTTCATTGTACTGGCGATTTTCGGAGCGCTGATCGTGCTCAGCCAGGGCTCGGCGGTCGCCCCCTTCATCTATGCGCTGTTCTAGACCAGTGACCGCGATCCTGGGGATCTCGGCGCTGTATCACGACAGCGCCGCTGCACTGCTGGTCGATGGCCGGATCGTGGCCGCCGCGCAGGAGGAGCGCTTTACCCGGCGCAAGCACGATGCGGGCTTTCCCGCCCATGCCATCGCCTATGTGCTGGACGAGGGCGGGCTGGACCTTGCCAGCGTCGATCACGTCGCGTTCTACGACAAGCCCTTCCTGAAGTTCGAGCGCTTGCTTGAGTCCTATCTGGCCTATGCCCCGCGCGGCTTCAATTCGTTTCGGATGGCGATGCCGGTCTGGCTGCGCGAGAAGCTGTTTCTGAAGGACCTGCTGAAGCGAGAACTGAGCCTTTTCGACCCGGGTTTCTCCGTGGACAAGCTGCTGTTCGCCGAACATCACATCAGCCATGCCGCCAGTGCCTTCTACTCGTCCCCCTTCGAAGAAGCGGTGGTGCTGACCATCGACGGTGTGGGGGAATGGGCGACGACCACGGTCGCGATCGGACGCGGCAAGGATCTGGAAATTCAGCGCGAACTGCATTTTCCACATTCGCTGGGCCTGCTCTATTCCGCCTTCACCTATTACACCGGCTTTAAGGTGAATTCCGGCGAATACAAGGTGATGGGGCTGGCCCCCTATGGGCAACCGCGATTTCGCGACCTGATGCTGGATCGGATCGTTGATGTAAAGCCGGACGGCTCGTTCCGGCTGGATCAGCGTTATTTCAACTATGCGGCGGGTCTGACCATGACCAGCAAGGCCATGGAGGATCTGTTCGGCCACCCCGTGCGCCAGCCCGAGACGGAACCGCTGACACAGTTCCACATGGATATCGCCGCCTCGGTCCAGGCCGTGACCGAGGAGATCCTGCTGCGCATGACCCGCGCGCTGGCGCAGGAATACGGTATTCCCTCGCTGTGCCTTGCCGGCGGGGTGGCGCTGAACTGCGTGGCCAATGGCAAGATCTTGCGCGACGGCGCCTTTCGCGACATCTGGGTGCAGCCGGCGGCGGGCGATGCGGGGGGTGCGCTCGGGGCGGCGCAGGCCGCGTGGCATATGGAACTGGGCCAGCCCCGACGGGCGCAGCCCGGCGATGCCATGCGGGGTGCCTATCTGGGTCCAGCCTTCGACGACGACCGGATCGCGGCGGATCTGACAGCGGCGGGGGCCAGCTTTACCCGGCTGGACGAGGGCGAGATCCTGGCCCGCAGCGCACAGGCGCTGGCGGATGGCAAGGCCGTGGGCTGGTTTCAGGGACGGATGGAATTCGGGCCGCGCGCCCTTGGCAACCGGTCTATCCTTGGCGACCCGCGCTCGGGCTCCATGCAGAAGTTGCTGAACCTCAAGGTGAAATACCGCGAGAGCTTCCGGCCCTTCGCGCCCTCTGTCCTGCGCGAGCATGTCAGCGAGTGGTTCGATCTGGACGGGGACAGCCCTTACATGCTGCTGGTCGCCGATGTTGCCGAACGTATCCGGCGCCAGATGACGTCCGAGGAGCAGGCTCTTTTCGGCATCGACAAGCTGAACATCCGCCGCTCGGACATCCCCGCCGTGACCCATGTCGATTATTCGGCCCGCGTGCAGACCGTGCATCGCGACACCAACCCGAAATATCACGCGCTGATCTCTGCCTTTCACGACCTGACCGGCTGCCCGCTACTGGTCAATACCTCGTTCAACGTGCGCGGAGAACCGATCGTCTGCACTCCGACCGACGCCTTCCGCTGCTTCATGGGCACCGGGATCGAGATGCTGGTCGTCGGCAATTGCCTGCTGGAGAAAGAGGCGCAGGACGCCTCGCTGCACGAGAATTACGAAAACATGTACGAACTGGACTGACCGGAGGAGCCCTTGCACATCTTCGGCCGCCATCGCCGGATCGCTACCATCTTGTGCCTGATCCCGGCGGGCTACTTCCTGCTGACCGCGATCTTTGCGCTGGTGCATTTTGACGATTTCGCCTCAGACCTGCCCAGGCTGCTGCGTTATGTCCTGGGGCCGCTGGCGATTGCCGCGCTGCTGGTTGGCTGCGCCTGGCTGCTGTCGCCCGACAACGCGCTGACGATGGGGATTACAGCCTGCTCGATCCTGGCCGGGATGTTCATGTTCGAGGGGTACATGCGCTGGCATAACCTGCCGCAGCGGATGGGGTTGGCCGGGATCGTCGATGGCGGAACCGATCTGGAGCGCTATGGCGGCGCCATGCCTCCGGCCTATACGATCAAGGCCCTGAATGCCAAGTTGGGGACCGAAACTCTTGCCGATGCGGTGCTGGCCGGGACGCCCGGAGCCGAGATGCTGCTGTGCAGCCGTATGGGCGTGCCGGTCACTACACGGATCGACAGTTACGGTTTTCGCAATCCGCAACCGAAAACCGCCGCGCCGGTCGATCTGATGATCCTCGGCGATTCCTTTGCCGAGGGGATTTGCCTCGACGATGGCCAGCATTTCGTCGACCAGATGCGTGCGGGCGGGGCTTCGATCCTGAACACTGCCAGCCGGGGCGCAGGCCCCTTGTATGAACTGGCGGTCCTTGGCCGCTATGGCCCGCATTTTCGCCCCCGCATCACCGTTCTGGCCTTTTTCGAGGGGAACGACTGGGAAAACCTGTCCGTTGAAACAGAACAGCCGTGGCTGCACGAGGCCCTGGCGCCGGAGGCTGATTTCGGCCCGATCGAGTTGGATGCGGCGCGGCGCGCGGACGCGGCCCGGATCATTGCCGGCTGGTGGCAGGGCACTGCTGCCACTCTGGAGGAATATCTGAGCCGCCGGGCCTATTTACGCAATTTCCTCGCCCTTCAGGAAACCGCCAGCATCCTGGGTCTGCACTACCCCAAGGCGGCCAGCGACAACCCGGTTTTCGAGCAGATCCTGCATCGCATGAAGCAGATCGCAGATGGCTGGCAGGGGCAGGTGGTGGTGGTCTATATCCCCGCTCTCGACCAGTTCGGTGGGGTGTTTCCGCATGGCTTTCTCAGCGCTCCGCTACGCGAGAACGTGGCGCGCGCAGCCGAGAGCGCAGGGCTGGGTCTGATCGACCTGACCCCGACCTTTCGCGACTATCCCTCGCCGCTGGGTCTTTACGCGCCGGATGCGCATCTGAATGCCGAAGGCGCGGCGCTTGCCGCCGGCACGATCATGGCCGACCCGCTGATGACCCTTCCCTGACCCAACCTTGCCGAGTGGACGCTTGGTGCCGCGATGCCGTCGTTTTCCGCGCCCTGGTTGCCGAATTTTGCACATGGCCGTGCACCATCCCTCCAGCGTCGGAATGCTCCGTTTCTGGCAACGGCGTTGACAGGCAGCCTCGTCATGTTTCCCGGGCTGACGACGCCGGCACGGGCACAGGATCTGAATTGGGACGGCGCGGGTGCGACAGCCCAGGGCACTGTCGAAGGCGGATCAGGACAAGGCGGCCAGGGCTTCTGCGTGCAGTGCGGCGTTGGCCGCGGCGAGAACCTGACCTTCGGAGTGCAGGCCCAGCCTTTCACCTTTCCAGTCGGTCATCACGCCTCCCGCACCCTCGATAACCGGAATGAGGGCCATGTAATCGTAGGGATGCAAATTCATTTCGAACACCAGATCAATGTGGCCTGAAGCCAGCAGTCCGTATCCGTAGCAGTCGCCCCCGAAGCGGCGCATGGCGACCTTGCTTGAGAGTGCCTCGAACTGCGCGCGTCCCTCGGTGTCGAACGTGTCGGGTGTGGTCGTGTAAAGGATCGCGTCGGCCAGTCGGTGCCGGCCGCTGGTACGGCAAGGTTCACCATTGAATGTTGACGGTTCACCACGTCGCCCCATCCAGCGTTCGCCGGTCGGCGGTATCGAGATGATGCCGAGTTCCGGTGTCCCATTGAAAAGGCAGGCAATGAGCGTGCCGAAGGTCGGCATCCCGGAAACAAAACTCTTCGTCCCGTCAATCGGGTCGAGCACCCAGAGGTATTGGGCATCCAGACGTGCGTCCTCGTGCTCTTCGCCAAGAATGCCATGGGCCGGGAACTCCTTGAGGATGCTTTCACGCATCGCGGCCTCGATGGCGCGGTCAGCCTGCGT
This sequence comes from Labrenzia sp. R5_0, assembly GCF_017743835.1. Taxonomy (NCBI): domain Bacteria; kingdom Pseudomonadati; phylum Pseudomonadota; class Alphaproteobacteria; order Hyphomicrobiales; family Stappiaceae; genus Labrenzia; species Labrenzia sp. R5_0. The sequence continues at coordinate 920,842 of NZ_JAGHRK010000002.1, read as the reverse complement.
GACCGGGGATAGGTCGGCCTTTTGTTCCACGTCCAACGGCTTGCGGAAGTAGGTCATCGCCATGGCGTCGGCCACATTGGCGAGCCCGTTGGCAAAACGCGCCAGCATCTCCGTTTCGGGCGGCGTCGTGGAGCTTTGCATGGGTTTTCCTTGTCTGCGGGGAAGCTGGCAACGATGGTCAGCCGGCAAATTAACTCTAGACAAAATCCACAAAAATGCAAGACTACACAAATATCCCCAGAACCGCGAACAGAGGACGCGGCAATAACAAAGGGTCTCGGGAGGATCCGATCCGGGGCAGGCACTGGCACACGAACACGTGGATCAACAAGGAGAGACGACAATGAAGACCTGGACGAAATTCACCTTGGCTTCGCTGTTTGCCGTCGGCATGACGGCAACAGCCTCTGCCGACGAAATCACCGTCTACACTGCACTTGAGGAAGAAGAGATCGCGGCCTACATCGAGGCCGCCCAGAAGGCGATGCCCGATACCGAGATCAATGTGCTGCGCCTGTCCACGGGCAAGCTGGGCGCGCGTCTTCTGGCAGAAGCGGGCAACCCGCAGGCCGACGTGATCTGGGGCTGGGCCGTCAGCGCCATGATGGATCCCCAGATCCTGGAGATGCTGGAACCCTACGCAGCCAAGGGCGTCGATGTTCTGCCTGCCTCCTTCCGTGGTGAAGACGGCAAATGGTTTGCTCCGATCGGCTACATGGGCGCGTTTTGCGTGAACACGGCACGGCTTGAGGAAAAGGGCCTGCCAATGCCCAAGAGCTGGAAGGATCTGGAGAACCCGGACTTCAAGGGCGAGATCCTGATGCCGGACCCGAATTCTTCCGGGACCGGATACCTCCACGTCAATGCGGTTCTGCAAACCATGGGTGACGAGGCCGGCTGGGCACAGCTCGAAGCCGTCGATCCGAACATGGCACAATATACTTCATCCGGTTCCAAACCCTGCAAGTCTGCACGCGTTGGCGAATACACCGTTGGTATCTCTCTGGCATTCACCGCGATGCAGTCCATCGAGGAAGGTTATCCTCTGGCAATGGTCTTCCCCGAGGAAGGCGTTGGATATGAACTGGAAGCATCCGGCCTGATGGAAAGCTCCGACAACAAGGATGCGGCAAAAGCCTTCCTCGACTGGACGATGTCTGACGAGGCAATCGGTCTCTACCAGCAGTACAAAGCGCTGATCACGGTTCCGGGTGTCGATGCTTCGCAAGCAGCTGAAAAAGCGGGCCTGCCGGCTGATATTTCGACCGTCCTGGCGAAAATCGATTTCGTCACCGCGGCCAAGAACCAGACGGCCGTGAAGGAAACCTGGAAAGAAAAGCTGGGCCGCTGATCGTGCCCGCGGCAGCTTCGGCTGCCGCCAGAAGCGCGCGGGGCTTCACTGGAGACCCGCGCACCTTTGACAGGAGACCGATCCGCCGTGTACTTGACCGTCCGTAACGCCACCAAGACCTTCGGGGCCTTCAAAGCGCTCGACAATGTCTCGATCGAGATCGATCGACGGGAATTCGTTTGCCTGCTGGGTCCCTCCGGCTGTGGCAAGACGACACTCCTGCGGCTGATCGCCGGCCTAACGGAGCTGAACAGCGGCGAAATACTTCTGGAGGGGACTGCGCTTTCGAACCTTCCCGCACGCAAGCGAGGCTTCGGGATCGTCTTCCAGTCCTACTCGCTCTTTCCCAACATGACAGTGGCCGAAAACATCGGTTACGGGCAGAAGATCCGTGGCACGCCGCGATCGGAGATTTCACGGCGTGTGGCGGAACTTCTGGAGCTGGTGAAGTTGCCGCAGGTCGCCGGCAAGTTTCCCGGTCAGCTGTCCGGCGGACAGCAGCAGAGGATCGCGTTGGCACGGGCAATCGCCGTCGACCCGCGCGTCTTGCTGCTGGACGAACCGCTTTCGGCGCTGGACGCGAAGGTCCGGGCCGAACTGCGAGACGAAATTCGCCATGTTCAGCGTTCTCTCGGCATTCCAACCTTGATGGTGACACATGACCAGGAAGAGGCGCTGGCGCTGGCGGACAAGATCATCTGCATGAACCATGGTGTCGTGGTGCAGGCCGGCACGCCGGAAGACCTCTACCATCGACCGGCGACGCGCTTTGTGGCGGACTTCATGGGGATCAGCAATCTCGTTTCTGCCGCCCCGATCCGGCGTGAATACCCGGATCTGATGGCAAAGTGGCCGGGGGGATCGGGGACGGAGCATGTTGCCTGCATTCGCCCTGAACAGATCAGTCTGACCCCGGCGCCGGACGGCAACGCCACGGTGCGCAGCATCAGTTTCCTTGGCAATCTCAGACGGCTTGAGGTCGACAGCGCAATCGGCCCGCTGGTCGTCGAGACCCACGGGTATAATTCCTGTCACGAGGGCGAACGCGTGAACCTGAGCATTCCACCGGAAGCCTGCACCTGGGTGGCTGACGACATGGCCCACCAGCCTGCCGAGACCGCCGCATGAGCGGTGTGGAAACGATGACCACGCCAGCGCGCAAACAACTGGATGCGGACCGGCTGCTCACACTTGTTTGCGTTGGGCTGCCGCTGATTGGGCTCGTCCTCTTTTTTCTCTACCCGATGGTGATCGTGTTCCTGCGTTCCCTGACGGTTGACGATGGTTACGGGCTTGCCAACTACACGAGGGTTCTGGGGTCGACGGGGTTCTGGCGTGCGACCGAACATTCCCTGATCATGGGGGCTGCCACCACAGTTCTCAGCGTCTTCCTTGGTTTCATCATCGCGCATGGGCTCTATCGCTGCGCTTTCCGGGGCAAGTGGCTGATCCGCGGCGTGATCGTCCTGCCGCTGCTCGCCCCCTCGCTCGTGCAGGCGCTCGGGCTGATCTTCCTTCTGGGACGCAACGGCGTCATCAGCCGTGCCCTGGGTGTCGAGATTGAAATCTACGGCTTCTGGGGGCTGTTGATCGCCAACACTCTTTATGCCTTGCCGCAGGCGGTGATGATTATCGGTGCGGCGCTGGTCCTGCTGGACGCACGCGTTTACGAAGCTGCGGAAGTCATGGGCGCTTCGCCATCACGCCAGTTTCGTGACCTGACCTTGCCCGCGGCGCGCTTCGGGATCCTCAACGCGGCTTTCGTCTGCTTCACAATCACGATCACCGATTTCGGCAACGCGGCGGTGATCGGCGGGGACTACTCGGTTCTGGCGACCGAAATCTACTCTCAAGTGGTCGGCCAGCGGAATTTCAACATGGGAGCTGTCGTCGGCATCATGCTGTTGTTGCCGACGGTGGTTTCCTATGCCATCGAGCGTCAGGCGATGAAGCGGCAACAGGTCGGACAGATGGCTGGCCAGGTGCCGTATCGGCCCTCCTTCGCACCCGTGCGCGACCCGGTCATGGCGTTCCTGTCGCTTCTGGTCTGCACCGGCATCGTCGCGGTTATCGGCATTGTCGTCTACGCAAGCTTTGTTACCCTGTGGCCCTACAACATGGCTCTGTCGTTCAAGCACTACGACATCACATTGGCCGGCGGGTATTCCTCGCTCTGGATGACCATCGTGATATCGCTCATGGCGGCGTCGGGAGGCACGCTTGCCGTCTTCCTCCTGTGCCTTGGGCTGCGCCGCCTTCCGCGCAGCGTGGCCCAGCCCATCCAGATGCTGGCCGCAATGCCGGCTGCAGTGCCCGGGATGGTCCTGGGGCTTGCCTATATCCTGACTTTCAATTCAACCGCGACGCCGCTCTACCTTCTCTATGGGACGGCGGCCCTCATCGCGATCATCAACTTCTACCACTACCACACGCAGGGTTTTCTGACGGTGATGACCGGGTTTCGCCAGTTGCCCCGGGCGCTCGAGGAAGCCGCAGACAGTCTTGGAGCTGGAATGGCAAGGACGGCCGTCGATATCGTCGCACCGTTCATTGCCCCAATGCTCGTTTCGGTGTTCTTTTTCCTGTTCATGCGGTCCATGGTAACCCTGTCGGCAGTCGTCTTCCTCACCACGCCTGACCTGAGCGTGGCGGCTGTCACCATCATGCGGCTGGACGATGCCGGTCTGACTTCGCAGGCGGCAGCCTTTTCCACCTGTGTGATGGCAGTCGTGTGTATTGCGCTTTTGAGCATGAAGGGAACGCTGGTGCTGATGGGACGAAGCAACAGGAGCAAGGTGCGGACCTGATGTGGGCGAAAGAACGTCACCGGCTCATTCTGTCCATGCTGAGTGCGAGCCAGCAGGTGAGCGCCAACGATCTTGCGCAGATGCTGAACGTCTCTCGCGAGACGGTGCGACGCGATTTGCTGGACCTGGAAGAGTCTGGACAGGTCAGCCGCGTCCATGGCGGCGCGGTCTTGCCCGAGCCGCGTTCCGAGGAGCCCTTCCGCCAACGGATGACGACGCAGATCCGGGCAAAGTCGGAGATTGCCCGCAAGGCAGCCGGACTGATCCAGCCCGGACAGACGATCCTTGTGGACGCGGGCACCACTACAGCCCTGTTTGCCCGCGAACTGGCCAAGCTGTCGGATCTGTCGGTGATCACCAACTCGATTGATATTGCCACCACGCTGCAAGGGGCGGGCAAGGATGTGCTGCTGCTCGGTGGACGGATGGCGGCCGACGTCCCTTCGACGGTCGGCGAACTCACCCTGTCTGAAATCCGCCGTTTCCGTGTCGACCTGTGCTTTTCGGCTCCGGTTGGGGTGCATCCGACCAAGGGTGCGTTCTTCTACGACCTGCAGGAAGCCGAAATCTCCAAAGCCATGGCGGCACAGGCGCAGCAGACAGTTATTCTGGCCGACCAGAGCAAGCTTGGAAAAACCAGCAGGGTTCAGGCCTTGGAGGCCGGAGAGATCGGCAGGCTTGTGACAAACAGGGCAGCAACTGAAGAGCAGGTAGCGGCCTTCCGCCAAGCGGCCATAGACGTAATGGCTTGAGAAGCGAAAACCGCTCGATAGACACGACCCGATTGCACAACGCGGTACAGATTTTCTGCACTCGCGCCTGGTTGGGCAAACTGAAGCGTCTATTCAATGTCGTCTTTGTTCAGCTCTGGTGGAGGGAACGGCCATGGCGACATGGGTAATCGGCACCCGCATCACGTTGCCGCTCCGCCCCATTCATCCCCAGCCTGCGTTACTCCCGACCAGATATCGACAGCCTTGATATCGAAAGCCCATGGTTTCAGCTTGCCGGCTCCAGCCACCTTTAGGCCTCAAGGAAGGGGGCTGAAAGTTCCAAATGGGTCGGCCAGGTCGGACAACGGGCAATGTTCCATCCCGGTTTGCGGGCTCTCGACGCTTGCGACATGATACAATTGATACAAACGGCAAGGCCAAACTGAAAAGAAGCTTACGTAGAAATGAGGTCCGGCCTGCCGCCCTTGCCGAGGCGTTGATACAAAGTGAGATCCAATGTTGCTTCAAGACGGAGCGAGTGCTTCTGAAAGTGAAGCCGATAGAAACCGGATCCAGCTGCTCATGGAAGAAGCTGTCGAGGCGCTGAGCGATGGCTTCGTGCTCTACGACAGTGACAGAAGGCTCGTTTTCGCAAACAAACGCTATGCGGAGATGCTGGGTCCGCACAAGGATCTGCTTGTTCCGGGCGTGCGGCTCGACGACATCGTTGGCAGCGCTGTCCGCAGTGGGCACATTTCATTCGTTCGCAGCCCTGAAGGCGGTTTGCCTGGTGTCCTGGAAACCCTGGCAGCCAGGGGAAAACTGAAGATCGAGATCAAGGTTGCCGACGGCAGCCAGCACAAGATCTATCTCAAGCATCTGAAAGACGGCAGCATTGTCGTGAAGGTTCGCGACATCACGGAACAGCGGACCGCAGAGGCGCGTGCAAGAGAGATCCTTTATGGCGCGGTTGATGCCGTCGACGTTGGTATCGCGCTCGTCGATGATGATGATCGGCTGGTGTTTGCCAACAAGAAGTTTCGGGAGATTGGCGACCCGTACGGGACGCTTTTCGTCCCTGGCCGTGCGATGCGCGACATCCACGCCGAGGCCATAGCATGCGGCCTGATCCCGCTTCCGGGGGGCATGAAACCCGCCGAAATGCTCGATGAGCTGGATCGGCTTATACGCCTTGCCATCAAGGGGTATCCGATACCCAACAATCAGAACAGGGAACTGGTCGGCAGCGCCTACGAGACAAATCTGAAAGGACGGCTGCTCACGATTGAAGACGTCACGGATCGCGTCAGGGCTGAGCGGCGCTTTACGACTGCGGTTGAACGGTTGCCGGTGGGTATCGCCTTTGAAAGGCCGGACGGGCAGTTCACGCATTGCAATGATGCGTTTGCAGCGCCCTTTCACCTGACCGCGGCCGAAATTCTAAAGCTGTCGGATATTGAGCGGATCGACTTGCTGGCACCGCAGATATCGATGGTTGCCGGTCAGGAAGTAGGTGACCGCGCGGCTGAGCTATTCACCGCTGCGGTGAAGCAGCAGCGCGAGACGCTGGAACCCATGGAGGTTCGCTTCTGGGATGGCCGGCACTACCGTGTCGAGCGAGCCATCTCCGAACACAACAGCCGCGTTGTCGTGGTCACCGACATCACCGCCTTGAAAGAAACCGAGGCCAGAAGCCTGGCCACCCTGAATGATGCCATTCAATCTCTTGATGAGGGGTTGGTGCTCTTCGACAAGAGCCTCAATTTCGTGCTCGGAAACCGGCTCTGGTACGAAATGTACTTCAGTGAACTGGCACCGCCCGTTGCCGGGGAGAACATTCTCACCATCCTGGGCCGGTTGATCGACAACGGCGTCGTTCTTGTTCCCGAGGGCGAAGACAAGACGTCCTATATGTGCGAGCTGACGCTTCTGGTGAAATCCTACCAGAAGAAGCAGGCCATCCATCTTGCCGGTGGACGTATTCTGCTGGCGTCAGCCCACAGAACCGAGCTGGACGGGTACCTCGTCTCCTTTATCGACGTGACCGAGCAGCGACGTGCCGAGGAAGAGCAGCGCGAGGCGGATCTGCTTCTGCACAAGATCGTCGAGGCCTGCCCGGCAAACTTTCTCGTCTCCCGCATCGAAGATGGAAAAATCATCTACTGCCCGCCTGCTTCACGGGAGCGGTTCGGCGATATCGACACGACCCTCAATTTCTTCTTGAAGCCGGAGGATCGGGAGCGGTATCTGGAAGCGCTCTTGCCGACGGGAACACTTGATGATTACCGGGTTCAATTCCGCAGGGCCGACGGCTCAATCATGGAAGGCATCACCGCCGCCCGCGTGACCGACTACAAGGGCGAGAATGTCATCGTGTCCTCCACAAGGGACATTTCGGACCTTCTGGCCATGCAGGAGGAATTGCAGAAACAGCGTGACATTGCCCACCAGAACGAAAAACTGTCCGCCCTGGGTGAGTTGCTTGCCGGTGTCGCACACGAACTCAACAATCCCCTTTCCATCGTTACCGGTTACGCCCAGATGCTTCAGGGAAAGCTCAAGGACCCGGTGCTGGAAAAGCGCATCGACCGCATCGCGGAGGCTGCCGACAGAAGCGCGCGGATCGTCAGGGCTTTCCTGTCCATGGCGCGCCAGCGACCGGCAAATCTGGAACCTTGTACGCTGAACGAAATCGCCTCGGTTGCCCTTGATCTTGCCGGCTACGGGCTGCGCTCCAACGGAGCCAGGATTGAGACGGAGTTTGATGAGGATCTTCCGTCAATCCTCGGCGATACGGACCAGCTGGTCCAGGTCGTTACGAACCTCATTATCAATGCGGAACACGCCCTTTCGCCGCTTGGTGAGGAAGCGGTGCTTGTGTTGCGGACGTTCCACGACGGAAGAGACGGCCAGGCAGTCCTCGAAGTCCGGGACAATGGTCCGGGGATGACGAAGGAAATCAGGGACCGCATCTTCGAGCCGTTTTTCACGACAAAAGACGTGGGTGAAGGGACAGGTGTCGGCCTGGCATTCTGTCACCGGGTTGTCGACACCCATGAAGGCACTCTCGAAGTCAGTTCATCCGTTGGCAAAGGGACAAGTTTCTTCGTGCGGCTGCCCGCGATGGAAACAGAGGCTTCAACTGACACCTCGCAGGCCCAGCCAGGCGGAACGCATCATCGCAAACGGGTACTGGTCGTTGATGACGATGTCGCGGTCAGCGAACTCGTTTGTGACCTGCTGGCAGATCTCGGATGCCAGGCAATACAGGAAACCAGCGCACGCAAGGCTCTTGCGCGCCTGTCACACACATCCGTCGATCTGATTATCAGCGACTACAAGATGCCGGGCATGGACGGTGCCGCATTTTACAACAGCCTGATCGGGTTATCGCCCGGTTACAAGGATCGTATCGCCTTCATGACAGGCGATGCCATGGGGAAGTCCGTTCAGACATTTCTGACGGAAAGCGAGCGCCCCTACATTGAAAAGCCCATTTCCAAGAAGGATCTGGCTTGTTTGTTAAATCAACTGGACAGCAGGAAAAACACATCATGAGCGGGGCTCCGGGTGCGAAGCAAATTTTGGTCTGTGACGACGAACCTCATCTTCGCGAAATGGTTGCCGAGTATCTCGCCGAGCGCGGCTATGATGTTGTTGAGGCGCCGAACGCCAACGACATGAAACGGCTTCTGGAGAGCCTGGAACCGGCGCTGATCATTCTGGACGTGAACATGCCAGGTACGGATGGTCTGACCGCGTTGCGTGACCTTCGAACCACCTCGACCGTGCCGGTGATCATGCTGACCGCAGCAAGTGATGTGATCGACCGCGTCGTGGGGCTGGAAATGGGAGCCGACGATTATGTCGGCAAACCTGTCGACCTGCGCGAACTGGAGGCCCGGATCAAAGCCGCACTGAGGCGCAGAAGTTTTGACGAAACAAGTGCGCAGCAGAAGGATCGGCACGCAGGCACAGTTCCCTTCGGCACCTGCCGTCTGGATCTGGACGGGGCGAGGCTGATCGGTGGCGACGGTCAGGAAATTGCGATTACGTCCATGGAGTATCAGCTGCTCAGGGTGTTCGTCGAGAACCGTGGACGCGTTCTCAACCGCGACCAGTTGCTGGAACAGGCACACGACAAGGGCTGGGAACCTTTCGATCGTTCGATCGATCTGCGTATTTCAAGGCTGCGCCGCAAGATAGAACTCAATCCCACAAAACCCGAGACCATCAGAACGGTCCGAGGGTTGGGCTACGTCTTCGATTAAGTGCTCTTCCCAGCGACCCGGGAAACCCCTTAAGCTGTGACACCTGCCGCAAATTCCAGTTCGTCAGAGCCGGAATTTGCGTCCTGTTGGTCAGCATCCCGGCTTTTTGGCGCATCAATCCAGCCCCAGGTCCGCGCTGTCTCCTTGTGAACGGTAACAATTGTACCTTTGGTGTGTGCAAGGGCGGGATTTTTGATACCGGGCGGACATGGGAAAACGCTTTCCCCGGCGCGTGATCCGGCTTTCCAAGTTTTTTCAAAAGATGATTTTCTTCAGTCGTTTACACAGATCTTGTCTGGGGTTTTGTCGCCCAGCTCAATGCCCGTTCAGACCTCGCATTTGAAACAATGTGTCGGATATTTCAGTGGGGCGAACGCCCGGATACAATTGAAACACCCGGTGAAACGGGGCTGAAAAGAAAGGTTCCCATCTTTGGTGTGTCGGCAAGGTCGCCGACGCCAAAACCAAATGGAGAACTACTATGATGAAAACCACTTCTTTCGCACTGGCTGCTGTCATGTCCACGTTCCTGATCCAGGCAACGCCTGCTTCCGCTGGCCAGAGCTGCTGGGGACTTGAAGGTCAGGCGCTTCAGGATTGCATCGACAATCTTGTCGACGAACTTGGCAAGATCGGTCACGAAAGCAATTCCGATACGCAGACAGTGAAGATCAAGAAATCTTCCCGCCAGAAATCTCGTTGAGGCCTAACCTCGACCGGAACTGACAACCAGAAACCCTCGGCGTGAACAAGACGCCATAAGGGTCACCTCTCCTGCGGTGCAATTCGACTGGAATTGATGTGTTTTGGCTTGCTTGCCAGGGTATACCCATCAATCCGTTGAATTGCCCGCAGACAGGTTTTCAAGAAGAAGACATCTGAAACGGCCGGTTGGCTCCCTTCAGGCAAGCTCTCTTCTCCAGGCGTTTTGAAATTTCTACGCCTTTTTTTGAATGCCTGCTTTTACCACCTAGCCCAAACTGTCGAGCAACCGATTTCAAGGCGCGGCGCTGACTGACTTGTTCGGTTTTCGGTCCGGCGCTCGGCAACAGCCGGCAGTGATCATCAAACCACAAAAAAAAACCTCACCCCGTCCTGAGCATTGATGGGGCAAAAGCGCTTCGCGCAGCTTCACGGCAAAAGCCAATGGAAGGGGCCAAGACATGGCTTGGGCCCCTCCTGTTCTGTAACGGTAGGGTTATGCAGGGACAGACGGGTACTTCATGCCCGCAACTTCCTGCATCAGGCGGATCACCTGTGTGCTGTAGCCCGCCTCGTTGTCATACCAGACGTAAAGGACCAGCCGGTCGCCGTCGACGATGGTTGCCTGGCTGTCGACCACACCGGCATGGGTGGAGCCGACGAGGTCGGAGGAAACCAGTTCGGTCGAGGCTGTGTAGTCGATCTGGTCCTGCATCGGCGACTGCACCGAAATCCCGCGCAGGTAATTGTTCATTTCCTCGGCCGTCGTCTCGCGCTTGAGGTTCAGGTTGAGGATGGCCATGGAGACGTTGGGGATCGGCACCCGCACTGCATTGCCGGTCAGCTTGCCCTTCATTTCCGGCAGGCACTTTGCGACCGCGCTGGCCGCACCCGTGCTCGTCAACACCATGTTCAGGGGCGCGGATCGGCCACGACGATCCCCACTGTGGTAGTTGTCGATCAGGTTCTGGTCGTTGGTGAAGGCGTGGATGGTTTCCACGTGGCCGTTCTCGATCCCGAACTCGTCGTTGATCACTTTCAGCACCGGCGTGATGGCGTTGGTGGTGCAGGAGGCCGCGCTCAGGATCCTGTCATCCGCCGAGATGTCGCCATGGTTCACGCCATAGACGATATTCTTGATGCTGCCCTTGCCCGGCGCGGTCAGGATCACCTTCGCTGCCCCTGGGCACTTCAGGTGCTGGCCAAGACCATCCTCGTCGCGCCAGATGCCCGTGTTGTCGACCACCAGCGCATTGCGGATGCCGTATTTGGTGTAATCGACCTCGGCAGGAGAGTTGGCGTAGATCACCTGGATGTAGTTGCCGTTGGCGATGATCGCATTCTGCTCTTCGTCAACAGTGATGGATCCGCTGAAAGCGCCGTGGACGGAGTCCCGTCGCAGCAGGCTGGAGCGTTTCTTCAGGTCGCCGGCCTTGCCGCCGCGCACGACAATCGCGCGCAGGCGCATCTTGTTGCCGGCACCGACGCGTTCGATCAGCATGCGGGCAAGAAGGCGTCCAATACGCCCGAAGCCATAGAGAACGACATCCTGGGGTTCCTGCAGGATGGATGTCTTGCCGGTGTTGATGCTGGCGAGCTGCTTCTCGAGGAAGCTCTTAACGTCACCGCCTTCTTCCATGTAGCCGTGGCACAGCTTGCCGAGGTCGACGCGCGAGGCGGCCAGGTCCATCTCCAGCATTGCCTTGACGATTTCGAGGCTCTTGGTGACGTCCAGTTCCTGCCCGGTGATCTGCAGGGCATAGCGGTGTGCCTTGAGGATCTCGATGGCGGAGTTGTTCAGAAGACGCCGGCCGAAAATCCGGATGTTGATGCCGTAGTCACGGTAGAGATGCCCAACCAGCGGGATCATCTGCTCGGCAGCGGACTGTTGTTCCTTCCAGTTGTCGAAGTGGTTATCCATGGCCGCCATACACAAAACTCCCTTATGGTCTTTCCAGCGCGCTGAGTGGCAAGTCTTTGTCCTGCGCACGGTCTTTAGCTCTTGTGGAAACGTAATGTCCATAAGCAGTTTGAAGACTAATCGATTGAAATTTGGGGAGGGTGCTTTTGGTCGCATCCAGGCCGCTGGAAGCGTTACATCTGGAACCTTGCAAGTGCAGATAATCAACTCGCAGAGACTTGGTCTGAACGCAGAAGTGCAGAGCAAAATCTGGTAATTCACGCCCGTCGACGGCATTTGCTGTTGAATTCGGACTGCGGATTCAAGCAGACATCGGGCGTCAGGCAAGTCCTGTGTTGATGACGTATCGGCTTCCCGAAGTCATGGGGTCGCGAAGCCTTTTCACACCCCGAGTTCACGCAGGCCTTTCTCTATCGTTTCGCGAGCGCCGTTTTCGGCAAACGGGAAGGACGCGAAGAAGACTTCCGAACTGATTTCCGGATCTGCCTGTCTCGCCCGGGCCAGCCATTGCCGGGCTTCTGCATTCTTGCCGACCAGGTGTGATGTCAGCGCCGCGATCAGGGAAATATGCTTGTGCGCACCAGGCATCTGCGCTGCTTTCACGGCAAGCTCTGCCGCCCTGTGCCTGTCGCCCAGTTGCAATTGCACCAGCGCACGTGCCGACACCATGCCATAGGCAAGCGGGTCGAGCGGGCTGAGGTCCAGCGCCAGAGCAAGATCTGCATCGGCCTGCGCTGCCTGACCTGCCATCACGCTTACCAGCCCGCGTGTATAGACACCCTGCGCGAAACTGGGGCTGAGGCTGGTTGCCCGGTCAAACCAGGCGATTGAATCTTCCAGCCGGCCATCGAGCCAGGAACACCGCCCGGCATTGAAGTGAGCAAAAGGATCGAGCCTGTCGGTCTCCACCGCCTGCTGCGCCAGCGCGCGAGCCTTTTCGACCTCGGCTTCGGGATCTTCCGCAAAGCGCATGAAGGCTGATTGAAAATGCGTGAAGGACAGCCCGCCCATGGCGCCGGAGAAATAGGGATCGCGTTCCAGGGATCGTGTGAACAGTTCTGACGCACGGGCGTTGTCCTGCCGGTTGAATCGGTACATGTGATCCAGCCCCAGGTGAAAACAGGCCCATGCATCCAGTTCTCCAGGAGCGCGTCTGCGTGCGATGCGCACTTCGTTCTGCGGGATCTGAACCGCCAGACTGGCAACCACATGGCTTTCGATTTCCGGTCTGAGCTGCTGCAATTCGGACAGGCTGCCACGATAGTGTTCCGCCCAGATCGTGCCGCTGCTGGTCATGTCGATCAGCGAAACGCCGATCGTGACGCTCTCACCCGCAAGTTCGACCGTGCCGGTGAGACCATAGCGAACGCCGAGTTGGCGACCGGCGGACAGCGGGTCCACATCGGGTCCGCGAAAGCGGAAGCTCGATCCACGTGCGATAACGAACAGCCAGTGCAGGCGCGACAGATCCGCAATGATGTCGGCAGGCAGGGCATCGGCCACGATTTCGTGCTGGCCCGGTTCGCCAAAATACTGGAAGGGCAGGACGGCGATGGAGGGCCGCCCGTCGCGCGCGGTCTTCAGCGCTTCCTCAATTGCCGGGGCGGCCTGTTCCTCGGTTATCAGGCCCGAACGTGCCGGGGGTGCCTTTGCCTGGAGACTGGAAACCTCGGTTTCCGCGACAAACCGGAACCCCTTGCCATGGATCGTCCGAATGACTTTCTGTGTGCTGCCCTTGTCCCCCACAGCCTTGCGCGCAGCCTTGATCCGCGCTGCCACTGCCGTTTCGGAGACGATCCGTCCATCCCAGACATGCTCTATCAATTCGTCCTTGCTGACCATCCGGTCGCGGTTTTCGACCAGCAGCAAGAGGAGGGAGAGGACCTGCGGCTCGATCGCCACGCGTTCGCCATCACGGCGCAATTCGAAACGTGTGCCGTCCAGTTCAAATCCGTCAAAGGTAAACACCAGGGCGTCGGCTTGCGGCACACGTTCCCCTTTCCCCGAAAGTCTTCATGAAAAGGTCAGTTATATTCATGTCCCCGTCAAGCATTGCCGCTGGGTAAGGCGTATCTCTTGTTCATCGGGAACGTCCGATGTTGCTTGGAAACACTGTTACTTAAACTAGGAGATATGAAATGCCGCTGGTTACGATCGATGTCATCAAGAACGTTTTCACCCCCGAACAGAAGCACCAGCTGATTGAAAAGGTGACCGAAGCCATGGTCGCCGTGGAAGGCGAAGCCATGCGCCCGGTCACCTGGGTCCGCATCATGGAAGTCGAGCAGGGTGACTGGGCCATTGGCGGTCAGCGCCTGGGAGCAGCGGACGTTCATGCCATGTCGGGCAAGAAAGTCGCCTGACGCTGCAAAAAATCTGTTGCAAGAAGGGCCGTGCCTTGTGGCGCGGCCTTTTGCGTTTTGAACGGAAGATGCCGGTAGGCGCTCATGCGCAATGAGACCCTTGCTTCCATGCTGAACACATCACCTGCCGTCAAACCTCAAGCGAGGGAAAATCGTCCTGCAGCTTGTCGGAATACCTGCCTTCGAAGGTATGCAGGCCTGCGTGACGGATTTCGGTCTGGTAGTCCAGCCAGATGGTGCCGCCGCAACCGCGTACCCAGCGCAGGCTGAAGCTCTGGTCCTCATGCAGGAATAACCGACCGCTTGGCGTCGGAAGGTGGCCGAAGAAGTCGTAATACTCCATGTCGGCATGGGCGGGGATCAGCGACATGTCGGGGTAGTTGGTGACGACACCGCGTTCCACCATCGTTTCCGGCACCTTCCGGCTCAAGAGCGTCAGGCCCTGGCCTCCGGCGGGAATGGAGATGAAACCATCCCGATGGTCGGGGTGCCAGTCGGTGTTGTCATAGTCGCGAAGCTGGTGATTGTAGGTCATGCTGCGGGAAACGAGCTGTTCCATCGGGCTTCGCTCCGCTTCCGGCAGGGCGGTTTCCGCTTCAATCAGCTGCCGGAGCAGATCCCAGTTGTAATATTTCTGCGGGTAGGAGGCGCTGACGAAATCGCCGCCGAAGGCGACCAGACGCCACACGGCCGCAGGTGTGAACTCCATGTCGGAGTCGAGCATCAGCATGTGGCTGAATTGCTTGTGGGCGAGGAATTTGCTCATAAGGTGGTTGCGGTTGATGACGAGGTTTGCGGCACCATAGGTTTCGAACGCAAACGGCAGTCCGTGGTGCTGAAACTCCTGCGTCAACGCGATGAGGGAGCGAACCGTCGGCAGTTCGACCTGGCCGCGGGTCGGCATCGCAATCATGATGATGAGCGGTGTTGCTCCGTCGACCTCATTCGCCATTTCCTGTTGCCTTTCTGAAGGTGATGCCGGGGCATGGATGCCGGGTGTCTCGGGGCAGGCGTCAGGACCTCGGCAGAGTTTCACCGGTTTCCTATGGTGCTTTCTTTGGGGTTACGAGTTGCGCCGGTCGCAGCTCTTCTGCTTCCTTGAACAGTAAAAAGGTCTGGTTCACGTAGCCGACGACGCCATTGATCTGCTGCAGATAGGCTTGCAGCTCCGGAGTGTGTTCCGCTTCCACCAGCTGGATGGCCCGGGACTGGGGATAGACTTCAAAAAGAACATAAAACAGCGGGTCTCCGCGGCGCAGGATGAGGGGAGCGGAGATATCGTGCCATTCGAACGCCCATGTCAGCGTTCTCGGCCAGACGTTGATCGGGAACCTTCCCGGTATCATCAGGCCGGGAAGCAACGATTTCCCGACATGCTGAAACGGTGGCAGCTGCGACATGTAGGTGGGTTCGTCCGCAACGAAGATATACGGCAGGCGCATCTGCAGGATGGGGCGGTCGGGCGAGCGCCATTCTTCGCGCGGATGAAGGATGATCAGGTGAGCGAAGACATCGTCTCGAACCGAGGACATTGGCCCGTCGGCGTTCACGACCACGGGTTCACCGAAGTCGGTTTCGGCCATCTGAAGGGAAAGGTCGCAGGGACATAGTACTTCGAAAAGCCTGCTTTCGAGCCCCAGGACCGCAGGGCAGGCTGTCACGGATTTGGCATGGGTTCGCTGGCGCGGGCCTGAGGGCTGTTTCAGCCTTTGCGGTGGCTTGTAGACCAGTTGGGATTCGTCGCCCGCCAGCAACCAGCCGATCGTTGCCTGCCCGCTGCCTTCAGTGTTTCCGCCGCTTGCATCGACGGTAACGTTGAAACTCAGCACGGGAGCACCGCCCTTGTTATCGCCGGAATTGTGCACTGATCCAGGGCGGAGCTGGGAGCCAGCGATTGAGGCTCTTGTCGAGATAAAGGCCGGTGACGGTATTGTAGGAAACGGTCACGGGCTGGCGGGTAAAGGGATCCGTGACTTGCCGCGTCTGAATTTGAGACACGCCGTAGCCCGGTGAGAAGACGGTATTTGCATTTGGAACCCGTGACCCCGCGCGGCCCCCGTAGACGGTGTTCATTACCGCGCGCCGTGAGCCGGGATGCCCCGGGTGGATGGTGTTCATTCCCGGTCGGCGGTAGCCTGCGCCACCAGCATAGACGGTCTCCATAGCTGCCCGCCGGAAACCGGGATGACCGGCATAGATGGTATCCATCGCAGGTCGGCGATGGCCGGGATGTCCAGCGTAGATGGTATCCATCACCGGTCGGCGATAGCCTGGATGACCTGCATAGATGGTGTCCATCACCGGTGGCCGCGCGCCCGGATGCCCTGCATAGATCGTGTTCATCGCCGGCCGTTTGGAGAAGGGAGCGTATCCAGCCGGACCGGCGGTGAGGGTTTCGGAATGCATCTGTCCGGGCCGACTGCCCATGGAGCTGTCGGCTGACGGTCTTCTGCCTGCGCCCAGTTTTACGAGATCTTGATCGATCCCCGGTTTCTTTCGGTCAACCAAAGCTTATCCCTCAAGAACCAAATACTATAAAAGATTTAAGTGCTAAACTGACATAAGTTACAAAATGCCTCTGCTTTCCGCAACTCCTTTCAGAGCTTCACCTACGTTCCTGACGACATTGCTCCAGTCACGCGGATGCTGTTGCCGGAAAAAACGCATTCCCGGATACCAGTCCGAACGATCTCCCTCAAAGCAGTGATACCAGTGGGGAAAAGTGTCGAGCAGAAGCCAGACCGGTGTGCCGACCGCCCCGGCAATATGTCCCACAGCACTATCGGTCATCACGATGACGTCCAGCGACTGGATCATGGCGGCGGTTTCGGCAAAATCGAAATCGTCACAATCGATGACAAGATCACCCAACCCGCCTTCGATAAGCTGGCGATGGGGCGGCCCTTTCTGCAGGCTGTAGAGTTGAACGAAGGGCAGTTCGGCAAGCGGCAGAAAATCCGAGAGCTGCGCTGCCCGGTCCGCGTTGCCACCGTAGTCCACGTTTCCCGACCAGAGGATGCCGACACGAAGCGGTGCTCTCGCCCTTGCAAGCAAGGCGTCTCGCCTTCCTGCAAACGCCGGATCGCACTTCAGGCGCGGAGGTGGGTAACGGGACGGATCATCGACACCAAGCAGATAAGGCAGTGACAGAAGCGAGATCTGATACTCGCAGCCATACCCAGGGAGCTCTTCAGCATTCTCGACCCAGATGTCGACACCTTGAAGGTTCTGCAGGAGGTGCGACAGGGCCGGGGGACACAGGAAATGGACCCTTGCGCCGGCAGCCTTCAAACCTGGCAGAAACCGAGCTGCCCAGATGATGTCGCCGTGCCCACCCTCGGGCAGAACCAGGATTTTCCTCTCCGTTGGCGGAGATCCGTCCCAGAAGGGCAGGTGGTGAACGGCGGCCGGAGTGATGCCGGCGCCGAAGCGATGCTCCCAAAGCGGCCAGCCACGCCGATAGTCCCTTTGCCCCAGAGCCAGCCAGGAGGCTTCGATAGCTGAACCGGCATCGTCCGGATCGTGGCGCAAGAGCCTCTGAAAGATGTTGAATGCCTCGCCGTGCCTGCCTGATCTGGAGCGGGCGACGGCCAGGACATAGTCTATTTCAGGATCGTCCGGCTGCAGGTTTTTCAGCTGTTCTGCCACGGCCAAGGCATTTTCCAGGCGTCCGAGGCGCAGATAGTGCGCAGCAAGGCGGTGCAGGGCGACGATGCTTGGCGGCGTGATGGCAGCAGCCCGGGTAAGACAGGCAAGTGCAGCCGTATCCCGCTCCTCCAGAAGATGAACCTCCGCCTGCAACAGCCAGGCGTCCACATGACCCGGAGCGAGCTTCAGGCAGGCATCGGCATAGGCAATTGCCGTGGCACATTGCTCCCGGCCGAAGCTTCGCAGCGCCATTTCGTACAAGTCATCTGCCTTCAGGGGGCCGGGGTCTCTGGTCATTTGGTCTGCTGCGCTGTCCCGTTCACGTTGCTCTGTAGACTTCGTCTATGCCGATAAACTCGATCACCTCGTATCCCTTTCCAGCCATGAAGGTAGGGATCTCGGGACTGTCGGTAATGTTCTCGATGGTCCACACTTCGACCGGGATGGTCTCGAAGGGAAACTCTTCCAGGACAGCCATCTCGCCGCCTTCAACGTCGAGAGACACATAATCGATATGCTCAATTCCCGCGTCTGCCAGTATCTCCCTGATCGAGCGGACCGGTATCTTTGCAATGCGCTCGTCGTGCTCGGGATGCTGCCGGATCCTCTCCAGAAGGTCCGGAGCGATGTTTGCAAGCAGACCGCCGCTTTGGGTGTAGCCGGCTCGGATTTCCAGGAATTCCGCGAAAGGTGTCGGCGAGCCGACCGCAGCGTTAAGGCACGCGCAGCCGCGAACGGACGTCGCCTTTGCGAAGTTCGCCGGTGACGGCTCAATCAACAGTCCGGTCCAGCCAAGTTCCTTTTCGAAGAAAAGGCTGTTTGAACCAGTGAGCCCATCATATCCGCCAAGTTCCAGGAAAACGCCGCCTGTACGGTGTTTCAGAACCTCGTCGTTCAGGAACTTGTCCTGGCCGGATTGGCTGAAATACTGCTGGTGCATGCCCAGGGCCTTTTCCACGGCCCAGATCTCGTGCCGCAAGCCGCCCCGGCTCGGTCCGAAAACATGTTTCAGCTGACCGACAAGCGTTTCCCGAAGGTCTGTCAGGGCTTGCGGGGAATACTCGCTGTAGAATTCCGGCATGGTCATGAGGCAGTGAGGTCCTGGCTGATTTGAAATTGCTTTGAATTGAATGGTTCAAATCCATGCGAAAGTTACCTTAGGTTAGTTCAGGGTGCTGCCCAAATTCAAAGTCTTTGATGATCCCGCTGTAAGGGGCGCAAGGAGCACGCACTGCAGATGGCGAAAGGTGACGGCGCGAATGAAAGACCAGACATCCGCATCCAGCCTGACCGAGGCATTCCTGGAGTGGTACATCGCCAACCGGCACAGTCCGGATCTGGCCGAGCTGAATGACTATCTGCTGAATGCCGCCTTGTCGGCGCGGGGCTACAACAATCTGGAGAGCGGCGAGACCTTCTTCGTGAAAGAGATCCTGGCCGCCACTGCACCGAGGCTCTGTTTCGACATCGGTGCGAATGTCGGCCGATACAGTCTTGATCTGTTGAACTACACGTCCGCCGACGTCATTGCCTTTGAGCCGCTGCTCTCAACGCATGGAGAGCTGGTGCGAAACACACAGGCGTACGGCGACAGGATCGTTTGCGAAAATGTCGGGGTTGGTAACTTCGACGGCGAGGGGATACTGCATTTCGATGCAACGAACCCTGTTCTTGCCTCCTTCTCGCAGGAGGTGAAGAAGGTGAGTTATGTCACAAACGAGCAAACGGTGAAGGCGCGGGTGACGTCGCTTGATACCTATTGCCGGGTAGCCGGAATAACGGCGGTAGATCTTATCAAGATCGACACGGAAGGCTTTGAGACCGAAGTGTTCGAAGGGGCTGCCAGGGTGTTTTCCGAAATCAGGCCGCGGTTCATCCAGATGGAGTTCAACTGGCACCAGATGTTCCGCAGCAGGACGCTGAACGACTTCGCGGAAATGCTTCCAGAATACGACGTCTATCAGTTGTTGCCGAACGGTTGGACGCGGCGGGAGCCGAGAGATCCATTGGCGAATTTCTACCAGTTTTCAAACTTCGTGTTCGTCTTGAACGGACAAGGGGAGTTTCTGCAGACTGCTGACGGCGGCGTATGATTTTATCTCGACAATACGAGACCCGAGTTCCGTATTGATCTCCTGTTTCAGTGCCGCGCGTTTGTCGTTCGTCTGGTAAATGCGTCGTGCCAGATCCACGAAGCGGTCCTTGCAATCCTGCGATCGGTCGTAGTTGCGGATGTCGTCTTCGAAACTCCACAGACTTTCATTGAGGCTTTTCAGCCGGGCCTTCCAGGTGTGGACCTGGCCCGTATCAGGCATGTGCCGGTCGTAAATCTCGCTGAGCGAAGCCAATTCGAAGCGGACGTGTTCCAGTTTCTCCGGAGCGGATATGCGGCCGGCCTTGATTTCAAGGATGGTGATCTTGTCGAGGAGTTCAGCCGGTGAAATTGGTATGTAGATCATCTCGACCAAGACACATGCCTTTATGTTCATCCTGCTGGTTTCAGAACTGTAGCATCAAGTCGCTGGTCCGTTAATTGGCGTGCTTGCAGAGCAGGGGCACTGAACCTCCCTCCGAACAAAAAAAGCCGGCCCTGCATCACCAGGGCCGGCTGATAGCATGTTGCTGCAGGCAGGCGATTACTGCAGCAGGGCCGGGGCGTTGTCCGGAACGGGGGCAGGCGGCACCTTGGTGTCGGTGAAGGCGGGGACGGCTGCTTCAAAGGCGTCCAGCCAGGCCACAAGTTTCGGATGGGTCTGCCGCCATTCACCGGCAAAACGGATATCCAGATAGCCGAGGGCGCAGGCGAGCGTCAGGGAGCCGGCATTGACGTCTGCAGCGGTTGCCGGAACAGGTGGCGTGTTGTCTTCAAAGTGCTTCAGGCCACGGTCCATCTTGGCTGCCTGATAGGCGTCCCAGGCCGGGTCGCGGTACTTCGGTTCCTTGAAGCGCTTCTCGTAGACCCGAAGGATGGCCGCATCCATGATGCCGTCCGCCAGTGTCTGGTCGCGCAGGACCGGAAACCGGGCTTCGCCTTCCGGAAACAGCTTGCCGCCGCCCGCCAGGAAGTCGAGGTATTCCAGAATGACGGAGCTGTCGTAGAGAACATCACCGTTTTCCAGGACCAGTGCCGGGATCTTGCCGAGGGGGTTCTGGCTGCGCAGGCTGTCAGAGGGGTCGGCGGTATTGGCGTCTTCGATCTCGACCTTGCCCTTGAGGCCGAGAATGGACAGGGCGAGCTTCACCTTGCGGCCGAAAGGCGAAGGGGGAGACGAGCGAAGTTTCATCATGGGTCCGAACTCCTGAAAGAAGAAGGCGGTTGGGGTGTCTAAGACGGTTAGCGTGCGCCGGGGGGAGGCACGGACAGGCTGCCGGCGCGGCAGCCGGATCTGTCGACCTCGCGGCAGGCACGGAATTCCAGATCCCGCGTGAGGCAGATGCGGACTTCCTCAAGTTCGCCCCGGTCGCAGGTGACGGCAAGCCCGTCCTCCTTGAGGCCCGGATTGGCAAGCCGGAAGGCTTTCTCAACGGTATCGGGTGCTGCCTTGCCGCGCTTGTCGAGTGTGCGGAAGGCCCCGGGGATCGTGATCTTGTCGAAAGCCTCGCGGGTGAGATCGAAGTAGTCTTCCGGCGTCAGGCCGGAGCAGGTGCCATGCTTGCGCCACTCGTGGAAGACGAGATTGTGGCTCGGCATGATATCTTCCATCGAAACGGCGATTTGCCGGTCGATGCGCTTCGGTGCGTCTGGGCAGCTTTCCGGGAAGCCACGCTCGTATTGGGGCCACAGGCCATGCACGACGAAGCGAAAGGGCTTGGAGACATCACATTGATGCGGATTGGCATCCGCGCCCTGTTGCTTGCAGTAGGTCGGCGACCAGGACAGGGCGAGGACATAAAAATCGAATTTTCCGGACTGATCAGCAGAAGCTGGCAGGCTCAGAAGTCCCGCCAGAAGGCAGGCGGACAGTCTTCCGATATGGCCGAGCAGCGCCATGGATCAACCTTCTTGGGGAAGCCGTGGCCTTAGTGCGGGCGCGCCGTGCTGCAATGGTCGCCGTAGACCCGCCACTTGTCCAGAGGCGCGAGGCAGGCTTCCACATTCCAGCTGAGCCCGACGAAACCGGCGTGCTCTTCCACCATGTAGTGGACGGACTGAATGGTGCCGTCCGACAGGCTGGCCGTGCCCTTGCAGTAGCGGCGCTCGATCGGGCTGACGTCATTGCCGCTGTTGTTGACTTCACTGATGCCGTCGATGCTCAAGATCGTGCGGCCGCCGTAATAGTCCTTGCGAGCCCGGGCGACGGTGCCTGCGACGGCACTTTGAACGGATGCGGCCGTGCAATCCGGCAAGCGCTTGTCACTGCCAAACGAGAAGTAGACACGGTCGTCATTCGCGGCAGCCGGTGCAGCCAAGCTTGCGCAAAAGGCCAAGGCTGACAGGGTCAAGCAGACGGATCGGGCAATACTCACGGCATAAACTCCGGAAATCAAACTGTGTAGGAGACGATGGGGGAGCCGGGTCGGAAGGTCAAGGTTCGATCCCGGTAAAAGTGTCACTGTAGGGGCTTTATTCGCCGATCAGCTGCGTTACGTTCCAGCTGGTGCCGGGTCCCTGGTGCAGGACGTCGCACAACCAGGGCAGAACCAGACGCATTTCCTCCGCAAGCGTGAAAGGGGCGTTGATCAGTGTCATGCCCGAACCGAGCATTCTGGTGTCCGGGCCGCTCTTGCCAACGTTGAGGTCGAGGCTCAGTACGTCGCGCAGGCCAGCTTCGTCGAAGTCGCCATGCATGCGCCGGATCGCTCTGACATCCTTCATCGGATACCAGAGTGCATAGGTGCCGCCTGGCCATTTTCTGTAGGCCTTCACCACGGCGTCGGTCATGCGGGAGAATTCGTCCGTCACCTCGAAGGCGGGGTCGATCAGCACAAGACCGCGTTTCTCCTTGGGGGGCAGAAAGCTTCCCATCGCAAGCCAGCCGTCCAGGTGGATGGTCTTGACCTGATGGTCACCTGCGAACCGCTCCGCGAGCGTCTTGTAATCCGCCGGGTGGAGTTCCGTCAGCGTCAGGCGGTCCTGCTTGCGCATCAGCTGCCGTGCGACCATGGGCGAGCCGGGATAAACCTTCAGCGCGTCGCCGTCGTTGAGCGCGCGCACTGCCGTCAGCCACGGAGCAAGCAATTCGGCTATCTGAGGCGGAATATCGGCCTCAAGCACCTTGCCGATGCCCAGTTGCCATTCACCTGTCTTCTGCATCTCCTGCGAATTGAGATCGTAAAGACCGATGCCCGCGTGGGTGTCGAGGATGCGGAAGGCTTTGTCCTTGCGCTGGAAATAGGCGATCAGGCGGGCCAGCACGACATGTTTCAGGACGTCGCCGATGTTTCCCGCATGATAGGCATGGCGGTAGTTCATTCGGACTGGTTCCCGGAGGCAGGTTCAGCATCGCGCTTGAAGAAGATGACTGCCTTGTCGCCGTGGTCTGCCTTGCCGATTTCCGAGAAACCGAGACGGCTGTGGAACCGTATCGAGCCCGGGTTGGCGGGGCGTTCGTTGACTTCGCAGACGAAAACACGACCACTGCCGGCAAAACGTTCAAACAGCGCGCCGTAAAGGGCGTCGCCGATCTTCTTGCCCCGAAGGCTCTCGTCGACGCAGATCCGGTCGGTGTAGGCAAAATTTGAAACGCGTTCGCTCAGCCATTGATAATTGCGGCTGTCATAGCCTGCGCCGTCGCCCAGGCACAGCAGGAAACCGGCAGGCGTGTCGTCCACGACTGCAACAAGACAGACAAGGGCGGAATTGACAAGATCAAGCAGTTCTTCGGCTGTCAGTTCGTTGACGGCCGGAACAGCAGCATTGTTCAGCGGAAGCAACGCGCCGAGGTCGCCCGGCAGGAACGGTCGGATGGTCAGGGTATCGGATGAAACGGCAAGCATGGGGCACCACGGTGGATTTCGGACCCGCCTTATAGGGGCTTCGGCAGGAAGTGGAAAGATGTCCGCTGGATCCGTTGATTGCAGCTACTGCAGGGGATCAAGGGAAACCGGCACGGCTCCAAGTCAGGTCGGGGGAGGCGGTGCCGGCATTGTCGGTAAAAAGAATGTGGGCGCAGCAAGGCTGCGCCCACTTGCTTCATGCTCTCAAGCCTCTGTGTGGCAGGGGCTAGGGGAGCTTATTCTTCGGCAGGTCCGCCGTCGTCTTCCTGCGGTGCGTCGCCTTCTTCAAGCGCCTGCAGGTTGACCGCTTTGGGGCCCTTGCCACGACGATCCGGTTCGGTCTCGAAGGACACCCGCTGTCCGCTGTCCAGGCCGGCAAAACCGGACCGCTCGACCGCGGAAATGTGCACGAACACATCCGCATCGCCTTCGTCCGGAGTGATGAAGCCAAAACCCTTGTCGTTCTTGAAGAACTTCACGGTGCCAGACTGACGCGGGCCACGCTCGACCGGGGGCATGTCGCGCCGCGGGCGCTGCTGACGGAAGCCGTCGCCTTCGCCGCCTTCGCGCGGGCCGCCGCCATATCCGCCGCGTCCGCCACCGCCGTAACCGCCTTCACGGCCACCGCCGCCACCGTATCCGCCACGGCCACCGCCGCCGCCGCCATAACCGCCGCCATCGCGACCACCGCCGCCATAACCGCCGCCTTCGCGTCCGCCGCCGCCATAGCCGCCGCCTTCACGTCCGCCGCCGCCGTAGCCACCACGGCCACCGCCGCCGCCGTAACCGCCACCGCCTTCGCGGTCGCCGCCACCGCCGTAGCCACCACGGCCACCACCGCCGCCGTAACCGCCCCGGCCGCCGCCATAGCCGCCTTCTTTATTGTCGTCGCGGCCGTAGCCGCCACCAAAATCATTGTCGCGTCCGCCGCGGTAGCCGCCATCCCGGCCGCCGCCATAGAAGTCTCCACCGAACTCGCTTCCGCCAAAATCACTGCCGAAGTCTTGCGGACCGCCAAACTCGCGCTTGCCGCCGCGCCGACCACGCGACCGCCGGTCCGAATCACCATCGTGCATTACCGAATCACCTTAATTGTTGCGCCCTTTCGGCACATAACGACCAACCTCACCCGCCTTCACAGTCGAGTCACCACACTCAGGCGCACTCCGTGCGTCTGATCAACATTCTGGGATCGGGTTGAAACAATCTTGCCACATCCCTCTCCAGCCGCTGCGTTATCATCATAAGGGCGGGACAGGGAAAATCGCAAGAAAATCCTTGGTGCAGGCGCTAATTGGAAGCGTTTTTCGGAGGCCAGGTACTTGACCAATTGGACAAGTCAGGTTCCGTACCGTCACATGTTTTCCTGGCCGCTTCTTCCAGCAGCACCAGGCCGGTGCCGTTCCATACCCATCGGTTCCACAGGCCGCATTCGCCAACTCCTGAACCCTTGAAGTAACTTACGAGCTGTTGATCGGCCGGAATCCATCTTGCGTTGTAGATGAGATCCGTTGCGACCGGACCCTTTTCCGACATGCGGGCGACATGCACCTGACGGGCCGCGCCGTCCTTGCCGGAAAGGACAGCTACATAGGGGCTGTTGTAGGCGGTTGGAGCCCCGCACGGGATGATGTAGAGCGCGGCGCTATCGGCAAGCGGCACCCGAACGGCGTTCAGGCTGGCGAAGATGGTCGGGTCGATTTCAGAGCACAGGCGGTTGGCAGACCAGACGGCAGCCACTTCCGGCGGGAGCTGGTCGGCGCTCATCAGCGGAATGGCGTGCGGGGCGTCCCTCGCAGGATCGGTGCCGGGGGAGACGATGGCTGCAACGGTGCCGGTGCGGTCCTGGCGATTGTCGAGCCACAACAGACTGGATTTGAGGCCGAGGAGGGGGACGGGTACCGCGACCGGGTCGGTTCCGGTGGTCGCAGGTACGCTGATGGTGAGTTCCTTGCCCTTGCGCATGGCGTCAAGCAGCGTCGTTGTCGCCGGGCCTGTCGGATACCAGAAGCCTTCTCCACCGAGCGGACGGAAGCCGGCTGGCGGATTGACAGCCGGCTGCATCTCACGCAGCTGTTCGATCGGCAGCGCCTCGATCGGAGCGCCGTCGACCTCGAACTTCAAGGTGCCGTCCTTGGGCAGCTCGGTGTTGGTGGTTACACGGACAAGAGGCTGGGCCTCCGCCTGCCAGTCGCGGACGATGCGCACATCGACCCAGACCGACTGGCTGCGGGTGAACGAGGAGGCAAAGCACACGCCGGTATTGCCGCAATCGACCGTCCAGCTTTCGAAGCTGGGCGTCGTCCGGCCAGGCTGCGCCATTGTGCTCGAAGCGCCCAAAAGCGCTGCGGCAACAGTCATCAGCAATGTCAACAGTCGTGGCGTCATCAGCTCCGGCTATCCGAATGTGCTTGGCGTCTTCCAACAGGTCCATACATCTTGTACGAAATGCACGCGGCCAGGTGAAGCCGCGATTGACCAGAAACACGACACCGGATGGTGTTGTCCCGTATTTGTTACAATGGGCCGTGCGAGGCCGCTGTTGAAGGAGGCTACCATGGCGCAGGACACGACGAACTCCGGTGGGGATGAAAATCCGGAAGACGGCATGCCGCCAATCCAGGTGATGGTGATTGCCGTTACGCCGTTTCAGCAGAACTGTTCGCTCATCTGGGACCCTTCATCCATGCGCGGAACGGTGGTTGATCCGGGCGGCGATGTCGACAAGATCCTGGCAGCGGTGAACAAGCAGGGCGTGAATGTCGAAAAGATCGTTCTCACGCACGGTCATATCGATCACGTTGGCGGTGCGGCCGACCTGGCCGAAGCGCTGAAGGTGCCGGTGGAGGGGCCGCACGAAGCCGATCAGATGCTGATCGACAGGGTGGCCGACCAGGCGGTGCAATTCGGCGTGGAAGGCGTCAAGCCCGTGATGCCGGATCGCTGGATGGTCGAAGGCGACCAGGTGGAAATCGCCGGGCGGATGTTCGATGTTCTGCATTGCCCGGGCCATTCACCCGGCCACCTGGTGTTCTTCGACAAGGAACTGCGTTTCGCGATTTCCGGCGATGTTCTGTTTGCCGGCTCCATCGGCCGCACGGATCTGCCCGGTGGCGATCATGCGACCCTGATCAAGTCGATCCGCGAAAAGCTGCTGCCGCTTGGTGACGATGTCGCCTTTCTTCCAGGTCACGGCCAGGCCTCGACGATCGGCCATGAGCGTGAGACCAATCCGTTCCTGACTTGAGGTGCGGTGATGCCTTGATCCGCCGAGGGACTGCCCGCTTCGGGCAGCCCTCGGCGGGTCGAAACACTAGTAGCCTGGCGTCGTTAGGGGTTCGGCTGTGCTGTAAGGGCGAAGGCTGGCGACTTTACCTGTCAGAGCAGGGCTCTCAGATCGTCGATGCGATCATTGACCAGCCAGCCGTAGTAGTTTTCCTGCGGCCAGCTTTGGCCGCTGCGGCGGTATTTCGCAGCCCGGCCCCAGGGATCGCCGAGATTGTAGAGCGTCGCGGTCAGGCCAGGGTTTTTCGAAATATCCACCTTGCCGACGGATTTATAGGCGGCAATGGAGTCCTGGATGATCGCGGCCATGTAGTGCAGCGAGATGTTCGGGTCCATTGTGGCCTTGTAGACCGCCTCTGAATCGGCTGCCGTCAGCTTGCGGAAGTTGCTTTGCTTGGCAACCCGGTCGGTCATCTTGAGGACCGTAAGCGGGCTCAGCTGGCCAAGGCCGAAGCTCTGGCCGGAATAGAGCGGCTGGAAGAACGCTTCGTTGAAGTTCTTTTTCGGGTAACGGACGCCGTCAACCGAACGGCCGCGAAACTTGCTGTTCCAGACGTTCTCGTAACAGGACCAGCGGCGGTCCGAACTTTTCTGAACATGGTCCTTGCGGCAGCGATCGAACTGCGGACGTTCGACGAACTTGTCGACGTGCTCTCCGTTCAGCTCGAAGTCGAAGCGGATGCCGGCATAGGCGAGAGCCTTGACGTAGTAGGACTGGGCGCTGTCGAGCGTGTCGTAGTTGTAGGTGTGTTCGCCGACGATGGCGCCGATGATGTGGATCGGGTCGATGCCGTAGCGGGCGGAGACGCGCTTGATGGACCCCATCAGGCGGCGATCACGCTTCAATACGGCCAGAACCTTGTCGAACTTGGCATCGTAGGATGATTTGGAGGCGGCGGTACGGCGCGAAGAGGCGAAGGGGATCTTCGGCTGGCTCTTGAACCGGTTGCCTTCCGGCACCACCCGCACGGATTGGGCTTGCACGGTCGTACTTGTCGCAAGAGGCAGCGCCAAAGGAGCCAGGAGCAGGCCAAAAACCAGACATCCAGTCACCAGTCTGGAAATTCGGCCGAGATGACGGGTCTTCCTGCACACCATAATTTTTCTGCGCCTGGCTTTATCTTGTGTTTCTCGCCGACCAAATGCGGTCGTGCCGGCGAGCTCCAGTTGGTTCACATAGCTCGCTGGATGCGACTGTAAATAACTCATCTTGCAAAAAGCCCCCAGAAAAAACCACCGCAGCCGCGAAGATGCAACCGGTTCCTGTCTCTAGGGCAGGGACATCAACAAAGAAGTGATACCGGTCACAGCCCGGTGGATTGTCAGGAGCCGGGTGCCGAACGAAAGGCCGCGGCAGGCCCCATGCGCAGGCGGACAGCCTTTGGAACGTCCAGGAAATCGTAGAAGGCCCGGTGCTGACGCAAGCCGCATAACTCGCGCTGGATGGTGACATGCCAGAGCGCTTCACCGGCTTCGGCAAGCCGGTTTTGCAGGGTTTCGCTATCTGTTTCGGAACCGTCTTCCGCCGATTTCAGATCGGCGAGAGCCGTCTCCAGCTTTTTGGTAAGCCGCGAAAGCGTGGATGCCTTCTCGTTGAGAATCTCGTTCTCGAGCGCTGCCGAGAGCGGATCCTTGTCGGCAGGTCTGGTCAGTTGAGGTGGGCGTACGGTCATGACGTCGGAAACTGTTGCGGCAATCTCACGCAGGGTCACACGACGGCTCCTTTCAAGGCAAGCCTTTTTCCGCAAGAGCCGACGTCGATTGAAACGCGGTGAGGCTCGGCCTCGGGAGGGGCCGGAGGGTCGATCTGTTTCTCGGGAATTAGTCAATTCAACCGTAACTTTTAGGTGCTACCTACCCGATTATCTACGCATTTATACGGATCATTCCCGACCATGTTCAATGTGCTTGGCTGCATCTTCTATCAGCACAACATCGCGCTTGTGGGGCTCGCAGCTCTCGTTTGTCTGTTTGGATCGGCCGTTACCCTGCGGCTGTTGCGGCGTTGTGTGCGTGCGCAAGGCACACAGCGTCTCGGGTGGCAGTTTCTGGCCGCCGTTGCCGGTGGCGGCGGTGTCTGGACCACGCATTTCGTTGCAATGCTGGCGTACGAGCCGACTGCTCCGGTCTCGTTTGATCCGGCCCTGACACTCATTTCGCTTGTGATCGCGATTGTCGGGCTGTTTGTCAGTTTCGTGGTCAGCGGCCTCGGTAGCGGAAAGATCCTGACCGGCATGGGTGGGGCTCTCGTCGGAATTTCATTTGCGGCCATGCATTACACCGGGATGTTCGCCTACCGGATCACAGGGCTCGTCGAGTGGGACTTCGGCTACATCGTCGCGTCCGTCCTTTTGTCTGTGGCCCTGTCCGCTGCCGCGATCACCTTGATCTGGCGCACCTACCTGGGCTCTCGTCGGTATTGGGTAGCCGTTGCCCTGATGGTGACCGGGATCGTAAGCCTGCATTTCACCGGCATGACCGCGTTGCGGATCATCCCGATGTCGCAGAATTTCACGGAGGTCGATAACGGTGCTGCCCTTGCCCTTGCGTTGGCAATTGCCGTTGTTGCCCTGCTGGTTGTCGGCACCGGGCTGACGAGCTTCCTGATCGACAACAATGTGCGAGCCATATCCAGGCGGCAACTGCACCATGTTGCCGCTCATGACGCACTCACGGGCTTGCCGAACCGCACGAGCTTCCAGAGACAGCTCGCCGGAAATCTCGATGGGTATTTGAACCCCGGCAAGAAGCTGGCGGTGATCGGGATCGACCTGAACCGCTTCAAGGAAATCAACGACACCTTTGGCCATGCTGCGGGTGACGAAGTTCTGCGCATCCTGGCCCGGCGCATGGAGCAGATCCTGCGCGATGATGAATTCATCGCCCGCCTCGGCGGCGACGAATTCGCAGCCATCAAGCCTTTCAGCGACAAGGATGAAATCCTGTCTTTTGCGAAACGGATAGAGAGCGTTTTCACCCGTCCGATCGAAATAGGGGCAATGGACGGCATCGTTGGCGCGAGCCTCGGGGCGGCGATCTGGCCTGACGATGCCCAGACGCCGGACGAACTGGTCAACAATGCCGACCTTGCCATGTATCACGCCAAGCATGGGTTTCTCGAAACGATCTGTTTTTACGATGCCAACATCGGTGCGACGGTTCGAAACAGGCGGCAGCTGGCAGAAGATTTGAGACGGGCGCTGGAGCGGGGCGAGCTCGAGATCCATTATCAGGTGCAGATGTCGCTGAATTCCAGCCAGGGCATCCGGGGATATGAGGCCCTGCTTCGCTGGACCCATCCCGTAATCGGCCCGATTTCACCGTCCGAGTTCATTCCCGTTGCCGAGGAAAACGGGTTGATCGCTTCCCTTGGAGCTTGGGTGCTCAACAAGGCCTGCGAGGACGCCTCGCGATGGGAACCGGCCTACCGGGTTGCCGTGAACGTTTCCGCCGTACAGTTCATGGACACCAACCTGCCACGGCTGGTGCATGAGGCCCTGGTGACGACCGGACTTTCACCACACCGCCTGGAGCTGGAGCTGACGGAAACCGCCCTTGTGAAAGACAAAGCCCGTTCGCTGCACATCATGCGCCAGATCAAGGATCTGGGCGTCGGTCTTGCGCTGGATGACTTCGGCACTGGGTATTCTTCGCTTGAAACCTTGCGGACCTTTCCCTTCGACAAGATCAAGCTCGACAGGGCGTTTGTTGGCGAAATGGAGCAGGACCGCCAGTCCAAGGCGATCGTGCGCGCCGTTCTGGCTCTCGGAAAGAGCCTGGACATTCCGGTGCTGGCTGAGGGCATTGAAACTGAAGAGCAGATGGAGATCCTGCAACAGGAAGGCTGCGACGAAGGTCAGGGCTTTCTGCTGGGGCGTCCATCGCAGGTCGATCGCCTGATCCAGCACGGCGGCCCCGTGCAAAACGAGGCGCGCAAACCGGCGGAACCAACGCGCAAGATGGCAGCATCGAAGAGTGAAACTGGAGGAGACAAAGATGGTGGCCCGGTTTCCCTGCGTTCGCCTCTTGCCGCACGCAGTTGAGGCAGGGCAGCGGTCTTGTCGTCAGGGCTGCAAGCGGCGTGTCGAGATGCCGGGACGGGTTACCCGGCGGGTTTTTCCTGTGTCAGGTCCTTTTCAAACGCGATCAGGCACAAGAGCGCGCACAGTTTGATGAGGCAGGGCACGCCCGCATAAGTGAGGCTGAGCAGAATGCCGAGTTGTGCGGTGAGGGCAGTTCCCGGCTGATACCCGAACAGGCCCAACAAAGGCAGCGTGAGGCCGGTGGCAAGGGCGAGTCCGGACTTGGACAAGAACGCCATAATTGCAAACAGGCGCGAAGCCTCCCCCTGGCGCCGGTCCGTGTCGATATGGTCGGCCAATATGGCGGGTGGCAAGGCAAGGTCAGCACCTAGCGCCAGGCCGGACAGGGCGCAGACAAACGCATAGGCTGTCAGATCTCCCTCTCCCAGAAGAGCGGCCCAGCAGAACGTGAAGATGGCGCCGGCCAGTGACATTTGCCACGCCCGCACCTTGCCGAAATGTCGGGCAAGCCGGGTCCAGAGCGGCATCGAGATGACGCCTGACAGGAAATAGACCAGCAGAAAAAGCCCTGTGTAGCTCTCGGCCCCCAGCCTGTCGCGGATGAAGAACAGCACCAGGACGGCGGGGATCGCGCTGGCAAAAATATTGAGAAACAGCAGTCCGAAAAACAGACGCCTCCAGCGGCTCCGCAACAGGGGCCACCAGCCCATTGCCGGACCAGCTGTTTGCGGGTTTTCAAGGGGTGCCGACCGCATCCATCGTAACAGCAGCCACAAGGAGACCGCCAAAAGTGGCAGATAGCCAAGCGTCACATAGAGAAATGCCGTTTCGATGCCGGTCCGTGTTGCCAGTGCGGCGGGCAGGACCGATGCAATGAGGAGACCGGCAACACCGAACCCTTCCCGTGCCGCCGTTACCGGGGTCCTGTCGGAGGCGCTGGTTTTCCAGAGACCGCCCAGTGTCTGGTAGTTGATGGTGACGACCGAATATCCTGTGGTGCAGATGAGCACGGAGGCAGCAAACCAGACAAGCGGTGCCTCCTTCCAGGGATGAAACAGCATCCAGAAGCCCACGCCAAGCAGGATTGCGCCAAGCGCCAGAACAGTCCCGCGCCACTGGTGAAACCGGTCGCTGAGGCTGCCAATGAAAGGATCCTGGATGGCGTCGAACAGGCGCAGGGCAAGAAGAATGGCGCCGAGCGTCGCCACGGGTTGCTGCAATGTAACGGCATAAAAATCCGGGGCGTGCAGGTAGATCGGCAAACCGGCAAATGCCAGGGGAAATGCCATGACCCCATAGGTCGCAAGCCCGGAAAGCGTCACGCTTCCTGTATCACCGGATTTTTTTGGCAGTGCCGTGGCGTCGTCCGACAGTCGTGTCGTCACGAACCGGACCCGACCAGTTGCGCGCGCAACTGAGGATCACGCGTGTTGTTGCCCAGCCAGATCGCGAAGAACTTCTTCGTGAATGCCGGGTCGGAGATCGTGCCGAGCTTCTGGTTGCCGAGATAGAACTCGGCCTTGCCGCTGCTGGTGCGTACACCCGTAATCGATTGTCCGGGGGAGACATTTGGAAACAGGGCTTCCATCTGGGTTTGCCACTTGGCAAGCTGAGCATCCGAGACGCCGCCCTGCCGGCGGATTTCCTTGACAGAGCTTTCAGCGATCTGCTTGCCCTTGAAGGTGCGCAGATAGGTGAGCTTCAAGGCAAAAGGGGCGGACGGGCTATAGGTGCCCTGCGGGGCATAGAGTTCCGCGTCAAACACCTTGAAGCCGAGGAAGGTCATCCGGCCCTTGCCAACCAGTTCGGCAGACGGAAGCAGCCTGGCCGCTGAACCCAGGTCGGCGAAGGCCGCGCCGGCAGGTGCTGCAACAGCGAATGCCAGGGCGAGCGCGAAAGCGAACCTGCGCCACCGGAACCCTTGTGTCTTCAAATGAGGAAACATCGAACAACCCTCCGCAGATCTTGTCGTGTACCCAGCCTGAAAGGATCTACGGGGGAACCGCGTTGCCGGATTAGTGAAAGCAACCTTCTTTCGGAAAACCGCCACAGAGGAGACGGCCTGCTTTTTATCTCGCGGCTGTCTGGCGCCAAAACCACGGCGCTATGTGCGATAAGGTCTCTTCAAGTCCTGCCTGCCGTTTTTTCTCGAAACGGTGGCAAGTTTTCCAGCTGTCATGTTTTCTTCGATTTCGCGATGCAGTATAGTAAGGGAAAGCATGGGCCTGCTGTGGACGCTGCGTCACTCAAGATGACGGCATCGGGAGCGGATCGGGTCTAGCAGCATGCAGCCGGTGAAATTCTCCGGCACAATTTCCATTTCTCAGGTGAGACCGCATCGTGCGGAACCTTAGGCGTCAGCTTGGACGATTGTCATGAGTGAGATCGATTTCAAACCGAAACTGAAGCAAAAGACGAAGGTGCAGCGGCCAAAACTTTACAAGGTGATGCTGCTGAACGACGACTATACGCCGCGGGAATTTGTCGTCCTGATCCTGAAGGCGGAGTTCCGCCTGGACGAGTCACAGGCTGAGGTCGTGATGATGACAGCGCACCAGAAGGGCATCTGTGTTGTCTCCGTCTATCCGCGTGACGTCGCCGAAACCAAGGCTACGCGCGCTATCGATGCTGCGGTTCAGCTTGGCTATCCGCTGCAGTTCACCGTTGAACCTGAGTGAAGCTGCTGCCGGCTAAATTCCTTCGTCAATTGTCATCGTCCATGCAGGCTTAGCCGCGCGCGCTCGGCCGGCAGAGACGATCTTCTTGTGTCAGGTAACTGACAAAAAAGAGCGATTTGTCGTGGGGAGACTTCCGGGGCGCAACTCGTTCTCGCCAAATATCGGCCAGGGACCCTGTGCTGCTCAGACTGCGTTCCACCCTTGCACACCCTCGTGCCGGAGGTGACTGGCACGAAATCTGCTGAATATGCAATCAAACGCTGCATATATCAGGATTTGTGCCAATATGGAACATTGTGCAAAGACAGTTGCTCCGAAACAGAACATTTCCTTTCGCAAGATCGTTGTAACCGGTGGCTTGGGTTTTATCGGGTCCAAGGTGTTCAGACGTGTTGCAAGGATGGCGAATGTCGCCGAGACGGTGATCCTGGACCGGGTCTCCTATGCGGCTGATTTTCGCCGCTTGGCACCCATCGGTGAAGCGGGAGATCTTCCCGTCATTCGCGGAGACATCCGCTCGCCGATCGATGTGGCTGCTGCGCTGTATGAATGCGACGCCGTGATCCATTTGGCGGCAGAAACCCATGTGCCGCGGTCGTTCGCAGACCCGGAACTCTTCTTTGACGTTAATGTGACGGGCACTGAAACCCTTCTGAAGGGGGCGCAGGACGCTGGCGTGAAGCATTTCATTCATGTCAGCACGGACGAAGTCTACGGTCCTGCAATGGAGGAGGTTCGCGAAACCGCTCCGATGCGGCCGACGACACCCTATGCGACATCCAAGGCCATGGCTGAGGAGGCTGTCATGATGGCTGCGCAAAATGGCCTCAGGTCAACGATCCTGAGACCGACCAATGCTGTTGGCACCGGACAGAACCCGGAAAAGCTGTTTCCGCGTTTCGTCATGCAGGCACTGAAGGGCCAGAAGCTGACGATTGAAGGCACGGGTGCCCAGGAACGCAGTTTTCTGCCCGTCAGCGATCTGGCTGCCGCCATCGGTCTGGTGCTCAACACACAGGACGAACAGGCGCTCGAGATCTTCAACGTTTCCGGGGACGAGGACTTGTCTGTGCTTGAGGTGGCGCGGCGGGTTTGCGAAATAACCGGCGTCTCCACCGGTCTTCATTTCATTCGGGATCGTGTAACCAACGATGCAGCTTACCGGATCGACGACAGCCGCCTGCGGTCTCTCGGGTACCGACAGAAGAGCTCAGTCGATCAGGAGCTGCGCGCGATCTACCGCGAAATGCGGGCCCGTGTCCGTCGCTTTGCCGACGAAGAAAGGTTCTGATGCTGAGCCTGCCGACAGAAGCTGCGCTTCCGCCGATCCGCTTTCATGCGCCGCATATTCCACCCGCAACTTACGATGCGGTGGCATCGGCGCTCAGCAGCAAACATCTGCGCTCCGGCGGGAGCTACAGCCGGAAGGCGAAGGCGCTGGTGAGCCAGCATGTTGGCCATGACCGTGTGTTCCTGACCAATTCCTGCACGTCCGCACTTGAAATTTCGGCCCTTGCGCTGGATCTGGGGCCGGAAGACGAGGTCATCGTTCCTTCGTTCACCTTCTGCGCAACCGCGACGGCCTTTGCCCGCAAGGGAGCGCGGATCGTGCTGGCCGACATTGATCCGGCAACGATGATGGTAACGCCGGAAACACTGGAGGCACGGCTGACAAGCCGGACCAAAGCTGTCGTCGTTGTGCATTATGGCGGCGCGGCAGCTCCAATGGCGGCAATCAAGGATCTGTGCGATCGGCACGGGGTCGTCATTCTGGAAGATGCGGCCCAGGCCTTCGGCGCGAAACAGGATGGCCGGGCCGTTGGGACGTGCGGTCTGTTTGCCGCCTATTCCTTCCATGAAACCAAGATCATCAGCGCCGGGCACGGCGGCGCGCTGGTGTTGAACAGCGACAATTCCCACCTGCGCGAGCGTGTTGAAGAGCTGTTGGCGCGGGGCACGAACTTTCCCGCCTTCGCAAGGGGCGAAGTCAACCACTATGAATGGACCTCGGTTTCTTCGAGCTTCGAAATGCCGGACCTGAATGCTGCCTTGCTTTACAGCCAGCTGGTGCATTCAAGAGAGATCCTTCTGAAAAGCCGCGCGATCTGGGCGTACTACGAAAAGTCTCTGCGGGAACTGCCGATCGAGATTCTGCGGCCAGGCAAGGGTACAAAGGCGAATGGCTATTCCTTTGCCTTTCTCGCAAAGGACCGGGAAACGACATACCGGATATTGCAGGGGGCTGCCCGAATGGGGCTTGGTATGCAGTCACACTACAAGCCGCTGCATCTCTCCAGCTTTGCCGGGCGGATTCTGGCGGGAAGCTGCGTTGGAGCGGAAAACACGTGGGGCCGGCTGGTGCGTCTACCGGTACACATGGACCTGAGCACGGGTGATGCAGCCCGGATCTGCGAGTTCCTGAAAGCTGAACTTGGCTGAAGCGATCAGTTACTCCCGATTTTCAGCCGAAACCGCCCGGTGCAGCAGAGTGGCCAGGGTCTTCATTGCAAGCTGCGTATGGGACATGAAACCGGCCTGTTCGAAATAAGCGGTATCGCGCGCGAGCCGTTCGGGCAGGATTTCGCGTGCATAGACATCTTCGGCGTCGTTCGCGCCTTCGATCCGGTTCAAATTGGTCAGGGCCCACAGGGTGCCCGGGCTGATCAGGCCAGGCAAGAACAACAGCGATCTTCGCATCTCATCGTCATAGTACCGGGCGACAATGCCAGGGTCTTCCGGCCTCGGCCCGAAGAACGCCATGTCACCCCGCAGGATGTTGAACAACTGAGGCAGCTCGTCGAGCTTGGTGTTCCGCAGGAAGCTGCCGATGGGGGTGATACGGTTGTCCCGCACTTCGGTGATCGCGCTTGCGTCGCTCGTGCCGGGGCGCATGGTCCGGAATTTCACCATCGCAAAGGTACCACCGCCCAGACCGGTTCGCCGGGCGATGAAAAACGGCGCCTTCCGGTCACCAAGCCAGACGAGAAGGGCGATGCCGGCCAGAACCGGCGACAGCAGGATCAACAAAATGGCGGCGAATACCTTGCTCATCAAATCGTCATTGTACGGGGATGTCGCTGAAATACGCCCGGTGTGCCCGGAAATTCTGCCGGAAACGCGGCAGGAAAACGGTCTTTGAAAAACGAGGCCCCGGACTTGGATAGCCGGGGCCTGATCTGCTCGTGTTATCTTTGGCCGGATGACAAATGCCGGACAGAGGGCTGCGTCAGTCTCGCAGCTTGACGATCTTGTCGTCGCCGCCGTTCGGGGTGTTGTCGTCCGGACCGTCGTCGTCGGATCCGTCGCCGTCAATGTCGATCGGCTCGAATTCGTTCGAAAGCGGCTCGGTAATGCCAAGCTCGGCAGCCGGATCGTAGCCTTCGGTCAGTCCGAGTTCTTCGGCCGGACCGCGGCCTTCCATTGCCATCTGATAGTTCACGATGACCGACTTCAGCTGGACGATCTGCTCGTTGGCAGTGTCGACCTGGATCTTGTAACGCTGCAGACGCTTGTTCTCTTCGATCAGGTCTTCCAGATTGTCGGCGTATTTCTGGTTCTGGTTGCGCTGATGGTTCAGGTCCGTCAGGGCCGAGTTGTAGCGCAGGTTCAGTTCACGCAGCTTGGCGGTGGTCGCCATCAGCTCGTTGCGGTCTTTTTCGTGGTTCTTCTGCGCACTGTCGAGCAGATGTTCGATTTCCTGCATGCGCTTGAGAAGATCGCGGCTGCGTTCCTTCAGCGTGGAGTTCTCGCGCGCCATCTCCTGCAGAGACTGGGCGCCGATACGGCGCTGGGACGAGAGGTTTTCGATTTCCGCGTTCAGCGCATAGACCTCGTTGTCGTGCTTGCGCTGTTCTTCCTCAAGCCGGCTTTTCGCGTAGGCCAGTTCCTGATTGGCAACATCCAGATGAGACTTGAGGTCGATGTTGTCGTTGCGGAATTCGCCGACTTCGCGCTTGACCGCTTCCAGCTCGCTGGTGACCTGGTTGTTCTTGCGGATTTCGTCTTCCAGCAGCTTGGCGCTTTCGGACAGGTTCTGCTGCAGTTCCTTTTCGCGGTGACGAACCGCTTCCAGATCCGAACCGAGGCTCTCGGCATGTTTTTCCAGCGTCTCGAACTTGGCCTTGAGGTCGTTGAGCTTGCCGGAGAGATCAGACACCTGGGAATTGGCTTCCACGAGCTTGGCGCTCTGCAGCCGGTATTCCTCGTTGACCTTCTTGTTGTTGTCGCGAATGGAGACGATGTCGTTACGGGCGGTTTCCAGCGCCGTGCGGGTCTCTGTTGCACGCTTGCGCAGGGAATGGACTTCGGCCTGGGCATCTTCCAGCTGGGTGGTGAGCGTCCGGACCTTGTGTTCGGCGTCAAGCAGGTCGGTGGAGATCTTGGCGTTTTCGGATTTCAGCCGGACCTCGGTTTCCACGGTTGTCCGGGAGCCTTCAAGGTATTCGGCCATCAGGCGGATCGACGTCTGGCTTTCCGCAGCAAACGCAGCCATCTGTTCGAAGGTCTGGTTCAGACCGCCGATGCGGGACTTGAGCCCGTCCAGATGGTTCATCTTTTCCTGCATTTTCAGGGCGAACGGGGAAAGATGCTCGATATTGCTCTTTTCAGGAGCCTGCGCGGTTTCCTGAATTTCGCTTGCCTCTTTCACGGTCTCGACCCGCTGCTCCTGGTCACCGCCGGGGCGCGAGGATTTCGAGAAAATGCCCATTCCTGTCTCCTGACTTTCCCGCCGGCGCCGCCCGGCGAAAGATACGCAAAACTTTAACTCTTTATTAACCCATAAGCGCTGGCGGTTTCAACGACTCAGGGCAAGCTGACCGCAGAATACAGTGTGAAGTGTTACCCTCAAAAGACAGATATCCCCGGCATTTTAACGGATTTGCACCTATGGTTAACAAGTGTGGCGGGTTGCAACGGGCCGCACATGCCGCAAAGACTGTTTGCGGGCCGTTCCGAAGTGGGAAGGAGAGAGGGCATGACACCCGCTTATCTGATCTTCATGACCTTCATGACGCTGGCATTTCTCCTGATGATTGCCGGCTATGTGAGCGCTCTTCTGTTCATCAAGCGTCTCAACCTTCTGGAGGAGGCTGCGTTTTCGCCGCTGAAGGGCGTTGGCATGTGGAAACGGATGTTCACGCCTGGCGGGTTTGGTGACGAGGCTGAACCCGGACGCCGACGCATCGCGCGGCTCTATTTTCTGGCGCTGGCGGCTTTCGCGATTGCCATTGTCCTGTTTTTCGTTCTGCCGGCGGTCCCCCGATAAATCCGGGCCGGGTTGTCTCAATCTTCACTGATTGCAGTTGACGTCACTTGCCGTATCCGCCGAAATGCCAGGGATTTCTGAAAGTTTCCGCGGAGACAGATATGCGTATTTTCCAAAAGACATTCCTGTTGGGTGTTGCTCTCTTTTTCTTTTCGTACCTCCCTGTCAGTGCCTATCAGGTGTTTCACACCTACAGGATTGCGGGCAGCGATATTCTGGCCGTTGCTGAAGGAAACCATGTCGATGAAGACCCGCTTGTCCTGTCCCTGAAGCTCGACATCGGCAGTGGGGAAACAACCGATCTGGTGATCGAGACAGACGGCGACATTGAAGAATGCAAGCTCCAGCTTGAAACCATCATGGGATCGCACTCGGCCTATGCGGAAATCGTCGTCGACATGAATGCCCAGACCATGAACGGCGTCCTGATGGTCCAGTGCGCAGTCTTTCATGGGCTGTTTCCGGAGAAGCAATAGGCCCGCCCAAAGCATCAATCAGACCACCATTCCAGATCGGCTCTCGGCTTGCACCTCGCTTGTCCGGAATGATGGTGGTGTTTTGGGGCGAAAGCTCTAATCCCCCATCTCGTCGATCGTCCAGCTCAGGGGCCAGCCCTCGGGCGGGCCGGTGATGCCGTCGCAGTCGGTCTTTTCGAGATATTCCATCAGGGTGTAGTTGCCGCTTTCCGCTTCAACCTCGTGGCGCTCGAAGGTGCCGCAGTCGTAGTTGGGCGAGTGGTAGGTGGTGCCCGTCACCTGGCCGCTGCCCGGGTCGTAGAACAGGTTGTTGACCAGGGCATGGTTGGGCTGGTTGAAGCCGGGGGGTGTCTCGAACTCCTTCCACTCGTCCAGCGACGGGTCGAAGGGAACATGCATCGCCATGTAGTAAGGCACGTTGAGGTCGGCCATCTGACAGGGAACGACCCAGGTCTCCACGTCGCCTTCCGCGTAGTATTGCGCGCCGAAGGCTGGCACCGTTTCCGCAAGCTGACAACCCAGCGTGCGGTAGCCAATCATCTGGATCTCGTCTGGAAGCTCGCTGACCGTATAGACCTGACCAATCCCGCCGCGGTTGACGCCGCTGTTGCTGGTCTCCTGAGATGGCATGATCGGTGGCGGCAGATCGTCGACGGGTGCCTCGGCAACCGTTTCGGCTGGTGCCGGAAACGGGGCGGGAGCAGGCTGTGCCGGTGACGCGGATGAAGCGGCGGCTGCGGCAATGCCGGTGGCTTTGGCAGAAGGCAAACCTCCCCAAGCCACGATGGCGTCCTGCCGGCCGATGCGACCCTGCACTTCATCCATTTTCAGGAGTGCATGGGTGATGCCGGAGAGGGAAACCTCGTAGGTGATCGTGCCCGCGCTACCGCCAAATTCGATCTGGATCGAAGCGTCCTGGCCGAGGCGCAGGTTTTCGATCAGGTCCCGGTCGGCGTCACCGCCGAAGGTCATCTCATTGCCGGTGTAGACCTTTGCAGCCTTGCCGAAGAAACCGACATTGTCCTCGTCACGTTCGATTTCGATCCGGGCGCGCATGCCGGTTTCGAGCGGCGTTTTCGGCCTGAGGGTTACAAAAACCTGCGCGTCTGCCTTGGCGCTGCGTTCCACCTTAAGCCTGAACGCTTCGTCATTTGAACCGGTGCCTTCGGTTTCGGCAATGCAGTATGTCTTCTCGTTGCAACGTAGCGACCAGTCGCCGAATTCGGTTCTCGCGAGTTCGGCTGCCGCCGGCCCGGCAAGGACCAGCGCGAGCGATGAAAATGCAAGTATTTGTTTTGTCATGTCAGCCCCCTCTGACAATGCCGGCTGGTCGCCGGACCCCACCCCACCATGACCCTGTGCGACCGCAAGTCAATCGGGCGTAAGACGGATGTACGGAAAGTCGAGGTGACGCCAGGGCACAACCGCATCCGCGAAAATGACGTTGGAACAAAAGCCCCGGTCACTTGTTTTCCATCGAGTGTTCCAGGCCGTGATCGGTTCGGGAAGTTCGTTGGGGGGCGAGAGGATGAAAAGAATGACGTCGAGATTGCTTCGAAATTCAACGGCCATGGCGCTTGTCCTGGCGATTGGCCTGCCGCTGCAGCCGGGTCTGCCGCGTGCACAGGAAACGACCGTCGATTGCGCGGCCAATCCGAATCAGGAAGCCTGCAAGAACCAGGAAGCCGCACCTGCGGAAGAAGCGCCAGTCACTGACGCGCCTGCCGAAGAAGCCCCCGCCGCAGAAGCGCCTGCTGCGGAAGCTCCTGCCGCGGAAGCTCCTGCCGCGGAAGCTCCGGCCGAAGAAGCCCCTGCCGAGCCGGCACCTGAAGAAGGTGCGGTGGAAGAAGCTGCTCCCGAAGCTGCTCAGGAAACCCAGGCGGAAGAGCCGGCGCCTGCCGCTACTGAGCCCGTTGCGACGGAAGATGCGCAGCCTGAGGCGAAACCGACAGCCCCCGTGGAAGAAGCAGCTCCTGCCGAAAAACCCGCCGCGCCGGTTGAAGAAACCGCGCCGGTGGAAAAACCCCTGACCGCTGAGGAAACGACCGCGCCGGAGGCAAAGCCGGAAGCGCCTGTCGAAGAAGCTGCGCCCGCGGAAGGGACCGCGGCCGAGCCGGCATCCGAACAGCCGGTGGAAGAGCAACCTGCTGATGCCGGACAGGCAGATGCCGCGGAGAGCACGGAGCCGCAGGCGGAAGAACAGCCGGCGGATGCCGTTTCGACTGAAGCGCCTGCGGCCGAGGAACCCACTGCGCAGGAGAGCACCGAGAAGAGTGCCGAGGAAACCGCCCCAGCAGAGCCGGCTGCGGAAGAAACCGCTACCGATGAAGCTGGTGCCGATCAGAATACAGCGGAACAGCCGCAGACTTCTGAAGAGATCGCACCTGCTGTCGCCCCGGTCGAAGCCACCGCGGCAGATGAAACCGTGACCGAGGAGCCGGGTGAGCCGATCGCGGCCCAGGCGACCGCACCGGCGGAAGAACCGGCGGCCGTCGTCTCGGACGACGCAACGGAAGCGCAGCGCGCCGAAATCAGGGCGAAGGAAGAACGTCGCCGTGATGAAGCCCGCGACCGCAGGCTGGAACTGCTTGGTGCCGCGGCTGTTGGTGTCGGCGTCGGCATGCTGATCCCGGCCCTTGGCGGCAAGGTGGTCGAGGATCAGGGGGACCGGATCATCGTCGAGCGGGACGGCGAATATTTCGTACGCAAGGACGAAAGCAGCCTGCTGCGCTATGGCGATGACGAATTCCACGCCGAACGCCTGCGTGGCGGCCGCACGCGCGAAACCGTCACCCGCACCAACGGCGTGAAGATCATCACCATCCGCGACGAGGGCGGCTATGTGCTTTACCGCTCACGCCTTCTGCCGGATGGCCGCGAGTATGTGCTGATCGACAATCGCGAATACAACCACCGTCGCCGTAACTACGACCGCGAACTGCCGCCGCTGGAAGTCGGCATCCCGCGCGATCGTTACATCGTGCCGGCGGGCCGGGCGAACTATGACGAGATCTACCAGACCTTCACCGCGGCGCCGGTGGAACAGGTGGAACAGGCCTATTCCCTGCGCGACATTCGCGAAAACGAACGCCTGCGCGACAAGGTGCGCCGGGTGGATCTCGACACGATCACCTTCGACACCGGCAGCGCCGTGGTGCGCCAGAGCCAGGTTCCGCAACTTGAGGACATCGCCCGCGCATCCCAGGCCCTGATCGATCAGGACCCGACGACAGTGCTGTTGATCGAAGGTCACACGGATGCTGTCGGCTCGGATGTTTCCAACCTCGCGCTTTCCGACCGCCGTGCTGAAACCGTCGCCCGTATTCTGGCGGATATTTATGGCGTGTCGCCGGAGAACATGGTCGTTCAGGGCTATGGCGAGGACTATCTGAAGGTCGATACGCAAGGCGCTGAAGAGCGCAACCGCCGCGTGACGATCCGCAACATCACGCCGCTGTTGAGCGCGCGCAGGTAACAGGCAAGCGGCGCGGCGCCAGTTTATTGGCGCCG
This sequence comes from Labrenzia sp. R5_0, assembly GCF_017743835.1. Classification (NCBI taxonomy): domain Bacteria; kingdom Pseudomonadati; phylum Pseudomonadota; class Alphaproteobacteria; order Hyphomicrobiales; family Stappiaceae; genus Labrenzia; species Labrenzia sp. R5_0. The sequence goes on along the minus strand of NZ_JAGHRK010000002.1, from coordinate 877,871 downwards.
CGTTTCCTGTCACGAACCGGGCCCGGGACAGGAAGGCCTCGTCAGATGTGGGAAGGCACCATCCTTGCCATAACTGACATTGACAATTTCTGACGACCCGGCTCATGTGGCCGCACAGATCGGTCCGCGCCGGAATTCTCCGGGTGGTCCGGGATTGATACGATCCGCCTGGCCGACCCTCCGTAGGCGAGCGGCACATACGACAGAACCATTTTCGAAGGTCTTCATGCGACTGACACCTCCTTCCATTATCGTTTTCCTGATTTCTCTGGCCCTTTTTGTTGTCGCGGTGCTCCCCATGCTGGGCGTCGCCGTCCCCAGCATCGGCGTGTCCACCGTCCACCTGCTGATCGGTTCCTGGGCCGTGCTGGCCGCCGGCGTGCTGTTCAAGGGCATCTGAGCGGCTCAGATCTCGTAAGAAGATGAGCGAGCTACGCTCGCGCTGACGCGCTGGATTCCGGATCAGCGTGCAGCCTTGCTGCACTTGTCCGGAATGACGGTGGGTGTGGCCTGGGAATGGTAACCCTGACGATAGAGCCGTTGGTAAAGCCCGCCCGCCGACCGCCTCAGCCTTAGGGCTTCAGAGGCCTAAGGAAACAGGGGGGGCCTCTCATCCCCACCCGTCATTCCGGACAAGCGTAGCGCAGCTGCGCGCCGATCCGGAATCCAGACATATTTCATGCCGCAGGCATGTCCTTAATTCTTGCAAGGCTTGGCGATGCACGGAATAGTCGCACCATGCCCGCTGCAGTCTACATTCTCGCCTCGAACCGCAACGGCACGCTCTATATCGGCGTGACTTCCAACCTCCCGCGCCGCCTCTACGAGCACCAGAACGGCCTGATCGACGGCTTCTCCAAGACCTACGGGGTTACCAGGCTCGTTCATGCAGAACGGTTTGAACGGATGGATGAGGCAATCTACCGGGAAAAACAGCTGAAGAAATGGCGGCGCAGCTGGAAGATCGACCTCATCGAACGCAGCAATCCGGAATGGCTGGACCTATCGTCGTCGGCGCTCTTGTAAAGCGCCACGCATACCCCTCTGCTTTCCTGGATACCCGCAGCCTCATCCCCACCCACCCGTCGTCCCGGACAAGTGCGGCAACGCCGAACGCAGATCCGGGATCCAGACATCGTCTGCGCCGTAGGCACGCTCATTTCCCATGGAGAGAGGACTGAGGAGCGAGCTGCGCTCGCACTGATGCGCTGGGTTCCGGATCGTCGCGCAGCTTCGCTGCGCTTGTCCGGAATGACAGTGGGGAGGAGAGATCTGCTGGTTTCGCAAGGTCTGACGAGCTGGACCTATCGTCGTCGGCGCTTTTGTAAAGCGCCACGCAGCCCCCTTGGATTTCCTGGACTCCCCCAGCCACAGCCCCACCCACCCGTCCTCCCGGACAAGTGCGGCAACGCCGAACGCAGATCCGGGATCCAGACATAATCAGCGCCAGAGGCGCGCTCAATTTCTAGGGAGAGAGGACTGAGGAGCGAGCTGCGCTCGCGCTGATGCGCTGGGTTCCGGATCGGCGCGCAGCTTCGCTGCACTTGTCCGGAATGATGTTGGGGAGGAGAGGTTTGCCAGTTCGCCAAGGCATCACGAACAGGAGGCGTTAGCGTCGTAGGGCTGGTCTCGCCGCCGAGCTTATCGTCAAAGACACCTGTCCCTAGCTCCACCCACCCGTCCTCCCGGACAAGTGAGGCAACGCCGAACGCAGATCCGGGATCCAGACATAATCTGCGCCACAGGCGCGCTCATTTCCCATGGAGAGGGGACTAAGGTGCGAGCTCCGCTCGCGCTGATGCGCTGGGTTCCGGAACGTCGCGCAGCTTCTCTGCGCTTGTCCGGAATGACGGAGTTGACGAAAGGCTTTGGTCGCCTCGCAGCTTCAGGCTTCCACCGTCATTGCAGGGCTCGACCCTGCAATCTATGCCGTGTCTGTTCGACAATCGAAGCTTCTGTGTTGGGCTCCGTCAGGGAGTGGGATGACGTCAAAGCAGGGCGATGCGATCAATCCAAGCCTCGTCATCCTGGTCTGTCGAGCCTTCGATTGCCCTCCAGCAGGGGGATTTCTTTACCGTCCCGGACGCCCGCTTTTCTTCGGTCGTCCGCGGTTGCGCTTCTCCTCTGCCGGGTCTTCGTAGGACCCTGCGCCGATCTTTGCCCTAACCAGCGGTTTGACCGGGTCTGACGAGCCGAGGGGGACTTCCGTGCGGCCGACGGTCATTTCGTCGAGGGTGTTCTTGCGCACCTTGGCGCTGGGGCCGGGCAAGGCGTTTCGGTCCTTGGCGGCCTGGGCCTTGTCGCGGGCGGTTTGTTTCTTTTTGCCGCTCGCGCCTTCCTTGGTGCCGCCGGCGCCGAACTTGCGGTCGCCCTTGTAGCCGCCGGTCTTGCCGTCGACGTCGGACTGGCGGGCCATGGCGTCGTCGGCGACGGCCAGCTCGGTTGCCTGCAGGCGCTTGATCTCGTCGCGCAGGCGGGCGGCCGTCTCGAAGTCGAGATCGGCTGCGGCATCGCGCATCTGCTTTTCCAGATCCTCGATATGGGCCTTGAGGTTGTGGCCGACGAGGTTGCCTTCCTCCGCGAAGCCGGCGTCGATGGTGACGTGGTCCTGCTCGTAGACGCTTTCCAGAATGTCGCCGATGGAGCGGCGGACGCTTTCCGGGGTGATGCCGTTTTCCTCGTTGTAGGCGAGCTGCTTTTCGCGGCGCCGGTTGGTTTCGGCGATCGCCCGTTCCATGGAACCGGTCATGTTGTCGGCGTAGAGGATGACCTTGCCGTCGACGTTACGCGCCGCGCGGCCGATGGTCTGGATCAGCGAAGTTTCGGAGCGCAGGAAACCTTCCTTGTCCGCATCCAGGATCGCGACCAGCGCGCACTCGGGAATGTCGAGGCCTTCGCGCAGCAGGTTGATGCCGACCAGCACGTCGAAGGCGCCGAGGCGCAGGTCGCGCAGGATCTCGATGCGTTCCAGCGTGTCGATGTCGGAGTGCATGTAGCGCACGCGCACGCCGTTCTCGTGCAGATATTCCGTCAGATCCTCGGCCATGCGCTTGGTAAGCGTGGTCACCAGCGTGCGGTAGCCTTTCTGGGCCACTTCGCGCACTTCGCCCAGAAGGTCATCGACCTGGCTGGTCGCCGGGCGGATTTCCACCGGCGGATCGATCAGCCCGGTCGGGCGGATGACCTGCTCGGCAAAGACGCCGCCGGACTGGTCCATCTCCCAGGAACCGGGAGTTGCCGACACCGCGATGGACTGCGGCCGCATGGCGTTCCACTCCTCGAAGCGCAGCGGACGGTTGTCCATGCACGACGGCAGGCGGAAGCCGTATTCGGCCAGCGTCGCCTTGCGGCGGAAGTCGCCCCGGTACATGGCACCGATCTGCGGAATGGTGACATGGCTCTCGTCGGCGAAGACGATGGCGTTGTCCGGCAGATATTCGAACAGGGTGGGGGGCGGCTCGCCCGGCTTGCGGCCGGTGAGATAGCGGGAATAGTTCTCGATGCCGGCGCAGGAGCCGGTGGCTTCCAGCATTTCCAGATCGAACATGGTGCGCTGTTCCAGCCGTTGCGCCTCCAGCAGGCGGCCGTGCTGGTTCAGCTCCTCCAGCCGGTGCTTGAGTTCGTCCTTGATCGACTTGATTGCCTGGTTGAGCGTCGGCTTGGGCGTGACATAGTGCGAGTTGGCGTAGATCTTGACGCTTTTCAGCTCGCCCGACTTCTGTCCCGTGAGCGGATCGAACTCGGTGATCGACTCGATCTCGTCACCGAACATGGAAATGCGCCACGCCGTGTCCTCGTAGTGAGCCGGGAACAGCTCGATGGTGTCGCCGCGCACCCGGAAGGTGCCGCGCTGGAAAGCGGCATCGTTGCGCTTGTATTGAAGGGCCACAAGATCGGCGATCAGCTGGCGCTGGTCCATGCGCTCGCCAACCTCGATGGCAAATGTCATGGCGGTGTAGGTTTCGACCGAGCCGATACCGTAGATACAGGACACCGAGGCGACGATGATGACGTCGTCGCGCTCCAGCAGCGAGCGGGTGGCGGAGTGGCGCATCCGGTCGATCTGCTCGTTGATCGAGCTTTCCTTCTCGATATAGGTGTCCGTGCGCGGAACATAGGCTTCCGGCTGGTAGTAGTCGTAGTAGGAAACGAAATACTCGACCGCGTTGTCCGGGAAGAACGACTTGAATTCGCCGTAGAGCTGGGCCGCCAGCGTCTTGTTGGGGGCCAGGATCAACGCCGGACGCTGGGTGCGGGAAATCACCTGCGCCATGGTGTAGGTCTTGCCCGAGCCGGTGACACCGAGCAGAACCTGCGTCTGGTCGCCGTTTTCCATGCCTTCCACCAGGTCGGCAATGGCGGTCGGCTGGTCGCCCTTGGGCTCATAGGCGGACTTCAGGACGATCGGCACACCGCCTTCGGACTTCTCCGGGCGCTCCGGCCGATGCGGCACCCAGAGCTCGCCGTTCTTGTGCAGGGGGTTACCGCTTTCAATCAGCGCGGACAGCGCCTCCACCGTCGCGGTGGCACCCTGGTTGCCGGTCAGCTCGCCGTACTTGCTTTCCTTGTTCTTCTTCTTGTTGTCTTTCTGGTGCTGCTTGAGCTGCTTTTCGAGGTTTTCGGCCTCTTCCAGAGACATGTCGAGACCGGCCACCGGGTTAAGACCGCCTGCTGCGCGTTCGCGGGCGCTGTCTGCCTTGCCGATGGAGGTGCCGCGCGACGACTTGGTCGGCTTTTCCTTTTTCGCACTCACGGTGGCACCGGCCTTGCGGCCTGACTTCCGTGACGCTGCACCGTCGGTCCGATCCTCTTTTCCCTCACCAGCGCGCCGGGGAGCTGCCTTCCTGGGCTCCGGCTTGTCTGCTTCCTGCGATATTTCCGCTGCCCAATCACTGATCGATCCGGACAGGGGCGTTCCGGAAAGTGACTTCTGGGGCGCTTCGCCGAAGCCGTCAGCAGAGGTCGTGTCGTCGGAGGAGGATTTGGTCGGGCGCTTGCTCATGGCCGCAATATGGTCCGGTTGCGCGCGTGAGGAAAGGGGGTGGTTGCGGGTTTGTTCCGCTTTTTGCCACTTCCTGTCAGTCTCCTGACATAAGGCTGTCAGGAAGTCCACCGACAGGCGGAGGTCGGTGGATGAGGATCAGAAAAAAATCGGCCCGCGAAGGGCAGGTGGTGCGGGCCGATGGAAAAGTTGGACATTGGCCGTTTGATGGGGCCTTGGCCAGTATCGGGCTGGCGTTCGCCCTGTCCGGATAGTGAGAATGACAGGGCGAGATGCCGGGCAGTTCAGTTCACGACCTGGAGTGCGGTCACCAGGCGGTCGCCGGACACTGTTGTCGTGAAGGTGATCAGGACTTCCGATCCGATCATCAGATCTTGCGAACTGAGCGTGTCGGTCAGAAGAAACCTGGACCCGTCTTCTAGGGAAAACAGGCCTTCGAAGGGATCGATGGACAGGATCGTACCTGCGATTTCATCTGCGAGCGCGGACCGAAGGCTGTGCGGGGGCAAAGTCAGCAACAACGGCGCCGTCGCAATCGCGATGAGCCATTTTGGCATTCACGTCTCCTTGTGCAAAAGGGGCGTCAGGTTCCGGTCTCGGGGGGCGGCGCGGATCCTGGAAAATGAAGGCGGCGCACCGTCAGCCTCCGTCAGGCCGAGGCAGTTTCGTGGCGCAGTGGCATGACGCTGGCTTAGGGCTGAACCTCTATGGAGAGGATCGAGTCGACGCCGTTTTCCGAGCCATTGTAGTGAATGGTGACGGTCTTTCCTGCAGCCAGGGTGTCCGGCACCGCGACGGAGCTGGAAATTGTCTGGAACTGTGTCTTGTCGCTCAGAACAAGCGTACGAGTTGCCGGGTTCCAGGTCTCTACGGAAGCGGTCACGCTGTCGGCAGCTGCGGGCGCCAGGCCGGCAGCAAGGAAGGCAGCACCAAGGACAAAGCCGCGAATGGCCATTGCAGATATCCTTTCAAGGACAGAGATGTTTGAAGGTGCAGTGGTTTCGCGGCCAAGACGGCTTGTTGCCAATGTCATGACGGCTTGGGTTCTCTATCCATCTCATGCCTTGGGAAGTCCAAAAGCACTGCCTGGTGAGTGGCTTACGCGGGACGCGCTTGACCCTGCTGACGTGGATTCAGCGCTTGGATTGCGGCGGAAATTTGTTCGAAATCAGGGGTGCAAAAAATATTGTCTGGCCAGGTTTCCGGCAGGGCTTTGAGCGCCTTTTCGGCAGGATTTTCGCCACGTTTGGGCGCGTTGGAAGCCCAGGCACACGCGCCGGAAAATACACCTTCAAAGGGTGATGTGCCCACGTGAGGCTGTTGTTTCTCTTTGTAAATCTTTTGCGTGCTGCGTAGTTTGCTGAATATTCGGGGTTTCAGTCTCGTGCTATAATCGGCTCCATCAGATCACAAGCAGACAAGCTGCATCTTGCGCGGAGGAGGCGAAAGATGAGACTGAGAACTATTGTTGAAATCACGCTGATGACCGGCATGTTTTACGCGGTTACCCCGGCAGGGGCCGATCCGCTGGACCTGACCCATCAGCCGGATCTGACAGCAGCGAAAGTTGTCCTTGCAAGCCTGGATGGCGGGCTTGAAGTGCCGCCGATGCCCAACATGTCGCCGCGCCTGTCCGGCGCCGTGGAACTGCCGGGGTCATCGACGGACAAGGGCCCATTGATGCAGGTTGCCGGCCGTTGCGGTTCATCGGAGTATTACTGCGACTCGCCCGGTTTTCTTTATTGCTGCGGCAATTCCTCGGATGGGTTCTACTGCGCTGCCGATGTCAACGGCTGCACGAAGTAACACCCGGTCGCGTCCGCCCGCCCACGGGCGGGCTAGCGGCAGTCGCAAACGGACATGCGTCCCTGCACGGTGGTACGCCACTGGCCGCTCCAGCTGAGACCGTTGCCAAAGCAGATGCCAGGGCATTTGCCCCGCGCATCGGCGTTGTTCCAGATCGGCCCGGCCTGGATTTCACGTCCCGGGCTGGCCTTCTCACACGCACAGACCGACATCTGCCCCTGTACCGTCGTATGCCACTGCCCATTCCAGCGCGTTCCCAGCCCGCCGCAGACACGCGGACACTTCGCCTGCGCGTCACCATTGTTCCAGATCGGCCCGGCCTCGACGTTGTAGGTCTGTGCGCTGGCGGGAAGTGCAATGAGCAGGAAGAAGAGCGCTGTGAGCAGCTTCGGCAATCGCATCGGGACCTCCGTAGACAATCGATCCGCCAGAGCTTCCATTACCTCTCGCCGTGTGTCGACCGGGAAGTTCTGTGTGAACGGGTTTCTCGCACGGTGTGGCCCTGCTTCGGCAGGGCCGCAATCGGGGATCGCGGTGTCCGTGGGGCGGTATCTGGAAAATTTTGAGGTCAGAGGATTACTGGATCCCCGCCTGCGCGGGGATGACAAGGAGGGTGTGGTGAGCTCTGGGGAACAGAGGCAGGCGTGGCCGCCACACTGAGCATTGTCATCCCGGTTTGGCGCAGCCAAGACCGGGATCCAGTAACCCTTGTAGCCGGTAAATGGACATTCGCGAGGTCAGAAGATTACTGGATCCCCGCCTGCGCGGGGATGACAAGGAGGGAGTGGTGGGCCATGAGGCTTAAAGGCGGGCGGGGCTGTCTCGCTGAGCATTGTCATCCCGGTTTGGCGCAGCCAGGACCGGGATCCAGTACCCCTTGGAGCCGGTAAATGGACATTCGCGAGGTCAGAGAATTACTGGATCCCCGCCTGCGTGGGGATGAAAAGGAGGGTGTGGTGAGCTCCTGGGAACAGAGGCAGGCGTGGCCGCCACACTGATCTTTGTCATCCCGGTTTGGCGCAGCCAGGACCGGGATCCAGTATCCCTTGGGGCCGGTAAGTGGACATTCGCGAGGTCAGAGAATGACTGGATCCCCGCCTGCGTGGGGATGAAAAGGAGGGTGTGGTGAGCTCCTGGGAACAGAGGCAGGCGTGGCCGCCACACTGAGCATTGTCATCCCGGTTTGGCGCAGCCAAGACCGGGATCCAGTACTCCGTGTCGCTGGGAAGTGGAAACACAAGCGGTCAGAAGCTTACCGGATCCCCGCCTGGGCGGGGATGACAAGGGTAAGCGAGCCGGTGCAGGAATAAAGCGGGTTCACTCTCCTCGCGGATACCTCTGGCTTTCTTCCACGATGTTCAGGTCCATGTGGTTGCGCATGTAGCGTTCGGAGGCTTTTTGCAGGGGCTGGTAGTCCCAGGGGAAATAGGCGCCGTTGCGCAGAGCTTCGTAGACGATCCAGCGGCGGGCCTGGGACTGGCGCACTTCGGCGTCGAAAGCGGCCATGTCCCATTGCTTTCCGGCAATTTCAGCAAAACGCACGGCGGTTGCGGCATGTGCCGGGTCGGCGGCGAGGTTGGTCAGTTCGTGCGGGTCGTCCGTCACGTTGAAGAGCAGCGGCGGGTCGAGTTCGCAATGGATGTATTTCCAGTCGCCCTCCCGGATGCCGACCAGCGGGGCGTAGGAGGCTTCGGCGGCATATTCCATCAGCACCGGTGCGGTACGGGCTTCGCCTTTTGCCAGCGGAACAAGGCTGGTGCCGTCGGTCCAGGGCATGATCTCGCTCATGTCGATGCCGGCGAGGTCGCAGACGGTCGGCAGAACGTCGAGCGTGCTGACCGGATCGGAAATGTGCTTCGGCGCGAGATCCGCATCGGCAACCATCAGGGGCACGCGGGCCGAGCCTTCGAAGAAGTTCATCTTGAACCACAGGCCGCGCTCGCCCAGCATGTCGCCATGATCTGAAACGAACAGGATGGTGGTGTCCTCGGTCAGGTCCATCGCGTCGAGCGCGTGCAGGATTTCGCCGATCTTGTCGTCCAGATAGGTGATGTTGGCGAAATAGGCCTGTCGCGAGCGGCGGATGTCTTCTTCGGTGATGTTGAAGTTGCGCCAGTCGTTGGCATCGAAGATGCGCTTTGCATGCGGGTCGTGGTCGTCGTAGTCCATCGCCGGAACCTGCGGCAGCAGGTGCTCGCAGTCCTCGTAGAGGTCCCAGTACTTCTGGCGGGCGACATACGGATCGTGCGGGTGGGTGAAGCTGACCGTCAGGCAGAACGGGCGGTCGTATTTGCCGCGGCCGTAGTCGTGGATCTTGCGCACGGCCTGGAAGGCGACATCGTCGTCATATTCCATCTGGTTGGAAATCTCGGCAATGCCGGCGCCCGTGACTGACCCCATGTTGTGGTACCACCAGTCGATACGCTCGCCCGGCTTGCGGTAGTCCGGCGTCCAGCCGAAATCGGCCGGATAGATGTCGGTGGTCAGTCGTTCCTCAAAGCCGTGCATCTGATCCGGACCGACGAAATGCATCTTGCCGGACAGGCAGGTGGTGTAACCGGCGCGGCGCAGATGATGGGCATAGGTCGGGATGTCAGAGGCGAATTCGGCGGCATTGTCGTAGACGCCCGTACGGCGTGGCAGCTGGCCGGACATGAAGCTTGCGCGTGCGGGCGCACAGAGCGGCGAAGCGGTGTAGGTGTTCTCGTAGCGAATCGAACGGGCGGCAAGTTTCTTCAGGTTCGGTGCGTGCAGAAACTCCGCCGGGCCGTCCGGAAACAAGGTTCCGTTCAACTGGTCGACCATCAGGATCAGGATGTTCTTGCGCTTTCCCATGCTGCTTCTCCGCCGCGAGTGAGGACCTTGCCGCAAGTGTTAGCTTTTTTTTAATTGAGCGATCAATCAAAAACGGCATAGTATGAAAAACAGGCGTCTTGGTGGCTGGCAATTCTGTCCGGATCAAGGACGTTCAGGGCAGATTTCTTTCGCGCGGACACGTTCACGCGGCGTCATTTCCATAATGAGGACATCAAAAAGAGGGGACATGAAAATGGGAAATCTTAACAAGCACATCCTGCAGTCCGGGGTCTCCCGACGCAGCATCCTGCAAGGTGCGGCAGCGATCGGTGGAGCGGCTGTTGCCGGTCAGTTCGCCATCGGTCCGGCAGCCGCGCAACCCAAGAAGGGCGGCACGTTCAGGGTTGGTATCGCCGCCGGTAACACCAGTGAAAACTATGACCCCGGCACCTGGGACAATGTCTTCGTACAGGTGTTCGCCACATCCCGTCATGGCTACCTCATCGAGATCACCGCAGATGGTACCCTGGTGGGCGAAGTGGCGGAAAGCTGGGAGCCGTCTCCCGATGCCACGGTCTGGACTTTCAAGATCCGCCCGGGGATCGAGTATCACAGCGGCGGCACGGTCAAGCCGGAAGACGTAGTGGCCTCGATCAACTATCACCGCGGCGAAAACAGCACCTCGGCGGCGAAGCCTTTCGTCGACCCCATCAAGGACATCAGCGTCGACGGCGACAGTGTCGTTTTCACGCTGGAAGCGGGCAATGCCGACTTCCCGTTCGTGGTCAGCGACTATCACTTGCCGATCATGAAATCCTCCGACGGCAAGATCGATCCGACCAGCAGCGACGGTTGCGGTCCCTACAAGGTCACCAACTACCAGCCGGGTGTCATTGCCGAGCTGACCAGAAACGAGAACTACTGGAAGACCGACCGGGCGCATTTCGACGATGTCAAGCTGCTGACCATCGTTGACCCGGCAGCGCGTCAGTCAGCACTCCTGACCGGCAATGTCGATGTCATCGATCAGGTGGACCTGAAGACCGTCGGCCTGTTCAAACGGTCGCCGAACGTCACGATCCTGTCGACCACGGGCACGCAGCACTACACGTTTGCGATGGATACGCGCACGGCGCCCTTTAGCGACAACAATGTACGTATGGCGCTGAAATATGCTGTCGATCGCCAGGAACTGGTCGACAAGATCCTGTTCGGCTACGGGGCTGTTGGGAACGATCATCCGATCAGCCCGTCAAACCGCTTCTTCGCGGACGACCTGGAGCAGACCACCTACGATCCCGACAAGTCGAAATACTACCTGAAGCAGGCCGGTCTCGATTCCCTTGACGTCAGCCTTTCAGCAGCTGATGCGGCCTTTGGCGGTGCCGTCGATGCGGCCGTGCTTTATTCAAACAGCGCGAGCAAGGCCGGCATCAACATCAAGCCGACGCGCGAGCCGAATGACGGTTACTGGTCCGATGTGTGGATGAAAAAGCCGTTCTGCGCGGTCTACTGGGGCGGACGTCCGACGGAAGACTGGATGTTCTCCGTGGCCTATGCGTCAGGCGCTCCCTGGAACGATACCTACTGGGAGAACGAGCGTTTCAACCAGTTGCTGAAGACGGCACGTTCCGAGCTTGATGAAACCAAGCGTGCCGATATGTACCGCGAAATGCAGAACCTGGTGCGCACCGACGGTGGTGTGATTATTCCGATGTTCGCCAGCTATGTCATGGCGCACAACGAAAAGGTCCAGCATCCGGAAAAGGTTGCCGCCAACTGGACCCTGGACGGTTTCCGCGCCGTCGAACGCTGGTGGTTCGCTTAACAGAACCAAGACGGCACCTGCAGCCGTTAAGGCGAAGGCGGTGGAAACCGCCTCGCCGGATCGACCTTCAAAGCGCTCCTGTTTGGGGCCTTTCCAACGGCCGGCCGGGCAAGTCCCGCCGGCCGCTTTTTTTCAATTGGACGTTTCCGAAATCAATTGTTGGCGAAAGGCCTCGACGTTGACGATCAGGCCCGGCAGCAACCATTGAAACAGCCGCACCACATCGCCAACCGGCTGCGCGTTGGTGTCGCGGGCTATCGCCGCTTGCAGGATTTCCGGTGTCAGTCCGCCAGGGTTGGGCAGCGTCCGGGCAAGGTCGACCGCGCAGTCGTGAACACGTTCGCAGGCCTTGTCATAGTCGGTGGTTTCGATCTGAGGACGCAGTGCATTCCACGCGAGCCGAAAGTAGCTCGGCCAGCGGGCAAGGGCACGATAGTCGGTGTTCACGAACGGCAGGCCGAGCGTGCGCATGATGTCGTCGTAGACATCGCGCGTCTCGCTGTCGACGTGATGCATTTCCATGAGCACCGGTGCCCCCAGTCGCCGCGGCCCGTGTTCGCTGTCGTAGGGTGAAATGGTGCTGCTTTCGCGAAGGTCATGGTTCTCGATCAGAAGCCGGGCAGCTGTCGCGATCAGGAGATAGGGCATGTTGCCGTGGGAGAAGACCTCAATCTCGTCTCTTATCCGCTCGAGTTCCTGATCCGCATACCCGCGTTTGCGCAAATCCCTTGTAATTTCCGGAACCGAAAAGGCGGCAACTTCCTGCTCTGCACATGATCTCAGCTCCGCGCAGGCTGCAACGAATTCCCCGCTTCCGGCAAGGTCTCGCAGTCCACCCCACAAGGCGGCGTAGAAGTTCGGATATTGTGCAAAGGCCATCGTCACCACGCCCATCCATGGCACTTGCAGCACGGCCTTGGTGTCTTCGTAGACAGCGCGCAGCGCTTCGTCGGCACGGATCTCCGGAACCGTGGTCACCTGTGGCAAGGGGGAGGGCTTGCGGCGTTGTAGGGTCTTGCTAGCCTGTCCGGCAACCATCACCGCCAGTGCCTGAAGCCCTGTTTCATAAATGCCGGCAACCACGGAATGTGCCTCCTCTTCTGAAGCGCCTTCAGCATCGAACCTTCCCGACCATTCCACCTCGCAGCCGTTGCCGGTCGCAAGGATCCGGAAAGTCGACGTGTAGTCGCGCACGGGAAGGGGGCCAGAGAGGATGCGGTAGCTGTAGGTTCCGGGAACCGTTCCGTCGTCGGTCCGAGCTTCCTGGAGTATCGCGCCGTCCGGCAGCGTCAGGTGGCGCACTGTGCCGGAAGGTGTTTCGCTCGTCTTGCAGTCCGCAACGGCCGGATGCCATGCACCGATCTGGTCAAAACCACCTGCAAGCTGTCGCACGAGGTCCGGATGGACCGGCAGGGCTTTTTTTCGGTGAACGTCGATCATCGTCTTCCTCCCGTTCAAGTTTGGGCAATCGTGAAGTGGCGGCTGTTCATTGGTCGGGTTTGGTCGCGTCATCGGGCTGACGCGACCGGGCCGTTTGTTCAGGCGCCCATCTGCTGTGCGTCGTATTGGGTAACCTGCGGGAAATCATGCTCCGGGTCCGCCACGTGCCGCACATACTGGATCAGGGTGTAGATCCCGATGATCCCGATGGTTTCCAGAAGGGCCTTGTCGGAAAAACCGGCCTGCCGGACTGCATCAAGCGTTGGAGCGGTCACCTGGCCGCGGTTGCGGACGACTTCATTTGCGTAGTCGAGCAGGGCCTGCGTCCGCGCATCCTCCGCGCGGCCTTCCATTGCGGCCAGCATCTCGGTTTCGCTGCCGCCCTGCATCTGGCCCACTTTCATGTGAACGTTGACACAATAATCGCAGCGATTGAGTGCGGAAACGAGCATGGCGACCTGTTCGATCTCCTTGCCCGTCAGTTCTATGCCGTCGTTGACGCCGGCATTGAGCGCAAGGAAGCCCTTCAGCACATTGGGGGCATTGCCCGTGACCTTGAAGAGGTTGATGACGCCGCCGAATTGCCGCTTGGCCTCATCAAACGCCTCCTTCGTGGCTCCTGTTGCCTGGCTGGGTTCGATTTGAAGCATGTTTGGCATTTGTCGTTTCCTTTCGTGTGTCAACTGACCGACCAGTCAAGTAGTGTTTAAACGTGCTCGGACGTCCGGTGTTTGCCGCAACTGGCGGCGGTTAGGGGTTAAGGCTGTTCAGATGAGAGAGGGCGCCGGGGGCAAGAAGGGTGATGTGCGATGGGTCGTTCTGCGCCTTGGCCAGCAGAAGCCCGCCCTGAATGAGGCCGATGACGACATCCGCTCCCTTGCCGCAATCGATCCTGGCGAGTGAACCGGTCTCGATGAGCTGGTGCAGGATATCGCGCACCGGGGCTTTCCACGTCGTCAGTGCATGTTTGATGGCCTCGCGTACAGGAATATCCACGGCCCCGAGTTCCAGGCTCATGTTTCCGACAAGGCACCCTTGTGCAAAGCCGTGCCGGGCTTTCCAGTCCCGGTTTGCCCTGGCGGGAACGTCGAAGAGCTGGCGGAGCTTTTCTTCCGGTGCTGCGTCACTGTCGGCAATGTCGCGGAAAGCTTGTCCGAAAGACGTTGCATATCGCTCGATCGCTGCAGCCAGAAGATCCGACTTCGAAGGGAAGTAGTGGTACAGCGTTCCCTTGTTCACCCCGGCGCTCTTGCAGAGTTCCGTGGTGCCGACGGCACCGAAGTTGCGTCCCAGAAAGAGCTCGGTGGCGGTGTCGATGAGAATGTCGCGTGTCGTGGTCATGCGGGATTGATATTTCCAACTGACCGATCAGTCAATTGATTGACGCTCACCCCAAGTTCACGACGTCGCGAGGTGGGTCTTGCCGTCTTCAGGTCTGGATGCCTCGAAAACGGCCGAACCGGACCGAGATTGACCCCTGTCAGCAATGCAGCTCCGTGTCGCCAGATTTGATTTAGTTGAAAAAGGCGCTTGACCTGGAGTGCACTCCAACCGGTACCTGAGAGAAATCGTTCCGTTCGGAGACTGACATGCGGATTGGCGACCTGGCCGAGAAATCGGGACTTTCGACCGACACCCTGCGCTACTACGAAAAGATCGGCCTTCTGCCGCGTCCCTTGCGGGACGGTGGTGGGCGGCGGGTCTACGATGCGACCATCCTCAGGTGGATCGACTTCCTGGACCGGCTGAAATCGACCGGTATGGGCATCAAGGACCGGCTGCGTTACGCGGACCTGCGTACAAAGGGCGAAGCTTCGTTGACGGAGCGCCGGAAGCTGCTGGAAGCGCACAGGGGAAAGGTTGTCGGCGATATTGCCCGGCTCACCGAGATGCTGGACGTCCTGGACGATAAGATTGATCGCTACAGAAGGATGGAAGCGGGTGAGACCGTTGATCCGGCCTTCGAAAGCTGCGCCCGGACCGAACACGGCGCGCCGCCAAGCAAGGAAGCTCCGAAACATGAGCACCGCCCTGGAGCGCGGCCGCGCGCTGACGCAGAAACTTAACCCCGACCTGGAAGCCATTCTCAGTGATCGTTACGACGATCTTCTGCCTGGATTTTCCGAAAGCCTGATCGAATGGGCTTACGGCCGGCACTATGCCCGGGAGGGCCTCGACCTGAAAACTCGCCAGTTGTGCACGATTGCGGCCCTGACCGTGCTTGGCGGGCAGACGGCTCCGCAACTCAAGATCAACATTGAACACACGCTTGCCGCCGGTGCGGACCGGAAGGAAGTCGTCGAGGCGATCTGGCAGATGGCCGTCTATGGCGGCCTGCCGGCAGCGATCAACGGCCTCAACGCGGCCCGGGAGGTGTTTGAGGCGCAGGATGCAGCGTAATGGGATGTAAGCACACAGCGTTGCCGCCAAGATAAAACCCGCCGTGGTCATCCCGGATCTTCGCTGCGCTGCGTCCGGGATGACTAAAGACAGTCAGGTGCAAGGCGATTGGATATCGGTGACGCCGGTATCCAGTTTCTGCAGAACCCCCAACTCAGGCTGCTGCGACATCCTGCAGGAACCGGTCGATCCGTGTGGTGACTTCGGCAAGTTGCCGGGTGGCTGCACCGGTGATTTCTTCCACTTCACGGGCAGACAGACTGGTTTCGCTGGAGCCTCGGGAGAGATCGCCGATATTTTCCGATACGCTTGCGGTCTGGCCCGCAGCCTGGGAAACGCCGGTGGAGATTTCCGCGGTGGCACCGGCCTGCTGTTCGACGGAACTTGCCATGGCGGCTGCGGTCTCGTTGACGGACTCCATCATTTCCATGATCGCGCTGATCGCGTCCACGGCGCCGTTGGTGGCCTGCTGGATTTCAGACACCTGGCTGGAGATTTCCTCTGTTGCCTTGGCCGTCTGACCGGCCAGTGACTTGACTTCCGAGGCAACCACGGCAAACCCCCGCCCGGCTTCGCCGGCGCGTGCGGCTTCGATGGTCGCATTGAGCGCGAGCAAGTTGGTCTGCTCGGCAATTTCCTGGATGAGCTGGACAACGGCACCAATGCGTTCGGCAGCCGCCGACAGGCCCTTGATTTGGTCGTTGGAAGTGCGGGTTGCCCCTGCAACTTCCTCAACGCGCACGAGGGTGTCGTTGACCTGCCGGCCGACCTCCTGAACGGAGGCGCTGAGTTCCTCCGTGGCGGCTGCGATGGTCTGGACGTTCTGGCTGGCCTGGCTGGAGGCGGTGCTGACGTCTTCGGACTTGCCCGTCGTCGTGCGGGCAATCTCGGAAAGCTGCTCGGCCGTGTTGTCGAGCTGATGCATGTTGCCGGTCACCGTGGCGAGAGCCTGCTCGATATCCTGACGGAACGAGGCCACAAGCGCATCGACGGTGGCCTGGCGCTGGCGGACACCTTCCTGGCTTGCAAGGGTTTCTTCTTCCAGCCGCATCCGCTCGATTTCCCGGTCACGGAAGGTTGCGACGGCCTGAGCCATGTGACCGATTTCATCCTTGCGGTTTGCAGCCGGAAGATCGAGAGCCGTGTTGCCGTCCCTCAGTTTGAGCATCGCATCGGTCAGGCCCCGGATCGGGCGGATGATGGCAGTGGAGAGCAATACGACGAAGGCGATGCCCAGAAGCAGTGCCAGGGCAAGCGTAATGGTGATCTGCGTTTGAGCGCCGACGGCGCTTGCCAGTGCGGTTGCACCGGAATTGGCGCTGATGATTTCTGCCTGTTCCGTCAGGGAGGAGGCGGCGGCGGCAAAGGAGTGTTCGCTTGCGCGCAGTGCCGCTGTCGAGGTGACGACTTCGGCAAAGGTGGCTTCCAGTTTCGGCAAGGCATCGCCACCGGCGGTAACAAGCGCCTTGAGTGGACCATTGAGAAGATCATTCAGAGCCTTGTCAGACGTGTTCTTGCCGGCTGAGGTTCGCACCGTGTCCAGATTGCCAAGTTCCGTGCGGGCATCGCCCAGATAGAGCTGGAATGTATCAGCGGCGTTTTGCGAGGATGTGTTCAGATAGTCTGAATAGGCGCTGCGGATGCCGAGCACGCTACGCGCCACACTCTGGGTGTAGTTCGACAGAAGCGCGATATCGGCGCTCGCCTTGTCGAAGTCCCGCAGTTCCTTCGTCAGGTCGTCAATCGGTGCTTCGGCGGCCTTGATGATCGTGTCGGCAAGGGTGATCAGTTCAAGGATGGCCGGTTCCAGTTTGTTTTTCCAGGCGTCCTCTTCCGGGGACTTCAGGTGCGCTTTCAGAAGCTTCTCAAAGGACTTGGAGCTTTTGGTGAGGTCCTTGACGCTGTCCTTGATCGTGTCTGTCTTCACCGTGCGGCGAACCGCCTTCGCGTCCTTGTCGAGGGCATCCACCCGGTCCGCGAGTTTCTTTGCCAGGGTCTTGTCTGGTGTTGCCGCAAAGGTTTCGGCTTCCTGCGCCAGCACCACAGTGGTGATGCGCATGTTGCTGAGCCGGGGGCTGACGTTGGACAGGTTGGTCATCTTGCCTTCGTTGGTGATGGCAAGGGCGGATCTGTAAGTGGCAAGGGCCTTGTATTCCTCGAAGGCCTTGTTGGTTGTTGCAACCAGTTCGGAGGTGAGGGTGTCGAGGTTCGCAGCCGCTGTGTCACGGCTTTGCCGTGTGTCGCGCAGCGTCGCAAAGCCGGTCTCCAGATCGCCGACGATGCTCGCGAACTGCGTTGCCGCCTGGGGTTGGCTTTCAGACAGGGCGAGACTCTCCTGCGAAATCAAGCCAATGTCTGCAGCAACCGCTTCCGCCGTCTGGCTGCTGCCATCGCGACTGAATGTCTGGGCGTGGGACAGCAACCGGGGGACGCTTCCCAGAAGTTCGTTGGCGGTCTTCGCCACCGTCACCGAGTTCTTGACCTCAGAGCTTGCGAACAAGCCCCCCGCACCGACCCCGATGGCGCACAACAGCATGGCGCCGAAGCCAATCTGCAGCTGGGTCTTGATCGGCCAGTCGAAAAAGGGGCGCTGCCGTGCCGGTTGTCCGGCCCGCTCATGCCTTGTTGCTGAGGGCTCGGTTGCAGTCTTCCTGAAAGGAAGGTTCACGAACTTCATTCTTGAGCTCCGGACGTTGTCTTGCCGAAAGCATTTTGAATTGAAAGTTTTAAGAAGACCCAAAAGAGACTTGCATTAATTATGGGCGGTCTTTTGTGTGCTTGTTGTGCAGGTAAGACTTTGGAAAGTAGTTTTCTGAAGTTATGCAACTTTTCGAGGTGGTTGCTCTGCAGCAGAGATAAATTGTCTATTGCGTCAATCGCTTGGGGTTGTTTTGTGGCGTTTTCTGAAGACGTGCGTTCAAAGCTGACTGCAGGCGATCGGTAACGGACTGGTCGATATGTGAGTTGCAGGCCAAAGCAAGTTCGACGGTCTGCAGGGTCAGCAGTTTCTCGATCTCCACTCCTTCCTGTTCCGCAACATAGGGAGCCGAAATCAGGCCACCCAGCCAGAGCTTGGTGTGACCTGACCGCAGCATGTTCGCATTGAGCCCATCTTCGTCCACCAGCACAAGATGTGGATGGCCGGCGTCCTGAAGTTCATTGGTGCTGGTCCAGCCACCGACGGCTCCTGTCGAATAGCCGAAACTGTCTTCGACTGTCGAAAGTTCTATGGAACTGCCCTTCAAGGCAAAAAGGCCGTATCCGTCGATTTCCAAAGGTCCGACCCAGGTGAAATTCGGTTCGCGTTCCTGAGTGCGCCAGAGGGCCATGAAACAATGGTTGGCGTTGCTCTCCACCGCATTCAACCCGCGTTTGAACGGCCGCATGTGCATCTCGACCGTTATGCCGGCGTCATCGGCGAGATCTTGTACAAGTTGGGTGACAGTTCCCGAGACTTTCCCGTCTTCACCAGGGAAATAGAGCGGTTTGTAGTCCTCGGTATAGATGACGATTTCAGGTTCGCTGGTTTCCACTGCAGAACTGGTGCTTGCTCCGGCAAGCGATAGTAGCGTCATAAATAACAGTGATAACCTGATGTGCATGAAGGCTCCGGTTCATGCGTCCTGTCTCGAAATTGCTTGCCGAAAGCTGCGCTTCGGATGCCACAGTATACATATTCGCGACTTCAAGAAGTCAATTCACTTGAGCGCGTCCGGCCTAGTCTTTCCTGTCCTGGCGGTCGCTGTGGCCGAGGTCCTTCTCCGGCCAAAGCAGGTCACGAAGCCGCTGTTTCAGCACCTTGGCCTCCGGAAAGCCTCCATCTGTCTTGCGGTCCCAGACAAGTTGACCGTCGCAGACGATTGTGAAAATGCCTCCGGTGCCCGGAACAAGGGTGACAGCGCCGGCTTCTTCCGAGAAGGTGGACAGGATTTCCTGCGCCATCCATGCGGAGCGCAACAGCCAATTGCATTGGCGGCAGTAGGTGATGATGATATGGGGCGATGGGACGTTCGTCATGGCGTCCGGCCAGCTCCTCTGTTTCGCTCGATTGTTCCTGCTTGTGCCACAGCTTTCCTCTGACGCGCCAGACACCATTTTGCCGGACATCCTGGAGGCCTATGAACGGCATCAGGACCTGCATCGTGTTTGTGGCGCTCCCCTGTCAGCCCGGCCCCATCCTGGACTGACAAACCGTGTGTTCAGGCTGGAGGCTGAGAAGGGTACGTTCTTCCTGCGGCTTCCCCGTCTGGAAGCGGCAGGCAACATTGACAGGAAGGCAGAGGCAAGAAACCTGATGCTCGCCGCTGCGACTGGAATTGCCGTGCCACCGGTATTTTGTGATGCGGAGGCCGGCATTCTGGTGACCCGCGCCGTCGAGGTCACCGGCAGCCCTGCCGATCTTTCGGAGCAGCCGTCGTACAGCCTGGCCCGTGCACTCGGCGAGGCATTGGGGCAATTGCATGGGTCCGGTGTTACCTTCGAAGGGCTGCTCGATCCGGACAGCGTGCTTCAGGCGCAGTGGCAAGGTCTTCGGGACGCAGTTCGGTGCCGGGAGGAAATGACCGGGCTGGAAATAGTGTTGCAGCCGATCGGTGCCGGCACCGCTGGTGGTACTGACCGGGTGCTTGTTCCGAGCCATGGCGATCCATCCCCCGGCAACTGCCTCATGTCATCCGACCAGCTCTGGCTGATTGACTGGGAATTTTCAGGCATGTCGGATCCCGCCTGGGATCTTGCCTACGCCGTTCTGGAGCACGAGATGAGTGCGGATGAGGAACAGGTATTCCTGAAAGCCTATGCAGCAACGGGCGCTGCGGTGCCCGAGGCCGATTGTCTCGGCGTTATGAAAGCCAAATGCGACGCCGTGTCGGCCCTCTGGGCGCTGGAGCAGGTTGCGGCGGGGCGAGACGAGGACGTGTTTCTTCCCTTTGCACGGCAGCGGCGGGGCCGGGCGCTCCGGCAACTGACCCGTCTTTCCTGAGCGCCCGGAAACAGCACCGAAGGCTTGAAAGCCGGGATCAGTTGAGCGGATCCGGCCACTTTGGATCAGCCAGGCACTGGCTGTATCTGTTCGACATCCGGTTGCGCAGAGACTGGTTTTCGGGCTCCGCAAGAAGCTGGTCCCAGATGCCGTCCGATTTCAGATATTCAAGCGTACAGCCGCAAGCGGCTTCGCAGATTTCTGTCGTGGCGATCGTACCCTGGCAGGAAACCGTGCAATTGCGCACGAAGGCATTGGCGGAGCGGTCCATCTCCGGGCCGATCTGCGTTGCCGTCCACACAAGGCCGAACAGCAAGGGCTGATGCAGCAGATAGACTGGCAGGGAATGGCGGCCGAAGAACCGCGTCAGCCGGCCGGGACGGTTGGCGAATGTCAACCTGGACAGCGTCTGCCACAGATTGATCTTTCGGAAAATCTTCGAGATGGCGACGCCCGCCAACGTCACTCCGGCCCAGGGCGCCAGCGGCACATAATCCACACTGGCAAAATCCGGTGTGCCGAGCCCTGTCCACAGCCAGAGCTGGCCGTCGAGGGCGGACGAAGCTGCCCAGAAGGGCAAAGAGAAAACGAACGCCGCAGCAAGCCCGGCAAAGACGAACGGAAGGCGCGTGAAGGGAAGGGCAATCACGCTGGACAAGGCAATGGAGTGGAGAATGCCGAAGCGAACAAAAGTATCGCCGAAAGTGAAATAGGTGACCAGCGACACGGCGGCAGCGGCTGCGATGATCACGGCAAGGCGCCGCCAGAATGCATGCCAACGGATGCCCAGGTGGTGGGCGAAATCCAGACTGACGCCGGCCAGAAGCAGGAAACTGCCGGCGATCGAGGCGGCGAATATGCGCCAGCCTGTGCCCTGGGCAACGGGCCAGTCGACATAGGCAAACCAGGAAAGGTCCCAGGAGAAATGGTAGATCGCCATGGCGACAACAGCGAGGCCGCGGGCAAGATCAAGCACGGCCAGACGCGTTGAACGCATTAAGGAACTCTCTGAACGATGACCGGTACCGGTTTCGAGCGGTAGTGCCGGTATGGATTAGCTGCTGAACGCCACGACCAGTGTCGTGATCAGGGCCGACGCAGCGAGCATTGCGCCGACATATGGCCATGGAGACGGACGATGGACGGTAAACACGTCTTGGTTCGCCGGGTCTTGCAGCATGCCCTCAACTCCCTTGTCCCACCACGAAGTGGGGCAAGAGTGGGCCAAATGTCCGGCAGCGAAAAGATAGTAAATCAATTGCTAACCGGTTTTCCCAAGGAAAACGACCTGATGTGGAAGACCCGGCAAAAATGACCTAGCCAGCTTGACCCGCCGAACGTCTTGAAGCCCGGGCGAAAACAGCGCTGTGTCGGCCGTCAGAGGTCAAGCGCGTCGAGACCGGCTTCCAGGTGATCGGCCAGGAGCGGCATGCCGAGAAGATAGGTTGCTGTCGAACCGACGGCGCGCTCGCGTGCCTCGTCGACCGCTTGCTGGAAGTCTTCAGCCTCGAAGTCACCGCGGCCGATCCAGGAGATGGCCACCAGTTCGGCAGCTTCATCCACGTTGAGATCCTCGATCAGCTCCCGCAGTTCCTCGTCGGAGAGGTCGTCGTTTTCCTCCTCCGCAAGGCCATCGTGACCGTGACTTTGCTCCAGGGAATCGGCGTCGAATTCGACGTCGCCTTCATGGCCGTCCTCGAACGTATCCTGAAGAGACGATGCAACTGCTCGCGCCTTCTGGGCGAGCAGGCGGATCGTGTCTGCTGAAAGTGTGAGGTCGATGTCCATTGCTGCCTCCGACAAACCCTTCGTTTCTTTATCGATCCACTTTTCGCCGTTGGCAATGGTCATGATGTGAAATCCCTCACTGGCGCCGGTTGCATCGGCGTAATACTACCACTTGAGGGCAAATGCCCCGTAGCGGATTTTGTTCCACATGGCTTGCCGGAAGTTTCCGAACGCACTCGCAAAGGCCTGGACTGCGGTTATCCCCGGTATTCAAGGTCGCGCCATGTGACTCTGGTTAATTTACGATCGATGCCAGCCTTGAACCGCGTGCGGTCTTGCAGATGACATGTGATCTTGCTTTACTTGGCGAACGAACAAATTCCTGTCCTTGACCGTGATCAACAGCGGACGCAACCGGCGGACCACCTGAGGGCGGTGAGGCAGCGGGCACTTGCACATATGCACTGCGGGGCTGTCTTGGATGAAGGTTCAAAGAGAACCATCGTTGGGCAGGAAACGTTATCCGGGGGCGGACCGGGCACTGAGGCCCGGCACTCATGTGCCAAGCATGAGGCCGGGTCTCGGCTTTTGAAAGGTCGGGCTCCAGGCGCTGATCTTGACTTCCTGAAACAGACGGAGCCGCCGCGGCGGCTCCTTGTATGTCAAGCTGTCAGAACATGGCGCTTGCCGGTCGACCGGCGTTTGCAGGTGCCTGGCCGGTTGCTGAGTGCGCGACGGGCTCGGTCTTCGGGACACCGTTCGTGTTGGCCGGGTTTGCCATCGCCGCTGCTGCGACCAAAGCGGTTGCCAGCAACATGCCCAGAAAGATTGCCTGCAACAGCGGCCGGGCTTCATGCAGGTCGCTTTTGGAGGGAACGGACTTTCTGGTTTTCTGGTTATCTACGCGTGCCATGGTGATGATCAGTCAGGTTCGAGCGGTTGTACTTCGGTTTCTGTCAGTCTGCCTGCGCTTGAACGCCGGTCAGGTCCTGAAACAGTCGGCGGGCCAGCAGACGGGTAACGGCAACCATGGTCACGAACGCGACCATCGGCAGCACCAGTGACGGCTCCAGTGCGGACATCAACATCAACAGGCCTGCTGCCACTATGAACAGCAAAACCGGTGGGAAGCTTACGTTCTGCGACTTGATGGTCGCCTGTACGGTCGTTGCGTGGGCCATTGGCTCCTCCATCCGCTGGGATGAGTTCAATCTCGTTTGAAATTGCGCCGGCACGCGGACGCGATTTAGACATGCGCCGTGTGTTTTCGTGACTATTTTGCGGCAAATTCGATCTATTTGCTGCCGCCTTGGCAAGGCGGCACAATAGGTAGTGTTCGTGCTCCGAATGGCGCTGCATTCAGGGGGGCGACGGTTCTGTTTTTCATTCCGGCAGTCTTGATGTGCGAAGGTGGAAGGTTGTGGTTCCGGGGGCTCAAACCGGCCAATTAAGCTTTCGTAAAATTGACAATACAACTTCTCATAAAAACGTATTGCATTGTTTAATTACTGTAAAAACTGACATAACCCAGATATTTTACGATGCGATTTTAGTGTTTGTTTGCATTTCGGAAGCATGCTTGCTCGCCGGGACATCCGATACAAACAGACCAGGCATGGAATGACGATAAACGCTGCGCAGAGCGCCACGGTGGGCAAGCCGACAGACCCAGTAACGTCGACAGAACCATCGGTCCAGAAGGCCGGGGAGCCGCCGGCCTTGTCGCTGGCGGGTATCCAGTTTTTCATTGCCGATATCAGCAAGAAAACCATTCTCTGGCACGAGGTCGGTTCCCAGAGTTTCAATAGCGAAGTGCGGGATCTGCAGGAAGCGCCCTCCAACGAGGCACTGCGCCACCTGTCGCCAGAGGATCGTAAGACCATTCTCCGGCTGGTCCAGGGTGCGATCCGGGAAGGCCAGGCCGGGCCGTTCGACGTCGGCGGCGGGCCGGACCACCGTATCCCGGGCATTCCGATCGTTGCCTATCGTTACGAGTTGCCGGACGGCAAGATCCTTGCGATCTGCTTCCCCTCCATCGGTGAGAATGATAATAATCCGGGCCGGGTCGTACTGGGACTGGCGCCGATCCTCCAGCATTTCGTCGCGTCCTCCACCCGCGTTGTGCTGCTGGTCGACAATTTCGGCTACGTGCGCTTTGCCAGCGACGGTTTCCTCAAGAGCTTCCAGATCGAGGATGCTCGCCTGATCCTGGGGCGCAACATTGCCCATATCCAGAACCGGGTCGGGCGAACGATCGTCTCCCTGACGCTTGCGGCATTGACGCGCCGGGCCAGTGCGACCGGGCGTGGCAAGTTCCTGCTGGCGTCCAACGACAGCGTCGAACTGAAATACGACGCCATGTATTTCCGTGTCGGCGGCACGGTGGGCGGGGTGCTGTTTTCGGCCGGCCATGCCGGCGGTGACGTCGATTTTGCCAGGGTCTTCGAAGCGTGCAGCGCGCCGATCCTGGTGGTCAACATCAAGTCAAAGATCATCATCGCGGCGAACAACGCAGCGATGAAGACCTACCATCTGACATCGGACGTCCTCGACAGCCGTCCGATCACCGAGATGCTGCTTCACCCGAGCAATTATGCGTCCCTGTTGACCTCTGCCAAAGACGCCTCGGAAGTTCCCCTGTCGGTGCCGGTGACGGTGCTCAATGGCCAGACCAAGAAAAAGCGCTTCAAGTGCACGATCATCGATGAGGACAAGGACGATCCGAAGCTGATCCTTGAAACGAGAAGCTGACCCTCGACAGGCACAAGCGAAACATGAACTGGATTTTACTTCTTTTCGGGAGGTAGTCTTTTCAGCTCTATCCTGACCCAGGTCTCGTCCTTCGGGCCGGTGTTTTCCAGCCTCGGCCCGTTGAAGTTGAGACGGGACCCATATGCGACGAAGTCCGGGAAGCTGCCTCTGATCTCAACAGTCTTCACCTTCTTCTTCTGAAAGAGATAATCGGCCTCCAGGCGCATGGACATCTTCTTGTCCGAGGTTACGACACCACGGAAATTTGCGAAGGGATTGCGGTTGTCATTACGAGAGATGCCGGCGAGGTTCTTCCAGTCCAGCAAATAGAACTGGTCATTGCGGAACCGCAATGTTGCTGAGGAAAGCAAGGTCCTGTCATTGATCTGAAATGGATCTTCCGGATGTGGATTGAAGCGATGAACCTCTAGGCTCCACATTCCATCGTAAACCTTTGGAGTTTCTTCGAAAACCTTTATGAGGTGAAGCAGTGAGTTCTGGTCGATGTAACCGGTATCTTCGATTTTGCTGGCAACCTGAAAGGCCCGCAACGCAGATCTGGACTTTGTACCAAAAACACCGTCAGCTGTTCCCGCATCATGACCAAGCATGTTGAGTGCTGCCTGGACCTTGCTGTATCCGCTCGCGTCAAGTCCCAGACTGAGTTCAAGCGTTTCGGGCGCAATGCTTGTTACAGCTAAGGCTGCTCCTGTTCTGCTGACTTCGCCGATCCGATCCAGAAGTGTCTGTGTCGAAAGTGTCAGTTCGGTAGGTTCATGGGATCCTGAAGTTTGCTGACTTATCGTGTCCTGCTCAAGCTCTTTTAGTAACTTGTCAGCCACATCCGAGGCTACGGTTTTGGGAAAGTTCTCAATGATGACGCGGTAACCCAAAATGGTGTTCTTTTCGACAGCCTCTTTCAGTGCGAAAGTGGCTGCAGCTTCACGCTCGGCGTCGTTGTCGTAGGTAATGACCGGAGAAATCAGTGCGTTGTTGTGAAAGAAGTAGAACTCGGACGCCATGGAAGCGACAACTTCCGGTCTTTGCTTTTGTCCCGTCAATTCAAGAACGTCGCGGGTCACCCTTTTTAACATCGTTGATACTTCGATGTTGGGTGTAACTATGTGTTTTGCCAAGGCAGTCGTGAAGGGAGAATTCCTGTTGTCTCCATCAAGGGCAACTTCATTTGGCTTGGTTGCAAAAGCAACCAGCGAATTTGCCGATCGCTCAGGGACCGCCAAGCCTCTGTTGAGACCAAGTGCTCTTGCCCGCCCCGCAAGCTTCTTTCTCAAATTATCCGCGAACGGATTATTGCGGCAGGCATCGATAAAGACCAGACTCAATGGAACGCGAGCTTCCATCATGCTGATGATGCTGTTCAGGTTCTTGCCACTGGTTACGACGTCCTGTTCGTCGATGACTGCAGCATCGGTGGTCAGGAGATAATTTTCTTCGCGGAACTGCATTCCGTGTCCGGCGTAATAAAACATGCCTGTGTCCGCTGTCTGCAGATCGGCTTCGAACTCTCGCAGGGCTTCCGTGAAATCTTCAAAGGTTGCGTCCATGACAAGCAGGACCTTGAAGCCAAGCTCGGTTAACTTGCTGGCGATCAAGGATGCATCATTGATCGGGTTGTCCAGTTGCGTCGCGTGTTGATAGGAGGCGTTGCCGACTACCAATGCGACCCGGTCTGCAAGTGCAGACGCTGGTAGCGCTCCAAAAAATAACGAAACTACAAATAGTGGAACCAGAAAAACCTTCTGCATTGATCCCCCAAACCCATGCTTCAAAGGTTGCTAAAGGACAGGAAAACTTCAGTCCCTCGGCGGATAGTGTCGTGTGCAAGGCTGCAAGGTCAAGCGGCAATGTACCGTTGCTTGCCTTTGGGGAAGGCTTGTCAGGGTTGCGGCTTGGT
The DNA here is from genome assembly GCF_017743835.1 of Labrenzia sp. R5_0. NCBI lineage: Bacteria > Pseudomonadati > Pseudomonadota > Alphaproteobacteria > Hyphomicrobiales > Stappiaceae > Labrenzia > Labrenzia sp. R5_0. The sequence continues at coordinate 851,224 of NZ_JAGHRK010000002.1, read as the reverse complement.
TAAGGCGTAGGGTTTACGCCGCTGATGCTGCGTCACTGCCGTGGTGTTCCACGGCCCAAAGGTAAACCTGTCCAAGGATTTCGGTCAGGCTCCGGCCTTTCGGTGTGAGGGCATAGCGGACGCGGCGGTGGGCGTCGTCCAGTTCGGTACGAGCGACCAGTCCAATCTCTTCCAGGTGGCGCAGTTCCTGGGTCAGCACCTTGCGGCTGATCGGTTTCAGTGTCCGCTGTAGTTCCAGAAAATGATGATCCCTAGCGGTCAGGCAATGCAGAACCTTTGGGGTGTGTTTGCCGCCAATGCTTTTCAGCGTGTCGGCAACAGGACAGTCCTGCGTGCCAGGCAGGCGCCAGAGGGATGCGATCGGTTCGCTCATGTCCGTCTCCACCGGTTCGCCGGGGGTATGGCCCGTCCGGGTTACCAAAAGGTGCCTAATTGAACGTATTTCCGCGTCCGCCTAGGTGAAGAGCCAACCTATCACCAGGAAGAGAACGGCGGCAAACATGTCCGAGATCCAGATCCACACTATCCCGATCCTGCCATTCGGCATGGTCAACGCGTTTCTGCTGACCTTTGCCGGTGGTGCCGTGCTTGTGGACACCGGGTTGCCAGGCAGCGAGACCAAGATCGAGAAGGGGCTGGCGAAGGTCGAGCTTTGCCTTGCCGATCTGAAGCTGATCGTGGTGACCCACGGCCACATCGACCATGCGGGCAGCGCCAAGCGTCTTCAGAAACTGTCGGGCGCGCCAATCGTGCTGCATGAAGGTGATTTGCCCTATTGCCGGGGCCAGGCTCCCATCCTGAAGCCTTCGGGGTTCTTCGGTCGGCTGTTCAAGCTTTCAGGCGCGATCGAACGGCCATTTGCGAAGGTGGAGCCGGACATTCTTCTGTCAGGGGACCAGACACTGGATCTGACAGCCTATGGCGTGCAAGGTGTCATCATGCCGACGCCAGGCCACACGCCCGGATCGCTGTCGGTACTGCTTGACGATGGTGCCGTCCTCGCGGGGGATCTGGCGGCGTCCGGCATTCTTCTGGGGGGAATCGCGCTGAAGGGTCGGCCCAAGCCGCCCCCCTTCGAAGAAGACCCGCTTCAGGTCGTCCGTTCGCTGAAATTTCTGCTGTCCAAGGGGGCAAAACGCTTCTATCTCGGCCATGGCGGACCGCTCGATGCCGGGGTGATTGAAAGATACGCCGGCAAACTGGCGCAAGCGGCCTGAAAACTCCCGTTCTTCTCCGGATTTGGTCTTGTTTTCCGCAGCGCACGGATCTAGGGTCCGCGCGCTGTTAATCCCGTTTCCCCCTGGAGGACATTATGGGCTTTCTTGCTGACGCATTGGCGCGTGTTAAACCTTCTGCGACCATCGCCGTCACCAACAAGGCACGCGAGCTTAAAGCCGCAGGCCGCGATGTAATCGGTCTCGGAGCTGGCGAGCCGGATTTCGATACCCCGGAAAACATCAAGACAGCCGCCATCAAGGCCATCACCGACGGCAAGACCAAGTACACCGCTGTCGATGGTATTCCGGAGCTGAAGGCGGCCATCGTCGAAAAGTTCAAGCGGGAAAACGGGCTTACTTACGAAACCAGCCAGATCACCGTGGGTACCGGCGGCAAGCAGGTGCTTTACAACGCGCTGATTGCAACGCTGAACCCGGGCGATGAAGTCATCATTCCGACCCCTTACTGGGTAAGCTATCCGGACATGGTGCTGCTAGCAGGCGGTGAACCGGTGATCGTGGAAGCGGACAAGTCGACCTTCAAGATTACCCCGGAAGCACTCGATGCGGCGATCACATCGCGCACCAAGTGGCTGATCTTCAACTCTCCGTCCAACCCGTCCGGTGCGGCCTACACGGAAGCTGAACTGAAGGCGCTCTGCGATGTGCTGATGAAGCACCCCCATGTCTGGGTCATGACCGACGACATGTATGAGCACCTCGTCTATGACGACTTCAAGTTCACCACGCCCGCTCAGGTGGAGCCTGCACTTTACGAGCGCACGCTGACCGTCAACGGCGTGTCGAAGGCCTATGCAATGACCGGCTGGCGTATCGGTTATGCCGGAGGCCCGGCTGACCTGATCAAGGCCATGGCCAAGGTTCAGTCGCAGTCGACCTCCAACCCTTGCTCCATCGCCCAGTGGGCGGCGGTCGAGGCGTTGAACGGCACCCAGGACTTCATCCCGAAGAACAACGAAGTCTTCAAGGGACGCCGGGACCTGGTTGTCTCCATGCTGAACCAGGCCAACGGCATTTCGTGCCCGGTGCCGGAAGGCGCGTTCTACGTGTTCCCGTCCTGCGCCGGTACAATCGGCAAGACGGCCCCGTCCGGCAAGGTGATCGAGAGCGACGAGGACTTCGTCTCCGAGCTTCTGGAAGCTGAAGGTGTCGCCGTCGTTCACGGTTCGGCTTTCGGGCTTGGTCCGAACTTCCGCATTTCCTATGCGACCTCGACCGAAGCTCTGGAAGAAGCCTGCACGCGCATCCAGCGTTTCTGCGGGAACCTGAAATAAGCTTATCGGACATCGAAAGACTTGCGAAAGGGCGGCCGACGGCCGCCCTTTCCTGTTGTGGGCTGCATTTTCCGGTTGAGGAATGCGCGGTTTACAGCACAGTTCGAACGCTCTAGCCTTTCCCAGTCAGGTGGAGGTCGAGCGATGGCAAATTCACATCAAAAACAACTGCTTCTTGATCTGTTTGAAAGCCTGCCGTCGATTGTCTTCATTGTGCTCTGGCGACAGACGGGTGATCTGGAGCTTGCAGGCTGGAGTGGTTGCGGTCTTGCGGTTTTCGCTCTTGCCGGCTTTGTGCTGGTCAAGGCGCCCATGCACCCCGTATTGCTGGGTATCAATCTGCATATCCTGCTGGTGACACCGCTTCTGGTCGGCCTGTATCGGTTTAGTGACGGCACTCTGGCAGCATTCCTGACAGGCTATTCGTACAGTGCTGTTTTGTTGACCGTGACGCTTACCGGCGGGGTCTTGACCCTGTTCTCACGCGGTGGATTTGCCGGTGTCCCCGACTTGCCCAGATCAACACAGTACCGACTATCGTTTCTGATGCTTGCCGTATCACTGGCTGGAACGGTCTGGGCGTTCCAGGCGCCGGAAAACAGCATTCTTCCGGTGATCGTCACCTTGACCCTTCTGATTGCCGGTCGCCGGTTTCTGCTTGCCCGAGTGTCGGACAGGTCGTCGAATGCTGGTGTGCTTGCCCCAGCTCTGGCGGGCGGTACCGACACTACCGACGGTTACACCTGACCCTGTTGCCATTGCCGCGATTTTGACGTCTTGGCGCGTCATATCACGGGCGTGATCCGCGTCTTTGCTAAAAGCGAATATTCGCAGCCGAACGGGAGTTCTCTACATGCGTATTTTTAAACCGGTTCTTGCCGCCGTGGCCATTGTGTTTGCCATGCCGGCCCTTGCCTCCGAAGACAGCCCAAAGGTTGAAATCGGTAAACTGAGCTGCCTGGTGGAAGGCGAGCACAGTTTCATTGTTGGCTCTTCAGCAACACTCGGATGCAGCTTTTCACCGGTCGACGGCGGAGCGGTGGAAAACTACAAGGGGACCGTCCGCGACTATGGGCTGGACATAGGCAAGACCAAACAGGCCACGCTGGTCTGGGGTGTGCTGGCACCTTCCGCAAACCGGAAGCCGGGCCTTTTGGCAGGCACCTACGGCGGGCTGACCGCCGGGGCAAGTGTTGGTGCGGGGATCAAGGCGAACGCGCTGCTGGGTGGTTTCGACCGCTCCATCGCGCTCAACCCTTTCAGCCTGGAAAGCCAGACAGGCACGAACCTGACACTGGGTGTCAGCAAGATGACGCTGGAACTGATCAACTAAGCCTCAGCGGCTGTCACTGTCCTGTTTCTCCGCTTTAATCGCGGCAGCTTTCGTTCGCGCCGGCACAAGGAGTTTCTTCCTTGTCCGGCCGGGTGTTCTGCCGGTTGATCTGCTCGGTGCGGTTCAGACGCTCCGCACCGTCAATCTGTTGCCGGGTGGAGAAACCGGACTGTTGGCGGTTGAGGTTCTGGTTCAGCTGCTGACCGGCAGAAGGCAGCCGCGGCGAGGTCATCATGGGAGGACTGCGCAGCTGGGTCGATTGCGCATGCGCCGGTATTGCCGACGTGGCAGCTAGCAGGGCTGAACAGAGTATCAGGGTTTTGGTCACGCGTGCTCCTTTTGCCCGAGGCCGGTTCCAATTGGTTACATAGGCCACTGCGCGTCAATTTCACTATCTGCCAATTCCGGCAGGGCAATGGCACATGGTTGGGAAGGTCTGAAGGCGGGACTTTTTTCAGTCTTCAGCTCAAATTTTCTCCACCGCTTGCCGGTCTGGAGATCTCAGTCGGGAGAGCCTTTATAAGCCTCTGGGATCGGCGGTGTTTTGGATTTTTGTGCACTTTTGGCGAGCTGTCATCGGCCTGGAGACTGAGCCGATACAAGGGCAAATTGCTGCGCTGCCGCGTAAGATTCCCTTGCGTTGCCGCCGATATCGGCGCGACGATGGCTGACCGCCCCTGGTCGATCGGCCGCAGTTTGGGGCTTGGTGCTGTTGAGTACCGGGCAAAAGGCCTTCGATCCCATCCGGGCGAGACGCGGCAGGCCGCGTCCCCCAGCCGGCCCTGCCGCGTTGTTACGAGATATCCTCGAACTAACGGGAGGCTCAGCATGGCAATCACTTCAAACGGAAAAGGATCTGCTGCGGGCAGCGCTCCGCGCTGTATCGCCCTAGTGGGTCCGTTCGGCAGCGGCAAGACCAGTCTTCTGGAAGCCTTGCTGGCGCGAACGGACAAGGTGGCCCGGCAAGGATCCGTCGCGAACGGAAATACGGTGGGTGACGCTTCGCCGGAAGCGCGTGCCCACGGCATGAGTGTGGAACTGAACATTGCGGACGCGGAATTCCTGGGAGATCGCTTCGTGTTCGTCGACTGCCCTGGATCGGTGGAGTTCCTGAGCGAAATGGACGGGGCGCTTTCCGGGGTGGATCTGGCCGTCGTGGTGGCGGAGGACGACGAGCGCAAGGTTCCAGCCCTGCAGCTGATCCTGAAAGCCCTTGAAGCCCGCGCCATTCCGCGGGTTTTGTTTTTAAACAAGATCGACAAGAGCACGCGGCGGGTGCGTGATGTCCTGAGCGTGCTGCAACCGGCATCTGCGGTGCCGCTGGTGCTGCGACAGATCCCGATCTGGGAAGACGGCCTGGCGACGGGTTTCATCGATCTCGCGCTGGAGCGGGCGCATGTCTATCACGAGAAGGAGGAAAGCACGCAGATCGACATGTCCGATGCGGACCTCGCGCGTGAGCACGAAGCCCGTTTCACCATGCTGGAACACCTGGCCGATCACGATGACGACCTGATGGAGGCGTTGCTCGAGGATATCGCCCCCAATCGCGATCAGGTGTTCGCCGATCTGGTGAACGAAATGCAGGACGGTCTCATCTGCCCGGTTTTCTTCGGTTCCGCAGAACACGGCAACGGTGTCAGCAGGCTGCTCAAGGCCTTGCGCCACGAGGTTCCAGGTGTCGATTTGCTGTCGCGCCGGGTGCTTGGCACGACGTCGCGCGCGATGCTGCAGGTCGTCAAGACGCTGCACACCCAGCACGGCGGCAAGCAGTCGATCGCCCGCGTTCTGGAAGGCGTGGTCTCCGACGGCGATACCCTGTTCCTCAATGGTGACACCGAAATCAAGGTGTCCGGACTGTTTTCTGTCTTCGGCCAGCAGGCGAACAAGATCGCAACGGCCGGCAAGGGCGATCTGGTTGGGCTCGGGAGGCTCGATGATGTCCAGACGGGCGACCTCCTGAGTTTCGAAAACGGAAAGATCGAAAGCCTTCAGGTGCTCGAACGGCGCAATCCTGTTCTGGCGACGGCGATTTCCGCCAAACAGGGCAAGGACGAGGTTCGTCTTTCCGCGGCACTGGCGAAACTGGTTGAAGAGGACCGCTCGCTGATCGTCTCGCAAAACCAGACAACGGCCGAAACGTTGCTTGCAGGGCAGGGCGAAATGCATTTGCGTGTTGCCCAGGAACGGCTTGCCGGAAAATACGGTCTGGATATCGCCGCCAATACGCCGCACGTGCCTTATGCCGAGACGATCCGGTCAGGCACCAAGGTTCGTGGCCGTCACAAGAAACAGTCCGGCGGGCATGGTCAGTTCGGCGATGTGGTGATCGAGATATCTCCGCTACCGCGCGGCGAAGGCGTCCAGTTTTCAGACACGATTACCGGGGGTGTCGTGCCGAAACAATATATCCCCTCCGTGCGTGACGGCGTGTTGGATGCGTTGGGGCAAGGCCCGCTCGGTTTCCCGGTGGTGGATGTGTCCGTCTGTCTGACGGACGGCTCCTATCACTCCGTGGACAGTTCCGACCAGGCCTTCAAGATGGCCGGAATACTTGCAATCCGAGAAGGTCTGCCTGAGTGCAAGCCGGTGCTGCTGGAGCCGATCCACAAGGTGGTGATTGCCTGCCCGAGCGATGCGACCGCGCGGGTGAATGCGATTGTCTCGGCACGACGCGGACAATTGCTTGGCTTCGATGCCCGTCCCGAGTGGAATGGCTGGGATGAGGTGCAGGCATTGATGCCGGAGGCGGAAATCGGTGACCTGATCATCGAACTGCGTTCGGCGACCGCCGGGGTTGCAAGCTACACCGCCGAGTTCGACCATATGGCGGAACTTTCCGGCAAGGCGGCGGACATTGCCCTGCAGAGGTCCGGCAGACAGGCCGCGTGAACGGTAGAGCACTGAAAGCGATGACAGAGGGGCCGGTTGGCCCCTCTGTTGTGTTCGCCCTACTAAAGCGCTGTACTGTTGATCACCTTGTTGTTGCGCTCAGTCACCAGGGCGTTATTTGCCATTGAAAGCCGATTCCGGTTTCCTTCGGAACAAACGGGAGACTGACAATGAATATACTGAAGAAACGCAGCTGGGAGCTTCCGGAACGGGAAGCAACACCGGAGGCCGTTTTCATGAACCGCCGGCAGATCCTTGCCGGCCTTGCCGGGGCTGGTGCGCTGATGGGTACGGGTCTTGGAATTCGCCCGGCCTTTGCGGAAGAAGACCCGAGCGCGGGCCTTTATCCGGTCAAGCGTAATGAGACCTTTACGCTCGACAGGGACGTGACCCCGGAAGAGTTCACGGCGAAATACAACAATTTCTACGAGTTCGGCACGCACAAGCAGATCTGGCCGGCGGCACAGGAACTCAAGATCCGCCCCTGGACCGTTGTGCTGGATGGCATGATCGACAATCCGCAAGAGATCGGCATCGATGACCTTCTGGCCAAGATGCCTCTGGAAGAGCGGCTCTACCGGCATCGATGCGTCGAAGCGTGGTCCATGGCCGTGCCCTGGTCGGGATTCGCGCTTGCCGAGCTGGTGAAGCTGGCCGGGCCGCAGTCCGGCGCAAAATACCTGCGTTTTGAAACCTTCCTCGATCCGTCGGTTGCCAGCGGGCAGAAGCAGAGCTGGTATCCCTGGCCCTATGTCGAGGGCCTGACGCTGGAAGAAGCGACCAATGAACTCGCCTTCATCGCTACCGGCGTTTACGGCAAGCCGCTTGCCAAGCAATATGGTGCACCGATCCGGCTGGTTGTCCCGTGGAAGTACGGCTTCAAGTCGATCAAGTCGATCGTGAAGATCTCCTTCACCGACGAGCGTCCGGTCAGCTTCTGGGAGGAGATCCAGTCTTCTGAATACGGCTTCTGGGCGAACGTGAACCCGTCCGTGCCGCATCGCCGCTGGCCGCAGTCTTCCGAGCGGCTGCTTGGAACGGACGAGCGCCGCAACACGCTTCTCTACAACGGCTATGAGGAGCAGGTAGCCGGCCTCTACAAGGACCTGGGCAACGAACGCCTGTTCATGTGAGGTGAAGTGACATTACGTCATGCTGCGTCGCAGCATGGTCTGGGCAAAAAAAGAGCCGGGTCTTAAAAGACCCGGCAGTTTATTTTGATTCACTGAAAACAGTGGAATCACCTTCCAGAGGGGAACAGCTGGTCGGAACATCACTGGGAGGAGGACGTGATGTCCGTGTGACCAACAGTGATGCTTATATGCAGTGCACAAGCTGCGTAAACAAGAGGCAGGGGCGCAGATCTGCTATGCATTTTACGCAGGGCTTGACTGAATGGTCAAAAATTTGACCAAAACCCCTTTAATTACAACAGATTGAATTAGTCGGTTTTTGCCGGTGGCTTCAAAAAAATTTTTAATTTCGAGTGAAAAAATCGATTGGTTCACCGAAATAAATGCAAATGCTCTCCCCGTGTGCAGTAATTTTGATGCCTAAATGTTGAGCTGATTTGGCGAATGAAACCTGAGTCTGTCCAGTCCTATGCTTTCCCAGCGGAATGGAGACGATCGGGTCGCTCGGTTGCCGCGGCGCAGGCCGAGTTCCGAGACCTCTTTAGGGGGAGAGTATTTGCAAAAGCCTCTGTGCGGCCGCTCGTGCAGGCAAGCAGGGTTGCGTCCCGGTCAAGCCGGGGCTGGTTGAGCCAATCGCAATCGGGCAGATAGACGACAGGAGGGCGGGGTTAGAAAACCCAGCCTTCTGCATTTGCCAGCAGGAACTCGCGGAACGCGGTAACACGCGCGGTGTTCTTCAGTTCCGAAGGGTAGACAAAATAGGTGTCGAAGGAGGGCACCTTGTCGTCCTGGTCGGTCATGACAGGCGCCAGGTTCGACGACTTGTCGATGATGTAGTCCGGCAGAATGGCAATGCCCACGCCGGATTGAACGGCACGCTTGATGGCCACGATGTTGTTGGCCTTCAGGACGGACCTGCGCGGGCTTGTCGCGACGCGCCCGGCTGTTTCCAGCCAGTTCATCGAGCGCAGGTAGGCCGGAGCCTGTTCGCCAAAGGTGATCAGCCGGTGCTTGTCGAGGTCGTCGATCGACACAGGCGTTCCGAACCGTTGGAGGTATTCCGGTGCCGCATAGACATGGAAATGCACTGTAAACAGCTTGCGCTGGATCAGGTCCGGCTGGGTTGGCTGACGCAAGCGGATGGCCACATCCGCTTCGCGCATGCCGAGGTCCAGTTCGTCGTCGTCGAAGATCAGGTGCAGGTCGACATCAGGATAGAGATCGATGAAGCTTCTGATCCGTGAGGTGAGCCAGGTGGAACCAAGGCCCACCGTGGTTGTCACACGCAGGGCTCCGGATGGCTTTTCCTTGCTGTCCGTCAGGCTCGACTGAACCGCTTCCAGCTTCATCAGCACGTCGTTGGCAGTCCGGTAGAGCAGTTCGCCCTGTTCGGTCAGCAACAGGCCGCGGGCGTGCCGGTGAAACAGCGGAACGCCCAGATCGTGCTCTAGCGCACTGACCTGCCGGCTCACAGCCGACTGGCTCATATGCAGGGTGTCACCTGCATGCGTGAAACTGCCAGCCTGTGCGGCCGCATGAAAAATGCGCAATTTGTCCCAATCCATGCGTGCCCCTCCGCAGGACAGTCAGGCAGCCTATTCGGCGGCCTGCTTTGTCGACGTCACTTCATGTTCGGCCAGAAACTTCTCGGCTTCAAGGGCTGCCATGCAGCCCATGCCGGCAGCGGTTACTGCCTGCCGATAAATGTCGTCGGTGACATCACCGGCCGCAAAGACGCCTGGAATGGATGTCCTGGTCGAATCCGGGGCAGTTTCCAGGTAGCCGTTGGATTTCAGCGTGAGCTGATCCTTGAAGAGTTCGACCGACGGTGCGTGGCCGATGGCGATGAAGACACCGTCCGTGGAAATTTCCTGGAATTCGCCGGTCGCGGTGTTTTTCAACCGTACGCCGGTAACTGCTTTCGGCATGCCGCCGCCGAGGATCTCGTCGACCTGGTGGTCCCAGATGACGTCGATCTTCGGGTGCTGGAACAGGCGGTCCTGCAGGATCTTTTCCGCCCGCAGGCTGTCACGGCGATGAACCAGCGTCACCTTGGAGGCGAGATTGGCGAGATACAGCGCTTCTTCCACGGCGGTGTTGCCGCCGCCGACAACCACAACTTCCTTGTTGCGGTAGAAGAAGCCGTCACAGGTCGCACAGGCGGAAACGCCGGCGCCCATGTAATCCTGTTCCGAAGACAGGCCAAGCCAGCGGGCCTGCGCGCCGGTGGCGATCACCAGGGCATCCGCCGTGAACACCGTGCCGCTGTCGGCTTCCAGGCGGAACGGGCGCTGGGACAGGTCAGCCTTCACGATGGTGTCGTAAAGGATCTTGGTGCCGACGTTTTCGGCCTGCTTCTGCATCTGTTCCATCAGCCACGGCCCCATGATGGGATCCGCGAAGCCGGGGTAGTTCTCGACATCGGTGGTAATGGTCAGCTGGCCGCCCGGCTGAATACCGGCCACCAGCGTCGGCTCGATCATGGCACGGGCAGCATATATGGCAGCCGTGTAGCCGGCCGGGCCGGAGCCGATGATCAGAAGTTTGCTGTGTTCCGTGCTCATGGGCGCACCTTTATCCTGTTTTCATGTCCCGGCGTTTGCGTTGCCAGGTTGGCCCATCGGGGCGTTGTTCCGGGTTTGCCGTGCGGCCGAAAAATCGCTCAAGATGCGTTGAGCGATCACCGGCGTGGCATCTATCGGCTCGTAGGTAGTGGTTTTCAGCGGACCTGGAAAGGGGTGAATGACACCCATGCGTCGCAAAGTCCCCAAAAACCGGGTGATCTTGTCGTGACCGCCGCTTGGCTCGAATACATGGACCGGCTTGCCGGTGGCTGTGGCCTCACCGATCATGTTCGTGGAATCGGCAGTGGCGATGATGGCATCTGCCTTGGCGAGATAGAGGCCGTAAGGGTTGGGCTCCTCGCCTGTCCAGTAGAGGTGATTTCCCGATTTGGCCAATCCTGCAAGACCATAGGCCAATCCGGCCGGTGTGCGGCGGGAGGCTGTGATCATGAAATGCACATTTGCCGCATGTGCAAGCTCTCGCAGGCCGCTCAAAAGGCGGTTCTGGTCGTCTTCGGAAAACCTGTGGTGCCGACTGTCCCCGCCGACAAGAACCGCAACACGGGGCCGTGGAAGACCATCTATCTCGGCAACCTGCCGGCTGCGGAGTTCGGCCAGTGTTGCGGCTGAGAACTTGTGTGGGGACGTCGGTGTTACAAGGACGTTTCGTCCGCGCAGCTTGTCATGCTCGGGTACCCAGATGAGATCCGCTGCATCTGGTCCCATGCGCGGGTCTTTCAGGAACACGGTAAAGGTCTTGCCTCCCGAAAGGCGCTTGACCCGGCGCAGATACGGGACCGCCCGGCGGCCGGACGCGATGGCGATATCAGGGTAGGGCGGGGCAATCGGGCTGCCGGGGCGGGTCTCCCGCTCGCGCAGATCGATCGGACCGAAGGGCATCAACCAGGTAAAGGGTGCACGCGGCGCTATGTGGCGTTCTTCAACAGGTGCGCCGAGGGCTTCGGCAATACCGCGGCACTGGGCAACATCGCCCGCCTTTCCATCGGTGAGGATCCAGAGGGAAGAAGGGGCTTTCTCCGGCGAAAAAGGCATGTTTTGGAGAAGTTCCCCTATCGTAATCTTTCGAAATCGTGCGCAATTTTGTTATAGTCTTGCACAAACGCGCAAAAAATCATAACTCGGCACACAAATAGAGGTTAGCTTGGGATTCCGGTATCGGGCAAGGCGACAGTCTTGCGAAAGACCCGAATGCCCACAGCATGGCGCGTCATGCGAAGCGCGAAGGAGACAGGTTTGAAAGCGCGGCTCGATGCCATTGATTGGCAGATCCTGAAGGAATTGCAGGATGACGGACGGATGACCAATGTGGAATTGGCCCGTCGGGTCGGCATATCCGCTCCTCCCTGCCTGCGCCGGGTGCGCGCGCTGGAGGAAGCCGGGCTCATTCTGGGCTACCGGACCCTGCTTGATGAAAAGCAGCTCGGTTACGACGTGACAGCGTTTGCAATGGTCGGGCTGCATAGCCAGACCGAGGCGGATCTGATCGCCTTCGAACAGACGGTTCAGAACTGGCCGCTGGTGCGCGAAAGCTACATGCTTTCGGGTGAGGTCGACTTCCTGCTGAAATGCGTTTCGCCGGATCTGCAGACCTTCCAGAATTTCATCATTCGCGAATTGACCGCTGCGCCCAACGTCGACAGCGTTCGTACGGCGTTGACAATCCGCCGCACAAAGGATGAGCCTGTCGTTCCAATCGATTGAAGTCCGAACCGGCTGCAAGAAGGAACAAGACGCCATGGCTGTGAAACGTGTCGTTGCCAACATCGCATCGCCGGATACCGGCAAGGCGCAAAGCTTCTACGGCGACGTGCTGGGCATGGACCTGGCGATGGATCACGGCTGGATCGTCACCTTTGCAGGCGAACGGGGGGCGGTGGCCCAGGTCAGCATTGCGGCGGAAGGCGGCGCGGGAACGCCCGTGCCCGATTTTTCGGTCGAAGTCGATAACCTTGAAGAAGTGCTGGAAAAAGTGCAGGCAAAAGGCCTCGGCATCGAATACGGCCCGGCAGATGAGCCCTGGGGCGTCAGGCGCTTTTACGTGCGCGACCCTTTTGGCCGCCTGGTGAATATCTTGCAGCACGCGTGAGGCGCTGCCTGCCGATCCGGCAGGCAAGGGCGCCAACAAACTCACGAAGCCAGTTTTTTCACTTTTTTCTGGAGACGCCGGATCAGGGAGATGTCCCTGAGAGCGGCGGTGACCAGTGTAAAGGCGACGGTCACCAGCAGGATGGTCGTCAGTGCCGCAACGGGCAGCATCTGGTCATAGTGGTAGCTGTCGAGCGCCTGGTCGACAGGCTCAATGCCGGAATAGAACCTGCTACGTATCGTGTCGCTGTAGGTCGTTATGCCAAAGTTGCCATACTTCAGATATTGCAGACCGAAGACGACGAAGAAGACGGCAACAGCCAGAGCGATCAGGTAACCAGCCATCCGCACGGCGAACACGAAGGAGCTTTCGTGGCGTTGCGCGACGAGGCGCTTGAACATCAGGCGTTCGCGTGCCGTGAGCCTGGAAAACAGAAACCAGCGGTATATCCATAACGGCACCGACGCGATCAACAACCATACAGCAATCGCGTTAAAGACCATTGCAAATCCTCCGACACTTTCCGGTTGTCAGCTTAACGGCTGTGTCGTGGACGTCAAAGGGAAAGCTCTGCTTTTGCTGCGACTTAAGGACAGTCGCAGAACGCGCGTACGTTGCCGGGGAGCTGTGCCAGGCAGGTCCGGGTTCAAAGGGAACCCGGACATTGAAACGGCCAGGGGCAATTTTCAGGCCTGCTAAGACCGGGGACGGTCCCTGCAAAGAGAGGCCAGACCGGGAAGGCTCAACACTGAAAGGCTGGGATCAGACGAAGCGTACGTCCACGATCTCGTAAGACCGGGCACCGCCAGGGGCAGCAACTTCGACACTGTCGCCGATGGACTTGCCAATCAGGGCGCGGGCGATCGGAGAAGAAATAGAGACCTTGTTCTGCTTCACGTCGGATTCGACGTCGCCAACGATCATGTATTTCTTTTCTTCTTCGGTGTCCTCGTCGATGAGGGTGACGGTCGCACCGAATTTGACGATGTCGCCGGACAGCTTGGTCACATCAATGATTTCAGCGCGGGACAGCTTGTCTTCCAGTTCCGAAATACGGCCTTCGTTCAGGCTCTGGGCTTCTTTAGCCGCATGGTATTCCGCATTTTCCGACAGGTCGCCATGCGCGCGTGCTTCAGCAATCGCCTCGACGATGCGCGGGCGCTCTACCGCGGTACGTTCCTTCAGCTCGTCCTGGAGCATCTTGTACCCGGCGGAGGTCATCGGAACTTTTTCCATTGGTCTCAGACCTTCAGCTTATTGGGTCCCCCTAAACTCGAGGACCGCGCTTTGACAAAAACAAACCAAGCCGGGAAAGGCGCGCTTTCCCGGCCGGTCACGAGTATAATAGCCTTAGCCGAAGTAGGATTGTAAAGGTCTTACTTCAAGGCTCCCAGCTTTATGGGCGGCAATGCCTTTCGCGGCAGCCACTGATCCTGCAAGGGTCGTATAATACGGTACCTTGTTCAGAAGAGCCGCCCGGCGCATCGACCGGCTGTCGGAGATGGCCTGTGCGCCTTCGGTCGTATTGAAGACGAGCTGGACCTCACCATTCTTGATAGCATCAACGATATGAGGGCGGCCTTCAAGAACCTTGTTGATCTTCTTCACCGCAATCCCCTTGTCCTCGAGGAACTTCTGGGTGCCGCCGGTGGCGATGATCGTGAAGCCGCCGGCTTCCAGGCTGCGGACGGCGTCAAGCACGCCGGCCTTGTCTTCGTCGCGCATGGAAACGAAAACGGTGCCCTTGTCCGGAACTCCTGTGCCGCAGCCGATCTGGGACTTGGCAAAGGCCTTGCCGAAGGCTGTGTCGAGGCCCATGACTTCGCCAGTCGAGCGCATTTCCGGTCCGAGGATCGTGTCGACGCCGGGGAAGCGGGCGAACGGGAAGACAGCTTCCTTGACCGCGATATGGTCGAGTTTCTTCTCGCTGAGGCCGAAGGAAGCCAGGCTTTCTCCCGCCATGATGCGGCTGGCGATCTTGGCGACCGGCGCGCCGATCGTCTTGGCGACGAAGGGCACGGTGCGCGATGCGCGCGGGTTGACTTCCAGAACGAAGATCTCGCCGTTCTTGATGGCGTATTGCACGTTCATCAGGCCGCCGACTTCCAGTGCCAGAGCCAATGCCGTGGTCTGGCGCTTGAGTTCTTCAAGCATCTCTTCGCCGAGCGAGAACGGCGGCAGGGAGCAGGCGCTGTCGCCGGAATGGATGCCGGCTTCCTCGATGTGCTCCATGATGCCGCAGACGAACACGTCCTTGCCGTCGCAAAGGGCATCGACATCTACCTCGATCGCGCCGTCGAGATAGCGGTCGAACAGAAGCGGGTTGGTGCCCAGCACGGTGTTGATCTGGCCGGTCTTGTCGTTCGGGTACTTTGCCCGCACTTCCGCCGGGACCAGCTCCGGCAGGGTGCCGAGCAGATAGGAGTTGAGGGCTTCCTCGTCGCGAATGATCTGCATGGCGCGGCCACCCAGGACATAGGACGGGCGGACCACCAGAGGCAGGCCGAGCTGACCGGCGATGAGGCGACCCTGTTCGACGGAATAGGCGATGCCGTTTTCCGGCTGCTTCATGTCGAGCTTGATCAGAAGCTTCTGGAACCGGTCACGGTCTTCGGCAAGATCGATCATGTCCGGTGAAGTGCCGAGGATCGGCACGTCCGCCTTGACCAGCGCCTGCGCCAGCTTGAGCGGGGTCTGGCCACCGAACTGGACGATGACGCCGTGCAGCGTGCCGTTCTCCTGCTCCTTGCGCATGATCTCCAGCACGTCTTCAGCGGTCAGCGGCTCGAAGTAGAGGCGGTCGGACGTGTCGTAATCGGTGGAGACGGTTTCCGGGTTGCAGTTGACCATGATGGTCTCGTAGCCCGCGTCTTCCAGCGCGAAGGCGGCATGACAGCAGCAATAGTCGAACTCGATACCCTGGCCGATCCGGTTCGGGCCGCCACCCAGAATGACCACCTTCTTCCGGTCGGACGGGTTCGCCTCGCACGCGGGCTGCCCCATGAAGGGAGCCTCGTAGGTGGAATACATATAGGCAGTCGGGGAGGCGAACTCGGCAGCGCAGGTGTCGATGCGCTTGTAGACCGGGTGCACGTCCAGCTGCTTGCGGAGCTTGGCAACGTCCGATGCATCGAGATCGGCAAGGCTTGCCAGGCGCGCGTCGGAAAAGCCCATGGCCTTCAGTTTGCGCAAGTTCGCGGCATCTTTCGGCAGGCCGAGCTTGCGGACCTTCGCTTCCATTTCCAGGATGGCTTCGATCTGCTCCAGGAACCAGGGATTGATGCCGCTGGCCTCGTAGATTTCCTCGACCGTCATGCCAAGGCGCATGGCCTGGGCGACGTTGAGAAGCCGGGTCGGTGTCGGTGTCGAGACGGCAGCGCGCAGGGCGTTGCGGTCGTCGCCCTGATCAAGGCCCGGGATTTCGGTTTCATCAAAGCCGTTCAGGCCCGTTTCCAGACCACGCAACGCCTTCTGCAGGCTTTCGTTGAAGGTCCGGCCAATGGCCATCACTTCGCCGACTGACTTCATGGCAGTGGTCAGGGTTGCTTCGGAGCCCGGAAATTTTTCGAAGGCGAAACGCGGGATCTTGGTGACCACGTAATCGATGGTCGGTTCGAACGATGCCGGGGTTGCGCCGCCGGTGATGTCGTTCTCCAGCTCGTCCAGCGTGTAGCCGACAGCAAGCTTGGCCGCGATCTTGGCGATCGGGAAGCCGGTTGCCTTGGAGGCCAGGGCGGAAGACCGCGACACGCGCGGGTTCATTTCAATGACGACCAGGCGGCCATTGTCCGGATTGACCGCGAACTGCACGTTCGATCCGCCGGTTTCCACGCCGATCTCGCGCAGCACCGCAATCGAGGCGTCGCGCATGATCTGGTATTCCTTGTCGGTCAGCGTCAGGGCCGGCGCGACAGTGATGGAATCACCGGTATGCACACCCATCGGATCGACGTTCTCGATGGAGCAGATGATGATGCAGTTGTCCGCCGTGTCGCGGACCACTTCCATTTCATATTCCTTCCAGCCGAGCAGGCTCTCGTCGATCAGGACCTGACCGACTGGAGATGCGTCAATGCCGGAGCGGACGATGGTTTCGAATTCTTCCCGGTTATAGGCAACGCCGCCGCCGGTGCCACCCAGGGTGAAGGCGGGGCGAATGATGGCCGGCAGGCCGATCTCGTCGATGGCGCGCATGGCTTCAAGATAGCCTGCATTGCGGTCGTAACCGACGATCCGGCCGTTCTCGTCGTGAATTGCCGGGGAGGAGGCGATGGCCGCGCGCGGGTTTTCCAGGCCGATGACGTCCATCGCAGCCCGGAACTTTTCGCGGTCTTCAGCCTTTTCGATGACATCGGCGCGGGCGCCGATCATTTCCACGCCATATTTTTCCAGAACGCCCATCTGTTCCAGATCGAGTGCGCAGTTCAGCGCGGTCTGGCCACCCATCGTCGGCAGAAGCGCGTCCGGGCGTTCCTTCTCGATGATCTTGGCCACCAGCTCGGGAGTGATCGGCTCGATGTAGGTCGCGTCAGCCAGGTCCGGGTCGGTCATGATCGTCGCCGGGTTCGAGTTGACCAGGATGATGCGATACCCTTCCTCGCGCAGCGCCTTGCAGGCCTGGGTGCCCGAATAATCGAATTCACATGCCTGGCCGATGACAATCGGACCGGCACCAATAATCAGGATGGAAGAGATATCTGTGCGTTTTGGCATCTCGGCTCGCAGCTCGCAGCGGCCTTTCCGGACAGCGGGCTCGCTATTCGGTCTGGCTCGGACATGAGGGTATGACTATGTTGGCTGAGCGCGTCTTATAGGGAAAAGCTGCGCAGGAGGGAACCCCGCCAGGGCGTGAAAGTCGACCTTTTGCGAGGTAAAATCACGACTTTATTCCGGCTTGGCAATTTCGGCGGGTAACGGGATCGTTGTCTGGCCGTCAAAGTCGCCGATCCCTTCCGACAATGCATAGCAGGCAAGGCGGATGGATTTGGGAATTTCAACGGGTCGCCCGTCGCGATTTCCCTTTTCGTAATACTGGATCATGCGCTTCTTCAGGCCCAGACGGTCTGCCGCATCCTTCTGCTTGAGCCCGAGTGCTCGCCGCCAATGGCGGAACTGCTGCGGGGTCATGCCGGGCATGGTGTCTTTGGATTTTGAATCGGCCATTTCGTCTTATTCCAGAATACCTTGGTTGCGGGCATCCCCTTGCGGGTTCGCTCGTCCGGTACTTCTGACAAAAATAACCTTGCTCATCGCTTGTCAATCGAGAAGTGCACAATGTGCTCTTTTGCGTCGATGGAGGTGGTTGAATTTGATGGTAAAATTGACCGTGTGGACAAAAAATTGATATACTTGTTCGGTGCCGTAACGGTTGGTCAAATAAGTGATAAGCTTAGATTTTTCCTTATCTTTTCATGAGGAGTAAGGCTGAATTGATATTCGCGCATAGCGGGTATTGTTGCGTATGTAGCGTTCATTTTCGTCTCGCGGATCACGATTCGTGAACTTTTTTGCCTACATAGTATCTAAGGGAAATTCACTAATTGTAATAATCCTCAGGGTTAGGAGTAAGCGAACTAAGTAATTTTCCCTTGGTCGTTGCCGTGAGGTAAAGAAAATTTATTGTGGATTTATATATTCAAGAAAAGTCTAGTTCTTATATTCAGATTATCGATAATTAATATTTGTTCGTGTTTTGGCTAAAGTGCCCCTGAATAAACATTCGTAGTTGCGTGTCCTTTCTCGTAGGTTTTTAGTTTTAGTTTTCGCATAACTGAAACTTCCGTAAAAACTGGGCAATATTCCTAAATTTGGCGTAGATTTTAACTGTCGATCCGGTGTATTAGACTACTGCTTAGTCTCCTATGAGTTTGGCGTTGGGAGCTTCTGAAGCGAAGAGCATTGCGCTTCAAGCTGAGGGGGCTGTAATTGCGGTGCTAGTGGGACCTGATGAACCGGAGGTGGGACCGGCGAGTCGGGAGCGCAGCAAGACCCAGCCAGACTTGGAACAAAAAAGACAAGATCGGGCTTAAAAGTATGAACAATGTAGCAACCAAGATGGTCGTGGTGCCGGATATTGCCGGGCCAGGACAAGAAGTGATGCTTGACGATCGCGCTCTCGCGATCTCTGAAATGTCCGAGCGGTTCGACGTAACCCTCAGGACGCTTCGTTTCTACGAAGAAAAGGGTCTTCTCAATCCGGTTCGCAAGGGCGCACGCCGTTTCTACGGTCCACGTGACGTTTCGCGGATGCGGGTAATTCTGCAGGCCAAGAAGATCGGCCTCACGCTTGCCGAAATCCGCCGGGTGATCAAGCTGGTGGAAGGCAACGGCAAACGGGAAGACCAGTTCAAGGAACTTCAGGAAATCTGCCTTGCGCAACAGGAAATCCTGGTGGAGCAGAAGCAGATGCTTGACGAGCAGATCGCAGAAGTCGGTCAGATCCTGACGGCATTTGACGAACTGATCGGATAAAGCTTCCGGCATCAGTTATCAAAAAACCCCGGTGTGCACTGCACGCCGGGGTTTTTTATTTGAGACAATGCTGCATTCCGGTGGCGGAGTGGCGTTGGCCGGCTGGTTCGTCGGCCAAACGCTTGTCTGCATTTCCCGGGGCCCGAGTAGGTCAAGCTGCCGATTTCGCGCTTTCCATCAGGTCGGTGAACCGCTTGAACAGGTAGTGGCTGTCACGCGGGCCGGGGGATGCTTCCGGGTGATACTGGACGGAAAATACGGGTTTGTCCTTCATCGCCAGACCACAGTTGGATCCGTCGAACAGGGACACATGGGTCTGCTGAACGTTGTCCGGCAGACTGTCCGCATCCACCGCGAAGCCATGGTTCATCGACGTGATTTCAACCTTGCCGGTGGTGTGGTCGAATACCGGATGATTGGCGCCATGGTGTCCCTGGTGCATCTTGAGGGTCTTGCCGCCAAGTGCCAGTGCGAGCATCTGGTGGCCAAGGCAGATCCCGAACGTGGGAACGCCCGCATCGACAATCTTTCTGATCATCGGCACCGCGTAGTCGCCCGTTGCGGCCGGATCACCGGGGCCGTTGGACAGGAACACGCCATCGGGCGCTTGCGCCAGGACGTCATCCGCCGTCGCGGTTGCGGGAAGAACCGTGACATCGCAGCCGGCGTCAGCCAGAAGGCGCAGAATGTTGCGCTTGATGCCGTAGTCGATGGCAACGACCTTGAACTTGCCGGACTTTGCCTCGCCGTAGCCTTCGTCCCATTTCCAGGTTGTCTGGTGCCACTGGTGCGACTGGGTGGTGGAAGCGTCCTTGGCAAGGTCCATACCCACCAGGCCGGGCCAGTTTCTGGCAGCCGTTTTCAGGGCATCGACGTCGAATTTGCCGTCCGGCGAATGCGCGATCACGCCGTTGGGCACGCCTTTTTCACGGATCAGTGCGGTCAGCGCGCGGGTGTCGATGCCGCTGATGCCGATCAGGTTGCGGCTCTTCAGCCACGCATCGAGATGTTTTGCCGCCCTGTAGTTGGCCGGATCGGTGATGGCGGCTGCCAGCACGACACCGCGGATGCCGCTGTCTGCGGCCATGTTGACCGTCTCGATGTCTTCATCGTTGGTGCCTACATTGCCAATATGCGGAAATGTGAAGGTGATGATCTGACCGGAATAGGATGGGTCGGTCAGGATCTCCTGGTAACCGGTCATTGCCGTATTAAAGCAAATCTCACCAACGGCTTGGCCGGTTGCGCCGAGGCCCTGTCCCTCGATTACACTGCCGTCGGAGAGCACAAGCAAGGCGGTCGCCGGGGTCTCGGACCATGCGTCTGCAGTCGTCATGTCTTGTTTCCAGATCTTGTTGGTGACATCATGCGCTGCAGGAAGGGCGTCTGCGGCGGGCTGGAAAGCCCGCAAAAGGCCGCCTGCATTAAGCGCGGGACTCTATGGGAAGCGGCTTGGATCGTCAATATTGATCCTCTGAAAAAAGATCTTTAAAATTCAATGGCTTGGCTGAGAAAATGGAATGGCGCCCCTGAGCGCCGGGCCTCAGCGCGGCAGGGGTGGGGTGAACCATGCGCGATGTGATGCGCGAAAGAATCAACGCTGCCCTGAAAGCGGCACAGGACGAAGGCGACAAGCGCAGGTGCGCCACGTTGCGTCTGGTGCAGACCGCTGTGAAGGACCGTGAGGCTGCTGCCCGTGAAAACGGCAAGGACGGCGTCAACGAAACCGAAGTGATTGAGATCCTTCAAAAAATGATCCGTCAGCGGGAAACTTCCGCGGAAGAGTTCGAAAGCAGCGGACAGCTCGACCTGGCCGAGCAGGAGCGCGAAGAGCAGGAAATCATCCGTGAATTTCTGCCCGTTCAGCTCAGTGACGAGGAAATGCAGAAGATCTGCGAAGAGACGGTCAAGGATATCGACGCGCATGGTCTGCGTGACATCGGCCGCTGCATGAACGAACTGAAGAGCCGTTATCCCGGGAAAATGGACTTCGTGCAGGCGTCCTGCCTGGTGAAGGACATGTTGCGCGCTGACGGTGGTGAACAGGGCAGCACCGGGACTGGTAAACAGGACTGAGCCGCTGTTGCAGCCGGTGAGGCTGATGCAAAAATCTTCCAGAAGCCGGGCATGAGGCCCGGCACCACTGGAAACGACCTTCAAGACATTCTATTTTGGCGGACTGACCGGCGGCGCCCGAATGTGCCGATGGCAGGATGCCGTTTTCTGTAATCCGGACCCGTACACTGTTCCATGCGTTTCGAACCGCGCCTACTCGATGAAATTCGTGCCCGTCTGACCTTGTCGGATGTTGTCGGGCGGCGTGTGACCTGGGACAGGCGCAAGACGCAGCCGGGCAAGGGCGACTATTGGGCGTGCTGCCCGTTTCACCAGGAAAAGAGCCCAAGTTTTCACGTCGACGATCGCCGTAACCGCTACAAATGTTTTGGCTGCGGTGCGTCCGGTGATCATTTTACGTTCCTGTGTGAAACCGAAGGGCTGAGCTTTCCGGAGGCCGTCGAACGCCTTGCCGAACAGTCCGGCGTCGGTCTGCCTGCGCCCGATCCCCAGGCGGCGCGGCGCGAGAAGAAGCGGGCCGGGCTTGCCGATATCTGCGAAATGGCGGCGCAGTTCTTTCAGGCCGAGTTCGCGGGCCCTCGTGGCGACACCGCCCGTGCCTATACGCAAAAACGCGGCCTGACGCCCGATACGCTGCGCGAGTTCCGGTTCGGGTTTGCGCCTGAAAGCCGCGATGCGCTGAAGGGATATCTTGCAGCGCGCGAGATCCCGGAAGCCGCAATGATCGAGGCAGGGCTCATCATCAAGCCGGAAGACGGGCGCCCGTCTTACGACCGGTTCCGCGGACGTTTGATGATCCCGATACAGGATGATCGTGGCCGGGTGGTCGCCTTTGGCGGACGGACCCTGTCGCCGGACGGTCAGCCGAAATATCTGAACTCGCCGGAAACACCCCTGTTTCACAAGGGTGTCATGCTGTTCAACGCCCATCGCGCACGCGAACCCGCCTTCAAAAGCGGCGAGGCAGTGGTGGTGGAGGGCTATCTCGATGCGATCGCCCTCTGGCAGGCGGGCATCCACCATGTGGTCGCGTCCTTGGGCACGGCCTTTACCGAAGACCAGGTGGTGCGGCTCTGGAAATTCGCTCCCGAACCGGTGATCTGCTTTGACGGCGATGCGGCAGGTGTTTCGGCAGCACATCGCGCCATCGACCGGATCTTTCCGGTGCTCAAGAGCGGCTATTCGTTCCAGTTCTGCTTCCTGCCTGACGGCATGGACCCCGATGACCTCATCAAGCAGCGCGGGGTGGCAGGCTTTCATGACGAAGTCGAGCGGGCACAGTCCCTGTTCGATGTGGTCTGGGAGCGGGAGATTTCCGTTTCACGGCTCGATACGCCTGAACGCAAGGCGGCACTGGAGAAGCGGTTCGATGATCTGATTGCCACCATTCGCGACGAGCGGGTGCGTCGACGGTATCAGCTCGATCTCAAGTTCAAGCTGTCGAACCTGTTCTTCGAGCAGGCACGCCAGTCCCGGCAGGGGGGCAAGGGTGGCAAGGGTGGTGGGTCAGCCGACGCGGTGTCTCCGCTCGGCACGGCACGCGAACGGGTTGCTGCCAGCCACGATTTCGGCACCGAACGGCTGGTGCTCGGTTTGAGCATGCGCTTCCCGCATCTGCTCGACAGGAACTTCGAGCGGTTTTCCAGGTTGCCTTTTGCCAATGACCTCCACAGGCAATTGCGGGACATTTTGTGCCGGATCGTCGATGATCTGGAAGCGACGCCCATTTCCGACCTGACCAGCGCATTCGAGGAACCGCTTCGGAACATCATGGGCGAAATGATGCTCGAAACCATCGGCATGCAGCAGCAACGTGGTGCGGAATTTTCCGCGCTGATCCATCGCTTCCCGCTTCTGAAATCCAACCCGCCGGAGGATTTCATCGAAGCGGCCTATCTGCACTTTCTCGATGTCCTGGAGCTCAATGCGCTGGAAGACGAACTCTCCTCCGAGCTTGCTACCGCGGACGAGCAGCTCGATGAGCATTCCTGGATGCGCATCCAGGCCCTGACGCAGGACCTCAGCCGGAGGCGAGAGGAATGCGCGCGCGATGAAGCCGACCTTGCCGAGCGTGCCAAAAAGATCCGCACGGCACCTCCTGTGGCCGTGGTAGCTCATTGACGGAATGGCTTGCCGGTAGCTTAAACGAGGATGTGTGGACCTTCAGTTGCGGAAAAGGGAACTTTTGGAGCTGCGACCCGTTTTCTGGCGACGAACCGGCATTGGGCCTGAAAATGCCCTCTTTGGTGTGCGCAGGAGCACAAAAATGGCATTTTCCAATTGACCGGTGACGAATCACACTTGCGAATCGCGTGAGCCGAGCTAAATAGAACCTTTGCAGCCCTCAAGCGCCGGAGCTTTCAAGCCTGCTCGCGGCAAAAGTCTTAATATAGCTGCAACCCGAACGAACACCTTTTACGCATCCGTTTCCGGATGCCGACAGAAAAGGCCGTGTGCTGCGTCGATGCTGAAATATGCCAATGTCGAAAAGTGTACGGTTAATTGGGACTTAAGGGACACGGCTTACAAACCTAACCGCAGTGATTCTTTCAGACGCCGCCGCACCACATGCTGGCGCGCTGGGGGTGAATTGGGTTGAAGCCAAACAAAGGGCGCGGCGTGGCCGGACCGGCCGCGAACTGGAGCACGATATGGTAGCCAAAGCGACACAAGCAGACGACACACAGGAGCAGAGCACGGACGGCCCTGACGGCCCTCTGCTGGACCTGTCGGATGCCGCTGTCAAAAAGATGATCAAAGCCGCCAAGAAACGCGGCTATGTCACCTATGATGAACTGAACGAGGTTCTGCCCTCGGAGCAGGTGTCTTCGGAAAAGATCGAAGACACCATGTCCATGCTTTCCGATATGGGCATCAATGTGATCGATTCCGACGAAGCCGAAGAAGGCCCGGAAGAAGTCGATGGCGGCGATCTGGTCGCTGCAAGCACGACGGCGCTTGCCAAGAGCACCACGAAAGAGCCCGCCGACCGCACCGACGATCCCGTGCGCATGTATCTGCGCGAGATGGGGTCGGTCGAGCTGCTGTCGCGTGAAGGCGAAATCGCGATTGCCAAGCGCATCGAGGCTGGCCGGGAGGCGATGATTGCGGGTCTTTGCGAAAGCCCGCTGACCTTCCAGGCCATCATCATCTGGCGTGACGAGTTGAACGAAGCCCAGGTTCTTCTGCGCGACATTATCGATCTGGAAGCAACCTATGCCGGCCCTGATGCCAAGGCCGGCCCGGCCGTTGCCAATGACGATGTAGCGCCGGGCGAAGGCAATTCGGAAAACTCCGGCGGTGCGTCTGAAGACACCGAAAACGAAAGCGAAGACGGTGACGGCGAGGATGACGACGACGAGTTCGAATCCAACGTTTCCCTGTCCGCGATGGAAGCCGAGCTGAAGCCGGGCGTCCTGGAAACCTTCGACAACATCGCCGACAACTACAAGAAGCTTCGCCGCCTGCAGGATCAGCTGGTGGAAAACAAGCTGGCCAACAAGACCCTGTCGCCAAGCCAGGAGCGCCGCTACAAGAAGCTGAAAGAAGACATCATCGTTGATGTGAAGAGCCTGTCGCTCAACCAGAACCGTATCGACGCCCTGGTTGCCCAGCTCTATGACATCAACAAGCGCCTGATGGGCTATGAAGGCCGTCTGCTGCGTCTGGCCGACAGCTACAATGTCGACCGCACGGACTTCCTGAAGCAGTATCAGGGTGCCGAGCTCGACCCGAACTGGCTGCGCAAGGTTGCCAATCTTTCCACACGTGGCTGGAAAAACTTCATCGCGAAGGAAAAGGAAACCGTTCGCGAGCTGCGTCAGGACATCCAGACACTGGCCACCGAAACCGGGCTCGAAATCACCGAATTCCGCCGCATCGTTGCAATGGTGCAGAAGGGCGAGCGCGAGGCACGTATCGCGAAGAAGGAAATGGTCGAGGCGAACCTGCGTCTCGTGATCTCCATCGCGAAGAAATACACCAACCGCGGCCTGCAGTTCCTGGATCTGATCCAGGAAGGCAACATCGGCCTGATGAAGGCGGTGGACAAGTTCGAATACCGGCGTGGCTACAAGTTCTCCACCTATGCGACATGGTGGATCCGGCAGGCGATCACCCGTTCGATCGCCGATCAGGCCCGTACCATCCGTATTCCGGTGCACATGATCGAAACGATCAACAAGATCGTGCGTACGTCGCGCCAGATGCTGCATGAAATCGGACGCGAGCCGACCCCGGAAGAGCTGGCTGAAAAGCTGCAGATGCCGCTGGAGAAGGTTCGCAAGGTTCTGAAGATCGCCAAGGAACCGATCTCGCTCGAAACACCGATTGGTGACGAGGAAGATTCGCACCTGGGCGATTTCATCGAGGACAAGAACGCGGTTCTGCCCATCGATGCGGCCATCCAGTCGAACCTGCGCGAAACGACGACCCGCGTGCTCGCTTCGCTCACTCCGCGTGAGGAACGCGTGCTGCGCATGCGCTTCGGTATCGGCATGAACACCGACCACACTCTGGAAGAAGTCGGGCAGCAGTTCTCGGTTACCCGTGAACGTATCCGCCAGATCGAAGCGAAGGCGCTGCGCAAGCTGAAGCACCCGAGCCGGTCTCGCAAGCTGCGTTCGTTCCTGGACAGCTAAGCTGCCGGGAAGAGCTTGAAACATCAAAGAACCCGGCGGAGACGCCGGGTTTTTTTGAAACTTCGAACCTGAAATCAACCGGCAACTTTGCTTTAAGGGCGCTCTATTGGCCATCACCGCCGACATGGACCGGAACATGGTCGGGATCGAGCCTGCGGACCGGCGGCTTTTCCTGTGGGGGCTTGTGGTCTCCGCCGTGCTGCACGCGCTTGTGGCCTTGATGCTGCTGGAAGGCGTATCCGGCTATACGACCCAGCCCTTGCAGGACGTGGTTGAAGTCGAGCTACTACCCCCGCCGCCGCAGGAGGAAGAGACGCCACCTCTGGAACTTGAGCAACCTGAACCGGAGCAGCCGGAGCAGGAAGAGGTGGAAACACCCGAACAACCCGAGCCGCCGGAACAGGAGCAGGCCGAGGAAGCCCCGCCGCCACCTCCACCACCGCCAGCGTCCGCTCGCGAAGACCTTGCCGAGACGCCCGAACAACCGCCAGAGCCGTCCGTTCTGCAGGAAGTGACCGAGTTCGGCGAAGAAGACACGGGGCTGCAAGGGGAAGAGGAAACGCCGCCGGCATCCGCGGAAAGCGCGTCCTCGGAGAGTGAGCAGCAGGCGGAAACCGACGCGCAGACGGATGAGGCCCAGGCGGGTGAAACGGACGCCGGCGAAGGCGAAGGTGAGGGCGAAGGTCAGGAGACCGAGGCTGCCGAAACCGACGCGCCGCAGGAGGATGCTTCGGAAGAAGTACAGGATACCGCCGCTGAAGACGCCGCTGATGATAGCGAAGCTCCTGAGGAGGCCTCAGACGTTGCGGAAACACCCGAACAGCCGGAGGCCCTGCCAGAGGAGACCGTTGGAACCGGCGCGGAAACGGACACGGCTGAAACCGGAGAGCAGCCCGCCGAAGACTTCGGAATTGTCGGACCGATCGCAACGAACAAGACACCCTCTCCCAAACCACCGAAACCGGTGGCTTCGCCTCAACGCGACCAGGCAGGAGGAGGACGGGCATCAGGCGGCTCGGAAGGACCTCCAGCCGGAATGCTTGCAGCTCGGGAACTTTATTCCCGCGATATTCTGGATGATCCGCAGGCACGCACGGCCATGCGCGGCATGACCGAGGGCCAGCGGCTGAACCTCTTGTGCATGACCGAGTTGAGAGAGCAGATTGCTTCCGTCAGTTCCTTGCCGCCGGAACTGCTGCCGTCTTTCCGGCCTCGTGGCGGCAACGTTCTGCAGCCGCGTATCGCCGCTTTCCGCAGTCTTGGCCGCTGGTTCGACGTGGCTTTCCGCTGCGAGACGGACAGCGGCGTGACGCGTGTGGAGCGCTTCTCCTTCAAGATCGGCAAGGAGATCCCGCAAAGTCAGTGGCTGGAACGGGGACTGACGGGGTTCTGACCCCGCCAGTTTGACTGACCTCAGGACTGACTCTTGAATTGCAGCGACGCGTTGGCGATTTCGTGCGCACGCATGTTCACCGCCCAATTGTAGAACGACGTCTTGCGAGAGGGGCCGAGTATGGAGCTGATGATCACGTGCGACGGGGTCTTCATCGCCAGCGCGGTGAATTCCAGCGGATCATCGCTTTCACTCGTGCGGGCACCGACGGTCACTTCGGTGGCTTCGATAAACGGCGGGTCGAGCGCCACCGCTTTCGACGTCGCACCCGCGTCGAAAATGATGTCGGAACCTTCGAACTCCCGTCTGGTCTTGCCCAGTTCCTGAACAAGGTCTACCGGCTGCTGTGCGCTGATCGCCTTCAGTCTGGCGAACCCGAGGATCTCGCCGTTGGAGCCCGTGCGGGCAAAGTCGATGGCCATGCGATCGGCCAGACCGGATTGCGGCTGGTTGACATGCCAGGACGCCGGGAAGAAGAAGCCGATGTCCTGGAACAGGGAAAAGTTGCTCCAGTCCTCGATCACATTCGGCTGCCTGACCTGTTCGGTGCGGAAGGACCTGACGGCCATGTTGACGACGTCCGAAAGGGCAGCAAACTCGCTGGAAGGAACAAAGGCCTGGATCAGGATCAGCGTATTGCCATTCACCGTGACGGTGACGAGGCCGCGCAGTTCGTGGCCTTCGGCCCTGACGAAGCAGCTTGCGCGTGCGCGGCGAGCATCGATCGGCTGCAGGGTGTCGACATGCCAGGACGACAGGGAGCAGTAGTATTCGAGCCAGTGTGCGGCCGAGATCTCGTTGTTGAGGAGAATGCCGATCACCTGAACGGAGATATTCGTCGCCTGGGGAGGTTCGAAAACCGCAATGATGGTGGGGCTGTCCACCGTGAGGGGGGGCTCGTTGACCTGCTTCACTTCCCAGCTTCCGGGAAGCAGAAGCTGGAACGCAAACGGGGCCGGGCTGATTGCGGTCAGTTCGGCGGCGACATAGTCCTCAGTGGTCATTCCGATTATCACCCTTGGGTGTTCCTGCCGGCGGTCTCGAGTGCAAAACCACCTGTCTAATAAACTCCGACAAAGACCTTGAAGCCCGCCATCGGACCGGCCCCTGCCTTGGCTTCCGCAGTCACGCCATAGGCGCCACCGATTTTTCCTGCCTGCGCGCTGGCCCCGGCTGCAGCCCCGACACCGGCTTCTCCGCGACCTCCGATTCGAAGGCCGTGGTCATAGGCGCTGTCGAGCGTTCGTTTCGCCGGATCTCCGCTCACCCAGCTCAAAAACGGGCCAAGGGTGTTGTCGTACAGGGTTTTGGGACTGATGTTAATGGTGCCTTCGGCGCTGGCCTGTACCAGAACGAGTTCACCTCCGATTTTGCCTTCCACTCCCGCAAAATCTTCGGATTTTCTGAAGCCGACACCGCCTTCGGCTGAAGCGGACAAGGCTTCGCCTTCCACCTTGCCACCGACAAGCCCGTTGAGTGTCTTGCCTTCGGCCTTTCCGGTGATGGCGGCAACCTTCGCATTTGCATAAGCTCCAGCGGCAAAATCCCCGTTGATATCGCCGGATATGCCGAGCTTTGCCTCCGCGCTCGCCTCGGTCTTGAAATGACCGCCTTCCGATTCCCAGAAGGTCTTTTCCTTGCTGAACAGCTCATACTCGTATTCGGCGCTGATCTCGGCGTCGTCCTTAAGCTGATCCTTCAGCGAACGCTGTTCTTTGTCCGGATTCTCAACGCCTTTCGAGTTGTATTTTTTCTTGTATCTTTCCTTGTACGGCTTCTCGCCGCCTTTCTCCGCGCTGGCGGAGAACTTGTGCGGACTTTTTGCCGGAGGCGCTGCGCCGCCTGCTCCTCCGCCACCGCCTCCACCACCACCGCCTTGCGTTCCGATCAGAACCGTTGGCAGGCCGGTTATGATTGTTCCGGCCTTTGCGGTCAGATCGGTCATTCGCGCAGCAGGGCTGCCTTCGACCAGAACCGTCCACGCACCCGTAATGATGGGGTCACCACCAGCTGGAGGCGGCGGGCCGACGCAAACGCACATGTCGCCAACACGTGCCTGCGGCAGCTTGCCGGTAAGCACGGTATAGGCGCCTTTCCATACGATTGGCGCGGGAACCCCCATGCACATGGGACAGGTATGCAGGTCGGTGAGACGAGCGGCAGGAAAACCCATAAATGAACCGGTCTTAATAAAAACTGCCGGATCATCGGAAAGTTGTTTCACACTGTCAATACTGCTTATCGCGACCAGGAGACGGATCGGGCATGAAGAAGACCTTCGTTGCTGCAGAACAGGCAAAGGTCACCCGAGTTGAGGCGGCAGTTTTCTTGGAATGAAAGTTTACGTAACGACAATCACCAGAATTTCATAACCGTCAGTCTATCCTTCTCCTGCTTTCCCGATTGGCAAACGGAGGGATTTCATGAGCGACGTCCGGCAGACCTTCTCCACCGCATCAGTTGCAAGCCTCGATAGTCCGCAGGCCTATATCGAGGAGACACCGATCTGGCGCGATGGTACGGATGTCGACAGTTCCATCCTGACCGGCATGCAGTGGCGAATCTGGTGGCTGGCCTGTGCCGGCAAGTTCTTTGAAGGCATGGTTGTCTTCATGACCGGCATCGCCCTGCCGCTGATCGGGCGGGAATTCAAATTGACTGCGGTGGAGCACGGGCTTGTCAGTTCGGCGATCCTGTTCGGCATCCTGATTGGTGCGACAGCACTGGGCGGGCTTGCGGACCGGTTTGGACGACGGGCGATGTTCATCGTCGAGATGGCGCTCTTCATCGCCTTTCTGCTGGTGCTTTCGATAGCGCCGAACCTTTCGATTACCCTTATAGCGCTCTTCGGTGTCGGCCTGGCGCTCGGCTGTGACTATCCGACGGCGCATATGGTGATCTCGGAGAACATTCCGGCGCGGGCACGTGGACGGATGGTTCTGGGAGCCTTCAGTTTTCAGGCAGTCGGGGCATTGTCGGGTACAGGGCTTGCCTTTCTGACGCTCACCTGGTTTCCGGACCCCGAAGCCTGGCGCTGGATGTATCTGACGGCCGTTCCGCCTGCACTTCTGATCCTGGCCGGCCGCTTCTTTGTTCCGGAAAGCTCCAACTGGTTGATCGTGAGGGGACGGGTGGCAGAAGCGGAAACCGCGTTGCTGAGATTGCTGAACCGGCGCCCCAGATATCCAAGCGAAATTTCGCTGAAGGCTGAAACAGCCGGTTCGCCGCATGCGCACAAGGTCAAGTGGAGCCGGTTCCTGACAGACCGGAAACTGCGCAAGGCGACGATCTTTGCGTCGGTTCCCTGGTTCCTGCAGGATCTCGGGACATATGGCATCGGCATTTTCACGCCGGTCATCCTGGCCAGTTCAATTGGCAGCAAGCGCGAGCACGCACAGTCGCTCTCAGATCTGGTCTACAACGATCTGCTTGCAGCGAAAGGCGCCGCCCTGATCGACGTCCTGCTGATTGTCGGCATTGTCTTTGCGGTGATGTTCACTGACCGGATCGGCCGTGTCCGCCTTCAGGTGATCGGTTTCATCGGCTGCGCCGTTGGTCTGGCGATTGCGGCTTCAGGCAACCATGCAGGGCCTGGATGGGACGTCCCCCTGATCTTTGCAGGCTTCATGCTGTTCAACTTCATGACCAACATGGGTCCGAATGCGCAGACCTACCTGATTGCCGGCGAGGTGTTTCCTGTCGCCTATCGCGGCACGGGGGCGGGCCTTGCGGCGTCCTTCGCCAAGATCGGCGCCGTTCTGACTGCCTTCCTGTTTCCGATTCTGCTCAAGGACCTGGGAACGGACGTGCTGCTGGCTGGCCTCGTGGTTACCTCGCTGCTGGGGGCGGT
Organism: Labrenzia sp. R5_0; assembly: GCF_017743835.1. Taxonomy (NCBI): domain Bacteria; kingdom Pseudomonadati; phylum Pseudomonadota; class Alphaproteobacteria; order Hyphomicrobiales; family Stappiaceae; genus Labrenzia; species Labrenzia sp. R5_0. The sequence goes on along the minus strand of NZ_JAGHRK010000002.1, from coordinate 820,253 downwards.
GGTGACGTGGGTCTACCGGATCGAGACGCGCGGTGCCGGCCTTGGGTGAGGGGGGCGGCTATTCGTTTGCGATGGCGTTTTCCCGCGCAGTCAATCTGTAACGTAGCACCAGCATCGCCAGGGCTGGAACCAGTGTCAGGCCCGCATTGATGTAGAAGACGGAGGCGCCGGACCGCGCGACGGCCTCCCGGGTGAGCAGTTCTTCCGATCCCGGTGCAACAAGACCGGTGACAATTGCGATCAGTCCGGTAAGGCCGCCGCCGATGGCAATACCGGCAGAGGAAATGGTTGGCAGGATGCTGGAGACCAGGTTCTGGTCTTCTCCCTCGGCGGTGTACATCAGCGAACGCATCAGGATCTGGTTGCACAGCCCGTGACCGGCACCGGCAACCACGGCAGCGAGCGCAAACAAAGGCAGCGACGCGGTCGTGATCGCAAGAGCAGTTAGGGTCAAGCCGCCGGCGATCAGGAACGGACCGGTCGTCAGATAGGTCAGCTCGCGCTGCCGCGACGGTGCACGGGAAGAGATGACGGCGAAGATCGACCAGGAGAAGGCGAGCCCGGCGGCAACATAACTTGCCTGCGTCACGCTGAGGCCCCAGTAGACCTGGCCGACCGTCGTCACGTAAACCGCCCGCACCGCAGCAGCAGCGGAAATGAGGAACACGATCCAGGTGCCGAGGCCGATCAGGGTCTGCGCCCGGAAGGCATCGCGCGGGAAAAGGCGATGCGGGCTTGCGGCGTCAAAGGTCAGCAGCAGCGCTGCGGTTGCCAGACCGGCTGCAATCGTCAGGGCAAGCGGCAGGGGCGCATGCAGCTCGCCTATCACGGTCAGAAGAAAGATGCTTGCTGCCAGCAGGGCAAGGCGAACCAGCAAACGGACCGGCAATCTTCTGGCCGTGGGGTCGCTTGCCGTGGCCGGACGGACTGCGCGCGCAGGCAAGGCCGTGTTCATCAGGACGAATAGCAGCAGCACCAAGGGTATGTTGATCAGGAAGGCGGCGCGCCACGACCAGAGTTCGGACAGCAAGCCGGCCGAAACCGGCCCGATACCCGCTGCAACGGCCCAGACCCCTGCCAGCAATGCAAAGACACGCGGGGCGATGTTGCTGGGGAAGAGATCCGGGATCAGCGAATAGCACAGCGCGATGATCATGCCTTCGCCGAAACCCTGCAGGGCGCGTCCGGCAATCAGCCCTTCCAGAGATGTCGAGAGACCCGCGAGCACCGATCCGCCCGCAAGCAGGAGCGACGCCAACAGGAAGGGACTGCGGGCACCGAAACGGACCTTTGCTGCGCCAGTGAGGCAGCCCGCCAGGATTGCCATCATTTCGAAGGAGGAAAATACCCAGAATGCACGGTCCTGCCCGCCAAGATCTCGGATGATGTCCGGCAGGACAGCGGTGGTAACAAAGCCGTTGATGGCGTGAGACCCGACCCCGAGTACCAGCGCCAGTGTGCCGGCCGCGCGTTCCGGTGAAAAGAGTGACGGGCTGACGGGCGGAAGCGCTGGCGAGCTGATGGACATGACAACCTCGATAAAGAAAGTATTTTCTTTATATATTGAGCTTTGGAAATAAAGAAAGAAATTTATTTTTTTATCTAGATGCCGGACGCAAGCGGCCGAATTCAGAGGATGGCGCGCGTTGTTGGTCGCGTGAAACGTCGGTGTCTCCCCGGCCGACCGCAGGGAGAGCCGGGGCCTACTCATTCCCAGAGAGTTTCAATGTGTCGGAGAGGGGCGAGGGTTCTCGGTCGCTTTCATGACTGGCTCTGCGAGTGGGGCCCGGTCCCGACTCTCCGCTTCGCTGCAGTCGGGGTGACAACAGGGGGCAGTCATGCCACCGGACGGAGAAATTTCTTGGTCGCAGCCGAGAAAGTGGTTTTGGGAGCCGAAAGTTATGTTCTGGTGGTTTCGCTTCGGTTGCATCAATTCACGGTTGCCCATCCCGATCTGGCTTGCAAAGGTAAGTCGGAGGCGCATCGGGGGGGATGACGTGGACAGTCTGAATTTCGAAAAACCGGAAGATGTCGGTAGTTGGCTGGCGGATCGCCCAGCGGAATGGGCGCAAGTGGTGGCTGTCCGGGCAGCGCTTCGAGTATTTCCGATTGTGTTAGATGCTCTTTTGTATTCGAAGCAAGACGCTACAGAGGTAAACACGGTCGATCTAGTTCTCCAAGCTTTTCGGGCTGGATTTGTTTCGTGGAGTGCCTGCAAGTATCCAATGCATGCGACGAAATTTCCTGTGAGAGCAGCAGCAAGGGCCGCGGATGCCGCGGCTCAAGTTGCGAAAAGCGCAGAAGTCGGCCCAGCAGTAGTAGCTACTGAAGCAAATGCAGAAGCTGCATATGTTGTAGATTCTTACTCTGGTGAAGGTTACATTACTCGAGATTCAATAACATCTATTTTGGCGGCGATTAGATCGTCTACGGAAGCGATTTTAGATATAGTTGATGATGATGATATTGCTAACAATATTATTCTGGGATCAATATCGACTGATTGTCAGAAACTTCTTAATCACTCAGAAAAGGATGAGCTAATTAACCTGCCATTGTGGTCGAGCGATTTTTTCAGTTCGTATAACGATGAGATTAGTATTTCTCACTGGATTCGGCAGTCGATAGTAGAATTTAACAATAGTAAGTGGGGCTCATCAGTCGGTGGCAGGATAATTTCTGAGTGGTATCGTGGACTATTGCCTTTTGGTGGGAATAAAGTTTCAAGCGCTTTTGGGCGTGAAAGCGATATTGCAGTCGCCACTCAATTGGATGAGTTCTGGAAATTAGCCCAAAATCGGGATGTAGAGAAAATATGGTCTGACATTGATGTCTTAATTCATGGAGGTTTACTGGATCCGGCTGCTAAAACTCAGATTGAAAATTCTAAAATTCAAATCGAGCGCGACGACATCAAAGGTGGATTTGGTAGCGCGAGTTTTGGTAAGGGTCCTTTTGCAGGAAGCGATGAGAAAAAACTCTCGTCCGAAAACCTCAGTGTTACCGTTCAGTTTGACCAATTCGCCCGCAAGGATGAGCTTGGCCGAAAGCGGTTTGCAGAGGTACTGGCGACGCGTATCAGCGAACTGCATGCGGGTGGTGGGCCAGACGGGCTGGCGGTGAACTTGCACGCCCCCTGGGGCGCGGGCAAGACGACAGTTCTGCACTTCATGAAGAGTTTTCTGGAAGATGAGACCCTGCCGCCGGAAAAACGCTGGGTGGTTGTCGAATTCAATGCCTGGCAGCACGAGCACCGGCGACCGCCTTGGTGGCCGTTCCTGAAGACGGTGAAGAGCCAGGTCTCGGACCGGCTGATCGCCCAGAAGAAGCGTCAACGGGCGGCGGAGGTGCGCCAGAAGTGGCGCGCGTGGCTGTTCAAGGCGGAAGCCGGGCCATACTTGGTGGTGCTGTTTGTTGTGGCTTTGCTAATGGCACTGCTCTGGTCAGGCAGCAGTGATGTGGTCAAGAATATCTTCGGTGGGATCGGCAGCATTCTGGCGGTGTTGGCAACGCTGACGCTCTATTCCCGGAAGGCTTTTTTCGGGTCTGAAAAGAGCGCTAATCTGTTTCACGACTATGCCAGCGACCCGCTGGAGAAACTTTCCGTGCTCTTCAAGGAAATGGTGGCGGCGGCAGACGCGCCAGTCTGCATCTTCATTGATGATCTCGACCGCTGTCAGAACGAATTCGTGGTGGAACTTCTGGAGGGTCTGCAAACCTCGTTCCGCCATCGCAAGGTTGCTTACGTGGTAGCGGCGGACAAATTTTGGATCAAGACCAGTTTTGAGGACAAGTACCCGAGCTTTTGCGAAAAGACCGCCGACAGGACCCAGCCGCTCGGCTACCAGTTTCTGGAAAAGATCTTTCAGTTCAACGTGCCATTGCCGGGCATGGCCAGTTGGAAGCAGCGTTATCTGGAAGCGCGCCTTGGCCTCACTGGTGAGGGGACGGCGCGCCAGGTGCAGCAGTCAGCGAAAATGGAAGGGGTGACGGATGAAATCCTGGAAGGGGCAGGGCTATCCGATGTGATAGATCCTTCTGTGGCCGACGCGGCAGCGGAACAAAGGGAAGACCGGGAGATTGAGCGTTTGCGCGGTGCGATCCGCGAGCAGCAGCCGGAAGGGCTGACCCATGAGGCCGTCCGGACGCTTTCGGAAGGTGTGGGCAAAGACAATACTGCCTATCAGGCGGCGCTTGCGCTGGAATATACCTTTTCCAGGGTCGCCCGGCAGGAAGCAAAGCATTTCCTGCTGCAATATCTGGAGCTGTTGCCGGACAATCCGCGGGTAATCAAGCGGATTATCAATGCTTTCGGAATGGCGGTGGCAACCACTATCCTGGAGCAGCAGGTGCTCGACTATGACGTGCTGACCAGATGGACGATCCTGGAGCAATGCTATCCGGCGGTCGCTGACGAACTGGCGCGCGATCCGGACCTTGCTGACGTCCTTCTGGCTGAAGACACGGTTAGTGGTGAAGAGCTGAACGATTTGCCTGTGGCGCTGGCGGCGTTCTGTGAAAAGAAGGTGGCGGCTCGGCTTTTGAAAGATGGAGAGACCAAAGTGCTGACAAAGGCGGTCATCAGACGGCTGACACGCGGTGCGATTTTGCCAGCTGAAGCGGCGTGAATCACGGATATGGCCGTCAGGCTTCGTTCAGGCACAGGAAATGTGCGGGAACGGCATCCGTCAGCCAGACGCCGTTCTCCGTCCTGTAAAACGTGTGCCCCACGGCCTGCATTGCGCTGGCCGCGACCTGAAGAATTGCAGGTTTGCCGTGACGGCTTCCGACCTTGTGCGCGGTGTCGCGATCCGGTGACAGATGCACATGGTGCCGCGCCATGGGTTTCAGACCTTCGGCCAGAATGGGCGGCAGAAAGCGTGTTGCCGTTCCGTGGAACAGGAACTCCGGAGGCTGTAAAGCTGTGAGGCCCAGTTCAATGTCAATCGAATGACCCTGACGTGCGCGAATGTGTTTGCGGTCTTCGGAGAACTCGAAGCGTTTCTTGTCGTTGGTCGCGACGATTCTTTCCAGCTGATCCCTTTTGCAATCAAGGCCGTGGGCTCTGAAGGCACCAAGGACATCAGCTACGTCAGCCCAACCGCTGTCTGACAGCATCAAACCGGCGTCTTCCGGTTTGTGTCTTAGCCAGAAAGACAGGCGTTTCGAGATCTTTGTGTCTGTTTTCATTGTCTTTTTCTTTAAATGTATACTGTTTTCAAATTCTGCGCCCCCTGCGAAAGCGGGCGAGCGCACCCTCAATCGAGGTGGCCTGGTGACAGGACCTGGACAGCCAGGGCCTGCAAGGGCCGTGCTGAAACAGAAACGGCGCAGGTTGCCCCGCGCCGTTCTGGCTCATGCTGCGTTGTCGTCCCGAAGCCGGACGAGGTCGTTCATGAGGCCTCCGGTTCCGTTGTGGACCGTGAGCCGGTCGACCTTGCCGGCGATGGCTTCAAGCGCTTCGAGTTCCTTGAGCCGAAGCATGACCGGGTTTTCGGCCATGACCTTGGCTGTGTTGAGAAGCGAACGGGTTGCGTTCGTTTCTTCACGGCGCCGGATCACATTGGCTTCGGCTTCCTTTTCGGCTGCCACCACCTTGTTGAGGATCTCGCGCATTTCGCCCGGAAGGATCACGTCCTTGAGGACGATGTCGGAGACCTCGACACCGATTTCAGCCATGTCGGCCTTGATCTTTCCGGCAGCTTCCGCGTTGACCTCCCCCTTCTTTTCAAGGATCTGGTCGAGCTTGAGCGCGCCGAGCTGCTTGCGGAACACAAGCTGCAAGGCCCGGTAGAGCGTGTCGGTGAAGTCCTTCACCTCGGTTGCGGCCTTCACCGGGTCAACCACACGGTAATCCGCGGAGAGGTTGATCCGGATGGTAACGCGGTCGAGGGTCAAGACTTCCTGACCGGTGACGTCGAGAGCCTGACGCTTGAGGTCGATGACCTTCTGCGTCACGGTTCGGCCTGCCTTCCAGAAGGCATGCACCCCGGCTTCAAGCACCTTGGTGAGCACGCCATCCATGAAGAGGAGGGCGACGCTACCGTCGGTCACCGGCACGATCACGAACTGCTGCGTCTGACGGGCATCCCCGAGCCGGCGCATGAGCTTCTGCGTGAGGGCCGGGTCGGCAGCCGTGTCGATGACCTCGAAGGTCCACGGGCCGGCATCCGTCCACAGGACAAGCCGCTCGTCCGGACCAAGCACGGTGTGGATACGGTTGTCCCGTTCCACAATCGCCACTTCACCCGGTCCGGTCCGGACAACAGTCAGGTGCTCTTCGGCAACTTGCGGAAGCTTATCGAAGAGCGCCTTCTCGTAGGCCGACCGGAACTGGGGCATTGCCATCGACTGGCGCTCGATCACCAGGGTGCCACGGCCATTCTCGAGGCTGTGTTCACCGGGTCCGAGAATACCCTTGAGCTCTCCCTTGCAGATGTGGAGAGCCCGTTCCGTTTCAGAAATCACTACGCGGGTTCGCCCGCGGATCTTGTCGAGAAAAGTCGTCATTTCGATAATCCTTCCAATGCGCTAAGGCACGTGGTTGTCCTTTCCGGTGTTGAAGATGGTTGGAGGTTGAGGAAACCGGTCGCTCGTCATGAGACGTCCGGGGTGAAACGATGAGACCCGAAGAGAGCACGAGGTCTCCCGGCGGGCCCTTGGCCAGAGGGCGTAGCAGCGGCAATGCGGGTTCCACCCGTTCGAAAACAGGCGGTTCCGGCAAAGCGGCGGCAGAGCCTTCGCCAAAGGCCGGGCGAAGCGACCTGGCGTCGGCGGTCAGAACACTTTCACCCTAAGGCAAAAGGGCCAGTCCGCGTTCGCAAGACCTCTCCGGGTCCCCTATGGAACAGCTTGCATAGCTGCTGGCGTGACAGGCCAGTTCGGCGTTGGAGGCCGTGTTTTTGGAGCGAGAGTTGAACTCGCGACAGTCGGATTAAAGGTCCGATGCTCTACCACTGAGCTATCCATGGAGCACATCACAGGAGTCGAACCTGTTGCCTCCGGGGTACACTCCCGGCGTTCAACCGTTGAACTTCATGCGCGATTGTCCGATCCACCAGAACAGCATCCGTACATGAGAGGGCAGGGCCTGACCATGCGGGTGGCGAAAAATGGCCGAACCGTTGATGTCTGTGCCAGTATGGTGACCGGTAACGAGTTGATACTTCGAGAGCGGGTGCCAATGCAACCGGCAATTTTAAGAGAAGTGATGTTTGTTGCTAATGTGATACAGCATGTTGCATTTTTATCACTTCAGCATCGAGCGCCGGCTGTCACCCAGGGTGGGACTTTGGTTGGTTTGAAGCGGTTTCGGTGAAGAACCGTAAACCGCAATCTCCTCGACCTCTTGCGCCGGGAAGGCGGCGAAGGCAAACTCCCGGCCAGATTGTGTTTCCGCCCCTGCGAGGACCTATGGCCAACAAACAGTCCCGGTTTCTGATCGACACCTATTTTGCCGCCTTCAATGCAGGCGATACCAAGAAAATGGAAAGCCTGGTTGCCGACGACCTGATCCATGACGTCAACCAGGGTGAGCGCCGTGTCGGCAAGGACAAGTTCTGGTCCTTCAACGTTCACATGACGCGCTGCTACAAGGAACGCCTCAGCGACATCGTGCTGTTCGTCAGTGAAGACGGGACACGGGCTGCTGCCGAGTTCATCGTCCATGGCAGCTATATCGGCACCGACAGCGGATTGCCGCCCGCGAACGGCCAGACCTACAAGCTGCCGGCGGGCAGCTTTTTCGAGATCCGCAATGGTCAAATCGCCCGCATCACCACCTATTACAACCTTCAGGACTGGATCGACCAGGTGACGGAAGGTGCGGGTGAAAAAGTGCCGGAAGAGGCCTGAGCCAAAACCCTGCTTCTGCGCGAGCAGAGCCGGACAGGCAAAATTCATTTGATCAATTAGCTCTCCGTGCTCATCCGCGGGGAGCTTTTTTGTTTCTGAGAAGGGCGATCCCCTCGTTGATTGTCGCACACACGCAACCGTGAAGTTCGCTTTTATTGACGATAATAATTAGACCGGTCTATTTCTAATTCAACGAACACTGCTGACGATGCGCTGCATCAGCCGGATTAGCGGTGTCAGAAGTCTCTGACGAAAGGAAACCCCTTGGCCAGAATACGCAACGAAGCTGCCTACGAGACCGCGAAGACCCGTCTTCTGGATGTCGGTATGACGCTTATCCGGGAAAACAGCTTCGACGGGATCGGGATCAATGACGTGTTACGGGAAAGTGGTGTGCCGAAGGGGTCCTTCTACCACTACTTCGACACCAAGGAAGACTTCGGTCTCGAAGTGGCGCGTCACTACCACCGGGATCAGCTCGCATTTGCAAAGGCCTGCCTTTCGGACCGCAAACGCTCGCCGGTCGAGCGGCTGGAAGCATTTTTCTCCGGTGCCCGGGAAGGGATGAAGGACCGTGGCTACGCCCAGGGATGCCTGATGTGCAACCTGTCGACGGAGCTGGCCGACCAGAAACCGGTCTTTCAGGCGGAACTGGACCGTCATTGGCAGGCGCTGACCGGTGAACTGGAAATCTGCCTGCGGGAGACGGATCTCTCCCGGATCGGACTGTCTCATCTCTCCCCGGCACAGGCTGCCGACTGGTTGATGAATTCGTGGAGCGGCGCGCTGACGAGAATGAAGGCAAGCCGCAGCGACGAACCCCTGGCGCTGTTCATGCGCACAATCTTCAAGAAAGAAGGGAAATGAAAATGACCACCCAAAAGACAATCCTGATTACCGGTGCAAGTCGGGGTATCGGGTTTCTGACCGCCCAGAAACTCGTACAGGAAGGCCATATCGTTTATGCGGGCATGCGGGATCTGGATGGCAGAAACGCGGAAGCGGCCAAGGCGCTCAAGCTTTTTGCCGAAGGTCTTCCGGGCAAGCTTGTTCCGGTCGATCTGGATGTTGCTGACGAGAAAGGTGTCGAACGGACCGTCGCGGCGATCGAGGCAGAGCAGCCGATCGACGTTCTGGTCAATAACGCAGGCGTCATGCCTGTTGGTCTGACGGAAGGCTTCACCATGGAGCAGGCAAAGGATCTGTTCGACGTCAATGTCTATGGTGTCATGCATCTGACGCGGGCGGTGCTTCCCGCGATGCGGGCGCGGAAGTCCGGTCTCGTGATCAGTCTCAGTTCGGTTGCAGGCCGGTTCGGCATGCCATTCTTCGGCCTTTACTGCGCCAGCAAGTGGGCGATGGAGGCTTACTGCGAGTCGCTGCATTACGAACTGGAGCCGTTCGGGGTCGAGTCCGTTCTGGTTGAGCCGAGTGGCCATGGCACTGATCTGGTGACCTCCGCCCCGGCTCCGGGGGATACGGTGCGGGTTGGGCAATATGGCGATTATTCCAAGGGGCGCGACAGGTTGCTTGGCATGTTCCAGGGCATGTTCGATCAGGGTGAAGCCATCACCGATGCGGGCAACGTCGCAACCAAGATCCTTGAGCTGATCGCAATGGATGGATCGCGGCCGATCCGCACCCAGGTCGGGCAGGATATGGGTGTCACCGCCATCAACGAGGCAACCGCACCGATCCAGGCGCAGCTGGTGAGCGGATTGAAGCCGGTCTATCTGGGAGCCGCATCGTGAGCGGCAATGCCCTGATCGTCGGTGCCGGGCCGGGCCTCAGCGCGTCTCTGGCACGGACGTTCGCCAAGGAAGGCTACAGGGTGTCACTGGCTGCCAGATCTCCTGGAAAGCTGGAAGGGCTTTGCGCTGAAACCGGAGCAAAAGCCCATGCCTGCAATGCTGCCGACGCGGCCGGTGTGGCGCGTCTGTTCCAGGACCTCGACGAGGCAGGGGCAACGCCGGACCTTGTCGTCTACAACGCCAGTGGCCGCGTCCGCGGACCGGTTGCCGAACTCGATCTTGAGGATGTGCATGCCGCACTGGATGTGACCGCCTTCGGTGCGCTGGCCGTCGCACATGAAGCGGCAAAGCGGATGGTGCCCAAGGGGAAGGGCGTGATGCTGTTCACCGGTGCTTCCGCCGGCATCAAGGGCTTCCCGCAATCAGCGCCCTTTGCCATGGGCAAGTTCGCCTTGCGTGGCTTGTGCCAGTCACTTGCCCGGGAATTGTCGCCGCAAAACATCCACGTGGTTCATTTCGTCATCGACGGGGTGATCTACAATCCGGATCGTGGTGCGCCTTATGACGACCCGGACAAGACCCTTCATCCGGATGCAATCGCACGGACGTATCTGGAGATCTCGCGTCAGGACAAAAGCGCCTGGACATCCGAATTGGAACTGCGACCGAGCGTCGAAAAGTTCTGATCCGGTAAACCGAAAGCCCCGGCGCGGCGGATGCCGTGCCGGGGCTTCGCTGTTTTCTTACTCTGCCGCATCCGCACGAGCGCCGAAGTGCCGTGCAAGTTCGTCGGCAAGATCTGTTCTCTCCCAGCCGAAACCGCCGTCTTCTTCCGGTGCGCGGCCGAAGTGGCCGTAAGCAGCAGTGCGCGCGTAGATCGGCTTCGAAAGTCCGAGACGCTCGCGAATTCCTCTCGGTGTCAGACGCACCATTTCGCGCAAGGTCTTGCCGAGAGCGACTTCATCCACCTTGCCGGTTCCCTGCGTGTCGACGTAAACGGCCACCGGCTCCGGCATGCCGATGGCATAGGCGAGCTGGATCAGGCATTTGTCGGCAAGGCCGGCGGCGACCACGTTCTTGGCGAGATAGCGCGAGGCATAGGCAGCCGACCGGTCGACCTTGGTCGGGTCCTTGCCGGAAAAGGCGCCGCCACCATGGGGAGCTGCACCGCCGTAGGTGTCGACGATGATCTTGCGCCCCGTGAGGCCGGCATCGCCATCAGGTCCGCCAATCACGAAGCGGCCAGTCGGGTTGATGTAGATCCGGTTATCGGGAACGGTCCAGCCGACGGGCAAGGCATGCAGGATGAACGGCAACACCGCTTCGCGCACTTCTTCCTGGCTGACATTTTCGCCGTGCTGAGTGGAAACGACCACGGCATCGATGCCGGTCGGACGGCCGTTTTCATAGCGAAGCGTCACCTGGCTCTTGGAGTCCGGGGCAAGGCGCGGTTCGCGTCCGGATTTCCGGGCTTCGGCCATGGTGCGCAGGATCTTGTGTGACAACAGGATCGGCGCAGGCATCAGCTCCTCGGTCTCGTTGCAGGCATAGCCGAACATGATGCCCTGGTCGCCGGCTCCTTCCTCGCCCTTGTCGCCTTCATCGACGCCCATGGCGATGTCGGCCGACTGACGGTGCAGGCGGTTGACCACTTCCAGCGTCTGCCAGTGGAAACCTTCCTGTTCATAGCCGATGTCGCGGACGGCTTCACGCACCAGGCTCTCGACCGTATCGAGGACCTGGTCGGGGCCACGAACTTCTCCCGCGATGGTGACGTGATTGGTGGTGGTCAGCGTTTCGCAGGCAACGCGGGCGTCAGGGTCCTGTTCCAGGAAAGCGTCCAGAATGGTGTCGGATATCCGGTCACAGACCTTGTCCGGGTGTCCCTCGGAAACGGATTCACTGGTGAATAGCCAGGATCTTTGCGTCATTGCGCGCTCCTTGTCGTTTTGGAAAGGATAGTCCTGCCCGGAGCGGTGTATGGCGCCCGGGCAGGGAGATCGGGAAGGAAGGGGATCAGACGGGCTTGCGGAACAGCTGGATGCCCCAGGCCAGCTGGCCGGCGTCCGCAGCATCGACCCAGTTCATGAGCCCAAGCGCCATCTTGTCGAGATAGTCGGCGGAAGCGCCTTCGCTGCGCAGCTTGTCGTAGTTGGCGAGAAGCTCCTCGCGTACCCGGAAATAGTGATTGCGCAACTGCTGCGTCATGTCCCGCTGTTCGACGGTTTCAAAGCCCAGTGCTTCTGCCGTCTCGCGGTAGAAGCGCATCGACCCGAGGCTGTTGAGCTGCAGGCGGTCATAAACCGGCTGGAGAGCTTTCGGGTCGGCATCATCGGCCTGCATCGGGTCAGTGAAGATGAAATAGCCGCCCGGCTTCAGCACCCGGTGGACTTCCTGCAGCACCTTGTGGCGCTGATCGGAGTGCAGGATCGCATCCTGGCTCCAGACAATGTCGAAGCTTTCCGGCTGTTCCGGAATATCCTCGAAGACGCCGTGCTCGACGCGGATCCTGTCCTTGAAACCCTGCTGGATGTTGCGGTGCCGGTTGGTGTCGTTCTGGACATCGGAAATGTTCAGGCAGACCGCGCTGCAGCCACTGGCCTTGACCAGCTTGCGCATCGCACCGCCATAACCGGAGCCGATGTCGAGAACCTTGGCATCCGCACCCAGGTTGGGCAGCATGCCGGCCATCTCGTCGATGGTGAGGTCCGACGCTTCGCGAATGTTGCTGGTGTCGTCGTAAAGGCCGATGTGAAGGTCCTGGCCGCCCCAGACAAGGCTGTAGAACGTGTCGGCGTCGTCACTGTCGTAGTAGCTTTCGGCAACTTCGCGGATATCCGTTTTGCCGTCTTCAGGGCGCGCGCCACCCCAGCGAACCAGGTGCAGGCTGGATTTTTCGGCAATGTGAATGAAGAAATCCGGATCGTTTTCCGCAAAGGTCTCCTGGAAGTCACCATAGGTGCGGACCCGCTCGAAGCCTGCCTCCGACAGGAGACGGCGCATGTAGTTCTTGCGGATGGGGCACATGTTGAGCGTGTACTCGGCCCCATCGGGAAAGCTGTATTTGAAGCGGGCGAGGCCTTCGTCCATATGCACCGGTTCGGCCTTCACCTTCTTTCCGGCATAATAGTATTTGTGCTTGTTGGAATAGCCCTGATCTAGCATCGCATCGTAGTTGCGCTGATCGATGATCAGGATGCCGTCGTGTTTGAGCGCGGCATAGAATTCGGCAAGCGCCCGGCGGCGGTCCAGTTCGTCGTGCAAGTGGGTGAAGGAATTGCCGAGGCAGATGATGGCGTCGTATTTGCCCTGAATGTCCCGGTTCAGCCAACGCCAGTCAGCCTGTACCGTCTTCAGGATCATGCCGCGTTTCTGGCCGTTCTGGAACGCCTTTGCCAGCATGGCAGCGGAGCCGTCGGCCGAAGTCACGTTAAAGCCTGCGCGGGTCAGCCGCACGGAGTGGAAGCCGGTTCCGGTTGCGACATCGAGCACGGTTTCCTTGCCGCGGGCGCGCAGCACGTCCATGAAGAACTGTCCCTCGCTGTCGGCGCGCGCGTCCCAGTCGATCAACTCGTCCCACTTTTCCACGAACGACATGATGTATTCGCCGCGGTAGAGATCCGTTTCCCGGTCTGCGATCGGATCCCGGCCATAAGCCTGCTCGTCCAGTTGCAATTCGGCATTGGCGGACAGCTGTTGAGCCTGCATGGATAGCGTCTCCTTTTTAAGGCGCGCGATGCCGCACGGAACAGGCCGCAGCGTGCACGCGCTCATGCACCGCCCGGAGGTCGGGCAGCGAGCGTCGGAATGGTTCTGTTGCAAGCCCGGCGGGAGGTGCATAGGTGCACTGGGCGGAATTTAGCCGACCCTTTGCGCGAAGGGTCGAGTGCCGGACTTTTCAGGAAGGCGCACAAGGCAGCGAATGGGTGCTGCAGGTGCGGAAGATGGGCTGTTGGAAGCCCTGTACATCCGCTGGTGAAGCGGTGTGCGCCTTTCACTCATTGGGTGCCGGGACCTTAACAAACACCGGTTTCATTACAACAGCTGGTCTCGGAAAAATCGGGAATGAACCGAAAAGTCCTGGTTAAGCCTTTGTAATTAAATAAATCTTTTTTTGTAAAACTTTTCTGACACATTCGTGGGCAGCACACTCCAGGCGTGCTGCCCACTGTTTTCCGGCTGTGTTCATGCGCCCTGGTAGTCCGGCATGCGCCGCTCGATCCATCCGGTGAGACCCTCGTGAACGTCCCGTGTGGCTGCCATGCGTGCAAACTGCTCCTGTTCGATCCGCAAGCCTTCGGAAATGGTTGTGTTGAGCCCGCGCGTCACGGCAGTCAGGATCCTGGAAGCAGCCAGCGGCGAGTGACGAAGGATGCGCTCTGCGAGGGCAAAGGCCGCCTCCAGTTCGCTGCCGTCGGTGACGACCTGGTTGACCAGTCCGAGCTCATGAGCTCTGTGCGCGGAAAAGCTGTCACCGGTGAGAAGCAGTTCCAGGGCTCGTTTCCGGCCTGCAAGGCGCGGCAGACGCTGCGTGCCGCCGAAGGTCGGCGGGATGCCGATATTGATTTCCGGTTTGGCAAAGAGTGCGCTTTCGCAGGCGACGGCAAGATGAACCGCTTCGGTGATCTCGCAACCGCCGCCGTAGGCCAGACCATTGACCGCGGCGATGACCGGCTTGGGAAAGTTTTCCAGGCGCGCAGTCATGCGCTGGCCCCGCTGGCAAAATTCGCGTACCGCGACGTCGATGCCCTCCGCGATGGTGCGCGAAAACTCGTGAATGTCTCCACCTGCCGAAAAGGCGCGCCTGCCTGCGCCGGTGATGATGAGAGCACGAGTGCCGTCGTCCGCTTCCAGTTCGTTCAGATGAGCCAGGATGAGGTCGTTCGTAGCGTAGTTGAGCGCGTTCAGCTTCTCGGGCCTGTTGAGGGTAAGCAGCGCAATGGGGCCGTGGCGGTCCAGAAGAACAGGGGCAGTCATGGGCTTTGTCCTTGGTTGAAAGTCGATAGAAGGACGCTAGCGACAGCGTGCATTGAAGTATATTCACTGGTGAGTATACTTGATCGATGATCAAACCTGCCGAAACAGCCAGAGAGCGGATCCTGACCGCTGCCAACAAGCTCTTCTATGCGGAGGGAATCCGTGCCGTCAGTCTCGACACGATCGCGGAGAAGGCCGGTATCACCAAGAAGACGGTTTATTACCATTTCAAGAGCAAGGACGACCTGATCGAAGCTTATCTGGCGTCACGAGATCAGCCCAACCTCAATCAGTTCCGGAAGTGGTTTGGGGAAGCCGAAGGTGATCTGCCGGACAAGGTGGAGGCAATCTTCCGCCAGATAGCGCTTTCTGCAAGGCACCCGAAATGGAAAGGCTGCGGTTTCCTGCGAACGGCGGCGGAACTTGCCAATATGCCCGGGCATCCGGCGATGAAGGTTGGTGCCGGTCACAAGAAGAAATTCGAGGCGTGGATGGCGAAAGAATTCGAGGCTGCAGGTCTCGGCGGAGCGCCGCACCTGGCCCGCCATATCGTGCTGCTTCTGGATGGCGCGTTTTCAACCATCCTGGTTCACCGCGATCCTGCTTATGCAGAAGCTGCAGGAGAGGCAGCGCGGGCACTGGTAGCATCGGCGATGCTCAATCAGGCAGGCTGACGATCAGTTCCGTCCCCATGAAAGCCTGGCTCCGCCAGTCTTGCTGGGACACTGGGCTTTCACTCGATCTCTTGCCTTACTGAGCCTCGGCCTAGAAGAACGCAGGATTGCGGGCGACGATCTGATCGACCTGCTGCAACGTGCCTGACAGATGTTCGCGGACAGCGGTTTCCGTGGCCGTTTCGTCACTTGCCTCGATACCAGCCAGGATGAGCCCGTGATATCGCAGGATGCTGGCGGGTTTACCGGGGTCGGGTAGGTTGAGATTGCGCAACCGGTCGATATGGCCGGAGCGCGACGCTACGAGCTGACACAGGCTGGCAAGCCCGACCGCCTTGAACAGCGACAGGTGAAAGCGTTTGTCGAAGGTGGCAAAGAGGCCAAGATCGCCCTCGGCATGTGCCGTTTCCTGAAGCTTGAGGATCTGACGGGCAGGGGCGATGGAGGATTTGTCTTCCTGTCTGGCCAGGGTGCGTGTCACCTCCAGTTCCAGCGACAGGCGCAGAAACTGGGTTTCGCGGGCATGGTCGACATCGATCTTGGAGACTTCGGTCTTGGATTGCGGGTAGATGGTCAGCAACCCTTCTTCTTCCAGCTTCATCATCGCATCGCGCACAGGGGTCTGGCTGACGCCGTAATGGGTAGCCAGATCCGTCCGCGACAGGCTGAGCCCGGGCTTGAGGTCCAGCGAGATGATCCGCGCGCGCAGCGATTCCTGGATCTGCTGGCTGACGGAGATCCGCCGGATCCTTTCACCGCTGCCGGCGTCTGCCGCTCTGTTCGGGTCGTCCAGCAACCGAGCCAGTTCAACCGTCATCGCTGATCCTCTCATTCAAACGCACGATTCTTCTCGGGAGAAGATAGAACAGACTTGCAAGAAATGCACTAATATATTAATGCATCAGATAGCGGGAGGAGGAGCTCCCCGCGCAATCGAGTGGAGGACACCATGAAATTCACCGCCGCTGCCCTGGCAGCTTCGGTCTCCGTCATCGCAACAATGGCGCAGGCAGAGACCTTCAGCATTCAGACCTCTTTCAATGCAGGGGACTTTTCGACCCAGTATCTGACGGAAACCTGGCTTCCGAAAATCAAGGAAATGACCGACGGCCGGGTCGAGATCCAGCTGACGCCGAACGGATCCGTGGTGCCGGCACGAGAAACGCCTGATGCTGTTGCGGCCGGCGTTTTGGATGGCGACTTCACCTCCGTGAACTACTTTGCAGGCCGCGAGCCGGCCTACGCCATCATGGGCGACCTCATCTCCGGTTACGACACGCCGCAGCAGATGATCGGTTTCTGCAAGGATGGCGGCGGCGAAGCCGTGATGCAGAAAGCAGCTGATGCCGTGACCGGGGGAGAAGTGCAGGTCGTTGCCTGCGGGCCTTATTCTCGCGAAGCATTGCCGGCCCGCGTACCGATCCGCACGTTCGAAGATCTGGAAGGCAAGAAGATCCGCTCTCCGGAAGGGCTTGCCGCCGCGGTCTTCCAGGCTGCCGGCGCGTCGCCGGTATCCATTCCTTTCTCCGAAGTCTATGGTGCTCTGGAAAAAGGCATTGTCGATGCAGCAGACGCCTCGGCCTACGTCAACAACGACGCGACCGGTCTGCATGACGTTGCCCCTTACCCGCTTTATCCCGGCATTCACTCCATGCCGTCGATGCAGTTCACCATCAACAAGGCGAAGTGGGATGCCTTGAGCCCGGAAGACCAGAAAGCCCTGCGCGACTGGTGGTACGAAGCCATGTTCGCAATGGCGGCTGAAGTCGACAAGAAGGACCAGGAGCTGGCCGCACGGGATGGGGCTGGCGAGAAGATCGAAGTGATCAACTGGGCCCAGGAAGATCGCGACCAACTGCGCGAGATCGCCCGGAAGGAATGGGAGAACTACGCCCAGAAGTCGGACCTTGCCAAGGAAGCGCTTGACGCGAACCTCTCCTACATGACCGAAATCGGTCTCTTCAAAAACTAGGACCCGGCCAGTGACGCGTGCCCTTGCTTTCCACCTTGCAAGGTGAGGGCACGCAGCTTTCTTGCCAAAGCTCCTGCGCGCGCACAGTCTCGATGACCTGGCCTTGTGCCCGGCCGGATTTGCCTGTCCGCTTCAGGTCTGCATTCAGGGAGAGATGATGAAACGCCTATTCGCGCGTTATGCCGATGTCATGGACAGTGTCAGTGTGTTCATCGGTCATGGTTGTTCCGTGCTGTTTTTCGCCTGTATCGCGGTTTCCGCGCTCGAGGTGGTGATGCGGTACGGGTTCGACAGCCCGACTGTCTGGTCGACGGAACTTGCCATGACGCTCTGTGCTTCTGCCTGGGTGCTTGCCGTTGGTTATGTCACCCAGCGGCACCGCCATATTTCCATCACCATGATCGAAACGCTGGTCAGTCCGCGGGTCTGGCGCGTAATGCGCGTGTTGCAGATGGTGATTGCGGCTGGTGCGGTAATTGTCCTGACCATGGCCCTGTGGGATCCGATGCTGAAAGTTCTGAAGCGCACCGAGCACTCGGGAACCGCGCTGAACTCGATCCAGCCGACCTATCTCAAGATCCTGCTTGTTGCTGGTTGCGTTCTCTACATCCTCCAGCTTGCCGCCAACATCATTCGCTGGTGCCAACGCACCGAAGGGGAGATCGCCGGTGGGCATTGAACTCATTACCCTTCTGATCGTCGTCGCGCTGCTGGCGCTGATGGCGCTGGGCGTTCCGCTCGGCATCACCACACTGACGGTGTCCCTGGCAACGGCGATCCTCTATTTCGGCGAACGTGCCGGTTTCTTCATCGTTGCTGCCAATGTCGGCGAGGTCCTGCACAAGTACGAGCTGATCGCCGTTCCCTTCTTTGTCTTCATGGCCAACGTCCTCGAGCGATCGGGGATCGCACAGTCACTGTTCGACAGCATGGCGATCCTGGGTGGGCGCTTCCGCGGTTCGGTCGCGGTACAGACCTGTGTCGTCGCGGTGGTGCTGGCGGCAATGTCCGGCATCATGGGCGGCGAGATCGTCATGCTCGGCCTGATCGCGCTGCCGCAGATGCTGCGGCTCGGGTATGACCGCAAGCTGTCCATCGGCATCATCTGCGCTGCCGGCGCCTTGGCAACGCTGATCCCGCCCTCGGTCGTTCTGATCGTCTACGGTCTTGCGGCCCAGGTTTCGATCACCAAGCTCTTCGCCGCCTCCGCCGTGCCGGGGCTGATCCTCGCCAGCCTGTTCATCATCTACATTCTGATCCGGGTTCGCTTCAATCCGGCACTGGCACCGATCTACGACATTCCCGAAACCGGTTTGCCGCTGTTCCAGCGCGTCAAGTTCCTGAAAGGAGTTGTTCTGCCAGGGCTTCTGATCGGTGCCGTGCTCGGGGTCATTTATTCCGGTATAGCCACCGTCACGGAGGCCGCGGCAGTCGGAGCCGTGGGTGCTCTCGTGGTTGCTGCCGTCCGCAATGAGCTTTCGTGGAAGATGGCACGTGACGCCATGCGCCAGACGGTGCTGACGGTTGGGTCCATCATCTGGCTGGTGCTGGGGGCCGTCTCGCTGATCGGCATCTACAACCGGATCGGCGGCGGCGAATTCCTGCGCGGCCTGCTGACATCCCTTGATATCGCACCGATCCTGGTCATCGTCGTCATGATGCTGATCGTCATGGTGCTCGGCACGTTCTTGGAATGGATCGCGATCATCTTCATCACCGTACCGATCTTTGCACCGGTGGTGGTGGATCTCGGCTTTGATCCGGTCTGGTTCGGGGTGCTCTTTGCCATGAACATACAGATCTACTACCTGTCGCCACCTTTCGGGCCAGCCTGTTTCTTCCTGAAATCCGTGGCGCCAAAAGATATCCAGCTGCAGGAAATCTTCGCCGCCGTGCTGCCGTTCATCGCCCTGCAAGCTGTCGGCCTGTTCCTGGTGCTGTTCTTCCCCGATCTGGCCCTCTGGCTGCCAAACCTGCTGGACTGAGGAGGTTGAGATGAAAATCACCGACAAGGATCTCACCCGCCAGGATGAGGATATCGCACCGGGAGAATTCGCGGACGAAGAACGCCGCGACGACCGGTTCGGCAACTGGCCGGAGGTTGCCGGTCTCGTCTTCACCCTCATCGTCATCTGGCTGACCTTTGCCTTCACCGGATAAAATCATGACGCACAAAGCCCCAAAAGACTTACGTTCCGCGCGCTGGTTCGCTCCTGACGATCTGCGCAGCTTCGGTCATCGCTCGCGGATGATGCAGCTCGGCTACTCGGAAGAGGACTTCCGGGACAAGCCGGTCATTGGCGTGCTCAACACATGGTCGGAGCTGAACACCTGTCATTCCCACTTCAAGGAGCGGGTGCAGGACGTGAAGCGCGGCGTCTTCCAGGCGGGAGGCTTTCCCGTCGAGATGCCGTCGCTCTCGGTCGACGAAAGCTTCACCAAGCCAACCTCGATGCTCTACCGCAACATGCTGGCCATGGAAACGGAGGAGATGATCCGTTCTCACCCGCTGGACGGCGTGGTGCTGATGGGAGGCTGTGACAAGACCACACCCGGTCTTGTCATGGGGGCGATCTCGGCAGGTGTTCCGATGGTCTATCTGCCGGCAGGCCCGATGTTGCGCGGCAACTACGCCGGCAAGATCCTGGGGTCGGGGTCCGATGCCTGGAAATACTGGGACGAGCGCCGGGCCGGCAACATTTCCGACGATGAATGGCTCGGGATCCAGGGTGGTATCGCCCGCTCGGCCGGCACCTGCATGACCATGGGGACGGCTTCGACCATGACGGCCATTGCCGATGCAATGGGGCTGACCCTTCCGGGCGCATCTTCCATTCCGGCGGTTGATGCGGGCCATCAACGCATGGGAGCCGATTGCGGCCGGCGCATCGTTGAGATGGTCTGGGAAGACCTGACACCGGACCGGATCATCACGGATGCCGCCTGCCGGAACGCCGCTGTCGTTGCGATGGCCACCGGCTGTTCCACCAATGCGGTCGTCCACCTTATCGCGATGGCGCGCCGGGCCGGTGTGGAGCTGTCGCTCGACGATCTGGACGCCCTTGGCCGGGTGACACCGCTGATCGCCAATGTGCGACCTTCCGGCAGGGACTACCTGATGGAGGATTTCTTCTATGCGGGCGGCCTGCGCGCGCTGATGAAGCAGATCGAGGACCGGCTGGATCTTTCCGCCCTGACCATCACTGGCAAGACGCTCGGCGAGAACCTGGAAGGGGCGGTCGTCTATAACGACGATGTCATCCGACCTCTCTCCAACCCGGTGTACGAGGAAGGTTCGCTCGCCGTTCTGCGCGGGAACCTCTGCCCTGACGGTGCCGTGATCAAGCCGGCGGCCTGCGATCCGAAGTTCCATTTCCACGAAGGGCCGGCCCTTGTCTTCGACAGCTATCCGGAAATGAAGGCGGCCATCGATGACGAGACCCTGGAGGTCACGCCGGACTACGTCCTGGTGCTCCGCAATGCCGGGCCTCAGGGCGGGCCCGGTTTTCCCGAATGGGGCATGCTGCCGATCCCCAAGGCGCTGATCAAGCAGGGCCATCGCGACATGCTGCGGATCTCCGATGCGCGCATGTCCGGCACCTCCTATGGTGCCTGCGTGTTGCATGTCGCGCCGGAAAGCTATGTCGGCGGACCGCTGGCGCTGCTGAAGACCGGTGACATCGTTCGGCTGGATCTCGCCAACCGCCGCCTCGACATGCTGGTGGAGGAGGCGGAACTGGAGGCCCGCAGGGCCGCCTGGCAGGCCCCCGTGCCACGGTTTGAGCGCGGCTACGGTTATCTCTTCCAGCGACACGTCACCCAGGCCGACAAGGGCTGCGACTTCGACTTCCTGCAATCCGACTTCGGCCGCACCGCCGGCGAACCCGATATCTACTGAGGACATCATGAGCGACTACACACTTTCCGACGACACTCGCGCGAAACTGAAAAAGGTCTCGACGGCTTCCGTCGCGACGGCGCTCTACAAGCGCGGCCTGCGCAACCAGTTCATTCAGGGTGTGGTGCCGGTAGCTCCGAAAGACGAAAACATGGTCGGTCAGGCTTTCACGCTGCGCTACATCCCGGCTCGGGAAGACCGCAATCCGATCACGGTTTTTCGCAATCCGGACCATCCGCAGCGGGTTGCGATGGAAACCTGCCCGCCAGGCCACGTTCTGGTGATGGATGCGCGCAAGGATGCGCGCGCGGCAACGGCCGGTTCCATCCTGATCACCCGGCTGGCGCTACGCGGCGCTGCCGGTGTTGTCTCCGACGGTGGTTTCCGGGACGCGGAAGGTATCGGCGCACTCGACATGCCTGCCTATTACGCCAAGCCGTCAGCTCCGACCAACCTGACCCTGCATGAGGCGCTGGACATCAACGTGCCGATATCCTGCGGCGATGCTCCGGTCTTCCCCGGGGACGTTCTGGTTGGCGACAAGGATGGCGTCATGGTGATCCCTGCACATCTGGCCGACGAGCTTGCGGACGAATGCACCGGCATGGAGAGCTTTGAGGATTTCGTGCTGGAAGAAGTGAAGGCCGGAACGCCGATCATCGGTCTCTATCCGCCGACGAAGGAAGAGAACGTGCAGAAGTACGAAGCCTGGCGACGGAAAACCGGGCGGTAGGGGGCTCGCGAGCCGCAGTGAAGCCGTCGTGGGTCGAATGGGCCGATGCGTTGTTTGGCGCGTTCGTTACCCAGACCCACGCTACACTCACATCCTCATCCTGAGGAAGCGCGAAGCGCTGTCTCGAAGGATGGGCTGCTTGCTCAGAGTGTGTCGCCCATCCTTCGAGACGCCGCGTGGCGGCTCCTCAGGATGAGGGCGTGGTGTAGGATAGGTCTTGACTGACTGTCACTCCTGTCGCTGCATCAGCCCCGCGTTCTTTGCGGGCAAGTCTACCTTGCCGGCATGCCTTTCGCGCGGAAATGGCGTTTCTGGGCGGCGATGCGGAACTGGGCATTGGCGGCGCCATAGCCCTTGTAGCCGCCGCGGCGTTCGACAATCTCGAAGAAGAATCCTTCGCCGTAGGTCGGGCTGTACAGCTGGAAATATTCGCCGTTCTCGTCCCGGTCATAGAGAATGCCCGAGCTTTTCAGGTCGTTGAGGAAGTCTTCTTCCAGCCCGAAACGGGCATCCAGATCGTCGTAGTAGTTGGGAGATATCACCAGCGGCGTGAAGCCGTTGGCTTGCAGTGCCTTCACCGTCTTGAAGATGTCGGCGGTTTCGAACGCGATATGCTGCACACCCGATCCGAAACCTTCCGAGATGAAATGCCCGGCTAGGGTCCTTCGGTTCTCCGCCCCGTTGAGCGTGATCCGCAGGCTGCCGTCATCGTTTTCGATGGCCTGGCTGCGGACGAGGCCTGCCGGGTCGATGACATCCACCATGGCAGTCTTCTCCGTATCGAAGATCGACCGGTAAAACAGAAGCCAGGTAAGCATCTCGTCATAGTTCATCGTCTCGGCGAGGTGGTCGATGCGGATAAGGCCGGCATCACCTGTTGCCCCACCGTGACCAACCGGTTCGAACTCGATTTCCCACACCCGTGACAGATCCTTGCTGTCGTCGACGAAATGAATGACGCTGCCACCGAGAGCGCGGATCGCAGGGATCTTCAATTCGCCCGGCCCGACCGGCTGTTCGAAGGTTTTGGCCCCCAGGGTCTCGGCACGGGCAACAGTTGCCGAAGCGTCTGCAACCTTAAGGCCGATGTCACAGACATTGGTGCCATGCGAGATGTAGGACGCATGGGCGAAGCCGCGCGGGTCGGTGTTGATGACGATGTTGATGCCGCCTTGCCGCCAGAGTTCGACCTCCTTGGAGACGTGCTTGCCGGCCTTGTGGAAGCCGAGCGTTGTCAGCATGGCCGACAGGTCGGTTGCTTCCTTCCGGTCGGCGGCAAATTCAACGAACTCGATACCTGCAACCGGTACCCTGTCGGGCATTTCGGGAACGGGGATCCGGATGCCGGGTTCGGTTCGCCGGACCTGGTCCATCAGGTAGAGCAGGGAGCGGTAGCCATCGACCGCAATGGATTTCGGCGAACCGCCACGAAACTGGTCGTTGAAGATCTCCAGCGACAGCACGCCGTCATAACCTGTTGCCGCGACGGCCCGCATGAAGCCGGTCACGTCCAGATCGCCTTCGCCGGGCATGTTGCGGAAATGGCGGCTCCAGTAGAGCAGGTCCATGTTGAAGTTCGGCGCGTCGGCCAGCTGGACGAAGAAGATCTTGTCGCCGGGAATGGACCGGATCGAATCTGGGTCTATCTTGCGCGACAGGGTGTGGAAGGAATCCAGGATCAGGCCCACGTTGGGGTGGTCGGCTCTGCGCACGATTTCCCAGGCATCGCGGTGATCGTTGACGAAACGGCCCCAGGCGAGGGCCTCATAGCCGATGCGGATACCGCTCCTGGCGGCAAGTTCTCCCAGCTCTGCAAGATCATCGGCGGCACGATCTATGCCACCAAGCGCGATGGGAGATACGTTGGAGCAGATCAGCACAAGATCCGCGCCCATTTCCTGCATGAGGTCGAACTTGCGTTCGGCGCGGGCGAAGGTCCGGCTGCGTTGTGGCTCGGGCATGCCCTCAAAGTCGCGGAAGGGCTGAAACAGCGATATCTCCAGGCCATGGTCGCGGACCATCTGGCCGACGTCCTTCGGACTGCGGTCAAACGCCAGGAAGTCGTTTTCGAAGATTTCGACGCCATCGAAGCCGGCAGCCGCGATTGCGCTGAGCTTTTCGGCTAGGTCACCTGCGATGGAGACTGTGGCGATGGCGGTTTTCATGGGGACCTTCCGTGGGTTCAGTAGCCCATTATGCGGGGCAGCCAGATGACCGTTTCCGGTACAAATGTGAGGAGGAGCAGCACCAGCACTTCAACGAAGAAGAATGGCAGGATGGCCATGGTCAGCCGGGCCATGCCGACCTGGGCGATGCCTTCGGCGACGAACAGACAAAGGCCGAGTGGCGGGGTGATCAGGCCGATCATCAGGTTGAAGATGACAAGGATGCCGAAGTGGACCGGGTCCACGCCCATGCCGACCGCAATCGGATGCAAGATGGGCACCAGCACCAGCATGGCGGCGATGCCTTCCAGAAACAGTCCGACGAACAGGAACAGGAGAATGGTGGCAATCAGGAACGTGGTTTTGCTGTCCACATTCAACAGCACCCAGTCGGTCAGCATGTTCGGAACGCGGTTGTAGGTCAGCAGCCAGTTGGCGGCAGAGACCGCAGCAATGATGATCAGGATGACCGCGCTGTCGCGCATGGCTTCGGAGAAAAGTCGTGGCAGGGAAGACAGCTTGATGTTTCGATAGACGAAGATGCCGAGGAAAAGCGCATAGGCGACAGCGAAACTTGCCGCCTCTGTCGGTGTGACGACGCCGAGCAGGATGGAGCCGACCACGAACACCGGCATCAGCAATGGCAGTATCCCGCCGAGAATGGCCTTGCTGGCCGGTTCCGCGGTCAGCCCTATTGCCTGATCGCCGTGATCGACCTTCACGGTCAGCATTACGAAGACGGAGAGGAAAATCGCCAGCAGAATGCCGGGAATGATGCCGGCAAGGAACAGAGCCGGCACCGAAACGCCGGAGACGATCAGCGCGTAGATGATCACCGGGATGGATGGCGGGATGATGGGCCCGATCACGGAGGAGGCCGCCGTCAATGCTGCCGCGAAGGGGCGGGAGTAGCCGTGTTTTTCCATTTCCGGAATGAAAACCCGGCCGATGGCGGATGTGTCGGCAACCGCGGACCCGGAAAGACCGGCGAAGATCACTGATGCCCAGATGTTGACGAGCGCCAGTCCGGCGCGCAGCCGGCCGACCAGAACATTGGCAAAGGCAATGATGCGGCCGGTGATGCCGCTTTCGTTCATGACTTCGCCTGCCAGCACGAACAGCGGAATGGCAAGCAGGGGGAAGGAGTTCATGCCTTTGAACATTTCCGTTGCGACCACGCGCAGGGAATAGGGTGCTTCGCCATAGCCCATGAACACCAGCAAGGCTGCAATGATGGCAAGAGCGATTGGAACGCCGGTGGCGAGCCCGATGAGAAGGATTGCGTAGATCATGCCTGCACCGCCTTGATGGCCGAGATGCGTTCAAAGAACTTGAGAGCGGCCGCCACGGCCAGCAATGCGCCGCCGATGGCGATCGCATACTGCCAGGTGCCGACCTTGGCGACCCAGACCAGCGCGTCGATGCCTGTGGTTTCCGCAAGCCAGTTGCCGGCTGATTTCAGGCCCGAAGCGTCAAGGTTGCCTCGGCGAACGGCGAAGGCATGTCCGGAGAAGGCGAGGGCAACTCCGGTTGCAAAACTGACCAGGTCGACGGCCGCGAAGAGTTTTTCACGAACGGAGACGGAGAGAAAATCGGTCAGCACCGTGAAGCGGATATGCCTGTCCTGCAGATAGGCAAGCGCGAGACCGAACATGACACCGTAGATGGTCAGATAGATCGGCAGTTCCTCGCCCCAGGATACCGACTGACCGACCGTGTAGCGGCGGAGCGAATTGACGAAGATGATGGCGAAGACGAGGGCCATCGACAGGCCGGCTCCGAGCGCAAAGAGGCGCCGGGCAAATTCATTGACCGTTTTCATGTTCCAGGTCCTGCTTGTTCAGCTTTTGGCTATTCAACTGACTTTGATTGAACAGCCAAAAGCTGATCTTTTCCAACATTCCAGAACCCCGGGCGGCAAACCGCCCGGGGCCTTGACCGGATTACTGGCTCGCAGCAGCAACGGATTCCTGCAGGCGGTCGATCCAGACCGCATCTTCACCGAGTTCGCCGCGCAGATATTCAACAACCGCCGGCTGTGCCTTTTCGGCAAAGGCTGCGATTTCGTCAGCGGTCGGAGAATAGACCTGCATGCCTTCTGCCTGAACCTTGTTGACGCCTTCAGCCGTGCTCCACTGCTGGATGGAACGGCCCATGTTGCCGGCAATGCGCGCCGCACGGGCAACCACGGCCTGCTGGGCCGGAGTGAGCGACTGGTAGAACTCGTCGGAGATCAGGATGAAGTCGGCGGCGTAGACGTGGCCGTCGAGGGTCATGTATTTCTGCAGCTTGTGCAGGCCGTTGTTGTAGATCACGCCGACCGGGTTTTCCTGGCCGTCAACGACACCGGTGGAAAGCGCGTTTGGCAGTTCGGTCCAGGCGATCGGGGTCGGCTCGCCGCCGAGGCCTTTCACCATTTCCACGTAAAGCGGGATCGGCTGCACACGGAACTTCAGGCCTTCCATGTCCGCAGGCGTCCGGATTTCGCGAGTGCCGTTGGTGAAGTTCCGGAAGCCGGTTTCGCCATAAGCCAGCGTGCGCAGGCCGGTCTGTGCAAGGCAGTGTTCGGCAAGTGCATCACCGAAGTCACCATCCAGCACGTCCCAGGCAATGGTTGCCGAAGAGAAGGTGTAGGGAATGTCCAGAACGGACGCGGCCGGGCAAGCCTTGGACATGGCGCCGGACACCAGGACGACCTGGGTCAGGTTGTCCTGGGCCTGGGCGACCAGCTCGTCTTCGTTGCCCAGCGCACCGGCCGGGAACAGTTCCACCGTCAGATCGGTTTCGCCTTCAACGATGTTCTTGAAGATATGAGCGGCAGCACCTTTCTTGGAGGCGGTCCATTCGTCCGGGTCGACATGGGCCAGACGGATAGTCTGAGCCTGGGCCGCGGCGGCGAGGCCGACTGTGAGAAGGGCAGTAGCTGCCAGGGATGAGAATTTGAAACGCATGACTTCCTCCCGTTTGCGTAACATTTTCAAAATGACCATTTCCGCTTTCGTGATGATGCGAAACCGGAAGGGGTTAAGCGTCCGCGGTCTCCCGCGGCATTTCGTCGAAGGCGTCGAACGTCGCCTTCATTCGGACCGGATCGGCACGCCGACCGGTAAAGAGTTCAAAGGCCCGTACAGCCTGGAACACCGCCATGCCTGACCCGGGGAGCACCCGGCAGCCGAGCCTTCTCGCGCCAGCCAGGAGTTCCGTTTCGAGCGGGAAATAGACGATGTCCGCAACCCACATGTCGGGCTTGAGCAGCGCGAGCGGGAACGGTGTTCCTGGTGTCTTGGCCATGCCGACCGGGCTTGCGTTGACGATGCCGGACAGGTTGGCGCAGCTTGCAGCATCAACGGTCGTGACCGGTTCCACGGTCAGTCCCTGACGATTTGAGCGGACCTGCCGGGCAAGTTGCTCCACGCGCACGGTGTCGACGTCGAAGATCTTCAGGTGCTGGACACCGCAATCCGCCAGCGCGTGGGCAACTGCAACGCCGGCTCCACCAGCGCCGATGAGAAGCACCGTCTTCAGGGACACGCCGATCATGTTCTGGCGAAAACTCTCGGCAAATCCCCACAGGTCGGTGTTGTGGCCAATGCGCTTTCCATCCCGGAACACGATGGTGTTGACCGAGCCGACAGCCGCCGCGTTGGGCGATAGCTGGTCCAGCAGCGGGATCACTTCCATCTTGAACGGGTAGGTCACGTTGAGACCGTTGAAACCAGTCACTTCGGCCGCGTGCACAATAGCTTTCAGGTTCTGTTCGTTCTCGGGAAGCGTATCGACATCGATAATGCGATAGACGCCGCGCAGACTCTGTGCTGCTGCTTCGGCCATGTGCATTTCCGGCGTCCTGGAACGGGCAATACCAATTCCGATCAGGCCGGCCAGTACGATGTTGCTTGCTGCTTCCACCCAGGTTCCTCTCAGAAACCTCATTTGGCAGCCCCGTTTTCGGGGTCTGTATGGCTGGAGACCGCATCTCCTGAGTTTCAAAATGTACTAACCAGTTAATTCAGTCAAGAGAAATGTACTGTCCGGTTAATTTGGGCTGGTAACCCGATCCGGGCTGGTTTAGAAAAAGGCATGTCGATCAATGAGTCTGAGCTGCCGGAAAAAAATTCTTCACGGGGTCGCTGGAAGCAGGACCCGGAGGGAGTGCGTGCGAATATCCTGGCCGTCGCCTTGGAGGAGTTCTCCGCGAACGGTCTTTCCGGTGCGCGCATGGATGAAATCGCGGCCAAGACGCGCTCATCCAAGCGCATGATCTATTATTATTTCGGCGACAAGGAGAGCCTCTACCTCAAGGCTCTGGAAGCGGCCTACAAGAAGGTGCGCAAAGGCGAAGAACAGCTGGAGCTGAACCATTTGCCGCCAAGGGATGCACTGTCGAGGCTTGTAGCCTTCACTTTCGATCATCATCGCGAAAGCCCTGCGTTCATCCGTCTGGTCATGATCGAAAACATTCATCATGGCCGCTATCTCGAGCAGTCGGACGAGATCAAAAGCCTGAACGAAGCGGCGATTTCCCAAATTGCCGGCATTTATGCAAAAGGGGTGGCCGAAGGCGTCTTCCGCGATGGCCTGACGCCTTTGAGGATCCATTGGCTGATCTCGGCCATGAGCTTTTTCAACGTCTCCAATGCAACGACCTTCTCCATGCTGTTCGGTCCGGAATTGCAGTCGGCATCCGGTCAGGTTTCCCTCAAGGGCGATGTCTGCGAAACGGTAATGCGTTTCGTCGCTGCCTGATGTTCGAGCGCCAGCAAGGCTCTTCTTCTGTACCCACCTTCTCGTTTCCTCCCCTGATCCGGAGGCTGCTCAG
Organism: Labrenzia sp. R5_0; assembly: GCF_017743835.1. NCBI lineage: Bacteria > Pseudomonadati > Pseudomonadota > Alphaproteobacteria > Hyphomicrobiales > Stappiaceae > Labrenzia > Labrenzia sp. R5_0. The sequence continues at coordinate 791,410 of NZ_JAGHRK010000002.1, read as the reverse complement.
CCTGTGGCGGCAATTGACAGCGCTAAAGAAACTATATAACTAGAAATATAGTTATATTAGATGAGGCGCAGATGGATCTGGAAATTGCAGCGCAAGGGTTCGCGGCACTGGGCTCGGAAGCCCGGTTGCAGGTGGTGTTGACCCTGGTGAAAGCCGGGCAGGGTGGTTTGACGGTCGGCGATATTCAGACCCGCACGGGCATGCCTGCGTCAACGCTTGCGCATCATCTGAAGTTTCTCGCCTCGGCAGGCCTGGTGTCCCAGGAAAAGGACGGCCGCTCGGTCATCAACCGGGCAGCCTATGGCCATCTGGAAAACCTTGCCGGTTACATCCTGAAAGAGTGCTGCGTGGACGAAAAGGGTTGTGAGTGCCCATCCCCGCAAAAGGAGCCCGCCGATGTCTGATGCGATGAACAACCTTCAGCCGAGTGGCGGCGGCGCAAGTTGTTGCGCTCCGAAGACCGCCTGCTGCAGCACGCCGGCTTCGAAATGGTCCCTGAAGTCTCTCGCCATTTCGAAATACCTTCTGTCGACCTGGACGATTGTCGTCGGCGGTCCGTTGCTGGTGCTGTTGCTGGACCAGCCGCACTTCGTCGCTTTCGTAACCTTCGCGCTCTCCGCCTTCGCGGGCACATTGCCGTATATTGCTTTTGCCGTCGTTTTGATCGCCTGGCTCAAGGCGGCCGGCGCAGAGGCGTTTGTCGGACGTGCGTTCGAGGGACGCGAGACACAGGCAATCTTTCTCGCAGCCCTGTTTGGTGGTCTTGCACCGTTCTGTTCCTGTGAAGTCATCCCGTTTATTGCCGGTCTTCTGGCGGTTGGTGCGCCGTTGTCAGCCATCATGGCGTTCTGGCTGTCCTCTCCCTTGATTGATCCGCCGACATTGCTGATCACTGCCGGTGCACTGGGATGGCCCTTTGCCGTCGGCAAGGCGGTCTTTGCGGTGGCGCTGGGTCTTTTTGGCGGTTTTTCCGTCGCGCTTGCGCTGCGTAGCGGCTTTCTGGCCAATCCGGTGAAAATCGGGGCGGCGACCGGTGGCTGCGGCTGTGGCGCTTCTGCGAAGACAGGGCGGCCGGTCTGGCAAATCTGGAAAGAGACTGAGCGCACCGACAAGTTCCGGATCGAACTGAAAGCCAATGCACTGTTTCTGATCAAGTGGCTGGCACTGGCGTATGTGCTGGAAGCAGCTCTCGTCACCTATGTCCCCGCAGACCTGATTGCTCGGGCTGTTGGCGGCGACGGGCTGGGGGCAATTCTTCTGTCCGCATTGATCGGCATGCCTGCCTATCTCAACAGCTACGTGGCGCCGCCACTTCTGGCTGGTCTGATGGACCAGGGCATGAGCGCCGGTGCCGCGATGGCGTTCATGATTGCGGGCGCTGTCAGCTCGATCCCGGCAATGGCTGCCGTTTGGTCACTGGTCAGGCCGCAGGTCTTTGCCGCTTACATCGGTCTGGGATTTGCGGGTGCGGTGCTGTCCGGTCTTGTTTTCCAGCTGATCTTTTGAGGGAGTGACAATGCGTACGAACGTTTCTGTCACGGTCAGAGCCGATGAGGTTCGCCACAAGCTGCTGGTGCCGGTCGGCTTGCCGACGCCACACCAGATGCCGGTCGGTTTCGAGATCAGGGGCGGAAAGCTGGGCCTGGCCGGAGAAATCACTACCGGCCAGATGGTGGCCGTGGTGACGGTGGAACCCGGGGCAGACGTTGTGGTGAATTACGAATTCCGCGACGAAGGGCCGGGCTATCCTGAAGCAGTGTTTGCGCCACTGTGCAACCGTTTTACCCGGGCAGCTCAAGATCTCGTCTATGATGCGATCAACATTGCCGACAGTCAGCCCGACGGTCACGCCGCCATTCAGGCGCTCGTCAACGCGGCGGCCGAAAAGTTCCGCTATGCCCATCCTCAGGTTCGTTTCAACGAGGGGTGTGAAGAAGTGCCCTATCTGTCGTGCGGGCTGACCGAAGGGTCCTGCGTCGACATCAACACCTACCTGATCGCCAGCCTGCGTGCCGCCGGCTTCGAAGCCGGTTACGTGACCGGATACTTTTTCCCGCAAGAAAAGAACGGCAGCTGCGACGACATGCACTGCTGGGTGGTGACACGGCATCAGGGTGTGGTGCTGGAGTGGGACATTGCCCATCACCTGAAGATGGGCACACGGGAGATCTGCTGCGGGCTCAACCCGAAGCCGGGTGACCGGGTTGCGCTGGCCCATTCGATGGGGCTGACATTTCCCGAACTGGGGATCTTCTGCGAAAAACTGATTGCAGAGCCCGTCTGGCTTTCGCCGGACGGGCTGGAAAAGGCGGAGATCACGATCCGACGGGATATCGTCTGACGTCGCCAGGGGGGAGGTCTCTCACCCCTTCTTGCGGCTGAAGACCATCTTCTGGTTGGCGAGGCGTTCCGGCGGGCCGATCCAGGCCCAGGCCAGAAGTGCCGGCTCCAGTTTGGACACGGTGATCCGGTGCATATGCTCCGGCGGGTTGAAGATCATCGACCCGGGGGCATAGACCCCCTGGTGATTTTCCGAAACCGCTCCTGAAACGCAGATATAGCTTTCCGATATGCCGCTGTGAGCGTGGGCCGGATATGTACAGCCCGGTGCGAACAGGACCAGGCCCAGAATGACGTCCGTCGTCAGAACCGGTCCGTTCGGTCCGCAGATTTCCGCGTAGGCATACGTCTTGTCGAGGCCGCGCGGCACTTTCTCGTAGCCATACTGCCAGATGAGATGGTCGCGGACACTTTCGATGGCGCGCACCAATGGAGCGGTCCGCTCCTGCTTGCCTTCGTCAAGGGCACGCCGGAGATGTGCCGTCACGGGTTTGTGGGCCGGGGCATCGAAGCGCATTTCCGGATCGGATTTCAGCACCCGCCCAATTGCCTCGCGCACCGCGCGCTGATGTGCCCGGATCTTGTCGCTGCCACCGGACGAGAGGAACCGGTAGGCCTCGTAAAATTCCCGCAAAAGATAGCCCCAATCCGGGAACTCAGCGAGGCGGCGGCTAGCCAGAGGCTGTTCTTCCGACATGTTATTTTCCAGCACGGCTTGTCCTCCCGCACCCTGATCACGATCGGCCTGAGCCTATCGGAACGGAGCGTAGCGGCTTCTCTCTTTACGGCAACCGAAAATACATAACCGTCATGCGCGGTTTGCGTCAGAACGTCTCTTGCGCTCGCCGGACAGGCAGATAATCTGGCCCTCCATTCCGCAGGACAGAATTCATGACAGTTGTGATTGTTGGAGCCGGTATTTCCGGACTTTCCACCGCTTGGGCCCTGACAAAACGAGGTGTGCCCGTCACGCTTCTGGAGCAGGGGCCAATCCCCAACCCGCTTTCGGCATCCGGTGACCAGCACCGTATCATCCGCCGGGCCTATGGCGGCCAGGGCGGCTATCAGCGCCGCATCGGCGATGCCTACGCGGCATGGGACGAGATGTGGAACGACCTGGGTGAGAAGCACCTCGCCGAGACGGGATTCATGCTGTTGTCGCAGGAACCGGGCGATGGCGGCGAGGTCTATCGGGACGGTCTGGTCGAGGGCGGCTATCCGTTCGAGGACCTGACACCGGAAGAAACGGCGAAACGGTTTCCCTTCGTTGATCCGGCGACGATCCGTTACGGCGCTGTCAGCGACGAGGGCGGCGTTCTGCTGTGCCAGAAAATTGCTGCCGGAGTGCGCGACTGGCTGATCGCCAAAGGAGCTGATGTGCGCGAAAACGCACAGGTGACTGCCGTCGACACATCCGCGGGCACGGTGACCCTTGCCGATGGCAGCACGGTCTCCGGAGAGCATGTGATCGTGACGGCCGGTGCCTGGACGCTGGGGCTCTTCCCGAAGCTGGACATCAGCCTGACGACTTACCGGACCGCGGTTGTCTACCTGACGCCGCCTGAAGATCTGCGCGAGGCCTGGGAACGATCGCCGGCGATTCTCGATCCGGGCGGGCCGATCGACGGTTACATCCTGCCTCCGGTCGCCGGAACCGGCCTCAAGTTCGGGGCGGGTATTCACAAGTACAAGGCTCCGCCGAACCAGGATCGGATACCGGTTGCAGGCGAAGGCGAGACCCTGCGCGACTATTTCTCTCCGCCGTTCGGCCGGATCAAGGAATACCGCGTCGATGACGTCGTCACCTGTGCCTACACCTTCACCTCAGACGAGCATTTCTTCGCAATAAGCGAAGGCAAGACCACTGTCGTCTCGGCCTGTTCCGGACATGGCTACAAGTTTGGTGCCGTCGTGGGGCAGAAACTGGCGGAAGGCTTTACCGGCAACGACATGGATGCTGCGCGCGTGTGGCTGGAAGCACGCGATTAAGTCATCTGGCGTAAAAAAGAAGGCTCCGGCTTGCGAGATTGCCGGAGCCTTTTCTGTTTCGGCTAGTGCCGGGAAGAGACCATCCGCATCATGATGCCATCCTTCAGGGCAATATGATGGTAGAGCGCTCCCAGCACATGCAGTGCGATCAGCACGATGAAGAACGGCTTGCTCAATTCGTGGATTTCTTCCGCAGTGTGGATGCCGCCGTACCAGGCAAGAAGTCCGGTGATCGGTGCCAGCAACATGAGCAGATAGAGCAGGCCGTGGACACCCCTGGCGGCCAGTTCCTGGGCTCTTGAAGTGGGGAGCGGGGCAGGGACGCCGAATTTTGCCCGCACCAGAAGACGAATGACAGTCAAGGCCAGAACGGCAATGCCAACCCAGATGTGGGCGTTGGCCAGAAAGGCGGTTGCCGCATCCGGCACGCCGCCGTCGCGCAGCACATGTTTGAGATCGCCCATGCTTTCGCCGAAGATCAGCTGAAACAGGATCAGGGCGGCGATCACCCAGTGCAGAATGATATGGATCGGACTGTAGGACGCTGGCTGTGTCGTGGACATGGCGCGCTTTGGCTCCTCGCAAAGAAAAGAAATGCCAAATATTAGTGCCACGCCAGGGCAGGCAGAGGTATCGGGGATTTGTACTATTTGGTAACAGGTCCAGGCGGTTTTGCGACAATTGAAACAAACGGACCTGTGCCCAGCGGTCAGGCGGTTTTTGAAGGACGGGAGGCATCATGCCAGCTGAGATCAGAACGCTGACGGGCGAGGAGTTGACAGCTGCGCTGAACGATCTTGCGCGCCTGAGGATATCCGTCTTCCGCAGCTGGCCATATCTCTATGAGGGGTCTCTGGAGTACGAAGCCGGATACCTGCAACGCTATGCCCGGACGGAGGGCGCGGTGATTGTCGGTGCATATGACGGCAGCCGGCTGGTTGGCGCGGCGACAGGTGAGCCGCTCGGTGCCGAACTGGAGGCTTTCAAGACCCCTTTCCTCAAGCAGGGACTGGATCCGGAGAACGTTTTCTACATGGCCGAATCCGTTCTGGATCCTGCCTACCGTGGCCAGGGCATCGGCCATCGCTTTTTTGACGAGCGCGAAGCGCACGCCAGGCGGCTCGGTTTCGGTGAAGCAGCCTTCTGTGCGGTGATCCGCCCGGACACGCACCCGCTGAAGCCGGCGGACTACGCCCCGCTCGATCCGTTCTGGCGCAAGCGCGGTTACGAAAAGCTGGAGGGTGTCGTCGTAACGTTTCCCTGGCGCGATGTCGGCGAGAACAAAGAAACCGACAAGCCGATGCAGGTTTGGCACCGGAACCTTTGAGGGAACCCGGCAGCCCGCTGACCGGTGAACGAAGATTTGGACAAAAGAAAACCGGGGCCTGGAAACCAGGCCCCGGTTTTTTTGTTTCCGGCGCGTGGTTACTTCAGCGTCCAGCGGATGGTGACATTCGCGCTGATGGTTTCCTCGCCCGCCTCGATCGGCACATCGGCGGACTTGGCCATCATCATGCCCTCGGCGCGCATCATGTAGGGGCGCGGCATTTCGGTGCCGGTTTCCGTGATGTCGGCAATGGTGCCGAGATCGACACCGGCAGCGGCTGCAAAGATGCCTGCCTTGTGCCGAGCGTCCTCGACGGCCTTCTTGCGGGCTTCATCCAGTATCTCGTCAGCATTGCTGACTTCAAAGCGAATGGAATCGACTGAGTTTGCACCGCTTTCGACGACAAGCGTCAACAGCCCGCCAAGCTTGGCCAGATCGCGGATCTTGACCTCAACACCGTTGCGAACCTCATAACCGGCAATATCCGGCTGGCTGCTGGAATTCTTGGAGTGATCGTAGCGCGGATAGATGCCGAACCCCTTGGTCTGGATGTCCTTGGCTTCGATGCCGTTTGCTTTCACCGCTTCAATGACCTTGGCGATTGCGGCGCTGTTTTCAGCCAGAACATCGGCAGTGGATTTGCCTGTGGTGACGACGCTTGCGGAAATGACGGCCATGTCGGGGGCAACGGAAACTGCACCGCGGCCCTGCATGGTGATCGTGCCGGCCGGCGCCGGGGAATCCTGCGCGACAGCCGGTGCGGCACTCACGAGCGCGGCACTGAGGCCAGCGGCCAGAACAGCCTTGCGCAGCAGGGAGACGGAGGGAAAAAGAGGGGCATTCATATGAACTTATCCTTGATGGAAACAGTTTGTTCGATGGCCGGACACTCGCTTGTGATTGCGGCGGCGTAATGACGGTTGTGTTCATCTGCCGTTCATCGGGAAAACCCGGCAGATGTCCTCGAAGGTTGTTTGAAAATCTTCCCCGGAGGCCTAGCCCGTGGTGCCGGTCTTGCCCGACAGGCCGCCGACCTCGCCGGTCTGCGACAACAGAATCGCAATCGGCCTGGAACCTTCGAAACGGGCGCAGACGATCACGATCATCACCGTCAGCGGGACGCACAGAACCATGCCGACAACACCCCAGATCGCCCCCCAGAAGGCCAGCGACAACATGATGACGAGGCCTGACAGATTGAGGTTGGATCCCATCAGGCGCGGTTCGACCAGATTGCCGATGGTGAACTGGATGAGGCCGAGGCCCGTCGCAATCGCGATGAAGGGACCCAGCGTGTCGTAATAGACCACCGCCAGGAGGCTGGGAAAGATCACGCCGATCAGCGAACCGATGGTTGGAATGTAGTTGAGCAGAAAGGCGATGAAGCCGAACAAGGCCGCGTAAGGCAGGCCGATGGCGATCAGAACGAGGCTGGTCAAAACGCCCGTGGCAACGGAGACGGCGGTCTTGATCGAGAAATAATGCATGATCGAGCGGTTGATCTCGGCCCGCATGGCAAACGCGGCTTCCGCCCGCTCGGGCGAAGGAAACAGGCGTTCGAACTTGCGGTCGAATGTCGACTGCTCGAGCACCAGGAACAGGACGTAGATGAACACCAGACTGGCCGACCCGGCCAGCGTCGTCACAAGGCTCGCCCCCGCGGTCACCATGCGCGGCACGATGGAATCGGGCAGAAGGTCCTTCAACTCGATCGGATCATTAAGGTGCAGTTGGGTGGATGCCTGGGTGAAGAGTTCTTCCAGCCGCCGCTGATAGGTTGGTGCGTCCAGTGCAAGCTGGGTGAGATTGACGGTCACGATGTCGAGCACCACGGTGCTGGCAAAGAAGATCGTCAGCAGTGCCAGTGAAAACGACACCAAACGGGGCAGGCGCCAGCGGCCAAGCGGAATATGCGCAAAGACATGTGCCAGCGAGTTGATCATGTACCAGACGATCAGCGCGATCACGAACGGCAGGATGAGGGACCGCCCGACCACCAGCAGCCAGCCGATCATGCACACAAGCAGGACACTCAGCGTGGCGGTGAGAAGCGGTGATCGCATGGTGGCTCCGGCGGGCGAGTTTGGCAGGTCTGTTCCCCGGGCGACTCGTCAACGGCCCGGCTGCCTCATTTAGACCCGATGGCGCAGGCGAACGGAACCGCTTTTTCCATAAAGGCGATCCAGACCTCTTGAGAAACGCTTCCACCGCGCCAGTTTCCCAACCTTTTTCACCCTGCCGTTGCAAAGCACTTGCCCCGGAGATTGGCCATGGTATAGGGAACCAGACGCAGGGCCTTGCAAAGGCTTCGCCCTGCCGTGGGCCTGTAGCTCAATTGGTTAGAGCCGTCCGCTCATAACGGATTGGTTGGGGGTTCGAGTCCCTCCGGGCCCACCATTTTTCTTTTCTCCCACTCGCATTTGCCGGCCGAAGAAAGCTGATCCTGTTCTGCTGATGTGCAGTCCCGGAATTGCTCTATCGCCGGCGTCTGCCTGGCGCTGTTGCGGCATTGGAGGGGACCGGCAGTTCGCCATTCACGATCACCGGAGCGGCGCTGGACCGGGATGTGGCGCTTGTTGATGCGGGGCTGAATTTCGGCGTGACTGACAACCTCAAAATTACTGCCGACTACACCGGCACCTTCGGTGAGCGCCAGCAGGACCAGACTTTCGCGGCGAAACTCAGGGCAAGGTTCCAAGGAGGCTGGCATGGGTTTATGCAGTCTTGTCGATCCCGTTAGAAATGGCTGACGGGAACGAAAGATGCCCCGCGATGCTGGACGAGGCCATGTTAGGCGCTTAGCTTTATTCGGACGGCCTGAGGGAGCCCCACGTGGGCCACATCGTCGATCAAGTCAGCCACGTGCTGCAACGATGAACGGATGTGTACACACTCGACGGGCTTCATGATCGGGCATGAACGGGAACGTGAGTTTGGCTTCCTACACGCAGGCAACAGGGCATTTCGAGAACGGCGAATTTGCAAAGGCGCAGCATGCCGTTTCCGCCTGTCTGCAGGAGATCTACGCGAATATTCATCGCTTTGTCCTGAAGGAAAACCTTCAAAACATATATGGCACGAAGGTTTCGGTGATTGTCGTTTCCCATCGGAGCGGCCTTGAGGCCTGCGAGGTTGGCCGGGGCATCGAAGATTTCATCCGCCGTCCGGACGTCGAATTGATTTTCGTCGGCAATGGGCCCGGAGCCGCTGAGGGGGCATCCGGCCCGTATGCGGACAAGGCGCGGGTATTCGGCTTGCCGGAGAATATCGGCTGTTCGGCGGCGCGAAACGTCGGTGCCTACGTCGCGCGGGGGAGCTGCCTTCTGTTTCTGGACGATGATGCATTGACGGGCGCGGCAGATCTTGATCTGCTTGCCGGCACCTGTATCGAGCGCGGGGCCAAGGCTGTGCGCGGGCGCATTGCGCCGAAGTCCGGTGCCGGATTGACGGGCAACCACTACAATCTCGGTGACAGTCTGAAGCCGGCACCGCCGACAACGGAGGGGTTTTCCGCCTGGCAGGCGTCAGCCTTCGAAAAATACGGCGGATTTGATCCGCTTCTGGCGGGGCACGAAGGCATGGATCTTTGTTGCCGGATGCTGGGCGAGACGGATGCGAAGCAGTTTCTGTATCAGCCCGGCGCAGTGATGCGTCACGACTATGCCGGAGACGACCGGCAGCGGTTGCAAAAGGTGGAGAAGCTTCAGCTTTCGGACAGGTATCTTGCGTTCAAGGGGATCGACAAGGACCGGGTTGCCGTCGCCTTCAAGGAAGTTGAGAAGGCGGATGCAGTCTGACACGTCAACGAATGCGCCATTCGCACGCGGGAACGCGATCAAGACCTTTCCGGGCAAACTGCATGGATAGGCCTGACGACACCTGGCTGAGCCAGCGCTTTTGTTCCAATCCGTTCGAGCGGATCGAAACCCAGCCGAACCAGGACATTCACTTCTGTCCCGCAGCCTGGCAACCGGCTGCAATCGGCAGTCTGTCTGACGATCCTGAAACCGCCTGGAACTCGCCCAAGGCCCAGGAAATACGGCGATCGATCCTTGCGGGCGACTTCTCGCATTGCTGCCATCTGGAATGCCCGCGTATCACAGGGCGTGATCTTCCAGCGCGCGAGGAGATCCTGTCGGAAAAAGACCCGTCTCCTGCGGTGGCCTACTATCGGGAGATCATCAAGACTGGCAGGACCCGGCTGGACAAGCCTCCAGCATTCGCCAGCCTCGGTCACGACCTCAGCAGCAACACCGCCTGTCCTTCCCGGGCGGCAAAACCGGTTCAACTGAATAAATACGATACCGACCGGCTCGACTGGATCTTCAACGAACCGTACGCGCGCTTTCTGTCCAAAGCTAACCGAATAACCATCGGCCGTGAAGGTGAACCTTTTGCCAGCCGGCATTTCCTGAACTTTCTGAAGACCTATTGCGCGGAGATAGAGCCGAGAAAGGCGCTGGACCTCCACACCAATGGCCTGCTGCTGACGGAAGCTGTCTGGAACCGGCTCGATCTTTGGGGGCATGTCGGCAGCATTCATGTGTCTGTCGATGCCGCGACACCGGAAACCTATAATGAACTGCGGCCAGGCAGGCAGTTGGTTCAGCTCCTGCCCAATCTGTCATTTCTCGGCCATTTGCGCAGGCTGAATGCCATAGATACCTTCCAAATGAAGTTTGTCGTCCGGCAGGAAAACTACACAGAGATGCCGGACTTTGTCCGTCTTGCACGCCGGGTCGGGGCAACAGGTGTTCTGTTCCAACGGGTTTGCGATCAGCAGGTTCGGGAGGAAGGTGGAGGTCCTGCGGTCGACGTTGCGGACCCTCGCCATTCTGATCATGAAGCGTTGCAGTTGATCCTCGAAGACCCGGTTCTGAACGCGCAGGACGTCGAATTGGTTGATCTGAAACTTGCCCCACGGCACAGGGACGTTTCCGGGGCAGCGTTCTCAGGTGCAACGCCTGATCAGGTTCGGCAAGGCTGAAGTCCATGGTGCATCATCTCATCCTGCTTTCATCGGGAAGAAGCGGCACGCATCTGCACCAGACCATGATGCGGAACGGACTTGAAAAGGCTGTCGTTCTTGGCGAGCTGTTCAACCCGTCGTCCCCGTTTGGTCTTGAAGCCCAGACGCCGGACTTCATCGCAATGCTGGAAGAAGAAAGCGGCATTGAAGTCGATCCGGGCAAGGCGAGAGCGCTGGCCAACTTTTTCAGGGACGATCCGGTCTTCATGCTGAGTGCCCTCGCCAGGGTTTGCGACCGCCTTGGGCATGACTATCTGTGCTATTCGATCCTGCCGAAGCAATTGGCCGGCAGGCCGATCGAAGACATTCTGTTCCGGTTTGACTGCTCCTGCACCTTTCTCACAAGGCAGAGGTTTGCCAGATATGTCTCTCTCGTAAAGGCGCGGCAGCTCGGGGCCTGGAAGTGGGTTGATACGACGTCCCTGAAACCGGAAATAACGATGGAAGGGTTCCTGGAAGACGCCCGTTCCACTGACGACTGGTTTCAGTTCCTGTCGGAAAGGGCGCTGACTGCGGGGCTGGACGTTCGGCATCTTTCCTATGGCGCTGATCTCAACCAACCAGCCCGGACTGCCTTTTACAGCCTGCAGCGGAAGTATGAGGGCATCTGCGAGCTGTCCGCCTTCGAATTCAGCCTGATCCCGGATTTCAAGCAGGAGCGGGAGGCCGATCCTTTCCGGTCGATTGGCAACGGCGAGCATATGCGGGACGCTCTTCATCAAGCTTCCTTGCTCGATTACGCCTTTGCCGAACCCGCAGTCTTTTCAGCGGATGGTTATGTCTGATCCCCGCTCGGCAGCGATTGAACATAGCCTTCCGGCGACGTGCCGATGGTGAACTCGAAATCCGGCGACCAGCTCTCCCGGATGCGGGTTATCCGGCGTTCGAGATAGAGATCCCAGTTGGCCGAGGCACCATAACGGGGAAGATCCGACGACATCGGCAGGGTTTCGAAAAAGAGGCCTCTGCTTCTGAGTGCGGAGAAGTACCTGGGCGGGCACACGACGACGATCGTTTCAAACTCCGCGAGCTTCTCCAACTGGCTTTTCAGCGCGTTGGACAGGTGATCGTCTGCCTCATCGAGCGCCCAGACAAGCGCGACTGTTCCTTGCCTGCGGTGTTCCGACAAAAGGGCGGCGCTGTGCTTGGTGTTGGTTTCAAGTTTCCGGATGCTGCCGAGGGCAACCCGTAGTCCGATCTTGCGAAGGCTGCGTTTGAAAGACACGGTTCAACGCTCCTCCAGGGGATTTGCGGGAAGCTGAGCGACCGCCTGCAACAGATGCGCAGTCTGCAGCGCACCGTTCCACCAGCCGGACTTTCTGAGGCACGACCGAGCCAGCGAATGGCGGAAATCGGGATCGAGCATCTGCACAAGCTGCTCTCCGATTGCGTATGGATCCTCGGCAGGTGAGGTGAGGTTCCACCCTGCGCGAGCCCCATATTCGGCGCGGGCCTCCTGCACATCCATGATCGGGTTGCTGTTTGGAATGAAGATCGACGGCAGCGCTGCGGCGATGTTTTCGTGAAAGGTATTGTATCCTGCCGCGCAGACGGCAAAGTCGAAGGCTTTCAGATACTGCCCGAGTGGATAGACCTTCCGCATCACCAGGCGCTCATGGAAATCCGCGTGCTCCTCGAAATGAAGCGGGGACCTGACGTCGACCGCGATCACCTGCGGGTGCCTGTCCAGAAACTCCAGCAGACGTGCCCGGGGAAGGGACATGTCGAAATTTGCTTCCGAGCCAAGTTGCACGAGACAAAGGATCGCGTCGTCCGGCAGGTTCAGCGCCCGCCTTGCGGTGGTTCTGTCAAAGAGCTGATCTCTTGGCGTCATCAACACCGGGTCGACCCGGGTGACGCTGTTGGGGTTGGGGCGTGAATAGCCTTCGTCCAGAGGCGCGCAGAGTTCCCCGGGTTCGATGATCGCGTCGAAGAAGCCTTCCCGGGAGATGCTGTTGGGCTGGGGCGTGCGCCAGAGGCCGCGCCGGATCCAGACGCTGGTGGCGTGGCCGTAGCTTTCAACCGCGTCCACGAAACCTGCGTACGGCAAGTTGCCGTCAAACAGTGTGAGGCAAGGCTTGTAGTGGCTGAGCGCCTCGCGCATTTCCTGAAAGAAATAGCTGTTCCAGGCTTTGAAATCCAATTCCAGTCTCTGTCGGAAAGGCCGGAATTCGGCGAGGTATCCCATGGATCTTGCGATTTCGATTGCTTCTGAAAGCGAGAAGAAAACGACATTCACACGCGGGCCGATCGCCCTGGCGATGGCAAGCTGCCGGGAGAGATGACCGAGGCCGACGCCGTTGGACGTGATCGTAAGCACGACCGGGGCAGGGGCGGGTCTGCGTGTTTTCGGGGCGGGCAGGGCGGCGACGGAGGGTTCGGCGATTTTTTCGAATTTCGCGGTGAACTGGTCCAGGCCAAACCGCTCCTCCACAAATGTACGTGCCTTTCGGGAGGTCGTTTCATAAAGCTGAGGATCCGTTCGAAGCTGGTCATAGACCAGTGGTGCTTCGTCCGGCTCGGCATAAAGGCAGGCATCGGAAAAACTGGTTTCCATATAGCGCGGAACGACGCAGGGCAGTCCGGTGGCAAGGGCTTCGAGCACACAATATCCGAACGCCTCGATCAGCGCTTTGGAATGGAAATAGCTGTAGATGTCGAGCCCTTGAAGAAATCCGGAAATCGGTCCCTTCGAGAAGGGCAGAACCTGCCAGTTGGATGGCAGCTCCTCGAACTGGCCCACGAAGCTCTGCGGCACGCCCATCATGCGGAAGGCAAAGTCAGTGGATTGGGGATAGCAGGTCGTGGCAACCGATAGAGACGGCCATTTGTCAGCGCTGGGGCGACTGTGGCGGCCGATGACCAGAGGGAATTTCGGTTCCCGGGATTGTTTCTCCGGATAGTCGGCCAGATCGATCAGATTGGCCCAACTGCCCTGGTGAACGGCGTGGGACAGGCCGTTCATCACAAGGTCTTCGCGCACGATCTCGCTCACCGGCAGGAGTTTGAGCGAGTGGCCATACCAGTCGGAGATGAGCGTCGACCAGTGGTCTGCCGGAAAGGCACGCTGTCCGTCCCGGTTTCGTATCGTCTGGTGCACGACAAGGTAACAGGCATCCGCAACGAAACGGGTTCGGCATTGCACCCGTTTGTCCAGCAAGGTCGGGTGATACAAAAGCGCGACCCTGGACCGCGGTCTTTCGTTCTGCGGAACAATGACGGTGCCGGTAGCCTTGATCTCGGCGAGTACGGATGCGTTCAAGGTCCGGTTTCGGGAAAAAAAGGGGGAACACAGCGGTATGATACCGGCTCTCAGCCCGGCTTGCTTGCAGGCGCGAAGATCATATTTGAGCGATGTGGACGTCCCGCCGGGAAAGCGCAGGTCGGCCAGGTAAAGGACGTCAAATTCCATGTGCCGGTCGGCCCCCCAGGAAATCCATCAAACGATCTTGCCGGAAATCACGATGGGGAGCCACCATAGAGCCGCCAGGACTCCAGTCCGCGGTTGAACAGAGGGCCCGGAACACCATCCAGCGTGCCCTCGTAGTATCCGGCAGACTGCAATCTGGTCTGGATCTCAAGGATGGTATCGCGTGACCAGCTGCGGGCGTCGGAGGAAATCTTCGCAAGTGTTTCGCCGCTGTCCACCGTCAATGCGGACAACAACAGTTCCGATGCCTTTTGTGGTGACTTGTCGGTGTGGAACCCTTCGTCGTAAATCGCCGCGGCGGCAAGGGCGCCTTCCGCGTATCCCTGCTGCGCGGCCAGTTCGAAATAGGCCGCTGCGTCTTCGGGGGTCTTGTAAATGCCTTCCTTGGCAAAGACGCCCAGATTGTAGGTCGCTCTGGCGGCGCCTTCCGATGAGGCATATTCCAGAAGAGTAATTGCACGCGGAACGTCGCGCGCGCCACCTGTGCCGTTATAGAGGGAAACTGCAAGATTGATGGCCCCGTCGGCGCTGCCGTTGGCATAGGCGCGTTCGAACAATTCGCGGGCTTTCAACAGGTCCTTGGGCAGCCCCTGGCCGAGTTCGTAGAGGAGGCCAAGGCTGACGAGCGCCCTTGTGTCGCCTGCAGCTGCTGCCTGCTGATAGAGATCGACGGCAATCTTGGTATCGCCGGCGGCTGCCCGTGCCCGCGCAAGCAGGGCCTTGTAGTGCGGCACATCCGGATAGTCCTTGACGGCTTGCTCGCAGGAATGAATGGCCGCCCCGGAGTTCTTTGCCAGAAGGTTGAGAGAGACGCCCCGGTAGATGACGGTTGAATCGTTCGGGTGTGTGGCGAACCGCCTGCACAGTTCAGATTGCGTCAGATTGTTCGGATTGTCGGGCATCATCTGGGTAACAAGCGTTTTGGCCTGCTCCAGATACTGCCCGTCCGGAAATCGCTCGATGTAATATTGCAGCAGGGCCCGGTTACGGGAGGCCAGGGCGTTGGACCAGATTTCCTCTTCCAGACTTGCGAGGCCGACCGATGGCGTCGGCAGGACGCCGTTCGTGTCCTTCAGCGCTCTTTCGAGGATCGTTTGCGCTTCATCGACAAACCTGCCTTCCGGATAGCGCTGCAGGTACAGCTGGATCAGCCTTGGATCTTCCTGCTGCACCGACAGCTTCCACAGGCCCGCTTCCAGGTCGCCGTCCGACTCCGGACCCGGCTTGAAATAGAAATCGGGTTTGACCGAGAACTGCACGTAAGGCACCTGGGCGCCACCGGTTTCCTTGCGTACGTTCTGGTTTACGTCCGCCAGCACGGACAGGACCTCGCGTCCGGAGGAGTGCATGTAGGACAGGAGCGCCGTCGCGTAGGGACTGTTGTCACCCGCGCCATCATAGGCAACCTTGCCCGGTTGTGTGGCGTAGCCGATCAGAAACCCGCTGACATCCGGCGGTGGTGCCAGGCCCACTTCCAGGCTCTTGATGCGATCCTGAAACGGGTTGTTCTGGCAGGCGTCCAGGAAGACCATCTTGAAGGCGCTGCTGCGCCCGACAAGCTTGAGAAGCTCATCGAAATGGATGCTGTCGCTGACAAGCGTATCGATGTCACTGATCCGTGAATCAACCGGAATGAGATAGTTCTTGCCCGCCAGTTGAACGCCATGCCCGGCGTAATAGACCAGCACGACGTTCGCGTTGCGCCGAATGGTTGCCTGGGAGAACGCTTCGGCCTTCTTCAAGAAGTCCTCCTGCGTTGCATCCAGGATCAAGGTGACGTCGAAGCGAAGGGTCTGCAGGGTTGCAGCGATACTCTCCGCATCATTACGCGCATTGGGGAGTTTCTCGCCATTGTAGTTGGAATTGCCGACGATCAGCGCCATACGCGTGTCGGGTACAAGCTGCTGGGCTCGTGAGGTTTCCGGTAAGGAAACCGAGACAACGAGTATCAGGCCTGACAGAAGCAGGACCTTCTCGAGAAGTTGCCGGACCAAATGCAATTTCATGGTTTGGAACCGCATTCCGCTCAAATTGAAATCATGGACGCCAGATTGACTTCGACCGCCGCGATGGTCTCGGTCAGGACAGCTCGCTGTTGCTGCTGCAGGTTCGTGATCACAGTGTCCTGGGACCGGACGATCTGAATGCGCTGAACCTTGCTGATGCCTTCGCGAACCGCTTCAAGAGCTGCTTCGCCACTTTCGGCCTGCTCGACTTTGACGACCATTTCGCGAACAATCGGCAGGGCAGACTGTGCAACGGCGCTTCCGTTTTCCGCTTCGCGCGCCAGCCGATTTTCCAGATCCTGCAGGACTTCGGTAATGCATCGAACGGGTTCGATACCGCGCAATACCTTCTGCTTGCAGCGTTCACAGGCGTTGTTGACCCGAACACGGTTGTTCAGGAACCGCTCGAGAATGGCTCGTTCCCGGGCCACGGTTGTCGGTTCTCCATCGCCTTTCGGAATGAAGAAAAACGGTCTGACCGCTTCCTTGCCGGAGCCTGCCTTGACGCTTGGGGATTCGCTTTCGTAAGCGGCGATGGTGATCGGCTTGCCGTTTGGATTTTCCAGCTTGCTGCCTGCGGCTGACGGGTCAAATGACTCATCAAAGGGCAGCATCGTGCTCCTTGAAAAAATCTGCTGTGCGTTCGAAAGCTGCCAGGACGTATTCTTGACAGGATCGTTCAGGACCTGGGTGCTGGCCTTGGCCGAACTTGTCGCGCCTGTTAGCCAGGCCACCAAAATTGACGCAATAAATGATAGGAAACCGAGCATCTTACGCTTGGTAATCTCTGCCATACTTCACCGAATTTTTAAAACTGACTTAGCGTTCTATGACACTTTCATCAGATAATTGATAAAATTTGCATTGTCGGCGGCACACTACATCCTATCAAGTGCAGAGGTTTAGTGAAGCAAAAATTCGCGCCACCGCCTGCCCGGCGATCGGGCTTACCTTCCAATGGTCTGCTGTGAGAGCTTTGAAGCGGTGGTGACCCGACGTGTGTGCGATTGAATTTCGCAGGTGAAGCGTAATGCTCCGGCCGAGAAGGGGTTTCCTGCCGCAAAACAACAGGATAGGGCAGGCCAGGTGGCCTGCCCACTATTTCGGGAAACTTCGTCCGGTTGCAATATGAAGGCGTATGGCCGGTGAAATTTCACCAGACGCCGTTTGCAGGCAGGTTCAAATTGTGGTGATTTCCGTTGCGTTACTTGCTCGACAGGAAATCTTCCGCCAGCTCCACCCAAAAACTCGTGCCGATAGGCAGGATGTCGTCATTGAAGTCGTACTTGGGGTGATGCAGGGGCGGGTCGCGATCGGTTCTGGCAGTGCCGAGCATGAAGTAGCAGCCGGGCCGTTCTTCCAGGAAATAGGCAAAGTCCTCGCTGCCCATGAAGGGACGGGTGAGGTCTGTGACTTTTTCCTCGCCCGCAAAGCGCCTGGCAAGGTCACGCAGGTAGCCGGTCTCGGCCGTGTGGTTGATCATCGGCGGATAACCGCGCTCATAATCGACCTCGGCCCGCATGCCGTAGCTGGCGGCCTGTCCTTCGGCGATCATGCGGATACGCCTTTCCAGCTCGTCGCGCACATCCGGTTCCAAAGCTCGAACCGTCAGGCTCATTTCCGCCCGCTCGGGGATCACGTTGCTGGCGATACCGCTGTTGAAGGCACCGACCGTGATCACGGCAGACTGCAGCGGGTGGATGTTGCGCGCGGCGATGGTCTGCAGCGCCATGATGATGCTGGCGCCGCATACGATCGGGTCGGATGCTGCCTGCGGTTCTGCGCCGTGGCCTCCGTGGCCGACAACGGTAATCTTGCACTCGTCGGCAGCTGCCATCATCGGGCCGTCCCGGAAGGCGAATTGGCCGAAGGGCAGGCTCGGGTCATTGTGAAGGCCGAATACGGCATCGCACGGGAACCGCTCGAACAGACCGTCGTCCATCATAAGCCTTGCGCCGCCGAAGTTTTCTTCCGCCGGCTGGAAGATCAGATGCACCGTTCCGTCGAACTGCTTGCGTTCCGAGAGGATTTTCGCGGCGCCGAGCAGCATGGCCGTGTGGCCGTCATGGCCGCAGGCGTGCATGACGCCGGGATGGGTGCTGGTATAGTCCGCCCCGGTTTCCTCCAGGATCGGCAGGGCGTCGAAATCCGCACGAATGCCGATGCTTTTCGAAGACGTGCCATTGCGCAGGGTTGCGACAATGCCGGTTTTTGCCAGGCCACGCGTAACTTCGTAGCCCATCGCAGCCAGTTCACTGGCGACGTAGTCCGAGGTCTTGAATTCCGACAGGCCGATCTCGGGGATCGTATGCAGATGGCGCCTTGTGGCGACGATTTCGGGAAGGAAGTTGGACGACTGAACGGTCATTTACGCACCACGGCTGGGGATACGGTTTTCCAGGAAGCGGAACAGCAATACCAGAATCCCGGTGAGACACATATAGATCAGTGCAAGCAGCAGCAGAGGCTCATATGTGAGATATGTATCCTGCCGAACTCTTGAAATGATCGCATAGACATCGACCACCGTGATGGTCGCGACAAGCGGTGTCGATTTCAGCTGCAGCACGGTTTCGCCGCTCAAGGTCGGCAAGGCACGGTAGATGGCGCGCGGTAGCCAGATGCGGCGGAACATGGTGAAGCGGCCCATGCCAAAGGCACGCGCGGCTTCCAGTTCGCCCCTTGGTACACCGGCAAACGCTCCGCGCATCACTTCCCCCTCATAGGCGGCAAATGACAGCATCAAGGCCGTGAAGCCATACGGCCAGGCCTGGCGCAGATAGGGCCAGAACATCGACTGCCGGATTTCCGGATACTGCGCGAACACCGAGCCGAGGCCGTAGTAGAGCAGCCAGAGTTGCAGAAGCAGCGGTGTGCCGCGGATCAATGTGCAGAAACCGCGGGCCAGCCAGGCGAGCGGTCTTGGTCCGGTGACCTGGACAAGGCCCAGGCCTATGGCAAGGAGAAAGCCGACGGCAGCCGTCGAAAACAGCAGAAACAGTGTTTCCCAGATGCCGTGGAGCAGCTTCCATTGGTATTTCGGCAACCAGTCCCACCGCAGGAACCAGATCGCGCAGAAGACGATGCCTGCGAAGACGGCAAGCAGGAAGATCCTGTGCGGTTCCAGCAGCCGGCGTGGCGGCGGCGGAACATAGGCGGGCATTGTGATCTTGGTTTCGCTCATCTCACACAGGCCCCGCAATGCCGCGCCTTGCGCGTTTTTCGATATGGGCGATGACGCGGTTCGAAACCAGCGTCAGCGTGAGATACATCACGCCGGCGGCGCAATAGAACAGCATGTAGGCCTTGGTGCTGCCGGCTGCCTGGCGGGTCACAAGCGTCAGTTCCGAGAAGCCGACCACGGCCAGAAGGGCAGTATCCTTGGTGGCGATGAGCCAGAGATTTGAAAGACCCGGAATGGCATAGGGCAGCATGGCCGGCAAGGTGATGCGGCGCAATGTCTTGAAGGGCGACATGCCGTAGGCACGGGCTGCCTCTATCTGTCCGGGCGGTACTGCCTTGATGGCACCACGCAGGACTTCGGTCGAGTAAGCGCCCTGGACGACGCCGATGACGAAGATGCCGGCGGCAAGGCCGCTGATGTCGACCCTTGGCAGACCAACCAGCATCAGCAGCGAATTCACCGCGTCTGTTCCGGCGTAATAAAGCAACAGGATGAGGACAAGCTCGGGAACGGCTCGGATGACGGTGGTGTAGACCTCAAGCAGGTCGCGCAGGATCGGGCCACCGTAAAGCTTTCCGAAGGCGCCGCCGATACCGATCAGCAGACCCAGGCCAAAACCGCCGACGGCGAGCTGCAGCGAGGCTGCGAAGCCGGCGAGTAGAACTCCGCCCCAGCCCGGTGGCGACAGGGCGAGCAGATCGAGATTGAGAAATCCGGAAGGGGCAGCCATCGGCAGCGGTCAACCTTGCTTTGAAAGTGTCCGCCCGCGCCCGAGGGCGCGGGACGGTTTCCTAAGGGTGATCCGGCCGCTTAGCCGCCGTAGATGTCGAAGTCGAACCAGTTCTTGGAGAACGTTTCATAGGTGCCGTTCTCGCGGATCGCCTTGATCGCGGCGTTGACCTTGTCCTTCAGTTCCGTGTCGCCCTTGCGCAGGCCGACGCCAACGCCGGCACCGAGGATCGCCGGATCGTCCTGGACGTTGCCCTTCAGTTCGCAGCAGGCACCCGCATCGGACTTCAGGAAGGCGTCGAGCGCGATGGCGTCCGCCTGGACGGCGTCGAGGCGGCCAGCGGCGAGATCCTGGTTGGCTTCATCCTGGGTCTGGTACTGCTTGATCTCGGCAGCGCCTTCGCCGAAGTACTTTTCGGCATAGTCGGCATGAATGGTCGAAACCTGAACGCCGATGATCTTGCCGGACAGGCCTTCCGGAGTCGCGTCGAAATCGTCACCCTTGGCACCGATGATGCCGGTCGGAGTGTTGTAATACTTGTCAGAGAAATCGATGGTCTTCAGGCGCTCTTCCGTGATGGACATGGAGCCGATGATCATGTCGATCTTGCCGGATGTCAGAGCCGGGATGATGCCGTCCCAGGCAACTGGCGTGACGACGCAGTCGAGTTTGGCTTCCGCGCAGATCGCGTCCATGAATTCGATTTCCCAACCGATCCACTTGCCGCTGGAATCGGGAGAGGTGAACGGCGGGTAGGGCTCGGCTGCGACGCCGACCTTTACTTCCTCAGCCATGGCGCCGGTGAACGCGGTGGTGGCCAGTGCGGCGGCTGCGAATGCTGTCTTCAGAATATGTTTCATGCTGTTCCCCTGTTTTTTAGACTTCTCATGCCGGACCTTCCGGCAGGACCTCCCCGCGAAACGTCTGCGGGAGGGTCTAGTTGATCGAGCTGATGAATTTCTTCAGCCGCTCCGATTTCGGGTCACCGAACACCTGGTCCGGCGGGCCCTGTTCCTCAATGATGCCGTTGTGCAGAAAGATGACGTGACTGGCGACTTCCCGCGCGAATTTCATCTCGTGGGTAACCAGGATCATTGTCCGCTGTTCACGGGCCAGATCGCCGATGACGCCGAGGACCTCTCCGACCAGTTCCGGATCGAGAGCGGATGTCGGCTCGTCGAACAACATGGCGAGCGGCTGGACGGCAAGGGCGCGGGCGATGGCTGCACGCTGCTGCTGACCACCGGACAGGAAGGCCGGATAGGCGTCCTGCTTCTCGTGCAGTCCGACACGGCGCAGCAAGGTTTCGGCGATGCCGACTGCCTCGTCGCGTTTCATGCCCAGAACGTGGATAGGCACTTCAATCACATTTTGAAGCACTGTCATGTGCTGCCACAGATTGAAGCTCTGGAAAACCATCGCAAGCTGGCTGCGAATGCGCTCGATCTGCCTGCGGTTGGCAGGGCGCAGGCCATGGTGGCCGTCGTTTTTCAGGTCGATTGTCTCACCATGGATGGTGACCGACCCTGCGCTGGGCATCTCAAGCATGTTGATGCAGCGCAGAAAGGTTGATTTGCCGGAGCCCGATCCGCCGATGATCGCAATCACGTCGCCCTGCCGGGCCGTGAGCGAGACACCCTTGAGCACCTCAAGAGCTCCGAAACGTTTAAAGAGGTCGCATACCTCGATGGCTGGCGCCGCTGGTTCCATCCTACCGCCATTGCCCGGCCTGAGCCGGTGCACTGTTGTTTCTGTTCCCCGCTGACCTCGTCTTTTTTGCCGGTGCGGCGTCAGCTCTCCGCCCGGTAAGTGTTGTCAGCTTTGCACTTGTCTCGTAATTATTCAACCGTATAATAACGAAAAAATCGATGCCGGTGCGTCATGCGACCGGAGATCATGGCGGAGGACACAAGAATGGCGCGGGAGGCGAAAGCGATGGCTGCAGCATGGTGCCTGACTTCGCCTGCGAACCCGTCAGTGCGCGGGATTCTGCCGGTCCGGAGCCTGTCATGAGCCGTCGTCCGTTCCATCGCGCAAGTGAGGCCGAGCGACGTCAGGATCTCATCCGGGCGACGCTGGATTGCATTTCCGAATTTGGTCTGCGCGGCGCGACCGTTCGTGAAATCGCGGCACGCGCCGGTGTCACTCCCGGCCTGATCCGCCATTATTTTTCCAGCAAGGACCAGATGCTGCAGGATGCCTATCGGGAAGTCATGACCGGAATGACGTCCACTGTGGCGGCGGCTGCCGATGGTGATCAGCAGAGCCCCAGGGCACGACTGCACGATTTCATCGTGGCCAACCTGACGCCGCCGGTTGCCAACGCACGGACGTTGTCGCTCTGGGCTGCTTTCATCAGTCATGTGCGCGTCGATCCGGCCTTTGCCGAAATTCACCTCGAGAGCTATCTCGCTTTTCGGTCTGTGCTGGAAACCCTAGTCGCCGAGGTGCTGGCCGAGTCGGGTGAGCCACCCGATGCAAAGCGGTGCCGGGAGCTGGCAATTGCGATCAACGGCGTGATCGACGGTCTGTGGATCGAAGGCACGCTGGTGGGTCACCTCTTTTCCGAAACGCCCCTTCCGGGCGTTGCCATCCGGTCCGTCGAGGCATTGCTTGGCGGAATAAGCCTTGCCGCCAAACCACACTCAAACTGAGAGACCGACTATGCGTTATGCGTCGATCACCGACCGCCTTGCCCACCTGGGCTCGGGAAAATGGACTGTCCACATCAAGGCGCGCGAAATGGCGGCTGCGGGCGTTCCCGTTATCGAGCTGACGATCGGAGAGCCGGACATCCTGCCCGACGAAGCCTTGTTCGAGGAAGCCAACCGGGCGATGAGGGCCGGCCGTATCCGTTATTCCAACGGTCGGGGCGAGCCGGGTATCGTTGCTGCATTGACGGAAAAATATCGCAAGCGCCGGCCTGACGTGAACGAGCAGAACGTCCTGTGTTTCCCAGGCACGCAGACTGCCCTTTTTGCGGTGATGCTGGGCCTTGTGGAGGCAGGCGACGCCGTTCTGGCAGGTGATCCGCTCTATGCCACCTACGAAGGCGTTATTGCCGCGACCGGTGCGCACATGGTGCCGGTGCCGCTCCGCCCTGAAAAGGGTTTCCACCTTCAGGCGGAAGATCTTGAGAAGGCAGTCACTCCGGACAGCCGGGTGCTCCTGCTCAATACGCCGCACAATCCGACCGGGGCGACGCTGACGGCTGAGGAAATTGCCGCCATCGGTGAGGTCTGCATCAAGCACGACCTCTGGATCGTCTGCGACGAGGTGTATGAAAAGCTGATCTTTAAGGGAAGTTTCGCTTCCCCCTTCGACCAGCTGGCGCTGGCGGACCGGACCATCGTGGTGTCCTCTATCTCCAAATCTCACGCCGCCCCCGGCTTCCGGTCCGGCTGGGCAATCGGTCCGGAAGAATTCTGCACGCGTTTGCTGGCGGTTTCCGAAACCATGCTTTTTGGCGGGCAACCGTTCATCGCGGACATGACAGCCATGGCGATTGCCGGGAATTTCGACACTGCCGAGCGCATGCGGGAGAGTTATCTGCGGCGGGCGAAGCTCATCATCGGGCATCTGTCCGGACACGGCGCTCTGAAGCCCATGATGCCGGAAGCTGGCATGTTCCTGCTGGTGGATGTCAGTGCAACGGGACTGGACGGTGCCACCTTTGCCGAAAGGCTGCTGGAGGAAAAGCAGGTCGCGGTCATGCCTGGGGCCTCCTTCGGCGATCAGGCGACGAATTTCATCCGGTTGTCGTTGACGGTGGCCGATGAAACGCTTTCCGAAGCAACAGACCGCATCGCGGCCTTTGCGGACAGTCTCGACGACGAGGAGAACCGCAAATGGGCGTAGTGACCAAAACGGTCGGTGAGGCCCTGATCGATATTCTTGAGGCCAATGGCGTGGAAGCCGTCTTCGGCATTCCCGGCGTGCACACGGTCGAGCTTTATCGGGGGCTGGCTGCCTCCGAAATCCGCCACATCACCCCGCGCCACGAACAAGGGGCCGGGTTCATGGCGGACGGATATGCCCGCGTGACCGGGAAACCCGGTGTCGCACTGGTGATCACCGGCCCGGGCCTGACCAATACGATCACCGCGATGGCGCAGGCCTATCAGGATTCCGTGCCGATGCTGGTGATCTCGGGCGTCAATGCACGCGCAAGCCTTGGCCATGGCCGAGGTAAGCTGCACGAGCTGCCGGACCAGCGCGCCATGATGGCACCGCTTGCGCTGATGACACACACGTTGCTGGAGCCCTCGGACCTTCCGGCTGTCATGGACCGTGCCTTCGCGATCCTGCAGTCGCGGCGTCCGGGGCCGGTCCATATCGAAATTCCAACCGATGTGATGGTGGAAAAGATTGCCGTTGGCGACCTGCGTCCCTCAAAGGCCTGCGGCCCGCGGGCGGCTCAGGCACAGGTGCTGGAGCTTGCCGAAAAATGCCGCAAGGCCCAGCGCCCGGCGGTCCTGTGCGGTGGCGGTTCTGTTGCTGCCGCAGACAAGATCCGTTTGCTGGCGGAGCGAATTGATGCGCCGCTGATCACCACGGTCAATGCGCGGGGCATGTTTGCAGGGCATCCGCTCTCCGTTCCGGCCAGCCCGAGCCTTGCAGCCGTCCGCGACCTGCTTGCAGCCTCCGATCTGGTGATTGCGCTCGGCACGCAGATGGGACAGACGGATTACGACATGTATGCCGATGGCGGCTTTCCGGAGCTTGCCGATCTGGTGCGGGTGGACATCGATGCAGATCAGCTTGCCCGGGGGCCTGAAGCTGCGCTGCCGGTCCTCTCCAGTGTCGACCAGTTGCTGGACGACCTTCTGCCGCTGCTTGAAGGTCCCGGTACGGAGGCGGACGGTGCTGCAAGGGCCAAGGCTTGCCGAGAGGCGGTTTCAACCTGGTTGAGCCCCAAGATGCAGGCGGAAATCAGTGTTCTGGAGACGATCCGCGAAACGCTGCCCGGCTGCATCATCGTCGGCGACAGCACGCAGGCCATCTATTCCGGCAACTTGTCCTTTGAAGCAGGCCGGTCGCATGGCTGGTTCAACGCGGCAACAGGGTTCGGTGCACTTGGGTATGGCCCTCCGGCCGCGATCGGTGCCAGCATCGGCGAACCTGAAACGCCTGTGATCTGCCTTGTGGGTGATGGCGGGCTGCAGTTCTCGCTTGCCGAAATCGGCTCAGCCAGGGATTGCGGAGCCAAGGTGATTTTCCTGGTCTGGAACAACGACGGTTATGGCGAAATCCGCACCTACATGTTGGATTGCGGGATTGAACCGGAAGGCGTGACACCATCAGCCCCCGATTTTGGCAAGATCGCCGACGCCTATGGTTTGCCGTCCGTGCGTCTTGATGACGTCTCGGAGCTCGGGGCCGCTGTTAAGCGGTTTTCAGACCTGTCCGGACCAAGCCTGATCGAAATCCACGAAACAGGCACGCGTGGGGCGACCGCCTGACGTGAGACCCTGCGGGCTATGCTCAGCTTGAGGCCGGCAAGGACAGCCTGAATTGCGTTCCCCTGCCTTTTGCAGACTGGCAGGTGAACGCAAGGCCGTGTTCACGCGCAAGGTCGTGACAGACCGAAAGACCAAGGCCATGTCCGCTGGACGTGCTGCCTTTTTCGTAGGCCTTCAGGAAAGTTTGCTGTTCGGTCTCGGTCAGGCCTGGTCCCGTATCGAGCACACAAAGCTCCAGGTCCTGTCCACGGTTACGGACGCCAATCAGGACCTTGCCTTTTTCGGTGTATTTGACCGCGTTGGAGACCAGATTGCTGGCGATGCGCATCAGGACCATGGGCGGTACGGCGGTCTTGCGGGTTGATGTAACCCGTCGCAGCTTCAGGCCTTTTGAGATCGCTTCCTCGCCAAACATCTGCTGGACCGTGTCGAGAACAAGCGAAAGTTCGTAGCTCTCGGTTTCCGCCGGTTCTGCGCGGGTGATGGCGATGTCTTTCTGGGCGTGGTCTTCTTCGCCGGTTGGATCGGAGCTTTCGGCTGTCTCTGTGCCATCGTTCCGCGGTGCCGTTTCCGCCAGGTAGGAATTCGACAGGGCCTCCATGTAGTCGAATGCCTCTGCAAGACGTTGGCGAACCGGCGGTTCCATATGGTCGGCAAGATGGTCGAAGCTGAGCCTCAGTGAAGTGATCGGCTGTTTCAGATCATGGGAAGCGGTCGCCAGTTGCCGCTGTCGCAGGCTGGCCAGATCGCGGGCACGCGTGTAATTGCGCTCGGCCACGAGCAGCTCCCGACTGCGCCTTGCTTCTGCTTCAAGGGCAGCGATTTCGGCCTGAACGGCATTTGCGTGTTTGTGGCGCAAGGCAACGATATGGGCGGTCAAACCGGTCATGGTGGCAATCAGCAGGCAGGAGAAAATACCCTTGACCGTGCTCGCAACTGGCAGGATTTCAGTCTCGAGGCCAACGACCATCAAGGCAATCAGCCCAACGACCAGCACGGTGCCAAAGGCTGAAACCAGTTCCGAGCTGACATGTGCCGCGCCTTCGCTGCGTCGCCAGCTGCGGCCTGCCAGGAAAACGGAAATGAACATCAGCGCCAGCAGCAGATAGCCGAAAAACGCGACATAGGTGCCGGGCGAAAAGAAAGACAACCCGAAACCGGCGATCGATAGGGCGGAAAGGGCTGTCAGGCCGATGGAAAGCCTTGTCTCGCGGCCCGCGGTGGCGACAGAGCGGCCGGAAATGACGAAGCCGAGGCCGGATAGGGAGAACAGCAGGAAGAAGCCTGTCGGAGACTGGAGTTCAGGCCTGTCGGGAAAGAAGAACCGGAACCAGAGGCCGTCAATATAAGCGATGAAAGCAAGTCCGAGCCCGAACTGGACGGCGTAGAGCATGCCGATCCAGTTTTTCATGGCCAGATGAAAGCCGAAGAAGAAAATCAGGCAGGAGATCGTGAAGGCGTAGAACGCCGTATGGGTGATGCCGGACGCAAAGGCTGAGGCTTCAAGCTCCACCGGTGTTTCCAGCGCCATCTTGAAGGACTGGAAAGGCCCGAACTTGAAATTCACCAGGAGGGTGACCCGCTCTTGCGGCGCGATGTCGAAGACAGGCGTGCGCAACCTTGTGACCGAGTGGTCTTCCGGTGCGAAGGGTTCGAAAATCGAATAACTGATCAGGCTTTCGGTAAAGCCGCTTTCGCGGATGACATAGGCATCCAGTTCGCTGACCAGCGGCAGGTCGATCGTCAGCACGAAAGGATCCGGCGCACGGCCATCGTTCAGTGTTGCGTTGACGATCTCGACAGCGGCCCAGGCTTCCGGCGCATAGTTGGTTTCCAGCAGAGAGGCCTTGAGGGTCGGAGAGAATTTGCCGGAGCGGAACCGGTTCAGGATGTCGGCAAGAGATGCTGACGGATCGCTCTCATAGACCAGATGCGGCTTCAGGTCGCCAATCCCCTGGCCGGGCTCGAGGCGCACAGTTTCTGCCCGGGCGATGCCGGTCACGAGAAGGCTGAAAAACAGAAGGGCCCACAGGTGCAGAATTCTGGTCATTTCCCCAAAGGCATGTCAGATAGAAGGACTGCAGCTGCTGGATCGAGAGCCGTGAAAGATCAAAGATATAGTGCCATCATTGCAGACGATCACGCAATCGTTCGCTCGGGTTTGCGCGACGCTCTGGAAAAGCCGGGCCTGATCGAACCGGAGGGGATCAACGTGCTGGCGGAAGCCGGCGACGGCCTCAGCGCGATAGCCGAAGTGCGCAAGCAGCGGCCAGACCTCCTGTTGCTGGATGTCTCCATGCCGATGGCAGGCGGCGTGGAAGTGCTGATCGAGGCAAGGCGCTGGTCGAAGGAAACGAGGGTGGTCGTGCTGACAGGCATTTCCGCTGTCGGGCTGATATCGGATCTCATCGAGGCCGGGGTCGATGGCCTGTTCTCGAAGGCGTCGGACAATGCCGAGTTCTACCAGAAACTGCCGGGTATCCTGCGCGGACAGCGGCATATTTCAGACGTGTTTCTGAAGATCCTGGAAGAGACGCCCGCGCCGCCGGTTCTGACGGACCGGGAGCGGCAGACGCTGAACCTGATCCTCGCGGGGCGATCCAACAAGGAAATTGCCGAAGGACTTGGCATCAGCGTCAAGACCGTCGACAAGCACCGCACCAGCCTGATGCAGAAGCTGAACGTGCATTCGGTGCCGCAACTGATGGCCAAGGCGCTGAAGGAAGGCATGATTGATCCATCAAGGGAACTTTGACCGGGGAATGCCTGTTCTGGCCGGAATGGGGGATCGGCCCCATGGCCGGCACTCAGCCGCCATGCGTTACTGCTGCAAGTGACCCGCAAAAGGATTGTGCCATGCGACCCTATTTCAGACTTTCAGCAACCTCGCTTGCTGCGATACCCGTTGCCGGCATGCTGATCACGGGCTCGGTCCAGGCGCAGGATGACGGTTTCCGCGAGATCCGTATTGCTCCCGGCACAGCGGTCGCCGCCAATTTCATGGATGTGCTGATGCCGTTTCTGCAAGGCCATCCGGAGAGTGACGAAGGCAATGCAGCGCTCGACCTGAAGGTGCGCAAGGCCGACAGCGGCTACAGTGTCGATATCGTCATGACCGGATATCTTGATGACAGCCTTTCCGGTGAGCATTACAGGGGCACCGTTGTTCACACGGCGACGGGCAAATGGGAGCTTCTGGAGATGAAGGTCAAACCCTTGTGCGCACGGGGTGTGAATGTCGGCGGGATATGCACCGCATCCGCATCACCACCTGCCATGTTCCGGTCTTCCGGCGCCGTTGACGGCCGGTTGATGTGCGTCAGCATTGCGCAGGACGATGTTCTGAATGTACGGCAGGGCCCGGGAACACGGCATGCCGTTACCGGCGCTCTTGCGGCGGGAACCTGTAATGTGGAACTTTCCGAGAGCTGTGAGGGAAGCTGGTGTGAAATCCGTTCGGGCGCGGTGTCCGGATGGGTGAATACCCGTTACCTTGAGCCCACCAATTGAAAGACATATCGACGAGCCCCATGCCGGTCAGAAATCAGCATCAGCGCAGATCTGCCAAAAGCCTTCTCATCGGAGGCTTGCTGATGTCTTGCGCAACTGTCGCGGTTCTGGCCAGCGGCTTGCCGGAGCCGACATTCCTGGAAAGCGGCAGCAACGACCTGATCCGCTTTCAGAAAGGCGAGGTGCCTGCACCACCGGTTACGCTGGAGGCCGCCCCTTCAGCTGCTCCGGAACCGGTAGAACCTGCCGAGATGCGTGCGCCCGAGCACCGGCTGATGGACAGCGAGGGGGCTGCTGCCGAGATTGCCCCTCCGCCGTCAGCGCGGCCGCAGCCACCGGCGCTTGCTCCTGCACCCGCCGACGCCCCATCCTGGACGGACCGCATGGATCTGGAGTTAGACCCGGTAATCGGCCGGACTGCCCCCCAGAGGGAACGGGTTGCGCCGGCTGCAGCGCCGAAGCAAAATTCGCAAAAACGGGAAGCCACAGGTGCGGACGCCCAAGGCTTGAACTCTGCCATCGAAAAGTCCGCCGCAAGGCGTGCGCAGGAACCGGCTCCACTGGAGGAAGCCGCAGATGCTGATGATGCGATTTCCGCGCGGCTGGTGACGGTCTGCCTGACCAATCCGGACGACGCCAGCGGCGCCAAGGGCTTTGATATCCGGCGAGATGGTCCGCCGCGCTATGTTGCCGATGTCGGCGCGACGGCCTGTGCCCGCTTCGAGCCGACGCGCCATACGATCTATCTCTGGAAGACCAACGACCTGGGCGCCCTGTCGCTGATCCTCTCCAGCCGTCTTGATCTGGTCGAGGCAGACGGGACGCAAGTGTCCCTGGACTGGTTGCGGGACCGATAACCGGCCCGACAGCGCAATCGCGCAGCCACCAGATTTATTCTCGAATGTGTCAGTCGTCCGTACGGCTCTGCGAAGGAGTGGATCCCGGGTCTCGCTCCGCTTGGCCAGGATGACGAGGGAGAAGTTCCCCGAATGTCATCCCGGGCGAGCAGCGCGAGACCCGGGATCGGGGAGGCACAGGCTTCTTTTGTTTTTCGGGTGCCCATTTCGCTGACCCTCGGCTCCCCGGTCCCGGATCTTCGCTGCGCTGCGTCCGGGATGACGAATGGAGGGGTGACCATGGGAGAGTTGACCATGGGAGGGCTGACCAATGGAGGGATGGTGCGTGAGGTGACGGCGCATGGCGACGGTCAATTGAGGGGGAGAATAACAAATGGAAACCGGCAGGCGGGCCTGCCGGTTTCTGTGCGGGCGGTGGGGGAGCCTAGCGCTCGGCGACGTCCGCGAGACGGACGAGGGTCAGGAATTCAGACCGGTAGCCGAAGCGGTCAGCGCCCTTGTTCTCACTGGCGAGTTTTTCGATCGCCTTGAAATCCCAATCTCCCAGGTGATCGGTGCCTTTCAGCTTCTGCCCGAAGGCGGCGACTGACGCAGCAAAGAGGGTTTCCGACGTCGGTATGCCGCTTGTATCTGCCATGACCGGTGTCTCGATCAGGGTACTTTCCTTGTCTCCGGGCAGCTTGTAGCGCAGCTTCACGAAGGCGAGTTCACCCGAATAGGAAGCACGAACGGGTTCGATCTTCTCCTTGGGGCCGTAGCGCAGGTCCGAGAATTTTTCCGCCGGCGAGCCGACAGGGGTGATTTCATAAAGGGCCGTGACGTTGTGGCCCGCGCCGATATCTCCCGCATCGACCTTGTCGTTCCTGAAATCCTCTGTTCTGAGCGCCCGGGTCTCGTAGCCGATCAGGCGGTATTCGGCGACGGTCTCCGGGTTGAATTCGACCTGGATCTTGACGTCCTGGGCGATCATGGAGATGGAGCTGACCACCTGATCCACCAGCACCTTGCGGGCTTCGGACAGCGTGTCGATGTAGGCGGCAACGCCCTGTCCGTTCTGCGCAAGGGTCTGCATCAGTTCATCGTTGTAGTTGCCGCGGCCGAAGCCGAGAACGGAGAGCGCTGTGCCGTTTTCCCGCTGTTCAGAGACATAGCGTTTCAGGCTGTCCGGATCGGACAGGCCGACGTTGAAGTCGCCGTCGGTGGCCAGGATGATCCTGGTCTGCTCGCCGTCGCCGGTCATTGTTTCGGCCAGGGCGTAAGCTCCTTTCAGACCTTCATGACCTGCTGTTGAGCCACCGGAGGTCAACGCGTTGATCTTTTCCAGGATCCGGCTCTTGTCGGTAACCTTGGTCGGTTCCAGCAGCACGCCGGAGCTGCCGGCGTATGTGACGATCGCCACTTCGTCCTCGTCGCGGAGCGTTGACAGCAGCAGGCGGAAGGATTGCTGCAGCAGCGGCAGCTTGTTGGCGTCTGCCATGGAACCGGACGTGTCGATCAGGAACACCAGGTTCTGCGGGGGAAGGTCATCGAGCGGCACCTTGTAGCCCTGGATGCCGACCTGCATCAGCCTAGTGTGTTCGTTCCAGGGGGTGTCGATCACGGAAACATTGGTGGAGAAAGGGTGACCGCCCTTTTCGGGCACAGGGTAACTGTAATCGAAGTAGTTGACCATCTCTTCGACGCGCACGGCATCCGGGTTCGGCAATCGGCCGCCGGACAGCGTGCTGCGGACATAGGAATAGGAAGCGGTGTCGACATCGACGGAGAAGGTCGATACCGGGTCCGCGCTCGTGCGTTTCAGCGGGTTTACTTCTGCGGATGCAAACCGTTCCCGATCTGCAGGCTGAACGGCTGGCATTGCCGGTGGTTCGGACTGAGCCACCTTTCTCGGGGCAAAGCCGCCACTGCCGGAGGAAAGCGACATCAGGCCGCCGGTGGCGGCCTCCGAGCCAATCATTAGTCTGTCCTGAAAAGCCGGGGCCGGGGCCGGGGCAGGCTGGGGGGCTACGGCCGGACGTGAGATGTCCGCGATGACGGAGTGGCTTTCCTCCTGTTTCCTGCGCTGGGTTGTCGAAACCGAGGCATCATCGTCTCGCTCACCTGCAATGGTCATCCGACCGGCTTCTTCCGCCGGGCTTGTGAGCTTTTTCCCGAGCTCCTGCCAATCGATGGTTTGCGAGGCGATGCCGGCGAAGGCGATTGTCATCAGCGAAGCGGAGCTGATCAGCAAGGTTCTGGGCATGTGTTTGCCAAACATGAGACAAATCCTTTTCGTCGCCCGGAGGAAAGGTCCGGGTGTCGGGGTGATGTGGAATAGTTGTGTAATGTGCCGGGCAAGAGCCGCGCCCTCACGGCGCGGCCTTGGTGTGTTTGCCGGGTGTTACCGGAACACGATGCGGTAGCTTGCGCCCTTGCGGCAAACCGAGGTGCTGGAGTCCGCGTACCAGGTTTTCAGCAGGTTCCAGCGGCCGTTGGATTTCAGCTTGCGGAACTGGACCCGGACAAAGGTGCTGGCGTTGTTCACGCCTTCCAGGTTCCGGGTGACCTTGTAGGTGCCGCCGTGGGCGATGACGCGGTTGGAAATGTTTTCCGAGCGCCAGCGGTTGGAACCGAGGTCACGGTAATCGAGATCGTAAAGCTGGATCGGCTGGCCGGTGTTGTTCTTCACCGTGATGTTGACCTTCTTGCAGATGTCGAACAGGGCGGCGGCCGGGGTCACGGCTCCGAGGGAGGCAACGCCTGCAATGGCAAGAACGGTGGCGGCTGCTGCGGTTTTGGCAAGGGCTTTCATTGGTCAATTCCTTTCTCTTGAATAATCTCCTTTCGGAGGGGGTATCGATCTTTCGATGAGAGAAAGGTGCCAGAACGAGCGGGGTGTCAGTATGGGGTCGATACCCCAATCGCGCGTCTGGTGAGGCACCTGAAAGCGGGCCGGTCACCGCAACCGGCGGGTTGAAGACACGCTTCGATATTTGGTCTATTGCTGCTTCGTCGCCTGTTTTGAAAAACGATTTCGAGATGACGATTTCATTCCCGGACCGGCCGTACCGGTCGACCTGAGGTCCCGGTTTTTCGGGTGCCCGATCAGCCCTACCAAAACTATTAAAACGGACTGCCTGGAGAAGGAGTGCCCATGATTTCGAGATGCCTGGTGTTTATCCTGTTCTGTCTTGCCGCAACGGTGGCGAAAGCGGCCGACGTGTTTCCGTCGAACGCGGAAGGCTGCGACTATCATTTGCGGGGTCAGATCGTCTCGGGGGATGCGGAAAAGCTCAAGGTTCTGCCGATCAACTCGCAAGGCATCACGCTGTGCCTCGATAGCCCCGGCGGCAGCTTTGCCGAAGGAAAGCGGCTGTTCGACACGATCTGGGACCAGGATATCGCAACCATGGTGCGTTCGGGAGAACGGTGCGAATCCGCCTGTTCGCTGGCTTTTCTTGGCGGCAGCATGCGGATCGGGACAGCCGTGATCCGCTTTCAGATGCGCTCTCTGCGTCCAGGGGGCAAACTCGGTTTCCATTCGCCCAGTCTCAACCTGCCGAACGAGAACAGTTACCCTGCCAGCGAAGTCCAGACTGCCTTTGCGATTGCGCTGAAGGCTGCTGAATCCTTTTTCGATATCAAGCTGAGCGAAGAGCACGACGTCGAGGCCATGACGGATTTCCTCTATCAGCGGATCCTCGGCACGCGCCCCGAAAACATGTTCCACATTGAAAGCATCGGCGATGCGGTGCTGGCCAATATCACCGTCACCGGACTGACACCGCCAGCCTCGATTACGGAACGTGAAATCGCAAATATCTGCGACAACGCCTATGCGGCCAATCTGATGGATGGTCGGCCGGGATATACGACCAGTTCACAATACTACGACGAAATCCTGATCGGCGATCCGGATGGAGACCGGAATGTGGTGCTGACAAGGCAAGGAGAGGACCTGGTCGGCAAGGTCTTCAATTATGATACTCCGAGCAAATTTTCGGCGCTTGGCTGTTCGGTCCGGATATCCGACGACTGGAAACGGTTCTGGGATACCGATTACAGTCCGCTCAGCGTCCGTTTCGAGCAGTATTCCGTTGGTGACGATTTCGGTGACGGGGAGGCCGAGGAATTTTCCGCGCCTTACTGGTATCTGCTGCCGGCTTCTCTGAAGCTTGACCAGCAGGCAGAAAGAAACGTTGCCGGACAGAATGCAAGTGCACCCGCGTCTGCGCCTGCTGCGTCAGGCGAGGGCGGTTTCGTTCGCCTGAGCGGCTATGATCTTTATGGCGGAGATCTGCCGGATGGCGTGCTCCGCAACATGAGCGCTGAGGACTGTATCTCGTCCTGTAGCGCCAGAAGCGGCTGCGATGCCGTGACCCATGACCGATGGAACCGGATTTGCATTCAAAAGTCCGTCGGTGACAGCAATGGCAGGCTCTATCTTCTTTCCAAGGCCGACACCTATGTGCAGCGGGCTGCCGCCGGGTCTCTCAAACCCAATCTGAGCGTGCCTGTCCAGACGTTCACCAAACAGAACAAGGGCTTTCCCGGACAGCCGGATGAAAGCCTGCAGGCGGGATCGGCCGGCCAGTGCGAGACGCTCTGCACGGAACGCACCTGCCTCGGGTTCAACTGGTCTGCCGGGTCGGGAAGATGCGATCTGTTTGCGCGGCCGGGTGTCTATTCCGACGCCGAAGGTATCGTGGCCGGGTTCATGGTTCAGCCGGCCCAATAGGACCGGTCAGCAGGACCGCCCAACAAAACAGGCCCGTCCGCGGTTCCGTTGACCGCGGACGGTGTCTGATCAGACCGCCTTCTGTCCGACGAAGCGGCCGGCACCTTCCGGAAAAGGCAGGGCCTTGTGGGCGTCGGCGAAGGCCTTGAGCTTCTCGCCGACTTCCGCTCCCGGCAGGGAACTGGCGCGGGTGTTGAGATCGACATGGAGCAGAAGGGTCTCCATGGTCGCGGCAAGTTTGCCGTCAGCGTTTTTCAGGAAGTGGAACAGCTGCATCTTTTTGCCTTCCCCCTGGAGCACCTGGGTCGTGACCGTCAGGCGTTCACCCGCCAGAAGCTCGTCCAGGTAGCGCAGGTGATTTTCAACGGTGAAGTAGCTCTTGCCGGATGCGATATAGTCGGCATCCGCACCGATAAGCTCCATGAACCGGTCGGTTGCGGCAGCACCTGCTTCCAGGTAGTGAGCCTCGTTCATGTGGCCGTTGTAATCGGTCCAGCTCTGCGGGATCTGGCGGTCTCCCGTGATCGGCAGTTCAGCCTCCGCCGGTGCCGCCAAAGCCCGTTCATGGGTGTTGAGAACGCCGCCTGCACCGCTGCCGCTTTTCTTTAGCGCTCGCATCATGCCGACGAGATTGTCGTCGCGCAGGCGTTCCAGCTCGCGAATGGAGCGGTGGCCGGACTGCGCATCGGACTGACCGGCGATCAGGTCGACCAGCTCGTCGGTGAACTCCGGCACGTCCATCAATTTGGTCCAGGGCCAGGAGAGGCATGGACCGAACTGGGCCATGAAGTGCTTCATGCCGGCTTCCCCGCCGGCGATACGATAGGTCTCAAAAAGGCCCATCTGTGCCCAGCGCAGACCGAAGCCCATGCGGATTGCCTCGTCAATTTCTTCGGTCGTGGCAATGCCGTCCTTCACCAGCCAGAGCGCCTCGCGCCAGACAGCTTCCAGGAACCGGTCGGCAATGTGGGCGTCGATCTCCTTGCGGACATGAAGCGGGAACATGCCGATGCTGCGCAGGACCTCGGCCGCGCGAGCGGTTTCGGCCGCATCACCGACAAGTTCCACCAGCGGCAGCAGATAGACCGGGTTGAACGGGTGGGCGACGACGGCGCGCGCGCCTTCGCTGGTCAGTTCGGACGGCTTGAAGCCGGATGTCGACGAGCCGATGACGGCGGTCTTGGGCGCGAGCTCCGTCAGGCTGCCCAGGACCTTGTGCTTGAGGTCAAGGCGTTCGGGAACGCTTTCCTGCACCCAGTCAGCACCAGCGGCTGCCTCGGCAAGATCTGAATGGAACGACAGGTTGCCTTCGTCCGGCAGGCGCTTGTCATAGAGCGCGGGCAGGCTGCGGCGCGCATTGTCGATGACTTCGCCGATCTTGCGTTCGGCTTCCGGGTCGGGGTCGAAGACGGCAACGTCCCAACCGTTCAAAAGGAAACGGGCGGCCCAGCCGCCACCGATCACGCCGCCGCCGACGATGCATGCTTTTTGGGTCATGGTGCAAGTGTCTCCGTGTGGCCGTCGATGGCCAGGATCTGTCCTGAAATGCGGGCGCCTGCTTCGGACGCCAGAAAGTGAATGGTGTTTGCTACATCCTGGGCAGTGACCCAGGTCTTGAGTGAAACACCCTTGACGTAGCTTTCTCGAATGGCCTCTTCGGTCTCGCCGCGCGCCCTGGCTTCCATCGCGACGACCCGATCCATCCGCTCCCCTTCCACCGCGCCCGGGCAAACCGCGTTGACGCGAATGCCGTGGGGGCCGAGCTCCATTGCGAGCGTCTTGGTGAGGCCGACAATCGCCCATTTGGCGGAGGCGTAGGGCGAGCGGAACGGGTAACCGTAAAGTCCGGCGGTCGACGAGGTGAGCGTGATCAGACCGTGCCCCTGAGCTTTCAGCACTCTGGCCGCCCAGCGGCAGGTCAGGAAGGCTCCGTGGAGATTGGTCGCGACGCAGCGTTGCCACTCCGCGTAGTCCAGCGTCTCGATCGCCCCTGCAGGACCGCCGGTGCCGGCATTGGCGCAAACCACGTCGATGCCTTTCCAGCGGTGTTCGAGGTCGTTCAGGAACGCGGACATTTCCGCTTCGCTGGTGACATCGGCAACAGCAGCGATCGCGTTGCCATTGGCTTGCGAGAATGCGGAAACGGCTGCAGGATCCGCATCACAGATCGCGACTTCGTCTCCGTCTGCCAGGAAGCGTTCCGCAATGGCGCGGCCGATCCCGGACGCTCCGGCCGTGACGAGGATCCTGCGGCTCATGTCAGGTGCTCACCGGCGCACGTTTGGTCAGGCCAAGCTTTTCACGAACGGCCTGCGGGCCGATGATCTTGGCACCCATGCCTTCGACAACGCCGACGGCCTTCTCGACCAGCTGTGCATTGGTGGCAAGAACGCCTTTTTCAAGGAAGATGTTGTCCTCGAGGCCAACACGGACGTTGCCACCGGCCAGGATGGAGGCCGCGACATAGGGCATCTGATCGCGGCCGAGACTGAAGGCCGACCAGGCCCAGTCATCCGGAATGGCGTTGACCATGGCCATGAAGGTGTTGAGGTCGTTCGGCGCGCCCCAGGGCACACCCATGCACAGCTGCACCAATGCCGGAGAGGCAAGCGTGCCTTCCTTGACGAGCTGCTTGGCAAACCAGAGGTGGCCGGTGTCGAAGGCTTCGATTTCCGGTTTCACGCCAAGTTCGGTCATCATGGCCCCCATGGCGCGCAGCATGCCGGGGGTGTTGGTCATGACATAGTCGGCTTCGGCGAAATTCATGGTGCCGCAGTCGAGCGTGCAGATTTCAGGCAGGCACTCGCGAATATGGGCCATGCGCTCCGTTGCGCCGACCATGTCGGTTCCCTTTTCAACCAGCGGCAACGGGCTTTCCGTGGATCCGAACACGATGTCGCCGCCCATGCCTGCGGTGAGGTTCAGGACCACATCCACATCGGCGGCGCGGATGAGATCCGTGACTTCCCGGTAGAGGTCAAGCCGGCGGGAGGGGGTGCCGGTTTCCGGATCGCGCACGTGGCAATGCACGACGGCTGCCCCCGCCTTGGCGGCGTCGATGGCGCTGTCGGCGATCTGCTTCGGGCTGCGCGGCACATGTGGAGACTTGTCCTGGGTACCGCCCGACCCGGTGACGGCGCAGGTGATGAAGACTTCGCGGTTCATGGTCAATGGCATTTGGTTCTCCTGGATCAGCGACAGTTCAACCGAAACCGATTGAACTGCCGGAAACTGATTGTTTTTAGCGTGTCAGGTCATCTTGATGGCGTTCATGCCGACGCAGGATGATCTAGCGGCCCTTCCAGACCGGGTCTCGTTTTTCGGCAAAGGCGCGGGCGCCTTCCTTCTGGTCTTCAGAGCGATAGAGCTTTTCGACTGTTTCGAACTGGCTTCCGGTGATGCGGTTGAGCGCGTCCTGGAACTTCATGTCTTCTGCCTCGCGCACGATTTCCTTCAGCGCCGCATAGACAAGCGGGGGACCGGAAGCGAGCAGCTCGGCCAATTTCCAGGCTTCCGCCATCAGGTCCTTTCCAGGATAGATGTGGTTGATCAGGCCCCAGCGAGCGGCTTCCTCTGCTTCGATCCAGCGGCCGGTCAGCAGCATTTCCATGGCGATGTGATAGGGAATGCGCTTCGGCAGCTTGATGCTGGCGGCATCGGCCACGGTGCCTGAGCGAATTTCCGGCAGGGCCAAAGAGGCGTGCTCCGCCGCCAGGATAATATCGGCAGACAGGGCAAGCTCGAGCCCGCCGCCACAGCAAATGCCGTTGACGGCTGCTATGACTGGCTTGTTCAGGCCGCGCAGCTCCTGCAGGCCACCGAAACCACCCTTGCCGTAATCTCCGTCGACGGCATCGCCACCTGCGGCCGCCTTCAGGTCCCAGCCGGGGCAGAAGAATTTTTCTCCGGCACCGGTCACGATGGCAACGCGCAGGTCCGGATCGTCCCGGAAGTCGGTGAAGACGTCTCCCATGATCCGGCTGGTCATCAGGTCAATGGCGTTGGCCTTTGGCCGGTCGAGCGTGACAGCCAGTATGTGGCCGCGTCTTTCGGTCTTGATGGGGTTTTCCATCAGTTCCCTCCCATTCTTACCAGTGCATCGGCGGCGACGGCAAAGTCCGCACCGCAGAGCAACGGGTTGATTTCTACTTCTTCGACCGGTGCCGACAGAACAAAGCTCTGCACTGCCTGCACAGCTTCAACAATCGCTTCCAGATCGCAAGGCGGCTTGCCGCGATATCCGGTCAGGACACGGCCGATCTTCAGATTTTCAAGGGCCTTCTTGATCTCGTCCTCGCCCGCTGGAACGATCAGCGAAGTGCTGTCTTCCAGAAGTTCGGTCAGGATGCCGCCTGCTGCGAGCGTCAGGACGTAGCCGTGAGCCGGATCCCGCACAATGCCGACAAGCAGTTCGCCAAGGCTGGCGGTAATCATCTCTTCCACCAGAAACGACGAGGTCGGCATCCCGCTTGCGACGGAGTGAACCTCGCAAGCCGATTGCAGATTGAGGGCGACTGCTCCGGCTTCGGTCTTGTGGGCAATGCCGGTGCCCTTCAGCACCACCGGGTATCCGATATCTTCGGCAGCCCGTGCTGCCGCTTCCGGACCATCTGCAAATGTGCTCGCGGGAACCTTGAGGCCATGCTTTTGCAGCAAGGCTTTTGCCTCGTGCTCGGAAAGAAGGCGGGGATCAGCGACAGCTTGGGGAACCCGGATCGGTTCCGGCGAAAGTGGTCTTGCCAGAAAGGCAGCCGCCTCAATGGCCGTCAGTGCATCGTCCAGCCCGCAGAGAGGCACGAGACCACGCTTCATCAGATCGGCTGCAAAGGTTTCCGGCATGGTTTCGGGGAGCGAACTCAGGATCGCCATCGGTTTGCCGGAAGCTTTCATCGCCGCTTCCACCGGCTCGATCACCTTCAACCAGTCTTCCGGGTCACAGCGATCCATTCTCGGAATATCGAGAATGACGATGCCAAGGGCGATGTCCGCCTGCATCATGGCAGTGTAGCACCGGGTCATGGCCTCGCCGTCACCCCAGATGTAGGTGTGGTAGTCGAGTGGATTGGCGAGAGCGACCTTGGGCCCGAGGGCCTCTGACAGCGCTATTCTTTGCGCGGGAACGAGCGGCGGGAAAGTGATCTGACGGCCGACGGCGGTGTCGGCAATCAGGCTGGCTTCACCGCCCGAGCAGGACATGGACACGATGTTGGTGCTCGGCAAAGGGCCTGCGACGTGGACCAGTTTCAGGGTTTCCAGAAGGGCTGTCAGGCTGCCGACCCGGGCAATGCCCAGCCGGTTGAAAAGAGCGTCGGAACCAGCCGTGCTGCCGGCGAGGGCGGCCGTATGGGAGACCGTTGCGGCCTGGGCGGCCTCGGATCTGCCAACCTTGACGGCCACGACCGGCTTGCCGAGTGCGTGCGCCTTGCGTGCGAAAGCCTCAAAGGCGGCAAGATCATCGAGCCCTTCGATGTGCAGACCGATGGCGGTGACCCGGTCATCGTCCAGGAGGGCGCTGCCAATGGCGGACAGGCCCGTCTGGGCCTGGTTGCCGGCGGTCATCAGATAGGCAATCGGCAGGCCGCGTGTCTGCATGGTCAGGTTCAGCGCGATGTTGGACGATTGCGCGATGATCGCAACACCGCGGTCGACCGGGGTCAGGCCATGCTGATCCGGCCACAGGGCCGCGCCGTCGAGCGCATTGAGAAAGCCATAGCAGTTGGGACCGAGGATCGGCATCTCGCCTGCCGCCTCGATCAGGGCGGCCTGAAGATCCGCGCCGTCGGCAAGCTCCCGGATTGCTTCGCTGAAACCGGAGGCAAAGCAGATGGCACCACCGGCACCGAGGCGCGAAAGCGAGCGGACAATCTCGACCGTCACGTGCCGGTTGACGCCGATAAAGACCGCGTCGGGGGCGGTGGGAAGATCTTCCACGGTGGCATAGGCCCTGCAGCCGTCGATCTCTTCACGGCTCGGGTGGATCGGCCAGAGATCACCCTCAAAACCGGCCTTGCGGCATTCCCTGAGCACGTTCCGGCACCAGGAACCGCCACCGATAACAGCGACCGTGCGTGGCCGGAGCAGGCGTTCGAGTGAGCGCATGGATCAGGCTCCGAGCGGGCGGAAGATGTCGCGACTGATGATGTGGCGCTGGATCTCGCTGGTGCCATCCCAGATCCTTTCCACGCGGGCGTCGCGCCAGAAACGTTCAATGGGGAAGTCGTCCATCAAACCCATGCCGCCGAAGATCTGCAGCGTCGTGTCGGTGACGCGCGCCAGCATTTCGGTCGCGTAAACCTTGGCACTCGCAATCTCGCGGTTGGCGGGCAAACCCTGGTCGAGACGCCAGGCTCCGGCAAGCGTCAACCAGTCGGCAGCATCGATCTCGGTGATCATGTCGGCGACCTGGAAGCTGACGCCCTGGAACTTGGCGATCGCCTGGCCGAACTGCTTGCGCTCGGCGGCATAGTTCACCGCATAGTCGAAACAGCGGCGGGCCCGGCCAACGCTCATGGTGGCAACCGTCAGACGGGTGGCATAAAGCCATTCGTTCATCACCTCGAAGCCACCGTCGACTTCGCCGAGCACCTGGCTGTCCGGCAGGCGGCAATTGTCGAAATAAAGAATGCAGTTCTTGTAGCCCCGATGGCTGACGGAGCGATAGCCGTCGCGCACCTCGAAGCCGGGTGTGCCCCGGTCGACCAGAAAACAGGTGATGCGCTTCTTGGGGCCTTTTGGTGTCTCGTCAACGCCTGTCGCCACAAACACGATGAAGAAATCCGCGTGTTCGGCGCCGGAGATGAAATGCTTGGAGCCGGAGACCACCCAGTCTCCTCCGTCGCGCACCGCCTGGCATTTCATGCCGCGCACATCCGAGCCGGCATCGGGTTCGGTCATGGCCAGCGCGTCCATCTTCTCGCCGCGCACGGCCGGCAGAAGGTAGCGCTCGATCTGCTCGCCCTTGCAGGCCATCAGGATGTTCTGGGGACGGCCGAAAAAGTGGTTCAGCGCCATCGATCCGCGCCCCAGTTCCCGTTCCACCAGGGTGAAATCAAGATGGCTCAGGCCGGCACCGCCCACTTCTTCCGGGAAGTTACAGGCGTAGAAGCCGAGATCGATACATTTGCGCTTGATCTCCTCGCCGAGTTCGGCGGGCACCTGGCCCGTCTTCTCGACAAGTTCCTCATGCGGGTAAATCTCGTTTTCAACGAAGGACCGGACCGTGGAGACGATCATCTCCTGTTCTTCGCTCAGCCCAAAATGCATCGGAATCTCCTCTTGCCTCAGGCCGACGAGAGTGAGACAAACGGGCTTGCTCCATTGTGCAATTTTGGTTTGAAATCATGCCGATTTCACAAAAATCGAATTCGGTTCGAAAAATCTGCGTGCTGTTGTTCGAAAGCTTTTCGAACCACTGCCTGGCGAATGCAATCGAGCCGTTCCGGGCAGCAAACACGATTGCCCGAAAGCAGCTTTATTCCTGGCAGCACGTGAGCCTTGCCGGAGGGACCGTCACGTCATCCAGCGGTCTGCCGGTGGCGACGTCTGCCTGGTCGGAGGCAAAGCCTGGTGGTGATTATCTCTTCATCATGCCGAGCTACGGTTTCGAGGCTTTTGCAGGTCAGTCAACCGTGCGCGCCTTGAAGGCCGCAAGGCAACGGTTCGGCACGTTGGTCGGCATGGATACCGGCGCATGGCTGTTGGCGGCCGCCGGTTTGCTGGAGGGACGCAAGGCAACGATCCACTGGGATGAACTTACGGGATTTGCCGAAAGATTTCCGGATGTCGATGCAGTGGAGGACCGTTTTGTACTTGATGGCAACATCTGTACCTGCGGCGGGGCGTCGACCACATTCGAACTGGCGCTGGAACTGATCAAGCGGCATCACAGCCCGATGTTCGCGCTCGAGGTGGCAGCCCTGTTCATGTATGGCGACAAGCTGGACATGCACGATCCGCACAAGCGTTTGTCGGCGGATGCCCTGGTGCGCAGCGCGACTGCGCTGATGCGGCGGACCATCGAGGCACCGATGCCGATTGAAGATCTTGCCCGGCAGCTGAAGGTGGACCAGCGTACCCTGGAGCACCGGTTCCAGCGGGAAATGTCGATGACGCCACTGGGGGTCTACAAGGCGATCCGCCTGCGCGAGGCGCGCCGGCTTGTGGAATTGACCATGCTGGGGATTGCGGAAATTGCGGAGCGTTGCGGCTATCGCAACGCGAGT
The DNA here is from genome assembly GCF_017743835.1 of Labrenzia sp. R5_0. Taxonomy (NCBI): domain Bacteria; kingdom Pseudomonadati; phylum Pseudomonadota; class Alphaproteobacteria; order Hyphomicrobiales; family Stappiaceae; genus Labrenzia; species Labrenzia sp. R5_0. The sequence goes on along the minus strand of NZ_JAGHRK010000002.1, from coordinate 748,607 downwards.
GCAATGACCCGAGCCTACCGGCAGGAATTCGGCCAGTCGCCACGCGAGCACCGGCGAAGCAGATAGTCCCGGCCGAAAAACGAGAAAGGCCGCGCTAAACGCGCGGCCCTTTCTTGGAAGGTTTGAAAAGACCTTACTTGTGCGGGAAACCGGCTTTTGCTGTACCGTTCCAGTCGCCCTGGAAAGGCAGGATATGCAGCGGCTTCTTCGCCCTGGCGCCCTGTGCCCTTGCACCGGCGACCTGTTGCTGGGCAACTGTCAGCCGCTCTTCGCCATTGTAACTGCCGACAACCGGCAGGATCAGCAGATTGCCGCTGCGCGCTTCAGCCAGAGCCTTTGCATTGACGGTCTGCTGGATGCGGACGGAGACAGGCTTGTCGCCATTGAGATCGCCGCGGGTATCGTCCGGGTCGATGGCGAAGGCGTTGCCGGCCAGCGCGCCGGATACAAAGGCTGCGGTCAGCAGGGTCGACAGAATTTTCTTGGAAGTACGCATGATCTTGCTCCATGTGTCTGTTTAAACTCATGAATGACTGCAGAGCGCTGTTTGCCCCGCAGGCTGTTCATGCCGGGAACAACGACACGAATGCTGATCGGTTGCGGCGGTGGCGGTAATAACATCAACACAAAAACATGAGGCCCTGTGAGAGGGTTCAGGCCTTGCGAGGTGCGTGTTTTCACTCCACGCACGCGTTCATCATGATCATTCGGCAAGAGGTGCCCGGCTCACCGATCCGTGAAAGGCGAGGGAGCTGAAGAGGCCGTTTTGCATCTGTTTTTCAAACCGCGATGACAAGGTCTTGAGCGTGCTTCTGCCAACACCGTCACGTCTTACATCTCGTCCAGAAACAGCAGAACAGGAATGTCACGATGGCCTGCACCAAGGACGACTTCACCAGAGACCTTCAGAGCGAAATCCCGCATCTGCGCAGATACGCCCGCTCTCTTACGCGAAACCCTGAAGCCGGCGATGATCTGATGCAGACCTCGCTGGAAAAGGCGCTGCGGCATCACGCCAGCTTCCACTGCGGTACGCAGCTGCGCCGCTGGCTGTTCACGATTGCCCGCAATGCCTATCGCGACGAACGCAAATGGCTTGCCCGGCGGGGTGACCACCTGCCCATCGAGGACTGGCTTCAGGAAACCCAGGCAGCGCCCGCTCAGGAAAAGCATCTGGAGCTGGAAGACGTTGCCAGGGGCATCGCCGGACTTCGGCCGGAAGACAGGGATGCTCTCGAATTGCGGGTGTTTTCGGGCCTGTCCACCGGGCAAATTGCCAAGCAGACGGGTGTGGCCGTCGGGACGGTGAAAAGCCGGCTCTCCAGGGCGCGGCACCTGCTTGCTGCCGTCTGACCACCGGCAGGCGCTTCGCCTTGTCTTTCGGCGTCAGGCCGCGACCCTGGCGGTGACACCGGCAAGCCGGGCGGCCAGACGTTCGGTTCGATAGTCTGACCAGTTTTCCGCGGTTTCCTCATCGTCTTCCCCGATCTCGGGGAAGGCGGCGGACAGGACCGCGCTGGTGATGTCGTTGCACCAGCCTTCCGCGGGATTGAATTCCAGAACCGCCTGAACCTTCTCGAGTTGCCCGGCCTGAAGATCCTCGATGATCCTGTGCAGGCTCATGTCTGCCAGATCGGTTTCCGGCGTATAGAAGCAGTTTCCGAGTTCGCAAATCACTGAATAGAACGACATGTCGAGGTTCAAAGCCAAAAAAGCCTCCATCTAAAATACGTTGAAAGCGTATACGCAAATTGCGTACATGTCAAATCTTCGTTAATCGGCTATATGACAAAAGCGTATGACCGCCCCGAAGTGTTGGCGTCGCGTCAAGACGTGATCGGTCGCGGTAGACCGGTTGCGCGAAATGCGCGAGGGGGCGGGCCGAATTCGGCCTGAGAAGAAGTGGAGGCGGGGTCGGCGGCGCTAGACGACCTGCCGGATGACGCTCAATACCTTGGCTATGATGCGGACTTCCGTTGCTTCTTCATCGTGCTCGTTGAAAATCACCGGCTCCTGAAAGCGCGGATCGTCGGATTCCGGTTGCAGTTCTATCTGGCCGTTCCGGCGAATGATCCGCTTGGCGGTGCGTTCGATGGTATGGCCACCGTCTCTGGTCCGCTCCACGACGGCAAGGTCTCCCGACTTGATCTCGATGCCGGCTTCCAGATAGTCGACGCACAGGATCAAATCGCCGCTCCAGGCGATCCGGTTGAGGCTTTCGCCATTGATTTGCAACAGATATTGGCTTTCGCTCGGAAAGCGAAGGTCTCCCGCGAAACTGGTTTTCTTGGTGGCGTCCGTCTCGAACAGTCCGGACTCCATCCAGAGGCCGGCAGCCACCTGGCCCTTGATCTCCAGAGGTGTGGCGGCTCTTGAGGGTGCGCTGGAGGCATCCAGATCGGTGATGGAATCGGGGGCGAGCGCAAGAATGTCTTCCCGGGTGATCGGTTGCTCGCCCTTGCCCAGGAGGACAGGGAGAAGCTTCGCCACGAAATCCGACGGCAGTGCAGGTTTCAGGTAGTCGGCGCTGAAGTAGCGCTGGATGGAAGAGGCGTTCTGATAGCCCATGGCCCGTGCGATGGCGCGGATCGACAGGCCACTGCGGTCCTTCAGGTCCACAAGCTGGCGGGAGACTGCAGATTGTTCGTCCATATCCATAATTCGGTCACCAGGTCACGTAAGATGCATACGTGTTAGCAGTAAAAACGTACGGAGTCCAGTTGACATATGTACGCAATAAGCGTACGAAATTTGAGTCATCAAGTGAATGCGTGGGAGTGACGATGGAAGCTCAGACAATCCTTCGACAAATGGCAGAGGAGACCGGCCGATGAGGGACCTGAAGGACGAAATTGAGGAAGCGGAGGCAAAGGTCGCGCATCTGAGGATCAGGGCGGAACGACCGAGTGCCCGGCTGGAAGACGAGTTCGCGTTGGAAAAAGCGCGCAACAGGTTGCTGACTCTGGAGTTGCGGAACCTGAAGCAGGGCAGGGACGTGCGCGGCAGTTCCAGCCCGAAGGGCAATCCGAGTGTTGTCGGGAGCAGGCAGCACATGAGGCAGGCGCCCTTCGTAAAAAGAACAAAAAGTGAACATTTGCCGCGTACGGCCAGGGAAAAGGCGGAAGCGGCTTTTGCAGCGGTGCAAGGTATCGCGGCGGAAAAGAAAGGTCGGGTCTGATGGCTTCGGGAGGACTGGTCGACAGGATCGCTGCCGAGTATGGCGTTCATTTCATCAGCCACACCAGACGGGTGCAAGGGCGGCACCAGTCGAAGGCCCGCAGAACTTGCCAGACCCTGCTGACGAAACACGGGGCGGAACATCTGCGCCTCGTCTTCGGTCTGATCAACACCTCGGAGAACCGGGGGAACTGGTCAGCGCCATGCTTTACTGCCGTTTCCTGGCTTGTCTTGAACAAGCCGGACTGGGTGGAACGGCGAGGTTTTCTGGACCAGTTCGACAGGATTGATCTGGAGGCGTTGCTTGGCAGTGCAAGACATATAAACCCATCCGCTCCGACCCTTACGCTCGCCGTTCTGCTCTCCTACGAACTTGACAAACTCCTGGAAACGGGCCGGGAGGGGATCGCTGCATGAGCACTATTGTCAGTTGGTGTCGGTTGATTACACTGCGGCCGTCAATCTTCGGCTGTATTGAGTCGCTCAGGGATTGCACGCTTGGCTTGCCGCGCTCGGGGGAAGCGGCGCCGGACGGATCTTTCACCGGTATTTTGAGAGAGGGGGTTTTGAACATGAACGGTTACCTGACGAAGGCGCAGATTTTTGCCTTCGAACGCGGAGCGACCGCGTGCCGGGAAGGCAAGTCCCGTGAGGACAATCCTTATCCGCCGAAGGCCGATTATTTCGGCTTGTGGGAAGAGGGCTACCAGAAAGAGCGTGAGGGCCAGGGCAAATAACCGCCTCAGGCCTGCATCTTTGCTGCCGTGGGGCCGTTTGAGCGGCCGCGCGGTTCTGTCCCACTACAGTTTCAAGAGAGACGATATGGAAACAAGCGTACCTGACCAGATCCTGGCCCGGTTGACGGAGGCTGTCGAAGTGATTGCGGTAACCGGAAAGGGTGACGGACCGCGGGCGGTTCTGGCAAGCTGGCCCGAATGCCAGGGCAAGATCGCCCGGCGTCGGCGCACCTACCCGCCCCGGGCGATCAGCCGGGCTGAAGAGGCGATCACCTGGTTCTCCCTGATCGAGGACCCGGATGCGCGCCGCGCCCTGCAGTTCGAAGTGATGTGCAAGGCGGGCGGCGGCAAGTTCTCCCGGATCTGCGAAAAATACGGCTGGAAACGCTCGACGGTTACCAGCCGCAACAAGGCCGTTCTGCGCCGGCTGGCGAAAAGGCTTGGTGAGGAAAGCCCCGTGGATCACTGAACGCTACGACGTCGGACCGGAGGCGGGCTGGTGCCTTGCTGATCCGGGAATTGGCTTTTGAAAGAAGATGTCATTCCTCCTGCGTTGCGCCAATGCGGGAGGAATGCACGGCTTGAATGACGGGCTTCGCCCTTGTTCTCAAAAGGTTTGCAGCAGGTTTTGCAATCGCCCCTTTACGGTTGTCGGAAGTTTGAACTACAACTTTTTAATTGCTCGTCTCCCGCGTCGACGCCGGGACATTTGGACAGATGGTTTGGAGAAATTGATGACCGACTTGAAAACACTGACCCTTCACGACTTTGAAAAGCTGCTGGATCAGGTGTTCGAGGTCAGGTCGGTTCCGGCTGATGTCCAGTTGTCCCTCGTGGAGGTCAAATTGATGGGCTCCGGCGAGCGGCAGGGAGGGGCTTTTTCCACGTTGTGGCAAGGTCCGCAGGAGCCATTGCTGGAGCAATCCATCTACAGGCTCTATCGGCCGGATTTCGGCGAGCAGGACGTGTTTCTGGTTCCGGTCGCGCAAAAGGAAGCCGGCATTCAGTATGAAGCCGTGTTCACCTGATCGCGCACTGTCTGACAGGCCGGTGGCCGCGGCAGTCTGCTGGTTGGGCTCGGTGCTTCAGGTTCGGCAGGGGTGTTCCATGAGGTCATACACGCCCTTGTCTTCCCGCTTTTCGAAGCCGAGGCGGTGATAGAGCCGCATGGCAGGATTTTCCTTTTCGACATGAATGGAAAGCGCTTTTCCAACGTCTCGCGCCTCTTCCATCAGGTCCTGAAGAATGGCGCTGCCAAAGCCTTGTCCCTGTACTTCGGATATCAGGGCGATGTCGATAATCCGGTGTTCGCGGGTCCAGCGTTCCAGGTAAAGCCTGCCAACAGGTCTGGCGTCTCGTTCTATCACCAGCCAGAGGGCATCAGGATAATGCTCCTGATAATGTCTGTGCTGGGCCTCGAATTGCATCGCGATAAAGGCCTGCTTATCGGCTTCCGTCCATGGAGTGCGCGCAAGCTCTGCCTCGCGCGTCGAACGGTATAGGCTTGCCAGGAACGGAAGATCGCCCGAATGCAAGGCCCGGTAGGTGATGCCCCGGGCCGCCGCGCGTGCGCGCGGGGCCAGGGACTTGTCTGTCTGCGGCATCGGCAGATCGATCGCAAGCGCGGTCGTCATTCGGTGTTCGGCGTGACGTCCCGGGTCAGTGCGCTTACGGAAAGCGGTCCGCCCAGGGAAGTCCAGGTTGCTGACCAGTGATCAAGCGATATCTGAGGCAGGTAGGAAGCCGTGTTTGACGCCGGATCGAGGGCGAAAAGGCTCAGGAGCGTATTGGCGTTCGGCTGAAGTTTGAGCGTGCTGCCGCCATCCGCATGGGCAATGACCCGTGGAGCCGTCCAGGAGGTTTCCACGGAACTGGTCTGGTAGCTTGCGTAGACCGGACTGTCGGATCCTGAGACAGTCAGCGCAACCAGATAAATTCCTCCGTTGGAGGAGTTGGAAGCGGCCATGCTGCCGACAGGCGCATCAAACGTTGCAAACAGTGCCCAGTCGGAGAAGGCGAGTGAACTGACTTCGTCCTGAGCTTTCATGTAAATCTTGTTTCCGATGCGGGCAAAGATGTGAACGAGCGCATTGCCGTCGATGCAAAGGACAAGCTGTTCGAAGCCGGTCAGGCCGCCACTGATATCTTGCCAACCTTCCCAGCCCTCCGGCAGAAGCGGCCTGTCGGTGGACTGGAAGTTCAGATAAGGCACGTTGTCCGAATTGATGCCGGTGAGAATGATGCGGCCATCGGCATTCTGGGTTGCGGCGAGGCTCCGCAGTGCCCCTGCCATTTGTTGCCAGTCCGCCCAGGGCTGGCTCGGTGGAATTTCGACCGGTACCGTAACTTCAATTGGTGTCGTCGTGCCCGGCGGGACCACCGTGATGGTTTCCATCTGTACGGTGTTGTTGTTCTGGAAGCGCCACCAGATGGCGTTGTCCGGCGCCGAACTTGTGACGAAAATGTTCTGCCGACCGGTGACGCCGTTGATCAGCAACGTATCATTGAAACCTGGAACGCCGGCCGGTTTGCCGAGATCAAGCGGGTCAGCAAAACGCTGTGGTGCGTTTTCGTCCCGGTTTTCCCGGATATAGGCCAGGTTTCCGGACCCGCTGTCTTGCGCAAGCAGGGCAACGTAGCCTTCCTGGGTCACGGATGCGTTGAGCCGTTCCGTGGCAAAGCTTGCATTGGTAAGTTGGGTAAAGGAGGCACTGAAAGCGCCGTTCTCGGACGTCTGATCCTTGTATTCAAGTGCTCCGTCCGGTGTGACTGCGGCAAAGAAAATCCGGAAATAGACCGGATCGGCCGTCACGTTCCCTTCAAATTCCTCGGGAACTGCTTCTTCGACTGACATGATGCGTTTCCTCTTGCTGATCTGAAGCCGGCGGCCTGGCCTGTCCGGCAACGTCCTGCATTGGTTAGCCGCGGGAGGGGTAAAGCCCCTGGAGCGCAATAATGAAGTTCAGCGTCAGATACGGCTGAACATTGTCGTGTGACTGGCTACCGCCGGTGGCGGACAGCGTTTCCATGGCCATGTCGACCTGGTTCGTCTGAGTGTCCGTGTGGTAAAGCGAATCCAGGCCGGAGCTGGAAAAGGACGTCGATGACGAGGGGCCGGGAACGCCGCCGCTGCCACTGGTTGCTCGTGCCGTATGAGAATGTGAGGGGATCTGCGCTTCCGTCAGGGTGACGGTCGTAACACCAACCTTTTCCCCCAGTCTGCGGGATGTGAGGCCAGGGCCTCTGCCTGGATGCATTGGGGCACGTCCCTGCAGATCCGGCAGACCCATGGTGCTGCGTCCATCGCCGCCGTAGGTCGTTCCAATAAGCGAGAACAGCGCCGTGTTCTGGGAGATGGGAAGGAGCTGGCCGTCACAAAAGGCCCAGCTTCGAGGGGCGAAATTGCCTGCGAAAATTCGGATTTCAGCGATAAAGGGTTCCGACATGGTTCGCCTCCTAATGCCTGCTGGGGTAAACGCCGTAGAGCGCGATGATGAAATGCACGCATATTGTCGGCATCAGGTTGGTGTGCGACCGGGAGCCGCCAGAGTTTGAAATCATGTCTTGCGCCATGGAAATGTCCTGACTGGCATCGGCGTAGAAACTCACGCCTGCACCGGCTGCCGGAACATGCATCGCCGGCGACGTCTGGTCGGCCAGGCCGGTGTTGGCATTGAAGCCGTGCGAGTGACTGGCAAGTTGGTTAACCGTGAGCGTTTCGTTTTCCGACCCGCTTTTGGAGCCGAGCCGCCGCGGACTGAGGCCGGGGCCGGTGCCCGCGTGCAGCGGAATTCGTCCGCGCATGTCCGGCAGACCGAATGTGGTTCGGCCATCTCCGCCGTAAATGGTTCCAAGGAGTGAAAACAGGGCATCGTTTTGGGAAACTGCCAGCAGCTGACCGTCGCAGTAGGCCCAGCCGCGCGGTGCGAAATTGCCCGCAAACATGCGGATTTCACCGACGAAAGGTTCAGACATTCTATGTCCTTTCGGAGATTAGTTGCGGGACGGAAACAGGCCTTGAAGGGCGATGCAGAAATTGAGCGTCAGGTAGGGCTGCATGTTGTTGTGCGCCTGCCCGCCACCTGCGTTGGTCACGGTCCCTGATCTCATCTGCGTCATCGTGCCGACTTCGTAAGGCCGATAGGCCTTGTCCGGTGCGATTTCGGATCCAAACAGGGCCATGTTGGGCGTTCTGCTGTTTCCTGCGGTGGAGACCGCTTTCACCGGGTGGGAATGTTCCGGGATTTCAGCTGCCGTGAGTGTGACAGTTTCCGCTCCCCCCTTCTGGCCGAGCTGATATCCGGCGCCCTCGTGGATCGGCGTCCGGCTGCGCAGGTCGGGCAGGGCGAATGTCGTCCGCCCATCTCCGCCATAGGTCGTGCCCAGCAGCGAATAGAGCGACTGGTTCTGATTGATCGGCAAAATCTGTCCGTCGGTAAAAGCCCAGCCGCGTGGCGCGAAATTGAAGCCGACAATCCGTATTTCGGCGAGAAATGGTTCTGACATGTTTCCTCCCGTTGCTTCCGAAGGAAGTTTCGGTCTTGCAGATGTTGTCTGGATTTCCTGCTCTTGCGAATCACAGGTTGCATGAAAGAGAAATTGGACTCAAATTACATTGCAACCTTCACACACATGTATTTCAAAATGCAATTATAAAATTTTGAAATCAGTTCCTGAATTGTTGAGTGTTCGTTACTGGAAATAGTGTTAAAGATCGCCAAATTCTGCAATTTTTAAGGGAATTATTCGCCTTAAAGAGGATGAAGGCCAATTCTGACCAAATCTTTCAACCATGGTTAGAATTTGTCAGAATTGAATCCTTTTTCCTGACGCAGATGTGGTCAGTCAAAAATGTGATCGGATTTGCGCTTGAATTCTATTTAAGTTTGAGCGTAGTAGAATTTAAACCAAAGATTGTTTTGATAAAAATCACGTTATAGTTGTGTTTGGCAGCTAACAAAAACCGGGCCTTCGAGCCTTGGCTCTTTCTTTTTGGGGTGCAGCGACCGTGGTTCGCTCTGTGGTGATTTGATGATTTGTGACGTATGGGGAGCCAGGCTCAGCAAAGCCGCGCGCGCAGGCGTCTTGTTGCGCTTTGTACAGCTGGCGTTTCTGATGCTTTTTCTGGGAGCCCTGCCTGACGACGCGAAGGCGGCCTACACAGACTGTCCAAGCAATTCTGTCCCGCTCGATCCTCTCGTGTTGAACCTCACGCTGGATGAATGCACGCGGGAAAGTGGCATCGGACCTACGACGGCGGACGACGACTGGATATTGATCCAGGATCAGGGTTCTGGAAGCAGTCTCACCAATTTCGATATCAACAATGGTCCAAACGACCCGGGGAATGTACTCTCGTATTCCGTTACCAATGGAACGGATACCATCAACGTAACGTCGCCTGGTATTCAGACGATCGATTGTACCACGACATGCACAATCACCGGATCCTACGGTGCTACAGGCATTAATTTCACCTATCTTGATGCCGGTTCCAGCGGCGAAGTTACTCCACCGACGACGCCTCCAACATTCACCCAGGCATTCGCCCCCAGTACGATCGTGGCAAACGGCACCTCGACCGTCACATTCACGATCAACAACTCTGCGAACGGTGTGGACGCGACATCTCTCGATTTCACCGACAACTTGCCTTCGGGAGTGACCGTTGCCTCTCCGTCGAACGCTGCCACGACGTGTACCGGTGGCACACTCACGGCGACCAGCGGATCGGGTGTAATCAGTTACACTGGCGGAACCGCTGCGGCGGGTGCGACTTGTACCGTCAGTGCCGATGTGACGTCTGCAAGTGACGGAAGTTACGTCAACACCACAGGTGATCTCACATCATCGCTGGGAAATTCCGGGACGTCATCTGCCACGCTGACGGTTGCCTCTCCTGAAATCAACGTTCAGGGCAATGGGGTAAGCATTGCCAGTGGGGATATGACCCCTTCGGCGGCAGATGATACCGAATTCGGCAGCGTCTCTGTTTCGAGCGGTACAAATCCAAATACCTTCACAATCCAGAACACGGGTAATGGAACGCTCTCACTGACCAGTGTGACGTCCTCTGATAATGCACAATTCGCTGTGTCGGGGACAACGGCCGGTTCGATACCGTCTTTGGGATCTGTAACCTTCACGGTCACCTTCGATCCGTCCGCGACGGGCTTGCAAACGTCAACGATTACGATCGTCTCGAGCGACGCGGACGAGAATCCCTATACATTTAGGGTTCAAGGAACAGGCATTGCACCCGAGATCGACGTCCAGGGAAACGGTGTCAGTATTGCCAGCGGGGATACGTCTCCGAGTGCGGCGGATGATACCGACTTCGGGAGTGTTGCGGTTTCGAGCGGATCTGTGGCGAATACGTTCACCATCGAGAACACAGGAACCGACACGCTTACGCTTACAAGTGTAACGTCGTCGGACAACACGCAGTTCGCCATTTCCGGTACGACAAGCGGTTCGATCGCATCTTTGGGGTCTTCGACCTTTACCGTCACTTTTGATCCCAACGCCGGTGGGAACCAGACTGCGACGATCACCATCGTTTCCGATGACATCGATGAAGGGACGTACACGTTCACGGTACAAGGGACTGGTATCGCACCGGAGATCAACGTCCAGGGAAACGGGACAAGTATCGTCAGTGGCGATACGACGCCGTCCGCAGCGGATGATACCGACTTCGGCAACGTTTCGGTTGCAAGCGGATCCAACGCAAATACGTTCACGATCCAGAACACCGGAACAGATGCGCTGACGCTGACGAGCGTGACATCTTCCGACAACACGCAATTCGCATTATCCGGCACGACCAGCGGCTCGATCGCCGCCTTGGGGTCTGTGACCTTCACGGTCACTTTTGATCCCAATGCGCTGGGAACGCAGACGTCGACAATCACGATTGAATCTAACGATCCCGACGAAGGAACATACACATTCAGGGTACAGGGCACGGGTGTGGCACCGGAGATCAACGTCCAGGGGAACGGCACTACTATCGCCAGTGGTGATACGACGCCGTCGGCTGCGGACGACACCGACTTCGGTAGTGTTTCAGTGTCCAGCGGAACCAATGCGAATGTCTTCACGATCCAGAACACGGGTACGGACACGCTGACGCTGACGAGCGTGACATCCTCGGACAATACGCAATTTGCGGTGTCGGGCACGACGAGCGGTTCGATCGCCGCCCTGGGGTCGGTGACGTTCACGGTCACTTTTGATCCCAATGCTCTTGGAACCCAAACGTCGACGATCACGATTGACTCCAACGATGCCGACGAGGGAACCTACACATTCAGGGTACAGGGCACGGGAACGTCCACGCCGAGTTTCACGCAGTCCTTTGCTCCAGCGACCATTCTGTCAGGTGGAACCTCGACGGTTTCCTTCGTCATCAACAACTCCGCCAACGCGGTCGCCGCGACCTCGCTGGATTTCACCGACAATCTCCCCGCAGGATTGTCAGTTGCCTCGCCTGCAAACGCCTCAACGACCTGTACCGGGGGAACGATAACGGCGACGACTGGTTCTGGTGTGATTTCCTACACCGGAGGCACCGTTGCGGCCGGGGGCAGCTGTTCCATGAGCGCGGACGTTACCGGCTCCACAGATGGTTCCTTCGCGAACACAACTGGAGACCTGACCTCCAGCCTTGGAAACTCCGGAACGTCTTCAAGCACTCTGACGGTTGCTACTCCCGAAATCGACGTGCAGCGTCCTGCAGGAAACTCTATTGCGGATAACGGAACGGATGCTCAGGGAACAGTAAACGTGGGAGACCAGCAAACACTGGTCTACACGATCGAAAACACGGGTACCGCGACGCTCACCCTGACCGGAACGCCAACCAGTGCCTCGGCAGGCAATGTTTCGGTCGATTCAATTTCTGCGCCGGGGCTCACAACGCTCGCGGGTGGTGCATCGACCACCTTCACTGTTCTCTACACGCCTACTGCAATTGGCAATTTTTCGTTCGAACTCGATATTCTCAGCGATGACGCCGACGAACCCACGTATGACATTCTGGTGAGCGGTACTGCGATTGGCAGTCCGGAAATCGAGGTTTCATCGTCGACAGGCAATGCTGTATCGGACGGGGGGACAGACACCGTTCCCGGAATTGTCATGCCGGGAACAACGTCAACCATCACCTACACGATCACGAACACCGGGTCGGCCGTGCTCAACCTCACAACTCCAACGGTTGGTGCGAATGTTACCGGCACAAGCAACGTCACAGTCAACAGCTTCACATTGAGTTCCAACACCGTAAGCAGCGGTGGTGGAACGGCGACGCTGGCTGTGGCCTATACGCCAACAGCGCCTGGCGCGTTCGGGTTCGACTTCAACTTCGCCAATGACGATGCGGACGAAAACCCCTTCAACGTATCGGTGAGCGGGACGGCAAGCGGGGCGGCGGCGGCGCTGTCGGTCGTGTCGGGATCCGGGCAAAGTTCCGAAGTCGGAACCCGGTTCGAGGCAGTTCTCGTCGCGAGAGCGACAGACGTCAACAACAACGCTGCTGCAGGTGTCAGCGTAACCTTCACTGCGCCGGCTGGTGGTGCGTCACTGACATTTGCGAGCACGGGAACCAACACGGAAACGGTGACCACGGCTGCGGACGGAACGGCGACCAGTTCCGTCATGACCGCAAACGCGGTTGCCTCGTCCTATAACGGCGGTGGTGCTCTCACGCCATATTCGGTGACGGCGAGTGCCACGGGGCTGAGCAGTGTCAGCTTCTCTCTCACCAATGACCGGGACGCATCGGCCGATATCCAGAAAACGAAGGAAGTGATTGCCTCCTTCGTGACAAGCCGGGCCAATGCAATCGTGTCCGGACAGCCTGATATCGTCTCGCGCCTGACCAGCGGCCCCTTTGGGCGGCAGCGTGGGCGCAACGGGTTCAATTTCGACGTTACGCCTACCTCGCAGTCCGGAAACTTCCAGTTCTCCCTGCGCGCCTTTGCCAATTCTCTTCAACAAGGTGGTGGCACTGGAAACAATGCGGCAATGGCAGGAGCCGGGAGCGGCGTTCGCGCGGCGAATGCCGAGCCGGAACGGTACGCGGTCTTCGACAATTTCACGTCCTCCGGCACGATGAGTTACACGGCCGTCGGTCCGCAGGTGATGCAGGATGATACCCTCGCGATCCTGAGCGGCACCAACGGAGATGCGCCTTCAGGCGGCGAGGGCAGTGCCGAGTGGCAGTCGGGATGGGACTTCTGGGCCCAGGGAACGTATGCAATTACCGACAACAACAGCAGCAACAGCAAAACCGGGCTGTTTTTTGCCGGGGTCGACTATCGCTACAAGGACCGGGCCGTCCTGGGCTTGTTGGGGCAGCTCGACCTGACCGAGGAAAGAAACGGTGCCGCCGATACCTCCGCCGACGGCGTCGGCTGGATGGCTGGCCCTTATGCTGTTCTCCGGGTTCATCAGAATTTCTATCTGGATGGTCTGGCGACGTATGGCCAGTCCTACAACACCGTGAACGCGCTTGGGCTTTTCGAAGATGATTTCAGAACGCAGCGGTTTCTGTTGCAGGGCGGTTTGACTGGTGACTTCAAGCTCAGTGAAACGACCAGGGTCAGTCCATTTGCCCGGATCACCTATTACTACGAAGAACAGGAAAGCTACACGGACACATTGGGGCGGCTGATCCCGTCGCAGGATTTCGATCTGGGGCGGCTCGAGTTCGGACCAAAGGTCTCCTGGGACCTGCAGTTGAACGAGCTGCTGTTCTCGCCGTTCCTGTCGCTCTCCGGGATCTACGACTTCAACAAGTTGCAGGACGATACCCCGACAGATGCGACGCTTGCCTCTTCCGATGAAGATCTGCGGGCACGTGTGGAAGCTGGCGCGGGTCTGCTGGTGCCTGGCCGTAACATCCAGATTTCCGGGGAGGGCTTTTACGACGGGATCGGGACGTCCGACTTCCGCTCGTATGGTGCAACGCTTAACGTCACCATTCCGTTCTGATGTGAACAGACCAGCCTCCGGCAGTTGCCGGAGGCTGGTCTGTTCTGGTTGAAGGTTCAGGCTGCCTGGCCGGAAACGCCGGTGATCATGGAGACGATTTCGTTCTTGTCTGTCTCGCTGGTCTTGCGAACGCCGATCTGCTGACCACGGCGCAGGACGCAGATGCGGTCGGAGAGGCGGAAGACCTGATCCAGACTGTGGCTGATGATCAGGATGGCGAGGTTCTTTTCCTTCAGCGATGCGACCAGCTGTTCGACCTTGGCCGTTTCCGCGACGCCGAGGGCAGCCGTCGGTTCGTCCAGCAGAACCAGCTTGCTGGCCCAGTGTGTGGCTCGCGCGATGGCAATGCCCTGCCGCTGGCCGCCACTGAGGTCTCGAATGACAGAGCCGGCGGAGGGGATGCGGACATCGAGTTCGTCGACCAGCTCCTGGCATTCCCGGCGCATGCGCTTCTTGTCGAGCAGCCCGAACGGCGGCTTGGTCAGTTCGCGGCCGAGGAACATGTTCATGTAGACCGGCTGCTGGTCGGCAAGGGCAAGGTCCTGGTAGACGACCTCGATGCCGAGACTGCGGGCCGAGCTGGCGTCGGAGAAAGATGCCGGCGTGCCGTCCAGCAGGATGTCACCCGAGGTTGGCTTATGGACGCCGGAGATGATCTTGACCAGCGTTGACTTGCCGGCGCCGTTGTCGCCGACAAGAGCAACGATCTCTCCCGCGTGAAGGTCGAGTGAGAAGTTCTCGATGGCGACCACGCCACCGAACGCCTTGTGGATGTTCTTCAGGGACAGAACGGGATTGTCGGCGGTCATTGCTGGAACGCTCCCGGCCAGGAGACGGCATCTCCGAAGCCATTTTCGATTGTGGTGACGGCAGGCGTGCCAGCGCTGACGCCGGAAATGCCGACGACAAGCGCCCGTGTGACGAAGGCCTGACCGCGGAAGCCGAAGACCACCGTGTCACCGGCGCGCACGGGTTTGGGCGAGGTGGCGTCGATCATCGCGTAATAGTCGATGGCGGAATAGTCGGGTATTTCGACCTCAAGCAGATCAGACTGGCGGGAAGTCGGCTCCGAGGAGACGAGGGCCTTGACCGGGTACTTCGGGAAGACCGGATCGATGTAGAGGCCACCACCGAAGCAGTAGGCCTTGCCACCGTGGTGGTGGGAGACTTCCGAGAGATAGAGCACGGCCGGATCTTCCGGCAGGTCTTCCACAGCATGAAGAGGTGTCGTGCCGTGGAGACCGTTGCCCGGTTCGCACTGGGTGGCACCGGCTTCTGCAAGGGCGCCGAGCACTGCGGAGGACGTGGTGCCAGGAGCGTTGATCTCGATACGGCCGCGACCTGTAGCTGCCAGTGCTTCGGCGGCGCGGGCGAGGGTCGACAGGTTCGGCGTTGGTTTGACCTTACGCGTTTCCAGATCGAAAAGCAGTGCGGGGAAAGTCGTGATGCCGGCAAAGGCTCCACCTTCCAGGGCATCGAGTTCGGCTGCTACGGAGACGATGTCTTCCGCGTCGAAGCCGCCTTCGTGGCCGCGATAGAAGGTGTCGCCTTCGGTCTGGATCCGGGCGAGCAGGTTCTGTGTCCTGCCGGCGGCCTCGGCGGCAGCGGCAGCTTCCTGTGCTTTCTCAGCCGAGAAGACCGTCCAGTAATCCGGTTGCAGCTTGGCGGCGGCAAACGCGGCTTCGCGCTTCGGAACCTGGACCAGGTGGCCGAGATGGCCGGTCTTGAGGCCGGCACGGTCGCAGGCAAGGGCACAGGCCATGTCGACCGCAACGGATCTTTCGATGCCGCCGCGCATGACCGCCTGGCAGAAACCGGAATGGCGTCCGACCTGTTTGGTCATGGCGAAGGTTTTCAGGTCGTGCTTGTCGGCCTCTCCCTTGAATAGTCGAGCGTTGCGTTCGACCGCGTCCAGATCGAGAACATAGGCATTGGCAGGGATCTTGCCGGCCTGATGCAGTGCCATGGCCGCTTCGATGAAGGCCGGATTGCGGCGCATGAGAACGTCGAGAAACATCGTGGTCCTCCAGGTTACCGGCTGGTGTCGCGCAGGGAGACGGCGACTGCGACGAGAATGATGAGACCGCGGACGATCATCTGGTCGGAGACATCGAGCCCCATCAGGATCAGTCCGTTGTTGAGCATGCCCATGAGCAAAGAGCCGAGCAGGGCGCCAATGACGGAGCCCTTGCCGCCGTTGAGGGCGGTGCCCCCGACGATGACGGCTGCGATGACCGTCATCAGGTCGCTTTCGCCGAGCGTGTATTTGGCAGCCTGAAGGCGGCCGGCGTAGAGCAGGCCGGCAAGCCCTGCCATGGCGCCGCACAGCGTCAGCACGCTGAGGCGGATGCGCGGAACCTTGATGCCGGAAACCTGGGCGGCGCGGGGATTGTCGCCCGTTGCCACCACATGTGCGCCAAAGCGGGTGTTGCGATAGACGATATGGCCGATGACGACGGCTGCGATGGTCCAGATGACCAGCGAGGGGATGGAGAACAGGCTGCCGGAGCCGAAGATGCCTGCGAAGGTGTCATTCAGCACCGGGATCGAGCGCAGGTCCGTCATGGAGCGGGCGATGCCGGCGAAGAGGCCCATGGTGGCCAGCGTCACCAGGAAGGACGGCAGGCGCAGATAGGCGACAAGGACGCCGTTCATGGCGCCGATCAAGGCACCGGCGCCGATGCCGGCGATGACGCCGACGACCAGCGGGTAGCTTTGCAGGGCAAGCGCTGCGGCGAGCGCCGAGACGGCAACGACTGAGCCGAAGCTGAGGTCGATTTCCCCGGCGGACAGCGCGAAGACCAGACCGATGGCCATGATCGTTGCCGGTGCGGTCTGCAGAACGATGTTGGTCAGGTTGCGGGGCGACAGGAAGCCGACGTCGTGAAGGGTGAGAGCAAAGAAAAGAAAGATTCCGAGAAACCCGAAATAGATCACGCCTTGCTTGTAATCGAGTTGTCTTAGTCTCGAAACCGCCTGGGTCATGGATTGCCTCAAGTTCGAAGAGGTAGGTGACGGCAGGCCGCAAGGCGCGGCCTGCACGGAAAGGGATTTACTTGGCTGCTTCGGCAACGCTTTCGGGCGGATCCATCTTCATGGACTTGTTCCAGCCTTCGGTGACATTATCCGTGCCAACCGTGATGGCGTCGACCACCAGGAACGGATCGACGGACTTGCCGAGAAGGCTGGCCGCAGCGGATCGGGCCGCGTAGACGCCGATGCTGTAGGCTTCGTCCGCGATGATTGCCGCGGTGTTGCCACCCTTCAGCATGTCGAGGGCAACCGGCTCGTTGAGGTCGATGGTGACCACCCTGGTGGTGTCGTTGCCCTGCTGGCGCAGAACCGAGAGGACACCAAGGGCTGGTTCCGCCCACGGCGTATAGATGCCGCCGAGATCCGGGTTCCGCGACAACATCGCCCGGGCGATGTCTTCGGCGTTTGCGGGATCGGTCATGCCGGACTCGATGGCGATTTCCATGTTCGGAAACTCGTTTTCGATGGTCCACTTGAACGCCTGGTCACGCTGGTTGGTGACCGGGAAATCCGCATCGTGGAACATGTAGCCGACCGTACCCGTCTCGCCCATGGACGCAGCGAGTGCCCGGGCAGCCTTTTCGCCGATCTGAACCAGGTCGGCGGAGACGACGGTGACATAGTCCTTGCCATGGGTGAAGCCGTCGACGGCGTTGTCGACGAAGACAAGCTTCACGCCGGCATCGCGGGCGATGCCGTAAACGGTCTGTGCTGTGGTCGGGTCGATCGGCAGGGATACGATGATCGACGGCTGGTTGGCCATGATCGTCTCGACGTCGGACTTCTGGCGGGCAGAGTCAAAGCCGGCGTCGGTCTCGGCAACGACCTTGATGCCGAGCCGTTCGAACTCGTCCTTGGCGCCGCGTGCGACCGCGTTGGACCAGTCATAGAGCTCGTGCCAGGCAAAGGCGGCCGTGTAGTTGCCTTCGGCCACTTTCGCGACTTCGGCATCGGTCAGCTCGAGCGTTGCGACCGGGGTCGGGGCTTCGCCCTTCGGGCCAACCGTTTGCGGGCGGTCAGCAGCCGAGGCCAAGGCGGTCATGCCGACCAGCAGTGTCGACGCCAGGAGTGTCTGTAACTTGAACATGCGACTTCTCCGTAAGGTTCGGTATTAACCGTCGGAAAGACGGTGTTGCTTCTCGGAGGTCCGTGCGGGTTTTTAGAATTGTTGTGAGGACCTGTTGGCCGGCAGGCTGTGATGGGGCAGCCTGCCGGAATGCCGGGTCAATTCGCGGAGGTAACGCTTGCCGGCGGGTCGATGTTGAGGGACTTCTTCCAGCCCTCGGCAACGTTGTCTGCAGTCACGGTGATGGCCGGTGCCGCGATGAAGGGCGGAACGTCCTTGTCGACGAGGCGCAGGGCTGCGGCAGCTGCCATGGCGCGGCCGAGTTCATAGGCTTCGTCCGCAACAATGGCTGCGACGTTGCCGCCGCGGACCATGTCGAGAGCTACCGGCTCGGACAGATCGAGCGTGACGATCTTGGTGTCCTTGTTGCCGTTGGCACGCAGGGCTGCGAGCACACCTTCGGCCGGGCCGGCCCAGGTCACATAGATGCCGCCGAGATCCGGGTTCTTGAGCAGCATGGCGTTGGCGATTTCCTCGGCGCGAGCCGGGTCGCTGATACCTTGTTCCGCAACGATCTTGATGTCCGGATAGTCGTTTTCGATGGTCGACTTGAAGGCGTTGTCACGCTGGTTGGTCACGTAATAGTCGGCGTCGTGGAAAATCCAGCCGACGGTGCCCTTGCCGCCCATGGCGCTGGCGAGCGCGTCGGCAGCCTGTTTGCCCATCTGGTAGAGATCGTCGGTCACGATGGCCGCATAATCGCGCGGGTGCTCATAATCGGCGGGCAGGTTGGACAGGAAAACCAGGGAAACACCGGCATCGCGGGCTTCCTTGAAGGCGGCGGCGGATGTGACCGGGTCAAGCGGTAGCGACAGGATGATGTTGGGTTCCTTGGCCATGGCCGTTTCAACGTCGCTGCGCTGCTTGGCGGCGTCAAAGCCGGCGCTGGTGGTTGCGACAACCTCGATGCCCAGGCGCTTGAACTCGTCCGTTGCACCGGCTGAGACCGCGTTCACGAAATCGGACTGGTCGTGCCAGAGCAGGGCGGCCTTGTACTTTGCGTCCTTGATGGCGGCGACGGCATCGTCGGGAACCGTCACCTCGGCGGAAAGCGTTGCCGCTTCGCCCTTGGGACCGACCGTCTGGGCCATGGCGGAGACGGACATCAGCCCGAGAAGGGCGGATGTCGCCAGATGTTTGACTAGCAGTTTCATTTCTAACCCTCTGTTATGTTTGGTTCAGTCTGCTTCTTCTTCCAGGCCGCAATAGTCGGCCACGAACAGCGCGAAAGCCCTGACGGCTGCCAGATAGCTTTCCACCTCGATGCGCTCTTCGAATGTGTGTGCGACGCTGATGTCCCCAGGTGCGCAGTAGACCGCGGGACAACCGATCTCGTTGACAAGAAAGGGAGATTCCGACCAGTAAGGCGCACCGCCGATGGCACCGCCGGAAAGGTTCTGGCCATTCGTGGCAACCTCGACGCAGCGGGACAGCTGCAGGGCGGCGGGGGTTTCGCGGGAGATCTCGACGGGCGAGCCGCCGAAGCGGTGATCACGGCCGGCGGGGTACGCAATCCCGATGCCGATGCCGTCGGCGACCGGCGCCGACCGGACGACCGCTTCAAAGGCGGCGACCGCCTCATCCAGGTTCTCGCCGGGGCGGAGCTTGCGGATCAGGGAGAGCTTGCACTCGCCCGGAACGGCAATATAGCCGCCGCCATTGATATGCGTGACGAGGATGGAGGAAGCGCCGACCAGATCGTGCTTCGGTCCTGCTGCCAGTTCCGCCTCATGTTGCCAGAGGTTGCCCAGAATTGCGTGGGTTGCCTTCAGGGCATCGACGCCCAGCTCCGGCGTGCCGAAATAGGCGGATTTGCCGGTTATGGTGATGTCGGCAATGAAGAAGCCGATCTGGGCCGTATAGACATCCAGCCTGGTCGGTTCGACATAGACCGCGAAATCCGGCTTTGCGATGGTGCCGTCCTTGACCCTTTTGACAAGATCGTGAGCGCCGGCGCTGACGCCGGTGCCCGGTTCGCCGCTTTCCTCATCGCCGATGAAAGCGAAGGAGAGGCCGCCGGCGGGACGGTAGCCCGCCTTCTGCAAGAGCCGGAGGCCGCCAAGTGCGGCGCAGATGCCGCCCTTGAGATCGCAGGCGCCGCGGCCCCAGATCTCACCGTCTATCAAAGCGCCGCCGAACGGGCTTTCCTGTGGCTTGCCCTGCCAGGCTTCCTGCCAGCCGCGCACATGCACGGTGTCGGTGTGGCCGACGAAGAGGAGGTGGGGGGTATCGTCACCGGGGACCGGCTGGTGCTGGCCCCAGACGTTGAGGCGGCCGGGCAGGAATTCGCCGGAGCCGGTTTCAAGACCGAGCGTTTCCATTTGCGATTTCAGGAAGGTGGCAAAGCCGGTTTCGTTGCCGGTGACGCTGTCAATCGACAGGGCGCCGCGAAGCAGGTCGATATCGGCGTCCCGGTCCTGCGTGGTCAGCAGCTTTTCATGCAGGTTTGAGGAAACCATCAGGCCGCTCCCTTCTTGAAGGTTTCGATGGACGGCGGCGGAACGGCGATTTCAACGCCCTTGAGGCCTTCGGTGAACAGCGACAGGTGCAGACGGGAGAGGGCGACGGAGGCACCGCCGGCAAGGGCTGCGTGATTGCCGAGCGTCGACTTCTCGATCAGCACCGGGCGCGGAAAGCATCTGGAAATGAATTTGCGGACATTGACGAAGAGCTCGTCCCGCGTGCCGATGGAACCGCCGATGACGATGCAGGACGGGTCCATGACCGCTGCCAGCGCTGCCATGACGCGGGCAACCTGGCGGGCGATCTCTTCCAGTGTTTCAGTGGCGGCAGTGTCGCCTGTGTTTGCGGCGTCGAAGATGTCCGGCACGTCCAGCGTCTTGCCGGTCTTGCTTTTATAGAGATCGGTGATGGCGTGGGTGGCGGCGACACGTTCCAGGGCACCGACTTCCAGGCTTTCCGGTTCGAACGGATCAGCGCCGAAGGGCAGGTAGCCGATTTCACCGGCAGCGCCGTTCATGCCCCGGTGGAGCTGGCCGCCGATGACGATGCCCGCACCGATACCGGTGCCGATGGAGACGTAGATCAGGTCGTCCTTGTCGCCGCGTTTGGTGAGCCAGTGTTCACCCAGGGCAGCAAGGTTGACGTCGTTTTCGATAAAGACCTCGATGCCGAGGATCTCCCGCCAAAGACCGGGGGCGTCGATGTCGCCGATGCCGGGGATGTTTGGGGCCATGCGGATGTGGCCGGTAGCCGGGTCCGGAGCGCCCGGAACGCCAATGACGGCGACACGAGGCAGCTTGAGCGAGGGGCTGGCTTCGGTCGCTGCCCGGCGGATGAGGTCCGCGACCTGATCGACGACGGCGATGCCGCCCTGCCTGTCGGTCGGCTCCACCAGCTCCGAGACGACGGCGCCGGTGAGGTTGCAGATGGCAACACGGATCTTGGTGCCGCCGAGATCGACGCTGGCAACGGATGCCGCATCCGGCACGATTTCATAAACCACGGCACGGCGGCCGATATGGCCTTCGGTCTGGCCAACCGTGCGCACCCAGCCTTCTTCTTCCAGATTGCCGACGATTTCCGAAACCGTCTGTTTCGACAGACCGGTGATCTTGGAGACGCTCGCCCGGGAGATCGGGCTGTAGCTGGCAATCGCCTGGACGATGGCACTCAAGGACATGCGTCTGGAGATGTTCGAGGGGTCTGCCAAGGCTACGCTCCATTAGTTCGTTCTGTTACCGAACTAATTAGATTTTGAGACACGAGTCAAGCGGTGCACTGAAAAATCGGGAGTGATTGAAAGCAGGTTGAGGGGGCAGCGAGACAAAAATGGTGCCAGAGCAATCGAAAAGACAAGCGAGTGAAGGCAGTTGCGGGTGGGGCGACAAGAGCCGAAAAAAAATGATCCGATGCGCACAACGGAGGCAGTCACCAAGTTCCTGTTTGCAAGAGTGCTTTAGAAAAATGCGGTCTAAACAGTGGCTTCAGACATTGGGGCGACGTGGACAGCTTCGACAAAACCGGGCAAAAAGGGGCTTCCTTATTTTACCGTGGATCAGTGTGCCCAAGAGGCCAGGTACCGGTTTTACGCTTCTTCCCGAAACCAAAGACAATTTCAGCAAGGCGCAGGCTTTTGCATCTGGTGCTTCGAGCGCCGGGGCCAAGGACCGGCGATGGGGAAGCTGCGGACCGTGTTTTGAACTGACCTCCAGACGACTTGCAGGAAAGTGCGACCCATGACTTTGCCAGAAGGGGGCGGCAGCGCGCTGAAGTGGCCGACAGCCAGAGCGCGCCGGAAGGTGTGCGCGGAGTTTTGCGCGCATATTGCCGCCGGATATTCGATCGACAGTTTCCCGGACGCCGACCGCCGGACGATCCGCTATTACGCCGAACAGTTTCCCGAGGACTTTCCGCCCGCAAGGCTGGAAGAAGCCGCCCGACGCGGCCTTCTGGAGTGGGAGCGGATCGGCAAGGACGGCGCAAGGGGAGAGCTGGCGAAATTCAACGCCAGTGCCTGGACCTTTGTCATGAAGAACCGTGCCGGCTGGCGGGACCGGACGGAGCCGGAAGCATGGCCGGTCTGGAGCGGGCCGGAAGACAGCCAGACACTCGAGACATTGAAACCGCGCAGCTCGGAGGAAATCGCTCTGGGCGTGATGGCATTGCTGACCGGAAAGGATATGCCAAAGGATGGCGACGGCCCTCGAAACGCTGATTGACCACATCGACCAGATGCCCGCGGACGAGCGGGTTGCCTTGCAGAAACAACTGGATGAGGCGGGGGTGCTGGACCAGTTTTCCGTCTGGCGGCCTCAACCCGGACCTCAAACGGAAGGCTATTTCTCAAAAGCCGATCTGACGCTTTACGGCGGCGCGGCGGGCGGCGGCAAGACAGACCTGATTGCCGGGCTTGCGCTGTTTGCCCACCACAAGGCAGCGATTTTCCGTCAGTCGCTCAAGTCCCTGAAGGGCTTGAGCGAACGCATGAACGCACTGATGCGCCAGGCGGGCATGGGCAAGATTTCCGGCAATCCGCCAAGGTGGACTGGGCCCGACGAGCGGCTGATCGAATTCGGCCACCTGGGGATGCCGGGGGCGGAAGAGGACTGGCAGGGGCGCGACCATGACCTGAAGGCCTTCGACGAGGGCGCGCAGATGGACCCGCGCAAGATCATCTTCGTGCTCGGTTGGTTGCGCACGACGCGACGGGGCCAGCGTTGCCGTGGTTTGATCGCTACCAATCCGCCGCTGGGCGGGCAGGGGGACTACCTGAGCGACTGGTTCGCGCCCTGGCTCGATCCGCTGCATCCGCTCTACGGCAAGGTGCAGCCGGGCGAGATCCTGTGGGCGGTTTTCATTGACGACGGCGATGCCATTCGCACGGTGTGGGTGGACGGGCCGGAGCCGGTGGAGATTGAAGGCGAAGTCCGCACACCAAAAAGCCGGACCTTCATTCCGGCCCGGCGGCAGGACAACCGCTTTCTGGGAACGGACTACGATGCCCAGCTCGACCAGATGCCGGAGCCGATGCGCACGGCGCTGAAGACCGGAGACTTTCTGGCGGCCCGACAGGACCACGAGTGGCAGGTTATCCCGTCCGACTGGGTGGACCTTGCCTTCGAGCGATACGACCAGGGCATCGATCGGGACGAACCGATGACGGTGCTGGCGGTGGACGTTGCCCAGGGCGGCAAGGACCGGACGGTGCTGCAGCCGCTGCATGGCCGGCGCTTTGAAACCAACATCGTGCGCAAGGGCACCGACACGAAGGATGGTGCGGATGTCGGCTCGCTGATCATCCGCGAGCGGCGCGACAATGCGATGATCGTGGTGGACTGCACGGGCGGCTGGGGCGGGGACACGGTTGGCTTCCTGAAGCGGGAAAACAACATTCCGGCGGAAAAATGCGTCTTCTCCGCCCAGTCGGGCGAGAGCGCGAAGGACAGCAGGATCCCGTTCTACAACTTGCGCGCCGAACTTTACTGGCGCTTGCGCGAGGCCTTGCACCCCAAGAGCGGGCTCGGGCTGGCAATCCGGCGTTCGGCGACGGTGAAGGCGCAGTTGACCGCGCATCGCTGGAAGATGCGAAACGGGAAAATCCTGATTGAGAGCAAGGAAGAGATCAAGGAACGGCTGGGCTCTTCCCCGGACGAGGCGGATGCGATTGTCGAGGCATTGGGATGGAAACAGAAAGCGGAGCTGAAGAAGGTTCTGATAACCGGGGTCGAAAGCCGGATGGCGCCACTGGGCGACCCGCTGGACGGTTTCTGATCCGCGACCTTTGCCTGCGGGACGCCAGCTTCATCGCTGCCAACATGCGCGATCAGGACCTGCGCGAGATCGCCTGTCTGTGGAAGGAATGGGACACGCGCGCGCTGGCGGCCTGCGCGTTGCAGACGGCGGTGCCGGGCATGGTGTGGTCGCTCTGGTACGACGGCCAGCCGGCGGCGGCCTATGGCTTCAGCCGGGCATCCGCCTTCGATCCGGACCACTGGCAGGCCTGGGCCTTCGGCACGGACCGATTCCGCCGATGTGTGCCGGCGATCACACGGCACTTGCTGGATATCCGGCAGATTGTGGAACGGGATTGCCGGCGGCTGCAGGTGATTACGCTGGAAAATCATGACATTGCCCATGGCTGGATCGAGGCGCTGGGCGCAACACGGGAAGGGCGGCTGAGAGCCTATGGCCGGGGCGGCGAGGACTTTTATGTCTATGCCTGGGTAAGGGGGGACAAGCGGCCATGAGCGTTGTTCGAAACCGGGAAGGCTGGTAGCGTCCGGCCATTGCTATTTTGACGTTTTTATCTGGAGGCTCAGCCTTGTCTTCATCCAAGGATGGTCTGCCTGTCGGGCAGATGACGAAACATTTCGCAGGCAATATCTCTCAACTGAATGCCATCGTTCTGTCCGACTATCGCAGGACCGAGGAAAACATCGGTTATCACAAGGGTCGCCTGGACCAGGGGTTCAAGCTGCTGGTCCTCAAGCACTTGCCGCTGCCGGAAGTATTCGAGTTTCAGGGCACGACCTTGCGATCAGGCGGGCGGTATGGCCTGCCGGAGGAAACGCAGGAGGCGGACAGGCGGCGCGCGACCGTGCATGACGGCATTCTGGCGGACCGCGGCGCTGCGGGATACCGCGATCTGCAGACCCGCGCCTTGAGCCTTGCAACCGTGACCGGGCCGAAGCGGCTGGTGAAGGTCATGCCCACGATTCGGCACGACGAACATATGGCCCCTCGCGATCAATATCCGATGGGCGGCGGTTTTCTGCAGTGGGACCTGAAGAAGCCCGGCTTGCCGTTTTTCTGCGCGGCGCATTTCAAACCGGGCGGCACGGTAGTGACCGTGGACGGCATATTTCAGGTGAACTCGGACAACTTTCTGGCCGATTATCCGCAGCGCGAGAAGCTGCAGAAGTATCTGCAGACGATTTAAGCTTTTGCCACCTTCGTTCCGCGCGCGCGCTGCTTGATGCCTTCCATTTTCCGATGGGTGGCAACTGCCTGACGGCCGCCGCGGGTCGCGGTGTAGAGTTCCAGCGTTTCGAACTCGGCCTTTTCCACCGATGCAATTGCCTGATCGGAATAGGCGAAGCGGTTCGGATCTGACCAGAGTTTCCTGATGAAACGCAGATAGCGCCAGCGGGTGGCAGTCAGGATGGTAAGGTTCCGCAGGGTTTCGAGATAATATTTCGGATAGAAGACCAACGGATTTTCCAGAGGCAGACCCTGGCGGCGGTCCTTGCGGTATTTCAGTCGCAGAAAGCCGCCATCGAGCGAAAACACATTGTGCAGCCGGGACGCGGTTCCGTAAATGATCAGCCGATTCATGGTGGCGATCTTCTTGTTGCTGCCGAGGGCGGCAGCCCGGCGCAGAATCGTGCGGCAATGGTCCGGTGAATAGAAGCTGGCCCAGGCATCCAGATAGAGCTTGTCCAGTTCCTCCCCGGGCAGGTTCGGATGGCGGATGACATTGTGTGTGAGGTCGTACCGGTTGAGGTCCGGATGGATCCAGGTGCCGGCGGCGACCGCATCGCGATGATCCTCCGAGCCGGGCAAGGGTGTCAGGATGGAGAGCGACAGGATATCGACGGCAAGCTCCCGCTTGAGGACGTCGATATCGTGAAGGACCGAGGCGCGGGTGTCGTTGGGAAAGCCGATGATGTAACCGGCGGTCAGGATGACCGGGTGTTTCTTCCAGGCCAGGAACATCTCCCGGTAGTCGGTGATCTTGTTTTGCCGTTTCTTGGAGCCTGCCAGATTGTCCGGATTGATGTTTTCCAGGCCGATAAAAACCTGATCAACACCGGCACGTACGCATTTCTCGATAAAATTCGGGATCTTGTGACAGAGGGTGTCAACCTGGATGATCAGCGTGAATGTGTGACCTTCGTCTTCCCGCATGCGGATGAGCGTGTTGAGAAAGGCTTCCCAGTTGCGATTTCGGGCGAAATTGTCGTCGGTGACAAAGAACTTGGTGAC
This sequence comes from Labrenzia sp. R5_0, assembly GCF_017743835.1. NCBI lineage: Bacteria > Pseudomonadati > Pseudomonadota > Alphaproteobacteria > Hyphomicrobiales > Stappiaceae > Labrenzia > Labrenzia sp. R5_0. The sequence continues at coordinate 722,087 of NZ_JAGHRK010000002.1, read as the reverse complement.
CCCGATTCTTGCGTGGTCGCGGATGATATTCTCCAGATCCTCCGTCGATCGGAACCGGCTGCCGCGCCCCTGGACGTTGATGATGCAGCAGAAGCTGCACTCGAAGGGGCAGCCACGGCCGAGATCGAAACTGCCATAGCCAAGAGTCGATTTTTCGACCTGCGCCCGATCGACAACGGGCACCGGCTCACCGGGCAGGGACGGCAAGTCTTTCAGGTGATCGTAGATGGGTTTCAGCTTGCCTGCATAGGCGTCGCGCAGGACCGGGTCGAACCGGCCGCCTTCGGCCTCGCCCAGAAAAAAGCTGATGCCGAGATCCGCGGCTTCGCGCATATCGGCAGGCATCTGCGGCAGCATGGCCATGCAGCCGGTGATGTGAAAGCCGCCGATGCAAACCGGGAGGCCGGCCAGGAGAAATGGGCGAGCAAGATCGACAGCTCTCGGAAACTGGTTGCTCTGGACGCCGGTGAAGCAGATGAGGGCCTTACCGCCCCGCCGCTGAATACCGGCGATCAACTGATCCGGTCGGATGCGGGTGTTGCCTTCGTCAATTGCCTGGATGACCATTTCCACCTCAGGCCCCAGAACCTGCCTATGTTCGCAATCCCTGGAAATTCCGAGAAGACAAGAAAGTGAATTGGCCGGTATCGAAGTTTTGTGCCAGTGAATCGGATAGCCGTTGTCGTCATATTTCGTTGGCCTGATAAGAACCAAGTGAAAAATATCCGGTTTCATGGCTTTCCCCGCCGGTTGAATTATTCAAAATCAGGCTAACAAGGATCCGGTTCGGAGGAAATACTTAGATTACGTTTGGGAAGGTTCTTGCATTCGGGAAATATGTCCATGGTCCGCCGCTTTGATAAGTCTGCTGGGACAATACTGCTGGGGCAAGGCCGCTGGCATCAGGCCGTGCGAGCAGCGAAGCGGATGCGGTAGTCGGTTGGGCGCAGGCCGAGTTTCTTGCGGAAGTGGTGGCGGAGCGCGTGGGCGCTGCCGAAACCGACGCGGGCCGCGATCGTTTCCATGTCGTCGTCGCCCCGGCTGAGGATCTCCTTGGCGGCCTCCAGACGCTCCTGAACCAGCCACTCGCCCGGTGTCAGCCCCGTTGCTTCGGTGAAGCGGCGCTGGAAGGTGCGCGGGCTGAGGCGGCAGAGGGCCGCCATGGTTTCAATGGTCCAGGCCGTCTGCAGCGCCTGCCTGACCCGCTCCAGAACCGGTGCGATTTCGTTGCCCTCGCGATGAGCGACGGGGCGTTCCAGGAACTGAGCCTGGTCGCCGGTGCGGTGGGCGGGAACGACGAGGCGGCGCGCAACGGAGTTGGCCTTGTCTGCCCCGTAATCCTGGCGGATGATTTCGATCATCAGATCGATGCCGGCGGCGCTGCCCGCAGACGTGTAGATCCGGTTTTCCTGACGGTAGAGCGAGGCCTCGTCGACGGTGACGGCGGGGTGCCGCTCGCGCAGCTTTTCCGCGTAACGCCAATGGGTGGTGGCGGAGCGACCGTCGAGCAGACCGGTGGCTGCCAGCACGAACGCACCGGAACAGATGGACACGAGCCGCGCGCCCCGGCTGTGTGCCTCGCAAAGCCGGTCGGCAAGCGCTTGGGGAACCGGGTAATCCGCCCCTTTCCAGCCGGGCACGACGATGATGTCCGCCTCGGCTATGCGTTCCGGGCCATGGTCTGGCAGGAGTGTCAGGCCGCCATGGGCGCGTAAGGGGCCTTCCTCGACCGGGCAACTGGCGAAGCGGTACCAGTCGGTGCCGAATTCGGGGCGGGCCAGACCGAATATCTCGGCGACGATACCGAACTCGAACGTGCAGAGCCCATCGTACAGCAGGGCGACAACAAGCGGGCCTTCCAGAGCTGAGGGGGCCGCGGTTTGAGGGGCTGTGTCTTTTGTCATGATATTTACGTATATAGTCAATCACGCCAATTGCCAATCGGCGTTCAGACGGGCGAGAAACAGCGGGAAAGGAGACCTTCATGACCAACAATGTCACCGCTGTTCCGGCCGCACCGAGCGATCTCGCCCGGGAACATTTTGCCGCTGAATTTACCTTCGAGGCCGATTGCTGGGATGTGCACGACGCCCTTCAGGGCGAGCCTGGCTTTGTGTTGCTGGATGTGCGCAGTCCGGCGCTGTTCGAAAAAGGCCATGTGCCCGGCGCGATCAACCTTCCCCACGGCAAGATCATCCGTTCCAAGATGGCCAGGTGGCCGGAGGAGACATTGTTCGTGACCTATTGCGCCGGCCCGCATTGCAACGGTGCCGCACGGGGGGCGTTGCGGCTTGCGGAACTGGGACGCCCGGTGAAGATCATGGCAGGTGGCGTGACCGGCTGGATCGACGAAGGTTTTGAGCTGGCAACCGGTAATTCATGAGCTGAGCCGCAGCAAGAGCCCCTGCCAGCCCGACCCTGCCTGCTTTGGCCGGTCAGGCGGGGGCATTACCAGGAGCGTCGGTCGAAGAGAAACGATAGCCAGGGCCGCGGCAAGGGAAGCCTTCAGGAAAGCTGCCCTCGAAAGGTTGCAAAAATCCAATGGACCAACCACAATCCTCTCAGGAACAAAGAATGAACATTTTTTAGGGGATTTGGACGCAGGACCCATGGCTGATTTTGAAGATTTGACCGGCTGGCGGGAAGAGCTGGCCGCATTTGAGAAAACGGAAGAAGGCAGGGCCTTCTTTGCCGGCAACAAGCGCTACGGTGGCATTAAAGTTCCATATGAGAATGTCGTGCAGATGGTTGAACTGATCCGCGGTGATGAAGAGCTGCACGAGGCTTTACGGAAGAAAATCTGGTTTGCGGCCTATGCCGAAAAGCATGATCTTGAAGTTCACGATGATGAGTTTGTAGAGCTGAACCCGCTCGAGGCTCATGACACCATTATTGATTTCAGGAAATGGTACCTGATGAAAGCTCCGGTTCGCTTTGACAAAAGGGACATGATCGTTGCGACATGGCTGGCCATCGATCTTGAGGAGGGCAGGCTGACATCACTCAGAACTGAACAGGCCCGAGACTTCATCAAGGAAAATTATGCGCGCTATATCTCCTTTCCGGGCGAGGAGGTTTGATGGAGAAGATTGTTGCGTTAGATGCCAGTGAAATAAGCCCGATCATGAAAAACTTCGGGCTGGAAGGATTGATCGCCACCGCAAAGCGGGGCTGAGAGAGTTTCGGAACAATTAGTAACATTTGAGATAGTTTGGACACAGCATCCATGGCGGATTTTGAAGATATTACCGGCTGGCGGGAAGAATTGCAGGCATATTACGAAGAAGGGGGGCAAGAGGCGGTCGATTATATCTATCGACATGATCCAGAGGTCTTCCTTGTGAGTACCAGGCTCTCCCAAGTGCAGCGTTTTGCTGAACTTCTGCTAAAAGACCCGGAACTTAGAGATGCGACTGCTCAGCAAATGGAGTGGTTGAAAGTTGTTGACGCCAATGGGGGAGCCGTTGGCAGGGGGGATCCGGAATGGGACAACCGGCCACTAGAGGCTCACATACTCATGGGAGACTTTTACGAATGGTACTGCCTGAAATCCGGGTATCCTCACGAAGCCAGGCACCTGTATAGTTTTGGTATGTTTACTGCCTGCGATGTCCTTGCGGGAAAATACGAATCTGTTCGGTCAAAGGCGTGTGTCGAATTTTTGCTAGATAGTGGTTACATCGAGCAAGACGAAGGAGGCTTGTGATGAGCAAGCAAACAGTCGTTGCACTCGACCATGCCAAGGTCGGGACGTTGCTCGCCTATACTGTCGAAAAAAAATTACCAAAAGAACAAATAAGGAACAAAGTATTTTCTGTTCTTGATGCCGTTGCTGGATTGGGCGACAAGGTTCTCTATGTACCAAGCGTTGGAACAACAGAACTCACAAACAATATTGCGATTGAATATCTGCCGCATTTCGATGGCTGGTTGAAAAAAAGAACTTACAACAACAAGATCCTCACAGCATCCGAGGTGAAATCCGAGCGGGCTAAGAAGAAATTCGATCCGGATAATAGGCGAAACTCGTCCAGAGGGGGGTATGAAGGCTGGGATATGGATGTCCGGCAGTTCATGCTGAATAGAAACAACAGAGAGAAGTACGATTTTCTCGTTATTAGTGCGGACGGTGCTTTTCTAGATAACAAATTCAATGCCGACAATGCACTTGAGCGCATGAAATTCAGACGGATGAGTTTCAAATCCCTGATGATCTCGATGCTCACCCATCCGGATGTACCGCTGACACCGCAACAGCACGACACAATTGTTCACGCAGCGAACTCGACTAGCCAAAAATTTGGTGCTTTTCACAATCTAGAGCAAAGTCACCCGAAGATTCCTGAAAGCTTCGAGGCAGCGCTCGAGATTAAGAACGCTCACCGACCGATTGAACTCAACGTTGGCAAGCGGTTTAAGAAGTTGGTCAAGAACGGCGCGCCGGTTTTCGTTCTTGGCCTTGCCGCGCCGGTGATATTCAACAAGGTTCAGGCACGTGCGGACGAGCGGAACATACCGTTTGCGCAGGCGGCAAGAGAGCTGGGGCTGGAGTTTACAGAGGACGATCTGAAGTCCATGGCGGCGGAGGCGGGCCTCGACCTGGCCGTTTCGCTGACGCCTGTCGGGCCGCTGAAAAAGGCCTGGGACGTTCTGGGCAATCTGGACGACATTATCGCCTTGACCCAGCTTTATGGCGAAGCCTATCCGGACAACCTGGTGATCCGGAAAATGGCCGAAATTGCTACAACCGTCGAAGGATCGGAGGCATTTGGCGCTTACGTTTATGGCCGGGACGCGCTGACAGGCGCGGTGGGCAGCGCAATCGACTGGGCGTTTGCCGGCAGCGAGGATGAGGAAGAGGCCTTGCAGGCGCTGCAGGGGATACAGAACGCGCTTGAGGCCGGCGGAGCCGTGGAGCAGGCCGCAAACCGCGGCGCAACACGCGAAGAATTGACTGACACCCTGACGAGAGACGCAGAGCTGCGCCGGGGACAAGTCAGGCAACTGTTGTCGGCGGCCCCGATGGCGGCGGCCCCGGTGGCGGCGACAGATGCGCCGCTTACGGCACCGCGGCTGGAGGACGGCAGTCTTTCTTCTGAAACCATCCTGATGGATGGCGGGCAAGTGCCATTGGGCGGGAAGCCGGTTCTGCCGGGCTCTTCCGCGATTCTGGCCCCTGGTTTTGAGGAGGCGCGCCAAAACGGCGTGTCTGAGGGCAGCGTGTCTGGAGCCGGCGCAGTTGGCGCCGAAGTGGGCACCGGCAAGCTGGACGGCGAGAGTGCCACAACGGCGGCCGATGTTGCTGACGCCTCAGCCGGTTTGGCTGCGTCTGCTGATCTGGCCCGGAAAAGTTCCTATGACCGATATCGGCAGATCGGCAGAACTGCCGCGGAAGAGGCGGAAGCGCTTGCGGATTACGAAAGGCTGTTCAGGCAAAGCTATGTCGAACTGGGCGGCCACAAGGAGGCTGCCAGGGACTATGCGATTTACCGGTTCAAGCAGATGTGGGGTCTTTCGGCCTTCGCGCCGGAGGCGGAAGGGACCGTAATGAAATATCCGGTTGAGACAGCCTATCCGGATCTTGAAAAAGACGGCCATGGTTACGTGCGCAAGGACGTTGAGGACCTGCTGAAAGCACAGGGTGTGCGCGCCGCGAAATGGCATCTAATGCCAAATGACAAGACCGGCCGGGACAGGCAGCAGGCCCCGGCGGACGAGGACGGCTACGGCCCGCGCATGACATTGACCTATGACGACGAGACCGGACAGCGCCATTTGTTGACGGAAGACTTTCAGGCAAATGTCGGCCGGGTTCGGGACAGGGCGTGGCAGGCGCACGCCAAAAACAACAGCAGGCGGGCCGCGCGGCAGGCCCCTGCCGCACCGGCTGGAAACGTTCCGGCGGCGCTGGCCGCCGCAGCGCCCGGTAAAGCCGCGCCGCTGGATGGAGCTTTCACCGGGGCGCGGTGAAAAACACCGCCCAGGGCGCACAACCGGGAAGCTTCAAAAAGCCTTTGAGTGGCAAGAGCTTTCCGGAAATGCGTGTCTGAACAACAGGTTCAGACATCTGGCCTTGCTGGACGCTTCGTCAAAACAGGGCTAAAACAGACCTCATACCGGTACTTTGGAAAATTGCGGCCTGGCCGGCAGGAACGCCTTGGCGCTGCCGGATACGTCCGTTCGATTTTTTTCCGGCCGCCTGCGCGGACCGGCCTTGAGGCGCTGCCGCCGTGCCGGCAGGCGGCGCCGATTACACGTTTTCAAGACATTGAGAGAAAGGGACCACCCATGTGCATGTTTGGTGGGGGAGGCTCCAAGCAGCCGGACCCGGAACCGACACCGCCGCCGCCGCGCGAACCCGACCCGCAGCGGCAGGCGCGCAACCTGCAGGAAAACGGGCGCCGGCGCCGGGCCGCCGCCTATAACACCCGGGCCACCAACCTGACCGGCCCGCTGGGCGTTGCCGATTACGGCAGTGCCTCGCGGCCCGGTGTCACACTTTTGGGGCGTGCGTGATGGGGATTGTCGACGATCTGAAAACCGAGCTGCAATCGGCCCGGGCGGAACGCCAATGGGTGGAGGCGGACTGGCAGGACTATGTCACCTATACGGCGCCGGACATGGAGCGGGCCTTCAACCGGCCCGGCGGCGTGAGTGCCCGGGATGGCATGAGCGCCCTGCGCGGGTCTGCCGCCCGGGACCGGTCGCGCAAGCTGTACGACCCGACCGCCGTCTGGCTGCTGGACAGGCTTGCTTCCGGCATCGGCTCGCTGACCATGCCCGAAGGCTTTCCCTGGCATGGGGTCGGCTTCGGCGATCCGTTTGCGCCAGCGCCCAGCCAGGCGGACGAGGAGTTTTTCGAACTGGTGCGCGATCACCTGTTCCGTGTGCGGTATTCGGGGCGTTCCGGCTTTGCGCTGGCCAACCGCTCGCGTCTGCTGTCCACCGTGAAACTGGGGACGGGTGTGCTGTTTCCGGTCGAAAACGAGGACAGCCTGGCCGATATCCGCACGCCGGTTCACTACCGCTATGTGCCGCTTTACGAGATTTACCTGGTCATCGATGCCCAGGGCAACGATTGCGGGTTCTTTCGGGTGCGCACGCTGAAGGCGTGGCAGGCGGTGAAGGAATATGCCGGCAAGGTGTCGCCCAAGGTGAAGGAAGACGCGGCCGACGCGAAGCGCAAGAACACGGACTACACTTTCGTGCATGCCTGCTTTGTGCGCGAAGGCGGTCACGCCCAGGCAACCGACACCAGGAAATCGCGGTTCGAGAGCATCCACTTCGAGGAAGACAGCGGGCATATCTGCCGGCGGGGCGGCTTCTTCGAATATCCGCTGGTGATCAGCCGGTGGGACCGGGACGGGCTGTCGCCCTATGGCTCGCCGCCGCAGGCAAAGCTGATGAGCGACATCAAGAGCCTGCAGAGCCTGGCACGAGACGGGCTGATTGCCAGTTCGCAGGCGGTGCGCCCGCCGATCGCCACCCATGCGCAGGAGCGCCAGCTTGACCTCAACCCCGGCCGGATCAACCCCGGGCTGATCGACGAGCAGGGCCGGCCGCTGTTCCGGCCGATGATTGACACGGTGAACCCGGGGGCGGCGGATGCGCAGATCGAGACCATCCGCGAGAAGCTGCGGGTGGGGCTTTATGGCGACCTGTGGCAGACGCTGCTGGAAGGCAATGGCCGCACGGCAACGGAAGCCAATATCCGCCGCAAGGAAATGGCCGACATGATCGGGCCGTTCTCCACCAACATCATGGCCGGAAACGAGGCCTTGTTCGAACGTGAGATCGGCATTCTGGGCCGGAGGGGCGCTTTTGCCCCCGGTTCGCCCCTTACCCCGCCGCAAAGCGTGCTGGAGGGCGATGTGACCCTGACGCCGACGGCGCCCATCGACCAGATGCGCGAGGCCGGGCATTTCGAGGCGATCATGGGCTTCCAGGAGTATCTCGGCATCGCAGCGGGGGCCGATCCCTCCATTCTGGATCTGCACGACCGGGAAGCCGAATACGACCTGACCCGCCGCGCGCTAGGGCTTCCCGCCAAGCTGAGGCGGCGGCCGGAAGAGGTGGAGGCGCTTCGGCAGGAACGGGCGGCCGAGCAGCAGCAACAGCAGCAGCTTGCGACCGGCGAAAGCATGGCGCGGATCGCCCGCGACGGGGCGCCGCTTCTGCAGGCCCTGGGCGGCGAAGGAGGGCTGGATGGTCTGGCGTAGCCTCAAACGAGCCGCCCGGCGGCGCCGGGAGCGGGCTGGAATGCTGGAACGGGCCTATCGGTCCGTTTTTTTGTGTCCGGACGGCGAAATCGTGCTGGCGGACCTGGCCGCCGAATGCGGCATCTACCAGGCGCCGCCGGTGAACCTGGAGCCGAGGGCGGGCGGTTATCTGGACGGGCGCAAGGCACTTTATGCCCGCATCCTGTCGATGATCCGCATTCCGCCGGAAGAGCACGCCGCGCTGCAGGAAGCCGCCCGGCTGGAAATGCTGCCCGAGTTCGAAACTGACGAGGAATATTGACGATGTACGACGCGATCGACCCGGCGGCAGGACCGGAGGCCGGCGGGCAAGACGGTTCTGGACACGATGGTATGGGGTATTACCCTTCGGAGGGGGGAGGTTTCATCGACGGCCTGAGCGATGCCGACCGGGACATGGCCGCCAGCTATGGCTGGCGCGATACCGCCGGCATTCTGGAAAGCTATCGCTCGCTGGAAGACAGACTGTCCGGGGCGCTGCGGGTTCCGGGCGAGGATGCCGGCAGCGAGGAGCAGGCGGCCTTTTATGCCGATGTTTCCAGCCGCTGGACGCCGAAGGACGGCTATCGCTTCAAGATGCCCGAGACGCTGCCGGAAAACTTTCCCTACGACCGGGCCTTTGCGCAGGAAGCCGGAGACTGGTTCAAGGAGGCGGGGCTTCACCCCGAGGCAGCGCAGAAGCTGCACGACCGGTGGGTGGGCAAGATGGCAGAGCAGTTTTCCGCCCATGAGGAAGCGGCTTTTGACGCCGCGCAGAAACAGGGCCAGGCGGCCGAGGCAGCGCACCTGTCCCTGGTCAGGGAATATGGCGAACCGGACAGCGACGGCTATCAGAACGCCATTGCCAAGGCCGACCGGGCGCTGAGCACCCTGAAGACGGCCGGGGTGGACCTGACAGGATGGTTTGCGGAAAAAGGCGCCCTGACCACGGCTGGCAGCGACGGTTTGCAGCAGGTGACGGACCCCGTGGCGGTGAAGCTGCTCGCCTTCATCCACGACAGCGCCTTTGCGGAAGACGGCCTGAACGGTTTCGGCGCGGGTGGGGAGGGGGGCAATCCCTTCGAGACCGGCAATCCGGACCTCAGGCAGCAGTCGGATCTTCTGGAAAACAGCCCCTTGCGGGCACGGCAGATGATCGTCGCAGCGGGGCGGGATCCCAGATTGTTCGGTCTCTGAAAATGCCGCCGATTTCGGAAGAGGTTTTCGTGCCGATTTCAATTAAGGGTTGATCTGGAACAAATAATGAACATATTCTGATTGTTCAGCGTTTCGACGCTTTTCTTCGCGAGCGATCATATTTTGAGGGATCCGGAATGAAAACAAGCACCTTTCGTTGTTTCAAAGGATTAGGGGCAATTCTCAAAGTGACCGGGATCATTGTTCTCCCGTCGGTTTGCCTGGCTGCAGATGGTTCCGCCATCCCGTGGGAACAGCAGCCTGAAATTCTTCGCTCGGAGATTGAGGGCTATGTCAAATCAAGCCTCGATCCCGCCACGTTCAAGGTGCGGGTCGCGGAGGACGTCCGCGTGGTTTATCTGGGCTTCTCGCCTGAGGAAATCGACCAAAATGCGGAGCAGTTTCCGGATGTCCCGGGGCATCGCATTTCGCACCTGCCCTATGGACGGAATGACTATTACAGCATTCCGGTGGATGTGTTGGATTACCAGCTTTCCAACACGATTACCGTTCTCAATGTCGATCTGGCCAAGAAGCCGGGGTCGGGAGAAGGTAGTGGCGAGAACAGCACGGAATTGACTGAAGTCCTTGCACCGAAAGGAGAGTTCTTTCAGTCGCTCGGATTATCGATTTTTGAGTTGATGAAGGTCACGGACGGTCGAGGCACCCTCGTCGAATTCGGGCCGCCAATGACGAAGTTCGGCGATTTCGAGTTTTCCTTTCGGGACAAGGTTCTCGAAACGCCTTGCACATCGGTCTTCGAGTTCGCCGGGTCTGACGACGGCGGACAGGAAAATACCATGGTTGTCTATTCCGGCGCCGAACCCGGTTCTGCCGACCAGCTCCAGTGCCTGAAGATGCAGTCTTTGGTCTTCCTGCGGCCTGCGAGCCTACCACTTTCCACAGCGCTCGAAGAGAGATGAAACTCGCTGGCAGGTGTCGGTTTATTGCGCATTTCCATAAACCTGCACAAGCTGACACCTGCCTGCAAAGTCGTGCTGTGCCATGAGCAATCGTGCCACCTGATGCCAGCAATCCGTCTGTGGAGCAGGTCAGACACCCCGGCAGAAAAATCTGGCGATCTTTTCAGTCTCCGGTGCGAAGGCCTGGCTTTCTAACCGGATGCAATTAACGGTTGTTTTTTGGAACATATCATGAACAATATGCCGGTATCAAAAGATCGAAATCGGAGAGTTCGATTGTGAAACTATCAAGACTATCGGGCATTTTGTTGGGCCTGTTTCTCGTTGCCTGCGCGTCAGATGAAGAGAGAAATTTATCAGGTGCAAACGGGAAAACGGTGGCTTCGGCCTGTGATCCCGGACCGATTTTCGAACGGCTTGAGAAAGAAATGAAAACCGGTCTTGCTGGCGCGGATCAGGAGAGGATTTCTCGCGTATACAACGAATATTTTCGAATAGTGAGAATTTGCGACAAAACTCAAGATATGACTTATGTCGTGAAGCAAGAATATGCCGACAAAAGAACCGCCGCATTTCTCGGTTTTCCACCGCCTCCCCCGTATATTTATACGCAAAAAAAATCCCGAAAAGGTGAGCTTTGCCTCAGTCGGGAGGGCTCGGAAAGTTCGTTGATTTCCGCACCGAAATGGTATTGCGAAAAGGGCGGTTGGACTGACAACATTTAGATAAGGGCCAAGTAATGGATAATCACGGACAGCAAACGATACGTATCGGTGAGTACAAGCTGTTTGGAGTTGCCTCACATATTGTCATCACAGCTCATGATGAAACCGGCAAGCAGATCTGGGAAGTCAACGGACTTTCACATGACAGGCAAAATAATATAATTCCAATAGGAAAACCCTGGGACGGAAGCGATACGATCAAAGGTCACTTGGATAATTTTTCAAGGATGGGGCATCTCGTCGACAACCAGACAACAATTATCGCGGGGACGCCGGCTGAAATCGAGGCATACAGGATAAGAGCTCGCAGGGCTATTGATCGGATCAATGCTCAAAACCTTGATTACAGAATCGACAACCAAAATAGCAACAGCGTGGCGGGGACGGTCCTGAAGTCTTTCGGGATTTCGCCACAGGAATTGCTGAATTCAACAAGGCATCAATTTGAAAAACCAGTCCCAGGCTTTACCGAAGATCTGATCGGCAACAAAGATGTCTTACCTGCAGGATCGGCGCAGTCAGATCCTGAATTGGATGGTCAGTCGGCGCATGGCAACAGATTACGAAACCATGTTTCTGCTCCGTTTCCGATGCCGAGACCTCATTTGGCAGCGGATGACAACCGTTCGAGGGATAGTCAGCCCGCGTTGCGTGGCGAAAGTGATATTCCGCCGCCATCCTTGAGCGAACCGAAGAGCGGTGAGGCTTTTGAGAACGGTCCCATTCCGAGCGCCAAACCGAGTAGAGCTCGCTCTATGCTCCAGCCTGATAATCTGAAGAATGCAAATCCATTCGACGTGAGAAAACCCGACCTCGAACAGCAGGCCTTCCTTTTGGACCATCAGCCGACGAAGGCGAAGCAGCTTATCCTTTCTGCTGGACGAAACCCGGAGTTGTTCGGGTTCAAGGGTGTTGTCGTTTAACTGAACGACCCCTCAAATTTACGTGGTCCGATGCATTACCTCACAAATCGGATCCATCAGACGCCAGATCCTTGCTCACTTGCGAAGTCCTTTGTGCGCTTTGCCGTCAAAGCAACGCAGGCCTGTGACTGTCATCGCGATATTGCCACCTCGGCTGAGCGATCTTACCCGCTTTGAGCGATTTCTGCCCCGTTAATCGAGGAAACGGAAGTCCTCCAAAACTGCGTATTTCTTTTTTCAACCGGAACGTTGCTTCAGCTACTTCAAAATTGGAAGGGGCGACTTTTTGGCAAATTGCCTGCGGCCATGGCGAGGAAACGTGCGCCATCGACAGCAGTCCGTTAGAGCCGGAAAATTGTCAAAATCAAAGGAAATTCAATGACATCTCAAATTTCAGACATCGTCGTCCCGCGTGTGTTCACCCCCTATATGGCGGAGAACAAGCCGGCCAAGCTGATCATGCTGGAAAAATCCGGCATTCTGGCCGGTCCGGCACCGGAAATCGGCAAGCGCTTCAAGGCCGGTGGCAACCAGATTGAAGTGCCGTACTGGGAAGACCTCGATGATGCCGAGCCGACGGTGATCGATGACAGTGATAACAAGATCGGTGTCAGCAAGATCACCGCCAGCGACATGAAGGCCTACAAGCACCGCCTGGCCAAGAAATACGGTGCCAAGACGGTGGCAAGCTATGCCGCAACGGGCCGGGGCGACAGCGCCATGAACCGGGTGGCGGAGCGGATCAGCGCTTACTGGGGACGCCGCAAGGAAGAGCGCATCATTGCGACGGCTGAAGGCGTGATCGCCGACAATGTCGCCAATGACAGCGGCGACATGGTCTATTCCATCTATTCCGATGTCGGTTCGCCGACGGCTGCCACAGCCCCGAGCGGAGTGGTGTCTGCCTCCAACGGCAGCGCTTCGGCGTGGCAGGTGTTCAGCCGGTCGGAGGGCAAGACAGTGCTTTCATCCGGGGCAACGGGTTGGGTGCAATACCAGTTCCCCGGCAGCGTCGTGATCGACGCCTACATGCTGCAGGCGCCGAACGACAACAGCCAGAACGACGACATGCCCTGGCAGTGGAACATTGAGGCGTCGAACAACGGCTCCGACTGGACAATTCTGGATACGCAGGACGGTCAGGATACCTGGGCCTCCAACGAATGGCGGGAATATGATTTTCACAACGAAACCGCCTTTACTCATTACCGGCTGAGCTTCACGCAAGGAGGCGGATCTGCTTCGGACAATTCCGCAATCGGGCAACTGGTGTTTCACCAGGCAGGCAACGACCAGAGCCCGTTCACGCTGACGGCTTCAGGGACAGGTGGCATCAATGGCGGTGCCGGCTTTCAGGCGTCTGATGTCGGGCGGCATATCCGGTTTCGCGGGTCGGACGGCTTCTGGCGCTGGTTCCGGATCCACAGCCGCCAGTCGGCAACCTCGGTCAAGGTGCAGCTGTTCGGTCAGGCACTGCAGGACACGAAGGCGCAAAGCATCTGGCGGTTGGGGGCATGGTCCGGCACGACGGGGTGGCCGGAAACGATCGGCTGGCACAAGAACAGGCTCGCCTTCGCGGGCACCAGCGAGGAACCACAGAAGATCTGGGAAAGCCAGACGGAGGACTTCACCAATTTTTCCGTATCCCATGTCCTGAAGGCATCCGACGCGGTGACCGCGGGCATTCTTTCCGGACAAGTGAACCGGATCCAGTGGCTGGTCGACGATAACGACCTGATTGTCGGCACGACCCGCGCGGTGCGTGCCGTCGGCAAGGCGACCGATCAGGACCCTTATGGGCCGGAGAATGTCGACCAGAAGCCTGAGACGAATTTTGGAGCCAATGACGTCAGCCCGATCAAGGTGGGGTCGGTGCTGATCTACTACGGCCCTTATGGAACCGACATGCGCGAAATGGCCTATGACTTCGGCTCCGATGGCCGGGTGTCGCAGGCGGTGAGCGAGGTGCAGTCGCATCTGTTTCAGGATGGGATTTCCGGGGCCTGCTACCAGCAATATCCGGATAGCGTCATCTGGCAGTGGGACCAGAAAGGCCGTGGGATCGGCTTCACCTATGAACGCCAGCAGCAGGTTTATGGCATGCAGCGCCACGATTTCGGTGGTGTGGTGGAATGTATGGCAGACCTTTCGGGCGCTGGAGCGGACACCGTCTGGATGATCGTGAAACGGACCATCGACGGACAGGTGCGGCGGTACATCGAAATCATGCAGCGGCCGTTTCCAGGTGGAATGATCGAGGATGCATGGCATCTCGATTGCGGAGCGCGCTACGAAGGCCAGCCGGCAACCACGGTCTCGGGACTTCAGCATCTGGAAGGCGAAGAGGTGATCCTTTATGCCGATGGGACCGACTATCCGGCAACTGTCACCGCCGGAGAAGCGAGCCTGCCGAATGGCCAGACAGCGGAAAAGATCCTGGTCGGGCTGAATGTTTCGGCGAGGGCGAAGACCTTGCCGTTTCCCGTCAATGCGCAGGATGGCTCAGCCATGGGCCGCAAGATGCGCGTGGACAATTGCAGCATCGCGGTTCTGAACACCGGAACCCTGAAGGCCGGGTCAGACGAAACCTTTCTGGACGAGCTGATCTACTACCGTGCGGGAGATCCTGCCGGAGAGCCGGCGCCCTTGCGCACTGGGGTGCTCGACCAGCCAATAGAAACGCGATGGGAAGACGGGGGGCAGCTTACGCTGGCAGCCAGCGGCGGCAAACCCTGCACCATCCTGGCCGTTAATTTCGGCCGAGACGTGGAGCCTTAATTCATGTGTCACCCAGCAATATTGGCTGCGGTCTCCGTTGCGGGATCGCTGGCCGGCGGCGCTGTGCAAGCGCAGGGCGCGCGCCAGCAGGCAGATGCCCAGGCAAAGGCGGAAGAGCGCCGTGCAGAACTGGCCGACCGCCAGAAGGCGGTCAACCAGACCCAGGCTTCTTTTGAGCGAAAACGAACCCTGGACAAATACGAAAGGGCACTCGGCTTCAACCGGGCTGCCGGAGCCGAACGCGGGCTATCGCAAACCGGTTCGCTGACTGACGTCGCGGACGACAATGCCTTTGAAGCGGCACAAAGCATCGAGGCAATTCGGTATGGCGCGGAAGGCAAGCGGGACAATCTGACCTTCGAGGCGAAAACGGCCCGGGAGCGGGCACATTCGAGCCGCCGCGTGGGCCGTATCAGCGCCACCGGTGCCATGCTGGGTGGTGTTACCCAGGCATTCACGACGCTTGGCAATGCCGCCTACAACGGTGCTTTCAAATTCAGGTGACAAAACGGTACTGACAATGGCGAGGTTGCAGAAATTCAATGGTGCCGACAGCCTTCCGGGCGTTGGCAGTCCGCAAGTTGTCGCTGACACCGCGGTTGGAGAAGCTGTGGCAGGGCTGGGACAACAAATCCGCCGTTCGGCAGGGGCTTTCGGTGATCTTGCCGGGACCGCTGCTCAAAGACGCAGGCGAATTGAGGACTTTAAAGTTCAAATGGCTCAACGGGAATTTGACGCCAGGTTGAAGGAAAAGGCTGCGGAGGAACAGCGGCAGGTGCAACCAGGCGGCTTCGGCTTCACCGAGGCCATGATGGCTCATCTTGAAAAGTCTAGAGAGCAGGCGCTCAAGGAACTGCCTGCAGGTTCAAGAGATGCGTTCAACCGCCACGTGGAGGCGCAGCGCGACCGCTATATCAACGGCTTTGCTGCAATTGAGGCGGGGGAAAACGAACGCTATTTCCAGCAGGGTTTGGAAGAAGAAGGCATCCGGCTGGCATCAGAGGTGAGCGAGAACCCGGATGGTCTCGAAGAAGCATTCGAACAGGCAAGAACGTTGCTGTCGGCTGCTCCCTTGCCAACCGAAGGCAAAAAGGCAGCCTATGCGAAACTAAGCGAGACACTGGCAGAGGCGTGGGCTGAGACAAGACCGCTTGAAGAACTGCTACCAGCAATCGGCGACGAACTTGCAAGGCGAGAGTTTGCAGGACCGGAAGGTTTAGGAAATGAGCTCGAACAGGTGGGTGAGACCGTCAATGGTCCCGACAGGCCGGAGGCGTTTGCGGACGAAAGCCAGGTTCTGGCAGAGCGGCTGAAACTGCTGCCTGGTGAAACACTGGGCCGAATGCAGGTAAATGCCGTTAAAAGCAGAGCGGCGATTGCTGCTGGGGAAGTTGGCAAGATCGAACGCCGCATCGAGGCGAGTTTTGGCCAGTTCGACAAATCCGAGATCGAAGCAAATGGTTTGCTCGACCCAAGGCAGAAAACACGACTGATCGGCCAGCTTGAAGTCGCAAAAAAGGAGCATATCGCGAACATTGAAGCTGCGAACTGGCTCTTGTCTTCTGAAGAAGGGGATCGGGGACCGCAGCGCCAGAAGAACGCGGACCGGGCGTTCACCTTTCTGGAAAATGGCGAAATCGACCGGGACACACTTGCACTCAAGATTGTGGAAACGAAGGGCGTTGTTCCGGAGAGTTATGCCGCCGCCTTGAGCAAGGGAACTCGGAGCAACGAACCCGAGGTCATTTTACGAGCGTACGAAAACCTCGCAAAGGTTCTGGCGTTGGCACCGCAGTCGGCGGTGTTGGCAAAAAGAGAACGCAATCTTGTCGACAGGTTTGAAAAGTGGACCCTTTTGACAAAAGGCTATGGGCTGAGTCCTGAGGAAGCTGCGGAGACGCTGGCGAAAGGCAATGATTCTGGTTCTGCGCACAATCTGGAGGAGGCTTTTGACCGGCAGTTTCCTGATTGGGAAGGGAAAGACCTCGGTAGCCAGACCTTGAAAGAGTTGCTGACACCTGCAGATACAAGATTTCCAGAAGGATCTGGCGGATAAACGTAACAGGTCAATCCGGC
Source organism: Labrenzia sp. R5_0 (assembly GCF_017743835.1). Classification (NCBI taxonomy): domain Bacteria; kingdom Pseudomonadati; phylum Pseudomonadota; class Alphaproteobacteria; order Hyphomicrobiales; family Stappiaceae; genus Labrenzia; species Labrenzia sp. R5_0. The sequence goes on along the minus strand of NZ_JAGHRK010000002.1, from coordinate 705,228 downwards.
GAGAGCCTTTTCGAGCCGCCAATGTGACCGTGGCTCAATTTCTGATCTCAAATTTTACCAGGGAACTCCATGACAGTAGCAGCCTTGACCGAAGGCCGCGCCCAGATCACGGGCGACGGCGTGACGGATCGTGTCGACTTGCCTTTCCAGTTTGTCGATCAAAACAACCTGCAGGTATCGCACCGGACAACAACCGGCGTGATTACCGTTTGGCAGTATCAGCAAAGCCCGGGCAACTGGCACTTTACCGGCGGCAACTTCGGCACCGGTACCGTGCTCTTTGACGCCAGCGCCTTGCAGGCAGGCGAAACGCTGACGGTTCTGCTGGTGAGCAAATACGATCAGCCTTACAGCCTGGCGGGTGGTGAGATTGACCCGGCGGTCATGGAACGCGCCATGGACCGGACGGCGATCAACATGCAGTCGGTCGCCACCCGGGCGCTGATCGAGGTCAACGGCGGCTTTGACCTGAAAGGCCGGCGGATGATCAACGCGCTTGATGCGGCCGACAATCAGGACTTGCCGACGCTGCAGCAGGTTCTTGAAATCGCATCTCTTCCAGGCGCGCAAGGGCCGAAAGGCCCGGTCGGCAACCAAGGCCCCACGGGTCCGTCCGGTCCGCAAGGCCCTGCCGGTCCGCAGGGACCACAGGGGGAACGCGGTCCGCTCGGCTATGAAGGTCCGCGAGGCCCTACCGGCTATCAAGGTCCGGAAGGCCCGCGCGGTCCCGAAGGGCCATCCGGTCCGACTGGCTCGCAAGGACCGATTGGACCGCAAGGCCCGCAGGGTCCAGAGGGGCCGATTGGCAAGTCATTCGACCCGGATTACACCGGCCTGACGGCCGACCGTGCAGCCTATGACGCTGAACCCAAAGACACGTCCTTTCTCGATACCGAGGCCGGGATTGTTTATTGGAAGCTCTCCAACGCGGTCGGCGCCTGGTCGACGGGCGTCAACTTCGGGCGCGGGCCGCAGGGCTTGCAGGGGCCGCAGGGCATTCAAGGCCCTGCCGGTCCTGTCGGGCTGAACCACCGGGGAACGTGGAACGTGGCAACCGCTTACGTCGAGCGGGATACGGTCAGCCATGACGGGTCTTACTTCATCTGCGTGGCGGCTCACACCGGCGTCACCCCGGAAGATGCTGCGGCCGAATGGGACATTGTCACCGCCAAAGGGGAGCGCGGCCTGCAGGGGTTGCAGGGCATTCAGGGTCCGGAAGGCCCGCAGGGCGTGCAAGGTCCGGAAGGTATCCAAGGCCCGAAAGGTGATACCGGCGCGCAGGGGCCGACGGGCGCGGAAGGTCCGCAAGGCCCGCAGGGTGATCCCGGGCTGAGCTATCGCGGTATCTGGACTTCGGGCGAAACGTACAATTATGACGAAACGGTCACCTACAACGGATCTTCCTATATCTCGTTGCGGGTGAGCATCGGTCAGAACCCGAGCATTTCGCCGGATGATTGGGGCCTGCTTGCGGCCAAGGGTGACGTCGGACCGGTTGGTGCTACGGGGCCGGAAGGGCCGCAGGGTTTGACAAACTACGACGCCGGTACCGTCGGCGGCCTGACGTCGGGCCAGCTTCTGCGGTCTGATGTAAGCGGGACGATAAATGGCAACCTCACGGCAACCGGGCAGCTTCTGTCGAACAACCATATTTATCTTGGCCGTGCTGGGGCCGGTGATAACTGGCTGATTTTCCGAGACGCGAACAGCAATACGGACAGGTACTTTGGTTGGGATGACAGCGCCAACGCTCTCGTCGCAGAAGAGAACGACGGTGGGTTTCATAAGGTTGGGATGGTCTACGACGGCTCAAATGTAAACGAAACCATCTTTCCAATTGGGCACATCATCTGGGCATCTGCACCCGCCGGGATCAACAGAAACGCTTCACGAGCCTGCTATTTGCACACAGCATCAACGGGCTATGCCGACAGTTCGGACGGTAACAGATCTTCCGGCTTATCGGGCACGTGGCGATGCCGAGGGCAAGCCGGTGCTGTAGCCATCTATCAGCGTGTCGCGTGAGGAAAAGGAATGACAGAAATCAACGTCAAGACAACCGTCATCACCAATTTCCATGGTTTCTTTCCAAGCCACGAAACCGACCACAATCTAACCGATATGTCCAAGATCGTCGGCGCGTGCTCCTATGATGTGCAACACGCAAATGGGTACACGGAAACACTCGAAACCGGCTTGCGGCCAGGCGAAAACTTCGGGTGGAGCATTAAGGTAATCCAGGCAGCGCAGGCCTGGCGAAACTCCGGTGGGTTCATTCCGGAATGGGTTCCGCCTGCGTCTGAATAAACTCGGCCAAACCGACCGAAACCCGCACCGCCCTTGAGGCGATTTTTTTATGCTTGAAAGGCACTCCAATGAAACTTGTTTCAGACTGGCGCGCGGTCCTGCAAAGGGCTTGGAGCGTGCGCCTTATGCTGCTTGCAGCGCTGCTCTCTGGCGCGGAAGTAGCTTTGCCCTTTCTGGGCGACTTCATTGCGCCGGGCTTACTCGCTGCCCTGTCGGCGCTCACCGTGTCGGCCGCGTTCGTGGCCCGGCTTCTCGCACAAAGGAACATGAAAGATGGGACGTAAAACCCGCCTTGTCGGCGGCATTGGCGCGGCTGCGATTGCGCTGGTCGGTGCCTGGGAAGGTCTGCGCCTGACGGCATACCGGGACGTTGTCGGTGTTCCAACCGTCTGTTACGGCGAAACGCTCGGGGTCAAGCTTGGGGACAAGCACACAAAGGCCGAGTGTGACGCAATGCTGTTGGCCTCGTTGCAGCGGCATGAAGCCGGAATGAGAAAGTGCCTCAAGCGGCCGGATGCCATTCCCGCGAAGTCCTATGTCGCGTTTGTCAGCCTCAGCTACAACATTGGGGTCGGGGGCTTTTGCCGGTCGACTGCGCGTAAGCGTCTCGATGCCGGGGACGTGCGCGGCGCCTGTAACGCAGCCAAATGGTTCAACAAGGCGGGCGGCCGGACGATCCGGGGACTTGTAAACCGCCGCGCGGCCGAGCATTCGCTTTGCCTGGAAGGGCTGAGGTAATGCCGGTGATCGCCTGGATACTCCAAAGCCGCACCGCGTGTGCTGCCCTCGCCATTGCCGCCGTTCTGGGCGGCTTTTTTGTTTGGCACAAGGTCGACAAGTCGAGCGCGGTTCGCCGGGCCGTTGTCGAGTATGTGGCCGACGCGGAATTGACCGCAGCCCGGGTGCAGCTTGATGAGCTGAAACGCCGGAAGGTTGTCACGGAACGGGCAAACCGGCGTTTCCTCTCTCTTATCGATCAGGCCAACGCGGAAGCGGAAGCCGCAGCACAGGAGTTGGAACACTATGTTTCGACCGTTGGGGATGGCTGCACTTTGCAGCCTGATCTTTTTGAGCGCTTGCGCAACCAATGACGAGCGGTTGCGAACGGCCGCCTCACTCTCGGCACACGTGGAAGCCTCGAAGGAGTTGCCGGGCTATCCGGAAGACTGCCGGCGGAAAGAAGCGTCCGGCGTTCGGCTCGGGGAGCCTCTGGACGTTGCCTTGATCCGGACAGACCAGGCGCTTGGCCGCGCCAATGCCCGCGTGGTGCGGTGCGGCCGGTGGTACGACGAAATCAAACAGGGCTACGCAGGGGGCGTGCAGTGAACGAAGATCAGATGCGGGAAATCGCCCGTGAAGGTGGCAAAGAAGGCGGCCGGGAGGCTGCTCAAGAAGTGCTCAAGGCGCTCGGCGTCGATATCGAGAACACCATCGAAGCGCAGAAAGACATGCACTTTCTGCGTGATCTGCGAAAAGGAACGTCCAGCGTCAAAGGCAAGGTGATCAACACCGTTGTAGGGGCGTTGGCGCTGGCTGGCCTCTACAAGCTTCTGTCGGGAAATAGATGGGGGGCTTGAATTCTCAAAAAGGCATTGTTCGTTAACTTGACATACTGTTCACCATTTTAATGCTAGTTATTCGAAAATATCAAAACTATCTCCAATTAACGAACAAACGCCGATGCCGGTTTTGAAACTTTGGAGATCAAGATGTCCTCACCGTTGAAATCAATTCTGCATGTCAATGCCTCAGCACGTACCGCCGGTTCAGTGACGCGTGACCTTGGGCAGACCTTCGTGACTCGTTTGCTGGCAAAATCACCAGATGCAAAAGTCCTTACTCGCGATGTTTCCCAAGGGGTACCGTTCCTGAGCGAAGAGTGGATTGGCGCGACTTTTACAGATCCTGCTGCACGGAGTGCAGAACAAAAAATGGTGCTTGCTCTGTCCGACACGCTTGTTGGAGAATTGAAGGAGGCAGACACCATCGTAATTGGGACGCCTGTTTACAACTTTTCTATTCCAGCTACGCTAAAAGCCTGGGTTGATATGGTCGCGCGAGCAAGAGAGACGTTCCAGTACACTGAGGACGGACCTGTCGGTCTGCTTCAGGGTAAAAAGGCTTACGTCATCATTGCCTCTGGTGGAACCAAAATAGGATCAGAGATCGACTTTGCCGGAAATTACCTGAAGCATATTCTTGGCTTTATCGGCATCTCCGATGTGACAATGATCGCGGCAGATCAATTGATGATCGAACCGGAAAACCGTGACGCGGCACTGGCTCAAACGATAGAGCTGGCCGCATGAGCGGAACCTGTGTTTAGGCCTGATACACCAGCGTTTGTAATTGCGGAATGCAACTGGCTTCCTGTGAAGTAAAATTTTTGGTTGTGTCTGGGCACCTGCGGCAATTGCCCAGTCTCCTGTACGTTCGGGTGGTATTTCTCACCCTCGACACCCGTACGAGCGATCAATTCTGGAAACAGCACAGCGTCTTCGGCGGCTGCACCTTCTGGTGCAGCCGACTACGCCGGGAATCTAAAATTGTTCGTTGAATTGTCCTGCTGTCTGCTCGGCGCAGCTCGTTTTCTTTGATTTCTTGCCGTTTGGTTCAGATTGCACCAACTACAATTGCAGCCAAAAACGCAAAGGCTGCTAGGAAGGCAATCATGTTCAGGTTCCGTACAAGGGTCATATGTCCGCTCCCGATTACCTCTTTCTGACGGGGTGATACTAAGTCAGCATAATGCCGAAGCGAAGCAAAAAAGATGCTGCAGCGCAGCGGAGAATTGCATTCCAGGGTTGTGTTTGTTGAGGAAGCATTAAGTAAAGCCTTGATTGGAAACGTTCACTGCCTTTTGCGAAAAAACAGAACTAATTTGTCCTGGAGGCGCGATCCAGGGTTGTAAATAATTATTTGGCGCGTCGAATTATTTGTGGGGAGGCCTTCCTGCTGCTGGCCGTTTCTCCAGGTTATGCGGCAATCAACGGTAGCTTAATGTTAAGGGCCTGCTGATAATGTCGAGGCTTACGCGACTGTCGCGCCGGAGTGTCGATGATCAATCTTGCAAAACTTGCTGATCTGGCGAGGGACACAAGTGCTGGAGGGCGCAAAAGCCTGGTCAGCATGCTGACGGACCTGTTCGTGAACTCCGGTGACGACCGTGACGAGCAGATCAGCCTACTATTTGGCGACATTGTTCTCAAAGTTCTCGGACAGCTGGAGGAAGAAACCAGGATCATTCTGTCCAAACGAGTTTGCAAGGAGAAAGACGCTCCTCGTGAACTGATGGTGAAGCTCGCACAGGATGAATTTCCGGTTGCCGGCCCGGTTCTGGAAAACTCACCTGCACTCACCTCAGCAGACCTGGTCGAGATCGCATGTTCTGCGTCGATGGAGCATCTGGGGGCAATTGCCGGGCGTGAAACCGTCGACAAGGCAGTTACCACTGTATTGGTGGATCGGGGGGATACGGCGGTTTTAAGTAAAGTCGCTGAAAACCAGGGTGCAGAGTTCGCTGATGCATCCTTCCTGAAATTGGTGGAAAAAGCCCGATCGAGTGAAGCAATCCAGGCTGCCTTGATCAACCGCACCGACTTGCCGGATGCAGCTGCTCATGCCTTGCTGCCTTTCTTAACGGAAGAGTTGAAAGAAAGGGTCAGTGCACTCGGTGCCGACAGCACGCTTGTTCAGCTCCTGGCTGAACGTGCCGCTACCGAAGTGGCTGCTCGTGCGCACAAGCTTGAAGAGGCACGTGAACAATCCAACGCATTGATCCGTGACGTGGTGAGCAAGAAGACCAAAATCGATGATGCCGTGATCTTGTTCGCCCGTTCGGATCGAACAGCGGAGCTGGGGATGTTGCTTGCCAAGGTAAGCAATCTGCCGCCCAGTGCGGTATCCCAGCTCTTGTTCAGCGCAAGCGACAAGCCATTGATAATTCTTTGCAAGGCGAACGGCGTTACGGCCGAAGCCTACAAGGATATCCTCACGATGAGGGCCAGGCGGTTGCGCATTGGCGGATTGGAGCTAAATGCCGCCATCCAGCGTTATGCAGCGCTTAGTGAAGATGGTGCCCGCAGATCACTTGAAACCTTGAAGCAATCCGGTGCTAATTTCGGTTTGAAAACCGAAGAGGAAAAAACCGAAGCGGAAGCCGTACGGTCGAAAAAGAACATTCCCTTCGCATCAAGTCGCTGATTTTTTCAGTTCGCAGATCTCTGCAATGTAGCTGTCATCGCCGCAGCGGAGATCAGAAATGCGCCGCCCACCTTGTTTACCAGTCTAAGCAGGGAAGGACTTCTCAGTTTTTGACCAAGGGCTGCTGCTGCATAGGCGTAAACAGCTGCATTCAAAACACCCAATGCGACGAAAGTCGTTCCCAGAAGTGCGAGCTGCGGGACAACTGGGGCGTGAGGTGCAATGAAGTGTGGCAGGAAAGCCATAAAGAAAACAATGCCTTTTGGATTGAGCGCTGTGACCACATATGCATGCCAGAATATTTTTCTGGGAGGAACATCGGCAACCTGATGCGGCCCAAGTGCAGTTGGCCGGCTTCTCCACATTTTCAGACCAAGCCAGACCAGGTAGATCGCCCCTACCCATTTGAGCACGGTGAATGCTGTTGCAGACGTCGTCAGAATGGCACCGAGACCCATCAGCGACGCAGCAGCTGCTGTCGCGTCCCCCAAGCCAACACCCAATACGCTGGCAACCGCAGACTTGCGTCCCTGGGTCAAAGCATAGCTGACAACAAGCATGATCGTCGGACCCGGGATGGCGAGGACAATCAATGTGGCAATCACATAGGCGAAAAAAAGTTCTAAACTCATCGGGAGCCATCCACTTTTGGGGTCATGCAACCATAGACGCAGGACAAGCGTTGATCAATCATGAGGGGCGCTGGCAAGTACAATGTGCGGAGTAGGGAATGCACTTAAAGCTCGTGTCAATTGGTACTGCTTTCGCGTTGTGTTGCCTACTGCCTTTAGATGTTTATGCAAGTCCTCCATTGCCACAGGAAAAGCCGCTTCCCGGCCTCGGTAGTTCGCAATTCATCGAGGGGGTTGATGTGCCGGCGATCAAGCCAGCTACTCTTCCGGAAGGGCCTTTGGCAGGACCTGACGACGGTGGCAGAAAAGCTTCTGCGGGCGAAACCTCCACACCGGCAACTTGCGATATTCCGGGTGCTACATTTGAACAACTTACTCCCATGCAAGTGCAAGGGGATCAAGATGATGAGGACTGCGGGATCGCCGTACCTGTCAATCTTTCTGGGTTACGTGGCGAGGATGCCGAAGTGACCTTCCCGATGAAAGCCACGCTATCGTGCGGTTTTGCGACGTCACTTACAGCGTGGGTGATTGAAGATGTCTTGCCCATTGCACAAGCACAGTTCGGGAAACCAGTGTCCGAGTTTCTCACAGGCCCTGGATATCAGTGTCGCCGACGAAACAATCTTCCAGATGGAAAGCTCTCCGAACATGCGCTTGGCAAAGCCATTGATATTGTGGCCTTCCGATTAAGTGACGGTACTGAGATTTCAGTTGAAAAGGATTGGGCGCGCAACACGCAGAGCGGAAGCTTCCTGTCCGCCATACACAAGGCTGCCTGTAAAAGGTTCACCACCGTTCTCGGCCCCGATGCAGACCCAAATCACAGGTCTCACTTCCATCTCGATATCGGATGCCACGGCAAGAGCTGTAATTACATTATCTGCCAATAACCCAATCCCGGCTTGCAAATCAGCCTCAAGCTTGTTCCTTTCTATTCGATGACTTCTAACGCCGGAAGGACTGATGGAACGTTATAAAACAGCTATTGACGCCGCCTTGGATCTTCGTCCCGATCAGCCTGTGTATTGTTTCCGGCCGGACGTGCTCAGGCATGACGCACAGCAATTCCAGTCGCTCTTCCCCGGCAAGACGGCTTACGCGGTCAAGACGAATGGTGAGCCATTTGTCCTTGAGGCACTGGCAAAGGCCGGGATCAGTTGTTTCGATGTCGCATCGCCTGCAGAGTTCGCCGCGGTGAAAGAGGCAGCACCAAAGGCTGAGATGCTTTACATGCATCCTATCAAGGCACAGTCGGACATTCGGCTAGCTTTGGAAACCTACGGTATTCGAACCCTTTCGCTCGACCACGAAGACGAAGTCGCGAAGATCCTGCGTGTTGTTAGGGCCCTTGATATAGATCCTGGAACGATCACACTCTTCGTTCGTATCGCCACCAAGGGGCATGCTGCTTACGAGTTGTCGAAGAAGTTTGGCGCGGCTCCAGGTCACGCTGTTGAGTTGCTGCAACGGATCGACCGTATCGGGTTCAAATGCGGATTGTGTTTTCACGTAGGAAGCCAGATCGAAGAACCGGAAACCTATGAGCGAGCGCTGGCTTCAGCCGATTGGATCAGGTCACGTGCTGGCGTTCCCGTTGTGGAGCTTGATGTCGGGGGAGGGTTTCCGGCCGTTTATGGTCACGATCCGCGCCGCAAAGCGCCTGAGATGCCCTCGCTCGTGGAATTGATGGGGCAGTTGAAAGCCGATATCGCTGATTGGCAATTTGATGACCTGCCTCTTGTCGCCGAGCCAGGCAGAGTGATCGTGGCCCGATCGATCTCTCTCATTGTCAGAGTACTGTTGAAAAAGGGGCGCCGCCTTTACATCAATGATGGTATCTGGGCGTCTCTTTCCGACAGTTGGACCGGAAAGATCACGCTGCCGGCTCGTTTCATTCCGGATCCGGCTCGCAAAACACGGGCTGGTCAGCCCGACAAAATTGTTCCCTTCAAGGTCTGCGGCGCAACCTGCGACAGCGTTGATATTCTTTCCAGGCCTTTCTGGCTGCCGGAGACAGTCGACACGGGAGACTGGATCGAGATTGGCCATATCGGTGCCTACAGCTTGTCGCTTCGCACAAGGTTCAATGGTTTTTATCCCGACAAGGTCATTGAGGTCGACACGCCGTTCGATTTCGGTGCTGCTCCGGAAGGCTTCGCTTCAATAGAAACCATGGCGGATTGATGCAAACAGGCTGATTGAACGAAACAACCTGGTTGCACTTGCCCACCGAGGCTGTTCAGTTCCCTTGGAGCATGACCCTTCTGAAAAGAATGACAACAAACGGGTGACCGGTTCGGCCGGTCGGTCGTTTGTTGCCACGAGTTCTTCAGTACCACCAGGCGGGCGCAAGCTTATTGGCAGAAACGCTGTTCACCCTGGTAGGTGGTATAGGTACCGGTCGACGGGTTGAACGACCGGTATTTCGAAGAGCAGTACTGGTACCAGGCTGGGCTCCACGGCTGATAACCGATGGCCGTGTTGACGCGACCGGGATAGGGAGCCGGCGGGTAGTGATTTACCGGCGGCGGGCCTGCGTAGCTCGGCTGGCGGGTAGCACCCAGCAGAATTGCTCCTGCAGCGAGGCCGATGACACCTGCCGCGACAGCCGCGCCAAGATTATCATTGTTTTTGTGTCGGTTATGATTTCGATTATTGTGTCTCTGGTTATGGTGGTGGCCGCCACGGTGGTCACGCCAACCGTTGCGCGAGCCGGCTTCAGCAGCCGCGAAGGTCGGCAAAAGAAGGGCGCCCGTGAGGGCGGCGGCAACAAGACGTTTGCTCATGGTCTTCATTGGTTTTCTCCAAAGGCAGGCGCTGTTCTCGATTGGCGCCGTATCTGATGGTGAGACAATCGCATAGGCGCCCTGAACCGGTTCTGAGATGTCTGTTCATCTGACGTTCAGAATTCGGGTGAAGGCGAAAACCGTGGAATGCAACTTGTCTGCGCCGACAGAAAACAGAACTTGGAGGGGCCGTGAGCCTGGAAAAAGAACCGAAATCAGTAATCCGGCCGACCGATGATCAAGCCAGAAGATTGGCCAAGGAGTTGATCAGAACCGCGAGGTTTGGTGCTTTGGCGGTGCTCGAAGCCGAAACGCGGCATCCACTTGCCAGTCGGGTTGCGGTGGCGACCGATTTGGATGGTGCACCTGTCCTCCTCACAAGTACATTGTCCGGACACACGGCGGCAATTCTGGAGAACCCTTCATGTTCGCTATTGTTGGGCGAACCTGGAAAAGGCGATCCGCTCGCTCATCCGAGAATTTCTCTTTTCTGCAAGGCAGTGAAGATATCGAGAGGAAGTTCGGATCATGAGCGGTTGCGCAACCGTTACCTCTCTCGTCATCCCAAAGCCGAACTTTATGTCGATTTCGGAGACTTTTCCTTTTTCAGGTTGGAGCTCTCCAGGGCCAGCCTGAATGGAGGCTTTGGCAAGGCTTTTGAATTGGAGGAAGAGGACTTGTTGGCAACAGTAAGTTCGCCTGATGACTGGTCTTCAATGGAAGCCGGAGCGGTTGCGCATATGAACGCAGACCATAGGGATGCGGTGAAACTTTATGCGCAGAATTTGCTGAAGGCCGGAGAGGCCAATTGGCGGCTTGCCTGTCTGGATCCCGAAGGCGTTGATCTTGTGGCTGGAGATAAGGTTGAACGTCTCTGGTTTGCAGATCCATTGGAAGATCCGTCTGAACTGAGGCCTGCACTGGCCGCTCTGGCTTTGCTGGCGCGCAACACCTGAACACAATTCAAACGACGTCTCGTCGAAACTCCAAGTTGAGCTTGCTTGTCATTTTCGTAAGCGCTATCGAGGCTCATCTGTTTCAATTTGGACGTTTGTTTTGCCAACACTCTGACCGGTCATCGATCCCGCCATGCATTCGCTCGAATGCGTCATGAACTTTGTTCGTCCTGGCGGCGGATCGGGGCCGGTGTGGCTTGGCCATGCGCATCTGATCCTGTTTCGGTTCACTGCATACATTTCGAAAAAGCTTCCAGCCAGACTGAGTGCCGATAGCTGACGCTGTCCGGCCGTCCCGACTGCCTGTGACGGACTTCCCGTGCGAGGAAGACCCACGGAATGTCGTCTATATTGAACATGGAATGGTCCGTTGTCCGTTCTCAGACACCGAGAATAAAGCGTCCCTGCCAACGATGCGGGTTTGTGAAACCTTTTGGTTCGACGGGCAAATTCCGGTTGAACGCAAATGGAAGCCAGCTTGACGCCTGGCTGATCTATCGTTGCGATGTCTGTGGAAGCAGATGGAACAGGGCCATTTTTGAACGTCGAGCCGTGAGCAGCCTTTCGGCAGAACTCATCGAAGCCTTGCAGCGGAACGATGAGGGAGTGGCGAGCACCTTCGCCTGCAACACCAAAGGGAGAGGCGGAGGCAAGGGGGGCACTGATTTCAGCCTGAAACGACGAATGGTTGCCGGCGATAGTGCAGATGCCTGCAAAGTGGCGCTGACAATCCTGAATTCGGATCACGTCCAGGTTCGTCTGGATAAGGTCCTTGCAAAAGGGCTTGGTCTCTCGCGCAACCGCGTTCTGCTTCTGGTGGAGCAAGGGTCGCTGAGATTTCCCATGAACAATGTGAAGATCTTGAAGAGACAGGTTCCCGACAAGATCTGTATCGAGCTTTACCTTGGTCCGGCAAGCGACAGATCGGTCTTTTGGAATAATCTGGTCTGCACGGATTAACCGCAGGAGCGGGAGTTAGAAACCGGATGGCTCCAGATCCCCGTGTCCGCGTTGCGGACACGGGGCAGCGGTCAGTCGTTTTGGCTAGTGTTCCGGAGAGCGTGGCGAGCAGTTGTCAAGCTGCGCGCAGGTGACCGAGAAAATCGCCCAACCCGTCGCGAATTGTCGTTATCTGGGAGGAGATGTTCTGAATGCCTCCCACGACTTCCTGCACCCTGTCGCCGGATACCTGCGCTGCCTGGTTCACTTCGGAGATATTGAAGGTAATGTCGGCACTGCCTTGCGCGACCTGATGCGCGTTTTTGGCTATTTCTGACGTAACTGCGTTTTGCTCTTCAATCGCAGAGGCAATTCCGGAAATCTGTTCGCGAATTTCCATCATGGCTTTGACAACCGTGGTAATTGCATCAGAACAGGTTGCCGCCCCGGACTGGACACCGCTCAGCTGTGAACCAATCTGATCGGTTGCCTGTCCGGTTTGCGTGGCAAGCGCCTTTACTTCAGAAGCCACGACGGCAAATCCCTTGCCTGCTTCGCCAGCTCTCGCTGCTTCGATAGTTGCGTTCAAGGCCAGCAGATTGGTCTGGGCAGCAATGTCGCTGATCAGTTTCAGGACATCCGTGATCTCCTCTGCCGATGTAGACAGTTTTCCGACTGTCTCTCCGGAAACTTCAGCCTGTTCAGATGTACGAGAGGTGGAGGAATTCGCGAGTGTAATCTGGCGGCTGATTTCGTGAATTGAACTCGCCAGTTCCTCAGACGCGGATGCAACAGATTGGACCGATGCTGTGGCCTGTTCGGCTGCAGCGGCAACCGTGTTGGACCTTTCAATGGTCTCATGACTGTTGCGCGCCAATTCGTCGGCACCGGACGCAAGTTCACTCAATGCAGAAACCGCTGTGTCGCAGCTGGTCATCAGGAGCCTTTCAAGCTCGTCGGCCAACCGCAATCTTGTATCGCGACGATCCGCTTCTGCCTGCATTTCTTCTTCGCGAGCCTGTTCCTGCAGGCGCTTCATCTCGATCGTGTTTTCACGGAAGGTTTCGAATGCGCTTGCCACCTGACCGATTTCGTCATTCGTGCGTACATTGACTTCCACATCCGTGTTGCCTCTAGCGAGCTCCAGAAGGCCTGCGGTGACCTGGTGCAAGGGACGGGAAATCAGATATCTGGCGAAAAGGACTGAGCCGACAAGGCACAAAATCAAAGTCAGCGCCGCGGTGATCGCGATTTGCTGAAAGGCCTGTTTCTCATGTTCTTCTGCAGATGACGCAGCTGTTTGCGTAAAACGCTCGATCTCGGTGAGTAGCGACACCAGTTCATTGTCGAGGCGAGTTTGTTCCTTTTCCAACTCAACGAGAAGGGTGCTCGCATCAGAGAGGTTGTTCTGTTCGATCTTCGCCAAGATACCAGCTATTTCTGCAGAATAGGTTTGGTACTCGTTCTCGATGCGTTTGAGCTGTGTGAGCGTTTGGGAAAACTCGTCCTTTTGCGTATCGGATGCCGACTTTTCCAGCGCCGAGAGGGCGAGTGCTTCCGCTTTCAGAATTTCATCGGAAACCTGTTCGTTCAGAGCGGCCAAAGTGGATTTCAAGGCAGCGGTTGATTCAGCATCTTCGCCGGAGGTCAGGCCGGATACGCGCATGATCCGTTCAATCACCGCTGCCTGCTGTAGTTGATGATTGGCAACCTGACTGATTGCTTGCGTGAGTGGAATATCCTTTTCCGCAATGTTTTGAAGTTCCTTCCCGATCATTCCCATCTGAACGATGGCAACTGCGGCCACAACAAGCAGGCCAAGACTGAGGAAGGCAACCAATGCTAGAATTTTTGCGGCAACTGAAGTTGCAATGGGATTTGATGCAAACATTTCTCAAAAGCCCGAGTTTCTCAGCGCCATAGGCAGCGCCAGAGTTGAGGTTGTGTCAGTTTAGGCGGACTCAGATTGAAAAAACGGTAAACTTTGTCCCTGAGAGAAAGAATAATTCTCGTATAGGTAGAAGTGACGATGTGCATATCTGCAGCGAGATAACAAAAAAACGGCCACCCAATCAGGTGGCCGTTCTTTTTCTTCGATCTATTGGAATTTGGATCAGGCGTGGCCCCAACCGCCCGCTGTGGGCGTGATAACGGTGACCGCTTCTCCTGCCTCAAGAACCGTCTGATCACAGCCCTCCAGTTGTTGGATCTCGCCATTCAGCCGCCGAACTTCGGTGCGGCCGAGTTCGCCGTCGCTGCCACCGTCCAATCCTTTCGGCGGAACGGTACGGTGAGACGCCAGGATCGCGCAGTCCATTTTCTCAAGGAAACGCAAGGTCCGCCTGGTGCCGTCACCCGCTGACCACTTGCCTTTGCCACCGGACCCCTTGCGGATATGGAAATCCTCCAGGAGAACCGGGAAACGGAACTCCAATACTTCCGGGTCGGTTAGCCGCGAGTTGGTCATGTGGGTGTGGACACCATCCGTACCATTGAAGCCAGGCCCTGCCGGCGAGCCGGAACAGATGGTTTCATAGTACTGATACGTGTTGTTGCCAAATGTCAGGTTGTTCATCGTTCCCTGAGCATTGGCCATGGCACCAAGAGCTGCGAAGACGGCATTGGTGACATGCTGGGACGTTTCCACGTTACCCGCCACCACCGCAGCCGGATAGGAAGGCCGCAACATGCAGTCATCCGGAATGATGATGTTGATCGGTTTAAGACAGCCGGCGTTCATCGGAATGTCGCCGTCTACCATCACCCGGAAGCAATATAGGATTGCCGCACGGGTCACAGGTTCCGGCGCATTGAAGTTGTTCGGCTTGACACCCGAGGTCCCGGTAAAGTCGACCGTTGCCTCGCGCTTTGATTTGTCGACGGTAATCTTGACCTTGATCACGGAGCCCTGGTCAGTCGGATACTCGTATTCGGAGTCCTTCAGCGCTTCGATCACGCGGCGAACGCTTTCTTCCGCGTTGTCCTGGACGTGCCCCATATAAGCCTGGACCACGTCCAGTCCGAAGTGGGTGACCATCTTCCGAAGTTCCTGGATACCCTTTTCGTTTGCGGCGATCTGTGCAGACAGATCGGCGACGTTCTGATGCGGGTTGCGGGCGGGGTAGGGATGGTTGGTCAGAAGCTCAACCAGTTCCTGTTCGCAGAAACGTCCTTCGTCGACGATCTTGAAATTGTCGAACAGAACACCTTCCTCGTCCACGTTGGTCGCGCGCGGCGTCATGGAGCCTGGGGCGGAGCCGCCGACATCAGCATGGTGGCCACGGGACGCCGACCAGAAAAGGATCTCCTTGCCTTCGTCATCGAAGACCGGCGACACAACTGTGATATCCGGTAAGTGGGTGCCACCGTTGTACGGGGCGTTCAATGCAAACACGTCGCCCGGCTTGATCTTGCCCTTGTTGAGCTTGATGACCGTTTCCACCGAACGGTCCATGGACCCCAGATGAACCGGCATGTGTGGTGCGTTGGCAACCAGGGCACCGTCTGCGTCGAAGACGGCACAAGAGAAATCAAGACGTTCCTTGATGTTGACCGAGTATGCGGTGTTCTGAAGGGTGACCCCCATCTGTTCCGCAATAGACATGAACAGGTTGTTGAACACTTCGAGCATGACCGGGTCGGCGTGCGTTCCGATGGCTTCTGCGCGTTTCAACGGCACGATACGCTTCAGGATCACGTGATCCTTTGAATTGATCTCTGCCTGCCAGCCGTCTTCAACAGCGATCGTGGCATGTGGTTCGATGATCACCGCAGGTCCGGTCACCTTCATGCCCGGTTTCAGCACTTCGCGTTTGAAAATACCGGCCTTGTGCCAGGTGCCTTCGGAGTAAATGCTTGTGGAGGTTGCCGGGGAGGGCGTCCCTGTGGCCAATGTCAGATCCGGCTCGGTGAGACCGGCGCCGCCACCGGCCGTTTCGACTTCCAGTGCTTCCACGACGACCGGCTTTTTCTCATAGGCAAAGCCGAACTGTTTCTTGTGTGCATCCTCAAAGGCTGCCCGCATTTCAGAGACGGACCCGAGGGGGACCGGTAGCGGCGTGTCGGTGCCGTCGTAACGCAAATGTGCGGTTGCGGTCGTGCGGCGCGCGGCGGCAGTGATCGACTGCCTGTCGAGTTCCGCTTCCGTCTGGCTGGCAAGCTGATCACGAAGCGCCTGCAGTTCAGGGATCAAGTCGTCCGTAAGTGTCTTGACGACGGCCTGTTGCCGGTCTGCGCGGATATCAGCCAGTCCCATGCCGTATGCCGACAGGATGCCCGAGAACGGGTGCAGAATGACGGTCTTCATGCCGAGACTGTCAGCAACGCGGCAGCCGGTCTGGCCACCAGCGCCACCGAAGCAGGTCAACGCGTATTCGGTCACGTCGTAGCCGCGTTGGACCGAAATCTTCTTGATGGCATTGGCCATGTTCTCGACGGCGATTTTCAAGAAGCCGTCTGCAACATCTTCCGGGGTGCGTCCATCGCCAATGCGCACAGCCAGATCCGTGAAACGTTTGCGAACAACGTCGCCGTCAAGCGGCTGATCCTGGTCCGGGCCAAAGATCTTCGGAAAGAATTCCGGTGCCAGTTTGCCTGTCATCAGGTTGGCATCTGTAACGGTGAGAGGCCCGCCACGTCGGTAGCAGGCCGGACCCGGATTTGCCCCGGCTGAATCGGGGCCCACCTGAAAGCGGCCGTCGGCATAATGAAGGATCGAACCGCCGCCTGCTGCAACCGTATGGATCATCATCATCGGAGCGCGCATGCGCACACCGGCGACTTCCGTTTCGAATGCGCGTTCGTAGTCGCCGTCGTAGTGACAGACGTCTGTAGACGTGCCGCCCATGTCAAAACCGATGATCTTTTCGAAACCGGCCATGCGTGAGGTTTCGACTGCGCCGACAACACCTCCGGCCGGGCCGGACAGGATTGCGTCCTTGCCCTGGAACAGATCGGCTGCGGTGAGACCTCCGGAAGACTGCATGAACATCAGCCGCGGACCTTCGCCCAGTTCTTCCTGTACCTGGTTCACATAGCGGCGCAGGATGGGTGACAGATAGGCGTCGACCACAGTGGTGTCGCCGCGTCCCACCAGCTTCATCAGCGGTGACACTTCATGGGACACCGAGATCTGCGGGAAGCCGATGTCTTCAGCAATCTTTTTGAGAAGTTGTTCATGGGCCGGATAGGCGTAAGCGTGCATCAGCACGATTGCGATGGAGCGAATGCCGTCATCCCAAGCGGCCTGCATTGCACTACGGGCCTGTCCTTCGTCCAGTGCGAGTTCCAGTTCGCCATCGGCGCGGACACGTTCGATGATCTCGTGGACGCTCTCATAGAGCAACTCAGGCTTTATGATTTCCTTGGCAAAAATATGCGGTCGAGCCTGGTAGCCGATCTCGAGCGCATCCCGAAAGCCTTTCGTGATGAACAGAGCTGTTCGCTCACCCTTGCGCTCCAGAAGTGCATTGGTGGCAACGGTCGTGCCCATCTTGACGGTCGCGATCTTGTCCGAGGGAATAGTCGCGCCTTTTTCCACACCAAGCAATTCCCGGATGCCTTGAATGGCGGCATCGCGATAGGCTTCCGGATTTTCGGAGAGCACCTTGTGCGGATGCAGCGTGCCGTCCGGTGACCTGCCGACGATGTCGGTAAAGGTGCCGCCACGGTCGATCCAGAAATCCCACTTGGCTGTCATGATCTTCCCTCTGATGCTGCCGGCTTCAAGGAACACGCGATTCCATGCCGATAATTAGCGTTTTGATAGCAAGTGAATTTATGCTGACATTTTATCGATAAAATGTCGATGAAAAAATCTGAATGGGTTGTTATTTGATCTTTTTATCGCCAGCGGTACCCCCATATGATCTTGTGGTAAAAGGGAAAACTGAAAGCTGGAGATGTCGGAAAACGATAAATCAGAAGAACGGGATCCGTTTCTGCTGCGTCTGGCGGAGGCTGTCGACTTCACAATCAGTATACTGACAGCAGACCTCTGGTTCGTTGGCGTCTTCCTGCTTGTCGCCCTGCTTCTCGGCGTTTCCCTGCTTGGGCTTTTGCTGGAAGTTGCAATTGGTGCAGGGGTACTTGCGACTGTTGCTGTCTGTTTCTGGTTGTTTTGCGACTTGCATCCAGGCGAGTGAGATTATTCGACAGGGCCTCGCTCCAAAAGTGTCAGGCCACTGGCTCCCCAGCCAAAGCGCCTGGCTGCCGGAGTGCCTTCCCGCGGGGCAAAGGCTTCTTGCGCTTTGCTTAGTTCCTCACTGCTTGTGTGGACGATCAATAGCCATCGGGCATCAGCGGTGCCCTTGTTTATTTCGGCAATTGTATCAACTGGCGTGAAGGTGTTGGGGTCGCGCAGGTAATAAGACAGGGCCGGTGCGGCAAATCCCTTGAACAGCAAGAGATGATCGCCATCGGCTTTCTGTTCCAGATAGTCCCGTGCGATCAGGCGCCATTCGGGGCGTATTCTCTCCAGCAGCGTGAATTTCAATTCGGGGAAACTCAACCATATCGCGGCAGCAAACAGTGCGATCGGTGCAACCTGTGGCGCCAGGCGCTGGGCTGTTACAGAGGCGAGCAGGACAAGCCCTGGCCATGCCGCGATCAGGTATCGATCAAAAAGGATCGGCTGCACGCTTATGGAATAGAGATAGGCCAAAAGCGGTGGCCCAACGGTGTAGGCAAAGCAAACGAGGATTGCGTCCGCACTTTGCGGTTTGCCGAAGTACCTGCCTGGCAGGTGAACGACGGTCAGGAGACTGGCGACGGCCAAACCTGCCAGCACCCAGAACAATGGCAGCGATCCGGCCATACTGAAGGCGATGTTGATGAGAAACGTCGGATCAGGATAAGCAATCCAGAAGCCTTCTTCGGCCACCGACCTTGCTCGCATCGCCAGGATGATCAACCAAGGTAAAAAGGCAAGCGCGCTCGCTGCCATCGCAAGGCAGACAAGAACCGCATTGGTGAGACTGTTGCGGCCGGATTTCAAAATGCCGGTCAATGCCAGGATGCCGCAGACCACACCAACGGATGCGAAGCCCAGAAGGGCGTAGATGTGACTGTAGAGGAACAGGGCTCCAGTCACTCCAAGCGCCACCAGCCGCCACGCCGATGGCCTTTCAAGGCTTTTCAGAACCAGAAGCAGAAAGGCGAGCCCGCATGTTGCCAGCAGGGCATACATGCGGGCTTCTGTCGAATACCAGATGTGGAACGGAGAGACGGTCAGGAGAGCGGCAGCAAGCAGGCCTGTGGTGTTTCCGGCCAGCGTCTTGCCAGTCAGAAAGATTAGCCAGACGGCAAGAACGCCCAACAGCACGGATGGCAAGCGCAATGCTGTTTCACTGTCACCTGCCAAGGGCATCGTCAGCCAGAGCAAAATATTATGCAGCGGCGGATAATTGTCAGCTGCAACGGCGGTCAACAGCTCGGCGATGGTTCCC
Organism: Labrenzia sp. R5_0; assembly: GCF_017743835.1. Classification (NCBI taxonomy): domain Bacteria; kingdom Pseudomonadati; phylum Pseudomonadota; class Alphaproteobacteria; order Hyphomicrobiales; family Stappiaceae; genus Labrenzia; species Labrenzia sp. R5_0. The sequence goes on along the minus strand of NZ_JAGHRK010000002.1, from coordinate 685,957 downwards.
TTGGACTGGCTCCAGCTGACGGCTTCATCGTACCAAAGGCTCGTCCTGTCCAGGTTCTGAAAGCGTAGCAAGGCCGCCACTGCCAAAATGAGCGCCAAAATCAGGCGGTTGGCGCTGTTGCCATTCAAGAGGCGTTGGTTGGTGTTTGGCACGAATTCAGGTTTCCAGGTTGTCTGGCCGGAACGCTAGCCAATCCTTTTCGCGGAGGGAAGGACGCTTTGGTTTTGAAGATGACAATCACAATTTATCGATAAATTGTTGATGTTGGTGATTTTTGAGTCTAGTGTTTGTGAAGATGTGCTCCACAAGGTGTTCGAAGAATGCACCTCGAGCAGCATCCCGACGGGTAATCCCCGCTTCCTAGAGGAGAAAATCATGCTGCAATCTCGTTCCCTGACACGTGCCGGAATCCATCTGGCTGCTGCTGCCGCATTCGGCCTTGCGGGTTTCACCGCTGCTTCCGCTGAGACCAAGTGGGACATGCCGACACCTTATGGTGACAGCAACTTTCACACACAGAACATTGCTGCCTTCGCTGAAGAAGTGAAGGAAAAGACTGACGGCTCGCTGGTCATCCAGATCCACTCTGCGGGGTCGCTGTTCAAGCATCCGGAAATCAAGAACTCGGTCCGCAAGGGGCTTGCCCCGATCGGCGAAATTCTGGTGTCCCGCCTTTCCAACGAAGATGCGGTCTTCGGGGTGGATTCCGTACCTTTCCTGGCTCCGTCCTATGATCAGGCCTGGAAGCTTTACCAGGCGTCGAAGCCTGCACTGGAAGAAAAGCTCGGCGAGCAGGGACTGCAGCTGCTGTATGCCGTGCCGTGGCCGCCCCAGGGTATCTACGCCAAAAAGGAAATCACCAAGGGTGATGATCTCAAGGGTTTGAAGTTCCGTGCCTACAACACAGCGACTGAGCGCCTGGCCCAGCTGGCTGGCGCCGTGCCGACGCAGGTTGAAGTGCCGGATATTCCGACCGCCTTTTCCACCGGTCGTGTCGAAGCCATGATCACGTCACCCTCCACCGGTGCGAATTCCAAGGCTTGGGACTTCCTGAGCCACTATCATGACACCCAGGCCTGGCTGCCGAAAAACATGGTGTTCGTCAACAAGGGTGCTTTCGACGCCCTGAGCGACGACGAAAAGGCAGCTGTCCTTGAAGCCGCCGATGTTGCTGAGAAGCGCGGCTGGGAAGCTTCCAAGGTAGAAACCAAGACGCAGACCCAGGTTCTGGTCGACAACGGCATCACTGTCGTTCAGCCGAGCAGCGAGCTGATCCAGGATCTCGCAGCAATCGGCGAGACGATGGCTGCCGAATGGCAAGAGGAAGCCGGTGAAACCGGCCAAGCCGTTCTCGAAGCCTATAAAAACTAAACAGCTAAAGAAGCGCCGGACCTAACAAGTCCGGCGTTTTTTTAATATCAGCTGCACATCCGGTAGGGGAAGCCGATGCGAAAGGCTTTGAATACGCTTTATCAAGCGTCAACGGCTATGGCTGCGTGTTGTCTCGTTGTCATTGCCAGTCTCGTTGTTCTTCAGGTGTTTGGACGCATATTCGACTGGTCTCGAACGGTCTTTGGTCTTGAGCCACTCGGACTGCAGGTTCCTTCACTTGCTGAAATTGCAGGTTTTCTGCTGGTAGGGGCATCCTTTCTTGCCCTATCCGGGACGCTGCGCAACGGTGATCACATCAGGGTCGCGATCCTGCTGCAATCCGTGCCCAAAGCTGGGGCGCGTATCCTGAATGTCTGGGCGGTCGCGGTCGCTCTTGCGCTGGCGGCATTCTTCACGTGGAACGCCGGACAGCTTGCGCTCGACAGCTTCAAATTCAACGAAACCTCCTACGGCGTCATTCCGATCCCGCTCGTCTTTCCGCAGTCGGTGATGACTTTCGGACTGCTGGTGTTCTCAATCGCTTTGCTGGACGACCTGATCATGGCGCTCACTGGCAAGGCGCCGAGTTTTGAATCGGTCGTGAAGGCCGATCCGATAGAGGGGAAAGAATAATGGATCTCTCCCTTGTCGCCCTCCTGCTCGGCATTGGAATGCTGGCGGCGCTTGCAACCGGTATCTGGGTAGCTGTTGCGCTGTTTGCCGTCGCGCTTGCTGCAATGATGGTTCTTGTATCTGCGCCTGCCGGTCCCGTTCTGGCAACGACGGTTTGGGGGGCATCGAACTCCTGGGATCTGACGGCGCTACCCATGTTCATCTGGATGGGTGAAATCCTGTTCCGATCTCGACTGTCGGAGGACATGTTCGCCGGTCTTTCTCCCTGGATGCGCAATCTGCCGGGCCGGCTGCTGCATGTGAACATTCTCGGGTGCGGTATCTTTGCCGCCGTGTCGGGTTCTTCAGCTGCTACCACCGCCACCATCGGTCGTATGTCTCTACCCGAACTGAAGCAGCGCGGGTATGACGAACGCATGGCGATCGGCACACTGGCAGGGTCGGGCACACTGGGCCTGCTCATTCCGCCATCGATCATCCTGATTGTTTATGGCGCTGCGACCGAGCAGTCGATTGCCCGGTTGTTCATGGCAGGCGTTCTGCCAGGGGCAATGCTTTGCCTCCTGTTCATGGGCTATGTCGCGATCTGGGCACTGCTGAACAAGGACAAGATGCCTGCGAAGGAGGAAGTCATTCCCTTCATCGAGCGACTTCTTGCAACGCGCAGGCTGTTTCCGGTGATCGGTCTGATCGTGGGTGTGATCGGCTCGATCTATGCGGGTCTTGCGTCGCCCACAGAGGCGGCGGCCATCGGCGTCATGCTGGCCTTGCTTCTGTCCTGGGTAAGCGGAACGTTGAACCGCAAGAGCTTCGCTGAAGCGTTGATGGGCGCCACGCGGACATCCTGCATGATCGCGTTCATTCTGGCCGGCGCAGCATTCCTGACCGTTGCCATGGGGTACACCGGCATCCCGCGTGAGTTGGCTGCCTGGATCGGCTCGCTGAACCTGTCACCCTACGCGCTCCTGATTGCCCTGACGCTGTTCTTCGTGGTGCTCGGGTGTTTTCTGGATGGCATTTCGGTGGTGGTTCTGACGACCTCCGTGATCCTTCCTATGGTGGAGCAGGCAGGCCTCGATCTCATCTGGTTCGGTATTTACCTGGTGCTGGTTGTCGAAATGAGCCAGATCACGCCACCTGTCGGGTTCAATCTGTTCGTGCTGCAAGGCATGACCGGGTACAACATCTTCAGGGTTGCCCGCATGGCCTTGCCGTTCTTCCTGTTGATGATCCTGGCAATCGTCTTGATTGTGGCCTTTCCGGGCTTGGCTCTTTGGTTGCCGCAGACGATGTTGAGCAACTAGTGCATTCCTTCCCGTGAACGAACAGGGGCGGATGTACGCACACCTTTGAAACGATCAGAAAAGGGCCTTCGACCGGTTCCGGTTGGGGGCCAGCTGAAAAACCAAAATGTGCCGGAGATCAGATGTGACGGATAATCCCGACTCCAGAAGCGATGCCCCCATCGGGCCTGTTGTCTCTGCAGCGCATCTTGCCTCCGGTGCAATGCCTGCGCTTTCGGAGATCGAATTCGCGGTGACCATGATGGTCAATGCCTATCACCGATGGATGGTACGCTGTATGGCGGCCAGCGGGTCGCAGGGGCTTGGACCTCTGGATGTGCTTGTGCTTCATTCGGTCAATCACCGTGGCCGAGCCAAGACACTGTCAGACATCTGTCTTGTGCTGAACATCGAAGACACTCACACGGTTACCTATGCGCTGAAGAAGCTTGAAAAGGCTGGCCTCATTTCATCTGGCCGTCGGGGCAAGGAAAAGACCGCCGAAATCACGAATTCAGGCGAAACAGCCTGTCTTGAGTACCGGCGTCTGCGCGAGGCTCTCCTGGTCAAGCCAATGAAAGCGCTGGGCCTCGACGAAAACGAACTCTCCAAACTTGCCGCTACATTGCGACTGGTGTCCGGCAATTACGATCAGGCCGCTCGCGCCGCTGCAGCCATGTGATATCGCGCACAGGGGGACGTTCGCTTTCATTTGTTGAATATTCCAAAATTTCTTGTAGTATCGAATTATGGAAGATCAGGAAGCAGTCTCTGCGTTGGGCGCCTTGGCACAGGAAGACCGGCTGGCGGCGTTCCGGTTGCTGATGACGGTCGGGCCAGATGGCTTGCCGTCCGGCTCGGTTGCCGAGCGACTGGACATACAGCCAACCAGGATGTCGTTTCATCTGACCACGTTGGAACGGGCCGGGCTGCTGACGACCCGCCGGGAGGGCAGGCATATCCTTTATGCGGTCGACTATGACCGCATGCGGAACCTTCTGGGTTTTCTGATGGAAGACTGCTGCGGCAACGATCCCGCTGTCTGCTGTTTTCCGGCCGCAGATTTTAAGAAACCTTCGGGACTTTGACAGGACGATACCTCACATGAGCATGACGATTTATCACAACCCGAAATGCGGCACGTCCCGCAACACGCTGGAAATGATCCGTAAATCCGGCGTTGAGCCGCAGGTTATCGAATATCTGAAAACACCGCCGAGCCGCGAAGAACTCGTTGACCTCATCAAGCGCACCGGTCTTCCGGTGCGGGACATCCTTCGCCAGAAGGGAACGCCCTATGATGAATTGGGTCTCGGTGAAGACAGGTGGACGGACGACCAACTGATCGATTTCATGATGGAACATCCGATCCTGATCAACAGGCCGATCGTGGTGTCGGAAAAAGGCGTCCGCCTGTGCCGTCCCTCCGAGAAGGTGCTGGACCTGTTGCCAAAGGATATCGGGTCTTTCACCAAGGAAGACGGCGAAGTGGTTTCGTCCGGAGCGCCAGATGCCTGAGCCGAAAAGTTCGCATGCAGACTTGAAGAACGTGACGGCGGCAGACTTTCAGGAAATCGATCGGGAGAAGTTGCAGGTTCCAACGGGGCCGTCGCATCCACCGCGGATATTGCTGCTCTACGGTTCCCTGCGCGAGCGGTCCTACAGCCGCTTCCTCGTACACGAAGCACAAAGGCTGCTGCAGGCTTATGGTGCGGAGACCCGGATCTACGATCCATCAGGTCTGCCGCTTCCCGATGACAGCGGTGCCGATCATCCCAAAGTCACCGAACTGAGAAATCTATGTGCCTGGTCCGAAGGACAAGTCTGGTGCTCTCCCGAACGCCATGGCGCAATGACCGGTGTACTCAAGTCGCAGATTGACTGGATCCCGCTGAGTTTTGGCGCCATTCGGCCGACACAGGGCAAGACACTGGCCTTGATGCAGGTTTCGGGAGGTTCGCAGTCTTTCAATGCGGTCAACCAGATGCGTGTCCTCGGCCGCTGGATGCGGATGGTTACCATCCCCAATCAGTCGTCGGTGCCCAAGGCCTACCAGGAATTTGACGACGATGGCCGGATGAAACCATCGGCCCTTTACGACCGGGTGGTCGATGTCATGGAAGAGCTCGTCAAGTTCACGCTGCTGGTTCGTGGCCGATCGGACTATCTCGTCGATCGTTACTCCGAACGAAAGGCAGACCGCGAACGGCAGTCGGCCGCTCAGGATGCCGCAGCCGGGGTCAGCCTCTGAAAACCTGCAATCGCGGTTTCAGCCTGCAGTCTGCAAGGGAACCTGCTCAATCTGCGGCGTCGGGTCTTCGCTTTCCCCTCCAATAGCCGGTTGCGGGGCTGCGGGCCTCACGCTCTTGGCAAGTTTGGGGGCAAGGCGAATGCGCGGTGGCACCTGGGCCGATGTCGCTTGTTGCTGCATTCGGGGGAACCAGCGTCTACCGGCTGGGCTGAGTGGAAACACCGGATACGCGGCCTCGTGTTTTGCAACCGTATCAGGCTTGCCGAACAGGAAACCCTGGACGAGATCGCATCCGGCTGCGCTCAGCAAAATGGCCTGTTCCTCGGTTTCGACACCTTCCGCGGTAATCGTAACATCCAGCGAGCGGCCGAGGCCCACGATCGACGTCACGATGGCGTCGGTACTGGCATCCTTGCCGAGGTTCTGGATGAAGGCCTTGTCGATCTTGATCTTGTCGAAGGGAAACAGGCTCAGGTAGCTCAGAGATGAATAGCCGGTTCCGAAATCGTCCATGGCGATAGAAACACCCATGTCGCGGATCTGCTGAAGTGTCTCGATGACTGCGTCCGTGTTCGAAATCAGCAGGCTCTCGGTGATTTCAATTTCAAGCCGCTTGGGGTCTAGACGGGAATTCTGAAGCGCCTGGGCAACGCGTTTCTGGGTTTCGCCGGCAATGAACTGAGCGGGAGAAACATTGACTGCGACCTTGCGCGAGCGGTCCTGCCATAACGCTGCTTCGCGGCAGGCGTGGTTGAGGACCCATGTTCCGATTTCCTCGATAAGGCCCGTGTCTTCTGCAATCGGGATGAAATCGTCCGGCCGGATGATACCCTTGGTGGGATGGTCCCAGCGGATCAGAGCCTCATAGCCTTTCAGTGTTCCGTCCTTCAGCGCATATTGCGGCTGATAGAGCAACTTGAACTGGTTGAACTTGAGCGCTTTGGCGAGTCCTTCTTCCACTTCCTTGCGTTTCTGCGCCTCTGCATCAAGGCTTTGTGTGTACCACGAGAAGGTGGAACGCCCGCTGTGTTTGGCCCGATATAGAGCAAGGTCCGCGCAATGAAGCAAACGAGAGGAGCGCCAGGAGCCGTCGGTTGCCCTTGCAAGACCAATGGACAGCGAAATCCTGATGTCCTTGCCGTCGATCGTGCAGGGAGCTTCGGTTGCGGCAATCATGTCCGTTGCAAGTCGGGTCATGCGGGCGGGGTCGGACAAGGATGTCAGCATGACAGCAAATTCATCGCCTGAAAGGCGGGCGACCAGGTGGTTTCCGAAAACCGCCTTCAGGCGCTCCCCCACGATCTGAAGAAAAACGTCGCCGATGCCATGACCATAGGTGTCGTTGATTTCCTTGAACTTGTCGACGTCGATCAGCATGACGCCGATATTGGAAGCCTTGGCCTGTGCAAGGCGCAGCGCCTCGGTCAGGCGCGCGTTGAAGACGGCTCGGTTCGGCAAACCTGTCAGCGTGTCGTGATGCGCCAGATACTGAATGTCTCTGCTGGTCTGGAGCTGGTCATAGAAGCGCAGCCAGAGGAGAATACCAGCAAACATGAAGGAGGCCAGGCAAAGACCGCCAATCGCGGCACTGATCAACCAGATCAGCGGCGTGAGGCCGTTCAGGATTTCCGACTGGGTCACCAACAGCAAGAGCCCCGGAAAGTCCGGGGAGGCTCCTTCGGGACGGTAGGCAATCAGTGCATTCGCCCCAAACGTTCCGTGCCACGACATGTCCGGGATGGCAACGAGCGGGCTGTTGCCGTTCAGAGCGGCCTTGGCCTGCGAGATCGTATTGCTGGTACGAAGCCGCCCTTCACTATGCCAGTGAATTTGCACCGGTGAGGGGCGCTGGAGGCTGGATCCGGTTGGCGCAGGGAAGATCGCGACCGCGTCCAGTACCTTGGATGTGTCAGGAGCCTGGCCGGCATTGCGTTGCAATTCGCCAACCAGGTCGTTCGACCTGCGGCTGTCGGCAGAAGCCTCTTCAGTCAGCCGCAATGCGGACATGTCGGCTGCCGGTTCGGTTTCGATCCGGCTCGCCAATGCCTGCAGGATCGAGTTGAAAGTCTTTTCCTGCGGCAGGAAAGCTTGCTCAAGACCCCGGACGACCAACCAGTGCGTTAGAAGACGATTGCTCGCGTAGACACCCAGCGCCAGCGTCAGCACCAGCGACATGGAAATGAAAAAAATGACAATGTTGCTTCTTCCCAGGGGGATTGCCATCCGGCGAGGAACCATCTTGCGAACACGAGTCGCGAAAGGCTAAGCGTAATTCCTTTAACCATCATGAATCACAAGGTTGCTCAAACCCAAGGGAAACCCGCGGAAAATGGAGGGGTAGGCCTGGCTGTCCGCAATCTGCGGAGCTGCGTTGCAGTGGTCCATTCGAAGGTCCAAAACATTCGCGCTCGGGAACTCGGTTTCGCTTGTCCAGGGGCGCGACCAGCTGAAGCACCAATGGGGACAGGCGAGCGTTGATCTGGTCAAATCCGGCCCATGCCGATAAGAGTCTGCAACGCATCGATTCATGCGGTTCACGGCAAGCTTTCCTGCCTGCCTTTTCCCACCGGCCCAGCGGGAGCTGAAGTGTGAGTGTCTGGAGTAGCCTCGGCGCTATTGTAAGTTCGATCGGAACAGGAGGGGCGCAGATCGTCGACCGCCTGGTCCAGCTCGTGCTTGCGCGGCCGGAGGGGACCAACAGTGTCGGCTTCACCGTTGCGATGATTGCGCTGTCGGCCAAGATGGCCAAGGCCGATGGTGTGGTGACCACCGATGAAATTATCGCTTTCCGCGAACTTTTCGATGTACCGCCCAACGAAGAACGCAATGTCGCCCGCCTGTTCAATCTGGCGCAGGAAGACATTGCCGGCTTCGAGGTCTATGCCAAGAAACTGGCGGATCTGTTCCCTTACGACCGCAAGACGTTGCTCGACATTCTGGATGGGCTTTTTCACATTGCGAAAGCTGACGGCGTCGTCCACGAAAGCGAAATAGGCTACCTTTCCAGAGTGGCGGAGGTCTTCGGGATCGATGACCGGGAGTTTTCCAGGATACTCGCCAGACATGTGCGCAATGATGGCAACCCCTACGAGGTGCTGGGTTTGGGACCGGAAGCAAGTGACGGGGAACTCAAGTCCCATTACCGCCGCGAGGTCCAGGAAACGCATCCCGACCGGCTGATCGCAAGAGGCGTTCCGGAGGAGTTCGTCAGGATTGCGAATGATCGTCTTGCGGCGCTGAACGAAGCCTGGGCGAAGATCTGCGCGGAAAGAGGCATATGAGCGTTGCGACTGATACCGGTGTGAAGGCCAGGGTCCATCCGTCTCCCAACCACGGACAGCGGGCGCAGGGAGCCCCTGTGGATATGGTCGTGCTCCATTATACCGGCATGCCGACCGGCGAAGACGCCTTGCAGCGCCTATGTGATCCTCGTTCGGAAGTCTCCGCCCACTATGTCGTCAACGAGGATGGCAGCATCCTGCAATGCGTGCCTGAATCCCGCAGGGCCTGGCATGCGGGGCGCAGCTTCTGGAAAGGCGAGACCGACATCAATTCCCGATCGATCGGCGTCGAGATCGTCAATCCGGGGCATGAGCACGGCTATCAACCGTTTCCGGAGCCACAGATCGAAGCCGTTGTCGCGCTCGTTGGCGATATCTGTGCCCGTCACGGGATCCATCCGTGGATGGTCCTGGCGCATTCGGATATTGCTCCTGCCCGGAAGGAAGACCCGGGTGAACTGTTCCCATGGGATCGCCTGTCAGAAGCCGGCATCGGTTTATATGTAAAACCGTTTCCACTCGGGGCGGGTCTGTTGATGCAGGAGGGCGATAGCGGCCAGCCTGTTGAAGCGGTGCAGTCGATGCTCGCACTCTATGGCTACGAGCTGGACATCACCGGGGACTTCGACTTGAAGACACGCCAGGTGGTTGCCGCGTTTCAACGCCATTTCCGACCAGAGAAGGTTGACGGTGTCGTCGATCAATCGACCATCGAAACGTTGCATGCGCTGCTGCGCAAGCTGCCTTCCCTGTCAGCCTGATCGAACGGTCGGTTTGGTTTTCTTGTGCGGTTACGAGTTCGGACCAACGAATTAAACGCGCAGTCAACAAAATTAGTTCCCGCAACGCAGCATTTTTAGGCGCCTCTGCGCCACAAGTGGTCACAGAATTTCTTCTGATGGCCCATCCATTGCCGAATTGCTTGCTAATTTTGGCCACAAACTACAGAAAATGACTAAGAACAGCATTAAATTCCTGTAATTTTATGTAATAATTTGAAATAATTCGTGATGTATTAGCGCCCATTTTCGTCCAATAGCTCCGGCATTTCTCCCGCCTGATTTCAACGCAACGAAAACCAAAAGGGCTGGACTGAATGTTACGGTCATTCAAGACACTTACTGGGGCGCTGTGCCTTTTCGCCTATGCAACCACTCTTGCAGCACCGGCTGCAATGGCTAAAGGTACGGGTTCCGGGTCGGAGCCGATCCTCCATATCATCGACCCGGACAAGAAGAGCGAACCTGCCGAAGCCAAGCCGTCGGTCGGCTCTGGTTCCAAACCGATCCTGCACATCATTGAATCGAGCAAGCAGGAAACGCAGGAAAAACCTGCCAAGAAGACAAGAACTGCAAGCCTGACGCGCAAGGTGTCCCCGAAGCGGACGGCTGTTGTCAGCAACGACAAATACGCCAAGCTCATCCGTAAGGCCGCCGCCAAACATGGTGTGCCGGTCAAGATCGCCAAGGCAGTGGTCCAGGTGGAGAGCAACTTCAATCCGCGTGCACGCGGCAGCGCCGGTGAAGTCGGTCTGATGCAGATCAAGCCGGCAACCGCACGTGGCATCGGCTACCGCGGGTCGACCAAGGCGCTCTATGACCCCGAAACCAATCTGGAATGGGGCATGAAGTACCTTGCCGGCGCGCACAAGAAGGCGGGCGGCGACGTTTGTGGCACCATCTTGCGCTACAATGCCGGCCATTTCGCTAAGCGGATGAACCCGGTCAGCAAGCGCTACTGTTCCAAGGTCAAGCAGATCCTGGCCTCCAGCTAAAAGCAGCAGGGCGGTCAGCCGTGGGCAAACTGAAAACCCCGCCGGGATTTCCGGCAGGGTTTTCTGTTTGTGTGCTGAAGGCTGTCAGCTTATGCGAACTTCCTACGGGCGGCTGGAACCGAGGCGGGAACCGGCGTTTCGGCAGGCACATCAGGTGCCGATAGAGGCTGGCCGAGTGCGGTCACCACAGGCACCACACCAGCCCATATATCGGTCCCGAGATCTTCCTTGTCGTCCACCGGTCCGCCTGTGCGGACCTTCGTGCTGACATGGTCGATATCCATGCCAAGCACACCGGTTGCCTTGTGTTCCTTCGGCATCATTTCGCGGCATTCATCCCAGCGGCCAGGCAGAAGATGGTCGGTGATAGCGGCCAGGGCCTCGATCTGTTCCTGTTCGCTTTCGACAAGCCTCGCCGTGCCATGCACGATCGCGCAGCGATAGTTCATGGAATGATGGAAAGCGGAACGCGCGACCACCAGACCATCTACTAGTGTCACGGTAAGGCTCGCCGGTACGCCTTCCGCGTTTGACTTGATGATGCGGGTGGTGCTCGCTCCATGAATATAGATGCGGTCGTCGATCCGGGCATATGCCATCGGGATCACCATCGGTCGGTCTTCGTGAATGAAGCCGCAATGGGCGACAAGGCCCGCATCCAGGATGTCGTAGGCAACGGTCCTGTCGTATCCGCCGCGGTTCATCTGGCGGATCTTGGCATAACGGGGCAGATCCGCTGCCTGGCGTTTCTCCAGAGTGGACATGGTCTCGTCTCCAATTGACTGTTTGTCTTGTGTTGTGCTGTTTGTCCGATAAATTGGCTCCAAAGAAGGTCCGGTTTTTGGAAAATGACAGAACCAGTTTTTCCTGAAGGCATCCTGTCTCTTGAGCGGTCGGCTGACGTGCCATTGGCGGAACAGATCTATCGCGGCTTTCGTGACGCCGTGCGCACAGGCTTGCTGCGGTCGGGAACAAAGTTGCCATCCACGCGGCGGTTGGCGGCGTCGCTCAACGTTGGACGCAACACCGTCAACACGGCTTATGACCTTCTGCAAGCCGAAGGTGTGATCACCGTGCGCACCGGCGCTGCTCCCCGCATTACCGAAGGGCTGGTGCTGGAAGGTGTGCAGGCGCAGCGCAAGGCGGAAGCATTCGGGCTGAAGCTGTCGCAACGAGGCAGGACATTGAGTGCCAACTTGCGCGGCGAGGGGTGGGCCTATCGCCAGGGAGGCTTGCAACCGGGTGCACCGGCGCTTGATCTGTTTCCCTACGAGGAATGGGCAAGATCACTGCGCAGGGCCGCCCGGCTCGAGCGCAGCGCGGATCTCCACTATCAGAATTTTGCCGGTCTTGAGGTGCTCAAGCGGCAGATCGCTCGGCACCTTGCGGCCGAACGCGGGGTTCGGGCTGACCCTCATCGGATTCTTGTCACCAGTTCAACACAGGCCAGCCTGACGATGCTCAGCCAGGTGCTCACTGATCCGGGTGACGACGTCTGGCTGGAAGAACCCGGCTACCTCGGTGCGCGGACGGCCTTTTCCGGGGGAGGTCTGACGATCCGGCCGCTGCCAACCGACGGCGAGGGCGCAGACGCGTCGAAGATGGCTCATCTGGATCAGCCACCGAAGCTGATCTACGTCACACCGTCCCATCACTATCCCCTTGGAGCACGCATGCCCTTGGCGAGGCGTCTGATGCTTCTTGATGTTGCCCGTACCTGCGGCGCGGTGATCCTGGAAGACGACTATGACAGCGAGTTCCTGTTCGAGGGCCGGCCTGTGGCTGCGCTGCACGGATTGGCGGATGAGGGACAGGTTGTCTACATGGGAACGTTCGCGAAGAGCCTGCTCCCCGGGCTCCGGGTTGCCTATTGCGTCGTACCAGAGGTTCTTGTGGCCCCGCTCACCCAAACCATGCGCAATATCGGCTGTTCTGCCAATGTTCAGGCCCAGGCTGCACTCGCCCACTTCATGGATTGCGGGGCCTATCAGAAGCACCTGAAACAGATCCGTCCGGTCTATCTCGAGCGGGGGACGATGCTCGCCGGCGCGTTACGGCAGAGGCTGGGCAATCGTGTGGAAGTTGCGCCTCTTACAGGCAATGTGCAGTTGACGGTCATGTTCCGGGAGCCCGTCAACGATATTGCCCTTGCAGTCGCCATGCAGGACCACGGCTTTGCCGTTTCACCGCTCAGCAATTGTTATCTAGCCGCAGGAGGGCGGCCGGGGCTTATTGTCGGCTTTGCCGGTGCAAATGCACGGCAGATCGAGGAGGGCGTGGACGCCCTTGCCGGTTTGCTTGGTACTGGACACGCGCATTGACCAGTCTTCCTTCAAAGCCGCATGGTCGGGACGTCCCCGTGAACGATCAGCGAGGCTTCTGTTGCGGAGATGACATCATCGACACTCAGGCCGGGGCCCGTTTCTCGCAGGACGAGGCCGTCGTCCGTCGGTTCGATCACGGCCATTTCCGTCACGATCAGGCTGACACGACGGCGAGCTGTCAGGGGAAGTGTGCATTCCTTCAGGATCTTGGGGTGGCCCTTGGCCGTGTGAACCATTGCGACGATCACCTGTTTGGCGCCGGCCACAAGATCCATTGCACCGCCCATGCCCGGAACCATCTTGCCCGGGATCATCCAGTTCGCGAGATAGCCACGTTCGTCCACCTGCAAGCCGCCGAGAACGGTCATGTCCAGATGGCCGCCGCGGATCAGGCCGAAGCTCATGGCGCTGTCGATGGAGGCAGCTCCCGGAACGGCGGTCACGAAACCGCCGCCGGCATCGGTGAGGTCGGGGTCTTCCATCCCTTCCGGCGGGCGGGCGCCCAGGCCGATCACACCGTTTTCGGCCTGAAAGAAGACATGCACTTCCTTCGGCAGGTAGTTGGCCACCAGTGACGGCAGGCCGATGCCGAGATTGACCAGCGTACCGGCCTTGATTTCCTGTGCCACGCGCCGGGCGATGATTTCCTTGTCGTCCATCAGGCGGCCCTTTCCAGAAGATGATCGACGAGAATGCCGGGTGTTTTCACGCTGTCTGGCGAAATCACACCCACGGGTACGATCGTGTGCGGTTCCGCGATAACGGTCTTGCCCGCCAGAGCCATGATCGGGTTGAAATTGTGGGCGGTGAGGGAATACTCCAGATTGCCGACGTAGTCCGCCCGGTAGGCGGCCAGAAGGGCAAAATCGCCATGGATGGGAGTTTCCAGAAGATAGTCCTTGCCGTCTACGGTGATCTTCTGCTTGCCTTCCTCGACGAGCGTGCCAATGCCGGTCGGGGTCAGGATGCCACCCAGACCGACGCCGGCCGCCCGGATGCGTTCGACCAGCGTCCCCTGCGGAACCAGTTCGACATCAATCTCGCCGGATATCATCTTCTGCTGGGTTTCCGGGTTGAGGCCGATGTGAGAAGCGATCACCCTTGAAACCGAACCTGCGCTGACGAGCTTGCCGATGCCGCGACCCGGCATGGCCGTGTCATTGGCCACAATCGTCAGGTTTCTGGTGCCTTTCGCCACTATGGCGTCAATCAACCGGTGGGGCGAACCCACCCCCATGAAACCTCCCACCAGCAGGGTGGCTCCGTCTGGAATGAGGTCCGCAGCTTCCTGCGTCTTGATCGCGTGTTTCACGAAAACGTCCCCCGGAATGAAATCCTAAGGGGACGTTAGCCGCTGGCGTCGCACAAGAGAAATGAAGTTTGTGCGACGCAGTATTTTTACCGAGACCGTGAAACCCATTACAGGGCTCGATCAAGGCTGGTTACGCTGCCCGCACCTTGCCCAGGAAGTCCTGCATGGCGTGGCGCAGTGTATTGGACTGTTCATGCAATTCGCCGACAGCCGCATTCATGTCTGAGCTCAGGTTTGCCGTTTCGCTGGCAGCGCCACTGACCTCGGAAATGGATCTCGAAACGCTTTCGGTACCCTGTGCGGCTTCGGAGACGCTGCTGGCGATTTCGGTCGTTGCCAGGTTCTGTTCTTCCGCTGCACCGGACATGGCGTGCGTGTTTTCCGAAATCTTCTGGACGAGACCGGCAACAGACTCGGTTGCTTCTGTCGAAGCATCCGCGGCCTGGCGCATTTCCGTGATCTGCCGGTCGATTTCCTCCGTCGCCTTGGATGTCTGTTCCGCGAGTGCCTTGACCTCGGATGCAACAACGGCAAAGCCCTTTCCGGCCTCGCCGGCACGGGCAGCTTCAATGGTCGCGTTGAGGGCGAGCAGGTTGGTCTGTTCGGCAATATCGGTGATCAGCTTCGTAACGTCACCGATGCGCGAAACCACCTGCTGCACCGTCGCTACGGCTTCGTTGGATCGCCCAACTTCATGTTCCGCTTCCTGGGCGATTTCCGAGGATGATCGCACCTGTTCCGTGATTGCACGGATGGAAGCTGAAAGTTCCTCTGTCGCGCTGGCCACGGTATTCACGTTGGTGGTTGCCTGTTCGGCGGCTGCCGAAACGGCCAGGGCCTGGTCCGTGGTGTTGTTGGCAATCGTTGACAGTGATCCGGCGGAACTGGTCAGCGCATCCAGTCGTGTAATCATCCCGTCGCAGATGTTGAGGACAGTTGCTTCGAAGTCGCTGGCAACCTTCTCCATTTCCTCGCGCTTGATGCGTTCGGCGTTGATGCGTTCCGCTTCAGCCTGTTGCTCAAGTTCGCGTGTGCGGATCAGGTTTTCGCGGAAGACGCCGAGCGCGCGGCCGAGAAGACCGATTTCGTCCTTACGGTCGCTGATATCAACCGTCTGAGACGTGTCTCCGGCCGACAGCTTGTCGGTTATGACGGACAGTCTCGATAGCGGCGCTGAAATCGCGATGTGATTAAGGAAGCCGAGGATCATCGCAAGCACGGTGAGGATCAGTGTGCTGGAGAGCGAGACGATCTGGACCGTGTTCAGTGACCTGTTCTGGGCGATAACCGATTTCTGCCGTTCAGCATCAACTGCGTCGGCAAGCTGTCGGCTTTGCTGCTGTACAGCTGTCAAAAGACCCGAGCTTTCCGGTGTCAGGTCAATCGCACGCGCCATGTCGACCGTCTCCGGTGTGCGCATCAGTTCGATCTGGCGTGCGGCAATCTGGCTGTACCAGGTTTCCCAGCTTGATTTCAGTTCGGAGAGATGGCTTTGAAACTCAGGCAGGCTCGCGTCGACAAGTGAGCCGACTTCCGAAAACCCTGTCAGAATTTCATCGTTCAGATCCTGGGACCGGGTGAGAAGATCTCGGTTGCCGGTTAGCAGGAAGGATTTCACCGACAAAGCCTGCGCTGCGATCTTTTCCGTGAGTTCAGCCGTTTCCACGTTGAGATCCGACAGGTTGTTTGCTGTCTTGACTTCATCCAGAGCCGAATGCGTCTGATAGGCACTCATGCCCCCGGCCACTGCGCCGACCAATGCGAGCGTCAGGAACCCTGCGGCGATCTTTTTGCTGACGGATAGATTTTTGAACATGGTATTTCCCGCTTAAGATCCCGTACCCTGACGACGCATCAGTTCGGTCAGGTTGAATTCGACTGTTGCAGCCCCGATGGCTTTCTTGGTTTCGGGGTCAGTGATCGTCATGTTGAGCTGGGCACGCCAGATCTTGCTGCCGTCGTCCCATTCCGGTTCGTCGATGAAAACGGTTTCAGGGCCGTTCGGGAAGGTCTTCTGGAACTTGGCCTCGTCTCCCTGCCAGTAGTCGCTGGTAATCGCACTTTGCCCGACGTTCAGACCGTTCGCGTCCATGACGAAGATTTCTGGATAGAGGCCGAGGGACCCTGCCTGAACGCGCAGGAGATAGATCGACAAGGGGGCGGACAAGGTCGCGGAAATCAGGGGTTTGTCCGCTGCTTCGCGTTCCTGTCGCCATTGGGCGTCCAGTGCGTCGATGTCTGCCTGGGAAAGAGATCCGCGCAAATTGTTTTGTGCGTTGATCGACAAGGCCACAATCGGGTTGGAAAGCCATTCGGCAACGGCTTCCACGATCTCCGGCTGGATCAACGCTTTCGCATCGGGCGGTGTTTCCGCAGCCTGGGCTGCAGTTGCCAGCATGATCGCAGGCAGGAAGACGCACAGTTGACGCATTTTTAGCTCCATGTTTGTTCCCATTACCTTCCGTCACATGGGTTTCTTATTGCTTAATATTTGGGCAATGGCGGGAAAAAGTTTTTATCTTTCGAAGATCTAGTAAAAATTTATATTGGTAATTTTTGCAATAATTAGAATTACTTTCCTCTTTTCGCCGTTCCGGGGTTGGCGGGTTTTGCCGCAGGCTCTTGGGTGTCTGGCCCGATGGCACCTTGACAGTTTTGCCAGCCTATAGCCCTGCAAGAGCTAGCTTGCGTGAGGATTGTGAAGCGTGCGAACGGGTGAGGCGGGGCGCGAAGTCGCAGCCGCCAGTTGACGGCAGGTCGGCGGAATGACACAGGACGGGGACGCTATCCCGGGAATTCGCGCTGCGCGGCATCGACTGTCGCTTGACCTTGTCCGCAAAGCCTCCTAAGTCCCATGCGCCAGTCGGTCGGACAGCCGCTGCCGCAAGTGCCGAAAGGCCGCGGGGGAGGAAAGTCCGGGCTCCATGGAAACACGGTGCCGGGTAACGCCCGGCGAGGGCGACCTTAGGGAAAGTGCCACAGAAAGCAAACCGCCCCGGACAGATCGAGAGATTTTCCCGGGGTAAGGGTGAAAGGGTGGGGTAAGAGCCCACCGCGCAACTGGCAACAGCGGCGGCATGGTAAACCCCACCGGGAGCAAAACCGAATAGGGACAGCGCGAACCGGAGCGATCCGGTTCAGGCCGGTTTCCAGGCCAGTTGTCCGGGTTGGTTGCGATAGGCGTCTGGCAACAGACGTCACAGATGAATGGCTGTCACGTCCGCGTCAGGTCTCGTATCTGGCCGGGCCATACAGAACCCGGCTTACAGGCCGGCTGGCTCTTACTTTCCCTGTTCAGCCCGCTGCATATTGCGGCGTGCTGCCAAGAAATGTCCCGTAAGCTTCTGCTTTCGGGTAGGAGAACTGCTCCGCCAACGGGTTTGCGCGTTTTCGCTTGGCAGCCCCCATATCCGCCAGCAGTTCATCGAAATGCCGGAAGTGGAAGGGGGCAGAGCAAAGACCGCCATAGACCTGGGCAGCCGGCCGTTCCCGCCGCCGCCAGTGGAGCATCTGGTCGATGTTGGTGCGCATTTCCCTATCCGTCGGCTGATGAGCCAGTTGCCCGTCGGCAAAGCGAACCAGCCAGTTGGCAATCATTTCGGCCGACAGCACGGTGCAAAAACTGGAGTTGAAGCCGACAAACCCCATGTCGGGCAGGTCCGGGTTCACGGACAAACGGTAGACCCTGTATTGCCCGTCGGGCTCAATCAGTTTGTCCCGGTATTCCTTCGCCAGATAGGGAATGCCGAGTTTCCAGCCGACGGCCAGCACAGCCAGATCACAGGGCAGTGCTTCTCCCGTGGACAGGATGACCTGGCCATTCTCATAGCGCGCGAAGGTTCCCCGAACCGGGCGGATGCTGCCCGCTTCAAAACCTTCGAAAAGTCCCGGTGTCACGATCGGCAACGAACAGGAGGCGTCCTTTTCGATCGGGATATCCGGAACCATGTCCCATTTCTTCAACTTGAGCTGAAACTTGAGCAGGGTTTCCAGCCCTCTGAAATTTGCCCATATCAATGGCTTGAAGGCAGCAGAGACCGCTTTTGCAAGGCCGGTCCGGCCCCAGCCGTTGAACTGCTGTTCCTGGGCGCGCATGTAGAGCAGGCGCTTGAAATTGATGCCGCCGACAAAATAGGGCACCCGCCAGACCGGTTCCCTGTAAACCAGCGTGACCGATTTCGCACCGTTTCTGGCGGCGTTGACCACCAGGTCGGTCGCGGATTTGGAGCCGCCGAGGACGATCACATGTTTGCCCTGCGCCATGCTGCTGTCGGTATAGTCCGAGCTGTGCAGCACCTGGCCGCCGGCGGCCTCGAAGGCTTCTTGCCCAGGGTGGGAAATGACGTTCTTGTCCGAAAACTGGCCGGTGCAGATGGCGACGAAGTCGAAATCTTCGCACCAGGTTCTGCCGGCCGCCTCAAGTGTCAGCGTCCAACCCGGATTGCCATCCTTGCGGCGATCCATGGACAGGACGTTGGTGTTCAGCCGGAACAGGCGGCCGAGTTTGTGTTTTGTTGCATAGGCATGCAAATAGGCATGTACCTGAGGCCCTTTCGGCCATTCAGGATAGTCGTCCGGCATGGGCAGGTCGGTGAAGCGGTAAAGGTCCTTGGGCGACTGGGTCTGCACGTCCGGATAGGACCGCGACAGTTCCCAGACACCACCGAAATCGTGGCTTCGCTCGAAGCCCATCACCCTGTGCCCGCGTTCGTCAAAGGCTTTTGCAGCCGCAAGCCCGCTCACGCCGCCGCCGATTACGGCGACAGTCTTGCGTTTCGTCATTCTCGATGTCCTCTCGCCTCAGGGGGCGCCGGCGGCGTGGTATCTGCCGGCAATCCACCCCGTCACTTCAAAAGCTGGATCTGGCCATGTTGGCTCAGGCCTGATCGGGAGGCGGCAGAAAGTCGACCTCGTGCAAGGCGGAAAGCCGGACCAGTTCAGCCGGATCTGTCACGCCGTCGAGCGCGCCGAAGAGTTCGAAGAGTTTACGGGACGGCGCAACACCGAAGACACAGGTGGCCGTCTTGCCGGACCTGTTGAAGATGCCGTGGGCTTCACCCATCGGCATGCGGATCGTGTCGCCCGCCTTTGCCTTGTGGGTCTGACCACCCATTTCGACTTCCAGCTCCCCTTCCAGCATCACGATCCATTCGTCCTGGGTCGGATGTATGTGAGGCGGGACAAAGGTCTCCGCCGGAATGAGCGCATGCCAGATGAAGGCATTGCCGCTCAGGAGTTTCGGCGTATAGGTGTGCCCGACCACATTCCAGCTGATATTGTCCAGTCCCGCGTTAGCTGCGGTAATGCCTGCGCCATCTTGCATGATTGTTCCCCTCATCGCTCATTTGGTGCGCTTTGGTCTTTCGACAGGAGAAAGGCTAAGCGCGGCTCGATGGATTTCTTTATCCAGAAAGCGAAATTACTTGGCCGGATGCAGTAAAATGACGCATGGCACACAAGGTGGCGCTTGAAAGGGCCTCGCAGCAGCGGCATGCTTCCACAATGTTGTCTCAGGCAGAAAGCAAAACGCCGCTCGATCGCTTCAAATGCTTCGAAACCACGGATGTGGACGAAGCCAGGGAAATCGTTGCCCGTCACTTCTGCAATCATCGCCTGGGACGTTTTTCGGCATCCGACAGGTTTGATGCCTGCCAGAACCGGGCGCGTGGACAGCATCTTTCTCTCAACTACCTGCGGTATGGCGCTGATGTGGCGATCGAGCCAGGCGAACTTGCCGAGTTCTACCTGATCCAGCTTCCGATTACCGGCACGGCTGAGGTCCGCAATGGTTGTCGTTCCATGGTGTCCACGCCGAGGGTTGCCTCCATTCTCAATCCGGACCGGCACACAGCCATGCGCTGGCATGCCGGCTGCCAGCAGATCCTTCTTCAGATCGAGACCGGTTTCCTGCAGGAAGTTGCAAGCAGAATGGCCGGTGTGAGTGTTGGTCAGGTTCGCTTCGAACCCGAATTCGATCTTCTGTCTCGGGCTGGTGCTGCCTGGCGCCGTCGCTTGCGCGGTGTTCTGGGCGCAGTCGAGGAAGGGCGGGTTTTTCAGGGGGAAGGGAGCCCGGAACAACGCCATCTGGAAGAAGCCCTTGTCGGAGCGCTGCTGGAATTTCAGCCGAACACCGTATCGCCGCTGCTGGAACGGCGGGAGACCGGCAGGTCACCGGCCATCCTGAAGCGTGCGGTCAGCCTGATCGGCGAGCGTTTTGCCGACGACATCAGTCTTCTGGATATCAGTACCCACGCAGGAACCTCGCCCCGGAACCTTCAATTGCAGTTCCGGCAGGAATACGGCTGTACTCCGCTTCAGTACCTTCAGGGCGTCCGGCTGAGTTACGCACGGCACCTGTTGTTGTCGGAGGGGCACAGTCTGCCCGTGGCAGAGGTGGCCTACCGGTCCGGCCACCGGCACCTGGGCCGGTTCTCGGTTGCCTACCGGGAGCGGTTCGGCGAGACACCAGGGGCCACGGGTCGGGCGCTCAGGTTCGGTTGAGACACTCGCCACGAAGGCGGTTTTCTTTCTCCACAAGTCTTTCCAGATAGGCAGAAATTGCCGGTTTTCCGGGCTTCGATGCGGAAAACCTCCGTATTCCTGCGAATCCGATTCTCCAATTGTGTCAAGGCTTCATTAAGCATGTTTGCCTTAAGGTCTCTCGACGGGGTCGTGTGCGATCAAATCGAGCCGGAATCCATGAGATTCCATTGACCGCCCATGATTTCCCATGGTATCCCATAAATACCCAGAATGGGGAGCGCGGGCCCATCTCAGTAGGGTCATGGACATCGATTTAACGGTTCTGAAAGTGCCGTTTTTGCAAATTGCGTGTCCGGGCAAGTTGCCGGCCTTCCTCTCATTTACGGGTGAACTTGGGATTTGAACGGGTGGGGACCCGTTTCGAGGGGATGAATGGCCGGCTTTGTTTCTCACTTTACCAACCGGCTGGATGCCAAGGGTCGCGTGTCGATCCCGGCGCCCTTCCGTACGGTATTGGCGAGAGATGGATTTGAAGGCCTATATTGCATTGCTTCTTCACACTGCGCGGCTGTCGACGCGGGCGGGAACGATCTGCTTGCTGAAATCAACAAGCGCTCGGAAGCCTTTGCAAAGCTCTCTCCCGATCATGATGCACTGGCGATCGCCCTGTTCGGTGCCAGTGAAAACCCGAGGATCGATGGGGATGGCCGCATGACCATTTCCGACATGATCCGCGAACACACCGGAATTACCGACCAGGTCACCTTCGTCGGCATGAATTACAAGTTCCAGATCTGGGAACCTGAAAAGTTTCGCGAGTACCGCGCAGAGGCCCAACGGCGTGCGCTCGCGATGCTGTCGGGGCAAAGCTCCGCATCCTCTCAGGGAGAGCCGGTATGATGGCACTCGGCGACAGAGACGTTGCTCCTGACGCTGGCGGACCCGAGCGCCATGTGCCGGTTCTCCTGAAAGAGGTTCTGGAGTGGCTTGCACCGCAGCCCGGCGAGGTGATTGTCGACGGTACTTTCGGTGCCGGAGGTTATTCCCGCGCAATTCTGGAACGTGGTGCCCATGTGATCGGTATCGACCGGGATCCGGACGCGATCGCCGGCGGGCAGGAGCTTGTGAAAGCTTCCGAAGGCCGGCTGATGCTCGTGCCGGGTCAATTTGCGGGTCTTGAAACGCATGCCCGCGGTTGCGGTTTTGATGGTGTCGACGGTGTGGTTCTCGATCTCGGCGTTTCTTCCATGCAGCTTGATGAGGCTGATCGCGGCTTTTCCTTCCTGCGCGATGGGCCGTTGGACATGCGTATGGAGCAGGCCGGGCCATCGGCTGCGGATGTCGTCAATGAGTTGCCAGTGAAGGATCTGATCCGCGTCATCGGTCTGTTGGGCGAGGAAAAGCGGGCGACGACAGTTGCGCACGCCATCGACAGGGCCCGCAAGGAAAAGCCATTCACTCGGACCCTGGAGCTGGCGAACCTCATCGAAAAGGTGCTTGGCCGGTCACCCAAGAAGGCACAGATCCATCCGGCAACGCGAACCTTCCAGGCGCTGCGGATCTATGTGAACGGCGAGTTGCATCAGGCGGCTGAAGCGCTGGGCGCGGCCGAGCGGATTCTGAAGCCGGGCGGACGCCTTGTGCTGGTGAGTTTCCATTCCCTCGAAGACCGTATCGTCAAGCGGTTCTTCCAGGATCGGACCCGGACCCGCGGTGGCGGATCACGACATATGCCGGAGGAAGACGTGCCTCCGGCGACATTCGAATTGTTGACGCGCAAAGCGGTGGAAGCTGCCGACGCTGAAACGGACATCAATCCGCGGGCAAGATCCGCGAAGCTTCGGGCCGGGCGGCGGACCGAAGCTGAGGCGCGAGAGCTGGACATCCATCAGGCGGGTGTCCCACGTCTCGCAGCCTTCCATGGGCTAGGGGGCTAATATGGTTCGAACGCTGAACATCGTGTTCATACTGGCGGTCGTGATCGGCGCGGCGACGGTCTATGACATGAAGCTCGCGGCGACGAAGTCTGCGGAGAAGGTTGCCGATCTGAAGCGGCAGATCGATGAGGAGCGCGACTCCATTCGTCATCTGAAGGCGGAGTGGAGCCTTCTCAACAAGCCGGACCGGCTGCAGTCCCTTGTCGAACGCTATAACGATTATCTTCTTCTTGAACCGCTAGATGTGAAGCAGATCGTGACAACGGAAGATCTCCCGGCGCGTCCTGTGATGCTGGAGCCAATCGGTGGCAGTCAGATGGGCGGCTATGCCGGCTCGTCTGCTGTGATCCAGTGAGGGCGCGGTCATGACGATGGTTAGTGAACCGGCCAGCTTCCTTCAGGTAAGACGGGCTCATCCGCGGGCGACAAGGGACTCCGTCTCCGCCAGCGCGGTCAAATCCCGTGTCTATGTGGCCATGCTTGCCTTTGCCTGCGTCTATGTTGCGATCGCGGGCCGGCTGGTCATGCTGGCGCAAATGGAAGAGGCGCCGTCCCATGCCTGGATTTCGGCGCAGGATTCCGTTGCTGCCTCCCGTCCGGACCTGATCGACAGGAACGGCGAGATCCTTGCTACCGACATCAAGACGGCTTCGCTTTACGCTGAACCACGCCGCATCATGGATGTGGATGAGGCGGTCGAAGGGTTGATCCGTATCGTGCCGGATCTGAACGAGGGTCTCGTGCGTCGTCGTCTGGAAAGCGGCGCCGGCTTCGTCTGGTTGAAGCGTGAAATGACCCCGCAGCAGGCCGAAAGAGTTCACAATCTCGGCCTGCCGGGTATCGGCTTCCTTTCGGAAAACCAGCGTTTCTATCCGGGTGGGCCGACCGCAGGCCATATCGTTGGTTCCGTCAACGTCGACAATCAGGGCCTCGCCGGGATCGAAAAATACATCGATGACTCCTGGTTGAGGGACCTTCAGTCGCTTGGCTTTACGTCCGACCGTACGATGGAGCCGGTGAAGCTGTCCGTTGACCTGCGCGTCCAGCATGTCGTGCGCGATGAGCTCGTGAAGGCGATGGAACGCTACAAGGCGATCGCCGCGGCCGGTATCGTTCTGGATGTGAAGACCGGCGAAGTGGTCGCCATGTCCTCTCTGCCGGACTATGACCCGAACGACCGGGCCCAGGCCCTGGAAAAGGACCGCCTGAACCGGGCAACCGGTGGTGTCTTTGAAATGGGATCGGTCTTCAAGACCTTCACCACCGCGATGGCGCTGGATTCGGGGGCTGTTTCGATCAATGACAGCTTCGATGCGACCCGTCCGATCAGGGCAGGCGGCCGCACGATTTCGGATTTCCACGGGAAACACCGCATCCTGTCGGTGCCTGAAATCTTCATCTATTCATCCAACATCGGCACCGCAAAAATGATGCTGGCGACCGGTATTGCGCGCCAGCAGGACTTCCTGAAGCGCCTGCACCTGACTGATCGTCTGCAGACCGAGTTGCCGGAAAATGCAGCGCCGCTGCTGCCGCCGAAATGGAACGAACTGGCGGCGATGACCATCTCGTTCGGGCACGGTATCTCGGTAACGCCGATGCAGACCGCCGTTGCCGCCGCGGCGCTGGTGAATGGTGGTGTCCTGCTTCCGCCAACCTTCCTGCCGAGAAGCCCCGAAGACGTGCAAAAGCTTGGCAAACAAGTCGTTTCTCCGGAAACGAGCCGCATGATGCGTTATCTCTTCAGGCTGAACGTGCTCTCCGGTTCGGGCCGCCGGGCCGATGTCCCGGGCTACACGGTCGGTGGCAAGACGGGCACTGCGGAGAAGATCGAGAACGGTCGATATGTCAACAACAAGCGCCGCAACTCGTTCCTGTCGGCCTTCCCGATGGACGACCCGCGCTACGTGGTTCTGGTCGTTATCGACGAGCCGAAACCGGAACGCGACGGCATTGGCGCGACGGCTGGTCTGAACGCTGCGCCGATGGTTGGCGCAATCGTTCGCCGCTCGGCTCCCATGCTAGGTGTGATGCCGCGGTTCAGCAAAGGGGATGAACCAATCGAGATTTCCTATTAAGGAGACGAGTTGAGCTTTGAAAACCGGCGGGGTCGCAGCCGAAATCCGGTTTTCCGAAAAAGCTCATTAATGACGACGCACAAACCGGATGATCGGGTGAAATGGATCTTGAGTATTTAGCTGCCGGGCTGACCTTGCCCGAAGCGGCAGAGGCTCGGAAAATTACGGGGCTGACGGCTGATAGCCGCAAAGTTCAGCCGGGCTTCTTGTTTGCTGCCTTCAAGGGGGCTTCCGTCGACGGGACAAAATTCGCCCCGGACGCAGCAGCGGCCGGGGCAATTGCCATTCTGTGTGCTGAAGAGGCCGCAGATGCAGTGCGTGCACAGGTGCCGAAGACGGTTGCCGTTGTCAGTGCCGCAGAGCCTCGTCAGGTTTTTGCAAGAATGGCGGCCCGTTTCTACGGCGCTCAACCCGACACAATCGTTGCCGTCACCGGAACCGCGGGCAAGACATCCGTTGCTCATTTTGCCCGCCAGATCTTCCAGGCCGCCGGTCACCCAGCGGCAAGTCTTGGTACACTGGGCGTTATCAAGCCGGATGGAGAAAGTTACGGCGGCCTGACAACGCCGGACCCGGTTGCCTTGCACAAGCAGTTGGCAGAGCTGGAAGAAGAAGGCGTCAATCATGCAGCGCTTGAAGCCTCTTCGCACGGTCTCGATCAGTACCGGCTGGACGGTGTTCGGCTGACGGCAGCCGCCTTCACCAATCTTGGCCGCGATCACATGGACTATCATCCGACGATCGAGCATTACCTGAATGCAAAACTTCGCCTGTTCAAAGAGTTGCTTCCGTCAGGCGGCACAGTGGTCTGCGATCCGGGTGAGAAATATGCTGACAGGGTCATGGCGGTCGCGCAGGAGCGAGGATTGCCGCTCTTCACGGTCGGAGAAACCGGCCGGAACCTCACCCTGACCGGCCTGAAACCGATGGGGGCAGGGCAGGAACTGACGATCCAGAGTGCGCGCGGCGAATACAAGGTGACGCTGCCACTGATCGGTCGCTTCCAGGTTTCCAACGCACTCATTGCTGCCGGTCTCGCGATTGCCGCTGGCATCGACACGGGAACTGCCTTGCGGGCCCTTGAAAACCTGAAGGGGGCTCCTGGCCGTCTTGAACTTGCCGGCAAGACGCCGGCAGGCGGGTTGGTTTTTGTCGATTACGCCCACAAGCCGGACGCGCTTGATAATGCCCTTGCGGCTTTGAAGCCGTTTGCCCGTGGCAAGCTGTCCGTGATTATCGGCGCCGGTGGCGACAGGGACCCCGGAAAACGCGAGCTGATGGGGGAAGTCGCGGCTCGCAGGGCCGATTTGGTTATCGTCACGGACGACAACCCGCGCTCGGAAGACCCGGCGACCATTCGCAAGGCAGTGTTGGGTGGCGCACCCGATGCAATGGAGATTGGCGACCGGTATGAAGCGATCGCAGAGGGAGTTCGCCGCCTAAAGGATGGCGATATCCTGTGTGTGGCCGGAAAAGGTCACGAAACGGGCCAGATTGTTGGCGACACAGTGATTCCCTTTTCCGATCACGAAGCCGTAAAGCGCGCCATCAGTCTTGAAGGAAACACATGAGCGACCCGCTTTGGACCCTCGATGCCTTTGTTGAAGCCGCCGGTGGCCGCCTTCAGGGTGATGCTGGCGCTGAAATTACCGGTATATCCATAGACAGCCGGACGCTGGAGCCGGGTGATGCATTCGTCGCGATCACCGGCGACCGTCTGGACGGGCATGATTATGTTGCCGCCGCACTGGAAGCCGGTGCATCTGTGGCGCTGGTCGGCGAGGATCGTTTGTCCAATCTGCCCGAAGATGGCCGCTACGTGGTGGTGGACGACCCGCTTGAAGCCATGCGCAAGCTCGGTGTCGCAGCGCGGGCCCGCAGTAATGCCCGCATTGTCGCGGTTACCGGTTCTGTCGGCAAGACCGGCACGAAGGAAGCGTTGCGCCTGACACTGACAGAATCCGGCAAGGTTCATGCCTCGGTTGCCTCTTTCAACAACCATTGGGGCGTACCGCTGACATTGGCACGCATGCCCGCCGACACGGATTTCGGAGTCTTCGAGATCGGCATGAACCATGCGGGCGAAATCTCGCCGCTGGTAAAGATGGTGCGCCCGCACGTGGTGATCATCACCACCGTTCAGCCGGTACACCTGGAATTCTTCGACAGCGTCGAGCAGATAGCCAAGGCAAAGGCCGAAATTTTCGACGGACTGGAGCCTGGTGGAATTGCGATCCTGAACAAGGACAACCTGCAATTCGACCTGCTGAAGTTTCTGGCTGCTGCTGCCGGTGTTTCCAAAATCCAAACATTTGGCGAAGACCCTTCGGCAGACAGCCATCTCCAGAAGGCCGTTTCCTATCCGGCCGGATCGAGTGTCGACGCCAGCATTCTGGGCCAGGAAATCACGTACAAGATCGGGGCGTCGGGCAAACACCACGTCAAGAATAGCCTGGCAGTCTTGACCGCGGTCGTGGATCTGGGGGCGGATCTTGCAAAAGCAGGACTGGCACTCGATTCCATGCGCGCACCCAAGGGTCGCGGCGAGGTGACCCGTCTGCCCATGCAGAAGGGCGAGTTCAACCTGATCGACGAGAGCTACAACGCCAATCCCGCCTCTATGAAGGCAGCACTTGCCGTGCTGGGCGAGGCGCCTGTCACAAGGCCGGGTCGCCGTATTGCCGTCATTGGAGACATGCGCGAACTGGGGGCCGATGCCGACCGTTTGCACGCGGAGTTGCTCCAACCGATTACCGACGCCGATATCGACGCGGTCTATTGCGCGGGCCCGCACATGCATGCGCTCTGGAAGCTGCTGCCGCATGACCTGCGCGGACACTACTGCGAAGAAGCAAAAGATCTGGAAGACGTGCTTTTGGGCGACGTCCGTTCCGGTGATGTTGTTATGATCAAGGGATCGCTCGGAACCCGGATGGGCCCGCTTGTCGAGGCCTTGAAAAAAGAATATCCGCCTGCGGACGACACCGCAGCGGCGTAAGGGGCATTGGATGTTTTATTTCTTGGGGCAATTCGCGGATCAGATTTCAGCGCTGAACGTGTTCCGTTACATCACTTTCCGAACCGGTGGCGCGATCATGACCGCGCTGTTTTTCGTTTTCCTGTTCGGACCGAAAATCATCGCCAGTCTTCGGATCCGGCAAGGGCATGGGCAGCCGATCCGCGCCGACGGACCTGAAAGTCATCTGCTGACCAAGAAAGGCACGCCCACCATGGGCGGGTTGATGATCCTGTCAGGGGCCCTGGTCGCGGCATTGCTTTGGTCGGATCTTTCCAACCCTTACGTCTGGGTGGTCATCGGCGTCACCCTCGGGTTCGGCGGCATTGGCTTTTATGATGACTACCTGAAGGTCACCAAGTCCTCGCACAAGGGATTTGGCGGCAAGGCCCGGTTGGGCCTGGAGTTCTTGATCGCGGGCGGCGCGGCCTTCGCGGTTACCCTTCTGGATGTGTCCGAATACTCGGAAGCGATCACTTTTCCCTTCATTAAGGATCTGACGCTCAATCTCGGTCTTTTCTTCATTCCCTTCGCGGCCTTCGTGATGGTTGGCGCGGGGAACGCGGTCAACCTGACCGACGGTCTCGATGGTCTGGCAATCGTACCGGTGATGATCGCCTGCGCTTCCTTCGGCCTGATTGCCTATCTTTCCGGTAACGCGGTTTTTGCCAGCTATCTCCAGATCCACCACGTTGCCGGCACCGGTGAACTTGCCGTCATCTGCGGTGCCGTGATTGGCGCGGGTCTCGGCTTCCTGTGGTTCAACGCCCCTCCGGCCGCCATCTTCATGGGTGACACCGGATCACTTGCTCTCGGCGGCATGATCGGCGCAATCGCGGTTGCTACCAAGCACGAGATTGTTCTGGCCATCATTGGAGGCCTCTTCGTACTCGAAGCCGTGTCGGTCATCGTGCAGGTGTTCTCCTTCAAGCTGACCGGCAAGCGGGTCTTCCGCATGGCGCCGATCCACCATCATTTCGAGATCATGGGCTGGACCGAAAGCCAGGTGGTGATCCGCTTCTGGATCATTTCCGTCGTGCTTGCCCTGCTCGGCCTCGCAACCTTGAAGCTGAGGTAGGCGCATGATCCCGGTCACCACATTCGACGGCAGAAAGGTTGCCCTGTTCGGGCTCGGCGGGTCCGGGCTTGCAACGGCGCGTGCGCTGAGGGCTGGCGGTGCGGATGTGGTCTGTTACGACGATAACGAAGCTCGGGTCGCACAAGCTGCCGGCGAGGGGCTTGCAACGCAAGACCTTCGGGACCTTGACTGGTCGGACGTTGCCGCACTGGTTCTTGCTCCGGGGGTACCGCTGACCCATCCGGTGCCGCACTGGTCGGTGGAGCTGGCGCGTGATGCCGGC
Source organism: Labrenzia sp. R5_0 (assembly GCF_017743835.1). Classification (NCBI taxonomy): domain Bacteria; kingdom Pseudomonadati; phylum Pseudomonadota; class Alphaproteobacteria; order Hyphomicrobiales; family Stappiaceae; genus Labrenzia; species Labrenzia sp. R5_0. Next base: position 656,853 of record NZ_JAGHRK010000002.1, on the reverse strand, counting down.
GTCGAGATTGTCGGCGATGTCGAGCTTTTCTGCCGTGAGCGGCGCAAACAATGCCCGTCCGCGCCGCTGATTGCGATTACCGGTACCAATGGCAAGTCGACGACCACCGCCCTGATCGCGCATCTCCTGAAGGCCCTGGGCCGGGACGTGCAACTCGGCGGTAACATCGGGACGCCGGTTCTGGAGCTCGATCCTCCGCAACCCGGTCGGCACTATGTGGTGGAGTGCTCTTCCTACCAGATCGATCTGGCGCCGACCCTGGATGCAACTGTCGGCATTCACATGAACCTGTCGCCGGATCATCTCGATCGTCATGGGTCCATGGAAAACTACGCCGCTATCAAGGAGCGGCTTGTTGCCGGTGCCAAGGTCGCGGTGGTGGGAGTTGACGACCGGTTGTCCTCAGTAATTGCCGACAGGCTTGAACTTGCGCGCAAGCCCGTGTGCCGGATCGCTGGTGAAAAGGAACTCACCAACGGTATCTACGCTCGCCACGGGCGACTGATCGAGGCGCATGACGGTAGCCAGATCGAAGTAGCCCTGCTTGGCGGGATCGACAGCCTCCGCGGTGACCACAACGGCCAGAATGCGGCGGCTGCCTTCGCGGCTCTGCGTGCGCTGGAAATTCCGGCAGCGCAGATCGCAGAAGCCCTCAAGACCTTCCCGGGACTTCATCACCGCATGGAAGTGGTGGAGAAGAAGGGCCGGGTTCTCTATATCAACGATTCCAAGGCCACCAACGCTGACGCTGCGGCCAGAGCATTGGCAAGTTTCGACCGGATCTACTGGATCGCGGGCGGCCGGGCCAAGGCGGGCGGTATCTCCTCGCTGGACGAATATTTCCCGAAGATCGCCAAGACCTTCCTGATCGGAGAGGCGGCTCAGGATTTCGCCAAGACGCTGGATGGCCGCGTGCCCTTCAAGATCAGCGGAACGCTGACCCAGGCCGTGCAGGACGCCGCTGCCGAGGCGGCGGAGGACGGTGCGGCTGAAATCGCCATACTTTTGTCGCCCGCCTGTGCGAGCTTCGACCAATTCCCGAATTTTGAACTGCGGGGCGCTGCTTTTGTAGATGCGGTGCGTGCCTTGCCCAATTCCGGCAATACCCAGGAGGTCGCCTGATATGGTTTCGCGCGCCGATCGCAGCCGCTTTGCGGAATGGCTCTGGACAGTGGACCACTATCTGCTTGCCGCCTTCAGCCTGCTGATGGTTGGCGGTGTGGTGCTTTCGTTTGCAGCCAGTCCGCCGGTTGCCGAACGCATCGGCGTTGAAACCTTCTATTTCGTCAAGCGACAGGCCATGTTCCTGATACCGGCCCTGACGATCATGCTTGCCGGCTCGCTTATGACGCCGCGCATGGTCCGGAGGGCGGCACTCATCCTGTTCATCGTGTCGCTGCTGATGATGGTTGCCACCCTGTTCCTGGGGTTTGAGGCCAAGGGTGCGCGGCGCTGGATCTATATCGCCGGGTTGTCGATACAGCCGTCCGAATTCCTGAAGCCTGCCTTCGTGATCCTGATCGCCTTCCTTCTGTCGGAAAGTGGCCGCCGGCGCGAGGTGCCTGGGGTACTCTTCGCCTTTGTACTCTTTGCGGTTTGCGCGGCTCTCCTGATCGCCCAGCCGGACTTTGGTCAGACCATGCTGCTCGGCCTGGTCTGGGCAGGGCTGTTCTTTCTGAACGGGATTTCGTGGCTCATCATCATGGCGCTTGGCGTCATCGGGATCGTCGGCCTGTTTGCCGCCTATGCCTTCCTGCCGCACGTGACCAACCGCGTGGACCGGTTCCTCGACCCGAGCTCCGGCGATACCTTCCAGATCGATACGGCCAAGGATTCCTTTCTCGCAGGTGGGTGGCTGGGCCGTGGTCCGGGGGAGGGCACCGTCAAGCGGATACTGCCTGACAGCCACACAGACTTTATCTTCGCCGTTGTCGGTGAGGAGTTCGGCGTAATCGCCTGTCTGCTGCTTGTCTCCGTCTTTGCATTCATTGTCTTGAGAGGCCTGCGTCACGCCAGCCGTGATCAGGATGCTTTCAGTCGTCTTGCCACAGCAGGACTGACCGTGCTGTTCGGCCTGCAGGCCACGATCAATCTCGCGGTGAACCTTCACCTCATTCCGTCCAAGGGCATGACCCTGCCGTTCGTTTCCTACGGCGGGTCGTCGCTCTTGTCGTCCGCCATGACCGCTGGTGCCATTCTGGCGCTCACGCGCAGGCGGCCGCAGCCGTCGCGCGGTGATGTCGTCACGGTGAGCCGGCTTTCACCCTCTTCCCTGATGTAAGGCCCCAAGCCGCACTCATGAGCAAAACTGTTTTACTGACGGCCGGCGGAACGGGCGGCCACCTCTTCCCCGCACAGGCGCTGGCCAGCGAGTTGATCCGGCGCGGCTGGACCGTGGAACTTGCAACCGACGAACGGGCCGACAAATACGGCAGTGCCTTTCCCGCTCGCAAGGTTCACATCATCGCCTCGGAGACCATTCGGGGGCGCAATCCCTTCCTGCTGGCGAAGACTGCAGTGAAACTGTTTCTTGGAACGCTGCAGGCACGCAAGGTGATCAAGGCCTTGAAGCCGGATGTCGTGGCCGGGTTTGGTGGTTATCCGACGTTTCCGCCGATGTATGCTGCCCGGCTCACGGGCACGCCCTCCATCCTGCACGAAGCAAACGGCGTCATGGGGCGGGCGAACCGCCTGTTGGCGAAGGGCGTGACCGCCATTGCCACAAGCGTGCCGATCGAAGATCTGCCGGCGGATTTCAAGGCCAAGCTGACTGAAACGGGCAACCCTGTTCGGGACGCCGTCCTCGCGGCTGCGGAGTTGCCCTACTCGGCACCGCTCACTGGTGGAACGTTCAACCTGCTGGTCTTCGGCGGATCCCAGGGCGCACGCTTCTTTTCCGATCTGTTGCCGCCGGCGCTTGAAAAACTGTCTGCCGATATCCGCACCCGTTTGCGGATCGTGCAGCAGTGCCGTCCGGAGGACATGGAGCGGGTACAGGCTGTTTACGACAGTCTGGGCGTTCAGGCCGAATGCGCGCCGTTCTTCCAGGACATGCCACAGCGGATTGCCCAGGCGCATCTGGTGATCTGCCGGTCCGGTGCGTCGTCGGTCAGCGAGCTCAGCGTTCTTGGCCGTCCCTCCATCCTGGTACCGTTGCCCGGAGCCATTGATCAGGACCAGGCTGCCAATGCCAAGGTGCTTGAAAAAGCAGGTGGGGCCTGGCCGATCCGTCAGGTCGACCTTTATCCGGAGCGGTTGGCCCAGGAAATCACCCGATTCATGAATGCACCCGAAATGCTGGGCGAAGCAGCGCAAAAGGCGCGCAGCGTCGCCAGGCCTGACGCGGTGAAAAGACTTGCCGACCTCGTCGAGAAGGTCGCAGCAAAACAAGGAGAACGGCCATGAAGATGCCGCAGGACATCGGACCGGTTCATTTTGTCGGCATCGGCGGTATCGGCATGAGCGGGATTGCCGAAGTGCTGAAGACCCTCGGCTACACGGTACAAGGCTCGGACATGGCGGAAAACGCCAATGTTCAGCGCCTGCGTGACAACGGCATCAAGGTTTCCATTGGCCATGCCGCAGAAAACCTGGGCGATGCCGAGGTGCTGGTCGTGTCTTCCGCCATCAAGAAGGACAACCCGGAACTGGTCGCGGCCCGTGAAAAGCTGATCCCTGTGGTGCGACGGGCGGAAATGCTGGCCGAGCTGATGCGCTTCAAGCAGGCGATCGCCGTTGGCGGCACACACGGCAAGACCACGACCACATCGATGGTTGCCGCACTTCTCGATGCCGGCGGTCTGGATCCGACGGTGATCAACGGCGGTATCATCAATGCCTATGGCACCAATGCCCGCATGGGCGAGGGTGACTGGATGGTTGTCGAGGCAGACGAGAGCGACGGCACCTTCGTCAAGTTGCCGGCTGATGTCGCCATCGTCACAAATATCGATCCGGAGCATCTGGATCACTACGGCGACTTCGCCGGCGTACGCGCTGCCTTCCGGCAGTTCGTTGAAAATGTGCCCTTCTACGGCTTTGCCGTCATGTGTCTCGACCATCCGGAAGTCCAGACGATGATCGGGACCATCGAAGACCGGCGTGTCGTCACCTATGGCGCCAATCCGCAGGCCGACGTTCGCTACACCGATGTGTCGATGGATGGTGGCAAGTCGATCTTCTCCGTGACCCTTCGTGACCGCCGCAGCGGGCAGGTGATCGAACTGAACGACCTGACGCTGCCGATGCCGGGCCTTCACAACGTTTCGAATGCCACCGCGGCAATCGCGGTTGCCTCGCAGCTGGGTGTCGAGGCGGACGATCTCAGAAAAGGCATTGCGGCCTTCGGCGGCGTCAAGCGGCGCTTCACGCACACCGGCACGGTGGGCGGCGTTCAGATATTCGACGATTACGGCCACCACCCTGTTGAAATCAAGGCCGTGCTCCATGCGGCGCGCGAGTCGACAAAAGGCAAGGTAATCGCGGTGATGCAGCCACATCGCTATTCGCGCCTGCACAGCCTGTTCGATGATTTCTCGAACTGCTTCAACGATGCGGACGCGGTGATTATCGCTCCTGTCTACGCCGCGGGGGAGCAGCCGATCGAGGGAGCGGCACATACCGATCTCGTCTCGGGCATGAAGACCCGCGGTCACAGGAACGTTCGGGCGATCGAGGGCCCGGAAGAACTGCCGGCGCTTGTCAAGGAACTGGCCGAGCCGGGCGACTTCGTGGTTTGCCTCGGGGCCGGCAACATCACTCAGTGGGCATACGCGCTGCCGAAACAGCTGGAAGAGCTTTAAGGAGGACGTCACATGGCGTTTCCCGATCTGCTGGAGCAGTATCCGGAGCTTGCCGAAGGTATCGGTGGCAAGCTGACGGCCAACCAGCCACTGTCTGCGGTCACGTGGTTCCGCACTGGTGGTCCCGCGCAGTTGATGTTCCAGCCGGCGGATGAAGACGACCTTGCTGCCTTCCTGAAAAAACTTCCGAAAGATGTTCCGGTGCTGCCGGTAGGGCTGGGTTCCAACCTGCTGATCCGTGACGGCGGCCTGAAGGGCGTTGTCATTCGCCTGAGTGCAAAGGGCTTCGGTTCCATCGAGGAAGTCGGCGGAAACAGGTTAAGGGCAGGGGCGGCCGTGCCGGACAAGCGTCTGGCGGAGGCTGCGGCCAAGGCCGGTCTCGGCGGTTTTGCGTTTTACACAGGTATTCCTGGCGGTCTGGGCGGTGCGCTGCGCATGAATGCGGGCGCTCACGGCACGGAAACCCGCGAGCGCATGGTGGAGCTGACCGCTGTCGACCGGGACGGTAACCGCCACGTTCTGACGAATGAGGACATGGGCTATGCCTATCGCCACTCGGAGGCTTCGAAAGACCTGATCTTTACCTCCGCCGTCTTTGAAGGCGTGCCGCAGGACGAAGCCTCGATCCGGCAGGAAATGGCCGACGTTGTCGCCCACCGTGAACGGGCGCAGCCGATCCGTGAAAAGACCGGCGGATCCACCTTCAAGAACCCGCACGGTACGTCGGCATGGAAAGAGGTCGACGCGGCAGGATGCCGTGGCCTGACCGTCGGTGGAGCGCAAATGTCCGAAATGCATTGCAACTTCATGATCAATACCGGAACGGCCACCGGACATGATCTCGAACTGCTAGGGGAAACCGTGCGCGCGCGCGTGCTGGCGCACAGCGGCATCCGCCTGGAGTGGGAGATCAAGCGCCTGGGTGAATTCGGTGCACAGGGGGCTATCGAGCCATTTCTGGGCAAGGAAGGGGAGGCTGCCTGATGGCAAGCAAACATGTCGCTGTCCTGATGGGGGGGTGGGTTAACGAGCGTCCTGTAAGCCTCGCCAGCGGCAAGGGCTGCGCCGATGCGCTGGAAGAAGCCGGCTACCGGGTCACCAGGGTCGATGTTGACCGCAATATTTCCGCTGTTCTCAAAGATTTGAAGCCCGATGTGGTCTTTAACGCTCTTCACGGTCCCTTCGGCGAGGATGGCTGCGTTCAGGGAATATTAGAAGTTCTTAACATCCCGTACACACATTCCGGTGTGCTCGCCTCAAGCCTTGCAATGAACAAGGTGAAGGCAAAAGCGGTGATGAATGCAGCCGGAATTCCGGTCACGGAACACCTTGTTGTCAACCGCCGGGAGATCACCCGCGAGCATCCGATGAAGCCGCCATATGTGCTGAAACCCATCAACGAGGGATCGAGCTTTGGGGTGCTGATTGTCAAGGAAGATCAAGAGTTTCCGCCACAGGAGCTGGGGCGGGAGGACTGGCCTTACCCTGACGTTCTGATGTGCGAAAAGTTCATCAGCGGGCGGGAGCTGACCTGTGCCGTCATGGATGATACGGCCCTGGGCGTCATCGACGTAGTGCCGTTAGGTCATGGCTTCTACGATTACGACGCAAAATATGCACAAGGCGGTTCAAAACACATTCTTCCTGCAAAAATTTCACCGATTGTTTACCAAACCATAGAGACACTAGCAGTTAAGGCGCATCAGGCTCTGGGTTGCCGCGGTGTTTCCCGCGCCGACTTCCGATTCGATGAAAAGGAAGACGGATCCGGAGAGCTGATTTGCCTAGAAGTGAACACGCAGCCAGGCATGACGCCGACTTCTCTTGTGCCCGAAATGGCGGCCCACAAGGGGATGAGTTTCAAGGACCTGGTCAGCTGGATGGTTGAGGACGCGAGTTGCTGTCGATAAGGCGCAAACATTACCGGGACGCGATGACCCCGCTGGAGGCCGAGCTGGCTCCGCGCGGGCGCGGTGTGCCGCGTTTGCACCGCCAGCCGGTGTGGCGTTCGGCCGGGCGCCTGGCAGATCTGCCACGCTGGTCCGGATCTGCTGCTGCGCTGACTTTCTTAACCTTAACAATTGGTTATGGAATAGTCATAGGGGGGCACGGCCGGCTTGTTGCCGACAGCCTCCTGTCCGCTGCTGGTTTCGGCATCGAGGCCGTCAAGCTGTCCGGCCAGCGTGAAATCAACGAGTTCCAGATCCTGGAAGCGCTGGAAATTCACGAGGGTTCCTCGCTCGCCCTGTTTGACGCCAATAGCGCTCGCGAGCGTCTTAACGAGATGGCCTGGGTGAAGAGCGCGTCGGTGATGAAGCTCTATCCGAGCACGCTGCAGATCAACATCGAGGAACGCGTGCCCTATGCGCTGTGGCAGCGCGGCGACATGGTCTCGATCGTAAACGAATCAGGTGACGTGATCACCGACGAGGTGGATGGGCGTTATGCCAATCTGCTGCTTGTCGTGAACCACGGTGCTCAGCGCAGGGCATCCGAGATCAATACCGCGCTGGAGAAGGTCCCGGGCCTGCGTCCGCGCGTGCGCGCGGCGTTCCTGATCAGCGATCGCCGCTGGGACCTGCAGCTTGAGAATGGGATTTCTATCCGCTTGCCCCAAGACAACATCGACGCCGCCTTGGCAGATCTGGTGAAAATGGATGAAGAAAGCGGGCTTTTGTCCCGGGATATCGTTGCCATCGACATGCGTCTGGCAGACCGCGTGACCGTGCGCCTCTCCGACGAGGCTGCCGAACAGCGCAAGGTCATGACGGGCGGCAAGGGCCGCTCAGGCAAAAAGGAGCGTGACACATGAGCCGCTCCGACAACAACCTCTACCTGCCGAAGATGCGGCCGCTGCCGAGCCGTCGTGCTGTCATCATGTCGGTTCTGGATGTGGGCTCCACGAAGGTCTGCTGCCTGATCGCCAAACTGGTGCCGCAGGAAGAAAAGGCAATTCTCTCCAGCCGCTCCCACAAGGTGGAAGTGCTGGGATACGGTTATCAGCGCTCGCGCGGGATCAAGTCCGGCGTCGTTGTCGACATGGATGCTGCCGAACAGGCCATCCGTCTGGCAGTCGACAGTGCCGAGCGCATGGCCGGCGTGACGGTCGAGTCGCTGATCGCCAACATCAGCTGCGGACGCCTGCAGAGCGAGATCTACAGCGCCAACGTTCCGCTGGCAGGCGACAGCGTGTCTGAAGCCGATATCCAGCGGGTGCTTTCCGCCGGTTCCAGCCACTCGGTGACTGACGGCCGGGCCGTCACACACGCCTTGCCGATCTCCTATTCGCTGGACGGCAGCCGCGGCATCCGCGATCCGCGTGGCATGATGGGCCACAAGCTGGGCGTCGACATGCAGGTGGTGACGGCGGAAGTTCCGCCTGTGCGCAATCTGGAACTGTGCATCAACCGCGGTCACCTTCATGTGGAAACCATGGTGGCGACGCCGTTTGCCAGTGGCCTGTCCACTATCGTCGATGATGAAGCCGAGCTTGGTGTTGCCTGCATCGACATGGGCGGCGGCACGACGACACTGTCGGTCTTCGTCGATGGCCACATGGTGCACCTGGATGCGATTGCCGTTGGCGGCAATCACGTCACCACCGATATCGCCCGCGCTTTCGCAACCCGTCTGCAGGATGCGGAGCGTTTGAAAACCCTTTACGGCTCGCCGCTGGCGTCCAGCTCGGACGATCGTGACATGCTCACGGTACCGCCGCTGGAAAGCGACAGCGACCTGCCGAACCAGATCCCACGCTCGGCGTTGACCCGGGTTATCCGGCCGCGCGTGGAAGAAATCCTTGAACTCGTGAGGGATCGGCTTACGGCGTCCGGCTTTGCCGGGCGTGTCGGTAAGCAGATCGTTCTGACCGGGGGCGCAAGTCAGCTCACGGGTCTTGGAGAAGTTGCGCGTCACATCCTGGGGCGCAACGTCCGTCTTGGCCGGCCTCTAGGCGTCGCCGGTCTTCCCGAGGCTGCCAAAGGTCCGGCTTTTGCCGCCGCTGTCGGTCTCTTGATTTATCCGCAGGTCGCTCAGATCGAACAGTTCGAACACAAGAACCGGAGATCAGGGTGGGGCGGGCAATCTGGTTACCTGGCCCGCGTGGGCCAATGGATCAGGGAAAGCTTCTGACGACATGAGCCAAGAAGACGACATCCAGGAAGTTGAGCTGCCAGAAATGGCAGAGGAGATTAGGGAAGAAGAGGCTACTCCCGTACCGGGGGCGCCAGTGGGTCGCGAGGATAATATGACCATCAACCTGAAGATGCCCGACATTCAGGAGCTGAAGCCACGCATTACGGTCTTCGGCGTCGGCGGCGCGGGCGGAAACGCCGTCAATAACATGATCACTGCAGGTCTCCAGGGCTGCGACTTCGTCGTTGCCAACACGGATGCCCAGGCACTGGCCATGAACCATTCAGACAGGCTCGTCCAGATGGGCGTGGCCGTGACTGAAGGTCTTGGCGCAGGCTCCCAGCCGGAAGTCGGCTGCGCGGCTGCCGAGGAAGTGATCGACGAAATCAACGATCACCTGTCCGGATCGCACATGGTGTTCATCACCGCCGGCATGGGCGGTGGAACCGGCACCGGTGCCGCACCCGTTATCGCACGGGCGGCACGCGAGCAGGGTATACTGACGGTAGGTGTGGTGACCAAACCGTTCCAGTTCGAAGGCGCTCGCCGTATGCGGATCGCCGATTCCGGTATCGAGGAACTGCAGCGGAGTGTCGACACACTGATCGTCATTCCGAACCAGAACCTGTTCCGGATTGCCAATGCCCAGACCACCTTCGCCGACGCATTCGCGATGGCCGACCAGGTGCTCTACTCTGGTGTTGCCTGCATCACCGACCTGATGGTGAAGGAAGGTCTCATCAACCTCGACTTCGCCGACGTTCGCTCCGTGATGCGCGGCATGGGCAAGGCCATGATGGGCACCGGCGAAGCTAGTGGCGAAAAGCGTGCACAGCAGGCGGCGGAAGCGGCCATTGCCAACCCGCTGCTCGACGAATCCTCGATGAAGGGCGCAAGAGGCCTGCTCATCTCCATTACGGGCGGCAACGACCTGACGCTGTTCGAAGTGGATGAAGCGGCTACCCGCATCCGCGAGGAAGTTGACGCCGACGCCAACATCATTCTGGGCGCGACCTTCGACGAGACGCTGGATGGTCTCATCCGCGTGTCCGTCGTTGCAACCGGCATTGACAGGGAGGAAGGCCTTGCGGCCAACACGTTTCCCGGAACAGCATCTCAGCCTGTAAAGGCGGAAGCTCCGGCGGTAAGCCGGACACCGGAAATCAACACTCAGCGCCCGGCCGCTCTGGCTGAAAAGGCTCACGCCGAAAATGCCGCTGCCAAGGCCGTTGCCAATCTGGAACGGGAACTTGCCATTCCGGATCCGCAGCCGGTCGCCGTCGCAAGCGATCCGGCTGTCGAGATCAAGAAGGTGCAGCCGGCAGCAGGTTCGCTTGCAGCCAAGCCGCAGATGCTCGACATCGAAGACGAAGCCCGGGCACCTGTCGCAGAAGACATGCCGGTCAGCCAGCCTTACATTCCGCCGGTTGCCGCCGAGCATAACCCTGCACCGCGCATGCCGCGGGTGGAGGATTTCCCGCCGATCGCTCAGCGTGAAATTCAGGCAAAGCAGCAGACTGCAAATGTAGCCCAGCCTCAGCAGGCCGTTGCCCAGCAGCGTCCTCAGCAGCCTGCTCCGGCACCGAGCTATGAAGAGCACGTCGAAGACGACCGCCGCCCGATGGGGCTGCTGCGTCGCCTTGCAAGCGGCCTTGGCCGTCATCACGAAGAAGATCAGGAACATGACATGGCTGCCGCACCGGTTGCCCGTCCTGCTCCGCAGATGCAGCCGGCCCAGCAGGCCGCCCCGCGTGCGCCCCAGCAACGTCCCGCAGCTCATGGCGCTGCAGGCCAGCTGGACAACACCGGGCGGGCAACGCCGAAGCCGGTAACTGCAACAGAAGACGAACAGTTGGAAATTCCGGCGTTTCTTCGCCGCCAGGCCAACTGATTCGAGACCCGATCATCTTCCCTGATCGTTACAGCCCGGAGTTCACGCTCCGGGCTGTTTCCGTAACGGAACAAATTCCCGTTTTAATTCAGTGATTTGAAAGCCTGTGAATCGTTACAAATCGTAATAAAGCTTTATTTCGCCCAATTGGGGTTCGGGACTATGTTCCCAGCCAACGCGGGATCGTTAAAAGTCCGTAACCCTTTAAGGGCAAATAGAGGGCTTGTTTCCGCCGCAAACCGGAAGGGCAGGGTTTTATGACCGCATATGTTGACCGACAGACGACGCTAGCCGATCAGGTGACCCTGACCGGGATTGGCGTTCATTCGGGCAAACCCGCGTCGATCACTCTCGTACCGGCCGAAGCTGGTGTGGGGATTGTGTTCACCCGCACCGACCAGGAAAACTCCACCGAAGTTCCGGCCCTCTGGAACAAGGTATCCGCAACAGCACTTTGCACCGTTCTCGGCGATCCTTCCAGTGAAGGCGTCGCGACCGTTGAGCATCTCATGGCAGCTCTTTTCGGCATGGGTGTCGACAACCTGATCGTGGAAATCGACGGTCCGGAAATGCCGGTCATGGACGGCAGCAGCGTTGCGTTTGTCGAAGCAATCGAGCAGATCGGCCTGAAACGCCTGGACCGGGGACGCCGGTACCTGAAGGTGAAGAAGACCGTTCGCGTCGACAACGGTACGGCATGGTGCGAGCTGCACCCCTACAACGGCACCAAGTTCGATATCACCATCGACTTCGACACGCCGCTGATCGGTCGCCAGCAGTTCTCTTCCGACATCACTCCGGACGTGTTCCGTGACGAGCTTTCCCGTGCGCGCACCTTCGGCTACGTGAAGGATGTCGAGCAGCTTTGGAAGATGGGCTTTGCCCTGGGATCGTCGCTGGAAAATTCCGTGGCGATTGCCGAGGACAAGGTTCTCAATCCGGAAGGCACCCGCTGGCCGGACGAGTTTGCACGTCACAAGGCGCTCGACGCGGTTGGCGACCTGGCTCTTGCCGGTCTGCCGATCCTGGGTCTCTACCGCTCCTACAAGGGCGGGCACAAGATGAACCACGCGATCCTGGTTAAGCTGTTTGAAGATCCGAGCGCGTTCGAAATCGTCGAGTCGCCTGCATTCCGCAAGGTCGGCCAGGTCGACAAGGGCGGTATCGCAGCCGCTGCTGCTTTCGGACCTGACGTCTCCTGATATAATTTTGATCGGCCGCTTTGATGAAGCGGCCGTTTTCTTTTCGGCGGAATTCGGAACCTATTTGGACCGGTTGCCATAAAATTGCTCAAAAAAACCGTCAGATGGCCGATGAGGACGTGACGGGGACCGGTGATTTCCGCTAAACACTCCTGTCGATAAATTTGCAAGGCCGCATGACATGGGCCTTAGGGGCCGGAAAGGTCCGGGAGTATAGGCGTGAACGGAATGGATACTGGTTCTGAAGTGAACAGAGCCAAACACATGAAAACCTTCCTGAGATTGGCCGTTCTGGCTGTACCGCTTGCGCTTGCCGCATGCGGTGGCAAGGACGATCTCGATGAGCTGGCACTCAACGATACGCCGCCGGAAGTTCTGTTCAACGAAGGCCTGTCCCTGCGCGCGCAAGGCAAACTGCGCGATTCGACCCAGAAATTCGAAGAGCTCGACAAGCTCTATCCCTATTCTGAATACTCCAAGAAATCGCTGGTGAACCTGGCGTTCCTGAACTACTCGCGCGGCAAGTACACGGAAACCGTAACTGCGGCGAAGCGGTTCGTGACGCTCTATCCGGGGGACGAGGATTCAGCCTACATGCTGTATCTCGCCGGTCAGGCCTATTTCCGCCAGATGCCGGACATTACCCGCGATCAGGCCGTGACCCGGAAGGCAGCCGGTGCGTTCAACGAGCTGATCCAGCGCTTCCCGGAATCGGAATATGTGCCGGATGCCGAAAGCAAGCTGCGCATCGTGCATGACCAGCTTGGCGGCAAGGAAATGCAGGTTGGTCGCTTCTACCTGAAGAAGCGCAACTACATCGCAGGGATCAATCGCTTCAAGACGGTTGTCGTCGATTACCAGACCACGCGGCACGTGGAAGAAGCCCTGTTCCGCCTGACCGAAGCCTACTACGCGCTCGGTGTCGTCAACGAAGCGCAGACGGCCGCAGCCGTGCTCGGGCACAACTACCCGGACAGCCAGTGGTACAAGGATGCCTATTCGCTGCTCAACAAGGGTGGGTACGAGCCTTCCGAAGACAGCGGCAGCTGGATCAGCCGCGCCTTCAAGAGCATCTGACGCCTGGTTTAATCCCGAAATGGCTTCAGCCTCGCAAATGAGGTTGAAAAGGCCCAAACAGGCTCTTTCAAGACGCTTCGGTCCTCCTATATGGTGGGCCGAACTTTAAGGAGCATCCCTTCATGCTGGTCGCGCTGTCTATCCGTGACATCGTTCTGATCGACCGTCTTGACCTCGAATTTGCCGCCGGCATGTCGGTTCTCACCGGCGAAACCGGCGCGGGCAAATCCATCCTTCTCGACTCCTTGTCGCTGGCACTCGGCGCGCGTGGTGATGCCGATCTCGTGCGTCATGGCGAGGCACAAGGACAGGTGACGGCTGTCTTTGATGTGGCGGCGGGTCATCCCGTTCGCATGTTCCTGCGCGAGAACGATGTCGATGACGATGGCGACATCATCCTGCGCCGTATCCAGACCTCCGACGGCCGCACCCGGGCCTTCGTCAACGATCAGCCCGTCAGTGCAGGATTGCTGCGTCAGGCGGGCGCGCTCCTGGTGGAAATCCACGGACAGCACGATGACCGCGCGCTGGTTGACCCGGAAAGCCACCGGGCCCTCATTGATGTTTTCGGAGGGCAGACGGCCGAAGCCGAGGCCGTAGCACAGGCCTTTGCCACCTATCGCGCTGCCGACAAGGCGGTGACCGATCACGAGAAACGCATAGAAGCCGCGCGCAACGAGGCTGATTTCCTGCGAGCTGCCGTCGATGAACTGTCAGCCCTCAAGCCGGAAACCGGCGAAGAGGAGCAACTGGCGGCCCGGCGGACGGACATGATGGCGGTCGAGAAGATTGCCGGTGATCTGAACGAAGCCTTTGAAACCTTGAACGGCACTGCGTCGCCAATCCCGGAACTGGCCAGCTTGCTGCGGCGTCTGGAACGCAAGGCCGACCAGGTGCCCAATCTTCTTGGCCAGCCCGTCCGCACGCTTGCAGAGGCGATGGATCTTCTGGAAGAAACGCGCGGCGGACTGGAAAGCGCGCTGCGTGAGACCGAATATGATCCACGCGAACTGGAAGCTGTCGAAGAGCGGCTGTTTGCGCTTCGTGCTGCCTCCCGCAAGTTCTCGGTGCCGGTTGACGAGCTGTCCGCCCTGTGTGCCCGCATGAGCGGCGATCTGGCCGATCTCGATGCCGGTGAAGACAAGTTGGCGGCGCTGGTGAGTGCTGCTGGAAAGGCCCGCGCCGAATACGACAAGAAGGCAGCCAGCCTCTCGGACAAGCGGCGAAAGACAGCCAAGGCACTGGAAAAGGCTGTTGAAATGGAGTTGCCCGACCTCAAGCTGGAGCGGGCGAAATTCATCGTCGAAGTGGAAAGCAATCCGGAAAACCGCAGCCGTTCGGGCATCGATCAGCTGGAGTTCCATGTCCAGACGAACCCAGGCACGAAGCCGGGACCGATGATGAAGGTCGCGTCCGGTGGCGAGCTTTCCCGTTTCCTCTTGGCACTGAAGGTGTCCCTCGCCGACAAGGGCTCGGCCCCGACGCTGGTTTTTGACGAGATCGACACAGGGGTGGGCGGTGCCGTGGCCGAGGCCATCGGCCTGCGTCTGGCACGGCTTGCCGGCAGCGTTCAGGTTCTGACGGTTACCCACGCCCCGCAGGTGGCAGCTCGCGCTGCAGGGCATTTCCTGATCGCCAAGGAAGCGACCAGGAAGGACCGGGTGGCAACGCGCGTTCAGCTTATTGATGAAGACCACCGCAGCGAGGAAATCGCCCGGATGCTTGCCGGCAGCGTTATCACGGAAGAAGCCCGCGCCGCAGCGCGCCGGCTGCTGACGGCTGCGGAATAGGAAATAGGATCCGGAGCGGTGGACAAAAAGAGGGCGGGTTAGCCGAAGCTCCCGCCCTGTGGTGCAGTTTTCAAATGAGAAATGGTCTTACGGCTCCTTGACGAGCGGTGCTTCCTTCATGTCAGGCAGCTTCAGTTCACCTTCTCCCAGATTGGGGACATTCAGCTCGATGCTAAGCTCTTCGTCGTTCGTGAAAAAGCCATTGGCATAGAGCAGGCCGCCTGCGATCAGCGCGACGACAAGCGCTCCGGCCATGAACCAGCCAGCGCTGTTGCCGTTCGTCTTCTCGACATAATGCGTTTCACGGTCCTGATAAGCCATTCGTGTCTCCTCATTCCAACATTGACCAGCATCGAGTTTTGCCGGTTCGATGTGCTATCAACGCTTGAGCCCGCCATTTGGTTCCGGTATCCGATTTAATCCGGTCATCAACCCGGTCTCTCCCGCTGACACATTTCGTGAAGACATCATGACTGACACTTCCTTCGCCCAAACCGACATCGACGCCCTGACGCAGGAGGAAGCACAGGTCGAGCTGAAACGGCTGGCGGCGGAAATCGCCGAGCACGACCGCCGCTATCACCAGGAAGATGCCCCGGTGATCTCGGATGCGGACTATGACGCGCTGCGCCGGCGGAACGCGTCCATCGAGGCCCGGTTTCCCAATCTCATTCTTGAAGACGGTCCCTCTGCGCAGGTGGGGGCGGCCCCTGCGTCCGGTTTCGGCAAGATTACTCACCGGGTGCCGATGCTGTCGCTGGACAATGCGTTCAACGATGACGACGTCCGGGACTTCGTCGGCCGCGTGCGCCGGTTTCTGAAGTTCGATCCGTTGATGGGGGCTCTGGCGGTTACCGCGGAGCCGAAGATCGACGGTCTGTCGCTGTCTCTTCGATATGAAAACGGCACTCTGGTTTACGCCGCAACGCGAGGTGACGGCACCACAGGTGAAAACGTCACCGAGAACGCGAAGACGATCAAGGATATTCCGGAGAAGCTGTTCGGCACGGTGCCGGGTGTCGTTGAAGTGCGCGGCGAAGTCTATATGGCGCACAAGGATTTTCAGGCGCTGAACGAGCGCATGGCAGCCAATGGCGGCAAGGTTTTCGCTAACCCGCGCAACGCGGCGGCGGGCTCGTTGCGCCAGCTGAAATCCGAAATCACGGCCTCCCGCCCACTGCGGTTCTTCGCTTATGCCTGGGGCGAGATGAGCGAGCTGCCGGAAGACACCCAGTTCGGCATGGTCAAGCAGCTGGAAGCCTGGGGCTTTCAGGTCAACCCGCTGATGAAACGCTGTGAAACCGTGGAAGAGCTTCTCGGGGTCTATCACGGCATCGAGGAAAGCCGTGCCCAGCTCGATTATGATATCGATGGTGTGGTCTACAAGGTCGACCGGCTGGACCTGCAGGAACGCCTCGGCTTTGTCTCGCGGTCACCCCGGTGGGCGATTGCTCACAAGTTCCCGGCCGAACAGGCCTACACCATTCTCAACGACATCGAGATCCAGGTTGGCCGAACAGGTGCCCTGACGCCGGTTGCCAAGCTGGAGCCGATTACGGTGGGCGGTGTCGTCGTTTCAAACGCGACCCTCCACAACGAAGACTATATCAAGGGCATTGGCCAGGACGGAGAGTCGATCCGCGGCGGCAAGGATCTTCGTATCGGTGACACGGTGAAGATCCAGCGTGCCGGCGACGTCATTCCGCAGATTGTCGATATCGACCTGGACAAACGCCCCGATGGGGCGGAAGCCTTCGAGTTTCCGACTGTCTGTCCCGCCTGCGGTAGCCACGCGGTGCGCGAGGAAAAGGAAAAAACCGGGCGCCGCGATGCGGTGCGCCGCTGCACCGGCGGTCTGATTTGCCCGGCCCAGGCAACGGAAAAGCTCAAGCATTTCGTCTCGCGCAATGCCTTCGACATCGAAGGCTTCGGCGACAAGCAGGTCGACGCCTTCTACAAGGAAGGCCTTGTGATGGCGCCGGCGGACATCTTCACGCTGGAGGAGCGGGACAAGCGCTCTCTCACCAAGTTGCGCAACCGGGAAGGCTGGGGGGCCGTTTCGGCGAAGAACCTTTTCGAGGCAATCAACGCGCGGCGGGAGATTGACCTTCATCGTTTCATCTTCGCCCTTGGAATCCGTCACGTGGGCGAGGGCAACGCCAAGCTTCTGGCACGTGCCTATGGCTCCTGGGCGGCGTTCTACGTTGCCATGAAGGCGGCGCATGACACGTCGGGTGAAGCCTGGACAGAGCTCAATGACATCGACGGCATCGGCCATATCGTTGCCGAGGCGCTGGCGGAGTTCTTTGCCGAGCAACACAATCTCGACCAGCTCGACGCGCTTCTGGTCGAGGTGTCACCCAAGGACGCTGAAAAGATCAACGCCTCTGGCTCACCTGTCGCAGGCAAGACAGTGGTTTTCACCGGCTCGCTGGAACGTATGACCCGCGACGAAGCCAAGGCCATGGCCGAACGCTTTGGTGCCAAGACAGCCGGTTCCGTGTCGAAAAAGACCGACCTGGTGGTGGCCGGACCTGGAGCTGGTTCAAAGCTGAAAAAGGCGCAGGAACTGGAGATCGAAGTCATCTCCGAGGATGACTGGTTCGATCTGGTGGGGGCCTGAGCGGATATTCCCTTCGTGTTTTGTCATCCGGGTTTTTTTGACGAAAGGCCCGAGGCAGAGGCATTTTGTTCCACCGGTGCCTGCGTTTACTGGATCCCCGCCTGCGCGGGGATGACAAAATGGGGAGGTGGGCTCTGTTTTCATTTCACATTACCCCGCCATCCATTGTCATCCCGGTTTGACGCGCAGCGGCAAGACCGGGATCCAGTAACTCCTGTGCTCGCTGTAACCGCAAACCTCCGGGTTTCCCGAAACCGGTATCGGCTGCGTCATATCAGCAGGACTAACGTTTATCCGGGAAGAATTTCAACGAAGGCTCCACGTTGCACCTCGATCAGCAATATTATGTCTACATTCTTGCAAGCGGACTGGGCGGCACGCTCTATGCCGGGGTGACGAATGACCTGTTGGGCAGGGTTTCGCAGCACCGTGAAGGCCTCGGAAGCCAGTTTACCGCGAAATATGGCGTGCATCGCTTGGTGTATTACGAAGTTCACGAGGAAATCGAGTGGGCGATCAAGCGGGAAAAACAGCTCAAACGCTGGAAGCGTGCCTGGAAGATCCATTTGATCGACGAACGGAATCCAAACTGGGACGACCTGTTTGCTAAACTGGTTTGACACTTTTGCGTCGCTTCGATCGTTTTCTGGGCATTGCCAGTTCTCCCGCCGCTTGGTCAAGCAACAGGCTCCCTAGTTTACTGGATCCCCGCCTGCGCGGGGATGACAAGAGGGAGGCTTCAGGGCATGGCTTTGCTTCTTGTCATCCCGGTTTGACGCGCAGCGGCAAGACCGGGATCCAGTAACCCCTGTGCTCGCTGGAACCGCAAACCTCTGGGGTTCCTGAAATCTGTCGCGGCTTTGTCAAAGGAGGCGGCCTCACGCAGTTGCCGGTTCAAATAAGAAAAGCCCGCTTCTTGTCCCCACCAAATCGGTCATTCCTGCCTCGCCAGCGCCGGTATGTTGCTATATTGTTCTCAAAACAAGCGCTTGAAACCGGACCAGTAAACCATGACCGACCCGGACGGGTACGACGATTCCTTTGACGATCCATTCCAGCCTATCGGCACGCGGGCGGAGTCCGCGCCTGCTCCCGCGCGGCCGCAAGGTGGGATCGCGGCCAGGGCGATGGCGGCACGGCGGGCACCGGACTATCTGACGGGGCTGAACCCGGAGCAGCGGCTGGCGGTGGAAACGACCGAAGGGCCGGTTCTGGTGCTGGCTGGTGCCGGTACGGGCAAGACCCGCGTGCTGACAACACGCATCGCCCATATTCTGGCAACCGGCTTGGCGCGGCCGTCCGAAATTCTGGCTGTCACGTTCACCAACAAGGCATCGCGCGAGATGAAGGAACGCATTGCCGGTTTTGTCGGCGGCAATGTGGAAGGCATGGCGTGGCTCGGCACGTTCCACTCCATCTGTGTGAAGATCCTGCGCAAGCATGCCGAACTTGTCGGCTTGAAATCGTCCTTCTCGATCCTCGATACCGACGACCAGATCCGCCTTATCAAGCAGATCATCCAGGCCGAAGGGCTGGACGACAAGCGCTGGACGGCCAAGGCCTTTGCCGGGATGCTGGATGGTTGGAAAAACCGGGCTCTTGGGCCAAAGGATATCCCGGAAGGCGAGGCGCGGGCGTTTGCCAACGGCAAGGGCCGAAAGCTTTACGAGGAATATCAGGAGCGCCTGTCGATCCTGAACGCGGCCGATTTCGGTGACCTGCTTTTGCATGTCATCACGCTGTTCAAGACCCAGCCGGATGTCCTCAAGGAATATCAGCGCCGCTTCCGCTATATGCTGGTGGACGAATATCAGGACACCAACATCGCGCAGTACCTGTGGCTGCGGCTGCTGGCCCAGGGCAACCCGAATGTCTGCTGTGTCGGTGATGATGACCAGTCGATCTACGGCTGGCGCGGCGCGGAAGTCGATAACATCCTGCGCTTCGAACATGACTTCAAGGGCGCCACCGTCATTCGCCTGGAGCGCAATTACCGCTCAACCAGCCATATCCTGGCTGCCGCATCCCACCTGATTGCCTTTAACGAAGGCCGTCTCGGCAAGACGCTGTTCACGGATTTCGAGGAACCCGACCACGACCTGGTGTCGGTGGCCTCCGTCTGGGACAGCGAAGAAGAAGCGCGCACCATCGGCGACGAGATCGAGACGCTTCAGTCGCGAGGTCATTCGCTCAATGAAATGGCGGTTCTGGTGCGGGCATCGTTCCAGATGCGCGAGTTCGAAGACCGGTTTGTCACGCTGGGACTTAATTACAGGGTCATCGGCGGTCCGCGCTTTTATGAGCGCATGGAAATCCGCGATGCCATGGCGTATTTCCGCTGTGTCGCGCAGCCCGCGGACGATCTGGCGTTTGAGCGTATTGTCAACACGCCGAAGCGCGGTCTTGGCGATGCGACGCTGAAACTGGTCCATGGCGTTGCCCGGGCAGAGCGTATTCCACTGATGCAGGCGGCAAGCCAGCTTATCGATACCGAAGAACTCAAGCCAAAGCCACGCAACGCGCTGAAGTCCGTGCTCGACAACTTCGAGCGCTGGCGGCGCCAGCTCGACCAGCTGAAACACACCGAACTGGCGGAAATCATCCTCGATGAGAGCGGCTACACCGAGATGTGGCGGCAGGACCGCTCGGCGGAAGCGCCCGGACGGCTCGACAACCTGAAGGAACTGATCCGGTCGATGGACGAATTTGAATCCATGGCCGGTTTCCTGGAGCACATTTCCCTCGTCATGGACCGGGACAGCGCGGATGCGACCGACGCCGTATCCATCATGACGCTGCACTCGGCCAAGGGGCTGGAATTCGACACGGTTTTCTTGCCCGGCTGGGAAGAGGGGTTGTTTCCCCACCAGCGCGCGCTGGATGAATCCGGTCGCGCCGGTCTGGAGGAAGAGCGCCGGCTGGCCTATGTCGGCATCACCCGGGCGAAGAAACGCGCAAAGCTCTATTTTGCGTCCAACCGGCGCATTCACGGCCTCTGGCAGTCCACCGTTCCCTCACGGTTTCTGGACGAGCTGCCGCCGGACCATGTCGAGATTGCCGAAGCTTCGTCCAGCTATGGCGGCTATGGCGGTGGCGGTTACGGACCGTCCCGGTTCGACAGTCATGATCCCTTCGACAAGGGCAGCTACTCCACGCCGGGCTGGCAACGTGCGCAGCGTGCCAAGCAGTCCTCCAGCGGATTTTCCGATGGCGGTGGCCGTGGGTATCAGTCCGCGCGGCAAAAGCGTCAGGGGCCGTTGACCATCGAAGGAGAGCTGGTGGCGAAATCCGTCAGTGACACGCCATCGCAATTCTCTCTGGGCGAGCGCGTGTTCCACATCAAGTTCGGCTATGGCGCCATCAAGTCGATCGAGGGAAACAAGCTGACCATCGACTTTGAAAAGGCAGGGGTGAAGAAGGTCATCGACAGTTTCGTCGAACGGCACTGACCGGCTGGTTGCAAAAACCAGTCCGGTGAACTGCTTCTGACGGCTACGCTCCAATGGAACCGGGAATGTGGTCTCGCACTTGATGTATCCTTGGGTTGACCCCAAAGCCCGAGACACTTTGCGCCTGGGGCCGTTCTAGAGATCGACACCTTGCGGTTTGATCAGCATGTCGCGTTCCTTCAGGTAGGGATGTATACCGACGGCCTCACGCAGCACTTCCTGGCCCAATTGCACCCTGCCGAGCGTCATGAAGATGATTGCCTTGCCGGACAAGGCGCCAAAGTGCCGTGGTTCCAGAGCAAGGGCGCGTTCGATATCTTCGAGGCTGGCTTCGTAATTACCCTGCAGGAAGAGGATGAAGGCACGCTGGTTCCAGCCTTCCGAGTAATCCGGTGCTTCTTCCACGACCGTGTCGAGCAGATCCTTCGCACCCTGAAAGTCATAGGATCCTCGTTTACGCATGGCTTCATCCACCTTCTGCCGGATCTCCGGCGTGGGGGCCGCATCCAGCCAGGTGTGCCAGATGCTATCTTCGATCTTGCTGGCCGCCTCTTCATTTGGAGCGTTCTTCAAGGCTTCAAACAGTTGATCCTGCTCGGACGTTGCCCAGGCGGGGAAGATGAGAAGCTGGAGGCAAAGAAGGGCAGCAACCAGACATCCGGTCACTTGCAGCCAGTTTAGGTGCGAACGGGGGCAAGTCATGGGTGTTTCCTCGCATTTCCCAATGAAATGGGGCAGAGACCCGGTTTGCCCAGTGCCGGGACCGTTTCAAGCTGGCATCGCTGGCCGCTTCCCGCTATACCGCACGCCTTGACCCCAATAACCACAGGCGCGAGCGGCGATGAAAACCATCCGGGTGCGGATCACGGCTGAAGAACTGGAAGCCAAGCGGATCTCCGAGATCCTTGAACGGGCGTTTGAGGACGACGGCAATCCGGTGACCATCTACGAAGCAACGCCGGACGGACGCCTGTGGGCGGCTGAAATTCTTCTGTTCGACATGGAGCCGGAAGAGGCGGCTGCGACGGTGCGCGACCGTGTCGGTGCCGATGCATTTGCCGCGCCGCTGGAAGCAGAAGAACTGCCGGATATCAATTGGGTCGAGAAGAGCCTTGAAGGGCTGAAGCCGGTAAAGGCCGGTCGTTTCGTTGTTCACGGCAGCCACGATAGGGACAAGGTTCCAGGTGGGGCCATCGGCATCGAGATCGAAGCCGCGCTTGCCTTCGGAACCGGTCACCATGGCACGACCGCGGGTTGCCTGGAGGAAATCGACAGGCTTTTGTCCATGCGCGCGTATGACAGCATTCTCGATCTTGGAACGGGAACAGGCGTGCTGGCAATCGCCGCTGCGCTTCAATCCCGCCAGTTGGTTCTTGCAACCGATATCGACCCTGTTGCGACGAAAACAGCGCTGGAAAACGCCCGGCTCAACGGTGCGGGGCATCTTGTTCGTGGGTTTACCGCCAACGGAATTGAAGACCGCCGCTTCCGTCTCTTTGGTCCGTTCGATCTGGTGATCGCCAACATCCTGGCGCGGCCGCTGATGAAGATGGCGAAGTCCATCGGTGAACGCATGACGCCGACCGCAACCCTCGTGCTGTCCGGCCTCAGGGTGGAAGACGGTCCCCGGATTCTGTTCGCCTACGGCTGTCAGGGGTTCATTCTGGACAGGCGCGGCGAAAAGGACGGCTGGTTGACGCTTACACTTGTGCGGGGACGTAAACAGGCCTGACTGCGTCCGCCATCTGCCAGAAAACAGCGATGATCATGTCCTCGCCTGCAAGGCGCTTGTCGTCGCCAGGCTCGGCAGGGTGAGGGAAGGGGAGAGCCGTTTCTTTTATTCTGGTGCCCGGAAATCTTGACTGCAGATACAAAAAGACCCGCCGAAATTTTCGGCGGGTCTTTTCTTGTGCACAGTGGTTTTTACTTAAACCGTCCTGAGCCCCTTAGAACGCGCTGGTAGAGGTGCCTTCGCGCTCGAGCTGGGCGCGGTCGTAGCCGTGGGAGGCAAGGGTCGCGTCGTCCAGTGACAGCAGGTAGCCGTTGACATAGCGGCGTGCCTGGATGGAGC
Source organism: Labrenzia sp. R5_0 (assembly GCF_017743835.1). NCBI lineage: Bacteria > Pseudomonadati > Pseudomonadota > Alphaproteobacteria > Hyphomicrobiales > Stappiaceae > Labrenzia > Labrenzia sp. R5_0. Next base: position 633,814 of record NZ_JAGHRK010000002.1, on the reverse strand, counting down.
GGGCTTCAATCATGCGGTCGAAAGCGCGGCGCATGAAGCTGCCGCCGGCGCGGGTCGAGGTGGTTGTTTTCATGGTCATCGTGGTCATTCCCATTTGAAGTTTAAGAGCTTCCCTAGGGAGAAACGTCTTTTTTCTTGTCTGAACCCTATATGCGCTTTTGCCGGGACCTCAGGTAGGCCTCGAAACGCATGCCAGCCTTGCGCTCTTCGCATATGCGAAAGATTTTGCTGCAATGCAAAATATGAGGAAGATAATGCTGCTGAACCAATTCAAGCGGAATAATTATCCAGCTTGATCGGATGGGGCCGCGAAATTATCTTGCGGCCATGTTCCAGACCTTTGACGATCTCAGTGATCCTTCCTGTGGTGCGCCGCATGCGGCGCTTCTCAGAGCCGAACTCTCCCGCCGTGGTCTCGACGGCTTTCTCGTGCCGCGCGCCGATGCGCATCAGGGCGAATATGTTCCGCCGCATGATTGCCGCCTCCAGTGGCTGACAGGCTTTACGGGATCTGCCGGCATGGCGGGGGTTCTGGGGGAAGAAGCCGCGATTTTCGTTGACGGCCGATACACCATTCAGGTGCGTGACCAGGTCGACATGGCGGTCTTTCCGGCGCGCCATCTTGTCAATGAGCCCGTGACTGACTGGCTGGCCGAACGACTGCAGCCGGGGCAGAAGCTGGGCATCGATGCCATGCTGCACACGGTGCGAGAGGTTCGCCGTCTCGAGGAGATTTGTGAGTCGGCCGGCGCCACTTTGGTCAAGCTGAACGACAACCCGGTTGACAGTGTCTGGAAGGGCCGTCCGGAGCCGCCGCTTGGTCAGGTTTTTCTCTATCCGGTTGAGCTTGCCGGACGCGGTGCGAAGGACAAGATTGCCGAAATCCAGTCGGCCCTCGCAAACAAGAAGGCGGATGCCTGCGTGCTGACGCAGCCCGACTCGATTGCCTGGCTGTTCAACATCCGTGGGTCTGACGTCACCCATACGCCGTTGCCGCTCTCCTTCGCCACGGTTCCGGCAGAAGGCAAGCCGTCCCTGTTCATTGATGGCCGCAAGTTGTCCAATTCCGTTCGCGATGCACTCGCCGATCTGACGGACCTCAGTGAACCGGCTGATTTCAAGCCGGGACTGGAGGGTCTCGGCAAGGCTGGTGCCAGGGTGATGATTGATCCAGGCCTGGCGGGGATCGGCATCGCCGACGCCATCACCAAGGCAGGTGGAACCTTGCTGGAAGCGCAAGACCCGATCCTGCTGCCGAAGGCGATCAAGAACGAGACGGAACTGAAAGGCGCGCGCACCGCGCATGTCCGCGATGCAGCTGCTTTCGTCAATTTTCTGTGCTGGTTTGACGAAGTTGCCCCAAAGGGCGATCTCGATGAGATCGCCGCTGCGGAAAAGCTTGAACAGTTCCGCCAGGAAACCGGCGTTCTGAAGGATATTTCCTTCGACACGATTTCCGGTGCGGGCCCGAACGGGGCGATTTGCCATTACAGGGTCAGCCGGTCCAGCAATCTCAAGATCCCGGTCGGCAAACCGTTCCTGATCGATTCGGGTGCCCAGTACGAAGACGGTACCACCGACATCACCCGCACACTTGCGGTCGGGGAAGTCGGCACGGAGATGAAGAAGCACTACACGCTGGTGCTGAAGGGACATATTGCGATCTCGACGGCAAAGTTCCCGGAAGGCACCACGGGTGCGCAGCTCGATACGCTTGCCCGAATCGATCTGTGGAAGGCCGGTCTTGATTTCGACCATGGCACCGGTCATGGCGTCGGTGCCTACCTCAGCGTTCACGAAGGACCACAGCGCATTGCCAAAACCGGCACGGTGCCGCTGAAACCGGGCATGATCCTGTCGAATGAGCCGGGCTACTATCCGGCGGGCGAATACGGCATCCGGATCGAAAACCTGGAAGTCGTCACGCCTGCGCGTGATTTGCCGGGTGGGGAACGCCCGATGCTCGGCTTCGAAACGATTACCCTTGTGCCCATGGATCTTCGGTTGATTGAGCCTGCTCTGCTGACGGTGGCCGAGCGCGACTGGTTGAACCGGTATCACGAGAGGGTCCGTGCCGAGATCGGCCCCCTTGTGGGCGCGAAAGAGCGGATCTGGCTGGAACAGGCGACAAAAGCGATCTAAAAGATCCTGAAGGCCGGTTTCGACCGGCCTTCCTATTTTGAATTCTTGTTTATCGAGCTGAGGTTTTTCAATGCGCGCAGCGGATGTTCTCAAGATGCCGCTCTACGCTGCCGAGCTGGCAACCGGAGCCAAGTCGTTTCGGGACAATCCGCTGATTGGCAGCCGCCGGCTGAACGAGGCCGGGTTGCACGCCAAGCGCATCAAGCTGGCGGAATCCATGGCGGATTCGCGCCGCCGCAGGTTGGAGCACCTGCTTCCGGAAGCTGATCGTGCTGCTTATGCAAGAGACGGATTTATCGCCACCCGCAATCTTCTGCCGGAAGATGAACTGGCGGCGCTGCGCAAGGAAGTCGAAACAACGCGCTTCGATGCCTGGGACATGCGCCAGGGCAATGCCGTCACGCGGTTCGTTCCCCTGCCGCCCAGTGTGCTTGCAGATTTGCCTCATCTGAAGGCCTTTGTCTGGAGCAAGCCGTTCCAGAACGGTCTGCGTTATGTCGGTTCGACCAATGGTGATCCACTGGTCTACCTGCATATCGTCATGACCAATCCGGACACCAAGCGGAAGGCCGACCCGCAAACGGCGTTCCATTCCGACACCTTCCACCAGACCGCGAAATCGTGGTTCTTCCTCTATGACATCGATGATGCCGAGGGACCTTTCACGTATATTCCCGGATCGCACCGGCTGACGCCGGAACGGCTGGAATGGGAACGTGAACAGAGCCTGTCGGCCTGTGGCGACAAGAATACGCTGCATGCTCGCGGTTCCTTCCGCCTTGCTCCGGAAGAACTGGGTCGGCTGAAATATCCCGAGCCGGTGAGGTTTGCAGTTCCCGGCAACACGCTGGTCGTTGCCGATACCCACGGCTTTCATGCCCGTGCCGCCAGCAAGCGACCGTCGGTACGCGTGGGCATTTATGGCTCGCTGCGTCGAAATCCATTCTTGCCGTGGGCGGGGCTTGACCCGTTCGATCTGCCAGGCATCAGGGGGCGCCAAGCCCGGTTCTACATGGCCCAGAAGGATCTGCAATTCCGCCTGAAAGGCAAGGCATCGCATCGCTATGCGGGCAAGATCCTGGTAACGGAACCTTCGAAATTCTGACCTTGCGGACTATCCTGCAGACGGAATTCCTGCAGGTGTCCGTTAGTGGTGCTCTTCCTCGTTGGCCTTGATCAGCTCCGAGTTGAAGTGATTGAGCGCCTTTACGTGGCGCGCCTGTCCGACGATCCTGGTTGAATCTTTGGTGCTGACGACGGGAAGCGAGGCTTCTCCGCAGGAATCGAAGCTTTTCAGTGCGCTTTCAAGCGAGTCTGTATCATGAAGGTAGCTGCCGTCCTGACCGGGTCGGAAAATGCAATCCTCCTCATTGGCCGGGGGAGGGTCCATGAAATCCTTCACCTTGACCGTTTCTCCCAGAAAGCGGTGGATGCCGTCATTCACGAAATAGCCGCGCAAGCCAAGCAGCCAGTGGAAATAGGATTTGCCATGAACGGCCTGCGTCAGGCCCGTTGCAATCGACACGGTCAGCAGCAGGGCGATCGAGAGCGTGTAGCCGCCGGTCAATTCGAAAACGATCATGGTTGTTGAAAAAGGCGCGCCGAGAACTGCTGCTGCAACGGCCCCCATTCCCAGGATCGCGTAGAGCCCCTCGCTTGAAGCCAGTTCGGGAAAGACTGAAGCAGCAATCAGCCCGAAGGCGCCTCCGGTCATTGCCCCCAGATAGAGCGATGGAGAGAAGATGCCGCCACCAAAGCGGGACGCCAGCGTGATCGCGGTCGCGGCTGTTTTCGCAAACAGCAGAGCGAACAGCATCGCAAGGGGCAACTGGTCCTTGAGGGCAGCGTCCGTGGTCTCGTAGCCGACGCCAAGCACGTCGGGAAAGACCAGAGCAATGAGCCCGACCGCGAAACCGCCGATAACAGGCCGCAGCCAGACCGGCATCGAAATGTTCCGGGCAACCCAATCCGTTCCAATCAATGCAAACTGGAACAGGATTGCCACGAGGGCGGAAACCAGGCCCAGAAGCGCAAAGGCGGGAAATTCCCAATAGGAGGTGATCTGGTGTCCCGGGATCACGAAGGCGGCAACGTCGCCGAACCAGAGCCGGGAGAATACGGTTCCCGTAACGGCGGCAATCGCGATGGGCGAAATGGCCGACATCGCATAGTGCCCGAGAATGACCTCGTGTGCGAACAGAACGCCTGCGATAGGCGCGTTGAAAGAGGCGGATACCGCACTGGCAACGCCGCAGGCCAGCAGAATGCGGTGCGCGGAATCCGGCAGGTGAAACAGGCGCCCGACGGATGCACCGATGGTTGCTCCCAGGTGCACGACGGGGCCTTCACGCCCGGCACTGGCACCGGAGCCGAGCGATAACGCCGTGATAAGGGCTGATGATATGCCCGGCCAGAACGGCAGCCCGCGTCCGCCTTTGACACGAGCCTCGATCACGTCCGCCACGCTGAACGTTCTCTGCATCGGTTGCATGTACTGAAGCAGCAGGCCAACCAACAATCCGCCAATGGTGGGCCCGGCAACGATCATGTACCACGGCAGTGTCGCGGCGGCGCTGACGACACGTTCCGTCGCCGTGCCAAGCCAGGGCAGCTGCACCAGGCTGATGATCTCACGGAAGATAATGGCCGCCCAGGAGACGAAAGATCCGATCAGAAGGGCAAGCAGCCAGACGATATGGCTTTTCTGGCGCAGAAATTCCCTGAAGTTGAACCCGATGCCAGCGAGAAGCCCGGCGATGCCGGAACGAATGGAAGGGGCGAGCCTGTAAAGAAAGTTCAATCGGTCTGGCATTTGGTCGGCGTGACTCAACTGAGATTAAAAGCCAATCTGAATTACGGCCCCATTTTACGGAGGAACCGCGTCACTTCACCGTCAAAATTGAAAAAATCCGGCTTGTCCCTTGATTTTCATGTGTTCAGGTTTAAGGAGGGGGTGTCGAAGCCTTCAGGCCATGTCGCCATCCCGGTCGCCTAGACCGGCTGTTTTGGGCTCCGGCAAATCGCCAGAAGTAGCCCTCTCAGCCAAGAAGTGTTGGCCTGCCATGTCCGTTGTTGAACCGTCCGATACACCGTCACTGTCCGGTGACGGCCCCCCAGACGCGCGCGAAGAACGCGTATTTTCTGTGCCCATGTTGTGTCTTGTGGCGTTCTTTATCGGGATCGTCGCAGCCATTGGTGCGGTTTTCTTCCGATATCTGATCTCGGTCGTTCATAATCTTTTCTACTACGGAAAATTTTCGACCGTTTACGACGCCAACCAGTTTGCCGATGCCAGCCCTCTTGGCGCTCTGGTCATTCTTGTCCCTGTCGTCGGCGGTTTGATCGTGGTGTTTCTAGTGAAGACCTTCGCTCCGGAGGCCAAGGGGCACGGTGTGCCGGAGGTGATGTTCGCGGTCTACCACAAGAAAGGCGACGTTCGCGGCGTGGTGGCGCTGGTGAAATCCTTTGCCTCGGCGATCTCCATCGGAACCGGTGCATCCGTCGGCCGCGAGGGGCCGATCATCCAGATCGGAGCTTCCTTCGGTTCGACGATCGCCCGGGCGCTGCATTTGCCGCGCTGGCAAAAGATCACGCTGCTTTCTGCTGGGGCAGGGGCGGGGATTGCCGCTACCTTCAACACGCCGCTTGGCGGGGTGCTCTTTGCTGTCGAGATGCTGTTGCCCGAGGTCAGCAACCGGACATTCCTGCCCGTGGTCGTTGCCACGGCGACAGCCACATACGTCGGCCGGATTGCCTTTGGTCTCGACCCGGCCTTTATCGTGCCGATCTCCGCGGAAGAGGCTATTGAAGCCATCGCACCGATCCAGCTGGGCGCCTATGCACTGCTCGGCGTCCTGGCCGGCATTGCCTCCTGGGCTTTCATTCGCACGCTCGCCTGGTGCGAGGACCTGTTCCCCAAGCTCCCGGGCAATGACTACACCCAGAACATCATCGGTATGCTGATCATCGGCACGCTCAGCTATGTCCTGATGCTCACCACGGGGCATTACCACACCGCAGGCGTCGGCTATGCCACGATCCAGGATATCCTGAACTCGACCTCTTATACGTTCATACTGCTGGCTGTTCTCTTTATTGCGAAAATCATCGCGACATCGATCAGCCTTGGTGCGGGGGCATCCGGCGGTGTCTTCTCGCCGTCGCTGTTTATCGGTGCGACGCTTGGCGGAATGGTCGGTGTCCTGTGTTCCTATCTGTTCCCGGACAGCGGATTTACGGCGGTGGAATTCGCCCTTGTTGGCATGGGAGCGCTCGTAGGCGGCGCAACCGGCGCATCGATGACTGCCATCGTGATGATCTTCGAGATGACCCGGGACTATAACGTCATCGTGCCGCTGGTTCTGGCGGTCGCGATTGCGGTCGGTGTCCGGCGCTGGCTGATCAAGGACAACATCTACACGGTCAAGCTACGCCATCGCGGCAAACCGATCCCGCTCAACCGGCACACCAACATGTATCTGGTACAGCCGATCAAGGAAGTGATGGCAAAGAACTTCGTGATCCTGCCGCTTGATACGCCTGTCCAGGAAGCGATTTCCGCCGTGAGTGCCGATGGCGGATCCCACATCATCGCGTCCGACGGGCCCCGGATTGCCGGCTTTGTGCGCCTCGGCACCATTCCTTACCAGGCCGACCGCTTCGCCGGGCAAACGCTGCGCGCGATCCTCTCAAGCGATTTCGTGATTGCACCGGCAACCAACATCATGAATTCGGTGATCACCCGCATGAACAACCGCAACCGCAGTTGCGCGATCATCGTGTCGGGCGACGGCCGTATTCCGCGTCCGGATGATGTGGTCGGGGTGGTCGATTCCAAGGAAATCGCCGGCGTCGTCGTCTCCAACCACTACGGCTGAGGCGATCGGTTCGGATGTCAGCCCGTGGAGTGGTTTGCCGCTCCACGGGCTTTTGTTTTCGCGTCGATCAGTTGCTCAGGGCTTCTTGCGGATCTCGATATGGCGTCCCGCCCGTTCCGGGCGCGGCAGACTGGCATGAGCTTGCGACAGGGCTGTCAGGTTGGCCGCAATGTCCTCCGGCCAGGGAGCGACCTTGCGGGCGTTCATGTCGACATGAAGACTCAGTTGTTCTGATGTCGCCGACAGCCAGCCTTCCTCTGCGTGGCGCAGTTCCTGATAGAAATGCGCGCGCTTGGCATCGAAATCGACAAGCTGAAGCGTCGCGATCACCTTCATGCCGGCGCTGAGTTCGCGCAGGTAACACACATGTACCTCCGCGGTGAAGAACGAGCCACCACGGGTCTTCACATAGTCGGGACCCATGCCGAGACGGTGAAAGACCTCATCGACAGCCGTATCGAACAGGACGTTGTAATAGGCCATGTTCAGATGGCCGTTGTAATCGATCCAGTCGTCCTTGACCGTCATGATTTCGCTTTCCACCGGCTTTGCGTCCCAAGTCACCTTCACAATCCTCCTTGCGCCATTGTGTCCAACCTTGCGGGAAATGCCCATTAGGCTTTGACCTTTCGGGCCGGGGCTAACATATTCGGTTTTTTACCGCGCAGACAAAGTCGCGGCCCCAGGAGGAAAGAGAATGCCGGAATTGGCAACCGCGTCCGACGGAGCGCAAGTCCTTGAAAAGAATGGCGCGATCAGCGCTGCCATCGAAAAGCTGACGGGCCTGTTCAAGGACCGTTGCTCCACGTCCATGGCTCTGCGGGAACAGCATGGCCACACCACCACCTGGTTGAAGAATCAGCCGCCCGATGCAGTTGTCTTTGCGGAGACGACCGAGGAAGTTGCCGAAGCCGTCAAGATTTGCGCAGCTCACAAGGTACCCGTGATCGCGTTCGGCACGGGGTCCTCGCTTGAAGGGCATGTGAATGCACCGTTCGGCGGCGTTTCCATAGACCTGTCCCGCATGAACAACATTCTGGAGGTCAATGCGCAGGATCTGGATTGCCGGGTCGAGGCCGGGGTAACGCGCAAGCAGCTCAACAGCTTTATTCGCGACACCGGCCTGTTCTTTCCGATCGACCCGGGTGCGGATGCCAGCATCGGCGGCATGGCGGCCACCCGTGCATCGGGCACCAACGCTGTTCGATACGGCACGATGAAAGACGCAGTCCTCGGCCTCACCGTGGTGACCGCGGACGGACGGATCATCAAGACGGGTGGCCGGGCGAAGAAGTCCTCGGCGGGTTATGATCTGACCCGGCTTTTTGTCGGCTCGGAAGGCACACTCGGCATCATCACCGAGTTGACCTTGCGCCTGAACGGTCAGCCGGAAGCCATTTCCGGTGGCGTCTGCCCGTTCCCGGATGTTGCATCCGCCTGTAATGCTGTCATTACCACCATCCAGATGGGGCTGCCTGTAGCGCGTATCGAGCTTCTGGATGAAGTTCAGGTGCGCGGCTGCAACATCTATTCCAAGCTGGACCTGCCTGAAACTCCGACGCTTTTCCTTGAGTTCCACGGATCTGAAGCCGGGGTGCAAGAGCAGTCGGAAACTTTTTCGGCGATTGCCGAGGAGTTTGGCGGCGGGCCATTCAAATGGGCGACAGCGGCCGAAGACCGGACGAAACTTTGGGCAGCCCGGCATGACGCCTATTGGGCAGGCAAGTCGCTGAAGCCTGAAGCCAGCATCATGGTGACGGACGTGTGCGTGCCGATCTCGCGGCTTGCGGACTGCGTTGCCGCCACGGCCGAGGATATCCGCAACGAAGGTTTCCTGGCGCCGATCGTCGGGCACGTGGGTGACGGTAATTTCCACGTTCAGATCCTGGTCAACCTGGACGATCCGGAAGAAAAGCAGCGGACGGAAGACTTTGTCGGACGGCTTGCGCTCAGGGCGATCGCCATGGGGGGCACCTGCACCGGCGAACACGGTGTCGGCCAGGGCAAGCAGAAATACATGGCCAAGGAACATGGCGAGGCGCTTGACGTGATGCGCGCTGTCAAACAGGCGCTCGATCCTCACAATTTGATGAATCCCGGCAAGATCCTGCCGCAGTCATGATATTGTATCGAATCAGTTCAATAAGCTCGTTTTGCTCCGCCGGACGCCGCGAGGCGGCGATCCGGCCGGCGCCGGAAATCCTGTGTTTGCACTGCAGCACGGATCGGCTACATCTATCCGGTACGATATCCGGTGACTTTGGAGAACAAGGAGACAAGGCCTGAACTCCGTCTACATCACGTTGGGTGTAACAGTCATTCTGGTGCTGGTGGCAGCGCTGGTCGGGCCGTTCTTTATCGACTGGACCGTCTATCGGTCGACTTTCGAAAGCTATGCGGAGCGCGCGCTCGGGCACAGGGTGACTGTGCTGGGGGAGGCGGACCTGCGGCTTCTGCCTGCGCCCTCCATCAGTTTTTCCGACGTGCGTGTCGGTGGTGCTGAAGATCCGTTGCTGGTGGTCTCGCGCTTCGACATGCGCATCGAGCTTCCGTCGCTGCTGAAGGGCGAGATTCGGGTTCTCGACATGGAGCTCGACCGTCCGCACCTGTCACTTTCACTTGATGAGGCTGGTCGACTGGACTGGCTGACGGCCATGACGTCGAGCGGCGCCATAGCCAAACTGGCACCGGATGACCTGTCCTTCGAAAAGGTGACGATCCGTGACGGCGCATTGACGATCGTTGATGCGCGGTCTGGCGAAACCAACCGGATTGATGACGGAAATCTGGTCGTGTCCGCACGCTCGCTGGAAGGCCCGTTCCGGGGCGCCGGCAGCCTCACGCTGAATGGTGCGCCCTATACGGTCAGCCTTGCAACTGGCCGCGCACAGGAAAACGCCGGACTGCGTGTCAAAGGCGAAGTCACGCCCACCAGCAGGCCGGTGAACTTTGCTTTCGACGGTCAGCTTCAGGTGGCCGACGCCGCGCCTGAATTCGACGGCCGCTTCACCATCGCCTCTGTTGCGCTGGAAGAAAACGATCCGAACATCTGGCAGGCGGAAGGGCAGTTCACTGCCGATATCGCCGAGGTGGCGGTTCCTGAATTCGAGTTCCGCTATGGTCCCGAAGACCGGCGCCTGAGCATGACCGGCAATGCGGATCTGATCTATGCCGGCGAAAAGCGTTTTGAAATCCGTGCGAAGTCGAAGCAGGTCGATCTGGACAGGTTGCTGGGCGGCGGACCGCAATCCCCCGTCGACATTAACGAGGCGGCAACACGGCTGATTGCTGCCCTGCGCGTCGTGCCGCTGCCGTCCATCGACGGTGCCGTATCCATGGATGTTCCGGCGCTGGTGGCCGGTGGCGGCATCATCCAGAATGTTCGCCTGGATCTTGAAACCATGCTGGGCGGCTGGCGCGTCGCGCGCCTTGCCGGACGCCTGCCGGGCCGCACGACGGTTGCCACCCAGGGCGACCTCGGCCTCGAGCCGTCTTTGACCTATCGTGGTGCGGTGTCTATCAGCTCGGACCAGCCGGGGTCGCTTCTCAGCTGGTGGCGGCAGAAGGAAGCCGGCGTCGGTACTATCGAACCAGTTTCCCTGGAAGGACGCTTGAACCTGGTGCCCGAAGGAGCGGCGCTGGACAATCTGCGTCTGACCATTGCCGGTTCCGAAGCCCGCGGCGGCCTGGCTTACCGCATTCCGCGCAGCGGCAATTCGGAATTCTCGCTCTCTCTGGAAGCTGACCGGCTCGATCTGGATCAGATCGAAAACCTGGCTGCCCTGCTTCACCCTCAGGCTGTCGAAGCGGGAGAACCGGCAGATCCCAAAGGCCTCGATGTTTCCTTGCGCCTTCGTGCCAAACAGGTGGTGGCACGCGGTGTGGAGGGCGAAGGTCTGGCGCTGGAGGCAGAGTATTCGGACGGCGGCGTCAGGATCGACAGGCTGTTTGCAAATGACCTTGCAGGCGCCCGGCTCGATGTCTCCGGCGATATCCGCAATCTCTTTTCAGCACCTGAGGGAGCTGTGTCCGGAACGCTCGACGCCCGGGACCTGTCCGGTCTTGTTGCGCTGGCAGGCGGGTTGTTTCCCGAAACCATCTTTGTTGAACGGCTTGAGCGCGCAGCCGCAAGTCTGGTGCCTGCCAAGTTCGATGCCGAGTTGAAGGCGGCTGCGGTTGGCGAAGCAACGGACATGACACTGCGCCTGGATGGGAGCGCGGGCGGCGCCGATGCTGCGATCAATGCAGAGCTCAAGGGCCGTGTCGACCAGTGGCACGATGCCGAAGTTGCCGTCGGTGTGGAACTGAAGGGCCCGGATGGCGGCCGGCTTCTGCAGCAGCTCGGGTTTGATGTCATTCCTCTGGAAGCTGCCGGAACAGGCCATCTGGCGCTGAATGTTTCCGGCATCCCGGCAAAGGGGCTGGCCACCGACCTTTCCACGGAGATCGGCGGATCCAGCGTTGAAGCCAACGGAACCTTGACCCTGAAAAAGGATGAGGCGCCGGAATACCTTGTTTCGGTGACCGCAGAGACTGCGGACCTTGGCCCGCTGGCGTTGATGGCCGGTCGGGTCCTGCCGGTCATGAGCGGCACGATCCCTGCAGCGCTTTCGGTCGATGTCGAAGGAATTGGCAGCTCGATGGCTGTCAGCAGGGCTGAAGGCTCGCTCGGAACGACGACGTTCGAAGGTCGTCTGGAAGGCGACCTTGAACCGGCACCGGGCGAACGTAACAGACGTTTTTCCGGTGAGATAACGGTGTCCGAGGCCGATCTGCGCACAATGACGGAACTGGTCCTTGGTCCCGATCAGTGGTTCTCGGCGGGGGACGGTTCAAGCATCTGGCCGACAACCCCGTTCGGATCGCCGCTTCTGGATGGCCTCGACCTGACCATGCAGTTCAAGGCAGACAGAATGCTGCTGGACGAGGACACCGCCATTACCGGTCCGAGTGCCGAAATTCGTCTGTCTCCCAGCCTGTTCCGCCTCGATGGACTGCAGGGAGCCTTCGCCGGTGGTCAGCTTGACGGCAGCCTCTCGATACGCCGGACCGAGGCGGAGGCCGCGGCTTCCGGCCGGGTGAAACTGGACAATGCCGATCTGAGGCAGGTGTCCTGGCGGCCGGACAACAGGGCGGTCGCTTCCGGCACGCTCGATCTTTATCTGGAATTCGAAGGGGCGGGACGCTCGATCTCGGCAATCGTGTCAGGCCTCAACGGCGGCGGCACGTTCTCGATGGAAAACGGCGACTTCCGCGGTCTCAACCCGCAGGCCTTCCCGCTGGTGACACGCGCGGTGGATGCGGGACTGGACCTTCAGGAGAACAAGATCCGTGACGTTTTCGTCAGCCACATGGCGGCGGGAAGTCTTCCGTTCAAGCGCGTTGACGGCACGCTGACAATGGTGGGCGGACGACTGAGCGCTCGTAACGTTGTTGTCGATGCCGAAAAGGCGGAGATCTTCGGCAGTGCAGAAGTCAATCTCGCCAGTTACGATCTCGATGCGGATTTCTCGTTGAAAGTCGATCCGGGCGAGGACGCGGTCACCGGTGCTGAACCACAGGTCGGACTGTTGTTCGAAGGGGCGGTCGAGGCTCCGGAACGCCGCGTCGACATCGCGCCGTTTACCGCCTATCTCACCCTGCGTGCCTTTGAGCGGGAGGTTGAACGCGTCGAGAAGCTTCAGGCGGAAATTCTGGAACGTGACCGGCTTGTGCGGGAACTGAAAAACCAGCGGGAAGGCGAAGCCCGCCGGGAACGTCAGGCAGCCCGGGCGGCCGAAGAGGAGCAGCTTCGTCTTGAGCAAGAGCAGTCCGGCGAAGACATTCAGCCTCAGCCGGATCCGGACAAGCAGGAAAATTCAGCCCTTCCGCAAAAGACCAACGATGCGCCGCGCAGGGAAACCCGCGCCGCGCCGCCGCCAGTGCCTGCGCCAGCCCCGGCACCGGCCCCGGCTGTTGCCGCGGCTCCCTTTGCAGAGCGCATTCGGGCCGTGTTGGAGACGCCGGATCTGGAAGACCTGACCGCAGCGCCAGATACTGCCCCGGTCACCAATCCTTCGAACAGCCTGCCACCCCTGGACCCGCCGGTCTCCATTGAAGACCTTCTGACACGCGACGTCGGCTCGCCGCTGGTCCTTCCCGGCGCACAGTGACAGGTTGGTGCGACGGGCCTTCGCTCGTCGATATTGGGCAGGTGTTGCCTGAAGCCCATTGAACGGCGATCGGAAAAGAAGCCGCCAGTCCTTTTCACTCAAAGTTTCAGCAATCTCTTCTCATCCTGAGGAAGCGCGCAGCGCTGTCTCGAAGGATGGGCGGCACACTCTTGAGCAAGTGGCCCATCCTTCGAGACGCGCGCAAGCGCGCTCCTCAGGATGAGGGAGATGTATGTTGCAGAGGCGGCAAGAGGGCTCTGAAGCTCAGAGGCAGTCCGGGCACCTCTAGCAGCGCTGTGGGCAGGCGAAAAGCAGGGGACCGGAAATCAGATTGTCAGCCGTTCATCCCTCCGAAATCAGACCAGCTTCCATTTGGACCCGTTTCAAGGCCCAGACCCTGACTGCCGAAGACAGCGGGTCTTCCGGGTCGCGGTTGTCGTCGATTTCGGCAATCAGTCCGGCGAGGGACTTGTTCGCGGCGTCGGCGTAGGCGTCGACGACGTCCCAGAATTCCGGTTCCAGCGCGAGGCTGGTGCGGTGGCCATGAAGGGAAAGAGAGCGCTTTAAAAGAGCCATTGGCGGTCAGCCGCGATCGCCGGAAGAGCCCGGGTCAGAAGGTTCGGCTTCGATTGTGTTCGCGTCTGTTGTTGCTTTATCGGATTGTTCGGCATCCGGGTCGTCAGGTTTTTCCAGAAGATGCCCGTCGACGTGGGTTTCCAGCGTTTCCCGGCGTTGGCGGGCCGCCTCACGTTCGGCTTTGGACCGGCCATACTTGCGCCGGTTGTCCTCGGCCGTCTTTTCCTTGTCCTGACGGTTCTTCTGCTTGCGCACCATGCGCAGATTGATGATCTCCGCGCTCATGGGAAAGGCTCCCGATCTCAGGTCTTCTTGCGGAATGCATCCAGGGAAACGACTTCGCCGCCACCGTCACTGCTTTCGGCAGCTTGCACGGCAGGTTTCGCCTTGGTGTCTGCAGTTGCAGCTTCCTTGTCGCCTGCGCCGTCGTCCTGTCTGGCTTCGTTATCGGCATGTTCTTGCTCGGCCCTGGCAAGTTCTTCCACGGCTTCCAGCAGCTCTTCCGGCAGTTCTTCCGCCGTCTTGCCGGGATCGAACTCCAGCGCGAACTGTACGGACGGATCGAAGAAACCCTTGATGGCAGAAAAAGGCACCAGCAGCTTTTCCGGCACGCCGCCAAAGGACAGGCCAACCTCGAACGCATGTTCGCCGATGGCAAGATCCCAGAACTGGTGCTGCAGCACGATGGTCATTTCCTGCGGATAGCGCTCCTTGAGCCGCTGGGAAATGCGCACGCCAGGGGCATTGGTGTCGAACGCGATGTAGAAGTGATGGTCTCCGGGCAGCCCGGTACGACCGACTTCGGCAAGTATTTTCTTCACCGCTCCACGCAGCGCGTCCTGGATCAGAATATCGTATCGCAGAAGGTCTTCAGACATCGGTTTTCGTCGAATCTCGCTGGAAAAGTCCACTATCAGGAGCACATTGACGGGCCGAGATCAAAAAGAAAAGGCTCTTTTCCAAGTGAACCCAGATTAATGTGTGCAACCCGGCAATCATCGCTCATTGGTCATGCAACCTATGTAGGACGCTGCAAATACATGGGAAGATCAAGTGGAGGCTTCTGTTGCCAGGTGCCTCCGAACCCCGCCCGTGAGTGCTACCTCAAAGGACTTAGTGGACTACCGGCGCAGCGTTACGCTGCGACAGCGTTGTCCATAGCATAGTTGTCATTTGCAACTATTAAGAAAGCCCGATAACGGTGGTACAATGCCGAGCAAAAGCACAGTCTTTACGCCCTCGTCGATCCTATTTCGCCCCCGCCGAAACCCATGGAGTTTCCGTAGCTTAGCCCCATGGGCTTGGGTGGAGGCGCCGGGTACCGCCCCCGGGTCCGATAGGTTTATTGCACTGACCATTTATTGCCATAGCTGGCGAACCAGCAGACCTGATATAAGGTCTTCGGCCCTGAAATGAAAGAGGCTTCTGGCAAAGCATGTCGTTTGCCGGCTTGGCTCACGGCCATTCTTCCACAGCATGTGCCAAGTTGGGGAAAGTGCGGGGGAGGGGCTGTCTTTTCGGAAAAATCTGCCAAGTTAACCACAAACTCCAGATCTCCTGACCGCGAAGGCTTCCGCCGTGCAGCAATATCTCGATCTCTTGTCGAAAATCCTGGACGAAGGCGTTGATCGGGGCGACAGGACCGGAACGGGCACGCGCTCGATCTTCGGCCACCAGATGCGCTTCGATCTCTCGCAAGGCTTTCCCTGTGTCACGACAAAGAAGCTGCACCTGAAGTCGATCATTCACGAGCTGCTGTGGTTCCTTGCTGGCGATACCAACATTCGGTATCTGAAAGAAAACGGGGTGAAGATCTGGGACGACTGGGCGGACGAGAACGGCAATCTCGGGCCGGTCTATGGCTACCAGTGGCGGTCATGGCCTGCACCGGACGGCAGATCCATCGACCAGATCGCCAATCTGCTGAAGATGATCCGGACCAACCCGGAAAGCCGGCGGCTGATCGTCTCGGCGTGGAACCCGGCTCTGGTCGACGAGATGGCGCTGCCGCCGTGCCATTCGCTGTTCCAGTTCTACGTGGCTGACGGCAAGCTTTCCTGCCAGCTTTACCAGCGGTCGGCGGATGTCTTCCTGGGCGTGCCCTTCAACATCGCCTCCTATGCGCTGCTGACCATGATGGTGGCCCAGGTAACCGGCCTGAAGCCCGGCGACTTTGTGCACACGTTCGGTGATGCGCATCTTTATGCCAACCACTTCGACCAGGCCCGTGAGCAGCTCACACGTTCGCCGCGGCCCTTGCCGGAAATGAAAATCAATCCGGATGTCACGGATCTCTTTGCGTTCAAGTTCGAAGACTTCGAACTGACCGGCTACGACCCGCTCCCGCACATTGCCGCACCGATCGCGGTCTAGCCACCGGCTGTTTCAGCTCACTTCGAACCAGGTCATCATGCCCGATGCCGCATGACCGAGCATGTGGCAATGGATCAGCCATTTCCCGGGATTGTCCGCAACAAAGGCGATCTTGACCGTCTCGCGCGGCTGGCTTGTGAAGGTGTCGCGCCAGTCGGGGTTCTCCAGTTTCGTGCCATCGCGCTCGATGACGCGGAAATGATGGCCATGCAGGTGGATCGCATGCGGGAAAGCCGTGTCGTTCCGGCTTTCCAGAAGGATCGTGTCGCCGCGTTTGGCGGAAAACATCGGATCATCTTCCATACCAGCCACACCGTTGAAAGCCCAGAAGAGCCCCTCGGACATCATCTGGCGCATGTCCATCTCGACGCCGTGTCTCATCATCGACTGCATGCCGCCCATGGCTCCACCCGCCATCACTAATGGCAGTTCCCAGGGAGAGCTCAGATCGGGTTCAGGCAACCGGTTCGGCGGTGGCAGCACGAGTGGCAGGTCTTCGCTTTCGGTTTCCGAGACGACGAAGTTGGCGAAGGTGAACGGCTTGCCGGTCATCATCTCGAATGGCAGCTTGCCGGTTTCCTGAGGTCGCAGCACCAGATCCATGCGCTGCGCCGGCGCCAGTTGCACAGTGCCCTCGACCTCCCGCGCGGTGTCAAAGGCCTGCCCATCAAGCCCGACTATCTTCGCACTAAACCGCGCCGGAGCCAGATCAAGGATACGCGCCGTGGAGGCGTTGATAAGGCGCAGCCGGTGCCAGCGGTCCTTCTTCAACGCAATGTCGGGCATCGAAGCACCGTTGATGGTGAGCCAGTTGCCCAGACGTCCGGCATGGGCAAAGTCGTGCATGGCACCGAAGCTTGCGGTTTCCAGGATACCGTTTTCGTCCAGACGCCAATCGTTGAGGATCAGCGTGATGTCGCAATCGGGGTCGAAGGACTGCTCGTCGTCCTCGACTATCAGTGCGCCCGCGAGGCCGCGCGGCACCTGGTTCCAGCTCATGTTGTGGGCGTGGTACCAGAAGGTGCCTGCGTCCGGCACGACAAAGTCGTAGTCGAAGCTTTCACCGGGGGCGACGGGGGGCTGAGTGAGGCCGGCAACACCATCCATGGCATTGTCGATGCGGATGCCGTGCCAATGGACCGAGGTGGGTTCGTCGAGGTTGTTGGTGAAGCGCACTCTGACGCGTTCGCCGCGCTTGACCCGTATCTGCGGACCGGGCAGCCGGTCGTTGTAGAGCCAGAGATCCGAGAGGCCGCCATCCTTGCCATAAAGTCGGGCCTGTCCCTTGACCGCCGCAAGGTCGAAGAAACCTTCTTCGGTTTTTGCCAGAGCAAAGGCTGGTGACAAGGCAGCAAGACCTCCTGCCACCGATACTTTCAAGAACGAACGCCGATCCACTCTCCCACCTTCCTGACGCAAGTTGCTTCTCCCTATCACTATGGTGGTTCCAGTTGGTGGAAGGTCAAGCTCCTCGCACGGCAATAAACCTTTCAAATAACGCTCGCATTTGGCGATGAAACTGCCGACACTTCCTTCAGGTTTCACGCAAGGGAGCTCTCCATGAAGTTAACCGACGGTCTTTCGCTCTCACCTCACGCGGCTGCTGCCGAGCGTCGCGGGTTCGATACGTCCCTTGGCCGCAAGCTCTGCGCCGGTGCCGAGGCAGGTCTGTTGCCGCATCTTCATGTCGTGATTGCAGAACGCGGCGGTGAGACGGTTCTGGAAAGTTATGGCAAGGGAGAGGACGAAAACTGGGGCCGTCCGATCGGTGAGGTAACCTTCGGCCCCGATACCCTGCACGACCTGCGTTCTATCACCAAATCCATCGTCAGCTTGCTCTATGGCATCGCACTGGAGCGGGGCGAGGTGCCGACGCTCGATACGCCGGTCCTGGAGCTTTTTCCCGAACATGCCGACCTTGCTGTGGATCCGAAACGCATGGAACGGACCGTGGAGCACGCCTTGACCATGTCGCTCGGCATGGAGTGGGACGAGACCCGCCCCTATACCGATCCGGAAAACAGCGAAATCGCCATGGAAATGGCCCCGGACAGGTACCGTTACATTCTGGAGCGGCCGCTGGTTGGAGACCCCGGCACCCGATGGATCTACAGCGGCGGAGCCACCGCGCTGGTGGGCGAAATCCTGCAACGGGGAACGGGGCAGAAGCTGGCCGATTATGCAAGGGAACGCCTGTTTTCGCCACTTGGCATAAATCAGTTCGATTGGTCAATCGGCCGGGATGGGGCCTATTCGCCGGCATCCGGGCTGAGGTTGGCTGCGCCGGACCTGCTCAAGATCGGACGTCTCGTTCTTGACAACGGTATCTGGCAGGGCCGGGAGATTGTTCCCGAAGCCTGGATCCGGGCTTCACTGCAGCCAATCATTGAAACCAGCGAAGGACCGGGATACGGCTATTTCTGGTTTTGCGGCCAGGTTCCTGTTCCGGCTCTTGGCGGCCCGACACCCTGGTTTGCCGGCTTTGGCAATGGTGGCCAGCGGCTCTGGCTGTGCCCCAAGGCCGATGTTGCGGCCGTCATCTATTCCGGCAATTACAACGACTGGTCCGCCTGGATCCCTCCGACCCGGGTCTGGAGCGAGATCATTCTGGCGAATTTACGGGAAGCGTAGCCTCGCCTTTGAACGCCTGATCCTGACACCAATACATCCTCATCCTGAGGAAGCGCGCAGCGCTGTCTCGAAGGATGGGCCCCACACGCTGTATATGCCGCCCATCCTTCGAGACGCGAGCAGGCTCGCTCCTCAGGAGGAGGGGAGAGGAGGCTAGGTTAAGTTAAGCGTGCGTGCTGGTTCCACTGATCCGCAATGCAGGGCGAAAGCTCGAAGCGTTTTCACCGCTGCCGATGCGCTTCCAAGAAGTCCCGGTACCACAGGGCACTGTTCTTCAGCGTACGGACCTGGGTGCCATAATCCACGTGAACAATGCCGAAGCGCATCTTGTAGCCTTCGGCCCACTCGAAATTGTCCATCAGGCTCCAGAGGAAATAGCCCTTCACCGGAACACCTGACTCGCGTGCATCGGCAATGGCACCGAAATGTTTTTCCAGATAGTCGATCCGGCGCTGGTCGTTGACGACACCGTCCTGCGGCTCGTCATTGTAACAGGCACCGTTTTCAGTGATGTAGCAGTCCGGAAGCGGGTAACGGGTGTCGAGATCCTTCAGGAGATCCGACAGGCCCTTTTCATAGACTTCCCAGCCGATATCGGTCAGCTCCGGCCCCGGAGTTGGGGGAACCGTCTCGGCCATCGGATAGACCGCGCTGGCATTGATGTCTGCTTTCACGCGTAGCGGCGTGTAGTAGTTCAGCCCCCACCAGTCGAGAGGCTGGTGAATGGTTTCAAGGTCACCGTCGCGAATGTCCATGTGGTCGCCAAAGGCGCTGAGCACATCCGCCGGATAACTGCCCTCGAACATCGGTTCGAAGAAAATGCCGTTGTTGAACTGGAAGGCCCGGTCTGCCGCTTGCCTGTCCTGTGGCGTGTCGATGACCGGATAGACGGAATGGGCGTTGATGACGATGCCCATCGGCAAGTCTGGCTTTACGGCCCGGGCAGCCTGAACGCCCAGGCCATGTGCCAGGTTCAGCGTGTGCACACTGGCTGCGAACGCCTCGATGCTTTTTTCTCCTGGAGCATGGATGCCGTAGAGATGGCTGAGATGACAGATGCACCAGGGCTCGTTGATGGTCGCCAGTGCGTCCATCCGGTCGCCGAGCCTTTTGACGACAATCTCCGCATAGTCCGCAAACGCTTCTGCCGTGCTGCGGGCGGTCCAGCCGCCATCGCCCGCCAGGGTCAGCGGCAGATCCCAGTGGTACAGCGTCGGATTGACCTTCAGACCGCGGGCAACCATGCCATCGATCAGCCGGTCGTAGAAGTCGAGACCCTTCTCGTTCACCGGGCCTCGGCCATCGGGAAGAATGCGCGGCCAGGCGATGGAAAATCGGTAGGCGTCGACGCCGAGTGACTTGATCAGATCCAGATCGCTTTCCCAAAGATGATAGTGGTCGCAAGCCATATCTCCGGAATGCCTCTGGTAAACGCGACCGGGCATCTTCGAAAAGGCATCCCAGATGCTGGGTTTGCGGCCATCTTCGCTGGTTGCGCCCTCGATCTGATAGGCCGCGGTTGCAACACCGAACAGAAAATCGCCGGGAAAACGGAGCGCAAGGTCTTTGGGAAGTGCCATGGGAACTCATCTGGAGTGGAAACGCGAATGCGATGGTCATAGTTTCCAAAGCGCTTTGGATCAAGTGATTTCGTCTTGCGTTCTGGGTATTCTCCGCAGCCAATGTGTCAGGTCCGGTGCGCGTGAAGCGTCATCAGCCAGCGCCAGAAGGGGAGTGCAGGTTCAATAACCCTTGCAATCGCTTCGTGGCCGTTTGCCCCCTGAAGCGACCCGATGTCGCTGACGTCTCGCCAAACGGCGAGGCCCTTGTGCTGGGCGAGACCACTGCGCGGGTGGTCCGCGGGAAAGCCGCGAGGAACCTTGGCAAGATCTGGGGCGGACATTTCAAACCCGGCAGCCGTCATATGGGCGATCAGATCTCCAATGTCCTCGCCGTTGTCCGTCTCGAGTGTCTGGAGAAACGATCCGAGCACCGGTTTTGAAAACCGCATGCACCCTGCGCCGGTGCGCACATGATCGGCTTCCACGGACAGGAAGAAGCTGGGCGGTTGCGCGTCCTTGCCCTGGAAAGCGGTGTCCTGCGGCCAGAAGGCCATGCGGATGTGGGTGTTGTAGGGTGTCTTGTCCCTGGAAAAGCGCAGGTCCCTGTTGATGCGAAATTGCTTCGAGGTGAGGTCGTGTCCGCAAAGCCGCGAGAGCGTTTCGGCAAGCCTGCCGCGAAGCTCGTCGGCCGGATCCCTGACGAAGCGCTGGTAATCGGCCTTGTGCGCTTCAAACCAATCCCTGGTGTTGTTGGCGGCAAGCTCTTCCAGAAAACGGAAGGTTTCTGGCTGAAAACCCGAGCCGTTCATTTTGCCGTCTTTCCGTTTTTCGGCTTCTTGGGCCTGGCAGTCTTGGGCGGCAGTGCGCCGACATAGGATCTGGCCATATCGATCCAGCTCTTCAGGTCTTCGTCGCTTTCGATCCCTTCCGGCTCGACCCGGATAAAGCCGGGCGTGGGCCGGCCCCCCATCTTGCAGACCGAGGCGAAGGGCCTTGCCATCGCCTTTTCCTGCTGTTCGGTTCCCACACGTGCCATCAGCCCGTGTTTGGAAGCGCAGACCAGCATGTTGCCGTCGACCATGAAGCAGGTGGAGCCGAACATGCGCTTTTGCTCGACATTTTCATCCGGGATCAACGCGCGGGTGCGTTCGATCAAGACGGTTTCCATCAGGTCGGACATTCCGAAAGTCTCCTGGTCGTTGCGGTCCAGTTTCAAGGACGTGCCAAGGGGCGCTTATCCGACAGCCTGGCAAGAAAAATGTCTGCGATTTTTCCTGGCTCGCGTTTCCATGCTAGGAGGCGTTTGAGGAATTGAAAACCGGATTCGGAGATGGCTTTGCCGGAACTTGTCTTGATTGCCGCGGTGGCACGAAACGGGATTATCGGGTCCGATAACGACATGCCCTGGCGGTTGCCGTCGGATCTGAAGTATTTCAAGCGGCTGACGCTTGGAAAGCCGGTGATCATGGGGCGCAAGACGTTTCTGTCGTTCGGCGGCAAGCCCTTGCCGGGACGTCCGCATGTGATTGTTTCCAGGGATCCGCAATATGTACCGGAAGGTGCGGAAGCTGCGACGTCCCTTGAAGAGGCGCTGCGACGGGGAGCGGAACTGGCAGCGGATCTTGGCGTCGACCAGGTCATGTGCATCGGCGGGGGGCAGCTTTACGCCCAGGCGATCGGCAAAGCCGACCGTCTCGAGATCACTGAAGTGGACGCGCAGCCGGCGGGAGACACCCGCTTTCCGGACATCGATCCGGCGGTGTGGCAGGAAGTCGGTCGCGCGCCGGGCCAGCGCACCGAACGCGACAGCGCAGATTTCACCTTCGTCTCCTACCGCCGCAAGGCTTGAATACCTATCGGATCCGTTGTCATGAGTTTACCCGCCAATCTGACGGCCAGATGGGCCACTTTCGATGAGCTAAGCCTCAACGACCTCTATGGAGTGCTCAAACTGCGCCAGGATATATTCATTCTGGAGCAGGCATCTTTTTACGCCGACATCGACGGCAAGGACCAGACGGCGCTGCATTACCTCATCAAAGACGAGGAGGCCGGAGCGCTTCTGGGCGCAATCCGCCTGTTCACAGAACCACAGCAGGGCCGTGCCCGCATCGGCAGGGTGGTTATTGCCAAGGCAGGCAGGGGGAGCGGGCTCGGGCGTCTCATGATGCAGGCCGGCATCGACAAGGCGGAGGCCCTGGTTCCGGGGTGCGAGATCCACGTTTCCGCACAGGCTTACCTGGAGGCTTTCTACGGCTCCCTGGGCTTTGCGACGGTGTCTGAAGAATACATCGAGGACGGTATTCTGCATGTCGACATGATCCGTTCCGCCAACGTGAACTGAGCCCGTCTTTTCGGGGCAAATTCCGGCGGGGTGCGGCCAAATGTTCCGTCGGTCTTGACAGTCTCTCCGTTTACCACCACCTGCGGCACGGGAACACGCGGGTTTTGGGAGGTTTTTACGTGGGGCTTTCCGTTGAAAGCATACGGTAACCTCCCTATAACCAACGGTGAGTCAGAACGGGTGAAAATCCCTGTCCGGGATAACGTGCCGGACGACAAAGAAGGAAGTTTTGATGCCTTGGAGCAATCAGTCAGGTGGCGGTGGCCCCTGGAAAGGTGGCGGAAACAACGGCGGCCCTTGGGGCAGCGGCGGTGGCGGCGGCGGTAACGGCAACGGCCCGTGGGGTGGAGGCTCCAACCGTGGAGGCGGAAACCCACCCGATCTTGAAGAGCTCCTGAAACGTACCCAAGACCGCATGCGCAACGTCCTTCCGGGCGGTGGCGGCGGCGGCCTGGGTTTCATCGGCGGCGGGATCGTGGTCGGCGTGGCGCTTATCGTCTGGCTGGCTTTCGGCTTCTATGTTGTCGATGAAGGCGAGGTCGGTGTCGAGTTGGTACTCGGCAAGGTCGAGGATCAGACCCCTCCTGGCCTCAACTACAACTGGCCTTATCCGATCGGTGAAGTTTACACCCCGAAAGTCGAACTGCAGCGCGAAACCACTGTTGGCACCGAAGAAAACGTCAGCAGCTCCGGCGTTGTGCGCGCACGCGACGTTCAGGAAGAAAGCCTGATGCTGACCGGTGACGAAAACATCGTCGACGTCGGTTTCAAGGTCCTGTGGCGTATCCGGAATACCAACGAGGGTATTGCCGACTTCCTGTTCAATATCCAGGATCCGGAAGCGACCGTGAAAGCCGTGGCCGAAAGCGCAATGCGTGAGGTTGTCGGCGGATCGAAGATCGACTCCATCCTGACGGAAAATCGTGTTTCCATCCAGAACGACGTTGCCAGCCTGATGCAGAAGACACTCGACAGCTATCAGTCGGGTATCGAGATCGGCGAAGTCCAGATGCAGCGCGTTGACCCGCCTGCGCAGGTTATCGACGCCTTCCGCGACGTGCAGGCCGCACGCGCCGACGAAGAGCGCATCAGCAACGAGGCCAAGGCCTACGCCAACCGGGTGGTTCCGGAAGCGCGCGGTGAAGCAGCACGCGTTCTGGAAGCGGCAAACGCCTACAAGGACCAGACCATTGCCGAGGCAACCGGTCAGTCCCAGCGTTTCACCAAGATCTACGAAGAATACAGGAAAGCACCGGACGTGACCCGTGAGCGTCTGTATCTCGAAACCCTGGAAAAAGTTTTGGGCTCGAACAACAAGATCATCATCGACAGCGACTCGACAGGCTCCGGCGTGTTGCCGTACCTGCCGCTGAATGACCTGAACGGGCGTCAGACCGCCCCTGCACAGCGCGCGGGAGGCAACTGATCATGCGTAGTGGTATTCTTGCAATCGTCCTGCTGATCGCAGCGGTCGTCGCCTATCTCTCGGTCTTCATCGTCAATCCGACCCAGCAGGCACTTGTCCTGCAGTTCGGTAAGATCGTCGAACAGCCGAAGAAGGAACCGGGTCTCTACTTCAAGATCCCGTTCGTTCAGAACGTCGTCTACTTCGACAAGCGCATCCTGAACCTGAACATGCCGCCGCTTGAGCCGATCACCTCGGACAAGAAGCGTCTGATCGTGGATGCCTTCGCGCGGTACCAGATCTCCAATCCGGTGCTGTTCTATCAGCGTGTCCAGAATATCCAGACCGCCAACCGGCGCCTGTCGACGTTCCTGCAGTCCTCGCTGCGTTCGGAAGTTGGCCGTACCAGCTTCGTGGCTCTTGTTCGCGACGACCGTACCGGCGTGATGGAAAACATTCGCCGCGATATCGATGCCAATGCCGAACAGCTCGGCATCGAGGTGATCGACGTGAAGATCCGCCGTGCGGATCTGCCGGACGCCAACTCGCAGGCAATCTATGCCCGTATGCAGACCGAGCGTCAGCAGGAAGCCACGGAAATCCGTGCACAGGGTGAAGAAGCAGCTCGCAGGATCCGGTCCCGTGCGGATCGCGACGCGACCGTTCTTGTTGCTGAAGCACGCCGTGACTCGGAAATCATGCGTGGTACTGGTGACGCTGAAAGAAACAGGATCTTTGCCGAGGCATTCGGTGCCGATCCGGAATTCTTCGCCTTCTACCGGTCCATGCAGGCCTATGAGGCGGGATTGCGGTCCGGCGATACCAGCCTGGTGCTGTCGCCTGATTCAAGCTTCTTCCGCTTCTTCAAGGACCCGACCGGTATCTTGCCGGCTCCGGGTGCCGATGGAAACGGTAGCCAGGGCGTATCCGACCGGAATCCGTCGCTCGCTGCACAATGAGCGAACTGGTAACGGCGCTCGGCCTGGTCCTGGTGCTTGAAGGTGTTCTCTACGCGCTTGTGCCCGGTGGCATGAAGTCCATCATGCGCAGCGCGCTGGAGACACCGGACCAGACCTTGCGGGCAACTGGCCTGATCGTGGCGGTTATCGGCGTATTTCTTGTGTGGATCATTCGCGGATAACGAAAAGTTTTCGGGCGGGAGGCGCAAAATCTTCCCGCCCGTTCTATATTCTGAACCAAGGACCGGAACAAACCCATCGACTGTCAGCATTCTGACTGCAGTCCAACCGGCTGGGATGAGGAGAAAGCCCTATGGCTCCACTAAGTATTCGCCGTCGGATGACCAGGATCGCCGCAGTCGCGGCGGGCATCGTAATCGGTGGAATGGCAGCTTTTCAGCCTATCCAGGCAGCATACGCACAAGGACCTGTGTCCGTCGCGGATCTGGCGGAAGGTCTCGCGGATGCAGTGGTGAATATTTCCACCGCTCAAACCGTGCAGGGCCGCCGTTCGGTGCCGATGCCGCAGGTTCCGGAAGGTTCGCCCTTCCAGGAGTTTTTTGAAGAATTCTTCAACCGGCAGAACCGGGACGACGACCAGCCGCGGCGGGTTCAGTCGCTGGGTTCGGGCTTCGTCATTGACGGGGAAGCCGGCATCATTATCACCAACAATCACGTTATCGAAGGGGCGGACGAAATCACCGCCAACTTCAACGACGGCACCAAGCTGAAGGCGACGCTCCTTGGCACCGACGAGAAAACCGATCTCGCAGTGCTGCAGGTGGAGCCGACCACGCCGCTGAAGGCCGTCAGTTTCGGCGATAGCGACGCCATTCGCGTCGGCGACTGGGTGATGGCGATCGGCAACCCGTTTGGTCTGGGCGGCACGGTGACCGTCGGTATCGTGTCGGCACGAAACCGCGACATCAACTCCGGTCCCTACGACAACTTCATCCAGACGGATGCCTCCATCAACCGGGGTAACTCGGGCGGACCGCTGTTCGACATGGAAGGCAACGTGATCGGCATCAACACGGCCATCATCTCGCCGTCCGGCGGCTCCATCGGCATCGGCTTTGCGATCCCGGCCAACACCGCCATGAACGTGATCGATCAGCTGCGCAAGTTCGGCGAAACCCGCCGCGGCTGGCTGGGTGTTCGCATTCAGGAAGTCACGGACGAGATTGCCGACAGCCTGGCAATGGACAAGGCCATGGGCGCGCTGGTTGCCGGTGTGACCGACGATGGTCCGGCGGCCAAGGCGAAAATCGAACCGGGTGACGTGATCATCAAGTTCGACGGCAAGGATGTCGACACGATGCGCGAACTTCCGCGCATGGTGGCGGAAACCGAAATCGGCAAGGAAGTCGAAGTCACGGTTCTGCGCAAGGGCGAGGAAGTCGCCATCAGCGTGATCCTCGAGCAGCTCGTTGAAACCGAGGTGACCGAAGCCAGCGCAACCGAGGAAGAAGAGCCTGCGGAAAAGCCGGTCGAAAAGAGCGAAGTGCTCGGCATGTCGCTTGCCGTTCTGGACGACGCCTTGCGCAAGCAGTTTTCCATCGATGAAGACGTCAGCGGTGTTGTGGTCACGGAAGTGAAGCCAGGCACATCTGCCGAGGAAAAGCGCGTGATGGCCGGCGATGTTATCAAGGAAGTCGCTCAGGAAACGGTCGAGACACCGGAAGACGTCATGGCCGAGATCGACAAGCTGAAAAAGGACAACCGCCGCTCGGCCCTGCTTCTGCTGGCCAATCCGACGGGTGATGTCCGCTTCGTTCCGGTGCGGATCGAAGACGAGTAATCTTTCCGGACTTCGGAAGCTGAATGCAGAAGGGCGCCGAATGGCGCCCTTTTTTCTGCTTTCAGTCTCCTGCACGCTCTTCCTGAAGACGGCTGACGGTCTGTCTGGAACGGGAAGGGGGATGCTTTGGAGCAAGGGGCCGATCCTTGGAGACAGCACTCCGCGCTTCCTCAGGATGAGGTTGGTGGTGGGGCGGAGTTGGGGGCTTGGAGGATGTTGATGGCCTTGGCGAGTTGGATGTGCCGTGGGGCGAATTGACAGTGTGTGGCCTAACCACTTCGAAGAGTTTTGTGTTCGGCATCCCCACACACTCTCCCTCATCCTGAGGAAGGCCGGAGGCCTGTCTCGAAGGATGTGCTGCATACTCCGTCGAAAGGTTCATTCCTTGAAACACAAGAAGGACCGCCCGCGCGATGCGAGGATTCGAAACCGCTCAAATCAGGATTGCCGCAGGCCCGCGCCTTAACTCAGAACGAAATCGCTTTCCGCGTAGCCTTGCAGGTAGAGCAGGGCTGTGAGGTCGCCGTGGTCGATGCGGAAGTCGGCGGCGGCGGCGACTGCCGGTTTGGCCCTGTAAGCGACACCGGCTCCTGCGCGTTCGATCATGGCAAGGTCGTTTGCGCCATCTCCGACCGCAAGCGTATCTGCGAATTCCAGGCCTCGCTCCGCGACGAGATATTCCAGGCGGGTGCGCTTGGCTTCGCGTCCGAGAATCGGTTCTCCGACCTTGCCTGACAGTTTTCCGTCCACTTCCAGCAGGGTGTTGGCCTGGTTCTCGTCAAAACCGATCAGCGTCGCGACTGCAGATGTGAAATGGGTGAAGCCACCGGAAACAAGGGCGCAGTAGGCGCCGTTCGCCTTCATCGTCTGGACCAGCGTACGGCCGCCCGGCATCAGCTGGATCCGCTTGCTGAGCACCGTTTCGATGGCCGACACCGGCAATCCGGCGAGAAGGCCAACACGTTCGCGCAGGGCCGGTTCAAAATCGATCTCGCCGCGCATCGCCCGCTCGGTAATTTCCGATATGCGATCCTTGAGGCCAAGTTCAGCCGCCAGTTCGTCGATGCATTCCTGGCGGATCATGGTGGAATCCATGTCGGCGATCAGCAGTTGCTTGCGGCGGCCGGCTTCCTTCTGCACAAAGACGTCGACGGGGGCACGACCAATCACTTCGCGCAAGATACCGTCCGCGGCACTTGCATCCAGACCCTCAAAGCGGATATCCGCTGCGACACCTGCAGAAAGACGTGTCGAGGTTCCGGTAACGCCGAGTGCGTCGGATGCCTGCCGAACCAGATCCTCGTCGACTGCAGGCGCAGCAGGAGTGGACACCAAAGTGGCAACAAAAGACATGGACGGTTCCCTGGACGACGATGACGGCACGCCCGCAACTGCCAGGCGCGCCATCCTGATAGCCGGGCCGACAGCCAGCGGCAAGTCCGCTTTGGCGTTGACACTGGCCAAAAGGCTGAATGGTGTCATCGTGAATGCAGATTCCATGCAGCTTTACGAAGACTTGCGACTGGTGAGCGCACGCCCCAGCGTGGCGGAGGAAGCTGAAGCACCTCACAGGCTATACGGCGTGTTGCCTGCATCGACTGCCTTTTCGACCGGCGACTGGCTGCGCCTGGCGGAACGGGAACTGCAAGATGCCTGGGGAAACGGCCAGATGCCTATCCTCGTCGGTGGCACCGGCCTCTACTTCAAGGGGCTGACGGAAGGCTTTGCGGAAATGCCTGGCATTCCGGAAGAGATCCGTGCCAGGGCGAGATCCATTGCCGACACGCAAGGTGTGGAAGGCTTGAGGCAGCACCTGATTGCCGAGGGGGATCCTGAGTCTGCCGAGGCGCTGGTTGATCCGCAACGTCTTGCCCGTGCACTGGAGGTTTTGCTGGCAACCGGCCGCCCCCTGAAGGCGTGGCAACAGCACGCCCAGTCATCGCCTCTTCTCAAGCCGCAGGCGTGTCACCGGATCGTTCTGGCACCGCCGCGGCCCTGGCTGCATGAACGTATCGAGCAACGGGCCAGGTTGATGGTTTGCGAAGAGGGCTTCAATGAAGTGCGGGCCCTGCTTGAACAAGGCCTATCGGATAAGTTGCCAGCGATGAGGGCAATCGGCGTGCCGGAACTTGGCGCCTATCTTGCCGGAAAAGCCGATTATGCAGAAACCATCCACAGGCTGACTGTTGCAACGCGTCAATACGCAAAGCGTCAGGAAACCTGGTTTCGCAACCAGATGTCGGATTGGCAACGGGTTGATCCTTCAAACCTAATTGAGATGGAGGCCTTTCTCCGAACGGTTTGACGGCTCAGCGTCAACTTCTGATGTGTGCGGTGCAGCAGTGGTTTGAGCGTAACTCTTTGGTATTGCGAATATATTTTTGTCAAAATTGATCTTATACTTTTGTCTGCCATGGCAATGGCACAATTCAGGGTTACATGGCTAACATGCGTTCGGTGGCGGGATTCGCCGCCGCTTGTAAGGCCTGAAGAAATCCTAGACTGGGAGGTCACGGTGCAGACGATCATACTCGAATGCGGTTCAGTGCGGCTCGTCCCTTTCAAGCCAACCGATATTCATCTCGTCAAAGATCTTCACTCCGATCCTTACGGCAACCGATGTACAGAATATTCCACCAATTGCACCGTCGTTGATGCGGAAGAACTGGTGCGGTCTGCTCAGCAGAACCAGGACGACCTCGGGTTTGCCAAGTGGAAGGCGGTGTCTTCCGACGGGGCATTTCTCGGCTGGGCCGGGTTTACGCCTGTCAGCGAAACTTCCGAGATCAGTCTGAACTATTGCCTGCGTCTCGACGTGCTGGATCAGGACCCGGATCTGCCCAAGCGCCTTTGTGCCGCCTTGTCAGACTGGTTCTTCGAAAACACCTATTTTTCCCATCTGGTCGCTGTCGTGCGCACCGACAACCGGACCATGCGAGAAGTGGTCAAGGGCAACGGTTTCTATCACCGCGAGAGCAAAGTGATTGAAGGCATGCAGGCGGACGTGTTTCAGCTCCTGAGCCCGTCCATGCAATCCTATCTCATGAGTGCTTAGGCATTTTCGGGGCTTACGGGACCTCGAGAAATGCGTCGGGACCGTGTCTGCCACGGTCCCTTTTTTTGAGAGTGACCCATTTGAACACACCCATTCTGACAACAGGCAGGCTGCGCCTGTTGCCTTTTTCCGAAGATGACTTCCCATTGTTGCAGGACCTTCATTCAGATCCGGAGGTCAATCGCTATCTGTCTCCGGGACCGGCGATCATGGATCCGGAGGAAGTGCGCCGGCGGCTCGCGAATTACGTCGGCGATCACCGGGGCACCGGGATGTCCAAATGGAAACTGGAGACGGCTGAGGGAGCCTTTATCGGCCGGGCGGGGTTCTCGTTCGAAAGGAACCCGGAAGGTTATGAACTTGGCTACAGCCTGAAACGGTCAGCCTGGGGGAAGGGCTATGCGAGCGAGATCGCGCGGGCTCTTGTCGGCTGGTTCTTCGACACGACACAGAACGATCACATGCTTGCCTATGCAGTTGCGGAGCATAAGGCTTCGCAGCGGGTGATGCAGAAGGCAGGACTGCGTTTCTGGCGGGAAATACGAAAGCACGGATTGCATTGCCGGTTCTACCGGATCACGCGCCGGCAATATCTTCAGTCTCTGGAGCCTGGCACGGGCGGCTGATCGCTTGAGTGCGATTGGTCGCCATCAAACGCCGGCAGCCTGCAAGGCGGCGGGCAGGGCGGCCGCTGTCACGGTTTCGGCAAGGGTCTCATCCGACATGGCCCGTGCCGTGGTCAGTCCTCCTATCAGGAGACTGAGAAAAACCCAGGCGCGGTTCCGCCGTTCAGACGGGGTGCCTTTCTTGAGCCCCTCGGCAACGAGTGACGCTATTTCCTGCATCTTGTCATCATAGAGTTTGCGCGTCTCAGGCTTGGCCCGTGCGACATCGGGCGACAGTGCGGTCATCGCACAGCCGCAGGCGCGGTCCTGCCGATGCGCCGTGCCGAGATAATACCGTGCAAATGCCTCGACCCATTTGTCGCCGAAACGTTCCCGGTAGTCAGGAATGGTGGTGGTTACTTCGTCCAGTCCCTGTTCCAGCGCGGCGTGAAAGGCCCCGTCCTTTGATCCCAGGTGCGCGTAGAATGCACCCGAAGTAGCACCCGCCGCCTTTGCGATCGCGTCGACACCAACCCCGGAATATCCTTCGCTTCGGAAGGCCCTGCTTGATGCGCTGAGCAAGGCTTTTTGGGTTTCTGCCTTGCGAAGTTGTTGTTTTGCCATGCGGTTCTCTCGATTAAAGAACGATCGTTATATATTTTGTTGACTTCATAACGATCGTTACATAAATAGAGTGCGTCAGAAAATATAACGAACGTTATATTTAATTGAGAGGAACGGAAATGCCACTTGCACTCAGTTACACCCAGGGCGTGATGAGCGAAGATGCCGGTTTGAAAGCAGGCAGGAAAATCACCGAAGCCTTCCTGAAATGGCACGGGCTTGGCGGCAACAAGGTCATGACCCCCAACGTGACCATGCAGATACAGGCACTGCCGAAGAACGGGGCGCTGTCCGGCGGCGAGCCGGTGGAAGGGGCCTGGCTGGAATGCAAGACGCCAAGTTTTGCCCTGGCTGCGCGGGACGTTCAGGTCGGGTTCTTCAAGGAAGCAACAGACATCATCGCCGCGGCGGCAGAAGGTCGTTTGCCACGGGACCGCATCTATTCAAACGTGGTGCACACTGTGGATGGGACCTGGAACCTGGACGGCGAAGCCATGACCAACAGCCAGCTTTCCGAACGGATTTCGCAGGGTTGACGTCACAACACGGATTGAAAAGGGGCCGCTTCTGCGGCCCTTTTGGCGGCTCCAGGGGCTTTTTGCCGGCAGGTAACGGGAGAATTCAGGAAACCGGTCCGCTCTCGAGTGAGCCGAGAAATCGCTTCAACTGGCGTGGACGGATGAAGACATGGCTCACTCCGGAGAACACCCTGATGCTTTCCAGATCACGTTCCCGCCGCGTCCGCCTGTAGTTCAGAACGAACTTGAAAAACGGCCAGTCGAAGCGCTCCAGGCAGCCATCCGGCAATTCGCCGCTGCGGGTGCCACCGCGGCCGAGAATGGAGCGCTTCAGCACTCTCGTCGCACAGAGAAACGTCTTAAAATCGAGATAGATGAGCGTATCAGCTGCTTTCAGGCGAAGGTCCAGGGTGCTGCCGTAGTTGCCGTCCATGATCCAGCGCGGGCGAGCGATCAGCTCTTTCATGGTGGCGCGCCAGACTTCGGGGGAAGGGCGCTGCCAACCCGGTTGCCAGTAATGACTGTCCAGATGAATGACGGGCAGGCCGGTCAGGTCGCTCAAGGTTCGGGCCGCACGGGACTTGCCGGCCCCCGGGCATCCGGCGATCACCACGCGCTTCATCTCTCCGTCTGTGCCAAGGCTTTCCACCCGTTTGTCCTCCCCGACAAAACAAAGCCTCCTGAACCTTACCGGAAAATCGGTGGTGCAGGAGGCTTTTCGTGTCAGGTCCGAAATCGGGCGACACAACAGTCACCTTGATCCGGAGCTTTTGGTGGTTCCGGCGTTAGACGGCAGCAAGCGCGCCCGGGTTGCCGGTCTGCTGGCGCAGGGCCAGCTTGTTCATGGCCGAAACATAGGCGCGGGCGGAAGCAACCAGTGTGTCGGTGTCCGCTCCCTTGCCCGTGGCAATGCGGCCGCCGGCTTCCAGGCGTACGGACACTTCGGCCTGTGCATCGGTGCCTTCGGTCACCGCATGCACCTGGTACAGGGACAGTTTGGCTTCATGCGGCACGATTGCCTTGATGGCGTTGAACGTGGCGTCGACAGGACCGTCGCCCGTGGCTTCCTTGGTGACGTGCTGGCCGTTGACGTCCATGGTCAGGATCGCCTTCTGCGGGCCACCCGTACCGGCAATTACCGTCAGCGCAATCACCTTGGTGCTTTCGCCCAGGATGCTGATTTCGTCCTCGACCAGGGCTTCGATGTCCTCGTCGTAGACGTGTTTCTTGCGGTCGGCGAGGTCCTTGAAACGGCGGAAAGCATCCTGCAGGGCATTGTCGCCCAATTCGAAGCCCAGTTCTTTCAGCTTGTCGCGGAAGGCGTGGCGGCCGGAATGCTTGCCCATGACCAGCGAGGTGGCTTTCACGCCAACGTCTTCCGGGCGCATGATTTCATAGGTTTCGGCGTTTTTCAGCATGCCGTCCTGGTGGATGCCGCTCTCGTGGGCAAAGGCGTTCTTGCCGACGATGGCCTTGTTGTACTGAACCGCGAACCCGGAGGCGCCCGCCACCATCTTGGAAGCGCGAACCATGAATTTCGGGTCGATCTGGGTCATGTAGGGCAGGACGTCGCTGCGGGTGCGGATCGCCATGACGATCTCTTCCAGGGCAGCATTGCCGGCGCGTTCGCCCAGGCCGTTGATGGTGCATTCGATCTGGCGGGCACCGCCGGCGACACCGGCCAGCGAGTTGGCAACGGCCAGGCCCAGGTCGTTGTGGCAGTGGACCGAGAAGATCGCCTGGTCGGCATTCGGCACGCGCTCACGGATCTGCTCGAACATGGACTTGTATTCGTCCGGGGTGGCGTAGCCGACCGTATCCGGCAGGTTGATGGTGGTGGCACCGCACTTGATTGCGGCTTCCACGCAGCGGCACAGGTATTCGATCGGCGTGCGCGTTGCGTCCATTGCGGACCATTCGACATCGTCGATCAGGTTGCGCGACCGTGTCACCGTGTCGGTGATGATTTCCAGCACCTGTTCTTCGGTCTTGTTCATCTGGAATTTCAGATGGATCGGCGAAGTGGAAACGAAGGTGTGGATGCGGCCCTTGCCGGCGTGTTTCACGGCTTCGCCGCAGCGGTCGATATCAGCGTGGATGGCGCGGGCCAGACCGGCAATGACCGAGTTTTTCGAGCGCTTGGCAATTTCGCTGACGGCTTCAAAATCGCCGTTCGAGGCAATCGGGAAACCGGCTTCGATGATGTCGACACCCATGTCATCGAGAATTTCCGCGATCTGCAGCTTTTCTTCCAACGTCATGGAGGCGCCGGGCGATTGTTCGCCGTCGCGCAATGTGGTGTCGAAGATCCGGACCTGGTCCTTCTCGGAAGTGGCAGTCATGTCGTTTCGTCCCTGGCTTGGATCGGGCCTTAGGTCGCTCGGGTAAGGAAAGGCGTGGCGCGATCCGATGGTCGTGATGCGGTTTTTTGAAAACTCTCCCCTAAGTGCCCGTTCCGCCTAAAGACAAGCGAAGCAGCCGACGCTCAGGGGCATCTAAGAAGGAGGAGATCGCCAAGTAGAATGAGGCCGCCGCGCTGAGCCAGCGCGTTGCGAGAAGATCCAGAAATGTCGCGAACCGCGATCATGGGTCTGTCTTGGCCTTTGGTCGTCTTTTCAACTGGTCCGCCAAGCGTGGCGCAAAAGCGTGACCTGACGGTTAATGGGGACTGTTCATAAGTCAGGATGAACCATGATGCAACCAGCTTTTCCGAAGCTTGTACATTTGGAGCCCCCTTGGCCTGGCGTTTCAGGGATCGGCGATAGCTTGCGCAAACAAGATCTGAGCCGCTGCAAAGGGAGGAGGCAAAGGCATTGTGCCCAAAGCCGGCCCTGTTACGCCGCGTTTATCGCACGGAAGCCAGGGCGATTGCCGGCGTCTGTGGTAGACGTCTTGCGGACTGACCGCCTTAGCCGTTTTTGGCCAGGGGAATGGGCTCGTCGGCAAATCTGGCCTGGATCTCCTCCACTTCCTTCTTCTTGCTCAGGAAGGCGGCAATGCACTCCGGGTCGAAGTCGCTGCCTGATTTTTCTTCCAGAAAGCTGAAGGCCCGTTCGTTGGTCCACGCGGACTTGTAGGGGCGTTCCGTCGTCAGCGCGTCGAAGACGTCGGCAACGGCCGCTATCCGGCCGACAAGAGGTATTTCTTCTCCACGCAGACCATTGGGGTAACCGCTGCCGTCCCAGCGTTCGTGGTGTGTCGCGGCAATCTGGGTCGCGACCTGCAGCAGCCGGCAGCTGGAACCCTTGAGGATGCCGGCGCCGATTTCCGTGTGCCGGTTGATTTCTTCGCGTTCTTCCGGGGTGAGGGGGCCGCGTTTCAGCATGATACGGTCCGGAATGCCAACCTTGCCGATGTCGTGCATCGGTGCGGCCATCTTGAGGTCTCGCCGGAACTCCATGCTCATGCCGAGTTCTTCGGCAATCAACTCGCAGAAGTTCGCCATGCGAAGGGTATGCATGGCCGTGTCGAGGTCCTTGTATTCGGAAGCAAGGATCAGCCGGTGAACGATTTCCTCGCCGCGCTTCCTGAGTTCGGTCGTTGCCCTGTCGACTTCCTCTTTCAGCCATTCCGCCCGGGTGGCGAGTTTGCGCTGCGCTTCGGCCAGCTTGGTCAGGTTCCGGACACGGGCCTTGAATTCCACCACCTCGAGCGGCTTGTTCAGAAAATCGACAGCACCGGAGGTCAGGGCCTCGATGCGCGTGTCCCGGTCCTTGTCTGCCGTGACGATCACCATCGGCTTGTCAGTATGGGCGGGGTGCTGATGAATTTCCTTGATGAGCTCGATGCCGTTGAGGCCCGGCAATTGATAGTCGACGATCGCCACATCGAATTCGACCATGTCGAGCGCCGCGATCAGGTCGATGGGATGGGAAAAGCTGACTGCGTGGCATCCGGGGATGCGCTCCACAAGCCGTTCCATGATCATGCGGTTGGTGGGATCGTCTTCGACCAGCAGGATGCGGAAATCGGTGTCGGCAAGCGGTGTGTCGGTCATATCGCAATCTTCCGGTATTTGTTTTTTGCTTTTTCCAGCTCCACCGTCAGGAGTGTCACCTGGTTGGAGGTTTCGATGCTGGTGCGAAGTGCGTCCGCAGTTTTTGAGAGGGTCGTAAATCCGAGATTGTCCGCCGCACCTTTCAGTGTGTGCAGCAGCCGGTCGTAGCTTTCCCCATCACCCGAGCTTGCTGCCTCGGTGACTTGCACAACGAGAGTGTCGGCATTTTCAAAGAAGGCATTCACCAGAGAATGGAAGACCTCCTCGCCAAGTTCCTCCCGCAGTTCAGCTCGTCTGGCATCCCCTTTCTCTTCTCCGGCAAGGCGAACCACGTTGGCGTTTGGTGTCGCTGCGTCGGATTGAGCCGCATGCACTGGTTCCGTCGGTTCCGGAGAACCTGGGGATGTCGGCAGGTCGGTGGTGCCTTCTGCTGAAGTGTCCGAAGGACCATATTCACGCAGGATGGTCGCAAGCCTCTGGAAGGTGACGGGCTTGGACTCGAAGGCATTCATGCCCGCGTCCAGGCAGTCCTGGCGGTGCCGGTCGGAAGCATTTGCCGTCATTGCAACGATGGGCAGCTTGTCGAATGGAGCGCCGATGTTCCGTATCAGCCGTGTTGCCGCGATCCCGTCGAGATCAGGCATCTGCACGTCCATCAGTACGAGATCGAAAGTGGCGTCCTGCACATGTTTGATCGCCTCTCTGCCGTCGCTGGCAACGATAACTTCCTGACCCAGTCTCTCCAGCAACTTCGTTGCGACACGCTGGTTTATGACGTTGTCTTCCACGAGCAGGATACGCAGACGGGGGATCAATGCAGTTGGGGTCGAACCGCTATCCAAACCGGTGAGATTCGCAGCAGGGGCATGTGCCAGTTGAACCGGCAAGGTGAAGCTGAAGGTCGCGCCTTCGCCAGGAATACTGAACACACCTATCGATCCACCCATCGCCTCGACGATCTGTTTGCAGATGGCAAGGCCGAGGCCCGTGCCGCCAAAGCGCCGGCTGATCGAGGAATCGACCTGGTGGAATGCGGTAAAGAGCTGCTTTTGTGCCTCTTCGGCAATGCCGATACCGGAATCCTTGACGCTGATCTTCAGTTCCAGGGTCTCGGCGACAACTTTTCCGGCAACCACATCGACGTGGATTGAGCCGTTTTCGGTGAATTTCACGGCATTGGACAGCAGGTTGAGCAGGACGCGCTTCAGCCGGGTGGGGTCGCTCTTGATGAAAGCTTTTTCAAGTGTCGGGTCGATGTTTAGCTTGAGCTCGTCATTCTGCTCGAGCGCCTTGCCTTCCACGACAGCTGCCGCCTCTTGCACCAGTTCGTCGAGCCGGAAGACAATCTGTTCGGTCTCAAGGGATCCGTATTCGATCTTCGCAAAATCGAGGATCTCGTTGATCATCTCCAGCAGCGTATTGCCGGAACTCGTGATGGTGCGGACGTAACCGGTTTCTTCTTCCGGAAGCTGCTTTTGTGCCAGAAGTTCGGCCATGCCGAGAATGCCGTTCAGCGGGGTGCGGATTTCGTGTCCGATCGTGGCCAGAAACTCCGACTTGGCCTTGTTGCCGGCTTCTGCTGCTTCATAGGCCTTTTCGAATTCGGCTGCGGCCCTGGTCATCCCTTCTCGCGTCTGTTTCACGATGCGGACCTGCAGAAGCATATGCAGGGCGAGAAAGAGTGCGGCGACGACAATCGCGAACATGAAGAGGAAGGCCAGCATCTGTACATGGAAGACGTCGTTGCGGGCTTCGGCGCGTGCTTCTGAAATCGTCGCGTTCGTGCGGACAAGAAATTCGTTCGTGGCGCTACGAATTTTTTCGAGCGTTTCTTCGACAGGCGCAAAGTCGATGTCGACGTAATTCTTTTTCGCTGCGATTTCGTTGAAGACAGGTTCGATGGCCAGGATCTTGGTCTGAATGGTCGTGATCCTGGATCTGAAGTTCGGACTTTGCTCGAAGAAGACGTTGTATTTGGAGTTGGCGAGGACCGAGAGACGCGAATAGAGGATGTCGTAACGCGTTACGAGATCTCGCGGTGCTACGGCTTCCTGCGCCGCTTCGACACCTGCCTCGCCGATACGATATTTGACGTGTTGTATCAGCTCGTAGACGGCACGTGTTTCGCGGTCGAGCTGATAGACAGCCCAGATTGCGTCTTCACGGATAGCGTCATGCAACTGGCCTTCGCGTTTGACCAGCATTGAAAAGATGGCAAGGACCGTACAGACAAGAAAGATCTGGACGACGAGAACGGATTTCGTCGCCCTTGCAGCCTGTTCAACGGCCTTGCCGCCTATTTCGAGCTGATTTTTCACTCTACCACTTCAACTTCACGGATTTGCCAGACCGAACGGGAAAAGTATTTCTCGTTGAAGAGTTCCGGGTTCGTGTCGAAAGGGTAGACCAGGAACAGGGGGCCCTTGTCGCGAACGGACATGTAGTCGCCGTTCATTTTGGTCGCCAGCATCGTGTCGAAGTCCTCGGCATCTTCTACCGGCACTTCTGCACTGTAGTCGTTGAGAGCCTTGACGATCAGTTTGGAACCGCGTGCGCCAACTTCCTCCAGCACTGCGCGCAGCTGAGGGCCGGAAAAGGCAGTGGTGCCTTCAGTCCAGGGTGTCTCGAGCGTCTTGGAGATTTCTGTAAGGCCTTCCAGCATCTCCATGTCAAATTCAGCGCTGTCACCTTTGTTGGTGTTCTTGATGTTTCCGGTCACAACGAGGACGACATCACCTGTTGGTGCCGGAAGGTTGGCAGCCTGAACGGCAGAGCTGATCATCAGTGCCCCAGCCAGGAGGCTCAGTAAGGTTTTCATGGCGTTTCCCTGTTTACTTGCGCGTTACTGTAATTTTTGACAGTAAACTTGTTTTCATTAGTTCCTCTGCGGAACTTGGATACGCCAAGAGCCTTTAATCAAATGCAAATTAAATGGGCAAACATCTGGTTAACTTCATCAAGTAAAGTAAATATTTTTGTC
The DNA here is from genome assembly GCF_017743835.1 of Labrenzia sp. R5_0. NCBI lineage: Bacteria > Pseudomonadati > Pseudomonadota > Alphaproteobacteria > Hyphomicrobiales > Stappiaceae > Labrenzia > Labrenzia sp. R5_0. Next base: position 595,213 of record NZ_JAGHRK010000002.1, on the reverse strand, counting down.
ATTTATGTGTTTTAAATCAATATTTTAAAAGGTTGCGATGTGATGAATCTATTTAATTCGAGCACGAGTAAATGACACAGTGATGGCTCGCTGCAAGCAGGTAGAGTATTGTGATTTATTACTATTCAATGGCAATGCGCGTTTAAGCGTTTGATCCTCATTCGGAAGCGAGGAAATGGCGCTCCAGAAGCGACGATCTGCGCGGCGCTTCAGCAGGATTGCGCCGAAACGCTGCCGTTGGCCAAACAGCAGTCCATGTGCTTCGGAGAAGCAGGCAGCCGGCAACCGGCAACGGCCGGCGCCGGGGCTAGCGTTGGTGTCCTGCCTCTTATCCGTTCCTGGGGGCGACGAGATCAGCCAGTCGGCCAAAGCAGCCGTTCCAGCCGCCGCCGACACCGCGGCGTGCATCTTCGGTCTTGATGGCCTCGTGACGTAACTTGACCTCCGTCGCCTTGCCGACTTCGGTAAAGGTAACGGATACTCTTGAAGTGTCTGTCGCTTCCCGTGTGCCGTCGGCATATTCCTGAACATGGCGCCAGGAAAACTCAAGACGGTTCGGCGCTTCGATGGCCAGATATTCGCCTTCAAAGTGGATCTGCTTTTCCGCGGTTTTCTCAATGACGAAACACCAGCGCCCACCAACCTGAAGATCGATCTCCGCCGAAACCAGCGCACCGGACTTGGGTACGAACCAGCATCGAACCTCATCGGGTTCGGTAAAGGCGCGGAAGACCCGCCTCGGGTCGGCCCGGAACAGGCCTTCCACGAGCACCGGCTCCTGGCCGGGATTGGATTTCAGGAACGCTTGGGGTTGCTGTTGTACGGTCATTTTTCGCTGTCCTTGGCGAGGTGACGGGCAAGAGCATCGAAACGGTCGATCCAGAACGCTTCATATTTGCTCAGCCAGTCCACGGCTTCCTTGATTGGTGCACCGCGCAGCCGGCAATGGCGGGTACGCCCGCGTTTTTCGATATCCACCAGCCCGGCATCCGAGAGCACCCGCAGGTGTTTGGAAACCGCTGTCAACGACATGTCGAACGGTTCGGCGAGGTCCGAAAGCGATGTCTCGCCGTCGGCAAGCCTGGCTACGATCGCACGGCGCGTGCCGTCGCTGAGGGCGGCGAAGGTGGCATCGAGTTGAGGCATTTCAGCTGCATTCATAAAGTGAACCTTTTGGTTGACTATCATCTGACTTCATTATAGTCAACTAAGTGGTTGAGTAAATGAGTGACGCGCGACACCGGCTCAATTTTCCCATGGTCGTGCAGCACAGGTTTCCGGCCGAACCTGGGGCTGATGACCGGACTTACGAATGTGGAGAGACGGACATGAAACTGTTCACAGCAGATATTTCGCCCAACTGCCGCCGTGTCGAGGCGGTGCTGCATCATCTTGGACTGTTCGATGAAGTCGAGGTCCACAGGTTGAACATGATGGCGGGTGAGCATCACCGGGACGACCTGAAGGCCGCCAATCCCAACTTGAAGGTTCCGACGCTCGTGGTGGGTGACATGAACCTGTGGGAAGCCAACCCGACCATGATCTACCTGAGTGACCGGGCAGGAGCCGAAGCGTTTTGCCCGACGGACGCCAAATTGCGCTTTGAGATCCTGCGCTGGATGTCCTGGGAGGTGCAGCATTACAACCAGGCCGCAAGGGATATTGCCTGGGAAACGATGGTCAAGCCGCTTTTCGGTCTGGGTGAACCGGACGAAGCCAGGATTGAAGCGGCAAGCGAAAACTTCCATCGCTTCGCTGCAGTTCTCGACGCCCACCTGGAAGGGCGGGACTACATGCTTGGGGACACGGTGACCGTAACCGATTTTGCGGTCGGTGCCTTGTCGGCGTTGGCGTTGAACCCGCAGTCGCGTATGCCGCTGGAAGGCCATGCCAACATCATTGCCTGGTATCAGCGGCTGGAAGCAGTGCCGAGCTGGGCCATGACGGCACCTGCACGCCTGATGGAAGCTGCCGAATAGGCCAATGCAAGCGGCGGCCGGGATCCGGCCGCCGCGGCACACTGCTGACTTGGGGTGTCAGAGGTTCTGACCGCCCGAGACTTCAATGCGCTGGCCGGTCATCCAGCCGGTATTGCCGCTCAAAAGCGCGGTGATGGCTCCGCCGATGTCATCCGGAAGGCCGGCACGGCCCATGGCTGTCATGGAGGCGACCACCTTGTTGATTTCCGGATTGTCACGCACGGCACCGCCACCGAAATCCGTTTCGATGGCACCAGGCGCCAGCGTGTTGACGGCGATGTGTCGAGATCCCAGTTCCTTGGCCAGATAGCGGGTCAGAACTTCAATCGCGCCTTTCATGGTCGCGTATGCCGCGTAGCCGGGCAGGGAGAACCGGGCAAGGCCGGACGATACGTTCAGAATGCGGCCGCCATCTGCGATCAGCGGCAGCAGTTGCTGCGTCAGGAAAAAGACTCCCTTCACGTGAACATTCATCAACTGGTCGAAATCGGTCTCAGTCGTCTCGGCGAAGGGCTTGTGAATGCCCGTGCCGGCGTTGTTGACCAGGAAATCGAAACTGTCACGCTGCCAGGTCTGCTGTAGCACGGTTTTCAATGCGTCCGTGAATGCGGGGAAGCCGGACGTGTCTGCAGTATCAAGCTGCAGGGCAACAGCCCTGGCACCCAGCGCTTCCACTTCGGCAACGACCTGTGCGGCTTCTTCCTTGCTGGTCCTGTATGTCAGGACCGTGTCGACACCGTTCTTGGCAAGATGAAGAACAGTGTTGCGGCCAAGGCCGCGACTGCCGCCGGTGATAAGGGCGATCTTGGGGGAGGTGGTCATGTTATTGGCTCCAGTGTTGTGGGGCGTGATGTCGATGACCATGAGATAGTCCGTAGCGAGACGTATTGTGTGCCGGTTTCTCCAGAAGACTTGCCTGATCCTACAAATCAGGCAACCTGCATGCTTGCCATCACCAACCGGCGGGCGTATCGCTGGGTTCTTGACGGAGGGAACCATGCAGGCAGACGAGCTTATCCGGAAAGTTGTTGCATTTGCTGATGATCATGGCGCAGGTGGCGATCCTTTTCCTGTTGGTGCTGGTGGCATGACGCTGGTGCGTCAACGCCGGCCAACCCTGATCTATCCGATCGTCTACCAACCGATTTTTTGCCTGGTTCTCCAAGGGGAGAAGCAGACATATCTCGGATCGAACACCGTCCGGTTCGGTGCCATGCAGTCACTGATTGTCGGGCTGGATCTGCCCGCGCAGGCACGGGTCGTGCGTGCGAGCCAGGCCGAGCCCTATGTCGCGCTCGCCATTCCACTGGACATGGCACTGATCCGCGAACTTGCTCCGGAGCTGGATCGGCCGGGTAAAACATCTATGGCTGCACGCGCCGTTGCAAGCGGCAGGGCAGATGCGGCGATCGTCGATGCGATACGGCGCCTGTTCGAGCTTGCGGAGATGCCGGAGGCCGGCAAGGTGTTGCTGCCGTTGATCTTGCGAGAGATCCACTACTGGCTGCTGACCGCCGAACATGGCGCTATCCTGCGTCAGATTTCAGAGCAGGACAGTCACGCGGCCCGCATCGCCAAGGTCATTGCCGGCATACGCCGGGACATTGCGGCGTCCTTGCGGGTGGACGATCTTGCCGGCGAGGCAGGCATGAGCGTGTCAGCCTTCCATGCGCACTTCAAGGATATTACCGGCACCAGTCCGCTGCAGTTTCAAAAGCAGTTGCGGCTGATGGAGGCGCGCCGGCTGCTGCAGGCGGAAAAACTGTCCGTCTCGCGCGCGGCGTTCCAGGTGGGTTACGAAAGCGCGACCCAGTTCAGCCGAGAGTACGCCCGGCATTTCGGTCTGCCGCCGCGCGCCGACAAGGCGAACGAACCTGCCCAGGCGGCCTTCTGACCGTCCGGGCAGCGTCTGATTTGATTAGAGGAACAGTTCGCCCCGAGCGACAAGCGTCGCCTGACCGCCGATCCTGACCGCATGCATCTTGCCGCCCTCGATGTCGATTTCCAGGTCGATCAGGGACGGGCGTCCCATCTCGAAACCCTGTTCGATGCGGATATGGTGGGTGCCGTTGGGAAGGTCGTCGTAATAGTCGACCACACCTGCGAATGCCGCCGCGGCAGAACCTGTCGCGGGATCTTCTGGAATACCCATGTCGGGCGCAAACAGGCGGGCGTGGAAAGCGCTGTCGTGGGAGCGGGTTTCGCGGCAATAGACATAAGCGTCCGTATTGCCGTTCTTGCCGAAGCCCGCGTTCCACATGGCCGGCACCGGTTTGGCGCGCGCCAAGGCATCCAGATCGCGCACCGGCACGAAGGTGAAGGGAGGGCCTACGCGGAAGCGGGAGGGGCCGTGGTTCTCGAACCCGATGTCACTCGGCTCCAGGTTGAGCGCGGCTGCGATCAGCTCGACGTTGTGGGTCGGTCCGGCGGGCTCGGGCAGGCTGGGAACGTCGAACTCGGCAAAGGCGGCTGCGTGCTCGCGCAGGATAACCGCGCAGCGCACGGTGCCGATCTGCTGCTTCAGAACAACAACGGCATCCTGCTCGCCCGAAATATCGCCGAAGCGTTCCGTTGCCAGAAGGATGGCCGTACCGACGGTCGGGTGCCCGGCGAACGGCAATTCCATCTTGGGTGTGAAGATCCGCATGGTGGCGGAATGCCCGGGCTTTTCCGGCGGGAAGACGAAGACCGTTTCGGAAAGATTGAACTCACCGGCGATCTTCTGCATCTGCTCGTCGCTCAGCCCCTCGGAGTCCAGAACCACCGCCAGGGGGTTCCCGGCAAGGCTCGTGTTCGTGAAGACATCCAGGATCGCGTAGCGGCGGCTCATACTTCTCTTCTCCCTGTCGCCGCCTGCCGACCTTCAAACGAAGTCAGGCGAGGGGCTCAAACGTTGTAAAACAACCAACCTGTCCGCATCGGACGGCCCGTGCAAACCACGGTGCCGGCTTCAAAGGTGAGCGGACTTTTGCATTTTCAGGCAAGTCCTGCCAGTGCTTAGTGCGCATTCTTGGTGAACAAAATATTGCCGTTCCCGGCCGTCTCGCCGAGTGCTCTTCATGGCAGCAGATATTTGCCGAGCGAACGGGCGTAAGGCACGATGGCGCTGTCCTCAAGGTCCGCGCGCGTGCGAATAATGCGCATATCGGCAAGCTCCTGTTCTTCTGACGCCTCTGAAAAACGCAGGATCTCCGTGCGCAACTCTTCCGCGGGGCGGGGGACATCCATCAGCTGGCCGATGGAAATTCGCCAGCCGTCGAATGTCACCAGCAGCCCGGCAGGCTTGACGTCGTCTCGTTTGAGGCCTGTTTCCTCTTCAAGTTCCCGGTAGATCGCCCCGACAACGTCGACCTTGCCATCTTCGGTCAGGTCGGTCGGGTCGAGATTGCCACCGGGAGGGTAGATCATGCCCGCTGTTGCGGTCTTTCGGGACATGACACCATAAAGCAATGCGCCCTCGGCGGACCTCAGGATGGCGGAGCCGAAGAGATTGAACGAGCTTGCATCGGGCGCACCCCAGTCGCGCCACGCCAGGAAAGCGGCAAAGGAACATTCCGCGCAGGTGCCGTTAAAGGTGCCATCCTTGAACTCGAACCCGGTCAACTTCATGGTTCGGCCATTCCAAAGCATGGGAATGCGCTTCCTGGCTTCCTCGAAATACGCATCGATCGCGTCTGCATGCTTCGTTTCAAAAGCCCAGGGTTCGTCCGAAACCTCGATGTTCAGCGCTTCCACCCGGTAGACCGCAGGTGCCAGCGGTTTTTCCATCAGGGGGATTTCCTTGCCGGGCGACATCTCGCTTGGTCGCGTCGCCATCGTCCGAAACCCGCGTTTTTCGTAAAAGGGGCCCGCGTTGGCGTCGCTTTCCAGATAAAGCCGGCTCAATCCCTGCCGGTGAGCATGATCCTCCGCGCGCTTCAGCAGAAGGTCGCCAATGCCCTGACGCTGGGCTTCAGGGGCAACGAACAGAAAATCGACAAGCAGGGTATCTTCGCTTTGGGGAGAGAGCCCGGAAAAGGCTATGGGCTGACCGTCCCGCTCTGCAACGGTGAGCGTCAGGGACTGGATGGTGGCCTCGGAAATTCGCCAGTAGTCGCGAAACTCTGCCATTTTTTCCTCCGGATAGCCCCAGGAGGCCTTGGCGCGATGGAGGATATCGGTGAGGGCTGGGGCGTCGGCCTTTGTGGCCGGGCGGAGTTTCAATGGCATGGGCTGTCCAGATCGATTGTATCCCGGACAGCCCTAGCCAGACTTTGTGAAAGTTACAAGGCAGCAGGTTCTTTTCAGCCCTACCGGATAAATGTGCCGTTCTGCAGTTCGGTTACCGCCTGGATCAGCTCCTGACGGGTGTTCATCACGATGGGGCCGTGCCAGGCCACGGGTTCCTTGATCGGTGCGCCGGAAACCAGAAGGAAACGGATGCCTTCCTCGCCTGCGTGAACGACGATCTCGTCGCCGGAGCCGAAGATCACCAGAGAACGGTTGCCGGTCTCGTCACGGATCTTCAGTTCCTCGCCACCGAATTCCTTTTCCGTCAGAACCCCGAACGGGTCGGATGCTCCTTCGAACGTGCCGGAGCCATCGAAAATGTAGGCAAAGGTCTGCTTGTAGGTGTCGACCTTGAAGCGTTTCTTGTGACCAGCCGGCACATGGATGTCGAGATACTGCGGATCGGCGGCGATGCCGTCGACCGGGCCGCGCTTGCCCCAGAACTCGCCACAGATGATCCGTGCGGAAGTGCCGTCGTCATCGGTCACAACCGGGATCTCTTTTGAGGCGACATCCTGGTAGCGCGGAGCGGTCATCTTCAGCGAGGACGGCAGGTTGGCCCAGAGCTGGAAACCGTGCATGCGGCCATTGGCGTCGCCCTTTGGCATCTCCTGATGCATGATCCCGCGCCCGGCTGTCATCCACTGGACGTCGCCCGCACCCAGGTTGCCGCTGTTGCCCAGGCTGTCGCCGTGTTCAACGGTGCCGGCCAGCACGTAGGTAATGGTTTCGATGCCGCGATGGGGATGCCAGGGAAAGCCCTTCAGATAGTCCTCGGGACGTTCGTTGCGGAAATCGTCCAGCAGCAGGAACGGATCCAGCATTTCCGGGTCCTGAAATCCGAAAGCTCGCTCCAGCCGGACGCCGGCGCCTTCCATGGTTGATTGTGTGCTGCCGATGTGGGTTACGGGGCGGATGGACATGACTTGGTTCCTGATGCGGATTGACTTTGAGGGAAAGATAGCGGCTCGCAGGGCAAAACCTAGTCTTGGCTCTGCAGACGCAGTGTTTCGAAAGACGAAACAGTGATCCCGCCATCGGATAGGCTCCGACCGGACGGTGGCTTACGGCCAAAGGGTTGCATCTTGCGGACGGTCCGCCCACATGCAAGTGTGCACGCCAGTTTGGCCGTCTGGTCAAATCCCCAATTCCGAACCGGTTGAAACGATGGCCCCGATACTTTCCGTACGCGACCTGGAAAAAACCTATGACGGTGGCTTCCAGGCTCTCAAATCCGTGTCTCTGGATATCCAGCAAGGAGAGGTGTTTGCGTTGCTCGGGCCGAATGGCGCCGGCAAGACGACATTGATCAGCACGATTTGCGGCCTGGTGCGGCCGACCTCCGGCAGTATTCACGTGTGCGGCCATGACGCCTTGAGCGAGTACCGCGCTGCCCGGCAGATGATCGGTCTGGTGCCTCAGGAGATGCCCACGGCTCCCTTCGAAATGGTCGGTGATACGGTCGCCTTCAGCCGCGGCCTGTTCGGCATGAAACCCGATCCGGCACGGATCGAGAGCATTCTCAAGGACCTGACGCTCTGGGAAAAGCGCAACAACCCCATCATGGCCCTGTCCGGGGGCATGAAGCGCCGCCTGCTGGTCGCCAAGGCGCTGGCGCATGAACCGAAGATCCTGTTCCTGGACGAGCCGACAGCCGGCGTGGATGTGGAACTCAGGCACGACATGTGGCGCATCGTTGGGGAGCTGAAGCAGAAGGGCGTCACCATCATCCTGACCACCCACTATATCGAGGAGGCCGAGGAAATGGCCGATCGTGTCGGGGTGATCAACAAGGGTGAGATCATTCTCGTGGAAGAGAAGGCAGAGCTCATGCGCAAGCTCGGGCGCAAGTTGCTGTCGCTCAGCTTGACGGAGCCGCTCGTCGAGATCCCCGGCAGTCTTGCCCGCTACGATCTGAAGCTCGAGGATGACGGCCGCAGCCTGGTCTATACCTACGATACCCAGGCTGACCGGACTGGCATCACATCGCTTCTGACCGATCTCTCCCAGGCCGGCGTGCGTTTTCACGATCTGCAGACGGATCAGTCGTCGCTCGAGGATATCTTCGTCGGTCTGGTCAGTCAGGGATGAGGCGGCGATGGACACCGGTTTCACCATTCGCAAGGCGACACTGGACGACTGCACGGCACTGACGGACCTGTGCATGCGCTCCAAGCAGTCGAACGGCTATGACGATGCTTTCATGGCCATGTGCGCCGAAGAACTCAAGGTTCGCGAAAGCTGGATCGAGGAGCACGATTTCTGGCTGGCGCAGGACGCAGGCGGTGAGCCGGTCGGCTGTATCCGGCTGTCCATGGAAGACGACGGCGAAACAGGGGAACTGGAGAGCTGTTTTGTCGACCCTGCCTGGCAGGGACGCCGCGTCGGCCGGGCGCTGTTCGATGCGCTTTATGAAAGAGCGCGGAGCCTTGGTCTGGTGAGGATCGGTCTCGACGCGGATCCTTTTGCAGAACCTTTCTATGCCCGCATGGGCTTCAAGACCATTGGCCGGTCTCCATCCGGCTCGATCCCGGGGCGCACGTTGCCCCGAATGGAACTCATTCTGATTTCGGGGCAGCAGGGCACATGAATTTCGAAGCGATCAAAGTCATCTACCTGGCCGAAATGGCCCGCACCCGCCGCACGATCATGCAGAGCATCATCTCGCCGGTGATTTCCACGGTGCTTTATTTCGTTGTCTTCGGGGCAGCCATCGGCTCTCGGATCTCCGAGGTGGACGGTGTCAGCTACGGCGCCTTCATCGTGCCCGGGCTGATCATGCTGTCCCTGATGACACAGAGCCTCTCCAACGCCTCTTTTGGCATCTATTTCCCGCGGTTTACGGGCACGATCTTCGAGGTGCTGTCGGCGCCCGTGTCGTTCCTGGAAATCACCGTTGCCTATGTCGGGGCGGCGGCTACGAAGTCGATCCTGGTCGGATTGATCATCCTGATCACGGCGAGTTTCTTCGTTCCGCTGGAAATCCAGCACCCGGTCTGGATGGCCGCGTTCTTCCTCTTGACGGCCGTTACATTCGCCCTGCTCGGCTTCATCATAGGCATCTGGGCCGACAATTTCGAAAAACTGCAGTTTGTACCGCTGTTGATTGTCACGCCTCTGGCTTTTCTGGGCGGCAGCTTCTATTCCATCAACATGTTGCCGGATATCTGGCAGAAGATCACGCTGATCAACCCGGTGGTCTACCTGATTTCCGGGTTCCGCTGGAGCTTCTATGGTCAGGCGGACGTCAGCCTTTGGCTGTCGCTGCTGGCAACGATGATCTTCCTCGGCGGTTCACTGGCCGTCATACATTGGATTTTCAAGACCGGATACCGCCTGAAGGCTTGAGGTATCCGGCCGAAACGCGAGTTTAAGAGAGCGGGAATGCGTGCGTCTGTCCTTTTGAAGAAGGCTTCGATCTTCGTTCTGGCCGGGTTTCTGGCCGCCTGTCAGACGGGGCAGGGGCCAGCCCCGACGCCCGTTACAAGTGCAGCGCCTGCCGTTCAGACGGCGCCTCTTCCTGCCGTTGCCTATGCGCCGGAAACGGCGGTCGAGCGCGGGTTCTCCGCGCTGGTGCTGAATGCGTCGACCGGCGAAGAGCTTTATGCGGTCGATGCGGATGCAGCGCGGTATCCCGCTTCGCTGAGCAAGATGATGACGCTCTACCTGCTCTTTGATGCGGTTTCGCAAGGGCGTTACACGCTTTCCACCCCCTTGAGTGTTTCGGCCAAGGCAGCATCGCAGCCGCCGGCAAAGATCGGCATCAAGGCAGGGTCGACCATCACGGTCGAGCAGGCGGCAAGGGCGCTTGCGGTCAAGTCGGCCAATGACGTCGCCATCGCCGTTGCCGAAAATCTGGCCGGAAGCGAAGCGGCCTTCGCCCGGCAGATGACGTCCCAGGCGCGGGCTCTTGGCCTGTCGCGTACCCGTTTCGTCAATGCCACGGGCCTGCCCGATCCCGCGCAGGTTTCGTCGGCGCGTGACATGGCAGTGCTTGGTCTCGCCCTGAAGCGGCGGTTCCCGCAATACGGCAGCTATTACCGGGCCAAGTCGTTCGACTACAACGGCCGCACCTTCCGGGCCACCAACAACCTGGTCGGCAAGGTTGCCGGTGTGGATGGCCTGAAGACGGGCTATATCCGCATGTCCGGCTACAATCTGGTCGCGACCGCCAACCGGGGCGGCAAGCGACTGATCGTCGTCGTCATGGGTGGGGCGAGCGAGGCAGCGCGGGACAAGGAAGTGACGCGGCTGATCGAAGCCTATTCCTGAGCGGCCCGCAAAGGTTCGGCTGGTATTGCACCGGAAACCTTCTCGACAACTGACACCCGATTGCGTCCGGTCCGTTTGGACAGGTAGAGGCTCTCATCGACTGTCTTGAGCAATTCGGCTGACGGCAGCTGGCTGCCGTCGCCGTGATAGACACCTGCCGACGCCGTCAGGTTGAAGTCCTGCGGTGCGAATTCGAACCGCAGGTCGGAAATGCGCTCGCGCAGGCGATCGGCAACCCGGAAGGCGTTCTCGCGCGAGATGGACGGCAGAAGCACCGCGAATTCCTCGCCGCCGAGGCGGGCAAAGCAGTCGTTCTGGCGCAGATGCGCCTTCACTTCCGAACAGACCTTCACAAGCGCTTCGTCGCCTGCAACGTGTCCGAACCTGTCGTTCACCTGCTTGAAGTGATCGAGGTCGAAGTGGACCAGGCCGAAGTCGTCCTTCTGCGTTTCCTGCAGGAGGCTTTCCAGACGTGTCTGAAACTCCCTGCGGTTGAAGGCGCCGGTCAGGGGATCGCGCCGTGCCGCTTCCCGGTTCCGGTTCGCCACGAGCTCGAACGACAGCGCAAGGGAGAAAGCGCCGGTCAGACTGACGAAGACGAGCGCGCACATCAGGTGAATATCGACAATCAGGTCGTCGATCATGCCGGGCCCTTGCGGGCCGCCGGAAACAAGTCCGTGCACTGTGCGCAGCACACCTTCGGCAGCCAGAAAGAAGAACGCCAGGATGAGGCCGATATTGGAAATCAGACCCCGGAAGGGCCTTGAAGCGTAGACGGTTATGGTTGCCACGGACAGCAGCGTGAACACCACGTTGGAGGCCATGTACGCAAGGGCGTAGTTGGAAAGCAGATACGCGCAGCCTGCGACGATGCCGTAGGCAAAGGCGGGCGCGACAACATTGCTGAGCTTGCTCGGCATATCCGCCAGAAGGCGTGCCGCGTGCCAGTGACAGCCAAAACCGAGCAGCAACAGGGTGTTGGGGAGCAGATAGGCGACCAGGGTCGGCAGCATGCTGCTGAGCGCAAAGCAGACCAGAGACGACGCCAACAGGGTATTTGCAGCGGCCCAGCTCAACCAGTGAGCACGCGGACTGGTCTGCAGGGAAATGGCCAGGAAGCAGATGGCAAAAATCGACAGCAGAAGCACATTTGCCGAAAAGAGTGTCGATAGATCCATCAAGGCAGTCTCCGGAACCGGTCCCTCAATCTCACAAAGGATAGTGATTACGTTACGGGATAGGGTCTTGCAATCCGGTTAGCCGCGATAAAAAAACTTTTATCAAATAGGGAATTCAACGCTTTGGTCCCGTTTACGATACCTGTGAAATTTGCGGAGGCAATGCGGCATCTTTGGGGCGGCAGGGCGTGGGTGGTCGAGGGCCGCTTATTTATAACGCCTGCGCCCGGATATCTATTTGACGACCAGCAGGAACCGGTAAAAAGAAACCCCGCTGTTGCCAGCGGGGTCTCGTTTCGGGTCAATGGGGCGAACCTTGTTAGTTCTTGGTCTTGTCGACGAGCGCGTTGGACTTGATCCACGGCATCATGCCGCGGAGCTTTTCGCCAACTTCCTCGATCTGGTGTGCGTCGTTCAGGCGGCGGGTTGCCTTGAACTTGGCAGCGCCTGCACGGTATTCCTGCATCCAATCGGACGTGAACTTGCCGGTCTGGATGTCTGTCAGGACGCGCTTCATTTCCGCCTTGGTTTCCGGCGTCACGATGCGCGGACCAGTCACGTACTCACCCCACTCTGCAGTGTTGGAGATGGAGTAGTTCATGTTGGCGATGCCGCCTTCGTAGATCAGGTCGACGATCAGCTTCACTTCGTGCAGGCACTCGAAGTAGGCCATTTCCGGAGCGTAACCGGCTTCAACCAGGGTTTCGAAACCGGCGCGGATCAGTTCGACGAGACCGCCGCACAGAACAGCCTGTTCGCCGAAGAGGTCGGTTTCGCACTCTTCCTTGAAGGTGGTTTCGATGATGCCCGAACGGCCGCCGCCAACGCCACAGGCGTAGGACAGGCCGAGATCATGGGCATTGCCGGAAGCGTCCTGGTGAACAGCGATCAGGCACGGCACGCCGCCACCCTTCATGTATTCGCCGCGCACGGTGTGGCCCGGGCCCTTCGGAGCAACCATCAGAACGTCAACGGTCGACTTTGCTTCGATCAGGCCGAAGTGAACGTTGAGGCCATGTGCGAAGGCGATTGCAGCGCCGTCACGGATGTTGGCTGCGATGTGGTCCTTGTAGATGTCGGCCTGCAGTTCGTCCGGGGTTGCCATCATCATCAGGTCGGCCCAGGCAGCGGCGTCAGCCACGTTCATGACCTTGAAGCCGTCAGCTTCTGCCTTCAGAGCGGTCGTGGAGCCCTCGCGCAGGGCAACGGCGATTTCCGTGCAGCCGCTGTCCTTGAGGTTCATGGCATGGGCGCGGCCCTGCGAGCCGTAGCCGATGATGGCGACTTTTTTGGACTTGATCAGGTTAAGATCAGCATCACGATCGTAATAAACGCGCATGGGTTCCTTTCTCCCGTCTGCATTCTGTCGTTTGAAGGCCGGTTTTCCGGTCTTGATTGGTTCTGGTGTTTCCCAGTGGTTCCGAAGGTTCGCGGCGATCAGGCCCCGAACAGACGGTAAAAGCGATCGACGGCCGCTTCGGCCTGCGATTTCAGATCCTTCTCGGCAGGACCAGCGGTCTCACCCAGAAGGAGGCGGATATGGACGTCCCGAATGGCAAGGCCGTAAAGCACCTGGTAGGCGTCTTCGGATTCGTCGAATTTCAGAAGCCCGTGGCGGCGGCCGCTGTCCAGCATGGCGCGCGCGCGGGCGGAAATCATGTGTTTGCCGCGCACCAGCAGAAGCTGGCCGAGGCGGTTCGAATTGGTGTTGGACTGGCCGATCGACAGCCGGTTCAACGCCAGCGAGGTTTCTGAAAACAGGACACCCAGCAGGGCTTCGACAAAGGCCGTCACATGTGCCCGGAACGTCGCCGCATCGGCAGTGGCGCCAGCCTCGGAAGGAAACTGAACCTGGCTGGCCTGGAAGGCGACAACCGCAGCCAGCAGGCCGTCACGGTCGCCGAACCACTTGTAGAGGCTTTCCTTCGAGCAGCTTGCCGTGCGGGCTAAGCCTGCCGTCGTCAGCGCCTTCTCTCCACCTTCGACCAGCAGCGTCAGCGCATGTTGCAACACCACCTGCTGGCGCGGCGAAAATTCGGGCGCTGCATCCGGGCGGGAGGTGGCAATATCGTAAGCGGTCGCTGTCATGTCTCAGGTCGGATCGTTGATTGTCAGTAGGGAACCGTACGGTACGGTTCGGGTGTGGTTATGGCACCGGCGGCTGGGCAGGTCAAGGGTAATTTTGCACCTATTTGGCGAACGTGCGCATCTGGGCAAGCACTCTGGAACGTGCGCTTCAAAGCGTGATCGGAGTAGACGTTTACGCTTACTTCAAGTTTGGCTTGCGTCTCGAAGAAAGTGCGGATTAGATTTTGGTATTCAATTTTGTTGTCTTGTTTTTTCTTGGGTGTCTTTGAGATGTTGACCATCAAAAAACTCATTTCCGGGCCGTTGTTGCTGGCCTTTCTTGTCTTGGTTGCCACCAGTGCAAGCGCTGCACCTCGGGTAACCGCAAAGATCGATCTTTCCGAACAGCGGCTTTATTTGTACGTCGACGGGCGTTTGCGAAACAAATGGCCGGTTTCAACGGCGCGCAAGGGATATCGCACACCAACGGGAAGCTGGCGCCCGACCCGGCTGGAACGCGACTGGCACTCGCGCAAGTACAACTGGGCACCCATGCCCTATTCGGTCTTCTTTCTCGGCGGATACGCCATACACGGCACCAACGACCTCAAGCGGCTGGGCCGTCCTGCCTCGCACGGATGCATCCGGCTCCATCCCAAGAATGCCGCTCAGCTTTTCAATCTAGTGCGAAAGGTCGGCCGCGCCGACACGAGAATCGTGATCACGCGGTGAGTTGAGGGAGCAATTCATCCGTTGCTACCACCGGCCGTATTCATGAGCAGCCTGTGGGGGCACAGGTTGCATGGTTTTGGCGTGGCGGCTTACCCTTCAGGAACCTTCTGGGTGATTCCCCTTCTGCCAAGCGGAGGCCGTCGTGACCGCCTGCTCGAATTTCTGTCGATGCCTGTCAGCTGCCCTTGTGCTCTGCCTGTCGATTTTTCTCGCGCTGCCGGCATTGGGGCAGACGGCGGAGGGGGACGACAATCCACCGCTGCCGGGCTCGCCGGTCAGCGTCGGCCTCTACATCAGCCCCCCTTTTGTCATGGAGGAAGAGCCGGGTGTCTATTCCGGCATGGCGGTGGACCTTTGGGAAGCACTGGCGCAGAAAAACGGAATTCTCTACGAATATCGGCTCTTCCCGACCATCCGGGAGCTGGTGGATGCAGCGGCGGACAAATCCATCGGTATTGCCGTCACCAACCTGACGATCACCCGCAAGCGCGCCGACAGGATCGACTTTACCCAGCCCTGGTTCGATGCGGGCCTGCGCATTCTCGTGCCTGACAGTCAGGGAGCGAGTTTCAGCGAGGTGATAACGGGCCTGCAGGAATCCGGTTACCTGAGAGCCTATGGCTGGCTGGCGCTTGTGATCGTGTTTGCAACGGCTCTGATGACGCTGTTCGACCGGCGTTTCGACAAGAACTTTCCCCGGGGCTGGCCGGAAGGCGTGTCGGAGAGTTTTTATGCGGTCATGTCCGTGGTGACATCCGGCAAGGCGCCTTCGCGCAAGAACCTGTTTGGTTGGCCAGGCCGCATCTGGCAGGCGCTCTGGCTGGTCTGCGGCATTGCGGTGATGGCCTATGTGACCTCGTCGGTGACCAGCGTCATGACAACCCTTTCACTCACCAACCAGATCAACAGTGTTGCCGATCTGCCGGGCAAGAGTATCGGCGTCTTTGCCGGCAGTGTGGCCGAGGAGTTCGCAGAAGCATCCGGTTGGTCACACCGGTCTTTTGACGACATCGAAGGTGCAGTCGCTGCTCTGCGCAATGATGAGATTGATGCCGTTGTGGGCGATGCGCCTGTCCTTGAGTATTACGCTCACAGTCACCCGCGGGCGAATGTCGAGGTGATCGGCCCGATCTTCGAACCGGACAAATACGGCTTTGCCCTTGCGCACGGCAGTCCGTGGACACGGCCGTTGACGCTGGAATTGCTGACGGCGCATGAGACGGACATGATCGAGCAACTGCGCGTGCGCTACTTCGGCGACGAGCGCTAGTAGTGTTTCCCTAGAGCTGTGGCCGCGCGGCAGCCCTCAACCAGTCAACGACAATGGCGGCCGTTTCCCGGTTCCGGCTGCGGTGCGACAGCACGGCATGATAGGCGTTGTTTGGCTGCAGCGGCGGCAGGCCGGCAGGGACCAGCAGGCCGTTTTGCACGTGGTCACCGGTGATCGAGCGCCAGCCGAGCATGACCCCGTGGCCCGACAAGGCCGCCTGGGTGGCCTGGACATAGTTGGAAAACCGGAGGCCCTTGGCCGAACCAGCAGCCTTCTGCCCCGTGCGGGCAAGATACTCCTGCCAGGAAATCCAGCGGCGATCGCTGGTGTCCACATGGATCAGGAAGGCCGAAGCCAGGCTGCCGCCATCGGCGCGGATACGCTCGGCAAGGGAAGGGGCGCACACGGGCTCAACCAGCTCGCGGAACATTTGTTCGACCGTGCCGTCGTCCCAGCGGCCGTCGCCATAGCGCATGGCGATATCGGTCCCCTGGCCAAGCCGGGGGACCTCCTGCTGCGTGGTGTGAACGTTCACCGGGATTTCCGGATGGTCCAGATAAAACGCCTCAAGCCGGGGCATGAGCCAGTAGGTGGCGAAGCCGACGGTGCAGGCAACAGTGACAGAGGCGCTGGCGGGATCGGCAAGTGTCTGGATGTCGTTCAGGGCTTCGCTCAGCCGTTCGCGGTTTTCGATCACCGCTTTCAGCAGGATCTCGCCAGCGGCGGTGAGGCCGGCCGGCCTTGTGCTGCGATCAATCAGGGCGGTGCCGACGTGCTCTTCCAACTGTCGCAGGGACTGGCTGATCGCCGACATGGATACATTCAATTCGCCCGCCGCCGCCTTGGTGCCTCCCGCGCGTTGAACCGTCTCGAAGACGGTGAGCAGCCTGAGCGGGGGGAAGCGGAGCATTTGTCTGTCCAAGTTAAGTGAATGCTTAAGTTAAGTTTCGATTTTATCGCCTTTCCAAATCGCCAGTGCAAGAGCAACTTCACAGAAAGTAACTGGAACGCAGAGCTTTGCAGTGACTTGTGCGAAGTGTCTGCAAGGCTGATGAGCTAAACTTAAGGACGGATCTGATGCTTGGAACTGGTGATGCAGGTGTGTTGCTGCAGGAAAATGGCCTCGATGTGCCGCTGAGCAACGGGCAAACCGCCTATTTCAATTACTACTGGCTGCGCGACAATTGCCCGAGTTCCTTCGACCCGGAAACCCGCGAACGCGTCAACGACATCTTTGCCCTGGACGAAGCGCCAAAAGCAGCCTCCGCCGCCATCGTGGGGGGCGATCTGGAAATCGCCTGGGCCGGCACAAACGACGTCTCCCGACTGCCGCTGTCCCTGCTCAATGCCTATTCCAATGGCGAAAAGCGCCCCGATATCGCCAACGTTCAAAGAGTGCCCTGGTACGCTGACCACTATCCGAAGATGGCCCGTTTTTCCTATGACGAGGTTACCAACGACACCGCGCGTCGGCGCGACTGGGCCAAGGCGATGCTGACGGATGGTGTCGCGCTTTTGACCGGCTTGCCGGATACGGATGAAGCGCTCACCGACACGGCCGGCCTGATCGGCTATGTGCGTCCGAGCTACTTCGGCCTGACGTTTGAAGTAAAAACCCACATCAAGCCGACCAACCTTGCCTTCACTGCCAAGGCCCTGCCGCTTCACACGGATTTGCCGGACGAAGATCTTGCGCCGGGCGTGCAGTTCCTGCATTGCCGGGCCAATTCGGTCGAGGGCGGCAACAGCGTCTTTGTGGACGGACTGGCTGTCGCCGAAGACTTCCGCAAGGCCTATCCGGAAGACTTCGAACTTCTGATCACCGTGGATGTGCCTTATTTCTGCGAGCATGACACGTTCGACATGCGGTCTCGCCAGCGGGTGATCGAGCTGGATGAGCACGGCAATATTTCGGGTGTCACGATCAGCCAGCACCATGCCGATATCTTCGATATGCCGCAGCATGAACTCGACCGTTACTACCCGGCCTTCTGCCGCTTCGGACGGATGATGCGGGACGACAAATACCTGATGCGGTTCCGTCTGAATGCGGGCGAATGTATTGTCTTCGACAATCACCGCATCGTGCACGGTCGGGCTGCCTATTCGGCAACCAGCGGCAATCGGCACCTGCGTGGCTGCTATACCGACAGGGGCGAGCTGCGCTCCACCTACCGGATCCTGTCCGGGGAAGGACGTTTCAAATGAGTGTCGTTACGGATGTACGCTTCGGGGCTGACCCGGACCGGCAAAGCGAACAGGCCCTGCGGGAAGACCTCGCAGCTGCCTTTCGTCTGGCGGTAAAATTCGGCTGGAGCGAATCCGTCGGCAATCATTTCAGCGCCGCGGTTTCCGAAGATGGTTCGAAATTCCTGATGAACCCCAAATGGCGACATTTCGGGGAAATCAGGGCCAGCGACCTGTTGCTGCTCGATGCCAATGATGAAACGGTGATGGCGGGCGAAAATGCCCCGGACCCATCCGCCTGGTGCATTCACGGCACGGTTCACCGGGAAAACCCCAAGGCGCGGGTGCTGTTCCACTGTCACCCGCCCAATGCGACCGCGCTGGCGACGCTGCAGGATCCGTCGATGAAACCGATCGACCTGAACACCGCCCGTTTCTTCGGCAAGGTTGCGGTTGATCTCGGCTTCGGCGGCATGGCTGACGAGGCGGAGGAGGGCAGGCGGATTGCCGAAACACTCGGCGACAAACCGGTTCTTGTAATGGGCAATCACGGGGTGTCGATTTCCGCCGTCACTGTCGCTGAAGCCTTCGAGCATCTCTATTTCTTCGAACGGGCCGCCGAAACGCTATTGAAAGCCTATGGCACCGGTCAGCCGCTGGCCATCATGTCGGATAACCTGGCCGCCAAGACGGCTGCCGAATGGGAGCCCTATGTCGGTATGGGCTATGCCCATTTCGACTATTGGAAGCGTGATCTTGACCGGAGCGAGCCGGATTACCGCGACTGAGATCCGTCGATGCCGACTTGCTTTCGCCTCTCCAATGCGGTGAGGCGAAATGCATTTGGGCAAAGCATGGCAATCCTTCTTGGTGTCGCCCCGGACAAACGCAGCGCAGATCCGGGGCCTTTTCGCAACGCACATAGCGGCATCGCGTGAGCTGGAAATCAGATGTCAGTGCGAGCTTCAGCGAGCTTCTGATCATTGATCATCTTTCAATTTTGAGCAGGAGCGGCTTTGCCGAAAAACATGTCTGCGTTCGGATCAGCGTTCGGCTTCCGCCTCACCTGTCTGGAATGAAAGGCGGGCAAATGTTCCCGCAATAAACCGTCAAAACTGCAGAAATCTCACCTGTAGTAGCGACCTAATACCCGTTCAAACCCGCGGACTGCTAGCCTTTCTCCATCGCAATTTGCCAAGCTGGAGGACAGAGCATGAGCGCGAAGAAGATCCTGATGATCACGGGTGATTTCACCGAAGATTATGAGACCATGGTGCCGTTTCAGACGTTGCTTGCCATGGGTTACACGGTCGATGCGGTATGCCCCGGCAAGAAGGCCGGCGAAACGGTCGCCACCTGTATCCACGATTTCGAAGGCGACCAGACCTATTCGGAAAAGCGCGGCCATAACTTCACGCTGAACGCGACCTTCGCCGATGTCGACGTTGCCGGTTACGATGCCCTGGTAATCCCGGGTGGACGGGCTCCGGAATATCTGCGTCTTGATGCGGCTGTCATCGATGCCGTGAAGCATTTCATGGACGCGGCCAAGCCCGTTGCCGCAATCTGTCACGGCGCGCAGATCCTGGCTGCTGCCAAGGTGATCGAGGGCCGCACCGTTTCGGCTTATCCGGCCTGCCGTCCGGAAGTGGAGCTTGCAGGCGCCACCTATGCCGAGATCGCAATCGACGGCGCCGTGACCGACGGCAACCTTGTTACCGCTCCTGCATGGCCGGCGCATCCGGCATGGCTGTCGCAGTTCCATGGGGTTCTGAGTGGTGCGGCCGAGGGTTCCCTGGCTGCCTGAGGCAAACGGTGCGGGCCAACAAATTGCCCGCACCATCAACTCCGTTTGCCTTGTCCGAGAAAACGCAAGAGTGGTGCCCCGAAGGGGGCGCGACAAGTCCCGGGCCGGCCACTTACACGCTACCTGACCTCTTTCCCGCACGCGGGAAGCGGACTAGGCTGAGTACAAATAACGGGCGTTGATATACCGAGACAGCTCCGCGATTTCAGCTCGCCAGTCCGTCACGAAGGAAACATCATGTGCAAGCTCTTCATCGAGGCAGATTCCACGCTTTGGGAAAGCACGACAAAGTCGCTGCGCATTGACGGCATGGTGACATCGGTGCGGCTGGAAACCTTCTTCTGGAAGGTTCTGGACGAGATCGCCGGACGGGACGGCATGAATGTGGTGCAACTGATCACCAAGCTTCACCACGAGAGCATCGACGCGGGTCATGATCTCGGAAATTTCACAAGCTTCCTGCGCGTTTGCTGCGGCCGGTACCTGGCCTTGCAGCTGTCTGGCGATGTGCCGACCGACAAGCGCCTGCCTATCGCGGGCCTGGATGCGGACGGTATTCTGGAAGCCGAAACCGGCCGTATTCACTGAGACATGCGCTGAAATGAGTTCAGGAGCTTTCGTTGGTCATCCCGGCCGAGCACCACGCTGCCGGGATGACCAGGGATGGCTTTTCATGTGTTGGTGACACAGCGCCTTGTCAGGCAGCCGCTTCTTGCGAAAGCGCCAGACGCATGTCTTCGGCGACCGCAACCGGGCCTGCCTCGGTCGGGACCTGGAAGAGCCCCAGTTTCTTCGTGACCTTGCCCAGCAGCACAGATGCCGTCATCCAGACCAGGAGCGGAGCGACAACCAGTGGCAGGGCAACAGGCAGCAGCCAGTAGAACATCTCCGGCGCATAGGTGTGCGAGAAGGCGATTGCGCCGGCGCCTGCAATGCTCATCCACCAGGTGGCGGAAAACGCCGCGGTGATCGGCAGCGAACCGTCGTCTCGATCGGCTGTCGGCCAGCCGCTGTCAGCACCCGTCAGCACCTGAAACACCGAGCGGCAGTGAAACATCATGTGGATCGGCGCAAGGATCGAGGTCAGCAGGATTTCAAGAAGAAAGCTGATCAGAAGCCGCACCGGGCCGCCGAAGTCCGCCGAGTTGCCGCCAAAGAGCGCCCGGGCAACAAGCAGCAGCTTGGGCAGGATCAACAAAGCCACCAGACCGAACAGCAGGGCGAGCGCCGTGGTCGTTTCCGGATGCGGAAAGACCGGGAATGGCGAATGACCGTCGAAGTAGACCGGGGGCGGAGCGACCAGCGGAGCCGCAAGGCTTGCCAGCAGGAAGATGCACCAGATCGGCGAGGCCAGGTAGGCAAAGACACCTTGCAGGATCGAAATCCGGCTCCAGAAGCGGAAGCGTGGGGCCGCCAGAATGCGGCTGTGCTGCAGGTTGCCCTGACACCAGCGCCGGTCACGCTTGGCGTAGTCGACCATGTTGGCGGGGGCTTCCTCGTAGGAGCCCGTCAGGTCCGGGTCGAGACGGACCTTCCAGCCGTCGCGCGCCAGGAGCGCAGCTTCAACGGTATCATGGCTGAGGATATGGCCACCAAAGGGCGGTTTGCCGGTAAGCGGAGCCATGCCGCAGGCAGCTGCAAATGCGCGGGTGCGGATCAGCGCATTGTGTCCCCAGAAGGTGCCTTCCTCGCCCTGAACGGCGGCTAGGCCGCGCGCGAAGTAAGGCCCGTAGAGACCGGTCGCGAACTGCAGGAGGCGTCCGAACAGGGTGGAAAGCCCGATGATCTGCGGCAGCGACTGCAGCAGCCCCAGGCGCGGATCAGCTTCCATGCGCCGGACCATTTCCAGGATGGTCTTGCCATCCATCAGGCTGTCGGCATCAAGCACCAGCATGTAGTCGTAGGCACCGCCAGATGTGGTCAGGAAGTCGGCAATGTTGCCTGCCTTGCGGCCAATGTTCTGTTCGCGCCGCCGATAGAACAGGCGGCCACCGGCGTTCTGGCGAACAAGCAGTCGCTCATAGGCACGCTGTTCTTCTTCGCCGACATCCGCCTTGGTGGTGTCGGACAGGACGAAGAAATCGAACCGGTCCGCCGCGGGCAGGGCGGCAACCGATTTCATGATGGCTTCCAGGCGGGCGAACACCGGACCAGTTGCTTCGTTGTAGATCGGCAGCAGAACGGCGGTGCGACCTTCGGGCAGAGCTTCTGCCGTTGCCCTTTCCTCAGGCGGAAACAGGATGCCGAAGAGAGCGATACATCCGCCCCAGGCCAGCCAGAAGCTTGCTACCGCCATCAGCGCGATGCGGACGATGTCCAGCCAGTCGAATCCGTCCGACTGGACAACAATGGCAAACATGTACGAAGCGCCCGTGGTCAGGCACAGGGCGATCACTGCCATGGCCAGCCGCCGGAAGGCCGTCGACCAGGCTTCGGAGCTGGCCTTCTTCATGTCAGCGGTCCTTGGCTGGAACCGGAACGCGCTTCAACTGCGGAGCAAGCGGCTGCACAGCCCGTTGCCACAGGGCGACCAGCGGGGCAAAGCGCACGGCCAGTGGCGGGTTGAGGTCGTGATGGGGCATTTCCAGCCCGTGACGGGGTGCAGGCACGGGCAATGTCCTGATGAAGGCAGCCCGGTCTTGCGGCGTGCCGCTAAAATGGTCGATACCACGGCGCGTGGCGGCGGAACCGGACAGAACGGACAAGAGGACGTCGTCGCCAAGGTCGGGCCGCTTCAGGACAGTCCTGATTTCTTCAAGCAGCTTACTGTCGGCAAAAAGGGTCGGACTGGTCGTCTGATCGATACTCACATGCGATGTCATCTGTTCCCACTCCACTGATACATCCAGGTTTCCGTTACATCGGTGCCGTCGAGTTGCAGGGCGAGAATGAACTCGACCGGTATTTCCTCGTCGTCCCGTGCGATATCGAGCACGGCACGCCAGCTGCCGCTTTCCAGCCGCTGGACGAACTGATGCTCCACCTTGCCGTTCTGCAGGGTCAGTCTCGGTGTCAGAGGAGCTTCCGCACCCATGTCACCCAGATTTCCGCCGGCAAATTCCACGACGAACTTGCGCAGTTTCGGGTCCGGATCCGAGGCAGCCGCGCCACCATGCCCTGTGCTGGTCGCGATTACCTGTGCCAGCTCGGTTCCCGGTTCCGGTTCCCGGCCCCAGATCATCCGATAGGCAAAGCGATGTTCGGAGCCTGCCTTGGTGCCGTTTTCCGGCACCCAGCAAGCAACGAGGTTGTCGTAGATCTCTTTTTCAGCCGGGATTTCCGCCAGCATGACCTGGCCGTTGCCCCAGTCGTTGATCGGCTCGATCCATAGAGACGGGCGGCGCTGATACTTGGCTTCCGTGTCCTGGTAATGATCGAAATTCCGGTCCCGCTGCAACAGGCCAAAGCCTGCCGGGTTCTCCTCGTTGAAGAAGGACAGGGCAAGCTTTTCCGGATTGCGGGCCGGCCGCCACAGACGCTGGCCATTCTGGCGCAGGATCAAGAGACCGTCATTGTCATGAACTTCCGGGCGATAGTCGTCGAAGTTGGTGCGGTCGTTCTCGCCGAACAGATACATCGAAGTCAGTGGCGCAATTCCGAGGCGCTCGACATCGTCGCGCAGGAAAATGTGCGCATCCACTTCCACAACCGTGTTGATGCCCGGCTTGATCGTGAACTGGTAGGCACCGGCAACGCGCTCGCTCTCCAGTTCGGCATAGAGCCGCATTTCGGCAGCGCCGTCCGTCGGCCGCTCCAGATAGAACTTCGTAAAACGCGGAAACTCTTCCGGTCCGGCGATGGCCGTATCGATCGCAAGTCCGCGTGCGGACAGGCCGTAGACGTTGCCCTTGCCGAGCGCGCGGAAATAGCTTGCCCCCAGGAACACCACCAACTCGTCGAAATATTCCGGAGTGTTCAGCGGATGGTGCAGGCGGAAGCCGGCGATGCCCGGCAGATCCACATCCTTGAATTTTTCCGGATCCAGCGGCTCGCGATATTCAAAATCCGCGCCGGTGAAGTGCAGTTCGCTGATATTGCCGTCGACGATCTCATAAAGTTCCACCGGCTCCTTGTAGAGCCAGCCCGGGTGGAACGCCTGAAGCTGATAGTTGCTGCCGGTGTCCTTCCAGACGGACTTTTCGGGATTGAACCGGATTGCACGATGCTGGTCATAATCGAGATTGGCGAGGATTTCGGGAAGAGCCGGTACATCGGGCGCAAATGCGTTCCCGGCCTTTTCCTTCATGCGCTCGACGAGCGCGGAAAAGTTAAACTCTTCGCCTGCCGCAAAGGCTCCGCCTGTTTGTGCAGGTGCGGTATTCTCTGCTGCGAGTGCAGTGCGGATGTCCGCGCCTGCCAGAGCACCGGCCGCCAGGGCCGTTGCCGATAAAAACGTGCGCCGATTGATCACGACGATTGGCCACCTTGTTGAAATTAAAGTGTTCTTTTTGGTTCACTTTTGAATGAGCACGCGCACTGCAGCAATTTTATGGAGAAAACCGGTCCAAAAAATGGCATTCCTGTGCAATGCAACATCGTACGCTTGTTCGTTCGACTTTCAAACGTCCAAACAGCAGGTTGGTTTCATATTTTTTTGAAAAAAGTTCCGCTCAGAGGCCGATTGTAACCAGCTGGGTGACGTAACTTCCGATTGCCATGGCCGATGTGAGGCCGGGGGATTCGATTCCGTAGAGCGTGACCAGGCCCGCAAGGCCATGATCTGACGGCCCGTCAATTCGGAAATCGGCCGCGGGTTCACCCGGACCGGCGATCTTGGGCCGGATGCCGGAGTAGTCGGGCAGGAGTGCATCGTCCGGCAGGCCGGGCCAGTAGCTGCGGATGGCGGCATAGAACCTGTCGCCCCGGGCGGGATCCACCTTGTAGTCGGCAACCTCCACCCATTCGACATCCGGACCGAAGCGTGCCTGGTGCTGCAGGTCGAGTGTCAGGTGAACACCGAGCCCGCCGGGTTCCGGCACGGGGTAGATGAGCTTGGAAAAAGGGGCCTTGCCCTGAAGCTTGAAATAACTGCCTTTTGCGAGGTAGGCGGCCGGTGGATTGGCACCCTCAAGCCCGGCAGCCAGGGCAGGTGCGCCGTGGCCTGCGGACAGGATCAACTCCTTGCAGGTGAGGGCATAGGTTTCCGTTCCCTCCGTTTCCGCATGCACCCGGTAACCGCCATCAGCCAGGCGCTCGAGGCGCGCAACTCTCGTGTTCAGCACAACCTGACCGCCGTTAGCCTCGAGCTCTCCCTGGAGAGCCAGCATGAAACCGTGACTGTCGACGATGCCTGTGGAGGGGGAATGCAGTGCGCCGGTGCAGGCAAGCTCCGGTTCGGCTTCGTTCAGGCTGTCCTGGTCCAGGAATACGAGATCTGAAACGCCGTTTTCCGCCGCTTTGCGACGGATTGACTGCAGTTGCTCCAACTGATCGTTATTGGACGCAACGATCAGTTTGCCAATCTGCTCGAAACCGACGCCATTCTCGGCACAAAACCGGTAAAGCCGTTCTTTGCCCTCCACACAAAACCGAGCCTTCAGGCTGCCCGTGGGATAGTAGATGCCCGCGTGGATGACTTCCGAATTGCGGGCGCTGGTTTCCGATCCGATCAGGCCATGCTGTTCCAGCACCATGACCTCGCGGCCGGTCAGCGCCAGCTCACGTGCAATCGCAAGTCCAACGGCACCGGCACCGATAACGAGGGTTTCAATGTCATGCATGGTGTTGCCGGCAATCCTGGTCGCGCGTTCTTTTCCTTGTCAGCCCGTCATGCCACGGCTTGCTCCAGACGTCGATGCTGGAATTGCGGATGGCAACAAAGGCCTGGAAGTCAAATCAACGAACTTCGCTCTGCCTTGGATTGAAACCCATAATCCACGCTCCGTTGTTGCCGGGCTCGACCCGGCAATCCATCCGGTTCGTATGAGGAGCCGCAAGCATCAGCGAATAACGATGAAAGGGCGCGGCTTCAATGCCACGTTTGAGCCATGTCGTGACGATGGAGCGACGTTTGCTCCAACCCAGTTCACGCCAGGAACATGCTCTGGCGCGGACTGCCGGCTCAAAGCGACGGCAATGTTATGGTCAGGCTGTGACGGACCGGAGAAAATCGGGTGTGCAGCCCCGGGCCGATGAAAGGTCCGGGGCGCATATCAACAAACGGGATCAGTTCCACCAGGCTTCCGGTGAGAACGAGCCGGCGGCATCTTCGATGACCTGACCGACCTGGAACAGGGTGCTTTCCTCAAAGGGTTTGCCGATCAGCTGAAGACCGAGCGGCAGGCCATTGTTGTCGAGGCCAGCCGGGACGGAAATGCCTGGAAGACCGGCCATGTTGACGGTCACGGTGAAGATGTCGTTGAGGTACATTTTCACCGGGTCGGAATGAAGATCCTGGTCGGCAACGCCGAAGGCGGCGGACGGAGTTGCCGGGGTCAGGATCGCGTCGACGCCGTTTTCCCAGGCCAGGTCGAAGTCGCGCTTGATGAGGGTGCGAACCTTCTGGGCCTTCAGATAGTAGGCATCGTAGTAACCGGCGGACAGCACATAGGTGCCGATCAGGATACGGCGCTTGACCTCTTCCCCGAAGCCCGCTGCACGGGTGTTCTCGTACATCTCGACGATGTCCTTGCCCGGAACGCGAAGGCCGTAGCGCACACCGTCGTAACGGGCGAGGTTCGAGGAAGCTTCCGCCGGTGCCACGATGTAGTAGGCCGGCAGGGCGTATTTGGTGTGCGGCATCGCAATGTCGACGATTTCCGCACCGGCGTCCTTCAGCCAGTCGATACCCTTCTGCCAGAGCGCTTCGATGTCGGCAGGCATGCCGTCCAGACGATATTCTGCCGGAATGCCGATCTTGAGGCCCTTCACGGATTTGCCGATGGCCGCTTCATAGTCCGGCACAGGCAGATCGACCGAGGTGGTGTCCTTGGCGTCGACGGAGGCCATGGATTTCAGCATGATCGCGCTGTCACGAACGGTGTGAGCAATCGGGCCGGCCTGGTCGAGCGAGGAAGCAAAGGCAACAACGCCCCAGCGGGAACAACGGCCATAGGTCGGCTTGATGCCGACAGTGCCAGTGAACGCGGCTGGCTGACGGATGGAGCCGCCGGTGTCGGTTGCGGTGGCACCCATGCACATGCGGGCGGCAACGGCGGCGGCAGAACCACCGGAAGACCCGCCTGGGACGAGATCCTGGTTCGAGTTCTTCTTCCGCCATGGGTTGATCACCGGCCCGTAATAGGAGGTCTCGTTGGAGGAGCCCATGGCGAACTCGTCCATGTTCAGCTTGCCGAGCATGACCGCGCCGTCGGCCCACAGGTTGGACGTAACGGTGGATTCATAAGCGGGTTTGAAGCCGTCCAGAATGTGGCTGCAGGCCTGGGTGTGTACGCCCTGGGTGGCGAAAAGGTCCTTGATGCCAAGAGGGATGCCTTCCAGCGCACCGCCTTCGCCCTTGGCAAGCTTGGCGTCGGATGCCTTTGCCATGTCGCGCGCCTTGTCGGTGGTCACGGTGACATAGGCATTCAGCTTTTCATTGGCGGCTTCGATGTTCTTGATGAAGGCATCGGTCAGTTCCAGGGACGTGTAGTCCTTGTTTTTGAGGCCTTCGCGGGCCTCGGCAATGGTCAGTTTGGTCAGATCGGTCATGGATTTGAACTCTCAGGCGGCCGCCAGCGGCCGGGAATAGAAGATGGAATAGGGACTGTCGGGATAATCGAGCACCGGTCCGCAGCGGCTGAAGCCGGCTCGTTCATAGATGCGCCAGGCTGCCGGGTGTTTGTCGCCGGTTTCCAGAACGAGCATGGAAATGCCCTCCCGGGTTGCCAGCTCAATGATCCGGTCCAGAATGCTGCTTCCCAGGCCGAGGCCCTGAAAGGTCGGTCTGGTGTACATGCGCTTGACCTCGGCAATGCCGTCAGCGTGCCGGTGCAGGGCACCGCAGGCAGCTGCCTTGCCGTCAATCCGTGCAACGAAGACAGTCGTTGCCTCGCCGGACATCTCTTCAGCCGTCATGTGGTAGCAGGCCTCGGGCGGGCTAAGTGTCAGCAGCAGGTCGTTCAGCTCGGCAATCATCTCACCCATGTCGGCAGACAGGGGCGTTTCGACGGCAATAGCTGGAACGGGTGCGATCATCCGGGTTGGTCCGCTTATTCGACGACTTTCGGCACCATGAAGAAATTATCTTCGGAGGCCGGTGCGTTCAGGGTGATGTCGGCAGCCTTGTTGCCGTCGGTCACGCCGTCGGCGCGCTTTTTCATGGTCTGTTCAACCACGGACGTCAGCGGTTCGACGCCGGAAATATCGACTTCGTCCAGTTGCTCGACAAAGCCGAGAATGGCGTTCAATTCGCCAGTCATGCGGGTCGCGTCTTCTTCGCTCACCTTGATGCGCGCCAGCCGGGCAACGCGTTTCACCGTATCGGTATCAACAGACATGTGTTCCTCGTCGTTACTGGTGCCTGAAGCGGAAATCCGCTCATGGCTTGCGCTCTTCTTGCGGCGGCCGCGCGGGGAAGGCAAGAGCGCAGGCTTGCCTTGCGGGAGAAATAAGAATAAATCGGTACCAATGGGAACCGAAATAGGAATTTGCACGTGATCCAGTCTTGCGAAACGATCCGGCCATTGCCGATGGCGGCCATCGTCTATCTGGCTTTCGAACCAGCCTGGCTGGCGCTCAGCCGCAAGGAAAGAGGCGAGATTGCCGGCCAGATCGGCACAATCCTGGCGCGTCATCCAGAGGTTGCTTTCGAATGGTTTGACGCCGATGCCCTGGCTGGCGGGTTTTCGGATTTCGCGATCTGCCGGTTTTCCGACATGCGCGCCTATCATCACTTGTGGGAGGAACTGCGCGACACGGTGATCTTCTCAAAACCCTATGCGCGGATCGTCAACGTGACCACCGGCATCGAGAATGGCTTTCAGGACTACGAGGCAAATCTTCAAAGTGCTGTGGTTGCGGAGGCTGGAGATGCCTGAGGAAGGCAATGCCGGCCGGCCGCGGGAGGGCAGGGTCAGCAAGGCGCTTCTGGAGGCCACGCTGATTGAGCTTGCCGAAAACGGCTACGAAAAGACGACGATTGCCGCCATTGCGGCGCGAGCGCGCACCAGCAAGCAGGCGGTCTACCGGCGCTATGCGGACAAGGGGGCGCTGATTGCGGCGTCTGTCGAAGCAGCTCTTGCCAGCGTGAACCCGGCACCGCCTCAGCGGGGCAGCGTTGCGGAGGATCTGCGGCAGTGTCTGTCGAACACCGTTGCGGCCTTGCAGGATACCGCGTTGGGCGCGGCGGTTCGGGCACTGGTTCCCTATCGAAGCAGGCCGGACCTTGCCGGCGTCCTCGATGAGGCGGAGGCTGCCAGACGTCTGGTCCTGCGGCAGATCTTCATCGCGACCCCGTTCGAAGCTGACATGGAAGCGCGGATCGACCTGCTTCTCGGCCTCATCTATTTCCGCCTGCTGATCCGCAATATCAGGATCGAGACGAGGGACATAGAAACGGCCATCTATCTGGTGCTGGGGCTGGTGGCACCGCGCCAACCCGTACCACGCCCGGATCTGCCGGGCCTCCCCGGATTGTGAAGCCAGCCGCCATCACGATTTTCTCGCTCGCCGTTAGCGGCTCTGTGATCAAGGGTGATTGGCCAAATTCTGCGGCAGAAGACATGTTTTTTTCCGCGTGGAGCGTTAGGCTTCACCTGAACACGCCATTCACACCCCAATGGAGACGCACATGCCGCTCTATACGTCCAAATCCGTTCTGCTGGGACTGACCGCGCTCTTCTCCGCTGCTGCCTTTACCGCTTCCGCTGATGAGATCACCACTTTCACCAAAGGCGGGGCTGCAATCGGCGGCACCGATCCGGTTGCCTATTTCACGGACGGCAAGCCCGTTGCCGGCTCCGATGAATTCACCGCAGAATATGACGATGTGACCTGGAAGTTCTCGTCTGCGGAAAACCGTGACAAGTTTGTAGCCGACCCGGCGAAATATGCCCCTCAATACGGCGGCTTTTGTGCCTTCGGTGCCGCCATGGGTTTCAAGGTTCCGGTGGTGCCGGAGGCCTGGTCGATCGTCGACGGCAAGCTTTACCTGAACAACTCCCTGAAGGTGCAGGAGCGGTTCGAGGAAGATGTGCCGGGATATATCCGCAAGGCGACCCTCAATTGGGATATCATCAAGGAGAAGAACCCGGGCGATCTGAAAGAGCCGATCATCCGCGACTGATCTGTCGAGTGTTTTCCTGACCTGAGCCCGTCAATCGGCGGGCTCAGGCTTTTTTCCGGAATAACATGATCCGCGCACGCGCCATCCAGGCTAGGCGTTGCGCGAACCTGGCTCGGGACCGCGTAGGTCACTTCTGCAAGGTGCCGTTACACTTTTCCGAAAGGCAGATCTTTAAATCGGCTATCGTCGATGTTAAATCTTGAGATTATAACTCAAGATTTATGAGGTCCTCCTTGGCCACTCCTGCGAAACGCCAGCCCAGATTTCTAACCGTCAAGTCGACGCACTACCTCAGTCCAAATCTTATCCGTGTCACCTTTGCCGGCCCGGAGTTGCAGGGTTTTCCCGAAGGGCACGAGGGCGCGAACTGCAAGTTGCTGTTGCCGCGCGACGGCGAAAGCCGCGAAGCCTTTGAAGCGCATTATGCGCCGGACGGGCCTTCCGAACGCGTCCATCCGGTTCGCACCTATACCGTCCGTTCTTTCCGCCGGGATACGCTGGAACTCGATATCGACTTTGTTGCTCACGGCGACGAAGGGCCTGCAACGCGCTGGGCGCAGCGGGCGGCAGAGGGAGATTTCCTTGGCTTTCTCGGCCCAAGCCAGCCGAAAATCACCGAGTTTCATGCCGACTGGTATTTGCTGGCCGCAGACCTTTCGGCAATGCCGGTGGTCGAAGCGACGCTGGAGGCTATGCCGCGCGAGGCAAGGGGTCTCGTGCTGTTCGAAGTTCCGTCAGAAGACGACAAGCGCGAGATTGCAGCACCAGAAGGCGTGGAAATCAGATGGCTGGTCCAGGATAACCCGCATCTGCCTTCAACCGCGCAGGTTGACCTCGTAAAATCTCTGGAATGGCCTGCGGGAACGATCCAGACCTGCATTGCAGGTGAAAGCTCCGTCATTCGGGCCCTTCGAGATCATCTTCACAACGAGCGGAAAGTGCCGAAGGCGGACACCTACATTTCCGGCTACTGGAAAATCGGACTTGTCGAGGACGAGCATCAGCAGCTCAAACGGGCGGAAGCTGCCTGAGGCCTCTTGCTGGAACATCGCACTTCTCGCCGGTTGGGCTCGCTCCAACCGGGGGGATGCAGAAGGCCGGTCTGACCGTGTGGTCGAATATCTGCCGGCGACCCAAATCTTGCCATCAACCTGAGATCCGTTAGATCTGTTGTTACAGGTCTTTCGGGAGGCATTCTCATGCGTGGTTTTGCAGTTGGTCTTGGGCTCGTTGTTGCCGGGTTCGCCTTTGTGCCGGCGGCTTGGGCCGCCGGCCCGGCCTTCGATTGTGCGAAGGCGGAAAGTTCGGCCGAAAAGCTGGTCTGTTCGAATGATGATCTTGGAACACTGGACCAGAAACTGGCTGATATCTATGAAGGTGCGGTTGGCGTCGTGAAGTCGCTTGATGCTGGCGCCGAAGAGGAACTCAACACGCTGAAGGCCTATCAGCGCGGCTGGGTGAAAGGGCGCGACGAATGCTGGAAGAGTGACGACGAACTCTCCTGCGTCCGCTCGGCCTATGAACGCCGGATCGCGGAACTGACAGCGCGCTATCAACTGATCAAGGGACAGGCACCGGTCTTTTACACCTGCAACGAAAACCCGGCAGATGAGATCGTGGCGACCTTCTTCGATACCGAGCCACCGTCTGCACGGTTGGAGCGCGGTGACACGACCGAAATCGTCGTGCAGGGACCGAGCGGATCCGGCGCGCGCTACGAAGGCGATTTCGGCATTTTATTCTGGATAAAGGGAGACGAGGCCATGGTGGACTGGCCTCAGGGCACGTCTTTCGATTGCAAGGTGCGAAGCTGACAGGCCTTTGACCGCCTGTCAGACCGCAGAAAAAAGTCGGCCGTTGCGATAAGGCAGCGGCCGCCTGCTCATAATCAGCCGTCCTTGTAATAGTAGCTATAGCCATTGAGGGCGGGGGCGCCGCCGAGGTGTGCGTAGAGCACCTTCGATCCGGCTGGAATTTTGCCCTTCTTAACCAGGTCGATCATGCCTTGCATGGATTTGCCCTCGTAGACCGGGTCGGTGATCATTGCCTCGGTCTTGGCGGCAAGCCGGATTGCGTCGTTTGTCTCTTCAGAGGGAACACCATATGCCGGGTAGGCGTAGTCAGGATTGATCACGATCTCGTCGTCCCGGACCGCGCGGCCAAGTTCCACAAGGGAGGCCGTGTTGTCGACGATCTGGCGAACCTGCGCACGGGTCTGGTCAAGGGTGCCGGAGGCGTCGATGCCGATTACGCGGTCCGCCCGGTTCTGGTCGGCGAAGCCCACGATCATTCCGGCCTGGGTGGAGCCGGTAACCACGCAGACGATGATATAGTCGAACGTGAAACCAAGCTCTTCTTCCTGCTGCTTCACTTCCTCGGCAAAGCGCACGTAACCAAGACCACCGTATTTGTGGACGGATGCCCCGGCAGGAATGCCGTAAGGCGTGCCACCCGCATCGCGGACGGACTGCATTGCGTCTTCCCAGCTCTGGCGGATGCCGATGTCGAAGCCGTCGTCGACCAGACGGGAATCCGCCCCCATGAGACGCGTCAGCAGAATGTTGCCGACCCGGTCGTAGACCGCATCGTAGTGCGGTACCCATTTTTCCTGCACCACAACGCATTTCATGCCGATCTTGGCGGCGGTGGCTGCAACCATGCGGGTGTGGTTGGACTGCACACCGCCGATGGAAACCAGCGTGTCTGCGCCGGAAGCGATCGCGTCGGGCACGATATATTCCAGTTTCCGCAGCTTGTTGCCGCCAAAGGCAAGGCCGGAGTTGCAGTCGTCCCGCTTTGCATAAATGTCCACCTTGCCGCCAAGTGCTTCGGAAAGGCGGGGTAGAGGTTCGATGGGCGTTGGGCCGAAGGTGAGGGGATAGCGTTCAAACTTGCTGAGGTTCATGGAGCACACCGGATTGATTGTTGACCCTTTGAACCTTGCAGATATTTTCAGAAAGGTGCTTTCAAAGTTTGATGTATTTTTTCTGTCTATGAGAACTTGAAGCGTATATTGATTCCTCAATCATCGAATTAAGGTCAAAAAACTGAAAGATTCTTCCATGGTTGGTGAGCTCGACCGGATTGACCGCAAAATTCTCAAGCTGCTGCAAGAAGATGGCCGCCTCAGCAACGCCGAACTTGCCGGTCTGGTAAATGTCAGCCCGGCGACCTGTCACAGGCGGACGCAGCGGCTGTTCGACGAGGGTTTCATTCAGGGCGTGCGCGCGCATATCGATCCGCAAAAGGTCGACAGATCTGCCCTTGTGATCGTGGGCGTGGTGCTGGACCGGTCGACCCCGCAAAGTTTTGCCGAGTTTGAAGAGGTGGTTCGCAAGGCGGACTTTGTTCTCGACTGCCACCTGGTGGCGGGCGACTTCGATTACTTCCTGAAAATCCGCACACGGGACATGGCGGACTTCAACAAGCTGCACGGCGAAAAGCTGATTGCGCTGCCGGGTGTGCGCCAGACCCGAACGTTTTTTGTCATGAAGGAAGTGACGGACAACGCGCCGCTGCCTTTCTGAAACAGTTCGGCTTCCCTGGCTTCCTGGTCGCCGGCCTCGCAGACCGGACGACTGATGAGCGCCCCGGATCTGCTGCCTGAAATTCCCTTCCATTGTTCTGCCGTCAGTGAGCCTCGATCGCCTTGGCTTAAAAAACGGTTGCCTTGGTCACCGGCAATAAAGTACAGATTTGATATGTAATAACATAACACACCAAACTTGCTGGAGGCCTTATGTCCGATCGACGCCTGCCTGTAACCGTTCTGTCCGGGTTCCTTGGAGCGGGAAAAACCACCTTGCTCAATCGCATCCTCAACAACCGTTCCGGGTTGAAGGTGGCTGTAATCGTCAACGACATGTCGGAGGTGAATATCGACGCAGACCTGGTGCGGGCAGGCGGCGCGGAGCTGAGCAAGACCGAGGAAACCCTTGTCGAGATGTCCAATGGCTGCATCTGCTGCACCTTGCGCGACGATCTGCTGAACGAGGTTCGCCGCCTGGCTGGCGAAGGGCGGTTCGACTACCTGCTTATTGAATCAACGGGGATATCCGAACCGTTGCCGGTGGCAGCGACTTTCGAATTCCGAGACGAAGCCGGCGACAGCCTTGCCGATGTGGCAAGGCTCGACACGATGGTGACGGTGGTCGATGCGGTCAATCTGCTGAAGGATTACTCCAGCCATGATTTCCTGAGCGATCGGGGAGAGACGCTGGGCGAGGAGGACGAACGCACGCTGGTGCATCTCCTGACGGACCAGATAGAGTTTGCCGATGTGGTGGTTCTCAATAAGGTGGGTGCCGCGTCAGCCGGACAGGTGGATGCTGCCCGCAAGATCATCCGCAGTCTCAACGCGGATGCGAAGATCATCGAGACCGACTACTCGGAAGTCTCGCCTTCCGACATCCTGAACACGGGGCTCTTCAATTTTGAAAAGGCTCATGAACACCCGATGTGGGCCAAGGAGCTTTACGGCTTTGCCGACCACATTCCCGAAACCGAGGAATATGGCGTTGCCTCCTATGTCTACCGGGCACGGCGGCCGTTCGATCCGGAAAAGATCCATGAGCTGCTCAACGG
Source organism: Labrenzia sp. R5_0 (assembly GCF_017743835.1). Lineage (NCBI taxonomy): Bacteria > Pseudomonadati > Pseudomonadota > Alphaproteobacteria > Hyphomicrobiales > Stappiaceae > Labrenzia > Labrenzia sp. R5_0. Next base: position 560,643 of record NZ_JAGHRK010000002.1, on the reverse strand, counting down.
GCAGTTGCCGGGCGTGATCCGCGCCAAGGGCCATTTCTGGATCGGCAGTCGGCCGCAGTGGGTGATCGAGTTCTCGCTGGCCGGGGCGCTCTCCAGTATCAGTCCGCTTGGCACCTGGTGGGCGTCGGTGCCGAAGGAGCGTTGGCCGGATGACGACCGCGCCCGGGCCTATGCGAAGTCGCTCTGGGTCGAACCGTTTGGCGACCGGCGGCAGGAAATTGTCTTTATCGGTGCGGGCATCGACTGGCCGCTTCTGAAAAGCCGGCTCGACGCGTGCCTGATCGGCGAAAACGCGGGTGACGAACTTTCGGCCTTTGCGCAACTGCCGGATCCCTTTCCAGCCTTCCGCCATGCGGACCGCGCAGCATGACAGCGCTGGAACCGAAGGCGGACGCCCTTTCGAACGGGCCTGCCGCACGGGATGTGATTATCGGCCGGGATCCGGACATTCTCGCCGACATTCGCGATCCGGGCATCGCCGCCGCTATCTGGCGGCGTACGCCGGATCCCGAATTTCAGATGTGGGTGAATGCCCTGCCGAAAGACAACCTGCCGGACCTGCGCACGGTGGTGCCTGTGCATCTGGCAGAGGCGGCTGTCCGGTCGGCTTGCGAGAGCCATGGACTTCCTGCGTGTCGGGAGAGGGACATGCTGGCAAGCGATGTCGGGGCACTTGCCCTGATGCTGGCAAAGACGCTGACAGTGCGTCTGCTGCGATTGCGGCTGGATGTTTCGGACGACGTCATGTGTCCGAAGTTCCACCTGGACAATGTTCGCGCCCGGTTGTTGTGCACCTATCGCGGGGCGGGAACGGAATATGTGCCGGAAAATGTGGCCGAGGAGCCTGGCCGCATCCGTCAGGTGCCGCCTGGCGGCGTTGCCGTTTTTCGCGGCCGGCAATGGTCTTGCGGCGAAAGAACCGCTCTCTTGCACCGGTCCCCGGCCGCAACTCCGGCAGGTAGACCGCGGCTTCTTCTGGTAATCGATCCGGCAGACTAGGCGGGCTGCATTTCCGAAGGGGGTTCAGCCACGTTCTCGGCTTAGCCAGGTTTGATATCGCTTGAGGTGTCGCGTGACGATCGCGGCAAGGGAGGCATCCGTACAGATCATCTCAGGGGTGATGGCATTGCTGGTGAGGCCAAGCGAAAATCCGGCTTCGCTGACGATTTCGGCGGACATGGTCCGGAGGATCTCTTCCAGCTGAACCGGGGCAAAGGCGTGGCGGGAGGTGACGTGGGCAAGCGCGACCGGCTTGCCCGGAAACTTCTGACAACCAACCATCCAGTCGAGAGTGTTTTTGAAGCTGCCGGGCAGTGCATGCATGTATTCCGGCACGGCGAACAGCAGCCCGTCGGCGCGCGCAACCTGTTCGCGCAGGTCGATGACGATCTCCGGCAGGTGGTCGGTAATATCCAGATCCGGCACGAAATGCGGCAGATCGCCGATGCGGTCATAGCGGTTGAGAACGAGCCCGTCGGGCGCCAGTCGTTCTGCTGCGCTCAGCAGGGCCAGATTGGACGATGCGGCACGAAGACTGCCGCAAAATGTAAGGATCCTGAAGGGCAAGAGACTGGTCCGGTTGAAGGAGGCTAGGGGCGAGCCTATCGGATTCGCCCCGTATCGTGATCCCCCAACGACCGACCAGTTTGCGCCTTTTACCGGCTGGCAGCGGCCAGTGCTGCACCAAAGCCGACAAAGAGCGTGCCTGTGATCCGGCGTACCCACAGCATGCGCTTTGCAGATGTCAGGAAACGGCGCATGTGGCCACCTGCGTAGGCAATTGCGGCATGGTTGGCGAAACACAGTGCGGCGTAGGTGAAGGAGAGCACCGAGATCTCCGTGAGATCGATGCCGTCGGCGCGCATGAATTGCGGGAACAGCGCGGTGATGACCAAAATGGCCTTCGGATTGGTGATGGAAACGAGAAGTGCCTCCAGGAACAGCTTTCTGGGGCTTTTGCGGGCAATCAGGACACCATCTTCCACGTGAAAAGCAGACTTGTCGCGCCAGATCTTGAGGCCGATGAAAATGAGATAGGCGGCACCAATGACCTTCAGCACCGTGAAGGCCACGGCGGAGGCTGCCATCAGGGCGCCGAAGCCGAGGGCGACCGCGTATCCCAGGATTACCAGTCCCGTGGCATTGCCTGCCGCGGAAGCGAGGGTCGCGTTACGGCCGAACCGGAGCGTGTTGGAAATGGCCAGCATGACTGCCGGGCCGGGACTGACGGCAGGCAGGAGCGAGACGGCAATAAAGACGAGCCAAAGATCTATCGGCATTTCGGTTCTCGAGAAAAGGCTGCGGGGTGCAGCCGGAAGGATGTTTCAGGGCAGCAGCCGGCCGTCGCGTACGGCCTTGTTCAGCAGGTCCTGGGCAAAATCCCAAAGACCCGGGAAGGGAGACAGGCGGGATTCCTTCGTCAGCTTCAACGCTTCGGCGGAAATGGGTTCATGGGTCGGATCGTCCAGGCCGGATGCAAAGACCAGCACCATCGGATGCAGCGCGTCCATCGCGTTGGCGAATTTCGCCTCCGGTGTTTCGTTGGCTTCGAACTCCAGCCAAAGAGACTTGAAATCCAGGCCTTGCGATGAGGGAAGCAGGGCGAACAGTCGGCTTGCCGCTGCCTGTTCCAGATCCTTGATGCCGGCCCGGTTGTCGTCAGTGACCCAGTGGTCGCCTGCGTCGATCTCGACCAGGTCGTGAACGGCGAGCAGTTTGACGACGTGGTTGATGTCGGTGCCGGCAGGGGCGTGCTCGGCAAGTGTCAGCGTCTGCAGGATCACGTGCCAGCAATGCTCGGCCGTGGTCTCGCGCCGGGCGCCGCCCGTGAGCTGGTTCAGCCGGACGACTTCCTTCAGCTTGTCGGTCTCCAGAAGAAACGCGACCTGCTTCTCCAAAGTGTCGTTCATCAGATCTCGCCCATGGCCCGGCGGAAGCGGGCAACGCTTTCGGCAAAGCCATGGATCAGCGCATCGGCGGTAAAGCCGTGGCCGATCGACATTTCCCGAATGAAGGGGGCGCGTGCCATCAGGGCAGGAATGTTTTCGACGGTCAGATCATGCCCGGCATTGACGCCGAGCCCGCAGGCCTGGGCGGCTTCCGCCGTGGCCACAATCATGTCGAGTTCCTTTACGGCGCGTGCCGGATCGTCGTAACAGGCACCATAGGGGCCGGTGTAGATCTCGATACGTTCCGCCCCGAGCCTGGCAGCGTGTTCGGGAGCCGCCGGGTCCGGATCACAGAAGAGCGAGACCGTCACCGCCCACTCCTTGGCGGCGGCAATCGCTGTTTCCAGCGCGCCGGTGTCTTTCGAAAAGTCCCAGCCATGGTCCGAGGTGGACTGTTGCGGGTCGTCCGGCACGAACAGGACCTGTTCGGGGCGAGCTTCCTCCACCAGCTTCATGAAATCGGGGGCCGGATAGCCTTCCAGGCACAGTTCCTTGTTCGGGAACCGGTCCTCGATCAGCTCGGACAGCTCGAACACGTCCGTCTTGCGGATATGGCGTTCATCGGGACGAGGATGCACGGTGATGCCCTTGGCGCCGGCTTCCATCGCGATGGCCGCAAGGCCAGTCACGCTCGGCCAGGGCAGATCCCGGCGATTTCGCAACATGGCGATGGCGTTGACATTGACGGAAAGGCGCGAAACGGCAGGCATGATTGATAGTCCGGTGAAAACGGTTCTGATCTGGCTTTAAGAGACTGGGTCAGGTTCGCAAGATTGTGTCAAAAGCCGTTGAAGTCAAACGAGGAATTGTCACTAGAGACAATGTTTTTCAGTGTTGGTGGGGCTTCAGCCACCCTTGATATCGCACGAGCCGCCCGAGACCAGGCAGGGAGATCTCGACGTCAAAGCGGAAGATGCCATCCGGTGCCGTCTCGGCTGTTTCGCTGATCGGCAACAACCAGCGCGGCAAGGGAATGCCAAACAGCTTGCCACTGCGAACGGGATAGGCGAGTGCATCGCCCTTCAGGTTCAGGTGAATGTTGAACGTTGTTGGTCCGAAACGCTCCTGAACCACGCCGGAGCCCGGTGCACCTGACAGGCTGAGCACGGACCGGAAAGTCTTGCCGCCGAAATTGCGCTGCCAGATTTCCTTGTCGCCCTGCCGCTTGATGGTCACTTTCACCGGAGTTGCATCTGCTTCGGGCGGAAAGCCGACGATACGGCACAGCAACTGGCCGAGCCGCGAGGTGCCACGCGTGACCTTTGCCTCACCGGTCCATTGCCGGCGATCAAACACTGTGTGAAGGGAGCGGATCTCTTCAGGCAAAGCTTTGAAGGTGCTGCTGCCGAGTGCCTGCTGGAACAAGACCGGTGCCGCGTGCTTTGCAGAGAAGGTGCGAACGTTCAGATGAGCGGTGGCCTCCTCGACGTCTGCCAGCTTGAATTCACCAAGGCTTGGCCGCGCTCCGGCTGGAACAACACCTTCGACGAGGTGCTTGCACAAGATAGCGCCCGGGACTGCCGGGATATGCGGCCCGTCGCCGGCTTCCGCAATCAGTGTCCAGCTGGCAGACAACGGCTGGCCGTCCTTGCCAAGCCCGGCAAGCCGGACTTCCATGCCGCCGCGGTCGGACCCGAACCGTTCGAACCAGCCCGCGACAGTACGAAGGAGTGGAGCGGCAGCTTGCAGTGACCTGACAAGGCGAAGACGCACCAGCCAGGAGAGAGCCCAGAGGCCCAGATGAAGGAGGGAGAGTTCAAGTCCCGCCCGGAACAGCACCGTTCGGGCGTTGTAGACCTTGGGAAAGAGTGTCAGATCCGGCGCGCCGATGAAACTCGACCAGCGCTTTGAAAGGCCGCTGCTGCCTTCCGGGCCGATCCGGCGCCGGGAGAGACCGGACCAGCCGATGACCTTTGTCCATCCGCCATCGCGGTAGACGGAAACGGGCTTGCCGGACTGGGTCAGGATCGCTTCGATGACGGAGAGGCCACGAGGTGCACGATTGCCCGGCAGGATGGTGCTTTCGATCAGGTCGACCTGTGAGAACTCATGCCGAAGAGCTTCGACCGCAACCGAAGAGAGGGCCGGTACGCTGGAAACGCCAGACAGCACGGTCAGTCCGCTCAAGCGTGCCTGCTCGTCGAGCACAGTAATACCGCTGGTGAACCCGGCATCGTCGGAAAGATCCAGATAATGGCTCCCGGCGGCAAGGGCGGCTTCCGCAACCGCGTAGGGGGATTGCCGGTAGGCCTGAAACGGTCCGGCGGCGTCGATGGTGACGAAGGGGCGAAGGGAGAGAAGGGCAGCAGCGAAATCAGGTGCCGTCCGATCCAGAACGGCGGCAGTGCCACCATGCCGGCGACAGAAGTCTTCAGCCTTTTGCTGGCTGCGGCCTGCAACGATGACATCCAGATGCTCGTGTCTGAGCAGGGCCTCGGCCAGCTTTCCGCCAAAAACGCCATAGCCACCGAGTACGACGATGCGTTTCCTTCGGGAAAGTTCAGTCAAGGAGCCGTTCCTTCAGCGCAGCCGACGGCAGGGGACAGGTTCGTCTGCCGAGCCGATAGCGATTTTGGGCAATCCTGTCATAAGTCCAGTCCGCGAGCCTGCGCGGCAGAAGATCCAGCACCGTGAGCGCCTTCCAGGGCCAGCCGAGACTTTTCATGGCTGCGGTGAAGGACGCCATTTTGGTGTAGGCCCGACCGCGGCAGATAACGATGTTGGTTTCCATCTTCTGCGGGTCGAGCCCGTGGTGCCGGTAGAGTGTCTGACCGATGTCCGAGTGGGCGTCGACAAAGCGAAAGCCTGCTGTCCGGTCGTGCCTGGCGACGAACCGGGCAAAGCCGGAGCACAGAACGCAAATGCCATCAAAGACGATCAGGTTGTCGGGAAGATGTGCAAGGGCAGGCGGGGCCGGTTTGACGTTGCGTCTGGTTTCCATCGTCTTGGGGCTTTCGCGGGCAATGACAGGTTTCCGCCTCTCATGTAGGGTTGCAACGCAGGGTTCGGCGAGCCCGCACAAGGTCGCAGTACAGTATTACGACTAGGTTTTCAGGTTCCGCCGTTTCCTCTAAGACTGGCCGTAAGTGGCCCGATTCTTAAGCTTGTTCCGGACTGAAACCGATTTCGGTGTCGATCCGAACGAGAATTAATGCATACATCGAGGTCTCGGATCGAGAAAACTACCAGGTAATCCATGGCCATCTCCAACGCGCTCCTCCTCTTGGCCCAGGCAGCCGTTTATTTCATCGTCATGATGAGCCTTCTGCGGGCTCGTCAGGTGATCGGTATCGGCGTCTTCATGTGCGCGCTTGGTGTGATGCATTTCCTGGAAACATATCTCGCCAGCGTCTTTTACATCGAGTTGCCGTTCGGTATCGTCTCCCCCGGGTCGACAGTGCTTTTTTCCGGCAAGCTTCTGATGATCCTGCTGCTCTACATCCGCGAGGATGCGCTGATCGTCCGTCAGCCGATCTACGGCCTGTTGATCGGCAACTTCCTGATCGTCGCACTGGTGATGATCCTGCGGAACCACGATACCATCTCGGTCACGGACGGCCGCAATCCGGATTTCGCCTTTATCGATGAAATGGGGCTGCTGATGGTCTGGGGCACCATCTTGCTGTTTGTCGACGCGATCGCGATCATCGTGCTTTATGAGCGGATCGGCAATTGGGTCGGGCGGCACCTTGGCCTGCGTTTCCTGATCTGCGGCGCGGCAGTGCTGACTTTCGACCAGGCCGGGTTCTTCCTGGCGCTGCATTATGTTTCCGGTGCACCCTGGCATGTGTTTGTCGGCGGCTGGGCAGCCAAGATGGTGGCTACGCTGGTCTATACGGCGCTGTTCATCCTCTACCTGAAGTATTTCGACAACGAGAGCAGCTGGCTCACCAACAGGTCCTTCAAGGACGTGTTTCAGGTGCTGACCTACCGGGAGCGCTACCACAAGCTTCTGGAAGCTTCCATTCGCGATCACCTGACCGGCACGCTTCACCGCAGCCAGTACGACCAGAATGCGCCCAAGATCCTGGCCAAGAACCTGCAGGAAAACCGACCCCTGTCACTGCTCGTGATCGACATCGATCACTTCAAGCAGGTGAACGACCGGCATGGCCACCAGGCCGGTGACGAGATCCTGAAGATGGTTGCCCGGCTTCTGGCCGACAACCTGCGTTCCGACGATCACCTCTACAGGGTGGGCGGCGAAGAGTTCGTGCTTCTGTGCGAGAAACTGTCGGTGGAAGGCGCGACCTCCATGGCCGAGCGGCTGCGCAAGGCGATCGAGCGCTTCAGCAAGATCTATCTTCCGGAAAAGGTAACGGTCAGCATCGGTCTGGCCAGTGCGCCGCAGGACGGCGACACAATGGAGGCCCTGTTCCGGCAGGCGGATCTTCGGCTTTATGAAGCCAAGAAACAGGGGCGCAACCGGGTCTTCAGCCCGGTCACGGTGGATTAGACCAATCTGGTAAGCCAAAGCATTTGAAAAAGAAAAAGCCCTGGAACCGGTCCAGGGCTTTTGTCGTTTCTGAAGGCCGGGACGATCAGACCCGGTTAAGCAGCCTTGCCCGGATGGTGTTGGGCAGGGTGCGGATCTCTTCCAGAATGCTGACCGGATCTTCCACCGGGCTGTCGACATCCAGAACAACGTAGCCGATGTCCAGATGGGACTGCATGTACTGGGCACAGATGTTGAGGTTGTGCCGGGTGAAGAGGTCGTTCAGCGTGCGCATGGCACCGGGAGCATTGTGGTGCACCTGGATGAAACGCGTGGCCGACGTGCCCTTGGGCAGTTGAACCTGCGGGAACGAGACGGCGCCGATGGTGGACCCGACATCGGAGTATTCCACCAGTCGCTTGGAGACTTCCTCACCGATCCGGTCCTGGGCCTCTTCCGTCGAACCACCCACGTGCGGGGTCAGGATGACGTTGTCGAGGCCGCGCAGAGGCGACAGGAATTCGTCCTTGTTGGACTTCGGCTCGACCGGGAAGACGTCGATGGCAGCGCCTGCCAGGTGACCGGACTTCAGCGCGGCGGCCAGAGCGTCGATATCGACAACCTTGCCGCGGGCGTTGTTGATCAGGAACGCGCCCTTCTTCATCTTCGAAATCTGGTCAGCACCGAACATGTCGCGCGTTTCCGGCGTATCGGGAACATGCAGGGACACGACATCGGATTCAGCCAGCAGGCCATCGAGGCTTTCGGACGGCATCACGTTGCCGTGCTGCAGCTTGTCGACGAGATCGAAGTAGATCACCCGCAAGCCCATGGCCTCGGCCAGGTTCGACAACTGCGTGCCGATATTGCCGTAGCCGACGATACCAAGTGTCTTGCCGCGAACTTCGTGGGAACCGGCAGCGCTTTTCATCCAGCGGCCTTCGTGGGCAGCGGTGGATTTCGGGAAGACGCCACGCATCAGCATGACGATTTCGGCAACGGTCAGTTCAGCCACGGATCTCGTGTTGGAGAAGGGGGCATTGAACACCGGGATGCCGCGCGTGAGCGCGCCCTTGAGGTCGACCTGGTTGGTGCCGACGGAGAAGCAACCGACGGCAACAAGGCTCTTGGCCGCTTCCAGAACCTCTTCGGTGACCTGGGTGCGGGAGCGGATGCCGAGCATCTGGACGCCCTGCAGCTTGTCGATCAACGCGTCCTTTTCCAGGGCTCCGGACAGGACTTCAACGTTTGTATAACCGTGTTTTTCAAGAACCGCGCGCGCGGTCGGCGAAATGCCTTCCAGCAGCAGCCAGCGGATCTGGTTTTTCGGCCGGGAGAGACCGTGAATCATGGCGAAATGCCTTTTGGTCTGATTGGTTTGAATCGCGCCGGATCGGCGCTAACAGCGCGCGTGTCGTATACGCGCTCGTTCACGTCGCGTCTAGGGCGCCATTTTGATGGAACGCAAGCCGACACCGCGCGTTTTGTCACCCCGGTGTTTGTGAAAGCGGTTGCTGACGGACGACAGCCTGTGCCAATAAGCGGCGGGGGCGCGTTACGGCCGGATCTCCAACCGGCTGCTTGAATAAAATCCGACACCAAGCGAGAGCAGGGACCCCGATCCATGTTGAATTTGAGCGGGCCTCAATTCGATTACGAGCCATATCCCGTTTGCTATGTAAAAGATGTATTGCCGCCGGAAATGTACCGGTCACTCGTCGAGAGCTATCCTGACAAGGATCTGTTCAAATACATGCCAAACCTCGGGCACAAATATTCTCTGTCCGACATCAATAGCCCGGATAACTACTACAAGTTCCTGTCGGAGACACCTGGCTGGAAAGCGTTTTACGATCATGTGAAATCCGAGAACTTCATAAACAATGTGCTGGATATGTTGGTCGCCAACAATATCGACCTGGGCCTGCGCAGGCTCAAGGTGATTGCGAAGGACGGGCAGCGGAAGGCCAGCCTGCTGAGTCGCCTCCGTCGCCAGACCGAGATCAGTGCCCGGTTCGAGTTCTCGATGATGCCGGCAAACGGCGGTCAGATCCTGCCGCACACCGACGCTCCGCATAAATTGATCACGCTGGTTCTGTCCATGATGGAGCCGGGAGCCTGGAATCACGCATGGGGTGGTGGCACGGCGGTGTGCCTTCCCAAGGACCGGACGAAGGTCTTCAACCACATCAACAAGGCGATGCCCCTCGAGGATGTTGAAACGCTGAAGACGTTCCCGTTTGAGGAAAACCAGTGTGTCCTGTTCGTGAAGACCTACAATTCCTGGCACCATGTCGCGCCGATGAGCGGACCGGACGATGCCCCCTTGCGCAAGACGCTGACGATCAACATCGAGAGCAAGCTTTAGGAAAGGCGGGGCCTGTGGAAATGCCACAGGCCTCTCGGTATTGCGCTGCTGTTGGACCGTGGTCAGTCGAGGCGGCGCAGATCCTGCAATCGCAAGGCAATGGCTCGCACCGTGTCGTCGTCATATCCGAGGCCAAGGTCGTTGCGCATGAAACGGCCAAGGTCTTCCGCTTCTTCAATCAGCCACTCCCGCTTGTTGCCACCACCGACAAACCGGGCCCGGCCGTCCAGAAAACTGATGAAACCCCGATCCGTCAGCCGGTAGAATTTCATGCTGCCCGCAAAGGACTGCCTGGGCGAAGCGGCGCACAGGAAATTGGCGGCTTCAATGTCGACAGGGCGGACGTCTACCCGGTCAAATCCGTAGAGCGCGAACCAACCCTCCTCAGTCTGTCGTTCCAGTACGTGCTCTCCTGACGCAGCTTCAAGGCGTATCCTGTAGACTTGGTCGCGGGCCTGCTGGCGTTCTTCTGAAATGCGCACGGGCTCGGCTGGAGCCTGGCCGCCGAACCCGGCATCGACCAGCCATTCGGTTCCATCACATGTCACGACATGGGCAAGGTGTGAGCGTGCTCCGCCCTCCGCCGCCCCCATACGCACCCGGGCAAGCACCTGCCGGGAGGAAAAGCCGATGGCTGCCAGTGCGTCACCCAGCAGAGAGTTCAGCTCGAAGCAGTAACCGCCGCAACGGTGTTGCACGAGCTTTTGCCAGAGGCTGTCCCGGCCAAGCTCCGGAACCTTGCCAAGAAAAGGCAGAACGTTTTCGAACGGGATGGCGCTGATCTGGGCGGCCTGCAGGGCTCGCAAGCCCTCCAGGGTGGCCGGGCACGTCTCCAGGCCAATCCGCTCAAGATAGAAATTAAGATCGAAGGGCATGGGCAGGTTCTGTCCGGTTTCGAAGTGTCTGATGCATGTAGGCAAGTCTTCGGCTGTTGCCAAGGAACACGACGGCGGGAGTTCGCCCGACCTGCCGTGTGCCGTGCCTCAACCTGCGCAGGAAAACAAAAAAAAGGCCCGCCGCACCGGGTGCGACGGGCCTTGCGATCAGAAACCGATCTCTTAAAGGCCTTCCGGTCCACGCTGAACGGCAGCAACGCCGGTGCGGGAGACTTCGACCAGACCGAGCGGTTTCATGATGGAGATGAACTGCTCGATCTTGGAGGTCCGGCCGGTGATCTCGAAGACGAAATGTTCCGTCGTCGCGTCGATCACGGTGGTGCGAAAGGCATCTGCAAGGCGCAGGGCCTCCAGGCGCTTTTCACCGGTGCCTGCCACCTTCACCAGGGCAAGCTCACGTTCCAGCGGCTTGTCCTGGTTGGTGCGTTTGGCGCGAACGGTCAGGTCGGTCACCCGGTGCACCGGCACCAGCCGATCGAGCTGGTGGCGGATCTGCTCGATGATCATCGGCGTACCGGTGGTCACGATGGTGATGCGGGACAGGTGTTTCTCGTGTTCGGTTTCCGACACGGTCAGGCTGTCGATGTTGTAACCACGGCCGGAGAACAGGCCGATCACGCGGGCGAGGACACCCGGCTCGTTGTCCACGAGCAGCGATAGGGTGTGGGTTTCGATTTCGTTGCTGACTTCTGCCAGGAAATAGGCGGAAGGCGCATCAACATTCTGTGCGTTCATTTTCTTAAAGTCCTTTTGCCTATTTCACCTTAAACGAGCGACTTGCCTTCGGCGCTGATGGCGTTGGCAACCGCTTCGTCGTTGGCTTCGTCCGGCAGCAGCATTTCGTTGTGAGCCTTGCCCGAGGGGATCATCGGGAAACAGTTGGTCAGATTGGCAACGCGGCAGTCGAACAGGACAGGCTTGTCGACTGCAATCATTTCCTCGATTGCCCCGTCAAGATCACCCGGCTTTTCGACCCGGAACCCAACCCCGCCATAGGCCTCGGCCAGCTTGACGAAGTCCGGCAGGCTGTCGGTGTAGGAATGGGACAGACGGTTGCCGTGCAGCAACTGCTGCCACTGGCGCACCATGCCCATGTACTGGTTGTTGAGGATGAACACCTTGACCGGCAGGCCGAACTGAACGGCAGTCGACATTTCCTGGATGTTCATCAGGATCGATGCATCGCCGGCAATGTCCACGCACAGCGCGTCGCGGTGGGCCACCTGCGCACCGATGGCAGCCGGCAGGCCGTAGCCCATGGTGCCGAGGCCGCCGGAGGTGAGCCAGTGGTTCGGCTCCTCGAAGCCGTAGAACTGGGCTGCCCACATCTGGTGCTGGCCGACTTCGGTGGAAATGAAGGTCTTGCGGTGTTTGGTCAGTTCATAGAGCCGCTGGATCGCGTATTGCGGCATGATGACGTCGCTGTTCGGCTTGTAGGCCAGCGAGTTGCGTGCGCGCCACTGATCGATCTGCGTCCACCAGTCCTTCATGGCCTTGGCGTCGGATTTCAGCGAAGAGGACCGCCAGATCCGCACAAGGTCTTCCAGCACGTGGGCGACATCGCCGATGATCGGCAGGTCGACATTGATCGTCTTGTTGATGGAGGACGGATCGATGTCGATATGAATCTTCTTCGAGTTCGGCGAGAAGGCATCGGTCCGGCCGGTGATGCGGTCGTCGAAGCGGGCCCCGATGCAGATCATCACATCGCAGTCGTGCATGGTCATGTTGGCTTCGTAGGTGCCATGCATGCCCAGCATGCCGAGCCAGTTGTCGCCGGACGCCGGATAGGCGCCGAGGCCCATCAGGGTGGAGGTGATCGGGAAGCCGGTCAGCGACACCAGTTCACGCAGCAACTGGCAGGCCTGTGGGCCGGAGTTGATCACACCGCCGCCGGTATAGAGAACCGGTTTCTTGGCGTTGGCCATCAATTCGGCGGCCATGCGGATGCTGGAGGCATCGCCCTTCAGCTGCGGACGGTAGCTCTTGTGCGCGGCAGCCGGGTTCGGCGTCGGGCCCTGGTATGTGCCGGTCGCGAACTGAACGTCCTTCGGAATGTCGACGACAACCGGGCCCGGACGGCCGGAAGTGGCGACATAGAAGGCTTCATGCAGGATGCGCGGCAGGTCGTCGACATCGCGGACCAGCCAGTTGTGCTTTGTGCAGGGGCGGGTGATGCCGACCGTGTCGCACTCCTGGAAGGCATCGTTGCCGATCAGATGGGTCGGTACCTGGCCGGAAATGCAGACAAGCGGAATGGAATCCAGCATGGCGTCGGTCAGGGCAGTCACCATGTTGGTGGCGCCGGGACCAGAGGTGACCAGGGCAACACCCGGTTTGCCTGTGGAGCGGGCATAGCCTTCGGCGGCATGGCCTGCGCCCTGTTCGTGCCGTACGAGAATATGCTCCAGACCTTCCTGCTGAATGATCTCGTCGTAAATGGGAAGCACAGCACCGCCCGGGTAGCCGAAGATCGTGTCAACTCCCTGGTCTTTCAGCGCCTGGATGACCATTTCGGCGCCGGTCATTTCCCGTGTCATTCGTTTCGTCCTTGCATTCTCGCCTGTGGATCAGGCTTTGGCTCACATAACTGTTTGTTCTTCTGTCAATCCTGCCCGATCGGGCGCGGACTGATAAAACACTGTCTGTCTGGCCTGACGCATGCGGCGTCAAAGATCCGGGCAGTGGTGGAAAATGCGTGGTCAGGAGGCGGGTACAAAAAAAGGCCCCTTTGGGAGCCTTGGTCGCGCGCCATCCTGTCCGTACGGGGTTATCCCGCCGCGGAGGCGCGCTTTCCTACTACTACTAGAATGAGCGACATTGCCATGTCGTCCCGGTCCTTTGATGCTGCAGGCCGTCTGGCCCGGTTCGACGTCGTTGTGGAACTCCCGGAACCGGGTTTGTCCCGCCAACCTGAGGCAAGCCGATATGACAACGACTTCAACAAGCTGGCCCAAGCCCGTCACGTCTGCCCCGGTCTTGATGCGCCGCACCCTAGTCAGGCGGATAAAACCGGTCAAGCCTTAATTTCGAAAATTGCGCAAAAGATCGAAGATGTTTCTGAAAGTTGCCTTTCGGGCGGCGTTAACGAGCTTTCCTTCCGGCGGCTGCGGATTTTCTCCGGGTTGCGTTCCCCGCAGACCAGCCATGATAAAAAATTGTCATAAAAACCGTTGCGCCAAATCGGATCGCACTATATACACCCGCCATCCGACGTGCCGCGCGGTTCTCGCGGCCCTGTCGCTTTGGGTGTGTAGCTCAGTTGGTAGAGCAGCTGACTCTTAATCAGCGGGTCTGGGGTTCGAGCCCCCACTCACCCACCATTTTCTTCTCCTGGAAATTATGCAAATGCCAACGCGCCGCGAGTTCGCGCCGTGCTTCTTATTGTGCATTTTGTCGAGATCTGTGGCCGCCGGTCGACGGCCACGAGATTCAGTGCGTGGTTGCTGCGATCAGCAGGGGAACTCGTTCGTGATGAATTTCGAATCCTTCAAGGTGGTGAAACAGGTGCTGCCGTCCTTGAAGTAGGTGTTCTCGTGGCCGCAGACCATTGTCTCGTCCCGGAAGCCCTGTTCACAAAACTGGCCGTCCTTCACTTCCCATTTCAGTGTTTTCTTCGCGGGCTTTTTACCCGTCACGGTCACCACGGCAATCTTGTTGCCGTTGTCGTTCCACTCGACAATCCAGTCACCGGCTTTCTTGCCGTTTTTTCCGTAAAAAATTCCTTCGATCTTGTTGCCGGACAAGATCTCGATCCGTTCGGCTTCTGTCATCGGCTTGGCTGATGCCGGAAGATCCTTGGCGATTGAGCCAGTTGAAATTGCACACATTGCAGCAAGCAAGAAAAGTTGCTTCATCATCGTGTTCTCCAATCAAGTTCAATATCAATCAACAAGTCCTTGCACAGTAACGTCTGAACTGTAGTTGTGCCCGGTGACGGTGACAACTTGATCAAAGGATGTGTTTGGCGGTGCGAATCCAAGGGGGACGATGGCCCCTTCGTGAAGGGGAAATCCGACCGCGTGGAGTTTCATTCGCACGGCGGTGGCAAACCGGCTTGCCTTGCGGGCGGTGAATCTCCGGTTGAAAACTCCCGTTCTTTCAAACCGGTACCCGCAAGTTTTAACCTTGATATTTTTTCTTGTTTGACCGCCTTGGCAGACAACTTAACGTGCTGCCAAGCAGGGAAAATCGGTGCCTATTTAATCTATTGGCAAACAAGGCGATCGCCGCGTTTGACGCGGCCGCTCTTTGCAGGATGCGGATGAAGGGCAACATCAGACGGGACATCCATGCATAAACTGGATTTCGAGTTGGACAAGGCACAGCTGAAACGTGCCTGGGGCGTTATAGACAGGGAGTTTCAACGCCTGGGGCTGATGCTGCGCCGCGGGTCGGATTTCGATGTTGTCGAGGCCATGGCGGCGGCCAGCGGCCTGAAGCGGCTGGAGGGGCATTTCACCCCCAGTCTCAACACCTATACGCCTTCACAGGCGTTCTGGCTGGCGCTGGTGGATGAGGAAGACCGGATGGTCGGCCGGGTGTGCGCCCGTTTTGACAGAATGGCCTATCCGATGACGCTGACCGATTTCTGGCGCAAGTATTTTCACCGCTGCTACCCGGATGCGGAGGGCGGCAAGGTTGTGCTGAGTGACAAGCAGCCGCGCGTTGGCCGGCGCATTACCGGCGACGTTGTTTATCTGGGCGGAACGGAAGTTGCCAAGGAGTGGCGCGGTTCGAAGCTCGGCGGCCTGCTCAACCAGATGGCCCAGATCGAGGCATTGGACGAGTGGGGCGCCGGCTTCTATTACGGCTGGGTGCAGGGTTTCAACTTCATGGACGGCTTCTGGCGCGACTGCGGCTTTACCCGTGCACACTTTCATGCACTGAACTGGGTTGAGCCGCTGCCTGGTACGCTGGATGCCAATCTGATTTTTGTTGCGAACACAGCTGACGATGTGTGCGATCTGATTGATAGGATCGCGAGTGGACTTCAAGCAAAGTCATAAGGCAGAAAATCCGCGTGAACCCGGCACTGGTGCGGAATTTCACGAGGAGACGCTGCAGCGTCATGTCCGGCACACCTTCGCCCAGCTTGTTGCCTGTGCGCTGTATGTCGAACCAGGGCTCGCCTTCCATGGCGATCTGGTAGGCATCAGCAACGCCCTGGCGGTAGACTGAGGGCAGGAAGCTGGTCGGCGGACGTGGTGTTTCCGGGTCAAGAGCCTGTGGAAAGAACCGGCGGAAGGTGCTGTGCTTGCCCACAAAGGTCAGCGGCGGCACGTCGCCCGGCTCGGCGGTCGGCAAGGTCATCAGCAGATACGGGCTCAGCTGCGTCATGCGGCTGTCCTGCACGATGATGCCTTCGTTTTCGCGCCAGGTCTTGAACAGAAACTGCGTCTTGTCTCCCGCCAATCCGTTTTCGATCAGCGAGAAGGGTAGCGGCTCAACAAAAGTGTTGATGCTCATGGACGCCTCCAAAGGGACTGGATTTCGGAAGAAACCCCTTCTGCATGGCTTCGGCATAGATGTCATATCTTGCCGCTGCCGCCAACTGGGCACGTTCGCCGTCGCTCAGCAGGCTGGTCTGGTCGTGGTCGAACAGATCGAAGCAATGGAAATCGAGCAGGAACAGACAGTCATATCTTGCTGCAATTTCAAATATTTCCAGGAATTCGAGCTGCTCTTTGGTGTATTGATCTTCGCTCATCCCTGCCGCCTTGTCTTTACATGTCATTTTTTGTTTTGCCTTTCAGACAATTTCCGGCGTCGAGAAACCCATTGAACGGTCTGCTCGCCTGGAAAGCGGCCGGCTTTTCGCGCCGGTACATCTTCCAGACGTCCCCTGATGTGCAGAGGCCGCTTCAATCCGAGATTGGTATGGATCCCGTTTCGCCAATCGCAGATTAGCAAAGAATTTTGCTGCACGCGAGATTTCTTCTTCAACTTTCCTTAGGTGTTACCCAAGAAGCGCAGAAGTAGTCGCCCGGGCACTGTCACGTCACCTGCAAGTTGACGTTTTTCAAGCCGAAGACAAGGCCAAGACAGCCGGAATCCGTCTTTCCGGCAGCGTCAGGATAACGCTGGAACCGATAGCCACCGGTCAGGGAGGGGCGGCGGGAATCGCGTTGACCCGTGATGCGCCGAGCCCGGTTCCAGCTGTCGTTCTGATCAGGACAGTTAGCGCGCCAGGGTGGACGAATGGCGCTAGCTCGGCGGGCAGGGCACCGGCAGCATGAGCTGCGATTGGCTCCCGACCCGTGCGCCATCAAGCCTGTTGTGCAGCTTCCGCTTCGCGCAAATCCAGTTTCTTTGCGGCTGCGTCCAGAGACCTGATGTCCGAAGAGGCGGCGATTTCCCCTGCCGCTGCATAGCGGTCGTGGTTCTGGGCCACCTTGCCGAGATCGTAGAGGTAATTCACCATCACGCCGGCAGATTGGGCACGGCCCTTTGCGGAGGTGTCGGCTTCAGCGTGGACGGCATGCACCAATGCGCCGTTGCCCAGATGGAAGCGCGCCACCGGGTCAACCGGTTGTCCATCCTCGCGGCGGGCAGACAGAAGATAATGCGCGGCGAGGGTGCGCAGCAACTTCGGGTCCGCGTCGTGGAAAGCAATGCCTTCCGCCGACAGCCA
This sequence comes from Labrenzia sp. R5_0, assembly GCF_017743835.1. Taxonomy (NCBI): domain Bacteria; kingdom Pseudomonadati; phylum Pseudomonadota; class Alphaproteobacteria; order Hyphomicrobiales; family Stappiaceae; genus Labrenzia; species Labrenzia sp. R5_0. The sequence goes on along the minus strand of NZ_JAGHRK010000002.1, from coordinate 543,362 downwards.
TTTCGTCAGGCCAGGGATCGGCGACAGGGTGACGAAGGTTTTCAATCCCGGCAATTCTGCCGAAAGATCGGCCGCCACCTGCTTGATCAGGGAGTTGCCGAAGGAAATGCGGGCCAGGCCTTCCTGACAATTGGAAATCGAATAAAACACGGCGGTACGGGCCGTGGCCGCTGTGATGGGTTCCCTGTCACCTGCCAGAAGGTCCTGGATGGAACCCGGGATGTCTGCAGTGAGCGCGACTTCCACGAAGATCAGCGGTTCGTCGGGCATGGACGGGTGGAAAAAGGCGAAGCATCTGCGGTCGCCAGGGGCCAGGCGGCTGCGCAGGTCTTCCCAGCTGGTGATTTCGTGCACGGCCTCATAGGCTATGATCTTTTCAAGTATATGTGCCGGACTTTCCCAGCTGATCGGCCGCAGCACCAGAAAGCCCCGGTTAAACCAGGAAATGAACAGGTGTCGGAAATCCTGGTCGAGCGCCTGCAATTCCGGATCGGCGCCGCCGAGGCGCAGGAGGTCGGCGCGCATGCGCACCAGTTGCTCGGTGGCACCGGGAATCTGGTTCAGCCGCCGGATCAATTCCTGGCGCTTGGGCTCCACAGCCGCCATGAAGGCCGTGTATGTCTTCCGGTTCGGGCTCGCCTCATAGGCATCAAGGGCAGTACGCACGCCGGCCGGATCGATGTTCATGTCGTGGGCAAGGTGGCGGAAGAACTGCAGCTTGTCGCTGTCCTCCATTTCCTGAAACCGCTGCAGGAGCGTGCTGGCCGCGGCAAGGCCCGTCACGTCGCCAGCTGTGCCGACAAGTGCGCTGACCAGATCCTCCATCGGCCGATTGTCGCGCCGGTCCGGCGCCGCTGTGCGGTAGCGGCGCTCGAAGATGGTCGACAGCAGGTCGCCGAGAATGGTCATGTGGGCCTCCAGAACGTCCAGTGAGGGGTGGGCTCTGTCCTGAAGATAAGAGGTGTGAGGCTTTGACCCAATTCCCCAAAAGAGGCAATCCGGGCACGAACGCCCGGGTTGGATTGCCTAACAGCCAGTGTGCCTAGGCGGCTTCGCTGTTCTGCTGCTCGAGCGGGCCTTTCTTCAGCGATTTGAAGAAGGCCGCCACTGCTTCGGTGAGCTGCCCGGCGTTGGAGGACATGCTTTCCGCGGAGCTCAGCACGGTCTTGGAGGCCGCGTGAGTGGTTGCCGCATTCTGGGCGACACCATCCACAATTCCGGTCACCTTGTTGGTGCAGGCCACGGTGTTGGTCACGTTCTCCTGTATGGCCTGTGTCGCTTCCGCCTGCTTTACCGAGGCGTTGGAAATCATCGTGGTAATGGATTCGATTTCCGTAATGGTTTTGGAAATCGTGTCGAAGGACTGAGCCGTATCGCGGCTGGCCGCGTCGACTTCTTCCAAAGACTGGGTGATCTCCTGTGTCGCCTTGGCTGTCTGCGTTGCCAGTTCCTTGACCTCGGCTGCAACCACCGCAAAGCCCTTGCCCATTTCACCGGCACGGGCCGCCTCGATGGTGGCATTGAGTGCCAGCAGGTTTGTCTGGTCGGCAATGGAGGAAATCAGGTCGATGATCTCGCCGATGGCTTCGGCGGAAGTCCGAAGGCTGTTTGCCTTGTCCTGGCCTTGCGTGACCTGGGTAACGGCAGCACGGGCGATTTCGATGGAGCGTTCGATCTGGCCGCTGATTTCGCTGGCCGTCGAGGACAGGTGATCGGCCGCGGATGCCGCCGCATTCACATTTTCGGCTGTCAGGTCGGCCGCGTCGGCAATGGCGGTTACGACTTCCGAATTGGAAACGGCAGAGGTTTCCATTTCCTCGGCGGTTCCGGTCATCTGCTCGGCGGAAGCCATCAGGCTCTGGGCAATCTGGCTGATCTGGCTTTCAAAGGAATCCGTCGACTGGCGGAAAGCGCCGACCCGGCCCTTGATGGTCTCGATGGCCATGTTCATGATTTCCGCGTTCTGCAGATAGCTGCCATTGAGGCCACCTGGCTGGATGCGGCGGTAGTAGCGGTTGTTCTCGATTGCCGTCATGGAGGCGGCAGCTTCACGTAGAAAAGCGTCCGTCCGGTCGATCATGTGGTTCATGGAGGTCATCAGTTCACGGACTTCACCGGCTTCGGTGTAATCCTTGGCTCTCACCTCGAAGTTGCCCCAGCCGATCTGGCTGCAGACCTCCGTCGCAGCACCAAGCCCCCGCCGGGTCCGATGTACAGCGGGCAGCGCGAAAAGCATGGCCAGCATTACGATGGCGCCACAGAAGACTGTAGCCATGGTCAGGCCCAGCAGGGCGCAGACCACCGTCGCCGCGCCGCCCACAAGTGCGACACCCGACGCGATCGTGGCGTTAAAGAGTGTGAATGAGCTCATCATAGCTCACGCCTTTCGATTGAAGGATCGATACCAGCTGATCGTGACCGGCCTGCATGCCGATCTTGCGGTTGTCCGCCTGCTGTTCTGTCTGTCGCAACTGGGCGTAAAGCGGGGTGATGATGTCGTCGACGATACGGCGGTTGGGCACCCGGCGATTGGAATGGTAGCCGATGATCTTGCCGCTCTCGCCATAGGACGGCGTGACATGGGCCAGCACCCAGTAGTGATCGCCGTTCGCGGACATGTTGACCACATAGGCGAAGATCTCTCCGCCGGCCTCTATCGTGTCCCACAGCAGCTTGAAGACACAGCGTGGCATGTCCGGGTGACGGATGAGGCTGTGCGGCGCATTCTCCAGAGCCTTGCCATCGAAACCCGCAATATCCCGAAAGATGTTGTTGGCGTAAGTGATGCGCCCGCGCGTGTCTGTTTTCGAGACGATCAGGTCCCGTTCGGAAAAGAACCGTTCCACCCCCGTCGGGGTGACCTTGTACTGGGTCATCCTTGGTGCGCCCGCTCATGTTGGCAATTCAGGGTTAGGGTACGGTTGCGTGCTTAATGATCCTTAAATGAAAGCGGATGAGGTTTGATTTTTAACTATATGAATTCATTCGTATTTCTAACGATGTCATCTTTCGCTGTAGAGAGTTTTGTTGAGGCAAATTGTTGCCGGTCTTTTTGTTGCTCTGACGCTATTCTTCGATTCTTCCGAAGGGTTTGGGCGATGTTCCTTTCGAGGAACTTCAATCAGCAAGTTCCGCGTTGCATGGCCCCTGGCGCATGTTCGGTTGTGCGCAAGCAAAACCTGCAGGGCGGGCTCGACTGCAGAGAACCGGGTCCGAGAAACTGCGGACTTTTCAGAAGGGGGGCTTAGGCTGTATAGAGGGCGCCAATAGCCGGGTGGTGCTTTTGCCCCTTGGGCCCGGCGTCTTTCAAGAAACAGAACAAGCCCCATGAACGAATTTCTCGTTGCCGCCCTTTATATGTTTACGCCGCTCGACGACTTCGAGGCCATGCGCAGTCCGCTCAAGGCCTATTGCGAGGAACGGGATGTGCGCGGGAGCCTGCTGCTTGCAGGAGAGGGTATCAACGGCACGATTTGCGGTCCGGAAGCCGGTGTGCGAGAGGTCCTTGCGCATCTGCGGTCGGACCCGCGGCTTGCCGGGCTGAACCACAAGGAAGCCTGGACCCACCGACATGTCTTCAAGCGCATGAAGGTGAGGCTGAAGCAGGAGATCGTGCGGCTTGCGGTTGACGGGATCGACCCGAACGAGATCGTCGGCGAATACGTCAAGCCGGAAGACTGGAATGCCCTGATCTCCGATCCGGATGTCGTCGTCATCGACACGCGCAACGACTACGAATTCGCCTTCGGCACGTTCGAGCGGGCGCTCAATCCGAAAACCCAGTCGTTCCGGGAATTCCCGGCCTGGGTGGACGGCGAAGACGAGCTTCAGAAAAAGCCGAAGGTCGCCATGTTCTGCACCGGTGGCATCCGCTGTGAAAAGGCGACGGCCTGGATGCTGAAAAACGGCTTCGAGGAAGTCTATCACCTGGAAGGCGGCATCCTGAACTATCTGGAAAAGGTGCCGGAAGCCGACAGCCTCTGGAAGGGCGAATGTTTCGTCTTCGACGACCGGGTGTCCGTCGACCATCAGCTGCAGCCGCGCTGGGGAGAATGGATCCCCGAAGAGGCCCGTCACATCATCAATGAGGACACCGACTACGAGAAGAGTGCTCGCGCTGAAGCTGATGACGAAGAGGGCGAACAGCAGATCGTCAGGGCCGTTTCTTAACGGATATTAACTTTTTCGCTTTAATGCCTTGTGGAACTTCCCTAAAGTCAGGGTTGCGGGAGATTTCCTGCGCCAGACTGGGGGAAAGTACATGCGTCACAGCTTCTGGAGCGCGCTTGCCGCGCTGATCGTCAGTCCGTTGGTCAGCACGTCCGTGCTGGCCGGGGGCAAGGCACTGTCCTGCTATGAACAGGCCACCGTGCCCGCCGTCTACAAAACTGTGAACGAGCGCGTGCTCGTCCAGCCGGCATCCAGCTACGTGGTGCAGAAGCCGGCCGTCTACAGTTATCAAGCCCGGCGTGTTCTGGTGCAGCCGGAGCGGGTCAGCTATCGCACATCGCCTGCCGTCTACCAGACACGGCAGAGCCGGGTTCTGGTTCAACCCGCCAGCGTCGGCTGGGAATACCGGGTCATCAACGGTCGCAACATCCTTTGCAAGGTGCAGAACCCCGCCGTCTATAGAACCGTCAGCCAGAAGGTTCTCGTGCAGTCGGCATCCCGTGTCGCGGTACGCCAGCCTGCCATTTACAGCTCCGTGAAGGAAAAGGTGCTGGTTCAGCCTGCCACGAGCTACCGGGTGCAAAAGCCCGCGGTTTACCAGACGGTCAGCCGCCAGGTGCTGGTTCAACCCGCCCAGACAGTCTGGAAGCCCGTAAAGGTGCGGGGTTGCCGCTATTAGGTGACTGGGTCAAGATCGGTCCTCTGTCCGTTTTCCGGAGCAGGCTGAAAGCCGGTTACCTGACCAGTTGTGGGGCTGAAACATGATTTGCACATTGATTGCGTCTTCCATCCTGCTCAGCATGGAGGACGGTTCCATGGCCGTGCTCATTCCCGAAAACCAGTCGGTCCGCATTTTCAACGAGCAATCGGTGAAGGGGGAGGGAGCAGTCGTTCACCTTTACGGTGAAACGAAAATCCAGGTGCCAGGTGTGAAAGCGGAGCAGATCATTGAGGCTCTCAGGGACTGCCAGCCTCCGAAGGATGCCGAATAACCGGCCCCAAACAACTGCCGTCGACAGACAGTCGTCAGGCGGGGCGCTCAAAAATTCGTTCCGGCATGGCCTCCGAGCCAAAGGCTCTCCCTCATCCTGAGGAGGACCCAAAGGTCCGTCTCGAAGGATGGGCGGCACTCTCGGAGCGAGCAGCCCATCCTTCGAGACAGCGCTGAAGCGCTTCCTCAGGATGAGGAAGAGAGATGTTTGTGTTCACCCTGATGTTGTGCCCGGGTCGGCGGAACGGATGACAGGCCAAATGTGCGGCAGAAGCCGGTTACAGCAGAAACCGACTTGCCCAGGGCGTTGCTTTTGATCAGCTTTTTGCTGTCCTGAACCGGTAGGTCTTCAAGCCGGTCTTGCCGTGACCTTCCACCAGGAACAGGCCGCCAGACAATGTGTCGGGTTCGACCGCGGTCGGGTCGGCGGGCTGCTTGATGCTGGTGACGATCAAATGGTCCAGATCCGGGCCGCAGAAGCAGGGCATGGTGGGCTTGTCGACCGGAAGCTTGATGGCGGCAAGCAGGTTGCCGTCCGGGGCAAAGCAGTTGAGCACGCCGGCGGATACCCCTGCGCTCCAATAGTTGCCTTCGGTGTCGACCGCTGCGCCATCCGGCCGTCCGGTGTCGTTGGTCTGCTGGGCGTACAGCATCTTGGAGCCAAGTGCACCGGTCTCCGGGTCGAAGCCGTAATATTCGATCCAGCCGGGGGAGGTGTCGGAGTGGTACATGTAGGTACCGTCCGGCGTCCACGCGAGCCCGTTGGAGCATTGCAGTTCGTCACGGATCTCGGCAACGTCGCCGCTGCCGTCAACCCGGTAAAGACCGGCAATCGGTTCACGCGGTGAGCTGGTGTCCATGGTGCCGACCCAGAAGGCCCCATCCGGACCGACCTTGCCGTCGTTCAGCCGTGTGCGCGGCTCATCAGCCTGAACTTCCGCCAGAACCTCGCTGGCGCCGCTTTCGGGATCGAACAGAACGATCTTGTCCCACACGCTGACAATCAGGCGATCGTCATCCGTCAGGCCAAAGGAACCGACCTCATTTTCGAATTGCCATGTGGTGATCTTGCGGCTGGCCCAATCCATGGACTGGATGGAGCGGCCCTGGATGTCGGCCCAGAGCAAGCGGTTCAATCTGTCGTCCCAGGTCGGACATTCTGCAAGCTGGTAAGTCGTATCGATGAAACGGGTGATCGTATGGGTCACCGGAGCGGGTTCCTTGAAAAGCCGGGCAGTTGAATGGATGCGGACTATACCTGCCAGTGCTGGCTGCGTCGAGACGCTGGATTTAGTGGCGGAATTGCAGGCGGTTTGGTTGTGGACCGGTCCTGAAAGGAACTCATGTTTCGCCGTTCAGGGGAATCGCTGTGCGTCTGACGATCGGCCGGATGGCGAAGGACGATTTCATTCTGAGAACGCCAGGAAGCTGGGCAAGGTGGTCGCGGTGGATGCGTTCGAAGTCGATCGGGTCCCGGGCCGAGAGGCGCAGAATGTAATCGGCATCACCCGCCATCAGGAAACACTCCATGATTTCGCCGGACCGGGCCACGGCGCGTTCGAAATTCTCAAGCGTTTCCTTGGACTGGCCGGTCAGCGAGATTTCCACGAAAACGTCCATGTGCCGGCCGAGTTTTCTTTGGTCCAGAAGCGCGACGTATTTTTCAATGATGCCGGCTTCCTCCAGCGCGCGCATGCGCCGCAAACAGGCAGAAGGGGAAAGCCCCACCTTTTCCGCCAGGTCCGCGTTGGCGATGCGGCCGTCGCTTTGCAGAACGTTCAGGATCTTCTGGTCGAGGCGATCGAGTTTCATTTTGCTGCACCGCACATAATGCCGAGTTCAAGATAATACATAGCAGATAATTTGAAGAAATATCAATTCGACACAATAAAATTGCGCGTATTTGAATGGAGGCCCCCGGGAACGCAAGCACATTCGACGAAAACAGGCGTAAAATCGTCGGCAATCAATAATGCTTCCAGAGGAGTCGAGTTATGCGCATTGGTGTGCCGAAAGAAATCAAAAACCACGAGTATCGGGTTGGTCTGACCCCGAACAGTGTTCTTGAAATGGTGGCTCATGGCCACGAAGTTGTCGTTGAAACCAATGCCGGTGTCGGCATCGGCGCCAGCGATGCCGACTACGAAGCAGCAGGCGCGAAGATCCTGGCAACAGCCAAGGAAGTCTTCGATGCCGCGAACATGATCGTGAAGGTCAAGGAACCGCAGGCCGTCGAACGCGCCATGCTGCGCCCCGACCACATTCTCTTCACCTATCTGCATCTCGCGCCAGACGCGGAGCAGACCGCGGACCTGGTAAAGTCCGGTGCGACCTGCATTGCTTATGAAACCGTTGTCGATGCCCGCGGCGGTCTGCCGCTTCTGGTGCCGATGTCCCAGGTTGCCGGCCGCCTGTCGGTGATTGCCGGCGCCAAGGCGCTGGAAAAGGCCCAGGGTGGCTCCGGCACGCTCGTGGGCGGTGTTCCCGGCGTCGAACCGGCCAAGGTCGTTGTCATCGGCGGCGGTGTGGTCGGCTCGCATGCCATTACCATGGCGCTTGGCCTCGGAGCCGATGTCACCGTTCTCGACCGGTCTACCGCCGTTCTGGGCAATCTCTCACAGACGTTCGGTCCGGCACTGAAAACCGTCTATTCGACCAAGGCTGCCCTGGAGAAACATGTGCTGGAAGCCGACATGGTCGTCGGTGCGGTGCTGGTTGCCGGTGCGGCGGCACCGAAGCTGGTCTCGCGCGAGCTGGTCAGCCGCATGAAGCCGGGCTCGGTTCTCGTTGATGTCGCCATCGACCAGGGCGGCTGCTTCGAAACCTCCAAGGCAACGACGCATTCCGAGCCGACCTACATCATCGATGAAGTCGTTCACTACTGCGTCGCCAACATGCCGGGCGCCGTGCCGAAGACGTCCACCTACGCGCTGAACAACGCCACCCTGCCGTTCGCTCTCGCACTGGCGGACAAGGGGGCCAAGAAGGCGCTGCTCGATGATCCGCACTTTCTGCCGGGCCTCAACGTGATCGGCGGTCAGGTGACCTGTGAGGCGGTCGCAACCGCTCTCGGCTATGCCTACGTCGATCCGAAGGTTGCTCTTGAGCAGGCCAAGGAAAGCGCTGCTGCCTGATAAGGGGTCTTCGCTTCAAGGATGAGAAAAGCCGGTCCGTTGGGCCGGCTTTTTGCTTTCTCAACGGGATTTTGGACTGAGGTGACAGCGGTGAGCCCGTGACCTGCTGTTCGGCGCAACTCGCGTTGAAAATGTCGGTCTGTTTCGCAGGTTATTGCGTTCCTGATTTCGCAGGGGGGCAATCAAACCTTATTGTCGTGCGAAAGGGGTTACGGGCAGCGGACCTTGTAAGGTGTGCCCTGTTCATCCGTGGCAATGCAGTTGCGCGGGGTGGTGACGACACCGATCAGGCCGCCACCGACGGCGCCGAGAGCGGCGCCTGCAAGGGTCGCGTTCACCGTGGAACCGGCAACGGCGCCGATCGTGGCACCGGTTGCCGCACCGAGACCTGCCCCGATCAGCATCCTGTCCCGTTGACTTTCGGTGTTGGCGCAGCCTGTCAGCACAATGGCGAGACTTGCGGCTGCAAGGACGGATCTCATCCAGAACCCCTTGGCGAAAAACATGTGTGAGCCAAGGGTGGAGATCTATGGTTAACAGTTTCTTACCAAGGCGGATTTATCCAAGGCAGATCCTGAAAGCAAAACGGACATGCCCATGAATCCATGGGCATGCCCGGTATTGTCGCTAAATTCGTCCGCTCTGACGATGGTCAGGACGACAGAGAACCTGGCCTTACGGGCAGGCGACTCGGTAGGGGTTGCCATACCGGTCATGCGCCACGCAGTTTTTCGGTGTGGTCGCAGCGCCGATTACAGCGCCACCCGCAGCACCGATAGCGGCACCGGCGAGAACCGGAGCTGCACCGGCACCGGCAGCGGCACCGACAATGGCGCCGGTCGCGGCACCAAGGCCACCGCCGACAAGTGCGCGGTCTCTCTGGCTGCTTGACTGACAGCCGGCGAGGGCGATGGCCGCAAGGGCCACCAGCAGGATCTTTTTCATTTCGTAAACCTGTGAAGACCCGATTGACTCAGGTCAGTTGAGATCAGGGGCAGGCGACGCGGTACGGGTTGCCATACCGGTCGTAGGCGACACAGTTCTTGGGTGTCGTTGCGGAGCCGATGATGGCACCGCCTGCAGCACCGATTGCCGCACCGGCGAGTGCCGGGCCGACGCCGTTACCGGCGGCGGCACCGATCACGGCACCGGTTGCCGCGCCAAGACCGCCGCCAACAAGCGCGCGGTCTCTTTGACTGTCAGACTGGCAGCCTGCCAGAAATGCGGCCGAAGCGGCAATCAGAAGGAGTTTCTTCATAGTTTTCTTCCCAACGGTCTATTACCGAAACGAAAAAGGATCGCCCCCGATTACGGGCAAGCGACCCGGTAAGGATTGCCGTAGCGGTCATAGGCAACGCAGTTCTTCGGAGTCGTTGCGCTGCCGACAATTGCACCACCGGCCGCGCCGATTGCACCACCAACCAGGGCGCCGCCGACATCGCCGGTTGCCGCAGCACCGATTGCTGCACCGGTTGCCGCGCCAAGACCACCGCCTACGAGGGCGCGGTCGCGTGAGCTATCGGATTGGCAGCCCGCCAGGGCAAGGCCTACTGCTGCGAGCAGAACTAGTTTTTTCATGAAATCAGTCTCCCTGTCGGACCGCAACCTTGGCGGGTCGAATGTATAAAATCTTTCCAAGCCTAAGCTGCTTTGCACGTTGGGGCAATCTCTGTTTGCCACAGCCGGCCCGTGTTCATCGTGAATACCAATTAGAGTTCTTCAACGATGTGAACCAGATAGGGCCGGTTGGGCAAAATTATGACGAGATCGCCTCACGTATTAACGCATAAACAAAGGTGTGGTTCCCGCGTCAACTTTTCAGGGCGGCAAGCAAGCCTTTTGTCGAGGCGTCCTTGGAATCTGCAGAGACTTCGCCCTTGACCATAGGCAGCAGGGCAGTGGCCAGTTCCTTGCCCAGTTCCACGCCCCACTGGTCGAAGGAGTTGATTCCCCAGATGACGCCTTCGACGAAAACCCGGTGCTCGTAAAGAGCGATCAGACGGCCGAGTGCGAAGGGTGTCAGCTGGTCATAGACAAGGGTCATGGACGGCCTGTCGCCCGGGAACACCTTGTGGGGTGCCAGACGATCGACTTCGTCTGCAGCCATTCCGGAAGCGTTGAGGAGTGCCTTTGCCTCGTCAAGCGTCCGGCCGAGCATCAGGGCTTCGGACTGGGCCAGGCAGTTCGCAACCAGAAGGTCGTGATGATGTTTCAGGTCTTCTTCATGGCCGTTGGCGGCAATCAGGAATTCACACGGGATAACAGTCGTGCCCTGGTGCAGGAGCTGATAGAACGCGTGCTGACCATTCGTGCCTGGTTCGCCCCAGACCAGTGGACCGGTTTCCTCGGTCACGGGACTGCCGTCCAGCTTCACGCGCTTGCCGTTCGATTCCATGTCTAGCTGCTGCAGGTACGCGGGCAGGCGAGACAGGCGCTGGTCGTAGGGCAGGACGGCGCGGGCGGAAAGGCCAAGCGCGTCCCGGTTCCAGACGCCGATCAACGCCATCAGAACCGGCAGGTTTTTTTCAAGCGGTGCTTTGGCGAAATGGGTGTCCATCGCATGGGCGCCGGACAGAAAGTCACTGAAGGCGTCCGGTCCGATGGCGATCATGAGAGGCAGACCGATGGCCGACCAGACGGAATACCGGCCGCCGACCCAGTCCCAGAAACCGAAGACGCGGCTTTCGTCGATGCCGAAGGCGGCTACCTTGTCGAGGGCAGTGGAAACGGCTGCGAAGTGGTCGCCGACAGCCTCTTCGCCAAGAGTACCGGCAATCCATTTGCGCGCGGTCTGCGCGTTGGTCATGGTCTCGATTGTGGTGAAGGTTTTCGAAGCGACGATGATCAGCGTCGTGGCCGGGTCGAGTTTTTCCAGCGTATCGGCAATATGAGCGCCGTCCACGTTCGAGACGTAGTGCAGCTCCGGACCGTCATGATAGGGGCTGAGCGCGATTGTCGTCATGACCGGCCCAAGGTCCGAGCCGCCGATGCCGATGTTGACCACGTCGGTAAAGGCGTCGCCGGTGGAGGAGGTCAGATCGCCGGAGCGGACCGCTTCGGCAAAATCTGCCATCGCGTCCAGAACGGCACGTACATCGGGCATCACATCGGCACCGTCGACCATAACCGGCTGGTCCGACTGGTTGCGAAGCGCCGTGTGCAGGACGGCGCGCTTTTCGGTGCCGTTGATCTTCTCGCCGGCAAACATGGCCGCACGTTTGCCTTCCACATCCGCAGCGCGGGCAAGGTCGAGCAGCAGGTTGAACGCCTTGTCGTCGATCCGGGACTTGGAATAATCGAGCAACAGGTCGTCTGTCCTGGCGGAGAATGTGTCGAACCGGTCGGGGGCGGCCGCAAACAGTTGCCGCAGGGAGGTGCCCTTCAATTGTTCCGCCTGCCGGTTGAGAGCCTCAAATGCTGCTTCTAGCGCCATGAACAATCCTCTTAAATCGATTTAACAACTTGTTTTCGCGCCGACGCGCGCGGGCATCCATTAGCATACCCGCCCGGCGAGGGGGAGAGGAAATTCAAGGAGAATGCCGCCGGAAACAGGCAGGTGGATTCCGGCGGCTGAGGCCAATCAGTTGGAAATAGGGGCCAGCAATTCTGGGGCTGTCACAAGTTGGCGAATGCCGTGGGAATGATCTTCCTTGAAGACGTTGCCTTTTTCCGCCCAGGCGTTGAGCGAGTTGATGTCCAACTTGGCGCATTGCGGATGCACGCTCCAGGTCACCTGAAGCGGGGAGCAAGTCGACTGGGTGAAACTGGGCCCTGTAGTCGATCCGATGAAGGTGACCGGCGTACCCGTGCCTTCCGGCAATGACTTGGCCTGATGCAGGCCATTCACGATGTTGCCGTCATAATCGAAGTCGAGGAAGCTCAGTGCCTCGGGATCATTCACGACAAGGAAGACCTGGGCCTCGACACGAAGTTGCGGATTGGCGCAGGCATCGCTCAGGCAAGAGCCAAGTCCTTCACCCGGGGTGATGTTGCAGGATGTATGCACCCAGTGGACTTCGATCGTGTCGCCGGGCTTGACGCCATGGAAAGCTGACCCAGCGGGTTCTGCCAGTTCAGCCTCGGTCAGGTCGGCGGTCTCGTTGCACTTGTATCCGCCATGATCTCCATCGCCGGCAAAAACGGTGAAGCCAGGCCCCTTGTGTTCCGCGTTGGTATGCGTGTGGATGTTGCACAGGTTCAGCTTGTCGGCGGACGGCGCTATCGAGACAGAGGAGGTGTTCAGCCCCGCAGTCTGTGAGATATCGCGTGGAGTTTGTGGGCCGAAACCCTGACAGAGCTCTTCTGCCTGAGCCTGGGAGAGAAAACCGAGGCCTGCGAGGGCCGCAAATGTAAGTCCGATGTATTTCGCCATGGGAATCTCCTGCAGATGTGGTTGAGGCAGGCTGTTGGGCGCATTTCAAGAAAAAGCAGCCGAAGTGGCGTGGATGATTTGAAAGCGCTTTCGACAGGAACGCCAATTGCAAAAATTGCTCAGGGTAAATGACCGGTCAGGGGAAAAAGCCCCGAAGTTGGCGGAAAACAACGATAAATTGAATTGTCAGACTGTATTTTAAGTGAAATGAAAGTTTGCTCAAGGTAAACTAAATCTATGAATTCCGAAAACAAATCACACGGTCTGACCCATCTGCTCGATCAACCTGATGCCGAGGAAGAAGTCCTCGTGGTTGATTTCGACAATCTCTCGGTCATCAACGCGGTTGCATCCAACGTCAGCGAGTGGGGCTTCCGGTTGACCTCTCCGGATATCGGCGAGCTTTACAAGAACATCGGGGTTCGGCCCAAGGATGCAAGCAAACTGGTGAAGGCTCACGTCACTTCCGTGAAGGGCAATGATGCCGCGGTGGTCTTCGCCAAGAGCGAGAAATCCGTTTCGGACAAGCGTCGCGAAAAACGGAACAACGTCAGCATTCCGGTAAAGATCGCAGACCTGGACGGAATTACGGAAATCAGTGGCACGATCGTTGATGCGGGCAAGAACGGTTGCCGCATAACTGCCAAAGGTCTGACAGCGCTTCCAGAGGAAGTTCTGCTGACGATGAAAAAATTCGAAAGGCCGGTCGTCGCCGAATTCGCCTGGCGCAATGACACCTCCGCCGGCATGCGTCTCTTGTGGGATCGTACGCTTGAGCAGGACGACGATCACGGAGACGACGACGAAGAGAGCGACGGCACCTCCGAAACGGATACCGAAGAAGCCCAGAGCGTCTGACATGGCCCGCTTATACTGCGGTCGGCGCGTGTCCCAATCAACTTCCGACAATTGACTGAACTTCCCGCGAGGACGTGAAGGAAACGCGGCGAGCGGTGGTTTCACGCGTCCATCCGTACCTAGGGGACTGGGTGAGTGTTCGGCCCGTCTTCGAAAAGGGGATTGTCACTTTTTTCAAAAATTTAGTTTTTAATTCGGAACTTCTTTCTCTCTCGGTTGTTCTCACAGTAACCGCCTCATCAATAGCAATACTGATGTTGCCGGCTTGGGAAATCACAGTGAGAGGAAATAATATTATGAAACGGATTATCACCGCTACCGCGATGTCCTTGATGCTGACAACATCACTTTACGCGGCAAACGAAGTAAAACCGCTCCAGACTTATGAATTCAATGAGTCTGCAAACATGAGTGATGTTCTTGCATCTGATCTGATTGGCATGCGGATCTACTCGGTCGAAGAAAACTATGACCGGTTCAACGAAGACTATCAGGCTCAGGCTGACGAAGAAAAAGACTGGGACGACATCGGTGAAGTCAACGATGTGATCCTTGGCTTCGACGGCTCGGTAAAGGCCGTTATCCTGGGTGTCGGTGGCTTCCTTGGTATTGGCGAGAAAGACATCGCCCTTCCGATGGAGCAGCTGAAGGTTGTCCGCGAGCAGGATGACGCCGATAGCTACTTCCTGGTGGTCAACGCCAACAAGGACGTGCTGACCAATGCTGCGGCGTATGAGAACCCGTATGCTGACGAAGCGGAAACGGCTGCCACACAGACTTCTGAAGGTATGGAGAAGCCTGCTGATACGGCAATGACGACGGAAACCGACACGTCGACCGAAACCGCGATGAGCCAGGATAGCGACGCCGGCGTGACGGCTGCTCCGGAAACTGCAATGGCGCCCCAGACCGATGCTGATGGTCGTGCGCTTCTGCCGCGTGCCGAAGTCGAGCGTGAAGGCTACACCGAAGCGGTTGTTGCCGAACTTACGGCCGACGATCTTGAAGGTGCCACCATCTACGACGCCAACGATGAAGATATCGGTGAAATCGATTCACTCATCGTGAGCCAGGACGGTACCATCGAAAAGGTCATCCTTGATGTTGGCGGCTTCCTGGGTATCGGCGAGCGTGAAGTTGCCGTCACCTTTGACGAGCTGCAGATCATTCGCAACGAAGACGGTTCCGACCTGCGCGTCTATGTAGGCGCCACCAAGGAAGAACTGGAAGCTCAGCCGGACTACGTCGCTGAGTAAGAGTAGTGGACTGCTCCGGGTGTCATCACCCGGGGCAGCCTGACACAGCGTCCGGTTCTATCGAGATCCTTCCCGATATCCGGACGCCTATCCCGAGACAGACGGCTTCAACAGGCGTCTGTCACTTTCTCAAACCTCAACACATGCAGCAGTTGGCCGGAAGCCTCCGGTCGAGAAGCTGACTGCACCCTGACTGGAGTGATGAAAATGAACTGGGACATTATCGAAGGCAATTGGAAACAGGTTAAAGGCAAGGCCCAGGAACAGTGGGGCAAGCTGACCAACGACGATCTGGACCGGATCGAAGGCAATCGCGACCAGCTTGCCGGCAAGATCCAGGAGCTCTACGGCAAGTCGCGCGACGAAGCAGAGCGCGAAGTCGATGAGTGGGCAAGTCGCCACTGATCGTCGAACAGATGAAAAAGAGCCGGGCGATCCGTCGCCCGGCTCTTTTCGTTCGAAATTGCTGATCTGCTGGTTGCTGATCAGATTTTGAGGGCAGCCGCCGCCTTTGCACGGGTTTCAATGCCGGACCAGTCGTCCTCCGCAATCGCCTTTGCGTCGGCAATCCAGGAACCGCCAACGCACAGGACGTTCGGCAGTTTCAGATAGTCCGGAGCCTTGTCGAGGCTGACGCCGCCGGTGGGGCAGAATTTGGCCGCCGCCAGCGGGGAGGAGAGAGACTTGAGGTAGGACGCACCACCTGCCTGTTCGGCGGGGAAGAACTTCAGCCGCTCATAGCCACGTTCCAGCAGGAACATGACTTCCGATGCAGTGGCTGCACCTGGAAGCAGCGGCACGCTGTGCTGGTCGGCGGCGTCCAGCAGATTGGCGGTTGCGCCAGGGGAGACGATGAAACGGGCACCTGCAGAAACGGCGGCATCATATTGCTTGCCGTCCAGCACTGTGCCGGCACCCACAATCGCGCCTTCCACGTGCTCGTTGACCGCGTTGATCGCTTCCAGGGCATGGGCCGTGCGCAAGGTGATCTCGATGGCGGGCAGGCCGCCGCGCACAAGCGCTTCGGCCATGGGGACGGCCTTCCTGGGATCCTCCACGATCAGCACCGGGATCACCGGTGCCGCGCACATTACCTTCTCGATCTTTTCAATGTCCTGGGCCATATCGCCTCCAAAATCTCTTTCTTGTCGACCCTGCACCGACCGCGGCCGGAGCAGATCGCAGACACTATCGTGCCGAATTCACCTGGCCGATCCGGACCTGATCCTTACTCACCAAAGACATGCGCGCCAGTGTCGGCCGAGCCAACTGCACCGCGGAAGGCGGCGAAAAGGTCCCGGCCGGTGCCGAACTGGCTCTGGCTCAGGTCAGCTTCCGCCAACGGGCGTGCGTTGAATTCGGCTTCGTCGACCAGTACTTCCAATGTACCCGTCACCGCATCGACGCGGATCATGTCACCGTCACGGATTTTGGCGATCGGGCCGCCGGCCGCAGCTTCCGGGGTCACATGGATTGCCGCCGGGACCTTGCCGGAAGCACCAGACATGCGGCCGTCGGTAATCAGGGCGACCTTGTGGCCGCGGTCCTGAAGGATGCCGAGGCAGGGCGTCAGCTTGTGCAGTTCGGGCATGCCGATTGCCTTCGGGCCCTGGAATCGGACCACGGCGGCAACGTCGCCGGTCAGTTCCTTGTTGTTGAAGGCGGTCAGGAAATCGTTCTGGTCGTGGAAGACGCGGGCAGGTGCCTCGATGATGTGGCGTTCCCTGGCAACGGCCGAGATCTTGATGACGGCCTTGCCCATGTTCCCGGTAAGCATCTTCAGGCCGCCCGTCGGCTGGAAGGCCTTGGCAACGGGAGCCAGCACCGTTTCGTCGCCGGAGGTCTCCGGAACTTCTTCGCGTTGCACGTTGCCGTCTGCGTCGAGTTTCGCTTCCACGGTGTAACCGGAGAGGTCTGTGCCGTAGACGGTCTTCACGTCCTGGTGCAGGTAACCGTCACCCAGCAGTTCGCGGATCAGGAAGGCAAGGCCACCGGCGGCCTGGAAGTGGTTCACATCGGCCTTGCCGTTCGGATAGACGCGGGCCAGAAGCGGCACGACATCGGAGAGATCGGAGATGTCGTCCCAGGTCAGCCTGATGCCTGCAGCAGCAGCAATTGCCACCAGATGCATGGTGTGGTTGGTCGACCCACCCGTGGCGTGCAGGCCGACAACGCCGTTGACGATCGCCTTTTCGCTGATGACTTCACCGGCGGGGGTGAACTCGTTGCCGAGGGCGGAAATCGCGATGGCGCGCTTGGCCGCTTCCCTGGTCAGGGCGTCGCGCAGGGGCGTGCCCGGATTGACGAAGGAGGCACCCGGCATATGCAGGCCCATGATCTCCATCAGCATCTGGTTGGAGTTGGCCGTGCCGTAGAAGGTGCAGGTGCCTGGCGAATGATAGGCGCGGGACTCGCTTTCCAGCAGGGCGTCACGACCGACTTTGCCTTCGGCATAGAGCTGGCGGATCTTGGCCTTTTCGTCGTTGGAAATGCCTGTCGGCATCGGACCAGCGGGAACGAACACGGCCGGCAGATGGCCGAAGGAGAGGGCCGCGATGGCAAGACCGGGCACGATCTTGTCGCAGATGCCGAGAAAGACCGCTGCATCGAACATCTGATGCGACAGGCCGACGGCAGCAGCCATGGCGATCACATCGCGGGAAAACAGCGACAGTTCCATGCCGTCCTGCCCCTGGGTGACACCGTCGCACATGGCCGGAACGCCGCCGGCTACCTGGGCAACCGCGCCGATTTCGTGTGCGGCTTCGCGGATCAGGGCCGGATAGGTCTCGTAGGGCTGGTGGGCCGACAGCATGTCGTTATAGGAGGTGATGATGCCGAGGTTCGGTACCACGTCGCCGGAAAGGGCCTGCTTGTCGGAGAGGCCACAGGCGGCGAACCCGTGTGCGAGGTTGCCACAGGACAGGCGCGAACGCTGCGGGCCCTTGTCAGCGGCCTTGCCGATGCGGTCCAGATATCTTGAGCGGCTGTCGTGACTGCGTTTGACGATCCGTTCGGTGACGTCGCCAATGCGATCCTGGATGGTCATTGCTTCAAATCCTTTGCTAGCCGCGCCGCGGCCTGGCTGGTCCTATGTCCGGCACATAGGGCGTTGCGGCGAGCTTGCCGCTCTCTAATCGATTTAAGAGGCCGGAAACGCGCAAGGCCGGGCCTTGCGCGAGTGATATCAGTTGCTGTCGTCTTCGGCCCAGGTGCGGCCGTCACGCTCGACCAGAGCGATGGAGGCGGACGGACCCCAGGTGCCGGCGGTGTAGCCTTTCGGCGTTTCCTTGGAGGCTGCCCATGCAGCCTGGATCGGGTCGATCCACGCCCAGGCGGCGTCAACTTCGTCACGGCGCATGAACAGGGTCTGGTTGCCGCGGATCACGTCCATGATCAGGCGTTCGTAGGCATCCGGGTTACGCACCTTGAAGGCTTCGGCAAAACTCATGTCGAGCGGAACCTGACGCAGGCGCATGCCGCCGGGGCCGGGGTCCTTGATCATGATCTGCATCTGGACGCCTTCATCCGGTTGCAGACGGATGATGAGGCGGTTGGCGGTGATCGCCCCGGCTTCCGCGTCGAAGATCGAATGCGGGATCGGGCGGAACTGGACGACGATTTCCGATACACGCTGCGCCAGACGCTTGCCGGTGCGCAGGTAGAAGGGCACGCCGGCCCAACGCCAGTTGGCGATTTCCGCCTTCAGGGCGACGAAGGTTTCCGTCCGGCTTTCGTTGTTGCCGAGCTCTTCCAGGTACCCGGGAACCGCACCTCCGGCCGAAGCCCCTGCGCGGTACTGGCCGCGCACGGTAAGCTTGTCGATGCTCTGCTCGTCGATCGGGGCAAGAGCTTTCAGAACCTTCAGCTTCTCGTCGCGCACGCTGTCGGCGTTCATGCTTTCCGGCGGCTCCATCGCAACAAGGCAGAGCAGCTGCAGGATGTGGTTCTGCACCATGTCGCGCAGCGCACCTGCGGTATCGTAGTAGCCGGCACGGCCACCGGTGCCGAGCGACTCGGCCACGGTGATCTGGACGTGGTCGATATGGGCCGCGTTCCACAGCGGCTCGAACAGGGCATTGGCAAAGCGCAGGGCCATCAGGTTCTGCACCGTTTCCTTGCCGAGATAGTGGTCGATACGGAAGATCTGGTGTTCGTTGAACACAGCGCCGACCGTGTCGTTGAGCGCCCTGGCGGACTTGCCGTCCTTGCCGATGGGTTTTTCCATGACGACGCGGGAATGGTCGTTGACGACGCCGATCCGGCCGAGGTTCTCGCAGATCGTGCCGAAGAGATCCGGGCCGACTGCAAGATAGAAGGCGCGGATGACTTCAGGGCGTTCGTCCAGGATGGTTCTCAGATCTTCAAAGCCGTCGCCTGTGGCGATGTCGATCTTGACGTAGCGCAGGCGCTTCAGGAACTGCTGAAGATGCTCGTCGTCCAGATCCTTGACGTGTTCTTCAAGCGCGGCCTTGGCATAATCGCGATAGTCGTCGTCGGAATAGTCCCGGCGGGCACTGCAGATGATGCGGGCGTTTTCCGGCATCTGGCCGTCCGCGTCGCGGTGATAAAGGGCAGGCAGAAGCTTGCGGTGGGCGAGGTCTCCGGAGGCTCCGAAAACGACGAGGTCGAATTCTTCAACTTCAATGACGCGTACCGCCATAAAACATCCCTTCTCACAGCTGCCAGTCCGATGGGCCGCTCCGGCCTGGACCGTTTTCGACTGCCTTTTAAATCGATTTAATTCTCTTGTCAGCCCCTCATTTCAGGGCCGACCACTCTTTTTCCAGTTCGCTCCTGCGCGGCAGATCCGCTCCCCGCCGGGAGCAAGTGATGGCAGCTGCCCCGACAGCGAAGTCAAGAAGACGATTTAGCTGGCCGGCGTCAAGGGCTGCAAGCGCATCACGGTCGGTTGCACCTAGATGTTTCAGTCCTGCAAGCAGGGCTGCCTGGAAGGTGTCGCCCGCGCCAACGGTGTCTTCAACGGTTACCTTGATGCCCGGACGGCTGACTTCGATGCCTTCGGCAAATGCGGTTGCACCGTCGCCGCCCCGTGTGACGATGACCAGCGAAGCCCCCATGCCGAGCCAGGCGCGGGCAATGGTTTCGACGGGTTCACCGGGAGCGATCAGGGCAAGGTCTTCGTCCGACACTTTGACGACATCCGTCAACGGAACAAGGCTTTCCGTATTGCGGCGCCAGAGCGCCATGTCCGGTACCACGGTCGGGCGTATGTTCGGGTCGAAGGAGACCAGCGTATGGTCTCGCTCGCGTTCGATCAGAGCCCTGAAGGCGGCCGAAACCGGCTCGACCAGTGCCGTGTAGGACCCGATGTGCAGAAACAATGGCGGTTCGTCGAACTGCGGCAGGTCATCGACGGTCACCATGCGGTCAGCCGCGTTCTCGCCGTAGAACGTATAGGCAGGAGAGCCGTGCTCATCCTTCTGGACGAGGCTGAGCGTCGTCAGGTAGTCAGTCCTCAGGATATAGCGTTCCGAAACGCCTTCACTGCGGAACTTCTGGGCCAGACGTTCGCCAAGGGCATCGCGTGAAATGCCGCCGAAAAACCCGGCGTCCTCTTCAAGGCGCGCCAGCCCCATGGCCACGTTGAAGGGGGATCCGCCGATACGGGCGTCGAAAGAAACACTGTCGCCGGAACCGGCTTCTCCAAAGAGATCGAACAGTGCTTCGCCGCAAATCAAAAACATATACGTTCTGGTCTTTCGTCGTTTGTCAGGAACCGCATCGACGGCGGATTCATGGCTTTGTGTCATTTCGCGGCAGCGGCCTTTCAGACCACCGCCTCATCCGAAGGAGGCCCGCAAGGCGCCGAACTCGCCGCCCATCCTTCGAGACGAACCTTTCGGTTCTCCTCAGGATGAGGGTGTGGGGAGGAGTGGGCTGAACCCGGTGTCTCCTGCCACCTTATTGGTTTCAACGAGGCGCGCCAATGGCGCTCGTTGCATGTGTCTTCTCTGACCCTACAGCGGCTCATCAATCCACCACCTCATCCTGAGGAGGGCCATAGGCCTGTCTCGAAGGATGGGCCACGAACGCTGATTTTGCCGCCCATCCTTCGAGACGAACCTTTCGGTTCTCTTCGGGACGAGGGTTCGGGTGGGAGAGGTGCTGAACCCGATGTCTCCCGTTCCCTTATTGGTTCCAACAAGGCCTGCCAATGGCACCCGTTGACTGACCTTTCTCCACCTCACAGCGGCTCATCAAACCGCCACCTCATCCTGAGGAGGGCCATAGGCCCGTCTCGAAGGATGGGCCACGAACGCTGATTTTACCGCCCGTCCTTCGGGACGAACCTTTCGGTTCTCTTCGGGACGAGGTCCCGGGTAGGAGGCGCCGCATGAAGGCACCTCCCGTTTTTCTTCCCTGGCCTAGGCCGCCATGCTGTCCGGCGGATCCATCGCTCCAGTCATGATCGCCACCGCATCGGACATGGAAAAGTCCGACGGTTTGATGACACAAGCCCGGCTGCCCAGCCGATGAATGTGGATACGGTCGGCAACCTCGAAGACATGGGGCATGTTGTGACTGATCAGTACGATGGGCAAGCCCCTGGCCCTGACATCCTTGATCAGCTCCAGCACGCGCCGGCTTTCTTTGACGCCGAGAGCGGCGGTCGGCTCGTCCATGATCACGACCTTGGAGCCGAAAGCGGCCGCCCGTGCCACCGCCACACCCTGGCGCTGACCGCCGGAAAGCGTTTCAACCGCCTGGTTGATGTTCTGAATGGTGAGCAGCCCAAGTTCGTTCAGCTTTTCGCGGGCGATCTCTTCCATCTTCTTTCGGTCCAGCTGGCGCAGCCAGGTGCCGCGGAAGCCGGGTTTCTTCAACTCACGGCCCATGAACATGTTGTCGGTGATCGACAGGGCAGGGGACATGGCCAGGGTCTGGTACACCGTCTCGATCCCGGCTTCGCGGGCGTCGATGGGCGAGGTGAAGTGGACGGGCTTGCCATCGAGCAGGATCTCTCCGCCATCAGGCTGCACGGCTCCGCTGAGAGCCTTGATCAAGGTGGATTTGCCGGCCCCATTGTCGCCGATCACGGCGAGGATCTCGCCGGGATAGAGTTCGAAGTCGGCTCGGTCCATGGCCACGACACGGCCGTAGCGCTTGACCAGTTTACGCGCTTGCAGGACAGGTTCCATCACACAGATACCTTTCTGATCCATTGGTCGATCGCGACCGCGCCGATGATGAGGATGCCGATCAGCAGGTAGGTCCACTGCGCATCGGCGCCGAGCAGGCGCAGGCTGAGCGTGAACACACCGACGATGAGTGCGCCGAACAGGGTGCCGAGCACGGATCCACGTCCGCCGAAGAGCGAGATGCCGCCGATCACCACGGCTGTGATGGATTCGATGTTGGCAAGCTGACCCGTGGTCGGGGAGACCGAACCGATGCGGCCGATCATCGCCCAGCCGGCGAAGGCGCAGATAAGCCCGGACAGCATGTAGACCGATATCAGAACCTTTTTCACCTGCACGCCCGAAAGCTGCGCGGCCTCCGGATCGTCGCCAACGGCGTAGACATGCCTGCCCCAGGCTGTCTGACGCAGGGCGTAGGCCAGCACCAGCACCAGTAGCACCATGAAGATGACGCCGTAGGTGAAGACTGCGCCGCCGACATTGACCTTTTTGCCGAAGAACTGAAGCAGCGGTGCCACTTCGGCGATTTCCTGCGACCGGATGGTCTCATTGGCCGAATAAAGGAAGTTGGTGGCAAGCACGATCTGCCACATGCCGAGCGTCACGATGAAGGGAGGCAGCTTGACGATGGCGACAAGGAAGCCGTTGAGATACCCGCAAAAGGTACCGCAAATAAGGCCGCAGACGATGGAGACCTCCACCGGCAAACCATAGCGGAAGGTGAACTGCCCCATGACGACGGAGGACAGCACCATGATCGCGCCGACCGACAGATCGATGCCGGCGGTCAGGATGACGATGCTCTGTGCTGCCGCCACGATGCCGACGATCTGGACCTGCTGCAGGATCAGCGTCAATGCGAAGGGGGAGAACAGTTTCGATCCGAGCAGCAGCCCGAAAACGACAAGGGAGAGTACCAGGACGATCAGCGGAACCAGTGATGGGGTCTGGTGCAGCGTGTGCTGGATTTTATGCCCGATCCCATGACGTTCGTCATCGAATGAGGCGACAGCTTGCGGTCCGGAGGTGGCAGCGGATTCGTAGTCCGCCGGCCCCTTGGCCGTTTTGCTTTCTAAGGTCATGCCCGTTTAACCTTCTTTGCGCCGGTTTTGAAAAAAGGGGCAAGGTCGCCCATGCCCCTTTTGATCTCGTTCAGGGGTGTCTTAGCCCCAGCAGAGATCCGTTCCCTTGGCGGTGTCGATGGATTCGACGCCTTCAACCGGCTTGTCGGTCACAAGGGCAACACCGGTATCGAAGAAGTCCTTGCCTTCGGTCGGCTCCGGCTTGGTGCCATTGTCGGCCCAGGCCTTGATGGCCTCGATGCCGAGCGATGCCATCAGCAGCGGATACTGCTGCGAGGTGGCGCCGATAACACCGTCCTTGACGTTCTGAACACCCGGGCAACCGCCGTCGACAGAAACGATGAGCACGTCGTTTTCGCGGCCGATGGCCTTCAGTGCTTCATAGGCGCCGGCAGCAGCGGGTTCGTTGATCGTGTAGACCACGTTGACCATCGGATCCTTGGCAAGCAGGTTTTCCATGGCCTTGCGGCCACCTTCCTCGTTACCTGCGGTCACGTCGTTGCCGACGATGCGCGGATCGGTTTCGTCACCCCACTTGTTCGGGTCGCCAAGCTCGATGCCGAAGCCCTGCAGGAAGCCCTGGTCACGCAGCACGCCGACGGTTGGCTGGCTGATGCCGAGATCAAGCATGGCGATCTTGGCATTGGCTGCCTCGTCGCCCAGGCTGGCCGCGGCCCACTGGCCGATCAGCTCACCTGCCTTGAAGTTGTCGGTGGCGAAGGTTGCGTCGGCTGCGTCGATGGGATCGAGCGGCGTGTCGAGTGCAATCACCAGAAGGCCGGCGTCGCGCGCCTGCTGGACAGCCGGCACGATGGACGACGTGTCGGATGCAGTCAGCAGGATGCCCTTGGCACCGTCAGCAATGCAGGTTTCGATCGCTGCCACCTGGGTTTCATGGTCGCCGTCGATCTTGCCTGCGAAGGACTTCAGTTCGATGCCGAGTTCTTCAGCCTTTGCGGTGGCGCCTTCCTTCATTTTCACGAAGAACGGGTTGGTGTCCGTCTTGGTGATCAGGCAGGCGGAGATGTCTGCTGCGACTGCCGGAGTGGCAGCCATGGCGGCGAGAACGGAACCGGTCGCGAGTAGTTTGCGGATCATTTGCGTTTTTCCTCCCTGGCCAATTCAGGTTGAACGGTTGGGTGTGGCCAGATGTGACCCCAACCGTGCTGCCCGTGCCGGAAAGCTGGCTCTATCCTCCGAGCTGCCAGCCCCGGCGGGTCCGGTGTCTTTCCCGCCCGTCAGGATTGCTGCCCTGGGCGAGAAATTGAAGAATTGCGGCAGGCTGGCTGCGCCGATGGCGCCTGCGTCGTGGCCAAAGCTGCCGATTTCGATGTCGGGTGAATGGCGTTTCTCAGGCGCGGCCTTTTCCACGGCCTTTTTCAAGGCGGCCCGGAACGTTTCCGGGAACGGGCCACCAAGGTCGCCGTCGAGAACGACCAGCGGAACATCCAGAAGCGCATAGGCCGAGCGCAGGGCAAGTGCGAGCGCTTCGGCGCAGTCTTCCAGCCACTCGGTGTATTTCGGATCTCCGGTTTCAACCGCGTGCTGCAAGTCGGAGCGGTTGAGCTTTGGAAAATCTTCCGGCGACATGTGCCGGGCGAGTGCCACCAGCGATGCGCGGGTCAGCAGCAGGTCCCAGGAATTGCGGGCCTTTGGTGCGGTGGTCAGCGTGCTTGGCGGGACGGGGATCATGGCAACGTCGCCTGCGTTGCCGGATACACCGCGCACCACATCGCCCTTCAGGATCAGGCCGCCACCAATCGCAGGTCCAAGGAAAAGATAGACGAAATTGTCGTTTTGCCGGCCCAGACCGTAGAAGAGTTCGGCCACCGCGGCTGCCGTGCCGTCGTTCTCGCTGAACACCGGCAGGCCGGTTGCCTTTTCAAGGGCGTCGGTCAGGTCGAAGTCTTCCCACTTCATGAAATCGGCCTGGGGCAGGCCCAGTTCATGCAGCCAGGCACCGAGGTTGAACGGTTGCGCCAGGCCGATGCCGGTGATGCGGGACTGGTCTTCCTTGCTCAGATGCTGGCGCAGGAATTCCAGATCGTCCTTGAGGATTTCCATGGCCTCTTCGGGCGCAGGCAGGATCATGTCATGAAGCCGGCGGGCAATCAGCTGGCCGGAAAAATCCATCAACACGGTTTCCATGTTGGTCCGGTCCAGCCGCACCCCGAAGGAATAGGCGCCGCGCGGGGCAAGCCGGAGAATGGTTGCCGGTTGCCCGCGACTGCCGTCGTGGCGCTTGCCGGCTTCCACGATCAGCCCTTCCTCGATGAGGTTCTGGATGATGGCGCCGATGGCCGCGTTTGTCAGCTGGACCGCCCGGGCGAGTTCCGCCTTGGAGGCCTCACCGGCACGCCGAAGGATCTGAAGTACGATGCGTTCGTTGTACCGGCGCAATTGCGCGGAATTCGAACCACGGCCGCTTTTTGGCGTGTCCTCCACCGGTCTTGCTCCTCCCCAGGAACTGCCTGCTCTCGTCGGCGGCATCAGAATAAATAAGTTTGATAAAATTATTCGCCCAAGTGGCCCGGCTGTCAATCGCAATCTGTTTTGCAACGCACGTTTTCGATATTGTGGCGCGGTAAGTCTCTGCGCAACAACACGAAAAATTCTCGCCTGCCTCGGTAACATTTTTCCGGCAGGGGCCGGTCTGGCACATCCGCGCAGCCTGGGTGCGCACGGGATTGACGGGCGATCCGTATTTCAGCTCTTTCGTGCAGGACATCCTAACACACCTTCGCGAAATCGTTGCCGGAGCTTTCAACATCCGTATTGTCGGGGAGGGACGAGAATCGGAGACAAAAAATGCCGGCCACACATGACGAAGCGTTTCTTGAACGGGCGATTGCCGCTGGAGCAGGGGAACGCCCTGCCGATCTGGTGATAAAGAATGTCAGCCTGTTCAGCGTTGTCGACGGATCTACGGTCGAAACGGATATTGCGATCGTCGGTGACAGGATTGTCGGCACGCACGGGCAGTATGAAGCCGCGGAAACCATCGACGGCAGCGGACTGACCGCCGTTCCCGGTTTCATCGACACGCATCTTCATGTGGAATCGTCTCTGGTCACACCGTTCGAATTTGACCGCTGCGTGCTGCCGCACGGAGTGACCACAGCCATTTGCGACCCGCATGAGATTGCCAACGTTCTGGGTGCCGAAGGGATCCGTTATTTCCTCGACAGTTCTCTGGAAACAGTGATGGACCTCAAGGTCAATCTCTCGTCCTGCGTTCCTGCAACGGCTTTTGAAACAGCCGGGGCCTGCCTGGAGATCGAGGACCTGCTGCCGTTCCGCGATCATCCAAGCGTGATCGGCCTTGCCGAATTCATGAATTTTCCAGGTGTGCTTGCGCGCGATCCCAAGGTGCTGGCGAAGCTTGCCGCCTTTCAGGACGGTCATATCGACGGCCATGCGCCTCTGCTTCAGGGTATCGGCCTCAACGGTTATCTGGCCGCAGGCATCCGCACCGACCACGAGGCAACCTCCGCCGAGGAGGCGCTGGAAAAGCTCGCCAAAGGCATGACGATCCTGATGCGGGAAGGCTCCGTTTCCAAGGACCTGGAAGCGCTGGCTCCGATCCTGACACCGGATGTTTCGGCTTTCGTCGCGCTGTGCACGGACGACCGCAATCCGCTCGATATTGCCGAGGAAGGCCACCTCGACAGCATGATCCGCCGCCTGATCGCCAAGGGTATCCGTCCGCTGGACGCCTATCGGGCCGCAAGCTGGTCGGCGGCCAATGCCTTTGGCCTGAAAGACAGGGGCGTGATTGCACCGGGCAAGCGCGCAGACATTGCGCTGTTGAGCGACTTTGCCGATTGCCGTGTGGCGCAAGTGATCTGCGGCGGTGTTCTGGCGACGGACGAAGCATTTGCAAATAGAACCATCGTCCCGCCGGTTGGCCTCGACAGCGTGCATGTCGGCCAGGTCACCGCGTCAAAGTTCGATATACCGGCGCGCAACAGCGAGGCCGACGTTATCGGTGTGGTGCCGGGCAGGATCATCACCGAACACCTGAAGCGCACCTTGCCGGTGACCGGCGGCAAGACGCTGGCCGATCTTGATCAGGATGTGCTGAAGGTCGCCGTCGTGGAGCGGCACAAGGGCACTGGCAACATCGGCCTCGGTTTCGTCAATGGTTTCGGCATGAAACAGGGCGCAATTGCTTCGTCCGTCGGCCATGACAGCCACAACATCTGCGTGGTCGGCGCGGATGAGGAAGCCATGGCCCACGCGGTCAACCGGGTGATCGCCATGAAGGGCGGATTTGCCGTTGCCGACAAGGATGGTGTGAAAGCCGAACTTGCTCTGCCGCTGGCGGGACTGATGAGCCTCGAACCGTTCGAAACGGTGAAGGAGGAGCTGGAGCACCTTCGTGCCGCCGCCAAGGATCTCGGCTGTACGCTGGCCGAACCGTTTCTGCAGGTCGCCTTCCTGCCTTTGCCGGTCATTCCGCATCTGAAGATCACCGATTTTGGCGTCTTCGATGTCAACAAATTCGAACTGATCGATCAGGGGAGTTGATGCGCGCCTTCAGTACTGGCGCAATCGTGCTCGAAAACGTGCCCATTTCCGCGCGGATCGCAACGCCAGAAACAGGAGGACAGCTCCGGCAACAAGGGACCAGAACAGGATCTGGCTGTCGAGAGAAAACCTGTCCAAACTGCGGGTGGGATAGGCAATCTTCGGATTGAGCGGCAAATAAGTGACGTTCAGAGCGCCGTCTGTCTCTCGGATGATCTCCCCAGGCTTTATCCTGAAATCCAGAGTTTGGGCCGGTGCGTTCGTTGGGTTGATTTCAACGACGATCCTTTCGTCGTGCCAGCTTTTGAAGTTCTTGAAAGTGTTCCGGTAATTGGAACGATAATGCGCCCAAGCCTTGTCCCCATCGGGCGTGTCGTTGATAATGACCAGAACCTTGCCGGGGGTGGTTTCGCCAAAGCCCTTCAGAAGCCAGTACTTCAAACCGCTGTCGTGGTGGAAATAAATTGAGATCGCGACAGCGCTAGCTACAAAAAACAGGATGGCCAGGTGAAGCGCGTGGCTGTCTTCTGCCGCTTCTTTCGGGTTATACAAAGGCAACACCTTTCGTTCGAGTATTGCACCAAGATATGCACCTAAAAGTAGCAGTGACGCAATTCCTCAAGACAAAAATCTATGGGTCTGGTTCGCTCCAGCGTTCGGAATGCGCGCGACACCTTCCTGCCTTTGCCGGGCATTTCGCATCTGAAGATCACCGAATTCGGTTTCTTCGATGTCAACAAGCTCGAACTGGTCGATCAGGGGAGCTGAAACAGGTCTTTCGATGATCCTCACTCTTGCCGTTTCCGGATACCGCTCGCTACGCGACATCGTCCTACCGCTCGACCGCATCACCCTGGTGACGGGTGCGAACGGCAGCGGCAAGTCGAGCCTTTACCGGTCGATCCGTTTGCTGGCGGAAGTCTCGCAAGGCCAGGCGATTGCCTCGCTGGCTGCGGAAGGTGGCCTCAATTCGACGCTCTGGGCGGGGCCTGAAGCTTTTTCCAGGGCAATGAAACAGGGCGAAGTGCCGGTTCAGGGAACCGTGCGCAAGGGTGTGGTCAGTCTGAAGCTTGGCTTTGCCGATGAGGACTACGGCTATGCGATAGATCTCGGTCTGCCGGCGGACGCCGGGCGTTCGCTGTTTTCCATGGATCCGGAAATCAAGGCCGAGGCCCTTTGGGCTGGCGAAGCCTTGTCCCGTTCGAACGAGATCGCGGCCAGAAACGGCCCGACGGTTCGGGTTCTCAATGCCCACGGGCAGCGCATACCGGTTTTCCAGAACCTTGCACGCTTCGACAGCATGATGACCCACGCCGCCGATCCGAAAGACGGTCTGGAACTTCTGGTCATGCGCGAACGCATGCGCGCCTGGCGTTTTTATGATCACCTGCGCACCGACAGGGACGCTCCCGCGCGGTTTCCCAAGATAGGAACACGGACACCTGTGCTGAGCGGAGATGGCGGGGATCTGGCAGCCGCTCTTCAGACCATCCAGGAAATTGGTGACGAGCGGGCTCTGGAAGAGGCTGTCGATGACGCATTCCCCGGAGCATCCGTCAGGATTTCAGTCAACGACGGCTATTTTGAACTGCTGATGCAGCAGAAGGGGCTGCTGCGCGAGCTACGGGCCAGTGAACTGTCTGACGGAACGCTCCGGTATCTCCTGTTGACGGCGGCGCTTTTATCACCGCGCCCGGCGCCCTTGGTGGTGCTGAACGAGCCCGAGACAAGCCTCCATCCGGCATTGCTGGAGCCTCTCGCCCGGCTGATTGCACGGGCCGCGGAAAAGACGCAGGTGATCGTCGTTTCCCATGCGGAAGAACTGGTGTCCGTGCTGTCGTCGGAAAGAGGCTGCATGCGCTACGATCTGCGCAAGGAACTTGGCGAGACGGTTGTGGATAGCGCTGACACACCTCGCTGGAATTGGCCAAAGAGATAAACCGCCTGTTTTGCGGAGTTGTCTATAAGTTTTTGATTTGACGTCTCTATTGCCAACCGGCTCAGCTGGCTTATCTTAAGCGGATGGTTCTTCACGCGCAAAAAAACGACGAGGTGTCGTTACGTCGCGAGTTGACGTGAACGGAAGGTTGCGTCATGTCAGAAGAGACCCAAAGAGGTGACGCCTCATTGGTGGCCGGGCCCTTGAGGAGGACCATTTCGCGGTACGGATTTTGTCCGGATCACGAAATTTCAGGATAAAGGCCCGTCCGCGCAGTGAAGCGATAAAACGCGTTGGAGAACGTAATGACGACTGCGGAGGAGTGGAACGCGGCGTTCAAGCCCCGTCCAGTACACGAGTATCTCGAGACGACCGTTGCCCAATACGGGACCCGTCCTGCCTGTGATTTCATGGGCAAGGTGTGGACTTATGCCGAGTTCGGCGCGCTGGTCGACAGGACGGCTGCCGGACTGCAGGCGATGGGCGTCGGCCCGGGTGTTCACGTCGGCCTATGCCTGCCAAACACGCCTTTCTACACGATCTTCTATTTCGCGGTTCTGAAGATCGGCGCCACGGTCGCCAACTTCAATCCGCTCTACGTCGAGCGCGAACTGTCATTCCAGGCGCGAGATGCCGATGTGCGCATCATGGTGACCATGGATCTGAAGGTGATCTACGACAAGGTCGAGGAGGTTCGCAGGGAACGGGCGCTCGACAAGATCATCGTCTGCCCGATGGCCTGGTGCCTGCCGACGATCAAGAAGGTGCTGTTCAGTCTGTTCAAGCGAAAGGAACTGGCGGACATTCCCCGTGATGACGCCCACATTCGTTTCGAAGACCTGCAGACGAGGGGAGACAAGCCCAGGCCGGTCGCAATCGATCCGGCAAACGATATTGCGGTGCTGCAGTATACCGGGGGCACCACCGGCGTTCCCAAGGGCGCGATGCTGACGCACAGAAACCTGTCGGCCAATATCGAGCAGATGCGCTGCGTCTTCGAAAAGGCGCGGCCGGGCGAAGAAAAGATGCTGTGCGTTCTGCCGTTCTTCCACGTCTTCGCAATGACGGTGGGGCAGAACCTGTCAATCATTTTGGGCGCTGAAATGGTGCTGCAGCCGCGCTTTGAGCTGAAGTCGCTGCTGGAAGCGGTCAAGCGCAAGAAGGTAACCCTCTTTCCGGGTGTGCCGACGATCTACACGGCCATCAACAACTCGCCCATGACGGAGAATTACGATCTGACCAGCATCAGGATCTGCTTGTCGGGCGGCGCGCCGTTGCCGGTGGAGGTCAAGGAAAGCTTTGAAAAGATCACGGGCTGCATTCTGGTGGAAGGGTACGGCCTCACCGAAACGTCGCCAGTTGCCGCGGTCAACCCGCTGGACGACAGCCGCCGGGCGGGTTCCATCGGAAGGCTGGTGCCGGGGACCAGTGCCCGCTTCGTGAGTATCGAGGACCGCGAAACCGTGGTTCCGGCAGGCGAGAAGGGCGAGTTGCTGCTGCATGGGCCCCAGGTGATGAAGGGCTACTGGAAGCGCGAGGACGCGACCGCCGAGACCATCACCCATGACGGCTATCTGCATACGGGTGATGTTGGTTATCAGGATGATGGCGGCTTCATCTATCTGGTCGACAGGATCAAGGACCTGATCCTGTGCTCTGGATATAACGTCTATCCGCGTGTCATCGAGGAAGCGATCTACCAGCACGAGGCCGTGGACGAGACCATCGTCATTGCCGTGCCGGATGCCTATCGCGGCCAGAGCCCGAAGGCCTTCATCAAGCTGAAGGAAGGTCATTCGCTCACCGCCGATGACATGAAGGCCTTCCTGAAGGACCATTTGTCGACGATCGAACTGCCAAGAGACTATGAGTTCCGTGACGAGTTGCCGAAAACCATGGTCGGCAAATTGTCGAAGAAGGAACTGGTCGAGGAAGAATCCCAGAAGCGGGTAGCGGCGGAAGCCCGGAGCGCCTGAGCGCACCGTTCCTGAAAACACTGGAAGCGCTCTCAATCGAGCGCTTCCGTGCAATGCTTTCTGTCTAAACCGACACAATTTTCATGTCACGCAGAGCGGGTTTCCACCTGACAAGCAGTCACACTGCTGTCGCATAAACCCGTTGCAACGGAGCGGCGTGATTGCCTCACAGTGTCTTTAAATAGTCCTGAAATTCCTTGCCCGGCTCCTTCGGAAACCGTGTGTCGGTGATCGCAAATGATGTGATGCGATCGAGCCGGAAATTCCGGAAGCCATTCCGTACTTCGCACCACGCAGTCAGCACCCAGACACTTTCGAAGGCGGTCAGTCCCAGCGGGCGGGTGAGGCGTTCACTGACGCGGTCTTGCAGGTCGCTGTAGCCGAGTTGCACCTTGCGCCGTTTGCGGATGGCATCGCGCAGCGGAGACAGGGCGTCATGTCCTTGTGCCGAGGAGGCCTTGCCGACCGCAAGCAACGGACGGTTCAGCGAGCGTTCGCCTTCGGACAGAACAGCTCCAAGCTTGCCGAGCACCCGCTCGGCCGTTTCACTCATGGTTTTGTCGCCACGTGCCTTGACCATGCGAATGCCGAGAAGGATGACATCCAGCTCGTCCGGATCGAACTGCATTGGCGGCAGAAAATAGCCGCGTTCAAGAACGTAGCCGACACCGCCTTCACCGCGAATGGGCGCGCCCATCGCCTTAAGCGTGGCCATGTCCCGATAAATGGTGCGTTCCGTCACGCCCAGCAGCTCCGCAAGCATGGCGGCCGGAACGGCGCCTCTGCGGCTGCGCAGGGTATCCAGGATGGAAAACAGCCTGATGGTTCGCATGGGGTTCGGTCTCCAGCAGGTTTCTGCAAGGCGCTCGCTGCGGTCCAGTTTCTGGCGACCATAGACGTATCCCCCTGACAGAAACTGTCTCTGACCTCTTCTATAGAGCTGGCAGCAGAAACACGGAAGGACATCTCATGCTGCGAAAAGAACTGGGACCGATGAAAGTGATGGGGTTTGCCCGCTACGAGGCGAAACCAGGCGTTGGCGCGCCGGAACTGATAGCGGCCGCCCGCCTGTGGCAGAAGGAATTCCTGAGCAACCAGCCGGGCATCGCCTTTCACTGCTTCTTAGGCAATGCAACAGGCGGTTATGCCGATGCAATTCTGGCAAGGGACGAGGCCAGTTTCGCAGCCATGTCCGAGGCGCATATGCAGGCTGCGTGCTCAAGGGCATTCATGGAACTGCTGGAGCCCGGCAGCATTCGCCTGTGTCTCAACCGTCTGATGAAAGACCTCACAGCGGTGCCGGACGGATTTTCCGCGATCGAATTCGGTACCTTTCGTCCCAGGAACGACGGCAGCTTTTCAGAAGAGGCGCTGATGGCTGCGTCCGGACGGATCGAGAGGGAGTATCTTGCTCCGTTGCCGGAAACCAGGGCGCATCTGATGGCGAAGGCAGGGGAAGATACCTATTCGGAGATCTGCTTTGTGGAAACGGAAGGTGCTGCCAGGGAGATCTGCGGAGGCTATGTGTCGAACGCGGCCTGTGCGCCGCTTTTGAACCTGTTTGATCCCGCCAGCGTCGATCTGGATTTCTGGCACGTGCTTGCCTAAGCCGGCAGGCAACCTTTTTACCTGAGCCGGCAGGCGACCTATTCGCCTGACGGTCTAGCTATTGTACCCGCGTCCGTCCGAGGCCCTTGCCAGTTTCTGGCCGCGTTTGGCCTCGCGGCGGACCGTGTAGATCGACGCGGCGATGATGACGGCAGCGCCCACCAGTGTTTCCACACGCGGCCACTGGTGGAACACCAGCGCACCGAAAACGGTGGCATAGAGCAGCCTGGTGTAGTCCAGCGAGGCAATTGCGGTGGCTTCGCCGGCGCGGAATGCCTGGATATTGGCCATCTGGGCTGCCCAGGACACGATGCCGATCCCAAGAAGAATTCCCCATTGTGCCAGGGTCGGGGTCTGCCAGGTCAGGATGGCGGGGATGATCATGATCAGCCCGACGCCGAAAGCCTGGTAGGTCAGGATGGTGACCGGGGGATCGGTGCGCGTCAGCAGGCGGACGACAATCATCACCAGGCCGGCGCAGGCCGCTCCGGCGATGGCGAGCAGCGCAAAAGGATCGATCAGCCCGTCGCCTTGCGGGCGAAGCATCAGAACAACCCCAAGAAAACCGACGATGGTGGCACCCCAGCGGTGCACACCGACCGTTTCACCCAGCAACCAGATGGCGAAGATCGTGAGGAAGAACGTCTTGGAGAAGCTGATTGCCGTGGCATCGGCCAACGGCAGTTCGATGACGGCCGTGAAGCCGCAGAGCATGGCGGTCGCGGCAACCACGATACGGGTCAGCTGAAGTCCGGGACGTTTTGTTGCCAGGGAGGTCGGCAATCCGCTGAGGATTTTCGGGGCAACGATGGCAAGCATGATGCCCTGGCGGATCACCAGGATCTGGAACACCGTCAGGTCCTTGCCGAGCAGCTTGATCAGGGTGACCATGATCGAGAACAGAAAGGCGGCCAGAAGGATCCAGAGCGCGCCGATGGTGTTCGACGGCAGGTTCTCCGTCAGGCTGGTCACCTTGCGCCGAAGACGGTTGCCGGTTGCCTCGGAAGGCTCCGGCTGTTGGGTGGGCATGTCCATCGTGAATCCTTGCCGGAGGGTATGCGGATGCGGCGGCGCATTTGGGCCGGAGCACAGGCAAGACTCGGATAAGGCTGTTTGTTGCAGTTGAAACAAGCTTAGCGCTTTTCGCTGAGAAGGAAAGAGGGCGGCTGTTTGCTATCGCCAGCAGATGCAATTTAAACTGCGCCGAACGGGGAGGACATCCATGGAAAAAATCCAGACGCAAGGCGTGCATCACATCACTCTTGTCGGGGCCGACAGGCAGACTTCCATCGATTTCTGGGAAGGGCTGCTGGGAATGCCTTTCGTGTTCGAGCAGCCCAATCTGGACGATGAAAACCAGAGCCATCTCTATTTCGATCCGGGCGACGGCCGTCTCATCACGATCTTCACCAACGAAGACCGAAAACCGGACCCGGAGCCGGCTCCCCAGACAATCGGCTGCGTTCATCACCTGGCACTTGCCGTATCGCAGGCAACCTTTCGGCAGATTGCCGAGCGGCTTGATGCACGCGGCATATCGCACAGCGGTCCGAAGGATCGCGGCTTCATGGATTCCATCTATTTCCGTGACCCGCTCGGGCTGCTGATCGAACTGGCCAGCTATCGCTTCGTACCGCCGGAAGGCGTCGCCATGGGCGAGGTCATGCTGGAAGCACACAAGATCCGGGTGGCGCGGGGTGACTACAACATTCAGGAAGTCCATCTTGCCGATGCCATCGAGCAATTGACGCGCGAAACGAGGCGCAGCCTGTCTGACGACCGGCGCCCGAAGAACCCGTACAAGCGGTAGGGCGTCATCCGGGTGTTGCACCTGCCAGACGTTCTTTGCACTCGCTCGCAAATTCGCTTGCGCGCCGATGTGAATCATGATGATGAGCTGCGTCCGAAATCTTGTTTTCAGACCGGACCGCAACCTCAGTTGCGCTCTCCGGCGGGCCATGCAATGCTCGGTTAACAAGGTCGTTTGGGAAAGGCCCCAGCAAGGGGGCTCCAGGGTTTTTTTGAATGACAATGGCTAAGAAGGGGCGTCCCTTGGCCGCTGCCGATATCATCGGCTGGCGTGAAATCGTGAGCCTTCCCGAACTGGGCGTTTTCGATATGCGTGCCAAGATCGACACCGGCGCACGCACCTCGGCGCTCCATGCCGAAGAACAGGAAGTGTTCGAACGCGACGGCCGGACCTGGGTACGTTTCCGGGTGCCTGCCTCGCGTCATCACAGCGATTTCCGGGCGGAGGTTCCGGTTCTGGACGAGCGCAACATCAAGAACACCAGCGGTGTTCCCGAGCGGCGCATTGTCATCCGGACGTTACTTCATCTTGGAAAACATCACTGGCATGTGGATGTGTCGCTGGCGGACAGGTCGAACATGGGGTTCGACATGATCCTCGGCCGGACGGCGATCAGGCGGCACAACGTGCTGGTGCATGCCGGCCGGTCTTTCCTGGCGGGAAAGCCCGCGCTGGCAACAAAACACTAAGCTGCGCGTTTACGTGGCAGGAAACAATCACTGAAAATTCGGTGTCGCAACACCGGTCGGAACGAGGCTGAGACCGAGGGACTTGAACCAATGAAAATTGCTATGATGGCACGGAATCCCGAGCTCTATTCGCACAAGCGCCTGAAGGACGCTGCCGAGGAGCGCGGTCACGAACTGGAAATCATCAACACCCTGCGCTGCTACATGAACATAGCCTCGCGGCGGCCGGAAATTTATTACAACGGCAGCAAGCTGACCGGCTTCGACGCGGTTATTCCGAGGATCGGCGCATCGGTCACTTTTTACGGTCTGGCCGTGTTGCGCCAGTTCGAGATGATGGGCGTCTACCCGCTGAACGAATCCGTTGCCATCGGACGGTCGCGCGACAAGCTTCGCTCGATGCAGCTGCTTGCCCGCGACGGGATCGGCCTGCCGGTAACGACCTTCGCCCACGATCCGAAGATGACCGAGGAAGTGCTGGCGACCGCTGGCGGTGCGCCGGTTGTGATCAAGCTGCTGGAGGGCACGCAGGGCATCGGTGTGGTTCTTGCCGATACGGAGCGCTCTGCCAAGTCGGTGATCGAGGCGTTTCGCGGTGCCAATGTGAACATCCTGGTGCAGGAATTCATCAAGGAAGCCGGCGGCACCGACATCCGTGCGCTGGTGGTTGGCGGCAAGGTGATTGCGGCCATGAAGCGGACGGGTGCGGAGGGCGAATTCCGTTCCAACCTGCACCGCGGCGGCAGCGCGGCCGCCATCAAGATTTCTCCCGAGGAACGTTCGACCGCCATTCGCGCGGCAAAGACCATGGGGCTGAACGTCTGCGGTGTCGATATGCTGCGGTCCAACCATGGCCCGGTGGTGATGGAGGTCAACTCCTCGCCCGGGCTGGAGGGCGTTGAAAAGGCAACGGGTATTGATGTTGCCGGCAAGATCATCGACTTTATTGCCAAGAATGCCCAGGTTGGCAAAACCAAGACCAAGGGACGCGGTTGACCACAAAAGTGAAAGCCTTCGAGATCGGCGACCACAAGATCGCACCGGGAACCCGGCGTACGATCGATCTGCCGGTCAGCGTGCTGTCGGACCACACGCCCGTGACGATGTCCGTGCATGTCCTGCATGGAAGCAAACCCGGGCCGGTCATGTTCGTCAGTGCGGCCGTGCATGGTGACGAGGTCATCGGTGTGGAGATCGCACGCCGTGTCCTGAAAGCGCCACAGCTTGAAATCCAGGAGCTCGACAAGCTGAAGGGTACGCTGATGGTCATCCCGATCGTCAACGCGTTCGGTTTTCTGAACCATTCGCGCTATCTGCCTGACCGGCGTGACCTGAACCGCTCGTTCCCCGGTAGCCTGCGCGGCTCGCTGGCCGGGCGGCTGGCGCATCTTTTCATGAGCGAGATCGTCAACCGGTCTGATTATGGCATCGACCTGCATTCGGCGGCCATTCACCGGACCAACCTGCCGCAGATCCGCGTTTCGCCTTCACGGGCAGACACGCTGTCGCTCGCGAAAGCTTTCGGTGCTCCGGTCATCCTGACTTCCAAGGTGCGCGATGGGTCGTTGCGACAGGCCGCACAGCTGAAGGGAACCGACGTCCTGGTGTTCGAGGCGGGCGAAGGCCTGCGGTTTGACGAAATGGCGATCAGGGCCGGCGTTTCCGGTGTCTTGCGCGTGATGCGGTCCTTGAAGATGTTGGGAGCCAAAGGCATCACGCGGCCAAAGGCCCGTTCGATCCTCAGCAAGACGAGCTACTGGGTCCGTTCGCCGGCCGGTGGATTGTTGCGGCCGTTCAAATCGGTCGGCGATGTTGTCGAACCCGGTATGCTGCTTGGCATCACCTCTGATCCGTTCGGCGAGAAGGAACGGAACGTGCTGGCCGAACTGGGTGGGCTCATCGTGGGCAGAACCAACCTTCCGGTGGTCAACGAAGGGGACGGGCTGTTTCATATCGCCGAGTTCAACGAACGATACGACGCTGAAACGACCCTCGACAGCCTGGCTTCCCAGCTTGAGGCCGATCCGCTGTTCGACGAAGACGAAATCATCTAGAGGCGGCTTGGTTTCGGCGTTTCTCCACGTGTACAGCAGCTCACCCACCTATCGCATGCTTCAGGGGAGGGACTGGCTCGTGTTGATGGATGGGCCACTGGCACCGAATGAGCAAGCCGTCTCAGCCCCCACAGCTTGCCCGGAAAAACAATTGTGCGAAGCAGAATTGTCCAAACCTCTGGCCACGTCGGCTTTCGGGCACTATGTTGAACAAAACCGGCGCTCCCGGCGCGTGGATATTTCCCAAGGGAAAGTCTTCCCAAAAAAAGCAGGTCCAGATTCATGAACCAGATGGTCACTCCGAAGTTCGGTGTTGGCGCCCCATTGCGCCGCAAGGAAGATGAGCCGCTCATAACGGGCAAGGGCATCTATACGGGCGATTACATGCCGGAAGGCTGCCTGCACGGGGTCGTCGTTCGGTCCGCCATGGCGCATGCGCGCATCAGCCTTGGAAATGTGGACGAGATCCGTGAGATGGACGGTGTCCGGCTGGTGCTCACCGGAGCCGAGCTGGAAGGTCGGACGATGCCTTGCCGGGCGCGTCCGAAGCAGATCGACGGCTCCAATTTCGCAGCGCCCGATCAGCCTGTCCTGTGCTCCGACGAAGTACGCTATGTGGGCGATGCGATTGCCTTTATCGTCGCGGACGATGTCAATGCAGCCCGGAATGCCGCCGAGATGCTGGAAATCGACTACGACCCGCTGGACGTTGTCGTCGGGATCGAGCAGGCCCTTGCACCGGACGCCGTGAAGGTCTGGCCGGAGTTCGGCACCAACGTTGCCTTCACATACGGTCAGGGTGATCAGTCCAAGACCGACGCTGCCTTCGAAAAGGCTGACAAGGTCGTTTCCATCGACGTCGTCAACAACCGGATCGTCGCCAACTACATGGAGCTGCGCGGCTGCGTTGCCGAATTCGACGCTGCGAGTGATCGGTTCAAGCTGACGGTCGGCACCCAGGGCGGTCACGGACTGCGTGACATCATCTGCAGCATTCTGGATCTGGAAGCTGACAAACTGCAGGTGATCACGCCGGAAGTCGGTGGTGGCTTCGGTACGAAGATGTTCTGCTACCGCGAATACCCGCTGAGCATGGTCGCGGCTCGCGAACTTGGACGGCCAGTGCGCTGGACGGGTGAGCGCATGGACCACTTCGTGACGGATGCGCATGGCCGGGACAACGTCACCCACGCGGAACTGGCGCTGGACGCCGACTGCCGGATCCTGGGGCTCAAGGTGCACGTCAAGGCTGCCATGGGTGCCTATCTGCACCAGTTCGGCCCGTTCATTCCCTTCGTCGGCACATCGATGACCTCCGGTCTCTATGACATTCCGGCCGTCTTTGCGAAGGTCGAGGGCGTCTACATGCACACGGTGCCGACGGATGCCTTCCGCGGCGCGGGCCGTCCGGAAGCTGCCTATCTGATCGAGCGTCTGATCGAGAAGGCGGGAGAGGAAACCGGTGTCGGATCGGTAGAGATCCGCAAGCGCAATTTCATCAAGCCGGAGCAACTGCCTTACACGACCCAGACGGGGCGAATGTACGACACCGGCGATTTTTCCGGCCATCTGCAAAAGGCGCTGGAAGTTGCCGACTGGGACGGCTTCAAGGCCCGGCAGGACGACAGTGCGAAGCACGGCAAGTACCGCGGCATCGGCATCTGTTCCTATATCGAGGCCTGTGCCTTCCCTGGCAGCGAGGAAGCCACCCTTGAGCTCAACGACAAGGGTACGTTGACGTTGCTGATCGGTACGCAGACCAACGGCCAGGGCCATGCGACGGCCTACAGCCAGGTGATCGCGGAACAGTTCGGCATCTCCATCGAGGACATCGACGTTATCCAGGGCGACACCGACCGGGTGCGCAAGGGGGGCGGAACGGGTGGTTCGCGCTCCATCCCCATCGGCCTGCCGTCTGTCCGCGATGCGGGTATTGCGCTGGTCAAGAAGGTGAAGGAACTTGCCGCTGACCGGCTTGAGGCCGGGATCGAGGATCTTGAACTCGACGGTGGCATGGTTCGTGTGGTCGGAACCGACCAGCAGGTGACACTAGCCGAGATTGCAGCAGGTGCCGGGGAAACCCTGACCGCCCGCGAAGAGGTCAATCAGACTGAGGCGACCTATCCGAACGGCACCCATGTGTGCGAGGTGGAAATCGATCCGGATACCGGTGACGTTGCCATCGTCAACTACGTGATCGTCGATGATTTCGGTGTCACGGTGAACCCGCTTCTTCTGGCCGGTCAGGTGCATGGCGGTGCGGCCTCCGCACTCAGCCAGGCTCTGTGCGAACAGACGATCTACGACGAAGACGGCCAGCTTCTGACGGCTTCGCTACTCGACTACCGCATGATCCGTGCGGCAGACCTGCCGGACATTCACTTCGAGACCCGCAACGTTCCATCGACCACCAATGCCATGGGCATCAAGGGCGCGGGTGAAGCCGGAACCATCGGCGGCTGTGCATCGGTCATGAATGCCGTGCAGAAGGCGCTGAAGGACGGAGCAGGGGTCAGTGAGCTGATCGACATGCCGGCAACCCCGCTTCGCGTGTGGGAAGCCATCCAGGCAGCAAAGTAACGGAAACTGAAAAAGGCGCCCTTTCGAGGCGCCTTTTATCTTTCAGGCAGCAAGTTGACACCGGTAAAGCCCGGTTCTCAAGATTGTGTCTGTGGTTTCTTTTAAATAAACGTATGAATTATCCGGTTCTTGCCGCAATCTTGCGGTTCATCGGTGCGTGGCGCGAATCCTTCCGCTTCAAGAAATAGGATCCTCCCGTTGTTTCAGTCCTTCTTTCCCAAGCCCAAACTTTTCTTCCTGTCTGCCTTCCTCTGGTCACTCGCCGCAATCCTTGCCTGGTACGGGTTTGCTGAAGGACTGACAGAAACACTGGGCTTCGGCACGCCGCCACAGGGTGAGCAGCCACCCATCGGGCTGCCCTATTTCGTCACACCTGATTTTCTTTGGTTCTATATCTATTACGGCATCTGCACGCTGCTCTTCGGCGGTTTCTGGTGGATGTTCTCTCGCGACCACCGCTGGCAGATCTGGTCGATCTGGGGCTCGTCCCTGATCATTTTCATGACCTACTACAGCGTTCAGGTGTCAGTCGCGATCAACAACTGGCGCAGACCGTTCTTCGATACGCTGCAAAACGCGCTCAATGGAGAGGAAAGCGGTGTCACCGCAGCAGACTTCTACAACCTGATGCTGATCTTCGCGCAGATTACATCGGTCTGGGTCATTCTCTACATCTTCACGCGCTTCTTCGTCAGCCACTACGTCTTCCGCTGGCGTACGGCGATGAACGACTACTACGTCGAAAAGTGGTCGAATGTGCGCCACATCGAAGGTGCCTCGCAGCGTATTCAGGAAGACACGATGCGCTTTGCTTCCATCATGGAAGGGCTTGGCGTTGCATTCATCGACTCGATCATGACACTGATTGCCTTCTTGCCGGTGCTGTTTGCGCTTTCAAGTCACGTCTCGTCCCTGCCGATCGTAGGCGAAATTCCAGCGCCATTGTTCACCGCGGCAATCATCTGGTCGCTGTTTGGGACGGTTTTGCTCGGCCTTGTCGGCATCAAGCTGCCCGGACTGGAGTTCCACAACCAGCGCGTTGAGGCAGCCTACCGTAAGGAACTTGTGTACGGGGAAGATCATGAAGATCGCGCCAATCCGGCGACCTTGCGCGAGCTGTTCGGTTTTGTCCGTCAAAACTATTTCCGGCTCTACTTCCACTATCTCTATTTTAACCTGGCCCGCGGCATTTACCTTCAGTCGGACAACATCTTCTCCTATTTCATCCTCATTCCGACGATTGTGGTGGGCAAGATCACCTTTGGTATCGTGCAGCAAATCCTGACGGCCTTCAGCCAGGTGTCCTCGTCCTTCCAGTTCCTGGTGAATTCCTGGACGACGATCATCGAGCTCCTGTCCATCTACAAACGTCTGAAAGGCTTTGAGGTCTCCATTGCCGAGCGGGAGCTCGCGGTTGCCGGCGGCACCACTCCTGAACCGGGGGCGCAAGCTTAAGGTCAGGTCTGCGCAAGACGTTCAAGCCAGTTTTCTGTCCCGGCGGTTCCGCGGTCCGACGCACCGCCCGTGGCTTCATGAAGAGCGCCGGGCCTGGAAGTTGTCATGGCGTTCTTGAGCCAGAAGTCCCGTTTCTCCGGACCTCCGGCGCCTACCGGGATGACCCGGCAGGCACCTCTTATCGGAATATCGCTGAAAGTGGCCTCCACCATGGTGTTCTTCGTCATGGCAACGGCCCTCAAGATCGCCGCCGAGACGGTGCCGATCGGTGAGCTTGTGTTCGCACGGAATTTCTTCGGGCTGTTTCCGGTGCTGATCATGGTGGCGATGCGCCGGGAGTTGGGGCTCGCCTTTCGAACGGCCAACCCGCTGGGACATCTTACCCGGGCGTCCGTCGGCCTGACGGCGATGGTTTGCGGCTTCACCGCGTTGTCTCTGCTGCCCTTGCCGGATGCGACGGCGATCGGCTTTGCATCGCCGCTCTTCGTGGTGGTGCTGGCGTTTCTGCTCCTTGGCGAAAAGGTGCGGGTCTATCGCTGGAGCGCAGTCGGTGTCGGCTTTGTCGGCATTCTGGTTGTGCTGTCACCGCATCTGGGTGACGCGGAGTTGGACAGCAACTCGATGATCGGGGCCCTGATCGGCTTGACAGGAGCTGGCTTTGCCGCGCTCGCCATGATCACCGTGCGCAAGTTGTGCGAGACGGAGCGCACGTCCACGATCGTTACCTGGTTTGCGGGCATGTCGTCCGTCCTGTCGCTGCTCACGCTGCCGCTGGGCTTTCTGCTGCCGGGTCAGGCCTGGATCATTCCGAACCTGCCCACGGCAGGTCTGCTTCTGCTGATCGGCCTTGCGGGCGGTGTCGGCCAGATCCTGCTGACGCAGAGCTACCGGTTCGCGGATGCCTCCACCATTGCCCCGTTCGACTATGTCAACATGCTGTGGGCGATCATTGTCGGTTGGGTGGTGTTCAGCGAAACGCCTTTGCCCGCTGTGGTGCTGGGGGCGCTGATCGTGATTGCCGCCGGTATTTTCGTCATCTACCGCGAGCACAAGCTCGGGCTGGACCGGACAAAGGCACGCCGGGCGTCATCACCCTCGCGTTCGTAGGGGGGGAGGGAGAGACAAGAGGGCAGGTCCCGCTGTCTTCCCCGTCATTCCGGACAAGCACAGCAATGCTGTGCGCAGATCCGGAATCCAGCACTTATTTCGCGCCTTAGGCGCGGCATTACACAAAGAGAGAAGAGTTCGCTTTGCTCACGCTGATGCGCTGGATCCCGGATCGGTGCTCGGCTTTGCCTCACTTGTCCGGAATGACGGTGAATGCGGGTGGTTTCCGAAATCGGCCTTACTGGGACTTGTATTCGAACCGCTCGACAGCGCTCTTGGTGCCGTCTTTGAAGATCAGCTGCACGCTGATCGACTGGGCCGAACCCAGGGGCAGCTCCAGATAGGGCTTGTCCTTCAGAACGACATTCTGGTTGTCCGGGTCACAGGCTTCCAGTTGCCATTCCTGCTCAATCGGGTCGTCGTTCAGTCCGTAGAAGACATAGTCGATGCCGCACTTCCAGGATTCCAGGTGGGTGAAATAGATCAGCTCCTGGCCCTGCCAGTCGCGGAATGACACCCAGTTGGCCTTGGTCAGGTCCAGGATCTGCTTGATCTGCTCCGGTGGCATGCCTTGCGCGGACGCGGTCGAGCCGATCGGAGCAAGAGCGAGGGGCAGGCAAAGGGCGGCGATTTTAATGAGTTTCATGGAAATTTCCGGGTCTGAGTTCAGAAGGCCTTGAAGGTAATGATGGTTTTGGTGTCCTGAATGCCGTCGATCGGGTGGACCTTCTCGTTCACGAAGTGGCCAATGTCCGAGCCGTCGTCGACATAGAATTTCACCAGAAGATCGTAGTCGCCGGAGGTGGAGTAGACTTCGGACGCAATTTCCGCATCGGCGATCGCATTGGCGACCTGGTAAGTCTTGCCCAACTGGCATTTGATCATCACGAAAAACGGTACCATGGGGCGCTCCGGGCAGTTGGTGTTTGAAGGGGGTGAACGTGTCACCTGAACCATCAGCCGGGCTGTTCGGTCAGCCAAACATGCCGGGCAACAGATTCACGAAAGCAGACTAGGACATCGCCTATCTCCTCCCGCCAGTCAATTGCCGAGTAGCCGCTCTGCACAAGCCGGGTCTTGCAATCGCACGGCCGGCTTGTTAGCAGTGCAATCATCTCATGGGGGTGCCCGGCCATCCTGGACCGGGCTGAGAGGCGGCCTGCCAACTCCTTGAACCTGATCCGGCTGATACCGGCGGAGGGATTTGAGATCATGATGCACACACCACTCCCTTCAACACGTCCTTTCCGGAATACCGGCAACGGGCTTTCTGTCGCAGGAGAGCCGTCATGAGCCTTTCCGTCGCTGCTTCCACGCAGGCCCTGAGCGCCGAACAGGTCTTCACCCTTCTGGAAAGGGTGCGGCAGAAAACGCCGCGCGTTCACGCCGTCACAAACGCGGTCGCCCAGAGTTTCACCGCCAATGTGCTGCTTGCGCTCGGCGCCGTTCCTTCCATGACCATCGCGCGGGAGGAAGTTGCGGCCTTTGCCGGCGGGGCTGATGCGCTGCTGGTGAACCTCGGCACCCTTGACGAGGAACGTCGTGCGGCCATTCCGCTAGCGATCGAAGCTGCCAGGACTGCCGGACGTCCGGTTTGTGTCGATCCGGTTTTCGTCAACCGGTCTCCCGTGCGCTGCGCCTATGCGCGCGACCTGCTGGGCCTCAAGCCGGATCTGGTGCGGCTCAATCCGGAAGAACTCACCGCTCTCTTGCCGGAGCGGGCGGATGCCGATGCATTGATCGAGGCCGGTACGGTTTTTGCGGTTACCGGCCCGGAAGACAGGGTCGAGAGCCGCGGCGAGGATTTCCTGCTGCGCAACGGCG
This sequence comes from Labrenzia sp. R5_0, assembly GCF_017743835.1. Lineage (NCBI taxonomy): Bacteria > Pseudomonadati > Pseudomonadota > Alphaproteobacteria > Hyphomicrobiales > Stappiaceae > Labrenzia > Labrenzia sp. R5_0. Next base: position 498,764 of record NZ_JAGHRK010000002.1, on the reverse strand, counting down.
ATCCACTGATGTCACGCGTGACGGCCACCGGCTGTGCCGGCGGTGCTGTTCTGGCAGCGTTCCTGAGCATCGAAAAGGACAGGGCGCTTGCAGCTGCTTGCGGACTGTCCGTCTTCAACATTGCCGGCGAAATCGCGGCCAGCCGGTCAGGCGGGCCAGGCAGTCTGGTGCCGGAGTTGCTCGACGCACTCTATTGCCTGACTGACCGCGACATTGAAGCCCGTCTCAAGACCGGCTGACGCAGCCTTTTCGGCATCTACTCCCAGGAGGTTCCTATGACCGCAATTGCGGTAACCATTGCAGGATCGGATTCCGGCGGCGGAGCCGGCATTCAGGCTGATCTCAAGACCTTTTCCGCAAACGGCGTCTTTGGTGCCAGTGTTATTGCAGCCCTGACGGCGCAGAACACGCTTGGCGTCAGCGCCATCCATGATGTGCCGCCGGAGTTCGTGCGGGCCCAGATGACGGCCGTCTTTTCCGACCTTGCCGTCAAGGCGACAAAGATCGGCATGCTGTCGCGTGTCGATACGATTGAGGTGGTAGCTGAAGGGCTTCGTGCACATGAGACTGGCCCGGTTGTGCTTGACCCGGTGATGGTGGCTGCCTCCGGTGACCCGTTGCTTGCCGACAGTGCGGTCGACACGCTGATTGCCTTGCTGCTGCCGCTGGCCGATATTGTTACCCCGAACCTGCATGAAGCTGCCCGCATGTTGCAGGGCGACGTCGCCGCAGACGAAACGCAAATGCAGGCGCAGGCAGAAGGTCTGCTCGGTCTTGGAGCCAATGCGGTTCTGCTCAAGGGCGGGCACGGGTCTGGCGCGAATAGCGCTGATCTGCTTCTGGATCGCAACGGCAATGCGGTCTGGCTCAGGTCAGAGCGGATCAAGACCGACAACACGCATGGCACCGGTTGCACCCTGTCATCCGCGATTGCCTCGGGTCTCGCCAAGGGGCAGGGCATGGAAGCGGCCGTCAGGTCCGCAAAGTCCTATATTCAGGCCGCCATCGCTGCTGCCGACACGCTTCACATCGGCAGTGGTCATGGGCCAGTCCATCATTTCCACGCGTTCTGGAGCAAGTGAGATGACCGATCAGCCAAAAACCGAAACCGGACGGATCAGCCGTCGCGGACTTCTGGGGGCTTCCGCCGCCGCCGGTGCAAGCGCGTTGGCCGCCCCGGCGGTGGCGCAGGAGCAGGCGACGCTGGAATGGAAGATGGTCACATCCTGGCCAAAGAACCTGCCGGGGCCCGGGGTCACGGCGCAGCACATTGCGGACAGGATCGAGCTGATGTCCGGCGGTCGCCTGCGCGTTCGGCTTTATGCTGCAGGGGAACTGGTGCCGGCTCTGGGCGTGTTCGAGGCCGTCTCGGCGGGGACGGCGCAGATGGCGCACACGGCCTCGTTTTTCTGGCAGGGCAAGATCCCGGCTTCGGTCTATTTCACCGCCATCCCCTTCGGTTTGCTGCCGCATGAGCATATCACCTGGATTGAGCAGGGGGGCGGCCAGGCGCTTTGGGACGAGCTTTATGCCCCGTTCGGACTAAGGCCCGTAATGGCCGGCAACACCGGCGTCCAGATGGGTGGCTGGTTCAAGCGCGAAATCAACACTCTTGACGATCTCAAGGGGCTGAAGATCCGCATGCCGGGCCTTGGCGGCGAAGTGATGCATCGGCTTGGGGCGACGCCTGTCAGCCTGCCGCCTGCAGAGTTGTTCCAGGCGTTGGACAGCGGCGTGCTGGACGCTACCGAATTCCTGGGTCCCTGGTCGGACAGGGCAATGGGTTTCCAGAAAGCAGCCAAGTCCTACTACACGCCGGGGTTCCATGAACCCAACGGCACCGGTGAAGCGCTGTTTAACAAGGTGGCGCTGGAAGGTCTGCCGGAAGACCTTGGCGCAATCGTTCTGGAGGCCTGCAAGGCAGAAAACGGCCGCTCGCTTGCAGAAAGCGATTGGGAGAATGCAGGCGCACTGAAGCTCCTGCAGGAAGAGGACGGCGTTACCGTCCGTCCTTATCCGGACGACGTTCTGGATGCTTTGCGGGAGACTTCGGCAGTCGTGCTGTCCGAGTTCGCGAGCAAGGATGCGCTTAGCCAGAGGATCTACGACAGTCATATGGCTGCGCGGGCACGCCTTGCCCCCTGGAGTGACGTTGCCATGCGTCGCTTCCTCGAAGCTCGCGACAGCTAGGCTTGCCGCTTGAGGTCGCAAACAAGGAATGGAGTGCGGTCCTGGACCATCTCTTTCTGCGAGCCGGTGCAACCCACCGGTTCGCAGCTTGCAACCTGCCTTGCCGGAGAAGCTGTAATTGGCCGGACAGTGGCGCTGCGCCTGCTGACAAACTTCCTGACAAAAATTCAATTTCGAAAGGAAAGGCTACCGCGCAACGGTGTGCCGACGCGATTTCCGTTAGGAAAGGTGATTGGCGTTTTTACCAAGGAATATCAAGGAACTTGTCCTACAAAAGATCCACATTCCGTCACGAAACCTGTGGCAAAGCCGCAACGATTCACCGTTAAATTACGTTATCGGAAACTGACATTTCGGGTGCCTGTTTTTTAGGCAAATGTCTGAAAGTGTGTCGGTGCGATGACGAAGAGACTCTGAACCTGTCGTTTTTGAAGTGTTTTGAATGTCTACGCAGCAATACCTACCAGAAAAGCCGCGCATTTCGCATTGCAGCATGAAAAAACGACCGCATAACTGACGTAAATATTCAGTTGAAACGGACGGCATTCTCCTAAAACCCTGTCTCAGGTTGTCATCAAGCATCCGGTGGCTAGGGGATGGGAGGAAACTCAATGCCGTGGGTAAACAAGAAATCAGTTCTACTTGCTTCTACAGCTGTAGCTCTATCAATGGTTGCAGGTTCTGCGTTCGCAGGTGGGTTCGCACTTAGAGAGCAGAGTGCCTATTATCAAGGAATGTCTTTCGCGGGGAACGGAACGACGGGTGAGTCCATCTCCTCGATGTTCTGGAACCCGGCAACGCTGATTGGTGCGGGCAAAGGGCTTACGATTGAATCGCACAGTTCTTTCATCATGCCTGAGTCCGATATCGACGGAACCTTTACGCCCGGAGCACTGACAACCGTCAATGGTGCGACCAGCAGCACAGCGGGCAGCGGCGACATTGCATCGGATGCCTGGGTACCGTCCACCTACACAGCTTACCGCTTCAATGATCAAGTGGTGTTCGGCCTTGCCGTCAATGCGCCGTTCGGGCTTAGCACCAAACCGGAGCAGAACTGGGCAGGCCAGTATTATTCCCGGTCATCCGAAGTGTTCTCGGTCAACGTTAATCCGGCCATCGCCTATCAGATCAACGACATGTTCGCTGTCGGTGTCGGGGTCCAGGCGCAATATCTGCAAGTCCGGCTGAAATCGGCCTATCCGTTCTCCACCTCTGCGGCGACGACCGAGTTCAAGGGGGAAGGCTACGGCATTGGCGTCACCGCGGGCCTGACTGTGCGGCCTTGGGAGGGGACCGAGATCGGTCTTGGCTACCGGTCCGCGGTCGCCAACAATCTCGACGGGTCCTACATCAACCCGGGCGGGCGCTTTTTTGCCGGCATGACCCCGGTTTCCTTCGCGGGCAATCGTGCAGGCATCGAGGCGACAGTCGTCACGCCGGAAACCGTTACTCTGTCGGCAAGTCACCGCATCAACGATACCTTCAAGATCGCCGGTACGGTTGAATGGACCAATTGGTCCCGCCTGAAGACAGTTCATCCGAGCAGTGATGGCGGCACGGCAACCACCAATCCGACGGGTTTGCCAAACCTGGAATTCAACTACGACGACGGTTGGTTCTTCTCGGTGGGGGGCGAGTACAACTGGAACCAGCAGGTTACCCTGCGTGCAGGTGTCGGCTACGAGCTTTCGCCGATCGACGAGGCCATTCGTTCCACGCGTTTGCCGGACAACGACCGGCTGTGGTTGTCGGCCGGTATGACATGGTCTCCGTCGGACAATCTCGCTTTCGACATCGGCTACTCACACCTGATACCAGCCGACACCAAGATCGATATCTCGGGTAACCACCAGGACTACAATTCCAATATCGGTACATACACAGGCAAGGTCGACAGCCAGGTGAACATCATCTCGGCCGCGCTCAGATACACCTACTGAGCGGAAATCCGCTGATAAAAACAAACAAGGCCGGGGGAAACACTCCGGCCTTATTTGTTTCGGCAGGCCCTTAGAACGCCGCCGGATAGAGCCCGCCATCCATCAGGATGTTCTGGCCGGTGATGTAACCGGCGTGGCGAGAGCACAGGAAAGCGCAGGTCTGGCCGAACTCCTCGGCTGAACCAAAACGTCTTGCCGGGATTTCCGCTGCCTGTGCCGCCCGGACATCCTCGATGCTTTTGCCTGACTGCTGCGCGGCGCGCTCGAAGCCGCCTTTCAGACGGTCGGTGTCCATCTTGCCGGGCAGCAGGTTGTTGACCGTCACGCCGTGGGGGGCAAGCTGGCGGCAGACGCCGGCCAGGAATGCCGTGAGCCCCGCCCGAGCACCGCTGGACAGATCGAGACCTTCGATCGGCATCTTTACCGAAAGCGAAGTGATGTTGACGATGCGGCCGAAACCGCGCTCCTTCATGCCGGGAACAACCGCCTGGATCAGCTCGATGGGGGTGACGAAATTCTGCACCACACCTTCCATCAGCGCTGCACGGTCCAGCTCGGAATAGTCGCGCCGGGGTGGGCCACCGTTGTTGTTGACCAGGATGTCCGGGTCCGGGCAGGCCGCCAGAAGCGCTTCTTGACCTTCCCGTGTGGAAACATCCGCTGCGATGGCGGCAACGCTCACGCCGAAGCGGTTCTGCAGCAGCGTGCGGGTTTCTTCCAGAACCGTTTCGTTACGTCCGTTCAGGACTATGTCGCAGCCTGCTTCCGCCAGTGCTTCGGCGCAGCCCTTGCCGAGGCCGCGGCTTGACGCACAGATGATTGCCTTTTTGCCCTTGAGGCCGAGGTCCATGAACGTTCTCCTTGATGCAGGTTGGACATGCTTTGTGGCTGGCAAAACCCGATGCTGTCAAATGCCGTCAGGGACATATGGAGCCGGTCAGCATCCGGCAAGATGTTCGTGAAGCAACGGAATGAAGTGAAGGAGGCCAATACCCGATCCGTGCCGGTGTTAATCATTAAGCTGGAAAACAAACAGCCCCGGGGAAGTCACGCCGTTTGTCATAATAGTGATACTTGAATCGCGTCTATAGCGCTCCAAAGGGAATTTGGAGAAGTGCTATGTCTACCGCTGAGGTATCGCGGCATTACCGGGCCTTGTTTATTTCCGACGTCCATCTTGGCACGCGCGGTTGTCAGGCGGAGATGCTGCTGGACTTTCTGAAGGACAATGAAGCCGAGACCATCTACCTGGTCGGCGACATTGCCGATGGCTGGCGTCTGCGGCGGTCCTGGTACTGGCCACAGCTTCACAACGACGTGGTGCAGAAGATCCTGCGCAAGGGGCGCAAGGGAGCCCGGGTCATCTATATTCCGGGAAATCACGACGAGTTTCTGCGCAGCTTCCTCGGTACGCATTTCGGCGGCGTCGAAGTGACCGACAGCATCATTCACGAAGCTGCCAACGGCAAACGCTACCTGGTCATTCATGGTGACCAGTTCGACGTGGTGATCCGCCATGCCAAGTGGCTGGCCTTCTTTGGCGACAAGGCCTATGTGACCGCGCTCGGCGTCAACACCTGGCTCAATGTGGTCCGCCGCCGTCTCGGTCTGACCTACTGGTCATTGTCCGCCTGGGCCAAGTTGAAGGTCAAGAACGCGGTCAGCTTTATCGGACGTTTCGAAGAAGCCCTGTCCGACGAGGCGCGCCGGCAGGGCGTCGATGGCGTCATTTGTGGTCATATTCACCACGCCGCGGACCGTGATATGAACGGCATTCACTACATCAACACGGGTGACTGGGTGGAAAGCTGCACTGCGGTTGCCGAGCACCACGATGGAACATTTGAGGTGATCCGATGGGTGGACCGTACCCAGGAGGAGGCCGTGCCGGCGAAAGCCAAGGAAGCACCGGTCGCCGCATGAGTTCCATTCTGATTGTGACGGATGCCTGGCATCCCCAGATAAACGGTGTGGTTCGCTCGCTGGAGCGCACAGCCGAAGAACTCGAGAAGATCGGTGTGCGGGTGGAATTCCTGACCCCTCAGGAATTCACGACGCTGCCGTGTCCGACCTATCCGGAAATTCGCCTGTCGTTGACCCATCGCGGCATTGTGCGTCGGAAGATCGAGGATTACGGCTGCGAGCATCTGCACATTGCAACGGAAGGCCCGCTCGGGCTTCTGGCGGCAAGCGTCGCCAAGAAGGCTGGGCGTCCGTTCACCACGAGTTACCACACCCGGTTTCCAGAATATGTTTCAGCCCGGCTGCCGGTTCCGCTGACTTGGTCCTACAGCTGGCTGCGCCGGTTTCACAATTCCGGCTGCGGCTGCATGGTCGCAACACGGTCGCTGGAGCAGGATCTGCGTGACCGTGGTTTTACCAATCTGATGCGCTGGTCGCGCGGTGTGGATGAGCAGCAGTTCAAGCCTTACGAGGGTTCCGTTCTGCCAGCCGACCTGCCGCGCCCGGTGTTCATGTATGTCGGCCGGGTCGCAATCGAAAAGAACATCAAGGCGTTTCTGGATCTCGACCTGCCGGGATCGAAAGTGGTGGTCGGTGGTGGCCCGCAGCTCGACAGTCTGCGCCGGGAGTACCCGGGGGTGCATTTTACCGGTTCCAAGGTGGGCGAAGATCTCGCAAGGCATTATTCCGACGCGGATGTCTTCGTGTTTCCCTCACTTACCGACACCTTCGGCAACGTTATGCTTGAGGCCCTGGCCTGCGGCGTGCCGGTTGCCGCTTTCCCGGTAATGGGCCCGCTCGACGTCATCAGCGATACGGGGGCGGGTGTCTTGTCGGAAGATCTGCGCGAAGCGGCTGAAGCCGCGCTGGATATCCCACGCGAACATTGCCGCACGATTGCCATGAACTACACCTGGGCGGCCAGCGCACGTCAGTTCCTGGACAATTGCATTGAAGCCCAGGACATACACAACGCCCGTTCGACGCAGGGAAAAGCCGCCGAATAAGGCGGCTGCCCTGATGTGCGATGATGTTGCGCAGTGCGGCAAACGAAATTGACACCAAGACAAGTTCCCGCTGGAACTGCCCGCTTTCCTGTGAAAACACTTGCATCGAGACCCGGCCCTGAAAGGGGCCGAGGCATTGCCTTGTACGCTTCTGCGGCAGGCCTCCAAGCAGTTGTTTGACGTTTAGAGCGAGTTCCGATGACGAATATGCAATCGCTGCCTGTGTCTGAAGCAGGTTCGAAGTTGGCTGGTAAAACCGTTTCCATAGAGGATGTTGAAGCCGCAGCGGAGAGGATCCGAAGCGAGGCGCTGGTGACACCGCTCCTGAGGCATCCGTTGCTGGATGAGGTAACCGGGGCAACTGTCGTCGTGAAACCGGAAAACCTGCAACGCAGCGGCTCGTTCAAGTTTCGCGGCGCCTTCAACCGCCTCAGCCTCATCCCGCCGGCAGACCGACCCAGGGGCGTTGTGGCGTGTTCGTCCGGAAACCACGCGCAGGGCGTTGCTGCAAGCGCGCAGCTGCTCGGCATGCCCGCAACCATCGTCATGCCGTCGGACGCTCCAAGGATCAAGCTGGAGCGCACACGCGGCTACGGGGCGACCGTCATCACTTACGATCGTGAGACCGAAGACCGTGACGCGATTGCAGGAGACCTGTGTTCCAAGTCAGGAGCGACGTTTGTCCACCCCTACAACGATGTCGGTGTTATCGCAGGGCAGGGTACAGTCGGACTGGAGATGGCAGCCCAGGCAGCTGCGCTGGGCCTGCATCTGGACGATGTGCTCGCCTGTACCGGCGGTGGCGGATTGTCCAGCGGCATTGCCCTGGCGCTGGAAGCCAAGTCGCCCGGTACGGTCTTCCATACGGCTGAACCGGAGCTGTTCGACGACTACAAGCGCTCGCTTGACGCCGGTGAGCGGCTCTCCAATGCCGTAAAGACCGGCTCTGTCTGCGATGCGCTCCTGTCTGATTCGCCGGGTGATATCGGCTTTTCAATTCTAAGCCGCGTTGCGGGCGAAGGCGTGACTGTCACGGACGAGGAAGCTCTGGCTGCCGTCGCCTTTGCGTTCACCGAACTGAAGCTCGTCGTTGAGCCCGGCGGAGCCGTTGCACTTGCAGCACTTCTGGCCGGAAAGCTGCCTTTCAAGGGCAAGACCGTCGGTATCGTTTTGACGGGCGGAAACATCGATCCACAAATGCTAAAGACTGCGCTTTCCCGTTAACGCGCCTTTAGGGGGCTACCCGCTAGAGCGGTTCCACAAGCATGGCTTGCCGAAGTCGGGTGGAGGAGACCGGACCAGGCAGTCCTGTTTGCCTTTTCGTCGGGACGGCGCGAACAGGGCTGCTGAAAATTGAATTCCAGCGTGGATTGCCAGGCAACGGCGCCGCGTCTTCTCCTTTCATCACCTGAACATTGCCAGCGTACCGATGCATCGAGCATGGCGCGGAACGCCTTGTTGTGCCTTTCAACAGCCCACTTGGGTTCGCGAGGGAACAGGTGACACGTGCTTTATTGAATCAGGATCTCCTGCCTCTTCACTGAGAGGCTCGGAGGTCCGGCAACTGAAGAGCGATCAGCTCACGGGCCCGTCAAACCGGACCTCCATCGGCTGATCCAAGAGGCATTCATGCAGACAAACACCTTGAAAGATCGGCTGAAGTTTTTCCGTTTCACGGACGAGGATCGGGCTGTGGCCCAGTCCATGTGGCCGGCAATCAAGGAAGCCTTGCCGAGCGTTCTGGACGGGTTCTACGCACACGTTAAAACCGTGCCGCATCTGGCGGCACTGGTCGGCAACCAGCAGTCGCGCCTGGTGAAGGCACAGATGAGCCACTGGGAAGGGCTGTTTGCAACGGGCCCGGATGAAGCCTACCACGAGCGCGCTGTGCAGATCGGCCTCACACATGTGCGGATCGGCCTCGATCCCAGCTGGTACATCGGTGGCTATTCCTTCGCCCTCACGCAACTGACGGAGACGGTCCTGAAGAAGCGTTTCATGTCGACGGGCAAGCGCGTTCGGGCCATGCAGGTGATGACGAAGCTGGTCATGCTGGACATGGATGTCGCGATCTCCACCTATCACGAGAAAATGGTGGCAGACGCCGTCGGACGCGAGACTGAACTGAAGGCTGCTATCCAGGAATTCCAGGGCGTTCTGGGCGGTACTGTCGGCACGCTTGGCGCGGCATCCGAACAACTTGAAGTGTCTTCGGGCAGTCTGCGCCGCGAGACGGGCTCCATCGGAGAGCGGATGGTCAAGATGGACAACACGTCTGCCGAAACCGCAAGCGGTGTCCAGTCAAGCGCGACGGCAACGGAGGAAATGTCCGCTTCCATCACCGAGATCGGTCGCCAGGCAGGCCAGTCCCGCGAGATGGCGCTGAAGGCGGTGGAAGGTGCACGCAGCACAAACGACTCCGTGACGAAACTTGCCGGCTTCGCGGATCAGGTCGGATCGGTGATCGGGCTGATCTCTGAAATTGCCGAACAGACCAACCTGCTGGCACTTAACGCTACCATCGAAGCGGCGCGTGCCGGAGAAATGGGCCGCGGATTTGCGGTTGTCGCAGCCGAAGTGAAGGAACTCGCCAGCCAGACCACCAAGGCGACGGAAGAAATCACCGAACAGGTCGCCAGCATTCAGCAGGCGACCAGACAGTCTGTGCAGGATATCGAAGGCATCACCTCGATAATCGGTGCCCTGTCCGAAATCGCGACCGGCATTGCCTCCGCGGTTGAGCAACAGGCGTCGGCAACGGCAGAAATCTCGGCCAACGTCCAGATCGCTGCACAGGGCACCCAAGCCTTTACCGACGAGATTACCGCTGTGCGTGGGTCGGTCGAAAATGTCGAGGGAGCTGTCGGCACCATTCAGGACATGTCGACGGCGCTGAAAGACCAGGCCGGCCAGCTTGGCCAGCAGGCGGAACAGTTCTTCGCCAAGATCAATTTCGGCCGCTGACCACCAACTGGCACACGTGCCAGCCGACCGCCACCTTGCTGTCCCGGCCTTGCGCCGGGACCTCGGAGGCAAAGGGTATTCCGCTCGCGCGCCCCGGCTCTGCGAACCCGGAAATCCGTAGCGTTCTATCTGCAAGAATCGATAGGAGAGGCAACAAAAAAAGGCGCCGCAACGGGCGCCTTTTTCGAAAATCCTGCCGGATGCAGACTTAGTTGAAGAGTGCCTGGCGCTCGGCTTCGGACAGCTGCTTCAGCGGATCTTCGCCATCTTCTTCACTGACTTCCTCGGTCAGCTCCCATTCGGCGTCGGCCTCGGCTTCGTCTGCCGCTTCATGAGTGCCACCACCCACTTCGCTGTCGAACAGGCGTTCGATGGCAGCTTCGTCCAGAGTGGCGTCCGGGTCGGCACCGGCGAATTCGTCGTCTACTTCCTCGTCGTCGGCAGCAGGAGCGGAGGCGAACATGTCGTCGATAGCGGCAGCGTCCATCGGCTCGTCACCGCCGGCCATGATGGCATCGACGTCGGCTTCGCTTGCCATGATGGCATCAACATCAGCTTCGCTGGCATGCTTCGGAGCTTCTGCCGGGGCTGCTTCCGCGCCGGTTTCCTTCAGTGCGGCGTCAAACACGTCGTCGCTGACGGACATCAGCTCATCAACGTTGTTCTGGGAAACGCCGCCCGCAAGCTGCGGGCCGTTCAGGAGATGTGCATCCGGACGAGTGTCGACCGGGCCAGCCGTTGCTTCGGCTTCCAGCTCCTGGATGCCCCAGATGTTGATCATCAGGTTGATGCGGCTTTCAAGATAGCGCAGTACCTGAACAACCTTGTTGGTCCGCTGGCCGGTCAGATCCTGGAAGGAACAGGCCATGAAGATTTCGGTCGCCTTGGCATCGATGTCGTCGCACACGGCATCGTCCGCACCATTCTCGCGCAGGACCCAGGCCTTCTCCTGAATCTGCTCTGCAGCTTCCAGAATGGATTGGGTCGCGCCTTCGGTCTGGGTGACGATGGCATCGAGTTCGTGAGAGGCGTCGACAAAGCGGTTGCTTTCCTCGCCTTCCGCCTTGATGTTGGCAATCTCGGCCTTGGTACGCTCGATAGCCTCGTGCATGTCGGCAATGTCGAGACGGATCTTGTCGAGATCCGGCACCTTGCGCTGCCGGGTCATCATTTTCTCTAGCCGGCCAATCGCGGTCAGGATCTCGGTGGTTTCCGGGGTCTTGTTGCGATTGAGAAACTCTTTCAGAAACCTGCGCCCGCGATCGGACTCCATCAGGGTCTGTTCGAGAGTCTGGTATTCGGCTTCGCCGATCAGCTCCGGCTGTTCCTGTGCTGCTTCCGCTTTCATGTGGACGCGAATCTCAACTTGCCTAAGGGTCGTTTATTGCCGTAACACGGACAACTTCGCCCCCAAGGTAAGGCGGAAAACGTTAACATCCTTTTAGGGCGCTACTTCGCCCGGTATCCCATGTCGCTCGACCGTTCCAGTATCAGCAGCCGTGTCTCGGCCCTGTTCGCCAGCCATTTCTTCGGCGTTGGCCTGTTTCTGCCGTTTATTCCGGTCGTGCTCGGGTTTCGCGGGCTGACAGCGGCTGAAATCGGATTTGTTCTGGGGATAGGCACGATTGCCCGGATCGCGGCAAGTCCGCTTCTGTCGAATCTCTCCGACCGCACCGGGCAGCGCCGTCTGTCGATCCTGATCTATTCGCTGGCCGCCGCGTTTTTCATCGGGCTCTACTTTCTGCCGTTAGGGCTGGTGTTCCTGTCCGTCGCGGTGATCGGCTACATGGTCATGAATGCGCCGGTGGTGCCGCTCAGCGATGCCTATGCGCTGGATGTCCAGCGCAATACGGGAGCGGATTACGCCCGCATGCGGCTATGGGGTTCAGCCGGTTTCGTGTTTGCCAGCATCTTCGGAGGTTCGTTGGCTGCGGAAGGTACGTCCTGGCTCATCGTGGTTGCCGTCGGCCTTGCGTCCCTGGCAACGGGTGCTGTTGCCATGTCGCTTCCCCGGCAAAAACGTGGTGAAACGCCTTCCGAAGCGGCTGACGGGACTTCGGACGACCACAAGGACGCGCCGTTCAAAAGCGTCTGGTTCTGGCCGTTGTTGATGGTGCTTGGATTGTACCAGGCGAGCCATTCAGCCTTTTACGGCTTCGGGACGCTCTACTGGCAGGCGATGGATGTGCCTGACTTTGCGATCGGTCTCTTGTGGGCGACGGGTGTTGCGGCTGAAATCGCCCTGTTCACGGTTGCCGGAAAACTGGCGCAACGGTTTGATCCGCCAATCTTTCTGCTGGCTGCCGGGGTGGCGGCAACCTTGCGTTGGCTGCTGTTCCCCTTCGCCGACACGCTCCCCGCCATGGCTGCCTTGCAGACTTTGCACGGCCTATCTTTTGGCGCGGCCCATCTGGGGGCCGTCGCGATCCTTGCACGGGTCGTGCCGAGCCGTTGGGCGGGAACGGGGCAGGGGCTGCTAGCGACTTCCGTGGGCATCCAGATGGCGATCGGCCTCAGCATTTCCGGCGCCATTTACGAGATCAATCCGGACTGGCCCTTCTTCGTGATGTCCGTGGTTGCGGCAATCGGCACGCTGTTGACACTGGCGATGACGCCAATGCTGCGAAGTCGAATGGCGGCGGAGTGAGGTTGGGGAATTTCCGTATTCTCCCGCTGAAGAGGGATTTTAGCGCCCTTCGGTAGTGCAGATACGCATGCCCACAAAAAACGCCGGCCCAATGACAAGGAACCGGCGTTTTTCTGTTCTCCGAGGTCGAAGCGCTTACCCCCACAACTCCGGCTGAGGCGGATAGAGCGTGCTGCCTTCGAACTTCAGTCCCGGTGAGCGGTCTTCGGCCAGGAGCAGAGGTCCGTCGAGGTCGACAAAATCCGCCTTCTGGGCGATCAGGACCGCAGGCGCCATAGCGAGAGACGTGCCGAGCATGCATCCGACCATGACCTTGAGATCCTGGGCGCGCGCTTCATCGCAGAGCTTCAGCGCAGCCGTCAGACCACCTGCCTTGTCGAGCTTGATGTTGACCGCGTCATATTTTGCGCGCAGCCCATCGATGCTCTTGCCCGGATGAAGGCTTTCGTCCGCGCAGATCACAACACGCCGCTCGAGCCCTGCCAACAAGCCATCATTCTTTGACGGCAATGGTTGTTCGATCAGGGCAACGCCCGCAGCTTCGCAGGCGGCCATGTTGATCTCAAAGCAGCTTTCGTCCCAGGCTTCGTTGGCATCGACGATCAGGGTGCTGTCAGGCGCAGCTAGGCGTACGGCAGCAATCCGTTCGTCATCACCGGGCCCGGCAAGCTTGATCTTCAAAAGCGGGCGGTGAGCTGCGGCGCGGGTCTTTTCAGCCATCTTTTCCGGCGTGTCGACGCTGATGGTGAAGGCTGTCGTGACCGGCTTCAGCGGACCGACACCGGCAATGTCCGTTGCCGGTGTTCCGGATCGTTTTGCTTCCAGGTCCCAAAGAGCGCAGTCGACGGCATTGCGGGCTGCTCCGGCGGGCATCGCCTCCAGAAGCTGTTCCCGGCTGAGGCCGTTTTTCAAAAGGGGCGCGATTTCCTCGATCTGCGTCTGAACGGTTTCGAGCGATTCGCCATAACGCGGATAGGGCACACTTTCGCCATGGCCGGTTGCCTTGCCGTCACTCAGGGTGACGACCACGACCTGGGCATGGGTTCGGGTCTCGCGGGAGATCCTGAAACCTCCCGCGATTTCGAAGCGTTGCGCTTCGATGCTGACCTCAAGGCTCATGGCGCACCGAATTCCGCCGAGACCTTGTCAACGATGGCTTCCATGCCGTAGCGGACCGGATCGGTTGCCGGCAGGCCGTGCTTCTCGCCGACCTTTGCCAGGTAAGCGAGGGCCTCATCGTCATCGAGTGCGGTGGTGTTCACCGCAATACCGACGCAGCGGATGTCCGGATTGGTGAGTTTGCCGCAGGCAATGGTCATGTCGATGACCTGCTGGATCGTCGGAAGTGCCGCCTCGACGCCGCGCATCTTCGTGCGTGTCGGTTCATGGCAGACGATGAAACCGTCCGGCTGGGAGCCGTGCAGAAGACCAAGGGTGACGCCGGCGAAGGACGGATGGAACAGGGAACCCTGGCCTTCGATGATCTGCCAGTTATCGGGATCGGTCTCCGGAGAGATCCACTCGGCAGCTCCGGAAATGAAGTCGGCAATCACCGCGTCAAGTGCGACACCGCGGCCGGAAATGAACACGCCGGTCTGGCCGGTGGCGCAGAAGGTGCTGGAATAGCCCCGGTCGTTCATTGCCTTGTCCATGGCAAGGGCGGTGTATTTCTTGCCGACGGAACAATCGGTACCGACGGCCAGGATCCGTTTGCCGGCGCGTTTGGTGCCCTTGCCGGTGGCAAAGGCCATGCTGCTGTGACGCACGTCGTGGAGCTGTCGACCGTTCCGATCTGCGGCTTCCTTGATCGCCGGCACGCTGGCAAGGCGCACATGGAGGCCGGAAGCGACGTCCATGCCTGCATCGAGTGCTTCGACGACAGATTCGACCCAGTGCTCCGGCAGGCGCCCACCGGCATTCACAGCTCCGATGATGAACGTCTTGGCGCCAGCTTCCGCCCCCTCTGCAATCGACATGTCGGCAAGGCCTGTGTCGGCGGCGCATCCGGGCATGCGGACCTGGCCCAGGCACCAGTCCTTGCGCCAATCAACGATGCCGATCGCGGTCTTGGCGGCGAGGGCATCGGGAACATCACCGAGAAACAACAGGTAAGGACGTGCAATTTCCATGGATTAAGCTTTCAAGTGGCTGCTGGAGGGTTTACCAACTTCATGGTGAATGACGGTTGGTATTGAACTTCTCCATCAGGTATACGAGGGATGGTGAACCAGCGGCAAGAGGGCAGCCAGCCGGAATGGCATTCTTGGAAAAAAACATCGCACCGGAGATGGTACTGGAAGCAGACGGGCCGGATCATCAATACCTTGCCCTTTCCGGCGACTGGACTGTCAGCACCATCGCCGACGCAGAAAAAGAGCTGAACAGCCTCACGATCGACAAAAAAAGCCTGACCTGCATCGATGTGTCCCAGATCGAGCATCTGGATACGAGCGGCGCCTGGCTGATCCACCGCACGCGCGGCCGACTGGAATTCGAGGGACGCAAGGTTGGCCTGACCGGTGTCTCTCCCGTCCGCCAGACCCTGTTCGAGGAAATCGAGAGCCACCATCCTCCGAGATACAAGCCTGACAGGAACGGATTTTCCATTGCCGGCTTCCTGGAAGCCACG
This sequence comes from Labrenzia sp. R5_0, assembly GCF_017743835.1. NCBI lineage: Bacteria > Pseudomonadati > Pseudomonadota > Alphaproteobacteria > Hyphomicrobiales > Stappiaceae > Labrenzia > Labrenzia sp. R5_0. The sequence continues at coordinate 483,422 of NZ_JAGHRK010000002.1, read as the reverse complement.
GGCCGCCAGATGGTGGACGTCTATCACGACGCCTTGGCAATGCTGCATATTCTCGGCTCGCTCGGCCTGGTTCTGTCGACAGTTCTGCTGCAGCCCAAACGCCTGCGCAGCATATCGATCGCGGTTCAGTTCGACCGGAGCTGCATTGGAGCCGTGCCGATCGTCGCGCTGATGAGTTTTCTCATCGGTGCCATCATCTCGCAGCAGGGCGGCTTCTACCTCAGGCAATTCGGTGCCGACATCTTCGTGGTCGACCTTGCAGGCATCCTGGTCCTCAGGGAAATCGGCGTGATCCTGACCGCCATCATGGTGGCAGGGCGCTCGGGATCCGCCTTCACGGCGGAGCTTGGGGCGATGCGGATGCAGGAGGAAGTCGACGCACTGCATGTCATCGGCCTCAGTGTGACTGAAGTCCTTGTTTTGCCTAGGATTCTGGCGCTAATGATTGCTCTGCCGATCCTGACGTTCATTTCGGATCTCGCGGCGCTGCTGGGGTCTGGCATCGTGACATGGGCCTATCTGGACATTCCACCGGCCGCCTTCTTGACCCAGTTGCAGGCGGCAATCACGATCAATACGCTGGTCGTGGGGCTGGTGAAGGCGCCCTTCATGGCACTGATCGTCGGCCTGATCGCCTGTGTGGAAGGGCTGAAAGTCGAAGGCTCCTCCGAATCTCTTGGCCGTCACACCACCATGTCGGTGGTGAAGGCGATTTTTCTAGTCATCGTGGTGGATGGTTTCTTCGCCATATTCTTTGCCGCGATTGGAGTTTGACCGACCGATGACGCCAAGCCAAAGCGTGACGCCTGCAAAAGAGACCGCCGCGACGGGCGAGAGGTCGGACAATGTCCTGTCCGTGCGCGACATCACCGTTGGATTCGGTTCCAAGATCATTCTGCAGGATCTCGACCTGGATGTGCGCCGGGGCGAGGTGCTTGGTTTCGTCGGTGGATCGGGAACCGGCAAGTCGGTGCTTATGCGCACCATCCTGGGCCTGACTCCGAAGCGAACCGGGCAGATTTCGGTTTTCGGACACGACCTGTCGACCGCGAGCCCGAAGGAACGCACGGCAATCGAACGCCGCTGGGGGGTGCTTTTTCAGCAGGGCGCGCTGTTTTCCTCGCTTTCGGTCAAGCAGAACATTCAGGTGCCGATGCGGGAGCACCTGAAGCTTTCACCGCAATTGATGGACGAACTGGCGACCCTGAAACTGGAACTGGTCGGGCTGCCGCAAGATGCCGCCGACAAGCTGCCGTCGGAACTTTCAGGGGGCATGATCAAAAGGGCCAGCCTGGCTCGCGCCCTTGCACTCGACCCGGATTTGGTGTTTCTGGACGAACCGACGTCCGGACTCGATCCGATCGGGGCGGCGGCCTTTGATTCGCTTATTGCAAATCTCAGTTCGACCCTCGGACTGACCGTTTATATGGTCACCCATGATCTTGATAGTTTGCATTCTATCTGTGATCGGATTGCTGTTCTTGGGAAAAAGCGGGTTCTAGCCATCGGCACGATGGACGATATGATGAAAAATGATGATCCCTGGATTAAATCTTACTTCAGGGGTGAACGGGCCCTGCGCCGAGTATAGGTTGGACTGAATGGAAACCCGCGCGAACTATATTCTGATCGGCGCCTTCATGGTCGCAATCCTGATCGGTGCGTTCGGCTTTGTGTATTGGCTCGCCGTCACCGCGGAATCCAGGCAGAATGTTGAACTGAAAATCGTCTATCCCGGACCTGTGACGGGGCTTCCGGTCGGGGGGCAGGTGCTTTTCAACGGCATCAAGGTCGGCGATGTGAAATCGCTGGACTTTGCACCGGGGGATCCGACCAAGGTTGTGGCCACCGTTGGCATCAAGCCCTCGACGCCCTTGCGCGAAGATACCAAGGCAACACTGAATTTCACCGGCCTGACAGGCGTCGCCTATGTCGACCTCAGTGGCGGATCATCTGAATCGCCGCTTCTGCTGAGCATGTCCGACGACCAGGACGAAGACAAAGTTCCGGTCATCTACGCCGAACGGTCCTTCTTCGATGACATTGTGGATGGTGCCCGCGATGTTCTCAAGCGTGCGGATTCGACCATGAAGACGGTCGACGACCTGCTGAAGGACAACGGCCCCGCAATCACCGAGATCGTCAACAACGCCGAGACCTTTTCCGCCGCGCTGGCCGCCAATTCCGATGGGGTGAAGGATTTCATGGCCAGCATCGGCAAGGCTTCCGATGCGTTTTCCAGCCTGTCCGGCCGGCTTGAGACGCTGGTGCAGGAAGGTGAACGCCTGCTGGCTGCCGTGCCTTCCGACAAGGTCACCGCCATTGTCGATGACCTTTCCAAGTTTTCTGCAAGTCTCGGCAAGGCCAGCAGCGACATCGATCTCCTGATGGCCGATGCCCAGAGCGCGGCCAAGGAACTGCAGACCTTCACGGTGAACCTGAATGAAGGGCTCGATCGCGTTCACAAGATTGTTGGCGCGGTTGATCCTGAAGATGTCCAGAAGGTGGTGCAAGGGGCCGCAGCCCTTGGCGAGGTGCTGCAGAAGCGCACCGGGGACATCGACAAGCTGATCAGTTCCACCAGCGAAACCATGCAGAACGTCAATGCGGTGGTGGAAAACATCCGGAACCAGGAAGGCGCGATCAAGGATATCGTGCAAGGCGGGCGTGATGTCGTGGTCAAGGTGGATGCCATCATGACGCGCGGCGTGGAAATTGCCGCTGCCATTGATCCGCTGAAGGTCGAGGAAGTGGTTGCCAATGTCAGCACCTTCACCGACAGCCTCAATGCATCGCTGGGTAAAGTCGACGAGCTTGTGGCGAGTGTCGATCCGGAGAAGGTCAGCAAGGCCGTCGACAATGTTTCCAGCATCATCGACAACTTCAACAATCAGCAGACGCAGATCAACGAGATCATCGCTTCCACCAAGTCCACCGTTCAGAACTTCGAGGCGGTTTCAGCGACGGTTCGTGGCCAGGATGACCGGATCGCGGCGCTGATAACGGATGTTCAGGCGGCTGCCGAACGTTTTGCGACGACGCTTCAGACCGCGAACGACCTGATGAAGGCCGTGGATCCGGAAAAGGTTGCGAATATCGTCGGTTCCGTCGAAACGGCGACAGCAGGTCTTGCAAATCCGGAAGACGGCATTCCGGCCATCCTGGAAAGTGCCCGCAAGGCAGCGGACAACGTTCAGCAGATGACGGACGATCTTTCGAAGCGGACACCTGACGTCGACCAGATCATCACCGATGCCAAGCAGATGACCGCGACGCTGAATTCCACCTCGGTGCGCGTCGAAAGCCTGGTCGAGAAGGTTTCCACCATGGTGGACGGCGATGGTGAAGGCTTGATCAAGGAAGCGACGTTGGCCGCGCAGGCAATCCGCAAGGTTGCGGTTGCGTTTGAAAGCCGGGCAGATTCGATCGCCGGCGGGCTTTCCAAGTTTGCGACCCAGGGCTCTGCGGATTTCGCTGCGGCGCTGGCGCAGGTTAACCGGACACTGATCTCGATCCAGCGGGCGGCGGAAAGCTTTGAACGCAGTCCGAACCGGGTGATCTTCGGCGGTGAAGATGTGCCGACATATTCCGGCGGGCGGCGCCGGTGAGACTGAATGTGCAGAGGCAGGGGCGTATGACGAAGGCAACCACTGACATGACCCGCCGGGGCGTCTTGACCGCTCTCGGGCTCGGCGTGCTTGTGTCCGGATGCGCCAGTTCAGCGCCGTCGGCCTACTACAGCATCGGTGCGGCCGACGTCGGTGGCCTTCAGGGCCGGTCCAGCCGCGTTCAGGTTCTCGTTTCCGCACCTCGGGCGCTGAAAGCGCTCGACACCAGTTACATCGCGGTTGTCGACAAGGGGCCGGTCTACAGCTACTTCCCGGATTCTGCCTGGGCCGACACGCTGCCCAACGTGGTGCAGCTGAAACTGGTCGAAACCCTGCAAAACACCAACCGCCTGCGCGGGGTTGGCCTGCCGGGCGACGGCCTGCTGATCGATTATCAGCTCCAGACGGAAATCCGTGCCTTCGAACTGCAGGTGGCGGGTGCCAATCGAGGTGTCGTCGAAATTTCGGCCCGCATCGTCAACGACCGCAACGGTCGAACAGTTGCCAACAAGGTCTTCCGGGCGGAAACGTCTTCCGGTAGCACGACCGTCGACAAGGCGGTCGAGGCCATGAACGCTTCAGCCGACCGGGTGTTTGCAGAAATGGCTGCCTGGACGCTGCAGAACGTCTGAGGCGGGTACCCTTAACAGCCGCAATTGGGAAACCTTATCCGCATGTTGCCTCCGGCTCTCATGCGGCGGAGAATGATCCTCGGTCTCCGGTGTGCGCTTGTCTGCTTGATGCAGTCTGAAATCCAGCATCCTGAAAAAATAATCGTTGCCGTCTTCCCTATCTGGGGGCAGTGAACAAGGCGGCTGCCTGCTAGTCAGGTGGCCAATGTTCAACGTGAGACGAGACATGACGAGAGTTGCGGGTGATCTCTGGTGCAAGGCTGGTGCCGTGCTTTTCATTATTCTGCTGGGGGCGTTTTCCATGCCCTTTGCAAATGCAGCCGACTTCAGGCTGCGGCCGGATCTCGAGCCGCACCTGAGAAGCCTCAAGCTTATCTATCCCCCTGAAGGACCGCACAGCGTTCTGGCGCAGCTTCCGAACTTGGAAGACGGGGAGGTTGGGCAGATCGATCAGTTTGCGCTTTATCCTGCGGAACCGGAAATGGCAACGCATGTGATTGAGCTTTCAGGCCCGATCGTGAAGGGCGATGCCGGCAAGTTGTCTGCCTTTCTGGACAGCATAAGTGGCCCGTCGATACGCTACCTCGTTTTCAACAGTCCTGGAGGCGATTTCCTCGAAGGGTTCAAGATCGCTGACAGCATCCGGTACAATCTTGAAAGTCAGGATCCGAACATCGGTGGCGTCTTCGTGCTGAAGAACACCAGCTGTGTGTCTGCCTGTGCTCTGGCATTCTCCCTGTCCGTGGACATGGTGCACCCCTTTGCCAGCGATGCCCGCTACGTTGAAAAAGGTGCGGAGCTTGGCTTTCACATGGCATATCTGGCCGGAAATCAGGGCGCGCAGGTCGAGCGTATCGACAAGATCCTGGCCTTTGGCTACCAGGTGACCGAACAATACAGCAAGCTGATTGGCTTCAACATCAATCCGCCTGAGCTGATGATGGAAGCCCTGAAGCATTCCACGGCAGACAGCTTCTTCTATCTGCGCGGCGGAATTAACACCTGGAACCTCGGCTTTTCTCCCGTTTCCAACGAAGCTGAAGCAAACCTTGTCCATGTGGGAGATGGTGTCGACTACGATGCCAACGAAATCTGCAACACCGTCAACGTGGCAGGGCGATCCTTCAAGGCCTACTACGAGGTCGCCGACCTGTTTCAGTTCATGAACTCGGAGTTCTCGCTTTCGGACTTGAAAGCTTTGAAAGGCAGAACGGCAACCCTCTATACCGATACGTTCTCGTGCCAGCTGTCGATGACCCCAGAAGGGGCTCTGTCCGTTGCACTCTGGCGCGGCAAACCTCTTTGTCTGCAACAGGGCCCCGGAAACGAGGAGGTCGACGGTGGCTTGCAGGGCTGGTGTGCTTCCAGGAAAGTCGTTTCAGCCCCTGTAACGCTGGGTCTGATGGGGAACGTCCTTGGGTGCTCGGACAACAGGCTTGTTTCCAAAAACAGCTGGGCTGGCGAAAACGGTGGCCCATCCGGCCGGGTGAAAAGCAATGTGAATTTCCGCTCCAGCCCTGATGTGGGTGGGCAGGTACTGGGTATGTTGCCTGCCGGCGCCACGCTCTCCTTGACCGGTTGCATGATCCGCGCAGACAAGGTCGGCATCTGGTACCAGGGACAGTTCGAAGGGCAGACAGGTTGGGTCAGCGCCCGGTACATATCGCCAAACCTTTACTACGAAGCCGGTCAATTTCTGCCGATTACGCGCCGGGTGAAGCCATCCTGGGAGGGGTCCTCGGAACAATAGACGGTTCAGGTCGTTGCACCTGCCTTGCCGTATCTGACGGGCGGGCAGCCAACGTGCCGGGTAAAGGCTGTGCTGAAGGCGCTGGTGGAGCCATAGCCGGTGCGGCTGGAAATCTCGCCGATGCTGTGGAGGCCTGAGCGCAGCATGTGCTTGGCTAGCGTCATGCGCCAGTTGAGCAGGTAACTCATTGGCGGCAGGCCGACAATGCGGTTGAAACGGGTAAAGAACGCGGAGCGGGAGAGGCCAGCCTCGCCGGCCAGCGCCCGGATCGACCAGGCCTGTTGCGGCGCGCCGTGCATGGCACGCAGGGCAGGGGCCACCCGAGCATCCGCAAGGCCGCTGAGAAGCCCGGTGGAAGCGGTGGATTGGACGCTTGAACGGAAAGCCTCGATCAGGAGGACCTGCAGAAGGTTTTCCAGCACCACATCCCTTGCAGGGCGATCGGCCCGTGCCTCGTCGCGTACCAGGGCTGCCAGCGACGCCAGACGATCTTCGCCGCGCACAACCACCATCTCCGGCAGAAGAGAGACCAGCAGTTCGGCATCCGGGCTTCCGAAGCTGCAATGGCCAACCAACTGCTGAACCTGGGGCGGGGTTTCACGCGGGTCCAGCATGCCGACGCGCACAACACCATCTTCCCCGTAAACAGGCTGGCTGAAATAGCCTGGAGGTGGTGGCGGATCGAGACTGGTGACAGTCAGCCCGCCAACGGCGGGCAGCAGCGCAAAATCGCCCGCTGACAATATCACCGGTGCTCTTCCGTCCACTTCCAGGTTGAGCCGCCCCATCAGCACCAGGCAATAGAACGCTTCGTTGACATCGTCCCGTCGCACCCGGAAGGGGCCGGAGGCTTCCCCGATTTTCGAGAAGGGGGCTCTGGGCCGCAGAAGTGTGATCACTTCAGACAGGGGATCTGCCATTTCGGACTTTCGATAAAAAGACTGAGACTTCTCATGATAGAAAGTTTTGTCCGTCGTGTCGATATGGGGAGCATCCAACAACAGGAGACTTTGTCATGAAGACCATCATGATTACTGGATGTTCCTCCGGCTTCGGGCTGGAAACGGCGCGGTATTTTCTGAACGAGGGCTGGCGGGTGGTTGCGACCATGCGCAAACCCGACGCCACCTTGCTGCCGGCCTCCGAACATTTGCGCATACTGCCGCTGGACGTGACAGATCACACCAGCATTGCCGAGGCCGTGGCTGCCGCCGGTCCGGTTGACGTGCTGGTCAACAATGCTGGTGTTGGCTGGTTGTCGCCCTTCGAGGCAACGTCGGAAGACGTGGTGCGCAGGATATTCGACACCAACACCTTCGGGACTTTCGAGATGATCCGCGCGGTGCTGCCGCAGATGCGGGAGAAGGGCGAGGGCGTTATCGTCAACGTGTCGTCCAGTGTCACGCTGAAGTCCTTGCCGCTACTACCGGTCTATACCGCCAGCAAGGCGGCCGTGAATGCCTATACCGATTGCCTGGCTCTGGAGCTTGCGCCGCTTGGTATCCGCGTCCAGCTGGTTTTGCCGGGCCGCGCACCTTCGACCAGCTTTGGCACGAATGCACGAGCGTTGATGGCGGACGCGATGGAGGCGCCTGCGGCCTACAAGCCCTTTGTCGAGGAAGTGATGGGAGCCTTCATGGCAGATGCCGACAAGGAACCGACCCGGTCGGAAGATGTGGTCAAAGCCATCTGGCAGGCGGTAACCGATCCGTCGTGTCCTGCCCACCTTCCTGCCGGCAGCGACGCGGAAGCGCTGGCGGCCTGATGAAAGGTATGCCGGGCGGTGTGGCCACCGTCCGGCAATTCTTTGGAGTTCGGTTTTCCTGGCCATGCACCGGCCGGTAAAGCCTCAGATGAGCGCCAGTGACAGCAGCGGCACAGCAATCAACAGCGCCAGTCGCAGGATGTCGGCCAGCCAGAACGGCAGAATGCCGGCGAACATCGTCCTCAACGGTACGTCCGTCAACACAGAGCGAAGCACGAAGACGTTGAGGCCTATCGGCGGCGAGATGAGGCTGATTTCGGTGACCACCACCACGATGATGCCGAACCAGATCAGCACCATCTCCGGATCTGCCAGCAAACCGCCACCAAAATCGAGCGAACTGACCAGCGGGAAGAAGACCGGGACCGTCAGCAGGATCATCGACAGGCTTTCCAGCACCGCCCCCAGCACCACGTAGATCAGTACCAGAACCAGAATGACGACATAGGCGTTGACGTCGAGCGACTGAACGAAGGTCAACAATGCGTCAGGCACACCGGCATAGCTGATGAAGTTGGAAAAGACTTCCGCGCCGATGATGATCGCGAAGATCATCGCCGTGGTACGCGCGCAGTTGAGCGCGGCGGTGTAGAGCTTTTCAAACGTCAGACCACCGGACACGAGCGCGATCACGAAGGCGGCGGCAGCACCGATGCCGGCTGCTTCTGTCGGCGTGAAGAAGCCGCCGTAGATGCCGATCATGATCACGGCAAATAGCCCGACAACTGCCAGAACACCCCAGACGTCACGCTTTTCGAGCTTCATGTCTTCGGACGCGGTTGGCGCAAGCTCGGGTTTCAGCAGAACCGTGACGTAAATGGCGCCGAGATAGAACAATACGCCCAGCAGGCCCGGGATGATGCCGGCAATGAACAACTTGCCGATGTCGGCCTCGGTCAGCAGGCCGTATATGATCAGGATGACAGAAGGCGGGATCAGGATGCCAAGCGTGCCACCGGCAGCGATGGAGCCGGTTGCCAGACTGTCGGCATAGCCTGCCTTGCGCATGGAAGGCATGGCCACCTTGGACATGGTGGCAGCCGTTGCCAGAGACGAGCCGCAAACTGCCGAAAAGCCGCCACAGGCGACAATGGCCGCCATGGCAAGGCCACCACGCATGCGGTGAAGCATGTGGTGAGCGGTCGAGAACAGGGACTGGCTGACACCGGAAATGGTCAGGAGGTTGCCCATCAGAATGAACAACGGGATCACCGAAAGGGTGAACGAAAGGCCGGTTTCGAAGGCCGCATTTCCGAGCAGGTTCAGCGCGGCATTCCAGTTGCGCAGGGCCGCGAACCCGGCAGTGCCGACAATGATCATTGCAATTGCAATGGGCACGCGCAGCAGCACGAGCGCGAAGAGCGCAACGAAACCGATCAGAGCTTCAAGCATATTCAATACTCACTGGTATCAAGCTTTTTCGCGGAATCGCCTGGCCGCGAAGACTATGGCGGCGATGGCGGAGAGCGCAAAGGAGGCAGCTCCCAGCCAACCGATCAGCGAGAGCGGGATCTGAAGGGAATCCGTCACCTGTCCGCGACTGTCCATCTTCTCGGCATGCTCGAACAACTTGAACGCGATCAGGGCCAGGACACCGACCGTGCAAACAGCGGCAACCAATGTGCCGAGCCGTTTGAGAAGGGCGCTCTTGAGCCCGTCGAGCAGCTCCACCTCGATATGTTCGCCGGCAGCGGTCGTCAGTGGCAGGGCCAGGAAGATCAGTGTGGCCAGCAGCAGCTCCGTCAGCTCATAGGCACCGTTCACGGGGCTGTTGAAGGCATAGCGTGCGACGACGTCGACACAGGTTAGCCCGATCAGGGCAGCCAGAACACATAAGCAGGCCAGCCCGAGCAGGAAACCGGCCCCTCGCCGGATCGTATCGATCCGGCGAGGGGCCTGGCCGTTGGATTCGGCAGACATGCTTAGTGCTTGATGCCGGTCTTGTCGCGGAACTCGGCCAGAGCGGCGGTGCCGTCAAAGCCGGTTTCGGCAACGGCAGCCGCCCAGGTGGCTTCATGCTTGGCTGCAAGTTCCTTGACCGCCTCCAGAACCGGGGCCGGTGCGTCGTAGACCTCAATGTCCTTGTCGGCAATGTAGGAAGCCGCACGGGCATCCGCGCCATCCCAGACGCCGCCGGCCATTTCGGCAAGGGCTTCACCGGAAATCTTGTCGATGGCCGCTTGGTCTTCTTCCGAAAGGCCGTCCCAGACATCTTCATTCATGACCATGAACCAGGAGGTGTTGTAGAAGCCGCCCGGCAGGCTCATGGAGTATTTGGTGTAGTCGGTCAGATTGAAGGCCTGCAACGCTTCCATGGGGAAGGTGACACCATCGATGACACCGCGGGACAGCTTCTCGTAGACTTCGCCCGGGCCCATGAACTGGGTGATGATGTCAAGTTCCTGAGACAGGTCCGCAACATAACCGCCCGGAGTGCGGATCTTCAGACCGGCAAAATCTTCAGGCTTTTCGATCTTGCGCTGGTTGTTGTGGAACATGCCGGGGCCGTGCACCCAAAGGCCGAGCAGCTTGGTGCCCTTGTGTTCGCCTTGCGCGTCGAGCGTACCGCCATAGACGTCCCAATAGGCCTTGGAGCCTTCGGTTGCGGTGTTTGCGATGAAGGAGAACTGGCCAATGCGCGACCGCAGGAAACGGTCGTCGCGCGTGAAGGAGTGCAGGCCGTAGGTGATGTCGACGATGCCTTCGGCGGCAAGGTCGAAATGCTCGGGCGGCGAGCCGACCGGCTTGGGTAGAATGCGCACGGTTACGCGGCCATCGGTAGCCTTGGCAACTTCTGCTGCCCAGGGTTCCATCACGTCGGTAACGAGTGGGTGTTTCGGCGGCAGCCAGGACGACAGAACCAGTTCGTCGGCGGATGCGCTGGCGATGAAACCGGTCAATGCGGACGCTGCCACACCTGCGAGAATGGAAAGACACTTCAACTGTTTCACGATTTTCTCCTCCCCTTCATTTCATGAAGGCCGTTCTTGCCGGTATGATCCCGGACTTGAAACGTGATGCCAAACATAGTTACATATGCAACAAAATAGTTACACATGAAACCAAGTCAATCGTAAAATCGTGCAGACGACCTAACCAATACTGTTGAGCGCCGATGACCAAGCTGACCGATCCGGAGACCGAGACCCAAGAAGCCATTGGGATTGCGAGCGAAACGCCGGAGATGCCATTGCCCGACTTCGAGCTGGAAACATTTTTTCCCTACCGGGTGCGTGTCTTTTATTCCGACGTCACACGGGCTCTTTCAGCGATTTACCAGCGCGATTACGGCATGATGCCCGCCGAATGGCGCACCATGGCCATTCTTGGCTCGGCCTCTGGCGGACTGCAGGCAAGCGAGATCGTTGCCCGCTCCAGCATGGACAAGGTGGTCGTGAGCCGGGCCGTGAAACGTATGGAGGAGCGTGGCTTTCTGACCCGCGAAAGCAACGAGGCCGACGGCCGCAGTTTTCTTTTGCAGCTTTCAGAGGATGGACGCGCGGCTTTCGAGGATCTTGCTCCCAAGCTGAAAGCCGTCGAACAGAAAATGCTCAGCGGCCTCTCACCTGCGGAAATCGAGGGTTTTCTTGCGGTTACCCGGCGGATCCGGGAAAACCTCTCGGACGAGCTGGACGGGGTGAGCGATTGAGAGGCGGTGGTCATTCGACTTCCCGCGGCCGGGCGATGCCCTAAGACGGCATTGCGTGCCGGATCTTGCGTCCGACTTGAAAGAGGCATCGCCTCATCCAGCTCTCATACGCTCTGCAAACGAGTAGGCCCCGGGTCTCGCGCTGTTCGCCTGGGGTGACACCGGGGTTAGGGTGCCATTAAATCATGCCACTCGGGATTGGACTTCTCGATTAGTTGAACTTTCCAGGATCTGCGCCATTTCTTGAGGCGTTTCTCCATGGCGATGGCTTCGCTCACATCGTCGAACGCTTCTGCAAATACCAAATTGCCGATGCCGTGCTTGCGGGTGAAATCGCCGCCTGCCCCACCGCGATGCTCCTCAACGCGCCGGGCAAGATCGTTTGTCACCCCGATGTAGAGCGTGCCGTTCATCCGGCTTGCCAGGATGTAAACGTTATAGGTCAAGCTTCACCTCTGAAGTGAATTGCATTTGACGGTACAATCGTTTTGCATCTTCAAGTCAAGCGGCGTCGGTCGCTTTGCGTCCCTGGATCAATCTAGGCAGGGCGTCACCCCGGGCGAACGAAGTGAGACCCGGGGCCTACTCGTTTGCAGAGCGTTGGTGGGTCGGTGCGGGCGTTACTTTGGAATGCCCGCAGTCCCATCCAAGCGGAAATGCGGGTGTCCCCCGACGCTCCGCTTCGCTTGGGAGGATATTGATGCCGTTTTGAGCTCATGCAGGTAATTGGCCTTGAACGGGTTGCTTGCGTACAGCGATGAAGTCGGCGGCCGTTTTTTGCCCCTGCAAATAAAAAAGGCGGCCAGTGGCCGCCTTTTTCGTGTCTGACTGTCCGTCTCTTAGTCGAGCCGGCCGCTGGCGTGGGCCAGCATGGTGTAGACCTTGCCGGTGTCCGACGTCAGGTACGTCTGGCCGAGCATGTTGTCGCGGTCGTTGCGCGATACCTGGGCCAGGAGCTGCTCGAAGTCTGCCACATACCGTTCGACAGCAGTGCGGAACTCCGGATCGCGAGAGTACTTCTGACGGATTTCGTCGAAGGTCTGCTGACCCTGCAGCGTGTAGAGGCGGCGGGTGAACACGTGGCGTTCGCCATTGCGGTAGCGGTTCCACAGATCGACGAAGGTTTCGTGATCGATGGCGCGGGCAATGTCGACCGACAGCGAGTTGAGGCTTTCAACCGTGTGCAGCGGCGTGCGGCTCATGTCCGTGTCCGAACCGGCATCGTCGTCGCGCGAGGCGCGGCGCAGCAGGTCGGCAACCCAGCCCTTGCCACCGGAACTGGTGGTTTCGGCAGGGGCCGGCTGCTGCCGGCGAGTGGTGACCGGTGCCGGACGCGGTTCGCTTGCCGGGGCGCTCTGCTGACGGGCAGGGGCTGCCGGAGCATAGTTCACCGGAGCCTGCTGCTGCGGGGCAGGAGCAGGAGCGGCGCTTGCCACTGCTGCCTGAGCCTGCGGCCGGGAGATGTCGAGCGCGTTGGACTGCTTGGCGACAATCTCGGAGAGTTCCGTCAGAGCGCGGATCTGCTCGTTGACCACCTTGCGCAGCGCTGCGGAAGATTCTTCCGCTTCTTCCGGCAGGTTCAGGACACCCTGTTTCAGTTCGCTACGGGTTGCTTCCAGCTCGCGGTGAACGTCGCGGGCAACATCGCGCATCCGGGCGGCCGCATCGTTGAAGCGATCGGACGCTTCGGTAACGGTGCGGGTCATCTCGGCGATGATGTCGTCCTGTGCGGAGCGGATAGCTTCGCGGGCCTTCTGGCCTTCCATGCCTGCCGTGAGGCGCATGGATTCGAACTGCTCGGACACTTGCTTGGACGCTGCTTCAGCCGCCGCGGACAGCATGTTGGCTGCATCGCGTGCCTTGTCGTCTGCCGTTTCCAGCGTTTCGGACAGGGTCTTGGTGAAGGAGCGCATGAGCGTGTCGACGGCTTCGGTCTTCGCCAGAAGCGTGTCCGCAACGTCCTCGATTGCGGTCCGGCGCTCGGAGACACGGCTCTCGACGGAGCGGTTGGTGTCTTCCAGGTGACGGGCTGCCTTGGTCAGTTCCTCCGACTGGTCGCCGAAGCGGCCGGTGAGGTTCTTGATGTCCGCCAGCGTGGTGTCCGTCACATCGCGCAGGTTTGCAACCTGTTCGGTGATGAGGGCCGTGGTGGAGTTGGTTTCCGAAACCGCCCGGTCGACGGCAGAGCGGAACTCGCCGGCGCGGCGGGCCAGGTTGCCCTCCACCTCGTTGAGGTTCTCGCCCGCAGTCGCGACGATGCCCTGCAGGTTGCTGTTGGACGTCTCGATCTTGTTGAGGATCTCGGTAACGTCCGCTTCCAGCCGACGCTTGGTGTCGGTGAGCAGGGTGGTTGCCTGTTCGCTGCGCTCGTTGATGCTGGCGACGATACGGTCGCCGGCTTCCACCAGCGAGCGGGTCGCGTCGAGGCCGGTATGGGCGAATGTGTCGGTGACATCGCGGCCCTTGACCGTGATGGCTTCCAGGATCGCCGTGTGGACCTCGGACAGGCGTCCGGTAAGGTCGTTGGCACGCAGTTCGATGGCGCTGATGAGTTCGTTGCCGTCGGTGCCGACGATCTTCGCCAGCTCGCCGGAACGGGCACCGAAGGCTTCGTTGAGCGCCGTTGCCTTGTCGAGCAGTTCGTTGGCGACCTCGTTGCCGCGGCCGACCAGAAGATCTGCTGCTTCGGTAACGGCGCTGTTGACGCGGGCACGAACCATACCGGCTTCGCTCGACATCTGGCCGCGGATTTCCTCCAGCGTTTTCGCCAGTGTCATGCGGGCCTGCTCGCTTTCGGCGGACAGGTTGCCGGAGATTTCGGCAATCAGGCCGGACAGTTCGTTGCGGACCTTGTCGCTTTCGCCGGTCAGAGACCCGGAGAACTCGGCCAGGGTGCCAGCGTAGAGTGTACGGGCCTTTTCGCTTTCGGCAGCCATGGCGCGGGCGGCATCGCCAACCGCGCTGAGCACCAGCTCGCGGATCTTGCCGCTTTCACCGGACATTGCGCCGGTAGCCTGGCTCATTGCAGAGGTAACCGCATCGGCTGCCTTCTGGCTTTCGCCAACCAGGACGCCGCGAGCTTCGCCGACGGAGCCCAGGACGATCTGGCGCATGCGATCGCCTTCACCGGAGAGCTTCTCCGTCGCCTGGCTGAGAGCACTGTCGACGATTTCGACCGTACGATTGCGTTCGTCGGAGAGGGTCTGGACAGCGGCGGTGACCGCTTCCTGAACCACATCACGTAGACGCGTGCTTTCGGTGGAGAGCGTTGCTCCGGCTTCGGAGATAACGGCCGTGAGAATGTCACGGGCACGCTCGCTCTCGCCGGTGAGGGTGCCGGAAATGCTTTCCAGACGCTCGTTCAGCAGCGTTTCCAGCTGGGTGGCGCGGCTGTCGAGGGTTTCGGCAACCTCGAACACCTTGGCACCCAGGGAGACGTTGATCTCGGCGATCCGCTCGGACAGGGATTCCGTCAGCTGCTCGCTCTGCTTGCCCAGCACGCTGCCGGCTTCCGCCAGACGGTTGTCGAGGGCAGAGGTCATCTCGTCCTGACCGTCGACAAAGGCCTTGGCGATTTCCTTTGTGCGGGAAATCAGGGTTTCGGAGATCTGGCGGGCACGCGCATCGAGGGTCTCGTCGATCCGGTCGGTACCGCTGGTCATGGAGGCGGAGATCAGCTCGGCCTTGTCAGCCATTGCAGACGTTGCTGTATCAACGCGCTGCGACAGGGACTGGCCGATTTCCTCGGCGCGCTCGGCAAGGGTGTTGCCGGCCGCTTCGATGCGCTGACCAAGCTGCAGCGTGATGGCGTCGGAACGGTCCGCAAGTACATCGGTGATGTTGCGGGTCTTTTCCTCCAGCGCATCGCTGATGCCGGTGGTGCGGTTCTCGATGGCATCGGACAGGATCTGCGTACGGGCTTCCAGGGTTGCCTCGAAGGCCGCGGTCCGCTGATCGAGCGTCAGGTCCAGGGTGTTGATGTGGCTGCCGAGAGAGGAGTCCATCGTGGAGATCCGCTCGCTGAGCGAGCTGTCCATCGACGAGAGGCGATGCTCAAGCGAATTGTCCAGCGTGCTGATGCGATCGGTGAGGGTGGCGTCCATCAGGGCGTAGCGCTGTTCCAGCGAAGCATCCATGGTGCCGATCCGCTCGCCAAGGCCCGCATCCATGGTGGTGAAGCGGTGCTCCAGAGAGCTGTCCATGGTGGCGATACGGTCGGTCAAGGTCGTGTCGATGGCGGTGTAACGCTGTTCGAGGGTCGCATCCATGGTGGCGATACGATCGGTCAGGGTCGTGTCGATGGCGGTGTAACGCTGCTCGAGGGTCGCATCCATGGCCGCGATACGGTCGGTCAGGGTTGCATCGATTGCCGAATAGCGCTGGTCGAGCGATGCATCCATTGTCGCGATGCGATCGCCCAGAGAGGCGTCCATGGAGTCGATACGGGTGGCGAACGTCGTGTCCAGCGTGGACAGGCGTGAATCCAGCGCTTCGGACAACAGCAGGGTCTTGGTGTCGAAAGCGTCGATCAACTGGCCGCCGCGATCGGTGACGATGGTTTCCAGCTCGGTGAGGCGGCTCGACAGGCCGTCCTGCAGTGCCTGGCCACGTACTTCCAGAGTTTCGGCAATCTTTCCGCTGATCTGGTTGATGTCGCCGGCTACGCGATCGCCGCGGCTGCCGATGAGTTCGGCAAGCTGGGTTCCGGTTTCCGCCAGTTTCTGGGTAAGTGCACCGGTCTGGTCGCCGAGGCTCGCAGAGAATTCGCCGGAGACGCTTTCCAGGGTCTCCCGGAAGCCAATGGTCTGCTGTTCCAGGATGGTGGCCATCTCGTTGCTGCGGGCAGCCAGACGTTCGTCCAGTTCGCTGCCGTTGATGGAGATGGCGGTGTAGATACGTTCGGAAATGTTGTCGAGTTTCTCGGCCAGCTCACCACCGCGAACGGAGATGGTCTGGGTGAGGGACCCTGCGGTTTCGTCGAGCTTGGAGGCGATTTCACCGCCGCGCAGCGACAGATCGACCACGATGCTCTCACCGGTGCCACGCAGGATTTCCGCAACTTCCGTAGACCGGCTGGACAGGGTCTCGACGATTTCCGCACCTCGGATCGAGATGGTGTCGGTAACTGCCTGGCCTTTTTCGGAAATGCTCTCGACCACACGGTTGCCGGTTTCGGCAAGGGACTCGTCCAGCGTGGTGACGCGGTTGTCGACGGTTGCCACCAGTTCCTCGGTGCGCGAGGTGATGGTGTCGATGAGACGGCCGGAGGTGAGCGACAGGTTGGCGTTGATTTCCTCGCCGCGCGCCGTGATCACTTCGCCAACGTTGTTGCCGGTCGTTTCCAGGGTGAGCCGGAACTCGTCCGCCTTTTCGCTCAAGGTGTTGATCACCGAGTTACTGGAGGTTGCCAGGGTCTCGTTGATCGTCGTGCTGCGAGCGGACAGGGTTTCCACGAAGGTGTTCGCGGTGTCCGCGAAGCGTTCGTTGACCTCGTTGCCACGTGCCGTGAGCGTTTCCCACATGGTGGAACCGGTTTCCGCCAGGCTGTCGACCAGGTCGTTGCCGGTAGACGAGAGGCGGGCGACATAGTCTTCCGCGCGGACCGTGAGGCTGTCGACCAGTTCATTGCCGGAGGCGTTCAGCGTTGCACCGAGAGACTCGATGCGGCTGTCGACGGTGGATGTGAGTTCTTCAACACGGCTGTTGACCGCATCGATCATGCGCTGGGTTGCATGGTCCACGGTGCTGCCGAGTTCACCGGAGGTGCTGGAGAGCTGTGAGGCGAAGCTCTCATGGGCACCGGCGATGGTTTCGCGCACGCGCTCGGCGTTCATGACAATGGACTCGCGCTGGCTGATCAGTTCGTCGATCAGGGCGCGGATCTTCAGTTCGTTGTCATTATAGGAGCGTTCCAGCGAAGACACTTCATTATGGACAAGGACTTCCAGCTCGCTGGCGCGCGCGATCGCGCGTTCGATTCCGTCGCCCATGGCGGCGACTTCGCGGCGGATGGCCTGGCCAACGCTGAGGATGCTTTCCTTGGCCATGTCTTCCGGTTCGGCAAGACGCAGGGCCACTTCGGTCATGCCACGGGCGACAATGCGCATTTCCTGCGCGCGCCAGATCATCATGGCCATGACGAAGAAGAAAATGATCGGAACGACAATGCCGACGACGGCCAGGATCATTTCAGGAGAGCTGAGCAGCGTCTGGGGATCGGTCAGCGATCCGACCTTGTCGGGGAACGCTGTCATGAAGAGGCTGCTGCCAAGCGCGGCCCAAAGGGCGCTGAGGGCGAGGGCGCCCCAGAATGGCGCTGAAGACGGACGGCGCTGCAAGGAGTAGATCAGGTTGCCGATGTTCCGGCGATCGTCGTTGGCTGCCGGCGGGCGTCCGCCGCGGCCACGGCGTCTTGACTGACGCTGCTCTTCGCGCTGGGACTGGCCTCGCGTTTCCCCCTGGGACCGGCGTGCCGGTTCCGCCTGGGCAGGGCTAGCCTCTGCCGCGGAGGTTGTTTCTGTGGTATCCGGGCCGCCGAAATCAAGTTTCAGGGCTTCTTCAACTGCTGAGAGAGCCGCTTCTGCCGGATCTTTCGCCTTTGTCGGATTTGCCATTTAGGGTCGCCTCACATCCGTACTCATTACACACCGGTAATCGTGCAGAGCCGCTGGCGCAGCTCCTTACAGTTATCTACCGGATGCGTCCTCGTTGCGAGCGTTGCCCAGCTGTGGCAACGCCGCAAAACCTGTTCGTGCGAGAGGGCCGCCGCTGACCGACCGTGAACTTTCCGTTCGACGGTACACTCCCCACCTTGCCGCATCAGTAACTGTAATGGCACAATCTCTCCTAACGAACAAGAAACGGCAATAGCGTGAGTCACTTAGGGGGCGGATTGGATGCCGGATTCAAAGCAGGTTGACGCATCGGCAGATGCTGAAAATACGGTTCTGGAAGTTACTCTCAAAGCGGGAAAGTTGACGGCTGCGCAAAGGCGGTGGTTGCAAAAAGGGCTCGGGCAGGCGGGGGGCAAGCTGCCTCTGTTCGATGACAACGGCCGGGAAATTCCGGCGCGCACAATCCGCGCCTGTATCGATGCAGGTTGGGCAGAGCCTTGGTTTTCCAACCCAATCAAGCCCGACTGGCTGGTCTGCAAGCTCACGCCCGCCGCCATCGAAGCACTTTCTGCAAGTCAAAAAGTCAAAAAAAGTTAACGGCGAATCAGATCATTAAAATTTTAGCGATTCAGGAAATCGGCGGAAACGCAAGGACTTTTTTAATCCTGTTTCGTAACCTGCGTTAAAACGCATTAACCATGAAATCAATTTTTTGGGGACATGGGCCGAAAGGGACGGTTTGAGCAACCGGTTTAACCGGGTGTTTGGGCTTGGGGCGCATTGTTGTGGCTCTACAGCTTGCGGCGGGGTGCCGTCAGGCAGGTATCGAGTAATGTGGAGCACCCTTATGGCCCCTTCTTCCATGGCCCGCGTCGCCGGACGCGCCGGTCCGGAGGCACCGATCGATCTGGTGCAACTGGCAACCAATACGCTGGGTAACCGGGATCTAGAAGTGCAGGTCCTGCATCTGTTCAAGTCACAGTCCATCTCGACGCTTGAGCGGTTGAAACAGGAAACCGACAATTCCGTTCGCCTCGACCTCGTGCATACCCTGAAAGGGTCCGCCCGGGCCATCGGCGCGGAGCGGGTCGCGATCGTTTGCGAAAATCTGGAAGGCAAGATGCGCTCGAGCACCGATACGGCCACAGAAGGCCTGATTTCGGCGGTCGATGAGGCGAACCGATACATCCGGGACCTTCTGGAAGGTTGAAGGACAAACCCCGCACAGGACGGGGAGAGGCAGATTGCCGCGTGGAAATGGCACGGTCCTTGACCTTTTGCCGTAAATCTTTATGTCGTGCTTCGAAGACCCGCAAATTCAGGCTTGGACGCGACATATGCCGAAAATCACATTTGTTACCGCCGATGGAACCCGGACCGACGTTGACGCCGCTGAAGGCTCTACGGTGATGGAAAACGCCATCAAGAACATGGTCCAGGGTATCGAAGCGGAATGCGGCGGTGCTTGCGCCTGCGCTACCTGCCACGTTTACGTAGATGATGCCTGGAGCGGCAAGACCGGATCTCCGGAGCCGATGGAAGAGGACATGCTCGACTTTGCCTACGACGTGAAGCCGACCTCGCGCCTGTCCTGCCAGATCAAGGTGACGTCCGATCTCGACGGCCTTGTGGTGCATGTGCCTGAGCGGCAGGCCTGATCAGGTCAGTTCAGACAGGATTTCAAACAAAACGCCCGCCGGATCACTCCGGCGGGCGTTTTGGTTTGTCCAGGTGCAGAGTTTACTCTGCTGGTTGGGCAGAAGGCTTGCGGTACCAGAAGTCGACTTCATGGCCTTCTTCCGGATTGCTCGGGATCAGGGTTGCCAGCACAAGGCTGACCAGGGCCATGGCAGCGCCGGCCAGGAAGACCGCAGCCGGGGACACCAGCCAGATGAAGCCGAATATCACCGGAATGAACACCGCGGCGATGTGGTTGATCGTGAAGGCGACACCGGCGGTGGGGGCGATGTCGGCAGGGTCGGCGATCTTCTGGAAGTAGGTCTTGATGGCGATGGCGATCGCGAAGAAAGCGTGATCGATCACATAAAGGCTGGCCGCCAGTGTCGCGTTGGTGACGAAGGCATAGCAGATGAACACCAGGACCAGGCCGACATACTCCAGAACCAGCGCCTTGCGCTCGCCGAAGCGAACAATCAGTTTTCCGATCTTGGGTGCCAGCACCATGTTGAAGGCGCCGTTCAGGAGGAACAGGCCCGCAACTTCGTGAACGTCATAGCCGAAGCGTTCGACCATCAGGAAGCCGGCGAAAACCGTAAAGATCTGCCGCCGCGCACCAGCCATGAAGGTGAGGGCATAATAGAGCCAGTAGCGTTTTCTCAGGATCAGCTTCTTGTGCTGCGGCACGCCTTCACGGAAATGCGGATAGGCGAAGATCAGGAAAACAAGAACAACCAGCGTCAGGCCACCGGCAATGGCGAAAACCACCGTGAAGGACAGCTCGAACATCTTCCACGCCAGGAAGATGACACCATAGGCGATCAACTGGGCGAAGGCGCCAACGGCCAGGATCTTGCCCATGCT
Source organism: Labrenzia sp. R5_0 (assembly GCF_017743835.1). NCBI lineage: Bacteria > Pseudomonadati > Pseudomonadota > Alphaproteobacteria > Hyphomicrobiales > Stappiaceae > Labrenzia > Labrenzia sp. R5_0. The sequence goes on along the minus strand of NZ_JAGHRK010000002.1, from coordinate 462,863 downwards.
TGCAGCGGCCGTTGCTTTGGGCAGCCATTGCAGCGACAGCGACTGCGCCATCGTCTCGTAGTAATGGAAGCCGATCGACATGATCAGCGTCGTTACATAAAAGCCGATCGCGGTCGGAAAATAGCCTGTGACGGCAACGCCGACGCCCAGGAGCAGCAGCGACACATAGGCGAGCGTCTGCTCGCGCATCATCAACAAGAGATAGACCGCAAGGAAGCTCAGGAAGCCCGGGATTTCCCGGATCGATTGCTGAATGCCGATCTCCCGGCCGGTGAAACCCAGCTCCTGGACGGCGAAGTTGTTCATCAGGTTCCACCAGGCAGCAAAGGAGAGCTGCATGGCACCTGCCATGATCATCAGGAGAACCACAGGAGACCGCCAGCCGGTCGCCTCGTTCGGGTGCGCATTCTGGGTGAAGTAAGACATTGTGTGGCCGTGGAAAAAGAAAACGTTCGGCAGTGTTGCGAGCCGTTTCTAACGCCAATTGCGGTTTGCGTGTTAGCGCTGTTTTGTCATGAGATGTTTCCGACACGCCAAATTCTGGCTGGTGCAGCGCTAGGCATCCGGCAAAAACGCGAATTGATCCTTGTTAATCATGGCTTGGCGCAAGGAAAGCATTTCACCTTGCCGGCAGGACCTGGGCATAGTTGCCGCGATTATGCTGCGTTGCCGAGTCCTCCGGTGCTATTGGCCCTCTGTGCAATATCGGGGTGAAGGTATACGATCCGGCGCATGAGCATTCATCCCGAACTTGCCGAGTTTCCGAAAGAGGCTGTCGCCGCACCGATTATCGGATACGCGCGGACCCAGTTGCAGGGCCGGAACAATGGCTGGCATTCGCATGATGCAGCGCAGCTCTTCCATGTGATCAGGGGATCGATTGCCATCGACACGGAGATGGGCACCTATTTCGTGCCACCCGAGCGGGCGGTGTGGTTGCCGCCAAGGGTCAGCCACCAGACCCGGTATCTGACGGACACGGAGCTGCGTTACATCTATGTCCAGTATGATTACACGAGGGATCTGCCGCAAACACCGCAGGTGATGCAGGTGACGACCCTGCTCAGGGCACTCATTCTCGAGTTCATGTCCTATCCGCGCTCCGAGACGGACAAGGGGCCGGCGGCACGGATCGCCGCGGTAATCCTGGATCAGTTGAAGATGCTGCCGGTTGCCCCCCTGCAGCTACCGATGCCGCAGGATGCCCGGCTGCGCGACCTGTGCGAAGGCGTCGTCCGATGCCCGGCACATATTCCCTCGCTCAGCGAGGCCGCGGACCGGTGTGCGACTTCCGTGCGTTCTTTCGAACGGCGCATAAAAGCGGAGACGGGGCTCAGCTACCGTACCTGGTGCCGCCAGGTGAAACTGTTCCGGGCTCTGGAGTTGCTGGCGTCCGGGCGAAGCGTTTCCGACGTCTCCCACAAGCTCGGTTACGAGGGGCCGAGTGCCTTCGTGTCGACCTTCAAGAAGGCCTTCGGCGTGACACCCGGCCGATACTTTGACGGCGTCGAAGCCGATTGATCCTTGTCATGGCGGTGCATGTCTTCCGGGCGCACAAAAAGTCGACCTGATTTTTTGGGGAGACAAGACATGTTCAAGAAAATCCTCGTTCCCGTTGACCCGGCCGAAAGCGGCTTTGCCACGGAGGCGCTTGCCAAAGCCTCGCAGTTTGCCCGCGACTATGGCTCCAAGATCCACCTGATGGCGGTTTGCCCGGAAGTTCAAAGCTTCGTGGCGAGTCAGCTTCCGGAAGGCTGGCAAAAGCGGGAATTCGAGGAAACCGCGAAAATCCTCGACAAGATCGCATCTGATCTGGACGTTCCCGAAGGCACTGTCGATGTGACCGTGCGTATGGGGTCGGTGTATCATGAAGTGATCGAGGAAGCCGAAAAGGCGAATTGTGACCTGGTGCTGATGACATCGCACAAGCCCGGCCTGTCGACCTACTTCATCGGCTCGAATGCCGCCCACATTGTCCGCCATGCACCGTGCTCGGTCATGGTGCTGCGCAGCTAGAGCGACAAGCAGCGATCAGGCCGTTCGATGCCGGGCCTTGAAAGGTCTATTGGCTCGTGAACCCCAGCCGTCAGCCATTGCGCGTCAGCAGCATGGCGACGGCTGCATAACGGAAGGGGTAGAGGCTGGTGTCAGCCTTCAGGCGGTCTTCGGCCCTTGCAAAGATCCGGTTGATCAGATCCTTCCGTGATGGGCTTTCAGGCAGGGCGGCACGCAACACCGCTTCGGTGAAGGCGCGGAAGAAATTGACATAGTCGCGGGCATAGCGGTCAAGATCGCTGTCCTGCTTGAAGCGGTCGACGAACGGGACCGCAATTTCGTACTCCATTGACCGGTCGAGTGAAAAAAGTCCGGCAGCTCCATACGTATCGTTGGTGACCGGGTCTGCAAGTTCTTGCAGGTCTCGCATGTACACCGGCTGGTAATAGCGGTCGTAGACGTCCCTGCTGATGTCTCCGGCCTCGACGAAGTCCAGAACCGCGTCGTTCAGAAGATCATAAAGGCCGTCACAGGTTCGAGCCGGTCCCTTGGAGCCAAATACCTGAACCAGCAGCTTGCCACCTGGAACCAGTTCCCTTGCGCGGACGGTGAGGAAACGGGCGATATCCTTCTTCGCCTGTTCGGCAAAGGCATGCCGGTCTTCTTCGGAAACATAACCGTTTGCTCGTGCCGCACTTGGGCCGTTGGGCAGGATATAGCCGGGCAACCTGTCGACGGGGCGGCAGGAGAGAAAGCCAATAGCGTTGAAAGTGGTGGCAAGATGCAAGCTCTGCGGCGGGCAGAGCTGATCGTACATCGAGCCACCGATCGCGGCCGAGTAAACCCTCTCAGACCCGAAGACCGAGCCGCCATCCGGTCTGAGGCTGCGGAAAAGTTCAGAAAAGTCGTTTGTGGGAAGGTCTGAATGGATGGTCTGGATCGGCCGTTCGGTGCGAGCAAGCAATGCCGGGAGGGCGTGTTTCATGACGGCAACAGAATTGCGGCCTTCCGAGCAGCCGTAGTCGGCAATGCCGACGGGACCGCTACCCTCAATCGGCAGGCTCGCAATCGCCTCTTCAAGCAGTGGCAATATCTTTTCGATGGCAGACCATTGGGCAGCCGAGTTGGCGTTGTAAAATCCCCCGCCGGACATGCCGGTGGTGGTTGCGTGGGAAACAGGTTGCGCGAAAGGGTGATCGGGTTTTGGGGGCGGTTCCATGTGTTCCCTTTCTGCGCCGTTTATGCGGAAAATCTACCTGGCCAGTTCCTTCATGGCGTCCGTCAGACCTTCGACGGTCATGGGAAACATGCGGCCTTCCATGAGTTCGTTCAACATCTGGATGGAATGCGTGTAGTGCCAGTGTTCCTGCCGAACCGGGTTCAGCCAGACCGCGCTCTTGTAAAGCCCGGTGATCCGCTGCATCCAGTCGGCTCCGGCTTCCTCGTTCCAGTGCTCAACCGAGCCACCGGGATAGGCAATCTCGTAGGGGCTCATGGACGCATCGCCGACAAAGATGATCTTGTAGTCGGCAGGGTACTTGTGAAGAACATCCATCGTCGGCATGCGCTCGGTATGGCGGCGGCGGTTTTCCTTCCAGACATACTCGTAAAGGCAGTTGTGGAAGTAGAAGTGTTCCATCACCTTGAATTCGGAACGCGCGGCTGAAAACAGCTCCTCACAGACCCGGATATGATCGTCCATCGACCCGCCGATATCGAAGAACAACAACACCTTGACCGCGTTGTGGCGTTCCGGCCGCATCTTGATGTCCAGAAGGCCCTTGTGGGCTGTTGCACGGATGGTGTCGTCCAGGTCCAGTTCTTCAGCAGCACCCGTTCGTGCGAAGTTGCGCAGTCGCTTCAGGGCAACCTGGATGTTGCGGGTGCCTAGCAACTGGGTGTCGTCGAGATCCTTGAATTCGCGCTTGTCCCAGACCTTGACCGCACGACGGTGCCGGCTTTCGTGCTGGCCGATGCGCACACCTTCCGGATTGTAGCCATAGGCACCGAACGGCGACGTGCCGGCTGTCCCGATCCATTTGTTGCCGCCCTGGTGGCGCTTTTGCTGCTCCTTGAGGCGTTCGCGCAGGGTCTCCATCAGCTTTTCAAAGCCGCCGAGTGCCTCGATCTGGGCCTTTTCCTCTTCACTGAGGTGCTTTTCCGCCAGGCGGCGCAGCCATTCCTCCGGTATTTCGGTGGTGGCAACCTCGCTCATGAGGTCGAGCCCCTTGAAGACGTGGCCGAAGACGCGGTCGAACTTGTCCAGGTTGCTCTCGTCCTTCACCAGCGTGAGCCGGGCGAGATAGTAGAAATCCTCGACGCTCTTTTCCGCCAGATCCTTATCCAACGCTTCCATCAGCGTCAGATATTCGCGGAGCGAGACCGGAATGCCGGCCGATTTCAGTTCGGTGAAGAAGGTAATGAACATGTGTGAAAGGTAAGTTCCCGGCAGTTGCCTGTCGAGGGGTCAAAAAGGTCGCTTCGACAGGAGTTTGCGAAGCAGCTTGCCACTTTTGCGAAAGGGCGCCGTCATCTTCCAGGAAGACGAGGCGAGGATTGCGTCGTAACGGCGTTTCTGCAGGTCGAGCTCGGCCTGCAATTCTCGGATCTTCCCCTGCTGGGCGGAAACCGTTTGCGTCTGCCGGGCCGCGTTGTCCGCATGCTGCCGGCTTTCGGACCTGAGGTGGCTGATCAGCATTTCATTGCAGCTGGTCTGGAAATCCTGCCTTTCCGCCGGATCGGCAAACCTTTGCATCAGCGCCATCATTTCACCCTGCCTCTCGGCAAGCGACATGTCCTGACGGTGCACGGCGGAAGGCTTGATGCATTGAACCGTGGGCCGTGTTGCAAAGGTGAAGTCCGGGCGTGCCAGGAACTTCCGCCACATGAAGAGGTCGGTCCAGAAGTCAGGTGGTGCCGGGCTCCAGCCGACATCCAGAGACCGATAGGCCTCAAGGGAATAGCCAACCGTCGACGGGCCGAAGAAGTTCCAACGCGTCTCCAGCATCTTGCGGCGCGTGTCCGCGTCCGACAGATCTCCGATATGAACCTTGAACGTCCCGTCAGGCAGAATTTCAGCCTGAAGCAGATTACCGAAGTCGCAGGTTTGCAGCAGGCGGCCCAGTTCCGACAGATGTTCGGGAAACCAGATGTCGTCATCGCCGATCTGGGCAACAAATTTGCCGTTTGCCTGCTTGAGAGCCGTGTCCCGATGAGCTTCGCCGTGCCGTTCTCCCTTGGGGAAGGAAAAAACACGGATCCTCTCGTCACGCCCTGCCAGCTTCTCCGCTTCCTGCACGGTCTCTTGGGGGGCGCCGTCACATACGATGAACAGTTCGAAATCTTGCAGGGACTGGCCCAGAACACTCTCGACGGCGAATGGCAGAAGCGCGGGAGGTCTGTTGACCGGCAGCAGGACGGTGAAGCGCGGATGGGTCACGGCAATCCTGCGAGCGCTCTGAGTTCGGCAATGCGCCTGACGATCAATGCGCCTTCTGCAGCCGAGGACTTTGGAGCAGCTCCCCCTTCCAGATGCGCGACGAATGCTTCCAGTTCGGCCAGAAGAGGCATTTTCGTGCCAACCTCGATTTGCTGAGGCTTCTGGCCTTGATCTCTCGGGGCAAGGAGAATGCGATCGTCATAGGATGAGGCCAGTTGGGCCACCGCCTTGCTGCCGATTACGACGGCGGAGCGTTTTGGGGCCGGATGGAGGGAAGAGATCTCCATGGTGACGGTGAGCGGTTCCCCATCGTTTTGAAGACGGGCAATCAGGTCCTCACCACCCAGGCCCGGGATCTGGGCGATCGCCGAATGAGCCTTGGGCAATGTTCCCAGGATTTCGAGTGCGATCGAAAGATCATGCGGCATCAGGATCCAGAGGCTGTCGACATCCTTGTGAGGATTGCCCCAGCCGAGCCGATAGGTGCGCACCGCTTCGATCTGGCCCAGAGCGCCGGATTTTGCCAGTTCCGCAAGTTTCAAAATGCCGGGATGATAGCGCCACTTGTCCATGACGAAGAGACGTTCCTGCAGCGTATCGGCAAGTCTTTGCGCCGCCTGTGCGTCGTTGGTGACCGGTTTCTCGCAGAAGATCGGCCGGTTCCGCGGTGCAAGTGCGTCGATGCAGGCCGCGTGAAGCACTGTTGGTGGCGCAACGACATATCCCGCGCAGTCAGGAAGCTTGGCAGCGCTATCGCACACCGAAGCGGCTCCGGCCTCCCGGGCGGCGTGCTGGCTGTCCGAACCGGGCACCGCCACGTGCACGTTTACACCCAAGCTGCGCAGATCGCGAAAGATGAGCTTTCCCCACCGGCCAAAGCCAACCAGACCGATATCAGTCATGGCTGTGTCCAACAGCCGGCGATGTGAAATTGCAGGTGACTGCGTAATCAGGCATTGGCGTCCGCATAGAATTTATCAAGCATCTGCGAATAGTTGTCGGCTGTTCTGTCTCTATCGGAAAGGACAGGGTCCTTCGTTGGCCAAGACAGGTTCAGTTCCGGACAATCGAACTTGCAGCCCAATTCGTCCGTCGGGTCAAAGTAGGTGGAAACGGAATAAAGATGCGTCGCGGCTTGCGGAAAATAAAATCCGTGGCAAACACCCGGCGGAATTGAAACAGCTCGTCTGTTTTCCGCTGAAAGATCGAGAAACTGCGATGTTCCAATGGTCGGGCTGTCGCGGCGTATGTCATGCAGACCAAGCAGCATCTTTCCGGACAGGACCATCAGATAATCGTAGTGATCCTTGTGCACGTGAACACCGCGCAATGTGTCTTCTTTCGAGGTGACGATGTTCCACTGGATCGACTTGAAACCGGTGAGCCAGGTCTCCCGGTAGATTTCGGTGAAACTGCCGCGAACATCGATGTGCGAAACCAGGTCATGGACAATCACGCCTTCAATTGACGTTGCTTCGGTTTTCATCGAATTGCCTGACCCCAACGACCGTTTTTCTCGCGCAAGCTTCGCGGCCCATCCGGACCCAGGGACAGACTAACAGGTTTCACGACGATGTGGAGGCCGGCATCGGAACAGCGTTTGAGGGAAGGGGGCTTTCCCAAGTCCTCAGAAACTGATCTTGGCGCCCAGGCGAACCGATGCGGATAGTGTGTCGGCGCTGTCGTAACCGCCTTCTATTCCGGCGAGAAATTTCGTGCCGTCATTGACCTGCCACACGGCATCGGCTGCCGCAAAACCGCGGAGCACCGCATCGTCGTCGTCGACTGACAGGTTCAAGGCAGCTCCCTGCAGGGTGCCGTCGACACTGTCGTTTAGCGTGAAGATGCCGTCGATACCCGCATTCGCACTGAGATAGAGCGTGCCGCCATTCTGGACGATGGGGGCATGATCGTAGGTCGCCTGCGCGCGCAGTTCCAGAACGTGCAGCGACCGGCCGGAAACCGAAAGGCCGGTTGCGCTTTCATCGGCGTCGCCCGTTTGCCAGAGACCCGAGTAGCGCACACGAGCGCTGGATGTCAGCGTACCCTCACTCAGGGCGAAGGCATGGCCGAGGCGCGCGGAGGGCGTGACGTAGACATAGTCGTAGTCGATGGAAAGGTCCTGCAGGCCACCGACAACCATGTTGTTGAGGACGGTGACGTCTTCATCGCTCTTCAGGTAGCCGCCGAGAAGGCTGAATTGAGCAAAGGTCGCCTGCCAGGAGCGGCTGAGATAGCCACCGGCGTGGATGCTGTAGCTGGAGGCCGAGTGAATGTCGCCGTCGCTGGTCGTCCTGCCGATGGTAAAGCCACCGGCAACACCGGCGGCAAGCCCTTCGGCGAATGTCTTCTCAGCCCCGGCAGTGATGCCGCCGAATGTATGGTCGAACCCGTCGCTGCCTTGCCTGGAAAGAACACCGCCAAGAGGCGTGACCCAAAGCGCGGTGGTGTTTTGCTCTTCCGGAGCCGGACCGTTGGTTGCGACGAAGGACGTGCCGCCCAGTCGATTGAGGTCCATCTGCTGTTCAAGGCTGCCGGTGACAGCGCGCGTCATGGTGTTGAAGGTCTGGGCAACCGTGTCCAGCCGGAAGTCGTCCGGATTGAGGATGGTGATCGTGTTGCCGTTGGTCGCTGAAGTGAGGCCTGCCGTCGTCAGCGTTCCCGGGATGCCGCTGAAGGTCAGGATCGCCGTTCGCCCGGCCGCGTAGTTCAGGGTTGCGGTGGTCGGATCGGTGAAGGTCAGAACACCCTGAAGTATGGTGCCATTGTTCAGGGTAACGGTTGCATCAGAACCATCGACATAGATCGAGGACCCGTTGCTGCTGTAGATCTCGCCGGAGTTGGTGATCGTGACATTGTCGCCGTCAACGGCAATGCCATGTCCGACATCGTCATGATCTCCGGAAATCGTGCCAGTGTTACGTAGCGTGCCGCTGTTGGAAATGGTGACATCGTCGCCATTGGATTCGATCGGGTTGGCGTCTTCCCCAGAAACAGTAATCGTGCCCGAGTTGGTGATCGCGGCGCGGTCACCGTCATTGTCGATGCCGTCTGCCAGCGTACCGGACATGGTCATCACACCGGTATTGATCAGGATGACATCGTCGCCGTCACTGTCAAAGCCGTCCGCGTCCTCTCCAGTCGTTGTAATCGTTCCGGTGTTGGTTATCTTCGCGTCGTCTTCATCGGTGTCGATGGCATAGGCGTCGTCACCTGTCGTGGTGATCGTGCCTGAGTTCAAGACGGTCGGACGGTCGCCCTCGGCATTGATGCCATAGGCAGCTTCACCAGTGGTGGAAATCGTGCCGGAGTTGGTGATGTCCGTGTCCGCACCAAGCGACAAGATTGCATCGGATTCCTTGCCCGTTGTGGTGATGGTACCCGAGTTGGTGACCGTGAAGTCGTCCCCGTCACCGGCAATGCCAAAGGCGCGGCTGCCGGTAGTGGTTATGGACCCATTGTTGTGAACGGTGGCGTCGTCTTCGTTCGACCCAATACCGGCAAAATTAGGTGTGCCAATGGTTGTCTTGGTGACTGTAATGGTGCCGTTGTTGGTTGCTGTCTGGTCGTCATTGTCCAGAACGAGGCCATCCTGATCGGTAACGTCGATGGTGCCGCCGCTCTCGACTGTGCCGGTATCGCCAAGGTCCGTCAGTGTCTGTGTTGTGGTGACCGTGGTGCCTGAGCCGATGGTAATGTCACCGGCAAGGCCTTTTTCCGGACCAAGCAAAACCAGGGCGCAACTGCAAAGCAGAAAAGCCTTGAGTTGGCGGCGATGCTGAAGGGCGGATTTCGTCTGGATTGGCAACGGCCTGTCGCTACACAAGTTAACGTCTCACCTCGCTATTATTGTTGTATTCCGAGGAAGACGCCACTGCTCGTCCGCAGAAACCTTAACGAATGAAACGTTTATGTGTCATCGGTAGAAATAGCAATCGGTTTGGTTACGTTGTGCGTGTAACCATGCCGTGTATTATTTGAAATCTAAACTTTAAGACTTGTCGACCGGGTCTTCTTTTTTGGCAAACGAGACAAGCTCACCCATGAAGTCCGAGATGGTCGGTCCAGTGCCGGCCACGAACGGTGCCGGCCTGCAGACTGCAATTGCTGCAATGCCGATGCGGGCAGTGAGCAGTCCATTGACCACGCCTTCGCCCAGGCGGGCGGAAAGTCGAGCCGCCAGACCGTGGCCCAGCACCTGTGAGGCAAGGCTGTCGCCTGCTGCCATGCCGCCGGTCACTGCCAGATGTGCCATGACGTGTTTTGCGAGGCGCAGGAAGCCGAGTGTGCCGGGTCTCCCGCCGTAAAGGGCGGACAGGCGCCGGATCGTGCGCAGGTTCTCAAACAGGACCGCCAGCAGATCGACCAGTGCCCGTGGGCTGACGGCCGTGACGATGGAAACGCGCTTTGCACTGTTCATCACGATACGCCGGGCTTCCAGGTCGAGTGGGCTGAGCAGATCGCGTTCGGCCAGTTTCACCAGATCACGGCCGTCGATGACTTCCCGCATATGCCCCGCCAGCGCCTTGCGGCCCTGGGCCGTTTCGGGACGGTCCTTGTAGAGTGTGAGCAGTTCCTTCAGGCCGACTGATGCCGCCTTCGCGTCATCTGCGTCGGCGGCGCTCTGCAGCCGATCCCGCAGGTGGTCTATTCGGCCGAGGCGCATGAGGCCCGCGATCTCGCGAATGACCAGGCCGAGCAGGCCAAGGGCCGCCAGAACGGCAAGAGCCACACCCAGCCATCCCAGCCAGTCGGTCCGGGCAAAGAGATCCCGTATCAGGCTGTCAACCGCAAGGCCGACTGCCAGGGAGACGAGGCCGGAAAGGCCGATCATCAGCCACTTGCCGAAGCGAAATCCGGATCTGGGAGTGCTGGCAGCGCGGGGAAGGCGAGGTTCCTCGTCGTCAATGAAGGCCTGGGTGACCAGGGCTTCGCCGGCCGAGGGCATCCTTGTTTCGTCATCGGTCATCCGCACCTTGGAATCATCGAGACGGAAGGCGGTCGGTTTGCGATTGGACGGGGGCTGGGAACCGGTCATGCCAGGCGATCTCCGATCAGGAATTCCAGGGCGCGGTCAAGCCGGATATGCGGCAGAGACAAAGTCAGGCCTTCTGCGGTCTTGTCGAGTTCCGGCGGCCGGAACCTCAGGAACTGAAGGTCTGCCTGAGCAGTTTGAAAACTTGCTCGAAGTGCTTCAGAAACTGAGTCAGCTTGTCCAAAAAGTGATTCAGGGTCGTCCGGCAAGTCACCGGGAAACATGGCGATTTCGGTTTTTCCGTCGTAGGTGTCACCGTTCAGCCGTTCGCCCGGCAATGGCGTTCCAAGGATCGCAGGCAAAGCTTCGCCGCTATGTTTGACCGTTGCCTCACGCGTCGCGCGGACCGCAGCCATGGCCAGCACTTCGACCTCCGCACCCTTGAATGTTGCCTTCTCTTCTGCTCGGGCAACCAGTCTCTTCAGGATCAGCTCCAGTCGGTCGTGATCCGTTCTGTGCAAGTGGTCTGCCTTGGTCGCCGCAAACAGGATGCGGTCGATCCGTCGCGACAGGATTGAGGACAGCCAGCTGCGTTTGCCCGGACGGAAAGCTCCGAGAACTTCGGTGAGGGCGGTTTCCAGATCGGCAATCGCGTGCGGCCCTGCGTTCAGGGCATGAAGGACATCGACCAGCACGATCTGGCGGTCGAGGCGCGCGAAGTGATTGCGGAAGAACGGACGCACAACGTGGGTCTTGTAGGCCTCGTATCGCCGCTCCATCATCGCCCGCAATGTGCCTGTCCTTGCCGGGGCGGCGTCTGCCGGAATGTCCAGCGGCGCGAAGGTCAGGGCCGGGGAGCCGTCGAGATCCCCGGGCATCAGGAAGCGTCCCGGGGGAAGCATGGACAGGGCATGGGCGTCGGCTCTGCAGGCCGCCAGATAGGTTTTGAAATTTGCCGCCAGCTCTTGTGCCGCCGGTTCGCTTTCTTCTGCGTTCGCATCCGTGGCGGCCAGGATCTTCAGAAACGGCGCGGCGATCTCCGCCCGGTTTTCCGCCCGGGCGCGCTGCATTGCCTCGGCGGAGAAGGTGGCATAGTCCTTGCCGAGAAGCGGCAGATCCAGCAACCACTCGCCGGGATAGTCGATCAGGTCGAGATGAAGGCGGCCGGGACCAAGCTTGCGGTGGAAGTAGGAGGCGCTCTCATAGTCGATGGTCAGGCGCAGCTCGGAGACCTGACGGGTCGATTCCGGCCAGATACGCTCACTCACCAGGGCACGCACGTGCGCTTCATAGTCGAAGCGCGGCACGGCGTCGTCAGGTTGTGGCTGAAGTCTTGCGCCGGTCATCCTGTGCCCGGAGGCGGCGCTGAAGAGCGGCAGGCGGCCACCATGAACGAGGTTGTGCACAAGCGCGGTCAGAAAGACGGTCTTGCCTGCGCGCGCAAGTCCGGTCACGCCCAGCCGGACGCTCGGCACTGCCAGATCGGTTGCCGCATCGGCAAGATTGGCCAGTGTCAGTCGGGTTTCTTCTGCAAGTGTCGTCAATGGGTTCACAAGGGCCTCCAGCGCGTTCATGTAGGCGCAGGCGGGAACAAGTACAATCCGGGACTCGGCTGATGCTCTAGTCGAGGTCTTCCTTCAGGTCCCGTGGTTTGACGAAACGTTCCAGATGGCCGGTCTTCGGCTGCAGCTCCGACCAGTCGGCAATGTCGAAATCGATCACGGCAAGAGCGCCAGTCGGAAACTTTTCCTGAATATCAGCAATCGCGTCGCTGGATGCCGTGCCGCTGAGGCTCAACGCCGTATCCTCGGTAGCCGGATTATGGCCAATGACCATGAGGTTCTGGGCCCGGCCACCATAGCGGCGGATCAGCCCGACATAGTCGTCTTCGCTTTGCTGGTAGAGGTCGGACACCAGGTGGATCTGTGTTTCCTGTGTGAGGGTCGGCAGAAGGCGGGCCAGGGTTTCCCGGGTCCTCTGTGCAGTAGAGCACAGGATCTGGTTGGGCTGCAGGCCCTGTTCCTTCATGTAACGGGCCATCTTGACGGAGGCGGCCTTGCCGCGGCTGTTCAGAGGCCGGTCGATGTCGGCCAGGTTCGCGTCGCCCCAGTCTGATTTAGCGTGTCTGAACAAAAGGAGCCGCATTGTCTTTCCTGGTTCCTTGAAAGTGGAAAGTGTGCCGGCGGGTCAAAAGCCGGACTTCCGGTCAGTTCTGGTTGGCAAGCGCCATGGTGAAGGCGGTTACTGCCGGTCCGATCTCCACTTCCTGAGTCGGCAGCGTGTAGGACAGCCACAATGTATAGTCCGATGTGGCACCGGAAAAGTACCACATCGTTTCGCACAGGCTTGTCGGCGTCCAGTTGCGGGTCCGGAACGAGATGCCGGAGGCGGCAGCGCCCGTCAGCTTGATCGGTTCGAATCCGGCTGCCTTGTAATTGCGGGAAAATGTCAGCGCTTCGCGGCGGCCAGTGCCCTGCAGGTGCTTGCGCAGGACAGCGGTAATGCCGTCGCGGCCGGTGTAGATGCATCCCGCCTGGCTGACGGCATCACCCTCCATCACCTTGATGCGGTAGTAATCGCCGATCATGTCGGGGCAGCGCAGGCCGGTGAAATGGCGCAATCCGCCGACATCGCTTTGCCAGCCTGCGTCCTTTTCGGGAGGCACTTGTGCGAGAACAGGCCCGCTCGCCGTCATCGGCAGCGTGAGCATCGCCAGTACCAGAAGAGCGGTGGCCTGTTTCACCAAGTCAGTCTCCTTGTCACCCCGACCCGAAGATCGCGTTTTGCCCGGTCAGCCGCCCAGGCGCTCAGCCTCGACCAGCTTTCACGTTGAGGCATGGCCGGATCTTCAGGACCGTTCCCGCCGCGCCATGAATGCCAGGCGTTCGAACAGGTGCACGTCCTGTTCGTTCTTCAACAGCGCGCCATGCAGCGGCGGTATCAGTTTGGAGCTATCTTGTTGACGAAGGGTTTCAGGATCGATGTCTTCGTTCAGCAGCAGCTTGATCCAGTCGATCAGCTCCGAGGTCGAGGGCTTCTTCTTCAGTCCGGGGACGTCGCGTACGTCATAGAAGAGGCGCAGCGCCTCCGACAGGAGCCGTTGCTTGATGCCGGGAAAATGCACTTCAACGATTTCCGCCATGGTATCGGCATCGGGGAACTTGATGAAATGGAAGAAGCACCGGCGCAGGAAGGCGTCGGGTAGGTCCTTCTCGTTGTTTGATGTAATGATGACCACGGGGCGCTGCTTTGCACGGACGGTTTCACCGGTCTCGTAGACGTGGAACTCCATGCGGTCGAGTTCCAGGAGAAGATCGTTCGGAAACTCGATATCGGCCTTGTCGACTTCGTCAATCAGCAGAACCGGCCGTTCTTCAGCGTCGAATGCTTCCCAGAGCTTGCCCTTACGGATGTAGTTGTTGATGTCCTTGACGCGTTCGTCACCGAGCTGGCTGTCGCGCAAGCGCGAAACGGCGTCATATTCATAAAGGCCCTGCTGAGCCTTGGTGGTGGATTTGACATGCCATTCGATCAGCGGGGCTTTCAGGGCGACCGCAACCTGTTCGGCGAGCACGGTCTTGCCGGTGCCGGGTTCACCCTTGATCAGCAACGGCCTCTCCAGGGCGACTGCGGCGTTGACCGCGACCCTCAGGTCTTCCGTGGCAATATAGCTTTCAGTTCCTTCAAAGCGCATTTGGCCGTCCGTTTTTCCTAGGTTGGCCGCAAGGTGGCAGGCCGCGCGCGGCTGTGCAAGCCCGTAAAAGGCAGGAGTGCCGGCGCACGGCAATTTTGAACATCTGCCACCGGCCAGAGCGGAAGTTTTTGCCTGTTGGGTCGTGACCTGCCGGGTTCTTTTTTCCGCTTCTGGAAAAGGAAAATTTCCTAAGGTTATGAAATGAAAAGAAAAATTGTGATTTCCCCAAACTGGCACGGCCTTTGCGGAGGAAGGCCGATTATGGGCGTAAGCCCGCGTCGCAGTGCCCGATCTATAAAGAGGACCGCAAATGGGTATTTATGGGGCTATCAACTCGGCTGTCTCCGGACTGGCTGCGCAGGCTACGGCTCTGGAGAATATTTCCGGTAACGTCGCAAACTCGCAGACGACCGGTTACAAACGGCTCGACACGACCTTTTCGGATCTGGTTTCCGGGGGTGGGTCCAAGCAGGCCCAGCAGGTTTCCGGAACCACCTTCGCCACATCCCGCGCCACCAACACCGTGCAGGGTGATATCACGTCGGTCGACGTCGATACCTACATGGCCATCAACGGCGCTGGCTATTTCGTCGTGACCAAGGCGTCCGACGTGGTCGACGGCTCGACCACCTTCGCAGATGAGACCTACTACACCCGCGCCGGTGATTTCGAGCGCGACAAGGAAGGTTATCTGATCAACAGTTCCGGCTATTACCTGCAGGGCTTCCCGCTGGACCCGAATACCGGAAATGCGATCGGCGACAACCCGGCCGTAATCCAGATCGAGAACCAGCCACTGGCAGCATCCGCAACCACGACTGTGGACTACCAGGCCAACCTGCCACGGGTTCCCGCGACTACCGACTATGATGGCACGGATGAAACCACTGCCCTCCTGAACGCTTCGGTCGGTGCCGGTAACGTTGCCGTTGCAGATGAAACCGACTTCCTGAACAGCTCCATTTCCGGCGGATCCACAACGATCTACAATCAGAACGGTACGGCGATGAACGTCGAAATCCGTTATGCCAAGACCGCGAACTACGATGCTGGCCCGCCCATCGTTGAGGACGCCTGGTCGATGTATATCGGTACTGGCGGTGATGCGACCGATGCCTGGTATGATGTTGGTACCGTCCAATTCGACGATACCGGCGAGATGACGACCCTGACCGCCGGTGCCATGGCCGGTTCCGCAGTGAACGGTACGGGCGACGGCTTTACAATCTCCTCGCTGACCATCGGCGGCACGACGGCAACGGACGTCGAGTTCTCCTTTGCCGACGGCTCCCTGACCCAGTATTCCGACAAGGACGGCAGGGCCAGCTCCGTGTCGCTGGATCCGGATGGCTATCCTGCAGGTGAGCTGATCGGGGTGGCTGTAGACGCTTCCGGCCGCGTCATTGCCAGCTATTCCAACAACCAGCAGCGTCCGGTTTACCAGATCCCGCTTGCGACGTTCGAGGCCGAGCAGGACCTGCAGCGCGTTGACGGTGCCGCGTTTGCGGCAACGGCCGGATCGGGAGACGCGGATCTTTCCGGAGGCGGGCAGATCCTGGCCAAGAAGCTGGAACTCTCCAACGCCGATATCGCGGACGAGTTTTCCAAACTGATCATCACCCAGCAGGCCTATTCGGCAAACTCGCGGATCGTCACCTCAGCAGACGAAATGCTCGACGATGCCCTGAATATGGTCCGGTAACACCGCCTAGGCCGGCGGGGCACTGACCCGCCGGCCACCTGGCCTGGTCGCGTATAAGGAAGGAGAAGCCGCCATGGGTCTTACAAGTGCCCTGAATACCGCGGTTTTCGGAATCACCTACAATCAGCGTCAGCTGGACGTCACCGCGTCCAACATTGCGAACGCGGATACGGCCGGCTATTCGAAAAAAATAATTTCGGCGAATGTCTACTTCGACGGCAACGGCAACGTCGCCGGAATGAATGCGACGGAAGTGCGCCGGATTGTCAACGAGCAGATCCAGTCC
Source organism: Labrenzia sp. R5_0 (assembly GCF_017743835.1). Classification (NCBI taxonomy): domain Bacteria; kingdom Pseudomonadati; phylum Pseudomonadota; class Alphaproteobacteria; order Hyphomicrobiales; family Stappiaceae; genus Labrenzia; species Labrenzia sp. R5_0. The sequence continues at coordinate 446,772 of NZ_JAGHRK010000002.1, read as the reverse complement.
GACTATTTCAACTCTCTCGCCGACACCAGCTACTCCCGGCAGATTGCTGATTTTACTGATCGTCTGGACGATATCTTCGGCACGATCGACGACAAGAGTTCGTTGTCGTCCCTTGCAGGCAATCTTTCAGCTGCACTTGCCGGCCTGGTAAACGATCCGGGCAACTATGCCGTTCAAAAGGACGTGGTTTCGGCCGCCGAAGCTTTTGCGCGCGAAATCAACTCATCCTATGAGCAGATTGCGGACCTGCGCCAGGAAGCGGACAACGCACTGGCTTCCCAGACAGATAGCGTGAATGGCCTGCTCTCAAGCATTGAAGACATTGACGAGGCGATCCAGAACGCGACCCAGTCCGGTGTTTCGACCGCCGACATGGAAGACGAGCGCGACCGGCTGATTGAGCAGTTGTCCGGTTATATCGATATCGACGTCACCAAGAACGACAACAATTCAATTTCCATCCGCACCGCCAGCGGCGACCAGCTTTACGCCGACGGCCAGGCATCGACGCTGACCTTCGATGCCACGCATCTGCTGCAGCCGGGCCAGGCAGGCAACTCGGTGATGGTGAGAACGCCAGGCGGCACCCAGTTCGATCTCATCGCGTCGTCGAAATCAGGTTCGATGCAGGCAACTGCTGAACTGCGCGATGATATCCTGGTCGAGGCGCAGACACAGCTCGACACGATTGCTGCCGAACTGTCACTTGCCTTTTCCAATGTGAATGTTGAAAGCACAGCAGCGACCGTCGGTCTGGACAGCGGTTTCGATCTCGATGTGTCCGCGCTTCAACCGGGCAACACGATCACGCTGGATTACACCGACAGCAGCGGCAATCCGCAGACAGTCACCCTCGTGGCCGTGGACGATCCCGCCCTGCTGCCGCTGGACAACTCCGCTACGGCAAATCCGGGCGACACGGTCTTCGGTATCGACATTTCCAGCGGTGTTCCGGCAACCTATATCACCAACATCACCGCAGCACTTGCCGGCACCGGTCTTCTGGTCAGCAATGACGGGTCGGACAACCTTCGGGTTCTGGGCGACAACACGGCGCCGACCAGCGTTGAAAGCCTGAGTGCGAATGTCACCGTGACGGCGAATTCCGATCAGGGGTTGGGCCTTGCGATCTTCGTTGACCAGCGGGCTGGAACGGACCTCTTCACCGATGCGCTTGAAGGCGGCGGCCAGCGGCTCGGCTATGCGTCCGGAATCAGCGTCAATCCGGATCTTCTGGCCGATAGCGCGCTTCTGGTGAACTATCAGACCACGCCGACACCGAACACGACCAACGATCCTGCGCGTGCGCAGTTCCTGTCGGATGCGCTCAGCGTCGGCACGAAACACTATGACCCGGGCTCGGGTATCGGCAGCGCATCGACACCGTTCCAGGGAACGCTGCTGGGCTTTGTCAACCAGACCGTCGCGTTTCAGGGCAACCAGGCGGAAGACGCAGCCACATATGCGGATTCCAAGGAAGCGCTGACCATGAACCTCGCCATTCGTTACGAGCAGAGCTACTCGGTCGATCTCGACGCCGAACTGGCCTTCATGGTTCAGCTGGAAAACGCCTATGCGGCCAATGCCCGCGTCATGCAGACCATCAAGGATCTCTTCGAAGAGCTCCTGAACATCGTTTAAGGTTGGGTGCGTTATGGCAGTTTCGAATATCACCACCTCCCGGACTTACCTGACCCGCCAGCTCGGCGAGCTCAACGATCTGCTGGCAAGCAAGACAACCCAGCTCGCCAGAGGCAAGGTCGGTACCACATACGGCGAAGTAGGCGACCGCCGGCTTCTGGACATTCAGCTGACCCAGAAAGTCAGCATGATCGAGAGCTACCAGGACACCATCACCATCGCCAACTTGCACCTGCAGACCTCGACCATGTCGCTGGAGCGTCTGGAGGATATCCGGCAGGATGCGAAATCCGCGCTCGATACCAACGATTTCGTGCTGCAGGACGACGGGCAGACGCAGACCCAGTCCCGCGCCAAACTGCTGTTGAACGAAGCGCTCAACATTCTGAACACGGAAGTCGCCGGATTTTACGTCTTTGGCGGCACGGATGCCGTTCAGGACCCGGTTGCCAAGATCGATGCCATTCTGGAAGGGGCGAACGGCCGGGACGGGCTGAAAACCGTCATGAGCGAGTATTCCCAGGCAAATCTGGGTGCCGGCAACGATGGCCGCACATCGACCTCCGCGCTGACAACCAACTACGCCGGGCCCGTGCCGACGGATTCCACCTTCACCATTGCCGAAGATGGAGCACATGATTTCGGTTTCGACATCGCATCGGTTGCCTCAACCCTGACCAACGTCGCGATCACCGGGCCTTCGGGCACTGATCCGGACAGCTTCGACGTTCAGTTCACCGGTCAGCCGGAACTTGGCGAGACCATCACTGTGGAATTCTCCCTGCCGCCTGATCACAGCGAGACGATCTCCATCGAGCTGACGGCAGCAAACAGCACGGCTGAAGACGGAACGTTCGCGATCGGCGCCGATCTTGAGGAAACGGCGCAGAACCTGCGCGATGCCCTGGAAGCGGAGATCGAGCACCAGGCTCAGACAACCCTTCGCGCCGTGTCGGACGAATGGGCTGCAGAAGAGTTCTTCAGGACGTTCGGCGGGGAAGAGCCGCAGCGGGTCGACGGACCTCCCTTCGACAGCGCAACCGCGCTGATCGGTGGCAGCTCGACGACTGTCGCCTGGTATACGGGCCGCAACACGGCCACGGACGATCCGCGCACGGACAAGAACGCGGTGATCGACAGCAATCTCACGGTGAGCTACGGCGTTCGGGCCAATGAAACACCGCTGCAGGAACTGGTCCAGTCGCTTGCGGCTTTCATTGCCGCGGATTTTTCGGGCGGCTCGACGATCGACGAAGAGTATTACAATACCCTGTCGACCAACCTGCGCACGACCTTGCAGCCGCCAGGTGTCGATCAGTCCGGGATCACCGATATTGCCACGGACATTGCCATCACGCATCGGACAGTGTCGCTGACCGATGACCGGCACGTGCAAATGAAGAGCAGCTACGAAGGCACGATCGCGGATATCGAGGGAATCGACCAGGATCAGGTCGCCGCCGAGATCCTGCAATTGCAGACCAATATCGAGGTTTCCTACAGGGCCTCGTCGATCGTGTTCAATCTGACCCTGTCCGATTATCTCTAGGATCGCCCGGAACTTCCGGCTTTTCCCCGGGCGGTCTTCGCTCACTGCTGCCTGGACTGCCGGTCAGGGCCGGGAAAGGCCTTGAAATATTCCCCCTTTGGGGAAACACTCTCCTGGTTGCCTTTCTTCCCGACGGATATCTTCTGGTGTCCAGTTCCAACCGGTTTGCCGCCGGGGCCTTTGGCAACGGCGCGTTCTTTTCATTATCCCTTTTCAAAAAACAGATCGCGGCATACCGCGTAAAGATCGACACCATGGGAGGGAGAGCCGATGTGTCACGTATTTGCCGGACAGGATCCGGAACGCTATGCCAGCCAGACCCGGCGGTTGCGGCTCAACGGACAGAGCACGAGCATCCGACTGGAAAATTCCTTCTGGGCAATTCTGGATCAGATTGCCGCGTCGGAAGGGGTGACGACACCGCATTTCATCTCGACGCTGCATTCAGAAGTGATCGAACTGCGCGGTGAACCGAAGAATTTCACATCGCTGTTGCGTTGCGCCTGCCTGAAGTTCCTCGAGATTTCGTCGAACCAGCACGCGGCTTCGATTGCCGCTGAATGACATTTTGCGCTGCAGCGCAAGTTTTACCGCTCGCAGTATAAGCATACTACCCGGGCGATAGTTGCCACGCGCTACGCTTCCGTCATGCAAATACAAGCAGAGCGGAGTAACGCGTGGCGAAAGCAATACATTCTATGATCCGTGTTCTGGAAGAGCACAGGTCTCTTTCCTTTTATGAAAAAGCATTCGGGCTGACCGTAGCGGATCGTCTGGATTTTCCCGATTTTACCCTGATCTACCTGCGCAACAGCGACTCCGGCTTCGAGCTGGAGCTGACCGTCAACAAGGGGCGGACAGAACCCTATGACCTGGGCGATGGCTATGGGCATCTGGCGTTCAGTGTCGATGACCTCGACAGCGAACATGCACGCTTCGAAGCAGCAGGTCTCAATCCAAGAAAACTGGTCGATTTCGCACCGGCGGGAGACGTCATAGCGCGCTTCTTCTTCGTTGCGGATCCCGATGGCTATCAGATCGAGGTGCTTCAGCGCGGCGGTCGATACGAATGAATTGAATTGAACGGGAGGAGAGCATGAAAACCGAAAACAGTCCGAGAGGTCTGACCAGACGACAGCTTCTGGCCCGGGCGACGGCGGCAGGCGCTGCCTTCGTCACCGGGACCGGGTTTCTGGCAGCAAGGGACGGCGCCTGGGCGACGGAGCTGACGGCACTCAAGCCGGACAGTTTCGCGACGCTGGTGCAGATGGCGCGGGACATCTACCCGCACGACCATGTCGGCGACGAATACTATGTCATTGCCGTCAAGGGATATGACACCCCCGACCACGCCGAGGATATCGAGGCCGGTATCGAGGCCCTGAACGGAGCAGCCCAGGGGAGAGGGCATACTTCCTATCTTGCGATCGGCTGGGAACGTGACAGGGCGGACCTGCTGCGGTCCATGGAGGACAGCCCGTTCTTTCAAAGGGTCAGGGGCGGACTGGTAACGGGTCTCTACAATCAAAAAGCAGTCTGGCCGCTGTTTGGATACGAGGGAGCTTCCTACGAACTGGGCGGCTACATCGACCGGGGCTTCAACGACATCAACTGGCTTTGAGCCTTAGGGAGGAAACCATGGCTGCACCATTTGACCTGAATGACGACACGGTTGTTGTCGTGATCGGAACGGGCGCCGGTGGCGGTGTGCTTGCCAACGAGCTGGCGCAGAAGGGCGTAAGTGTCGTGGCTCTGGAAGCGGGCGGACGCTATCTTCCGGATGATTATGTCAACGACGAGTGGGAAAGCTTCGGGCAGCTTGCCTGGGTCGACCCCAGAACCACGTCGGGCGACTGGCGGGTTGCAAAGGACTTTTCCGGCCTGCCGGCCTGGATCGTCAAGGCCGTCGGGGGGACCACCGTTCACTGGGCCGGGGCGTCGATCCGCTTCCAGCCACATGAGTGGAAGGCAAAAACGTCCTACGGCAACGTCCAGGGAGCCAATCTGCTCGATTGGCCGCTGGATGCGGAGGAAATGGACCCCTGGTACACGCTTGCCGAAACAAAGCTGGGCGTGACGCGCACAGGGGGGCGGGCCGGACTGCCGGGCAACAACAACTACCTTGTGTTCGAAAAGGGCGCCAAGGCGCTCGGCTACAAGGAAGTCCATACAGGCCGGATGGCCATCAACTCGGCCGACTATGACGAGCGTATTGCCTGCCAGCAGACCGGTTTCTGTTTTCAGGGCTGCAAATGGGGAGCGAAGTGGTCCGCCGCCTACACGGATATTCCGCGGGGCGAGGCAACCGGAAATCTGGAAGTTCGCGACCAGGCCCATGTTGCACGAATCCTGCACGACGATGCAGGCAAGGTGACCGGGGTCGAATATTTCGACAAGGACGGCAATCTGCAGCTTCAGAAAGCCCGTGTCGTCTGCGTTGCCGGCAATTCCTTCGAAAGCCCGAGGGTGTTGCTGAATTCAGCGTCTTCCATGTTCCCGGACGGTCTTGCCAACAGCTCCGGCCAGGTCGGTCGCAATTACATGCGCCATACCACAGGCTCGGTCTATGCCATTTTCGACCAGCCGGTGAAGATGTGGCGTGGAACAACGATGGCGGGGATCATTCAGGACGAAGCCCGTCACGACCCGTCCCGCGGCTTTGTCGGCGGATATGAACTTGAAACCCTGGCTCTTGGACTGCCGTTCATGGCGGCGTTTCTTGATCCGGGGGCGTGGGGCCGGGAATTCACAAGTGCGCTCGACGGTTACGAGAACATGGCGGGCATGTGGATCGTCGGTGAGGACATGCCCCAGGAAACCAACCGCGTCACGCTCAATCATGATGTGAAGGACAGCTTTGGCCTGCCGGTGGCGAACGTCCATTTCGATGATCATCCCAACGACGTCGCAATGCGCAATCATGCCTACAAGCAGGGGATGGCCATCTACGATGCCGTCGGGGCGACCCGGACCTTCCCGACGCCGCCTTACCCGTCTACCCACAATCTGGGTACCAACCGGATGTCGGAAAATCCGCGGGACGGGGTGGTCAACCGCTGGGGGCAAACCCACGACATTGCCAATCTGTTCGTGTCGGACGGGTCCCAGTTCACCACGGGCGCTGCCGAAAACCCGACCCTGACGATCGTGGCACTAGCCATCCGTCAGGCCGATCATATCGCCCGGGAAATGAGTGCCGGCAATCTGTAGTCCCGTGAGGGTCGGCTTCCGGAAGGCTGGGCTTTCAAAGCCCGGCCAACTCGGAGGTTCTGAATGGATTGCCGGGCTCGCACTGGGCCGGTGCTGAATATCTCATGGCTGCAAATCCTGCCCGCAGCTTGAGGACCCGCTGATCTCCGGTGGAGGCTTCCTCCGTTTCCGCTGGAGGAGGGCAGGTGAACGTTGCAGTCAAGAGAAAGGCCGCCGAGGTTACCCTGGCGGCCTTTCTTGATCTTCTATCGTGTTTTCCGAGGCTGTTCTTGAACCGGCCGCGCCGGGATCAGGACCTCAGACCCTCGGCAATCGAACGATTGATGCTGATGAGGGTATCGAGCTTGTTTTCGTCGTCAGTCGTCATGACTGTCATGGTCTGCTTGAACACGAACATGCCCAGCGAGGCGATGTTGTTCTTGATGTCCTGAGGCAGTTCGCTTTCAGGACTGGTCGCGGACGTCACGAGAATTGTCCAGAGCTTGCGGTTGTACACCAGGGCGTCATCTTTTTCCGCAAGCGAGGAATTTGCCCATTCATCCTTGATCAACTGAAGCCGGGCTGCGGCCTTCATCAGCAGATTCGCTTCCAGCTCCCTCGGTGACATCGCCACCTGGCTTGTTTTCTGGTAAGCCTGCGCTGCCTGTTTGTACATGACTGATCAGCGTCCCTTCGTACTCGATGAGCTTACGTGCTTCTTTCAGTGCTTTATAGAAGGCGCCGGTTAGTATGGCGTTACTAATCCTGGTGACAAAAGGGATCGTACTCGGCGCGGCTTTCACTATGTCATTGACGAGGCTGAAGTAACTCTCCTGTATCTTCTCCAAGTCAGTTGACAGATACATCAGCTGAACGGCCAGGTAGACCCGTTTGGCTGGTGTATCCGCAGTGGCCGGCGTGAGAATATCCTTTTCTCGCAGAATGGGAGCCTGGCCTTCGATAAAGAGGCGAGTGCGTTGATTGTCATTGGTGATAACGCTTTCCCCAATGATAATTCGCTCGCCCGGTTTCAGCTCGACCTTGAGCGCCATTCCGTGACCTCCACGCAGAAGTATCGCTGTGAAACGTTAACGAAATCGTTAACGATTTGCCCCCGATACCTTAATGATAACTGCCGCCGGTGTTAACCGAACAGGCTCAAGACGCTCTGATCTGCCTGGTTGGCCAGAGACAGAGCAGTCGAAGAAAGCTGCTGACGGGTTTGCAGCGCCAGCATGTTAGCACCTTCTTCGTTCATGTCCGCAATAGTTAGGTGGCCAGCGCCAACCTCCAGCGTGTTGATCAGATTTTGGGTGAAATCGGTCCGGATTTCCACAGTCGAAAGAGCCGTACCCATCGAACGGGCCGCATTGCGAAGCTCGTCGAGCGCCGCGTTGATGGCCTGAAGCGTTCGATCGATATCCGTATCCGACTTGAATTCGGACGGCGCTGCCGTCAGCGACACGATTCCTGTCGTCGATCCGAGCGTCGTTCGGTTGAAGTCGCTGTTGCTGCTGGAAATGTCGAAGGAGACTTCGCCGATAAGGCTGATGCTGCCGCCCGAGAAGGTGGCATCCAGGCCCTTTACGTTGTTGATGAAGGTCACGAGATCGCTGACCGTGGTTTCTTCGTCGATCTCCAGAGAGGCCGGCTCGAAGCCGTTGCCGTCGGTGATCGTGATCGTGTCGCCGGCCTGGAAGCCGCCGGAGGAGACCAGCGTTGCCGTGGAACTGAGAGGAGACACCGTCATCGTGGTCGTTGTGCCGCCGGTGTCGCCACCGTCTGTCGCTGCGCCACCACCGGTGTTGTCCTTGGAGATATAGAGAGGGTTGTCGAGACCGGAAGTGATGGTGATGGAGTCCGTGGCTTCGTCAAAAGTGGCGTGAACGCCGTTCAGATCGTTCAATGCGTCCACGTAGTCCTGCACCGTGGTGATGTCGGTACCGACCGTCAGGTTGGTGGTGCCGGAGGAATCCGTGATGCTGACAACGTTGCCGGTTGCCCAGTCGGCGAGGTCCGTCAGATTCGAGGACGCCTGCAGGCCTGACAGGGAAATGGAGGTGGTGCCGCTGAAGAGGTTGAAGGACGACGTACCGGTGCCTCCGGCATCCAGGTCATCCAGATTGAGACCGTCATCGAGTGAAGTGTCTGTAAAATCTACCGGATTAACGGTCAGATTCGAAGTGCTGTCCTCGTTGAAGATAACTTCCAGCTCGTTGCCGGCACCGGCAAGAAGGTTCTTGCCCTTGTAGCTGGAGTCCCGTGCCATATCCTCAATCTGCTCGAGCAGATCGTTGTACTGGCTGGTGAACAGCTTGCGTTCGTATTCACTGGAGGTCTGCAAGGCCTGGTTCGCGATTGCCTTGGCCGACTCCACCAGTTTGGTGATCGACGTGATGCCCTTGTCCGCTGCCCTGATCGTCTGAACCGCCTGGCCCATGTTATCCAAGAGGTTGGACAGATCACTCGCGCGGTCGTTCAGGGATTGTGCCGTGAAATAGGAGTTTGGATTGTCGAGCGCCGTGTTGACCTTCAGGCCCGTTGCCAGGCGCGTTTGCGTGATCGACTGCAAATCCGCCGTCTGTTTCAGCGACAGGAGATTGTCCCGGACAGCACTGGAGAGAACAATATCAGGCATCAGACTTCACCGCTTTCCCTATTCAGGTCTCGCCAAAGGCAACATGCGGGTAATCCAAGTCGAGCATGCACCTTTGCCGTAAATCTAAATGGAAAGTTAATCACTGATGCACGTATTAACGTCCCGTAAATAAAAGTTACCAAAAGGTTTCTTTTAAGATGTTGATTCTCAATGATAAAAAATTTCGGGTTCAGACAGTAATTCACGGCGTAAACGAAAACGGCGGACCAGTGGCCCGCCGTTTCTGATGCTTGTCTGTGAGTCGTGCGTCCGACTGATTCTCTTTGAATTAGAAGAGGGATAGCACGGTCTGGTCCGCCTGGGAGGCGAAGGACAGAGAGGTGGAAGCAAGCTGCTGACGGGTCTGCAGGGCCAGCAGGTTTGCACCTTCCTCGTTGGTGTCGGCCAGGGTCAAAAGACCTGCACCTTCCTGCAGAGTATTGATTAAGGTCTTCGTGAAGTCTTGCCGGATCTCAACAGTCGAGAGGTTGGTACCGAATTCGGAAGCCTGGGACCGCAGGTTTGACAGACTGGTGTTCAACCGGTCTATGACGCGGTTGATGTTCGTATCCGTTGCGAACCCACTGTCGGAGATCGCTTCGATCACGATGCCATCCGTGTCAGCAGTAAAGCCGGAGCTGTTGAAGTCCGTGTTGTCACTGGTCAGCGACAGGTCGGTTTCCGACGTGATGGTGATACGACCGGAGCCGTCATCGAACTTGGCCGAGACGCCGTTGAAGTCGTTGATGAAGTTTTCCAGGTCATCAACGGTGCTGTCTGCTTCAACTTCGAAGGTGCCGAGCTCGTAGCCGTTACCGTCCGTCAGCGTCAGAGTATCGCCAACCGCGAAGGAACCGGAGTCGATCAGGGCATCCGTGGTCGAGGAGAACGCGGTTGCGTCGACGAGGGTGCCTGCAAAGCTCGTGGTCGCAGAACCGTTACCACCGATGTAGAAGTCTTCATCGGAGTAGATGGTCAGTTCGCCCGTGCCGTTGTCGAATTCTGCACGAACACCGGCAATGGCGTTGAGGCCATCAACCAGATCCTGAACGGAAGCCGTCGAGGAAACACCACCGGAGAGCACGGCCGGGTTGGTGGCAGTGTCGTTGACGAAGGACAGGCTCTGGGTCGTGGAGATCAGAGTGGAGTCCGACAGGGTGGAGGAAGTGTTCAGGGCAGAACCGCCTGCATCCTGCAGGGTGATGACGGTCTTGCCGCCCTGCAGCTGCAGGGAAGAGGTTGCACCTTCGCCTTCTGCCAGGTCGGAAAGGTTCAGACCGGTGGACAGTGCGGTGTCGGTGTAGTCGACCGCTTCAATTGTCAGCTTTGAGGTCGCATCTTCGTTGAAGATGGTGGTCAGGTCGTTGCCGTCACCTGCAAGCAGGTTCTTGCCTTTGTACGAGCTGTCCTTGGCGACGTCTTCGATCTGTTCCAGCAGGGCGTTGTACTGTGCTGCGTAGGTTTTACGCTCGTACTGGCTCTGGGTCTGCAGGGCCTGGTTGGCTTTCGCCTTCGCGGTTTCAACCAGATCCGTGATGGTCTGAATGCCTTTGTCCGCGGCTTTGATGGTCTGCAGGGACTGGCCCATATCGTCCAGCAGGGTGCTGAGATCGCCTGCGCGGGAGTTCAGTCCGGATGCCGTGAAGAAGCTGTTCGGATTGTCCAGCGCGGAGTTCACCTTCATGCCGGTTGCCAGCTTGTTCTGGACGCCCGACATCAGGTCTGCAGTGGATTGAAGTGTGAGGAGGTTTTGCCGCACGGCGGCTGACAGCGTAATGTCACGCATCGGGTTATCCCTTTCCTGGGTCAAATTTCAACTGCTCTTCCTGAGCAGGTTGGGACCGATCATCGAGCGTTAACCTTAATCAATGGTTAAGCGCTTGAAAAATAGGGTTATCAGGAGGTTAACGCCGTTTTGCGCCCTGTCTGAACTGTCAGGGGGATTGCCTTCACGTGCCGAGGCAGAGTTCCAAAAAGTGCCAGTGTCTTTAATGCGAGGGCAGGGTGCCTGGTTACTGCGACAGGTATGCAAAGCCCGGAGTCCAGCGGGTTTTGTCCTCGTCGGGTTCTGGCGGGACAGGCAATCTCCAAAAAAATCAATGCGAGGCGTCATGGAGGCCGAAGCCGGCCTTGCATGTTTGCTCTGGCGTCGAGAGAGGGCCCGAGCAGCCATGGCAATTTGAAGGAATAGGCGCAGGCTGCGAGCTGCGTTTATATCCACCTGAGCCAGAATCTTAACGATTGGGATCAGGCAAGGCTTTGAAACCGATGTTCGGGAAGATGGGAGGTTTCGGGCTGGGGGCGTGTCTTGGGAGTGAGCTTGGGGGGTGAGGCCGAATATAGATGCGCCTAAAGTTTTCCGCGGGCGAGAACGGCTGGATCGGGAAACACGCTTGAGGATCCGGAAACAAGAAAAGCGGGCCGTGGCCCGCTTTCCAATGTCGTTCTAACCGAAATGTCTGGCTTAGAAGAGACGCAGAACGTTCTGGTCTGCCTGTGCTGCGAAGGACAGCGAGGTAGAAGCCAGGCTCTGGCGAGTCTGCAGGGCCAGCAGGTTTGCACCTTCTTCGTTGGTGTCGGCCAGCGTCAGCTTGCCAGCACCTTCTTCCAGCGTGTTGATCAGGTTCTTGGTGAAGTCCTGACGGTTTTCAACGATGGAGAGGTTGGTACCGAAGGAGGAAGCCTGCGTTCTCAGGTTCGACAGTGCAGTGTTCAACCGGTCAACTGTACGGTTGATGTCCGTATCCGTTGCAAAGCCACTGTCGGAGATCGCCGAGATGCCGATACCGGTGGAGTTTGCGGTGAAGCCGGAGCTTGCAAAGTCGTCGTTGTCACTGGTCAGCGACAAGTCGGTTTCCGAAGTGATGGTGATGCGGCCAGAGCCAGTGTCGAAGTCAGCGGAGACGCCGTTGAAGTCGTTGATGAAGTTTTCCAGATCATCAACCGTGCTGTCTTCTTCAACTTCGAAGGAGCCGAGCTCGTAGCCGTTGCCGTCCGTCAGCGTCAGAGTGTCGCCAACAGAGAAGGAACCGGAGTTGATCAGAGCATCCGTGGTCGAAGAGAACGCAGTCGCGTCGACGAGGGTGCCTGCAAAGCTCGTGGTCGCAGAACCGTTACCACCGATGTAAAAGTCTTCATCGGAGTAGATGGTCAGTTCGCCCGTGCCGTTGTCGAATTCTGCACGAACACCGGCAATGGCGTTGAGGCCATCAACCAGATCCTGAACGGAAGCCGTCGAGGAAACACCACCGGAGAGCACGGCCGGGTTGGTGGCAGTGTCGTTGACGAAGGACAGGCTCTGGGTCGTGGAGATCAGAGTGGAGTCCGACAGGGTGGAGGAAGTGTTCAGGGCAGAACCGCCAGAATCCTGCAGGGTGATGACGGTCTTGCCGCCCTGCAGCTGCAGGGATGCGGAAGCGCCTTCGCCTTCTGCGAGGTCGGAAAGGTTCAGACCGGTGGACAGTGCGGTGTCGGTGTAGTCAACAGCTTCAATGTCGAGCTTCGAAGTGGAGTCTTCGTTGAAGATGGTTCTCAGGTCGTTGCCTTCACCTGCGAGCAGGTTCTTGCCTTTATAACCGGAGTCCTTCGCCAGATCTTCGATCTGCGTCAGCAGGTCGTTGTACTGAGCAGCAAACTGCTTGCGCTCGTACTGGCTCTGTGTCTGCAGGGCCTGGTTGGCCTTTGCTTTTGCAGATTCAACGAGCTTGGTGATGCTCGAAATACCCTGGTCGGCTGCCTTCAGGGTCTGCGTGGACTGGCCCATGTCGTCCAGAAGAGTGGACAGGTCGTTTGCACGGGAGGTCAGGCCGGAAGCCGTGAAGAAGCTGTTCGGATTGTCCAGAGCGGAGTTCACCTTTTTACCGGTCGCCAGTTTGTTCTGGACGTCCGACATGAACTGTGCAGTGGACTGAAGGGTGTTGAGGTTCGCGCGAACCGCGCTCGACAGAGTAATGTCGGCCATTTTGTGTCCTTTCTAGGAGTACAAGATACGAGGACCCTTCCTGGGTCCGAGGGACATCTATCGGCGCTTTCTTGTAAGAAGTTCTAAACAAAGATGGTTAGCGTAAATTAACCTTAACAGCCCCCTAAGCCGAGCACATAAAATCATTGCCAGAAAAAGTTGAGTATATTGTTTTGAAAGACAAATTTTAGCTGAGTAAAGATCTTAACAATGAGCCGCGAATGCTTGGGGAATGCCTATCGCCAGGTGCTTGGGCAGCGTAAATTTCCCCTAAAGGCAGTCGGCTTGTCTGAAACCTGACGGATTTGTTAACTCGTGTGCGGACCGAGGCAGGTGAAGGTGCCGAAATCGAAGACGATAGACAGATGCGCCGGCAAGACGCGCCGGGCCGATTGCTCGTGGGGTTTGCTGGCAAGCTTCATAGAGCAAGCGTCAGGGAACGCGCGTGAGGAGGCTGCAAGCGATCAGTTGAAAGACCGTGTGGGGGCGAAGCTGAAGGCGTCGCTGGAGGAGGGAAGCAACCCTGCGGGAGGGGATTGGGGAAAGTCGAGCAGACTGGGGATTGCCAAGGTCACAGCAAAGCCGGGCGCCGTTGGGACACGGGCAGGGAATGTGGATGGCTGCTCCTGATCAGATAACGCGTTGAACCGGTTCTGCCTGGGGCTGGGTCTGCCGGGTTTCTATCGACTCGTTGTACGCCCTCAGACGAAGCAATGTCTCTGCAGGTATCTGCCGGACGACCTGACCGGTTTCGGTGTTGGTCGCGACATAGACCAGGGCGTCGTATTCCGGGTCGATGATGTTCTGGCGTTCGACCGTGGAAGAAAACCGTTCGCCAAACGAACGCTGGTCGCGCTCGTTGTTCGCACTGCGCTGTGGGTTTTGCGTCTCGGTAGAAGGTCTTACGGTCTCTTCGACCGGAAGGTCCGTCTCAACTGAAGGAGCATTGCGCTCCGGAGCCCGCGCTACCGGCGTAATCGCCGTATATGTCGGCGATGGCGGCCGGGCCAATCCCGTGTCCAACATCTTTTCCTCCGGGTGACTAACAACTTTTACCCGATCAATCTGGAAAGATAACGTAAGGGAATGAATCGTCTGTTAACGGAATGATTAGACTTTTAAGGATTGCGATCTATCCGGTTGCGGCTGTTTCTGATTCGCTCTCGCAGTCCCGTCCTGCCGTTTGGGGAAACCTCTGGGCAGGTTTCGCGAGGGGGATAAATACACGAAAAGCTCCCGACGGGGAGCTTTTCATCGTTACAGGATACCCGGCGTGGTTCTTGCTAGCTGTCAGCTATCCTCAGAGCGACTGATTGACAGCGATGCCCCGAGCGGATTGCGGTCCGGTTGGCGCAGAACCGTTTCGTCCGTAGGTGGTCGGTGCATTGGCATTCTTGGCACCGGCGACCTTCGCGACGGTTGCAACGATGTTATTGGCAACGTCTCTTGCCGTTGAAAGCACCGCCAGGTTGATGCGCAGAACCGGCTGGAATTCGCTGTGCTGGCGACGCAGCGACTGGGTGGATGCCGGGGAAAGATTGCCCAGGGCGACCGCGTGTTCCTTCGCTGTCATCATGCCGCGGGTGTATTCGTGGATCAGCCGGGCCTTGTCGGGCTGCAGTTCGCCGGCTTCCCGGAGTTTACCGGCCCTGACCAGATCGGTTTCCATTTCGATCACGGACAGGAGGGCTTCCATGGTGCCGGACAAGGCAGAGCAAAACTGCTCGGCTTCCTGCTGGCTGGTAGGCCGCTCAAGGGAAAACGGAAAGGTGGATGCGTTGGGTTGTGCGGTCATCTTGACCCCTCCTGCAATGCGAGCAGTTCACGTTCCACGCTGTCGGCAAGGCCGATGCCGCCTGTTTGGGCGATGTTGCGTGCATATTCGTCGACCAGAAGGCTCTGCCAGGCATCCGCCCCGTGGCCTTTGCCCCAGGTGCCACCGTTTTCAAGGCCGGTGAACATGTTCTGGAGCATGGTGTTCAGGAAAACCGCCTCAAACTCTTCGGCGGCCTCGCGAACGCGCGTCTTGTTGGTCCGGTCGACGCCGCGCAGCGTGTCCAGCGGGCTTTGTTGAAAGGATGTCGGTGAAACAAGCTCGGCCATCACAGCACCTCGATATCGGCCTGGAGGGCACCTGCGGCCTTGATGGCCTGCAGGATCGAGATCATGTCGCGTGGACCGATCCCGAGAGCGTTCAGACCATCAACAAGCTGCTTCAGCGTGACGGTTTGCGGAACGATGGCGAGTTTGGAGCCTTCCTCATCCACGGTGACGTCAGAACGCGGCACCACGGCGGTCTGGCCGTTTGCGAAAGGCAGCGGCTGCGAGACCTGCGGAGATTCGGCAATCGTCACGGTCAGGTTGCCCTGGGCAACGGCGACCATGGAAACCTTCACGTCCTGTCCCATGACGATGATGCCGGAGTTCTCGTCGATGACGATGCGGGCTGCCAGATCCGGTTCGACGATCAACTGCTCGATGTCCGTGAGAAGATCGACGATGTTGCCATCATATTGCTGCGGCAGGTCGATGCGTACGGTTGCCGGATCAAGCGGTTCGGCTGTCGGCATGCCGATCAGTTCGTTGACGGAGAGCGCGATGCGCCGCGCGGTGGTCAGATCCGGATTGCGCAGGGCGAGACGAAGCGTGGTCAGCGAAGCCAGCTTGAATTCCAGTTCGCGTTCAACAAGGCCACCGTTGGCGATCCGTCCGGCGGTGGGAACACCGCGAACAACCGACGCGGCATCCGCTTGTGCGGAAAAGCCGCCGATCGCGATCGAACCTTGGGCGATAGCGTAGACTTCACCATCGGCACCGACCAGCGGTGTGACCAGAAGCGTGCCGCCCTGAAGCGATTCTGAATCGCCGAGGGCGCTGACGTTGACGTCGATCCGGGTACCCTGTGTGGAGAAGGGCGGCAGGTTGGCAGTCACCATGACGGCCGCGACGGTGTTGGTGTTCAGGTCGATGTTGCGGGTGTTGACGCCGAGACGTTCGAGCATGGCCTGCAGGCTCTGCTGCGTGAAAGGCGAATTGTTGAGCGAGTCGCCGGTGCCATTCAGGCCGACCACAAGGCCGTAACCGATTAGCTGGTTTTCGCGAATGCCTTCGAAATCGGCAATATCCTTGATACGGGAGGCTGCGTGTACCGGTGCCAGCAAGGTTGTTGCAGCAACGGCGGTGGCAGCACCCAGAAGTGCCAGCCGCTTGAACCCTCCGCAGATCATTCCACCAATTTTTCGCATTACCGATCTGGCCCGCCATCGTGTTTCCGGCTTTGCTGCCGGGATACATATATTCGAAATGCGCAATGCGAGAGCCGTGCCACTTTTTACAAAGGTGTTGGTTCTTTC
This sequence comes from Labrenzia sp. R5_0, assembly GCF_017743835.1. NCBI lineage: Bacteria > Pseudomonadati > Pseudomonadota > Alphaproteobacteria > Hyphomicrobiales > Stappiaceae > Labrenzia > Labrenzia sp. R5_0. Next base: position 430,441 of record NZ_JAGHRK010000002.1, on the reverse strand, counting down.
CATAAAAGTGGCGGAAATCCGGGCTCTTTGCTGATATGATCACGAGCATATCCACGCAAAACTGTCGCTTGAGGTTAAAGAAATGTACCTGTTGGTCGGCAAATATTGCCTCACCCCCAAGGACTCATTTACCCTTCTCGGCAGAATCTGACGGGCAGAGCCACTCCATGCGCCAGAATTGCCGTCAGTCCGACTGGAAGATCGATCATGCGTATTACAGGCAATAAACCCATTTCCGGCGTTCAGGGACGAGGCGCCAAGAAAAGCGTTTCTTCAAGCGGCGACCAGTTCGCACCGGACCTTGGGGGTGAGGTTTCACAGTCTTCCCAGACCGCGGGCGGCGCGTCCATTCAGGGCATGGATGCCTTGCTGGCCCTGCAGGAGGTTGACGACCGCGCCGAGCGCCGATCCCGCGCCACCAAGCACGGGCACAATCTGCTGGACACACTGGAGTCGGTGCGGGCGGATCTGCTTGCCGGACACGTGTCGGAGGACCGGCTGGAGCTGCTCGCCAGGCAGGTTTCCAAACGCCAGTCGAGTGGTGATCCTGAGGTTGATTCGGTGCTCGAGGAGATCGAATTGCGGGTCAAAGTCGAGCTTGCAAAGCTCGGCCGATTCCAGGATTGAGCGTGCACACAAATCGATAAAATTTGTCGGCTTAGTGTTCAAAATTTACGCAACGTCTTGAAAGGTATAAACTTTCCTTGACGCCATTTTTAGCAAATGAACCGTTGTCCGCTGGCGGAACCGCCTATATATTGCGCCCGGCATAACGGTAATCCGGAGCTATCGATGACGGTTGAAATTGAGTCTGAATATCGACCCTCGGAAGACGAGCCGTTCATGAATGACAGGCAGCGCGAGTACTTTCGGAACAAGCTGCTTGTGTGGAAAGAAGAGATCCTGAAGGAAAGCAAGGAAACCCTCGCCAATCTTCAGGAGGAAAGCCAGAACCATCCTGACTTTGCCGACCGTGCGTCGTCCGAAACGGATCGGTCCATTGAACTTCGCGCCAGGGACCGTCAGCGGAAACTGATCTCGAAGATCGATGATGCCTTGGAACGCATTACAGACGGAAGCTATGGCTATTGCGAAGAGACCGGCGAGCCGATCTCTCTTCGGCGCCTCGAGGCGCGCCCGATCGCGACTTTGTCGATCGAGGCTCAGGAAGCCCACGAGCGTCGGGAAAAAGTGTATCGCGACGACTGATTTCCAGAAAACGGCCGGTTTGCCGCACAGACGGCAGATCCGTAACGACTTTCAAGACCTTCCCCTCGTGGGAAGGTTTTTTTATGTCTGTTGACTGCTTTCCCATGCCGACCGCCCGCACGCCTCACCTTGAGGAGGACCATCAGGTCCGCCTCGGAGGATTGGCAGCACGCTCACAAGCATGCGGCCCATCCTTCGAGACAGCGCTATGCGCTTCCTCAGGATAAGTTTTTGGGGGACCTGCTCGTTCAAGCAGGCTTGCGAAAGTCGAGACCGTTCAAAGCGTGATCCGGTAACGGGCAAAACCATCCGCACCGTCGCCTGCCGGTTCGATCCGGACACCTTCCACGGAGGCGGCGTGTTCCGTGCCACCCGGGCCGGTTTCGAACAGGACGCTCGTATCCGGCATCGGTTTGAAGGACCAGTTGGCATCTGCCGAAGGGTTGATCGTGCCCTGTTCGACAATGTATCGCACCAGGACGTCGCGATTGGTGTCCGGGCCGACGAAAACGACAACGTCGTCGCTGATGCCGGGGAAATTGCCACCGCCACCTGCACGGTAATTGTTGGTCGCGACCACGAAGGTTGCTTCAGGATCAAGCGGTGCGCCGTTGAACTGCAGGTTCACGATGCGGCTGGCGTCCGGATTGAGGACTTCGCCTTTCGCGTCATATTTCGATGGCTGGCTCAGGTCTATCTGGTAGGTGACACCGTCGATCACATCGAAATTATAGCTTGGAAACTCCGGGTTGATCAGTGTCTGGTCGGCCTTGCCCGGCTCGACTTCCCGGAAAATTCCGGCTGAACGTTCCAGCCATTCCTTCACCGTGCTGCCCTTGATGGCGACCGCGCGAATGGTGTTCGGATACAGGTAGAGATCGGCCACGTTCTTGATGGCGACATCGCCGACCGGAACATCGGTGTAGTAGTCCGGGCCGCCACGACCGCCGGCCTTGAAAGGCGCTGCTGCGGAAAGTACCGGCAGGCCTTCCCATTCCGTACCCTTCAGCATCTGTTCGATGTACCAGATCTGCGCCTTTGAAACGATCTGGACGCTTGGGTCGTCGGCCACGAGGGCGAAATAGGAATGCAAGGGAGCCGACGTCTTGCCGACGGGGCGGCGGACATAGGCAAGGGTTGCCTCGTGATCTTCCTTCACTGCATCGAGTACATCCTGCTGGCTCTCCACCAGCGGTGTCACGGTTCGACCTTCTTTTTCGTAGATCGGGCGTGCTTCGGTCATGAAATTAGCGACACGCCAGCCGTTGCCGTCGCGCTCGATCATCAGGTCGATGACGCCCAGATGCGATCCCCAGAAACCGCCCATCGCGGCAGGCTTGCCGAACAACGTGCCTTTCTCGCTGTCGATACCCGGCAGTCCCTCATACTGGGGACCGGGGAAGACCAGATGCTGGTGACCGGTAAAGACGGCGTCGATCCCGTCCACGCCGGCAAGGTGCAGGGAGGCGTTTTCCATGCCTTCCGAATAATCGTTGGCGTCAATCCCCGAGTGGGAGAGGGCGATTACAAGGTCGCAGCCCTGTTCGCGCATTTCCGGGACGAAGGCCTTGGCGGTTTCGATAATGTCACGCGCATTGGCGTTGCCTTCCAGGTGGCGGCGGTCCCAGTTCATGATCTGCGGTGGCACGAAGCCGATGAAGCCGATCTTGATCGGATAGGACTTGCCGGCACCGTCGGTGACCTGTTTTTCAACGATCACGTAGGGCTTCAGGAAAAGGGCGTCGTCTCGTGCGTTGCCGGCCAGCGTGCTGCCCTTGACAAGATTGGCGCAGACGACGGGGAAATTGGCACCGGCCAGCACCTTCATCAGGAAGTCCAGGCCGTAGTTGAATTCGTGGTTGCCGAGTGTTGCCGCGTCGAATTCAAGGACGTTCATGCCCTTGATGACTGGGTGCAGGTCGCCTTCGCTCATGCCGCGTTCATAGGCGACATAGTCCCCCATCGGGTTGCCTTGCAGAAAGTCGCCATTGTCGACCAGAACCGAGTTTGTCGCCTCGTTCCGTATATCGCGGATCAGTGTGGCTGTCCGGGCGAGACCGGCGGTGTCGACAGGTTTGTCGCTGTAATAGTCGTAAGGGAAAACATGGACATGGAGGTCCGTGGTCTCCATCAGGCGAAGGTGAGCCGTACCTTCCTTGGCCAGAACCGAATAGGGGTGCAGAGCTGCCGTGAAGCCAGTTGCCGCCGCGCCCATCAAAAGGGTGCGCCGTGAAATCGAAAAGTCTTTGATACTGGACATGAAATAGCTCCTGTTCGGTCGCTCGGCGATTGGTGTCGTTTAGCCTTGCGGAGCAGCGCGAGCCGGACCGACAGCTGTCGGTGCCCGCCGGGCGGCATGTTTCCGCGGCACACGGTTTTGGTCCGCGAGGATTACAACCGTATGACGCAAATTGCTGCCCGGATCGTCAGTTTTGTCAAGCAGGTTTATGGGGCGTCGAGCGGGGTCTACTCGCTGATCTGGCCTGCCATGACCGAGATCGTTTCCACGTAGACACTGGCCTTGTTCCATTGCTTGAGAACGTTGTAATTGGCAGTGCCCGGGCCCCAGCCCTGGCCGCGGCGCCAGCCTTTCTGGGCAAGATAATTTGCGGTGGAAGCCAGCACATCCGGAATGGAGCGGATCAGGTCCTTGCGGCCGTCGCGGTCATAATCGACCGCATAACGGACATAGCTGGTGGCGAGAAACTGGGTCTGGCCGAGTTCGCCGGCCCAGGCACCCTTCATTTCGGCCGGCTGCATGTCACGGCCCTGCACGATCTTGAGCGCGGCGACCAGTTCGGCGGTGAAGAAATCGGACCGGCGGCAATCATAGGCCAGCGTGGCAAGGGATTGCAGGACCGGCATGTTGCCGGAGAAGCTGCCGTAGTTGGTTTCAAGTCCCCAGATCGCCAGCAGAACAGGTGCTGGAACGCCGTATTTCTTTTCGATGCCACGGAAGATGCGGGCGTAGGTCTTGCCGAGCTGCTTGCCCCGCCGGATCATCGCGTTGTTGACCCGCTTGGCATAGAACTGGTTGAAGCTGAGCTTGAAGGATTTCTGGTTCCGGTCGAGCGAGACCACCTTCTTGTTGTATTTCACGTTCTTGAGGGACGATTCAACGACCCTTTTCTTGAGGCCGTAGCTTTGGGAATTTGCAATGAACGACTGTTTCCAGGCTTCAAAACCACCCGGGCCATTGCCGCAGCTTGCACTCCAGGCAGAAGGTGCGGACAGAAGAACAAAACCAAAGACGAATGCAGAAAGGAGGCGCATCGAATCCCCGCTGGGCCAATATAAGATTACCGACATTCTATCCGAAAAAGCGGTAGCGTCATCCGGCAGATACAGGAAAAAGAGGGGTGGGGGCGGACAAATCCGGTCTCGTCTTTTCCGGTTGCCGCAAAATCAGGGGTCGTGCCGGATGAAGTGGCTGTGAGATGGCGCACCCGGGCTAAGGGTGCCGGCGCGGTCGAATTCGCTGTCGGCATTGAAGCTGATCTTCGGCAGCGTTGCGAACCTTGCGATCGTCTCCCGATGGCCTTCGATCTCGTTTTGAAGTCGCGTTACCAGGTCTTCCCGTGCCGCCCCCTTGTGATAACCGTGAACACCGTGGACGATCCTGGGAACCAGAACATCGAAACCCAGATAGCGCAGTGTGTAGGCGAGCGGCCAAAGCAGCATCTGAATGTCGCCTTCCTTGCCGTTGTGGGCACTTTCGCTCGCCTTGGATCCGGTCGTGACGCAGAAAAGAACCGGCTTGTTCCTGAAATGGCCGGTATCGAAACGGTTGGAAGTGTCGTGCAGGCCGCCGTTGGCCAGAACGCGCTCGCACCAGCCCTTCAGGATGGCAGGTGGGGCGAACCACCAGACCGGAAAATGCAACACGATCCGGTCCGCCAGGCGCAGCTTCTCGACTTCTTCCGTAATGACCGCGGGAAGGTTTCCGGTTTTCGAGGCCGCTTCCTGCGTTTTCAGGACGTCATAAGGTTCGGTGACGATCTCCTCTGCATAGTGCGCTGCGCGCTCCGCCGGATCAAAGCCAAGCTGGTAGAGATCTGACCAAAGCACCTCATCGCCTTCAGCTCGGCACGCGGCTTCGGTTGCGCGTGCCCAGGCAGCGTTGAAGGAAGTCTGAGCAGGGTGGGCGAGAACGATGAGGGTGGTGGTCACGCGGTAGGGTCTTCCGGAATGAGCGACAAATCAGGTAACGGGCCACACCCTAAACGGTCTTTTCCGGCCTGGAAATGAGAACGGGCACGATGCTCGGGGAGCGAGACATCGTGCCCGTCATCAGCCGGGCCGGCGGCGCTTCTAGAACGCGTCGCCGGATTCGGCCGGGGGACTGTGAAAGGTTTGGGATCAGAAGGGGAGCAGGATGTCCAGCACCTGGTTGCCGACCCGTGGCTGCTGGACATCGGTAATCTGGCCGCGGCCACCATATCCGATCCGCGCTTCGGCGATCTGCTCGCTGGCGATGCGGTTATCCGACGTAATGTCTTCAGGTCTGACGATGCCGGCGACGATCAGCTCGCGGACTTCGAAGTTCACACGAACTTCCTGACGGCCTTCGATCACCATGTTGCCGTTCGGCAGAACCTGGGTCACCACGGCGGCGACGGTGGTCTGCAGGACTTCGTTGCGGTCAACGCTGCCGTCGCCCGAGAAGCTGGAGTTGCTGTTGACGTTGGCAAGGTCGCTGGCGGCAGAACTTGCCGGCAGGAAGATGGTGTCGATTGCCGTTCCGAGTGCGCCACCAACATCGGCACCGCTGGACTCAGACCGGCTCCGCTCGGTCTTGTTGTCGATCTCGGCCTGGTCGTCGATGGTGACGACGACCGTCAGGATGTCGCCAACCTGGCTGGCGCGCTGGTCCTTGAAGAAGGCGCGGCTGCCGGACTGCCACAGCGAATTCGGATTGTAATGGGCCTGCTGCGGTTCCGGCATGGGCATCTGCACGGGCCGGTAACCCGGAGTGGTGGTCGGATCCTGAATGGCGTTCAGGGCTGGCTGCTGGCCAACATTCGCGAGTTTGTCGGCAGTGCCGCACCCCGCGGCGAGGGCGGAAAGGGCGATGCTTGCCAGGAGGTGTCTGGGAAAGGTGCTCAGCATTTAATTTTTCTCGCTGTTCAAGCTTGCAACAATCGGATTGGCGGCGTGAACGCGTACTTGGCCGCGGGAGGTAATCGTCGCCGGCACGATGCGCCGCGACTGCAGGTTCATGACGTCGATCACGTCGCCCTTGGCGCCGGTATCCATGGCCTGGGCCCGTGAAGTCAGCTTCATGCCCGGCATGACATAGGTGACAGTGATCTTCTCACCGCGTTCGATCAGGATCGGGCGCTGGACGTCATTTCGGGACAGGGGCGAATTCGCACGCAAGGTGGTGCGGGCCTGCTTGCCGACAATGTCTTCCATTTCGGTGAGGGCACCTGCCGGTACCTTGGTGCGGGCTTCGCGAATGATGTTCAGGTCTTCTTCACGAACAATGTCGCCCCGGCGCACGGGTTGCACCAGAACCAGCACATCGACCATTTCCGTCGCAACACCGGTCAGGGTCAGAGGCTCGGTTCCGAACTCGACCGCGACGGCTGCGTGGATGGTGAAGCGGCCGTTCGACTGGGACCATTCTACCCGGTCGATGCGGATCGGGTCGTGTACCTTGGGGTCGGCGAGAACCTGATCCGGCGCCTGCAGCAAGCGGATATCCAGGCGCTCGGGATCAATGCCGGCATTGCGGTCTGCCAGAGCCTTGCGGGCAAGGCCGGCAAGCTGGTCCCGGTTCAGCCTTGTTGCCCCGCGAAAGACGACGACGGTTCGCAGGCCATCGGTGCCGGCCGTCTCGAGGCCGGCCGCGCGAGCGCGTTCGGCGACGACATCCGCGGGCACATTGCCGGAGGTTCCCATATCCGGTGAACGGAACAGCGGCTTGGATGCCAGCAGCCCGGCATTGGAATAGAAGTCGCCTACCGTCACGATGTCCGACAGGGTCATGACCTGCGACCGGAGCACGGGTTTTTCGTCCGCCAGGGCAGGCAGGGACAGCAAGCCCGCCAGCAGCAACCCGACTTTCAGCAGATGTCTCATCATCGTCTCAAGCCTCGGTCTTAGCGGAGGTTCGTGGTGGTGGAATACATCTCGTCGGCTGCCTGGATGATCTGTGAGTTCATCTCATAGGCGCGCTGTGCGGAAATCAGGTCGGCGATTTCCGTGACTGCATCCACGTTGGCCATTTCAAGAAAATACTGCTGCACCGTGCCGTAGCTCTCGTCGCCCGGATTGCTGGTATCGGGTGCGCCGCTGGCGTCTGTTTCCAGGTAGAGGTTGTCGCCAATGGCTTCGAGACCAGCCTTGTTGACGAAACGGGCAAGCTGGATCTGGCCGAGCTGAACAGTATTGCCGCCCTGGTCGACACCCTGAACGACACCGGTGTTGGAAATCGTGACGTCCTTGACCGTTTGCGGAATGGTGATGCCCGGATTGACGGAATAGCCGTCGATGGTCACCAGCTGCCCGTTGGCATCGCGCTCGAAGGAACCGTCACGGGTATAGGCCGTGGTTCCGTCCGGCATGTCGATCTGGAAGAAGCCTTCGCCGCGGATGGCCAGATCCAGTTCCTTGCCGGTCTGCTCGAGAGAGCCCTGGGACATGATGCGGCCGGTGGCTGCGATCTTTACGCCGGAACCGATCTGGATACCGGTCGGGACGATGGTGCCGGAATCCGATGTTTCCGTGCCCATGCGACGCAGGTTCTGGTAGAGCAGGTCCTGAAAGTCGGCCCGCTGCTTCTTGAAGCCTGTCGTGCGCATGTTGGCGACGTTGTTCGAAATGACTTCGACGTTCAGTTCCTGGGCCTTCATGCCAGTTGCGGCGATATGAAGTGCTTTCATGGTAGTGATCCCTTAAAGGCGCTTAGGCCTGAATCTTGCCGAGAGTGGAGATCGCCTGCCGGCGCAACTCATCCAGGTCTTTCACGATCTTGGAAGTGGAGTCGTAAGCGCGCGTCACTTCGATGAGGCGCGTGACTTCCGTGATGCCGTAGACGTTGGAGCCTTCGACGGCGCCCTGCACCATGCGGACTTCCTGGGCCGGTATCGGGTTATCAGCCTTGAACATCGTGTTGCCGATCTTCTCCATCGTCCGAACGTCTTCGAAGTCGACGACCTTGATGCGGCCGCGAATGCCCAGACGGGTGGAGATCGTGCCGTCCTGGGCAATCTCGACGCGGCCATCCTGTTCGTTGAAGGAGATCGGACCCTGGTCGGTCATGACAGGGCTGCCGTCCGCCGAGATCAGCTGGCCGGTCGAGTCGAGCCTGAACGCGCCGCTGCGCGTATAGGCTTCGGTACCGTCCGGCATCTGGACCGCGAAAAAACCATCACTGTTGAGGGACAGGTCGAATTCGTTACCCGTCATCTTGATCGGGCCATGCGTGAAGTCGGTCCGTGTCGTAAACATGTCGACATAGGAAATGGCGCGGTCCTGCGGCTCAAAAGCCGAGCCGTCTGCCACCGGCATGATGTATTCCGAAAAATGCAGATTCTGCGACTTGAACCCGGACGTATTGATGTTCGCCATGTTGTTGGCGATCACATCCAGATGGTTCCGCAGGATCGATTGCCTTGATAAGGCAACTAGTTGAGCGTTCTCCATAGTGAACGGTTCCCTTCGTGCTCCCCGAGTAAGCCGGCCGATCTCCCCAGATCCGCTGGCTCGTTAAGGTTAATGCACGAGGCGTGCCAGTTTTTAAATCCTTGGGAAATCTGGGTAAAAATCAAAAGGGGCGGGTGCACGCGGCAAGAGATTCCGGCAGAAGTTAACCACTTGGCAATTTTTGCCCGGTGACTCGCGTTAATGGCTCGGTAACCATTCGTTAACCATTAACTCTTTAGTAATAAATAAGCGCGCGCGAGCGCCTGCAGATCGGAGTGCGGAATGACAGACGAAAACGCCGCAGCCGGAGAAGACGGCGAGGATGGAGCTGAAGCTGGTGGCGGTGGCCGCAAGAAGAAGCTTATCCTGTTCGGCGGCATCGGTCTGGTGGTTCTGCTCGCCGCGGGTGGGGCGGCCTATTATTTCCTGATGGGATCGAGTGCACCGGCACCGGTTCCCGGAGAGACGGAAGCGCCGCAGGAAGTGCAAAAACCGGTGGTCTTCTATGACCTTCCGGAAATGACGGTGAATTTGGCGACGGAAGGGCGCACGACCTATCTGAAGGTCAGGATTGCCCTGGAAGTCGAGAACCGTGCGATGATCGACCAGATCCAGCCGTATCTGCCGCGCATCCTGGATGCGTTTCAGATCTATCTGCGCGAGCTTCGCCCTGCGGACCTGGAAGGGTCTGCCGGTTTGTTCCGCCTGAAGGAAGAATTGCTCAGACGGATCAATCTGTCGGTTTATCCGGCGAAAGTTGAAGGGGTGCTGTTCAAGGAAATCCTTGTCCAGTGACTTTGTGAATGGCTGATATCGACGACGATGACGACCTGTCCGAAGAGGACATGGCCGATGCCTGGGGCGCCGCTCTTGCAGAGCAGGGTGCCGGCAGCGACGACGACGAAGATCTCGCCGCGGCGTGGGGTGCTGCTCTAGAGGAGCAGGGCGCCGGCAGTTCCGACGACATGGCGGCCCAATGGGCAGCCATGATCGACGACAGCGAACCGGACCTTGAAAATGCCACGCGCGGTGCTGACCGTGTCCTGAACCAGGAAGAAATCGACAACCTCCTCGGCTTCAACATCGAGGACACGATTGCTGGCGACCAGAGCGGCATCCGCGCGCTGATCAACTCGGCAATGGTATCCTACGAGCGTCTGCCGATGCTCGAAATCGTGTTCGACCGTCTTGTGCGTCTGACGACCACGTCCTTGCGCAACTTCACGTCCGACAACGTGGAAGTGTCGCTCGATTCCATCAGCTCCGTTCGTTTCGGCGACTACCTGAATTCCATCCCGCTGCCGGCCATTCTCGGTGTCTTCAAGGCCGAGGAATGGGACGGGTTTGGTCTGATCACCGTTGAATCCAGCCTGATCTATTCGATTATCGACGTGCTTCTTGGTGGAGGTCGGGGGACATCGGCCGTGCGCGTCGAGGGCCGGCCCTACACCACGATCGAGACCGGTCTGGTCCAGCAGATGGTGGCGCTGATCCTTCAGGATGCCGAGCACGCCTTCGCGCCGCTTTCTCCGGTCCATTTCAACCTGGAACGTCTTGAGACGAACCCGCGCTTTGCCGCGATTTCCCGGCCCGCAAACGCCGCCATTCTCGTCGAGCTCAGAATCGACATGGAAGACCGGGGCGGGTCCGTCGAAATCATGATGCCCTATGCAACGCTGGAGCCGATCCGCGATCTGCTTCTGCAGATGTTCATGGGGGAAAAATTCGGCCGGGATCCGATCTGGGAAGGCCATTTGGCGACCGAAATTCATGCCGCGGAAGTCGAGGTCGATGCGGTTCTTTACGAGACCTATCTGCCGCTCGGACGGGTGCTCAGCCTCGATGTCGGCCAGACGCTCGTCTTCGACAAGGAACCGACCGATCCGGTGACGATCAAATGCGGCAACATTCCACTGACCGAGGGAACGCTCGGCAAGGTGGAGGATTCCATTGCCATCCGTGTCGCAAAGAATTTGCGCAAGCCAAAAATGACGCTGGCCGCCTTCGAGCGCGCCATGCAAAGCGAAATGGGGGACCAATGAGCACTTTGCCACTCGGAATGATCATTGAAGGACTGGTTGCGGTTCTTCTGGTGATTACCATCGGCTACTGCTTCACGCTGAACCGCCGTCTGCAGCGCTTGCGGGCCGACGAAGAAGTGCTGCGTGCAACCATTTCGGAGCTCATGACGGCCACGGAAATTGCCGAGCGTGCCATCCTCGGTCTGAAGACGACCGCCGCGGAGGCTGACAAGACACTTGGCAGCCGTCTTAAGCAAGCGGAAACCATGTCTCACACTCTTGCCGAACAAGTCGGCGAAGGTGAGATAGTATTCACACGGATTTCGCAGATTGCGGAGGCGGCCCGTTCGGCTGCACCGCAGCGCGAGGCGGTGACGAGGAGCGATCCTTATGCGGCTCAGCCGCAACCGGAACCGCAACAATACGCGCAACAGGCTGCAGGCTATGGCCAGGCAGCTCCGGCCGTGGAACCGGAGCGCCGCAGGAGCAGCCGGGCTTCCGACATTCGCAGTGCTGCGGCGGAAGCCACTGCGCGGCTGGAACAATTCCGTAAACGGAACGGTGCTGCTGCATGAACTTGAGACTGCTGCCTTTGTTGGGTGTTTCGGCAAGCGCTCTGCTGGCCCTGAAGCTGCTTGGCTTCGCGCTGGGCCCGCAAAGCGGCAACCTGCCCATCAATGGCGCAGTCGCACAGGAAACGCCGGGGGCTGACGGCGGTGACATGGCTGACCCAACGGCTGAAATGGCCGCGGATGGTCCGCCGCCACCACCGCCGCCGGGGGGCGGGCTGCCCGACCAGCCGGCCCTGCCGGACAGTCTTGAAATCGGTGGTTCGGCCGCGGAGCGCGCTGTTCTGGAAAGTCTTGGCAGACGGCGCGAGTCTCTGCAGGAGCATGAAGGCCAGCTGGACCTGCGTGAAAAGCTTCTGCAGGCCACCGAAGAGCGCATTCAAAAGCGCGTTGATGAACTGAAGAAGCTCGAAGAGCGCATTGAGGCAGCTGTTGGACAGAAGCAGGAGCAGGAAGAAAACGAAATTGCCGGCCTCGTGACCATGTACGAAAGCATGAAGCCGAAAGATGCCGCCCGGATCTTCGACCGCTTGAGCCTGCCGGTCCTTTTGAAGGTGGTGCGCCAGATGAAACCTCGAAAGATGGCAGATATCCTCGGGAAAATGGATCCCGAAGCGGCCGAGCGCATGACAGTGGCAATCGCGAACGCCTCTCCGTTGCCCTCAGCGGACACAAAACCGGTGCAGGCACAGGCGCAAGCGCCGGAGGCCTTGCCGAAAATTCCGTCAAACTGACCGAGAAGACCGGATTTCGGCGTATCGCGTAAGGGCACGTTAACAAGACCTGACTAACAATAGTGTGTTGGCGTCATCCGAGGACAGAACATCTTGCCAGGACCGTTCCTGACATCCCAGACCGGCGGAACTCCCGCGTTTTCGGACAGGGTGCGAGTTTTCGCGCGCCTGCTGGTTTCGTTCTGGCTTGTTCTGGCCTGGGTCACGGGTGCCGCCCTGGCCCAATCCGACAATCTGGAACCGGTTGATCTGACCGTTTCTCCGGGGGAGGGTTATGGCCGTATCGTCCTGACGTTCAAGGACCGCACGCTGCTTCCGATCTATGATGCGGTCATCACAGGCGGGGTCCTGCGGATTTCATTTGAAGATCCGATCGACATCAACGTTGACGATGTTCCGCTGGACCTGGGCGACTACGTGACCATCGCCCGGCGAGATCCGGACGGAAGTGCCATCCGCTTTGCACTGAAGAACCAGTTCCAGATCAATACTCTGGAGGCCGGCGAAAAGCTGTTTGTCGATATCCTGCCGATGGACTGGCAGGGCTTGCCGCCCGGACTTCCCGACGATGTCGTGCGTGATCTTGCAAAGCGTGCCGAAGAGGCGATGCGCAAGGTTCGTGCCCTCGAACAGGCGCGACTCAAGGCTCAGGAAGGGCCGGAGGTGACGCTGCATGTGGGTGAGCATCCGACATTCACCCGTCTGGTGTTCGACTGGTCGATCAAGTTCGACACCGCTTTCGTGCGCGAAAACGACATCATCAAGGTGACGTTCAACCACCCGGCACAGCTGGACATTGCCCACCTGCGCGCGCATCTGCCCCAAGGGGTGATCGACGCGACCTCCTTCCTTGACCAGGGCAAGCTGAAATTTCTTATGCGCGTCGAGCCGTCAGTCGACATTCGGGCGTTCCGGGAGGAACAGACCTACGTTATCGACGTGACGCCGGAAAACATGGAAGTGAATGATCCGGCAAATGCGCTGATCAACAAGGAACTCTCCGTCGAGGACAACGAAAACCGCAAGGACATGATTACCGCGCCAGGCCTGCGCGACACGCGTGAGGTCAAGAACCCGCGCGGGAATCCGACGTCCGGCGGGAGCACGGTGAGCGGAGGCGGGGTCCTGAAGGAATCCAAGGCCGATGAATCGCCGGCCTATACGATTGTTCCGCTGGGAGGCGGCAAGACGGATGAGGGGGCCGAGGCACCGCAAGCACCACAGCCGTCAGCCGTTGAAAATTCTGATCAGTCAGCCGCGCTGTCGGCCGAGCCCGATCCGGAAGCCGGTCGTGCGAACGCTCCGGCCGAAACTCAGCTTGCCATGGTCCCGCGCATCAAACCGTTGGTCGGGGAAGAAGCGCTGCCAGGGCCTGGTAGCGGGACCGAGATCGCTGCCGCTGGTGTTGACGTCACTCCGACCGCCTTGGCGGTCGAAACGCTTCCTGCACCAGAGCTTGCTGCCGCTGTCCTGCCGATTTCGGCTGATGGCGCAGCTGAATTGCTGACGACAGCGGCCATTCCCGCGGCCGAAGTAACCAACGGGAACGACGCCGTTGCCTCATCCAACGCTGGTCTGGTAACCGTTGCCCAGGCTGAGCCCGGTGCTTTGCCGTTGAACGAAGTGCTGCCGGAGGATGAGGAAATCGTCCGGGAAGCGCCGATGCTGGACTTGTCCACGCAGCAGATCGGCGACCAGCAGCAGGAAGCCGCGCCCGAGAACAACGGCATTCCGACACTGCAGCAGGTCGACACAATCAACCGGGGTAGCCAGCCGAATGCGCCGTATGGCGCAACGCCAGTGCAGATCCTGAACACGCCGACGCTTGGTAGCGGCGACGTTCCAGCCGGGATCCAGCTTCCCGGCACGCAGCAATCAGCACCGGAAACCTGGCGCGCGAACGGCGGTCAGGATTTGAACCAGGGGCGTCCCTCACCGGAGCAGCCGCCGGAAAACTTCGCTGAGGAAGTGCGCAATTTCGTTTCTGCTGAAGCCCGGCGCATAGGTAACACGGTCCGCGTTGTGTTTCCGTTCTCCGAGCCAGTTTCCAGCGCGGTGTTCCGGCGCAATGACAGCATCTGGCTGATCTTCGATACCGATGCCACGATCGACACCCGGGGGATGGTCTCGGCGCTGGCCGAAACGGCGGAAACTATCGAGGTTCAGCAGTTCGACGATTACCAGATCCTGCGGATGGACATGACCGATCCTGTACTGGCGACGGTGGGTGTTGACGGCAATGCCTGGTCGCTCGTTATCGGCGACCTGATCCTGGAACCCTCCATTCCGCTGCAGCTGGAACGGACTGTGCGAGGCGATGGCGGCTCCGTGCTGCGTGTGCTCTATCAGGATCCGCAGAACATTCGTCAGATTACCGACCCGTTCGTTGGCGACACGATATCTCTCGTCACCGGCTTCGGTCCGCCACGCGGTCTGTTGAAGCCTCAGACGTTTGTCGATCTGGACGCCCTGAGTTCCGCGCAGGGCATTGCCGTCGTGCCGAAGTCTGACGGCTTGAAGATGAAGATCCTTGGAGATGACGTGATCATCGAAAAGGAAGGCGGTCTTGCGCTTTCCAGCCAGCATCTGCGAGGCGGATCCGGATCGAGCCAGACAATCGTTGATCCGGAAGACAGCAACTTCATCGAGTTCGTTTCCCTGAGCACCGAAGGTCCGGGGGCTTACCGCACCCGCCTGCTGGAGCTGCAGGACAAGCTGGCTAAGTCGCCGACAGGCAAGCGTCGCAAGCCCTTGATGGCTTTGTCGCGGTTCTATCTGGCGCATCAGTTTGCGCAGGAAGCGCTGGGGCTGATGAAGCTTGCGCTGGAAGAAGAGCCGGCACTTGCCGAAGACAGTTCCTTTAATCTGATGATGGGGGCGGCCCAAACCCTGGCCAACCGGCCCGACGCGGCCTATGCGCATCTGAACCGACCAGACCTGAAGAACAGCCCCGATGCTGCTGTCTGGCAGACGATTGTTGATGTGAAGCTGGGTAACTGGACGTCCGCCCGTATTGCCATGCCGCGCGGACGTGCCGTGGTCGGCAACTACCCGGAAGCCATCCAGACAGAATTCAAGCTCGCCGCCGCACAGGCCATGGTCGAGGTCAATGATTTCGGTGTTGCCAACAGCGTGCTGGCCGAGATCGAGCCCGCCGAAGTGACGCGGACGCAGGCTGCCCGTTACGATATCCTGCGTGGCCGCGTTGCCGATGCCTCCGGCCGGTCGCAGGAAGCCTTGACCGTGTTCGATCTCGTGACCAGGTCCGATGACCGGCCGCGGGCAGCCGAAGCGGAATACCGCGCGCTCCGGATCCGTTACAGGGATGGCGAACTCAACATGGAGCAGGCCATCGATCAGCTTGCCGGGCTGGCAACGTCCTGGCGTGGTGATGAAATCGAATTGAAGACATTGAGGTTCCTGGCACAGCTCTATGCCGAGCAGGGCCAGTACCGTGAAGCGTTCGAAGCCATGAAATCGGCCGTTCAGGCTGAACCCGATGCGGATACCACGCGGCTGCTGCAGGAAGAGATGAACGGCCTCTTCAACGCGTTGTTCCTGGACGGCAAGGCGGACGAGATGCAGCCGGTGAAGGCGCTGGCACTCTTTTATGATTTCCGCGAACTTGTGCCGATCGGTCGTCAGGGGGACGAGATGGTCCGCCTTCTGGCCAAGAGACTGGTTGAAGTCGACTTGCTGGACCAGGCAACCGAGTTGCTGCGCCATCAGGTTGACAACCGCTTGAAAGGTGCAGCGCGGGCACAGATTGCAGCGGATCTTGCGGCGATCTACCTGATGGATCGCAAGGCTGAAGAAGCACTGCGGGTGCTCAACCGGACGCGGCAGGCGAGCCTTCCGTCGACCCTGGAGCGTCAGCGCAACATCGTTGAAGCCCGTGCCCTGACCGAAAGCGGGCGCCCGGATCTTGCCCTGGAACTGGTTCGCAACATGCGCGGCTCGGATGTCGATCGGTTGAGGGCAGATACATTCTGGGCAGCCGAAAGCTGGCGGGATGCGGGTGAACAGCTCGAAGCGATGCATGGCTCGCGCTGGTCCGACAACATTCCGCTAGATGATCTTGAACGCCGCGACATCCTGCGGGCGGCCATCGCCTATTCGCTGGCGGGCGACCAACTCAGCCTGGAACGCCTGCAGACAAAGTACATGTCCAAGATGTCCGACAGCCCCGAGGCAATGTCCTTTGAGGTCGTGACCAGGCCGATCGAGGCGCAGGGTGTCGAGTTCCTCGAAGTCGCCAACAGGCTTGCCGATGTCGATTCACTGGAAACCTTCCTGAAAGAATACCGGCGTCAGTACATGTCTCCCGATCGCAGCCCGGATCAGTCTGCCGCTGCGCCCGTCGCGGAAGAAAACGCCGGCTGAAGCTGACGCTGTGTGAAGGTTGTCCGGTTGCAGGGTTTTGCCTCTTGCGCACCGGTGCCAACTCCTGTTCAGTTGCGGTCGTTCACCCTCCCACACGTGTCGCTATCCGCAGCACGTTCTCACAAAGAACCTGATTATCCGGCCTCATGGCCCCACCTTTCCGCTTTGCAGCGGTGGAGGTGTCGGTTCGATGGCGTTGGAACACCGGAACAAAGGAACGTCTTAATGTCCTTGAAAATCGTCCGGCGTCTTATCCCGGAATGGGGCACGACCTACGGTCCTGCAGGCGAGGGACCCTTTCCTGCCGTCATGGTGTTTCATGGCTCAGAGGGGGCATGGTCAGGCTGGAGCCATCGAAATGCGGTGCTCCTGGCAGCACATGGTTACCTGGCCTTTCCTTTCGGCTATTCGAAGGGGGGCAATGCCTGGAATGCCGGCAGCATTGAAAACGTGTCACTGGACAGAAGTCTGGAAGCCTTCCGGGCGCTGCGTGCATTTGAGGCCGTTGGTGATAAGGCGGCATTCTACGGCGTGTCGCGGGGGGCTGAACATGCCCTTTTGCTGACAGCCCTGATGGCGGAGGAAGGTCTTGACGGCCTGCCTGACGCGGTGGCTGTGCACAGTCCGCCAGACGTTGTGTGCGGGGCGTTCGACAGCAAGGCTTACCGCGACGCTGGAGATCCAGGCTGGCAGCCATGGGACCCCGGTGAGCGGGCATGGTCCTGGCGCGGGTCTTCCGAAAACCTTCTTCCTACGAAACAGATCGAAATAGAGCGCTATGACGGACCGATTTTCCTGAGCCACGGGTCGGCCGACCGGGTCTGGTCAGTGGCCATGACAAAGCGTCTGGAAGGGCGGCTTCTTGCCCATGGCCGGAAGCCGGAGGTTCATATCTACGAAGGTCAGGACCATATCCCGACCAGTGCTGCAGAAAACCTGCATCACGAGAACCTGCTGACATTTCTGGACAGAAATCTTCTGGCATCGTGACTTTGCCGAGGGCGGCGGGCTGACCACGCACTCGTGTCAGGTGACTGCCTTCAGAAGAGACTGAGACGGCGGCTGACCCGGGTTCTTATGCGGTTTCTTGAGTTCGGACTTGTAGCGCATGACGAGTTCGGGAATGGACCGCGTGCTTCGGTCCAGCCACTCGCAGCGTGCTTTCAGGAAGTCGCGATAGGTCTTTTCATGAATGCCGGTCTGCAGCATCAGGCGCATGATCGCACCATCCGCATCGGATTTCAGCGTGTCGGAAACAACCTCGTCGGCGAGGTTGATCTTGCGGCTGATCAGCCAGATAGCCGCATCAAGGCGGCCTTCTTCGAACAGCGTCCGCAGGATTGCATCGAAGGACAGCTCGCCGTTGGCAATCTGGATGCTGGCTTCGTGGCGCGAATAGGTGATGCCATCGAGGTCGATGCTGCCGTCGTGTCGCTCTTCGATGGTCTTCGCCAGGCGCTGCAGTTCGCCGGTTTCAAGTGCCTTCTTGAGAGGAGGCGGGATCAGCGGACAGTTGGTCTCGAGAATGTCCATCTGGGTTTGGAGAAACTCTTCGTCTTCCAGTGCACGCCTTGCAATGCCGGCGAGCACGTCTGCTTCCGTGTTTGCAAAGATCAGCAAGGCCAGTGTGCCCCGAACGGAAAAGGGCGCTGCCATGTTATGGAGGAGCTCGTGGACCACATCCCGGCTCGCCCGCGCAATCATCGTGTCGGTCATCTCTTCGGAAAGATCAGGTCTCTTTGCCGTTGACTTGCGCTTGTCATTGCCGCCGTTCTTGGCGATCTGCATGAGACCGTTCTGGCTGATCATCGGCGAGCATTCGATCACCGGTTCCGACAGCTCGTAATCTTCCTGGGCGAGCCGGTCCGCAAGGTCGGGGATGATGCGATCGGTTTTTGCAAGGCGTACGACAAGTTCGTAGCGTGCAGCGCGGTCCAGCTGGTCGAAAACCGAGAGAACAATTCGCGAAAACAGTTCCCGCTCCATCTCCGTCGGCTCGTGGTCTTCCGACCGCGCATATTCGCCGACGAGCGTACGGATGAGTTTTGATCTCGCCTCTGGTTCTTTGATCCGGGCGAGCTGTTCTAATTGTTCTCTTAACACTGTCCTGCCGCTATTAACGAAGGGGCACAGTTCAGGCCCGCACGGCTGTAACTATTACAGTCCTATCTTAATTTTCTTCTACTTTTAACGACTTGGCCGGGTGTTTCAGCCGCCGCCGAAGCTCTTGACCAGCGAGCCTGCCACCAGATTCCAGCCATCGACAAGTACGAAGAAGATCAGCTTGAACGGGAGAGATATTACCACCGGCGGCAACATCATCATACCCATGGACATCAAGACGGATGCGATCACGAGATCGATAATGAGAAACGGCAGGTAGAGCAGGAAGCCGATTTCGAAAGCACGTCGCAGTTCGGAGATCATGAAAGCGGGAATGAGCGTGGCCATGGAAAGGTCTTCCGGGCCTTCCGGTGCTTCTTCTCTGCCGGAGAGTTCCTCGAACAGGGCGAGGTCCTTTTCGCGGACCTGGGACAGCATGAACGTCCGGAACGGATCGGAGGCACGCTCGAAGGCCTGCTCGAATTCTATGTCCCCGTCGATGAGCGGTTGAACGCCGGCATCATAGGAGGCCTGCAAGGTGGGCATCATGATGAAGGCCGACAGGAACAGTGCAAGGCTGACCATCACCATGTTGGGCGGGGCCGTCTGCAGGCCGATGGCAGACCGCAAGAGCGACAGCACCACCACGATACGGGTGAAGCTGGTCACCATGACGAGAATGGAAGGCGCCAGCGACAGGATGGTCAGAAGGACAACCATCTGGACGGCGCGTTCCGTCAAGGTGGTGTCATCGCCAAAACCGACCGAGATTTCCTGCGCAGCAGCCGGTCCGGCCAGGACCGCGAGCAATGCGGTCAGCAAAAGCATCAGGCGGATCAGACCGCCAGGCCGCAGGAGCGATTGCAAGCGCATCATCCGTTTGACTGTCCACCCAGTTCGTCGAGGATCTTCGCCATTTCTTCCTCGATGGGATTTCTGTCGCCCAAACCGGCAGAAGGCCTGACAGGCGCCTTGACCGGTGGCGCAGAGCTCGTCACGGGACCGCTGGTTACCGGGGCAGGGGCTGCTACCGATGCCACAGCAGACGGCGCGACCGTTGCAGTAGCGCTTGCGGATTCTTCCTGCGCCTCTTCAGCCTCGTCGGCAGATGCCTCGTCAGCTGGCATTTCCGCTGCGGAAGACGCTTCGGGCTTGTCCTGAGCCGGGGGGGGCGCTTCCGGCACGTCTTCCAGGAGATCGCCGATATCCAGCGAGAGTTCCCTGGAAGGGGCGGCTTCTGCGACCGACTGCGTTTCGGCTGTGGCGCCTTCCTCTTCCAAGGAAGCCGCTGTCCGGGCTTCATCATCCGCCGTGACGTCGGCAGGTTCGATTGCTTCAGTCACTTCGGGCTCTGAAACATCGCTTGAAGAGTGTTGTGCATCGGCCATCTGGACGTTTTCGTCCGCCGTGTCTGCCGTCGCCTGCCCGAGGTCGGCGGGCTGGTCCGGTTTCGGCGTGCTTTCTTCCGCCGGAGCTTCCTGCGCAGGGGCTTGTTGAGGTGTGGATGCTGCGGTCAAGGTTGCGGCAACGAGCACCGGCTCCACCTTGTGCTCCGGCAGAACCTGCTCAACCGGCTTCAAGAGAGCGGTTTTGGCACGTGCTGCCGGTCCGGAAGCGGGCGGGGAGATCGTACCGCCATAGGAAGGCCGGTCACGGGCCGTGAAGGGGCGTGCCAGGGACTTCAATGTGGAAGCTGTCTTGCTTTCCTGCGGCGCAGAGGGAGCCGGAACGGCAGGGCGCACTTCCGGCGCTTTTACGGGTGTTGTTGCAGGTTCGCTTGCCTGCATCTCAGCTTCCAGGGCAGCTGCAATGTCGACCTTGCCTTCGTCGGTGCTTCGCGGAGGCGAAACTTCCGGCGAAGCAGGCGCGGGAGCGGCTGGTTTAGTAGCGACCCGGTTGAAGCCGTTCTGAGTGGCCGCACGTAGCAGATCGCTCGCGCGGCCCAGTCCTCCACCGCTTTCCGGCTTGTCGGGGGTGGTCTTGGGCGGCGTTGCCTGTTGGGCCGGGGGCGTCGGGGCTTGCACGGTTGCCGGAGCACTCTCGGCCGCACGCGTGGCGGTAAGCCGGGAGGGAGCGGGTTCCGAATAATTGCGTTGCGGTGCAGCCGAACTCACACTGGGGGCTGCCGGCGTGGCAACCGGGGTGGCTGCTGCCTGATACGAAGGTGAGGCCGGTGCGGATGGCTGTGCCACCGGAGTGGCAGGTTGCGGTGCCGGGGCAGCCTGTTGTGGTGCCGGTGGAGACGGCTGCGCTATCGGCGCGGCAGACGGAACTGGCGTACGTGCCTGGACTGCGGGCGCTGCGACTTCCTGTTCTTCGAGGAAGTCGTCGGGCCGGGCCGGGATCTCCGGTCCGGGGGCGACTGCGGCCTTTACCGGCATCGGCATGTTCGAGGGAGACGGCTGTCCGGGCCGGGCCTGGGCCAGCGGGGTGTTGCGAACGATATTCTGTTCCACCACAACGTCGCTCGGGCCGCCGACCAGGATGAGATGCTCGATGTTGTCCCGGCGAATGAGCAGCAGCCGGCGGCGAGCGTCGACAGAAGCACTGTCCATGATGGCAATCCGGGGCTGCCGGTTGCGGCTTTGTGGAGCACTTGCCCCCATCAGGCGCTTCAGAATGAAAATAAACAGTCCGAACAGCAGCAGCACGACGGCCAAAGCCAGGATGACTGCAATAGCCTGCGTGATGCCCCCGCTCACGTTGAATGTGGTCTCAATCCAGTTATACATCTTACCCTCGTGCCGCCCCGCTTGCGGTTTGATCGCGTGTGCCGGTTACTCCGGTTTTTTGCCTCAATTGGGGAGGTTTGCCTTTATCCCCAGTAATTCCGGCGGTTGAGCCTGTGAAGGCTCCTGTCTCGCAAACCTCTCGGCTTTTTTGTTTTTCCCCGTTGCGGCGGGAATGTTTTGCCCCGTCGGTACCGGTTCAGCCGCTTGCTGATCTGCTTCGAATCTCTCTAGGACTTAAAGTTAACAGAGGCAGGCAAATTTTGCCTGTTGGCGGCGCCTCTCTTTTTGCGAAATGCAAAGGAAAGTTGCCTCCTCCACTGGTTTTTGAAGGGTTTGGGCCGGAAGAGGTAAATGGCTGTTAACTTTTCATTAACCATTTGAGCAGCAATCATTGCCGGGTTGGTTAACGAATGGTGAATCGGAATGGCCATAACGGATCTGCCGCTGTTCCAGGCATTGAAATCCAAGATGCAGTGGCACCAGACGAGACAGAGCGTGCTGGCGCAGAATATCGCCAACGCGGATACGCCCGGATACATGGCGCGGGACGTGAAGGAATATACCTTCAAGGATCACATCGGGCGGCAGTCACTGAACCTGGCGACGACGACGACGGTGGCCGGGCACATTCCCGGGAAGCTGGGAAATACCGGTTCGGCCAAGATCGAGGAAGACGACACCTTCGAAGTCACGCCGAGCGGCAACAGCGTCAATCTGGAAGAGCAGATGATGCACATCACCGAGAACCAGATGGATTACCAGGCTGCGACAACGCTTTACACCAAGGGGCTCGGTCTGATCCGGACCGCGCTTTCCAAGAGTGTATGAGGCAAGGCAGCACAAGCTAGAGGACCGATAACATGGACCTGATCAAATCCCTGTTCATCTCGGCAAGCGGGTTGAGAGCTCAGAACGGGCGCATGCGCATCATCGCGGAGAACATCGCGAATGCGAACTCGACTGCCAAGACGCCTGAAGAACTGCCGTACCGGCGCAAGATTCCGACCTTCAAGAGCCATTTCGACAGGGAAATGGGCGCTGATATGGTCGAGCTGGGCAAGATCGCGGAAGACAACACGGACTTCCGTTCGGTGCACATGCCCGGGCACCCGGCGGCCGATGCCAACGGTTACGTGCTGCAGCCCAACGTCAACACGCTGATCGAAACGACGGACATGCGCGAAGCGCAGCGATCCTATGAAGCCAATCTGAACGTCATCGATTCCACGCGGCGGATGCTGCAGCGGACCATCGATATCCTGCGCGCCTGAGCGGCAGTCCTAATCCGGGAAGGGAGCCTTAGTCATGTCTACTCCGTCGATCGCAAATAATGCCTACCAGATGGCCGCCAAGCTGCAGCAGCAGGCGCGTGCGATCGAGGACAAGGCGGGCGCTCCCGAAGCTGCCGGTCTCGATTTTACCAAGCTGGTGGAAGAGGCTGTCGGCGGTGTCGTCGACAAGGGCCGTGTCGCAGATGACAAGGCTGTCGGCCTTGTCGAGGGCAAGGCTGACGTGGTCGACGTTGTCACCGCGATCGCTGAAACGGAAGTTGCTCTTGAAACGATGGTCGCCGTTCGCGATCGAGTGATTTCCGCCTATGAGGAAATCATGCGGATGCCGATCTGATCCGATGCGGCAAGGGGGCCTTTGATGACCGCTGGTGAAGTTCTCGATCTCGCCCGTGAAGGCGTTTGGACCATGATCCTGGTGGCCGGACCGGTCATGGTCATCGGTCTGTTGGTGGGTGTCGTCATCGCCTTGTTCCAGGCTCTGACGCAGATCCAGGAAATGACGCTGGTTTTCGTTCCCAAGATCCTCGCGATCTTCGTGACGATCCTGATTGCGCTGCCCTTCATGAGCCAGGTTCTGGAGGCCTTCATGGGCAGGGTTGCCGAAATGATCCTGACCACTGGTTAGGACGTGGACCTTCATGACCATCCAGCTCGATTATCTGCCGAATATCGCAGCCATCTTCATGCTGATGTTCGCACGTATGGGCACGATGGTCATGTTGCTGCCGGCTCTGGGCGAAAGCACGATCCCGACACGGTTTCGGCTGACCATTGCCCTGGCGTTGACGATTGTTCTCTACCCCGTCGGCTCGCAGTATTACCCTGCCGACCTGACATCCAATACCTATCGCATGATTGCACTCCTGTTCGGAGAGCTGGCCATCGGCTTCGGCATCGGCCTGTGCGCCAAGATGATCACGTCCGTCTTGCAGATCGCCGGCATGATCATGGCCAACCAGTCCGGCCTTGCCTTCGCGCTTGGAACGGATTTCGCCAACCAGGGCCAGCAGGGGGCGCTGTTCGGCAACTTCCTGTCCATTCTCGGTATTACGCTGGTCTTCGTCAGCGACAGCCACTTCCTGGTGATCGCGGCGCTCCACGACAGTTTCACGATCTTTCCGCCTGGCCTTGCTCCGCCGGTCGGGGACTTTTCACAGAACGCGACGGAAACCGTTGCGCATGTGTTTTCCATCGCGGTGCGCATGAGCGCGCCTTTTCTGGTTGTCGGTCTGGTTTTCTATTTCGGCCTTGGCCTGCTCAACAAGCTGATGCCGCAGATGCAGATCTTCTTTATCGCCATGCCCGTGAATATCGCGATCGGGCTGTTCCTGCTCATGGTGCTGATCGCAACCCTGATGATGTTCTATCTGGATCATTTTCAGGAATCGCTCGGCAAGTTCATCGTGGGGTAGCGCTGCGCTATGGCTGACGATACCGACGACTCGGAAAAAACAGAGGACCCCACGCACAAGCGCCTGAAAGAGGCGCATGACAAGGGGGACGTACCGAAATCTCAGGAAGTCAGCACCTGGTTCACACTGGCTGGTGCGACGCTGATGATTGCTATTTTCGCGCCCAGCACCGCCGTGTCGCTGGGCGAGTTGATGAAGGGCTACATGGAGCATGCCCACCAGATTGCGGTGGACGGCTACGCGCTGAAAGCCCTGTGGCGGGACACGGGGCAGTCGGTGGCTCTTATCGTCGGTATTCCGTTGCTGGCGCTGGTGATCATGGCTGTGGCGGGCAATCTCGTCCAGCACCAGCCACTGCTGACCGCGGAAACGATCAAGCCGAAATTCTCGAAGGTTTCACCGGCTTCCGGTTTCAAGCGGCTGTTTTCCGCCGACAGCCTCGTAAACTTTGCCAAGGGTATGGTGAAGATCGCCGTTGTCGGCGCCATCATGGTGGCGGTGATGTGGCCGCACCGCGACGAAGCGGAAGTTATGGTATTCGCCGATACCAACATCATCCTGGAGGAGGCAAGGATCCTGATCCTGCAGCTTCTGGCTGCCGTGCTGGCTGTGATGACGGTGGTTGCCGCGGCCGACTTCATCTACCAGCGCAACAAATGGTTCAACAAGCAGAAGATGTCCCTGCGCGAGGTCAAGGAAGAATATAAACAGACCGAAGGTGATCCGCAGGTCAAGGGCAAGATCCGTCAGCTGCGCATGGAGCGGTCGCGCAAGCGCATGATGGCGGCGGTACCGCAGGCCACTGTGGTCGTGACCAACCCGACGCACTATGCTGTGGCGTTGAAGTATGAAGAAGGCATGGGAGCACCGCTCTGCCTTGCGAAAGGTACCGATGCGGTCGCGCTCAAAATTCGTGAGCTCGCCAAGGAAAGCGATATTCCTGTCGTCGAAAATCCGCCTTTGGCCCGCGCGCTTTATGCGACAGTCGAGATCGACCAGGAAGTTCCGGAAGAACACTACAAGGCCGTTGCCGAAGTCATCGGCTTCGTCTTCCGCATGCGCAAGCGCGCATCCTGGCGTGCCAACTAAGTTGCTCTCAAGGATAGCGGACTGAAAAAGTCCGCGGCAAACAGGTGAATTTCAACAGGACTTGGTCGCATATCAGTTGAAATCGGCTATTAAGCACAGAATGCTTATGTACGGCCCCTTCAAGAACCGAATCGGGCCCGGGAGACAGGATTGATGAGTGACATGGACGGGACGCCGAGCGGGCCGATGATCAGCCGCCCGGAACGTTCCGGTAATATAGGCCTTCTCATAGGCCTCGCACTGCTGCTCGTCGGCGCTGCTGCTGCCTTTGCGGTCATGGACCGCGAAGTGGCGCAGCCGTTTATTCTTGCACTGCTCGGTATCCTGGCCGTCGTCGGCGTTTTCTGCCTGTTTGCCGGAGCCATAGGCTTTCTGCGCCTGTCGGCCCGCCCAGGCGAAGCCAATCCGCTTGCCTCCGCTTTTGTCGATACACTTGAAGACGGAGCGCTCATTACCGATCTGGACGGCCGGCTTGTCTATGCCAACAAGGCCTATGCGGATCTGACCGGCGCTGAAACCGCTGCCGACATCCGTGTGGTCGAGCGTGTGTTTTCCTCCGATCCGGATGCCGCCGACGCCATTTTCCGCCTGTCCCAGGCCATGCGCGACAGCCGCAGGGCGCAAGAAGAGATCCGCATGCCGTTCCCGCTCGGCAGGGCCGACGGCGCTGCGCGCTGGTATCGGGTGTCGATCCGCCCGTTGCAGGTGTCCAAGGAACGCGGCGGTGGCAAGCCCATGGCGGTCTGGCAGCTGGCCGATATCACCCGCGACCGGGCCGAACAGGAAAACTCATTTCAGGAACTGCAGCGCGTCATCAATTTCCTGGATCACGCGCCGGCCGGTTTCTTCTCCTGTGATGCGGAAGGCCGCATCGTCTATCTCAACGCCACCCTGGCCGACTGGCTTGGCTACGATCTTGCCCAGTTCGACGCGGGCGACCTCGATCTTTCGAGCATAGTGCGCGGTGACGGCACCGAGCTGATCCGCTCGATCAAGGGTCAGGCGGGCGAGGTCAAGAGCGAAACCTTTGATCTCGACTTTGTCACCCGCAACGGACGCGGCCTGCCGGTGCGACTACTCCACCGTGTGCCCTTCGGTGAAAACGGCCAGCCGGGTGACAGCCGCACACTGGTTCTCAACAGGTCTCGCGGTGAGGAAGCCTCCGAGGCGCTTCGGGCGGCGGAAGTCCGCTTTGCCCGTTTCTTCAACAACACGCCGATCGCCATTGCCTCGCTCGACAAGGAAGGCCGGGTCCTGAGAACCAACGCGCCGTTCCTGAAGCTGTTCGGTGCGGTCGACACAGATGACGAATCTCCCAAGCTGGAGGCTTATGTGGCCGAGAGCGGGCGGCAGGAACTGGCAAAGTCTCTCCAGGCCGCTGCCAACGGGATCGGCGAGATTGCGCCGATAGACATTCCCCTGGTAGAGGGCAATGACCCGCGTTCAGCAACCTTCTACGTCTCCGCAGTGCAGGAAGGTGAGGGTGACGGCGAAGCCGCCATCGTTTACGCGCTTGAAACCACCCAGCAGCGAGCCCTGGAAGCCCAGTTCGCCCAAAGCCAGAAGATGCAGGCCATCGGCCAGCTGGCCGGGGGCGTCGCGCATGACTTCAACAACGTCCTGACTGCGATCATCGGCTTCTCGGATCTGCTTCTGGCAAGCCACAGGCCGACCGATCCGTCCTTCCAGGACATCATGAACATCAAGCAGAACGCCAACCGTGCAGCCGGCCTCGTGCGGCAGCTTCTGGCCTTCTCGCGTCGTCAGACGCTGCGTCCGCAGCAACTGGAGCTGAACGACGTTCTGGCAGATCTCTCCATCCTGCTCGACCGCCTGCTGGGCGAGAAGGTGGAACTGAAGGTGATCCACGGCCGGGACCTGTGGCCGGTCATGGCCGACCTGAACCAGCTGGAGCAGGTGATCGTCAACCTGGCGGTAAACGCGGGCGATGCAATGTCCGACGGTGGCCGTCTGACCATCCGTACGCGCAACGTCAACGAAGCCGAAAGCACACAGTTCGACAACATCCGCGGCATGCCACCGGGTGAGTACACCCTTGTCGAGGTGGACGACACGGGCCACGGCATTCCGCCCGACGTGATGGAGAAGATCTTCGATCCGTTCTTCTCCACCAAGGAAGTCGGCAAGGGAACGGGCCTTGGCCTGTCGACGGTTTACGGCATCGTCAAACAGACCGGCGGTTTCATTTTCTGTACCTCCGAAGTCGATGTCGGCACGACGTTCCGTCTGTTCCTGCCACGCCACATTCCGAAGGTCGTGGAGAAGAAAAAGCCGGAGCCGAAGGAAGTCGAGCCGGAAAAGGTCAAGGATCTAACCGGTTCCGCATCGATCCTGCTGGTGGAAGACGAGGAGGCCGTGCGTGCCTTTGGTGCCCGTGCCCTCGCGTCGCGTGGCTACACCGTCTACGAGGCGGGCTCGGGCAACGAGGCGCTGGAGGTCATGGAAGAGACAGACGGCAAGATCGACCTCGTGGTCTCCGATGTGGTCATGCCGGAAATGGACGGGCCGACGCTTCTGGTCGAGCTGCGCAAGACCCGGCCGGACCTCAAGATCATCTTCGTGTCCGGTTATGCCGAGGACGCCTTCGAGGAAAACCTGCCACCGGGCGAACAGTTCTTCTTCCTGCCCAAG
The DNA here is from genome assembly GCF_017743835.1 of Labrenzia sp. R5_0. Classification (NCBI taxonomy): domain Bacteria; kingdom Pseudomonadati; phylum Pseudomonadota; class Alphaproteobacteria; order Hyphomicrobiales; family Stappiaceae; genus Labrenzia; species Labrenzia sp. R5_0. Next base: position 402,595 of record NZ_JAGHRK010000002.1, on the reverse strand, counting down.
CCTTTCACGCTGAAGCAGCTTGCGACGACTGTGAAGGATGTCTTGAACGGATAGGCCGACCTGGTCCAGACTTGCCTCAACACCATCCGTTTGAGGCAAGAGGTCCATGCAGCTTCCAGATTTCATCCGAAAGTTTCCCGCTCTCGATGTTCCCTTTCCCGAGGACGTTGTCAGATCCTACGCAGTGCGCTCGGACGCCGGACTGGTCGTTTTTTTCGATTTCGTGAAGGACATGGTCCTGCCGCCGCATTCGCATCTGGCGCAGTGGGGCACTGTCCTGAGCGGCGAGATCGAATTCACCATCGCTGGAGAAACAAGGACGATGGGTCCGGGCGCTATCTACGATATTCCCAGCGGGGCGGAGCACAGTGCGATCATCAAGGCCGGAACCAAGGTGATCGATGTCTTCGAGGAGCCTGACCGCTATCCGGTCAAGGGATAGCACTTCATACAGGCTCTGGTCGCTGCCGCCTGCCACTGTGTTGCACCGGTTCAGGTCTGACGGCATTCGGGTAAGGATTGCAGTTACCCTTCCATCCCGAATGCGTTAGAGGAAGGTCACGACAGGCTGTCTGCGACGAAAAGGGCTGACACGTTGACCGCACATCATGCACCTGGTGAAGGCGCTCCGGGCAAGGATGGAACAGCTTTCGACCAGGAAGCATCCTGGCGGCGGCTGATGTCCGTCTTTGGCAGCATTGGTCTGCTGTCTTTCGGTGGTCCGGCCGCACAGATCGCGCTGATGCACCGCAAGCTGGTTGATGAGACCGGCTGGCTTTCGGAAAAAAGCTACGTCAACGCTCTCGGGTTCTGCATGTTGCTGCCGGGTCCGGAAGCCATGCAGCTGGCGACGTACTGTGGCTGGAAACTGCGCGGCGTTGCCGGTGGTCTGCTGGCGGGCCTTCTGTTTGTCGTTCCCGGCGCACTCGCAATTTTCGCACTTGCCGCAGTTTACGGAACCTTCGGCAATGTGCCGCTGGTCAGTCAGCTGTTTCTGGGCATCAAGGCAGCCGTCCTGATCGTGGTTCTGGAGGCGCTGCTGCGCCTCTCCAAACGGGCACTCACCATCAGGCGGCAATGGGTCATTGCAGCTCTGGCCTTTGTCGGAATTTTCTTTCTGGCCCTGCCGTTCCCGCTGATTGTTCTGGCCGCCGGGCTTTACGGTGCCGCGTTCAGCGTGGCGCAGACTGAAAGCCACGGTGAGCCTGGTGTTGCCATTGGCAGACCGATTGCGAAAACGCTCCGCACGGTGTTTCTCTGGGCCTTCATCTGGATCGCGCCGCTGGCGCTGCTGGATCTGGCCGGCAACGTGCCCTTGCTGGCGGATATCGGCTGGTTCTTTTCAAAGCTCGCTGTCGTCACCTTTGGCGGCGCCTATGCGGTGCTTGCCTATATGGCCCAGGACGTCGTCGCCATTCACGGTTGGCTGAGCGCCGGTGAAATGATGGACGGGCTGGGTCTGGCGGAAACAACGCCGGGGCCGCTCATTTTGGTGACCCAGTTCGTCGGCTTTCTGGCGGCCTTTCACGAAGGTGGGCTTCTTCTTGGTCTCGCAGGGGGGCTGGTTGCGCTCTGGGCGACCTTTGCTCCCTGTTTCCTCTGGATTTTTGCCGGGGCGCCATACATCGAATGGATCTCGGCGCAGCCGAGGCTCAAGTCGGCACTTTCGGCCATCGTAGCAGCGGTGGTCGGCGTCGTGCTCAATCTGTCGGTCTGGTTCGCGCTGCATGTCTTCTTCGAAGAGGTCACGGCGACAAAGTGGGGTGTCGTGACACTCTGGATCCCGGACCTTGCAAGCCTCGACTGGCGCGTGCCGGTCCTCGCGGCCCTGTGTGGCCTGTTGCTCCTGCGGTTTCACATGGGGCTGATCTGGGTGCTGCTGACGGCGGCACTTGGCGGGGTGCTGCTGTCACAAGTGGGATGAGGGGACGCGTGCCCGCTCACCAGCCCGCAGTGAGAAAATAGTTGGCATAGACAAATGGCCAGACTGCAAGGCAAAGGGCGAGTTTTCTCCTGTCGCTGAGACGGGCACCGACAAGCCGGGACACTGACCAGGAAATCAAGGCGACAAGGACAAACCTTGGTAGCCGTGCCACCGGCGAGACAAGAAAAAGCGATTGTGCGGGGATCGAGGCGTAGCCCGCTTCGGCCGAAAGAACCTTGTAAGGGATGCCGCTGAAGGCTCCACCGAGCAATCCCTCGAACAGGCCTGCCTGCAAAAGCTGCCTGGCCATTTCAAATGTTGGTCCGGAAATCCCGGGCACCAGCAGCAGCACCTGAAGCGTTTCTTCCGGAAAATGCTGTGCGCAGGTCCAGACCAGCAGACCGCCGAACGCGGCCGCGAAGGACGCCAGAAGCGCCGCTGTCATGGCCTTGCCCAGGGAGCGAAGCGCGATAATGCTCAAAAGCGCGTCGGGAGCGATGAAGAACAGCGTTGCCTCGGCAAAGCTCCAGAGCGCAGCCAGGCAGAAAAGTGCCAACTTACTATTCCCAGGATGCAAAGGTCTTTTCCGTCGAGAGTGCGTTAAAGCGCTCCTTCAACCCGGTCATAAAATGAGTCCGGTCCTCGTTCCAAGTAATTGGTTCCCCGACGAAAATATCGCAGAAGAACGGCACCAGCAGGAACGATCCCTTCGGCAAGGCCTTGCCGAGGCCATGGGTGAAGACGGGCACGACCGGTGCTTCCGGGAACCGTTCGGCAAGAAAGGAAACGCCTTTCTTGAGATCCGTCATCTGTTCCGGTTCGCCGCGCGAACCTTCGGGAAACAGGATCAGAACCTTGCCCTGACGCAGAACCTCGTAGCAGCCTTCCAGCGGGTCGACATTCTTCTCTTTCCGGCCACGCTCCACCGGGATAATGCCGAGGACATGTTCCGACAGCCAGGCCTTGAGAGGGGAGGAGAAGAAATAATCTGCCGCCGCAACCGGCTTGATGTCCTTCAGCTTCGACAGGGGCATCAAGGCCATCAGCACCATCGTATCCAGATGGCTGTTGTGGTTTGCAACAATGATCGCCGGACCGTTGGCCGGCAGCAGTTCCTTGCGACGCACGTTCAGCCCGAGCAGGAACAGGACCGCGACCTTGACGAAAATGTAGAAGATCTTCTGGAGCATCAATGGAGGTTCCTGAATGCGGACGGTCGAGCGCTTGTTCCAGGGGCGTCCTCTCCTCGGTCACCCCGGACGCAGCGAAGCGGAGATCCGGGGCCGGGGAACCCAGGCGCAAGATCAGTGGCTGAACCTTTCAGCCGATTGAAAGGCTCCCCGATCCCGGCTCGCGCTGCGCTTGGCCGGGATGACGAGAGGAGAGGCGCGTGGGCTTGGAGAAGAGAGAAAGAGAAGTCTGCCGACTGCATGCGCAGAGTGGGAGCGGTCATCCTGACATCCCCCTTCAGTAATAGAAATAGCGGGTGAAGTGGAAGAACAGCGGCGCGGTGTAGGTCAGGCTGTCGATCCGGTCGAGGATGCCACCATGACCGGGAATAAGACTGCCGGTGTCCTTGACGCCGAGATCCCGCTTCAGGGCCGAGACGGTGACATCTCCAACGAACCCCGCGACCGGGATCAGCAGGCCGGCGGCAGCTGCGTGGATCATGTCAAAGGGCGTGACCAGCGGTGCCGTCAGAAGGGACAGAACAAAAGTGGTTGCAACGCCGCCAAGAAAACCTTCCCACGTCTTGTTGGGACTGACGCCCGGAATGATCTTGTGACGGCCAAACAGTTTGCCCCAGGTGTATTGGGCAACGTCGTTGAACTGGGTCAGGAACAGGAGGAACAGCAGCAGGCCTGGACCGCCGGTGCTGTTGGCCTCGGTCGCCGGCAGGATCAGGAGGAAAGCCGCGTGGCTGATGGAGAAGACGCATAGCATTAGCCCCCAGTTGAGGGTGCCGACAGCGCGCAGGAAGCCCTCGGTCTGCTGGGTCAGCAGGCTGACGAAGGGCAGGAACAGGAACATGTAGACCGGGATGAACACCGCGAACATGCCATAGTAGCTGTCGTAAACCCAGAAGTACTGCACGGGGATCGACAAATACGCCCAGAACAGCACCCGCCTGTCAGCCCGGCGGGTGGGGATCATCGAGAAATACTCTTTCAGCGCCAGGAAGCTGATGAGGGCGAAAACAATGATCGAGACCGTGTTGCTGACCAGGAAGGAGACGGTGAAGATTGCCACCATCACCCACCAGCTGACAGTGCGCTGAACCAGTTCGCTCATGTTCTTGGCGGAGCGTTTCGAAATCACGAAGACGATGGCGCTGGCAGCGCACAGCACGGCCCAGATGCCGATCAGGGCCCAATGGATGGTCAGGAGGTTCATGCGGATTGTTTCTCCCTGATTGCCGCCCTGGCGCGGTTGAAGATGGTGACCGCGGACAGCGCCAGCCCGGCACCGAAAAGGATCTGATAAAGGAGAGGTGCGGTCAGGCCAAAGGCCATCAGGAACCCGCAAAGACCGAACAGGGCTGCCCGGTCGCTCTTGCCGAAGGGGCCGTCATACCGGCGGCTTGCGCCGATCTGGACTGCGATCACGCCGGTCATTTCGCCGATGATGGCAAGCATGACCAGTCCGACGACAATCGGCCCATTGACAAAAGGCAGGAGTGCGAAAGGCAGGTAGAGCGCAGCGTCTGACAGCACATCGCCCAGTTCGTTGAGCACCGCGCCAAGGTCGGATTTCTGGTCGTGTTCCCGCGCCAGCATGCCGTCGATGGCATTGAGGCCCATGCGGATGAACAGAACCAGCGGCAGCAGGATCAAGGGCAGGAAAGCGCCGGGAAAGATCCAGAGCAGCAGCCCTTCGCCAATCGACAGGCCAAGCGCGGCCAGGGTTACCTGATTGGCCGTCACCCCGTTTGCGGCAAGCGATCTGCACACGGGGCGAAGCAGGTCCTGAAAACGGGACTTCAGCTGGTAAATCGTTGGCATTCAAAAACTTTCCCGACTAATTTTCGGGAAAGATATAGGTATAGAGCACCCGGTGCACGCTAGAATTTCAATTGCCTGCTGTCACTTCCTGACAGGGTCGCGCTGGAGCAGGCGTTTCAGGTGATCAGTAACATTTTCCGGCTCTTCCAGCGGTGTCAGGTGGCCACTGTGTTCCAGGACGACAAGGTCCGCTGACGGGATCAGGTTGGCCATGGACCGATGAAGCTCCGGCGGCGTCAACTGATCATGATTGCCACACAGCACCAGTGTCGGGCAGGTAATGCCGGTGAGCGACGCGCGGCTGTCGGGGCGAGCAATGCGGGTCTGGCGAATGAAGACGTCCGGGCCAAGCCGCTGCGTCATGGCACGAACCCGATTGATCATGTCGGAATTGTTCCGGTTTTCCGGGGCAAGATAGGACTGGGCGAGTTTTCTGCCGAAGCCGTGGAAACGGCCCGGTTTCGACGCCTGGGCAATCAATTGTTCGCGCTCTGCGGCGCGTTCCGGCGTGTCAGGCAGCATGGTGGTGTCGAGGAGGGCGAGATGGGTCACGCGTTCCGGCGCGCGGTGCAGGATTTCCTGAGCGACGATACCGCCAAGCGAAAACCCGGCCAGCGCAAAGCGGTCCTCGCTGGTGGCCAGAACCATTTCCGCCAGAGCCCCCAGCGAACTACCGCGTGTTATGTCGGCAACCCGGGGCCGAGCGATGTCGGCGAGACCGGTGATCTGATCCCGCCAGAGATCCGCATCGTTCAGGAGCCCCGGGATCAGGACGATCTGCGGCAGGCTCATGCATCGGCCTCCTGCGCGGAGGCGAGGATTGTCCGGGCACGGATGCGGACCGGCTCGTCGACCATTGCGCCATCGACATTGGCTGCGCCATCACCCGAGGCGATAACACGCCTGGCCCACTCGATTTCGTCGAGGCTCGGGGCGAAGGCGCGTTTGATCTCGGCAAGCTGTCTTGGGTGAATGCAGAGTTTGCCGGCCATACCGAGATCCCGTGCATGGGAGGCGTCTTCAAATGTCTGCGCAGGGTTGTCGAGCTGTGCTGTGACGCCGTCGATCGGGGCCGCGATGCCGGCAAGCCGGGACGCCAGAACCAGTTCGGAGCGAACGGGCAAGAGCACCTCCTTCAAATGCGCGCAGCCAAGATCGGCGCAATAGTCGATGGACCCGAAAGCCAGTCGAACCACCCCATCGGTGCTTGCAATGCTCCTGGCATTGGCAAGTCCCCTGGCACTTTCAATGAGCGCGATAACCGGGACCGAGCCACCCAAGGCAGCGTGGAGCGTGGCAATCTCTCCGGGAGCCTCCGCCTTCGGCAGCATGACGGCATCCGGTGCCAGCTTTCGAAGAGCAACGACATCCTCCGGGTGCCACGAAGTCCCTACGGCGTTGATGCGCACGATGACCGGTTTTTCGGTGAAGCCGGTTGTCAGATTGATGCGGGCGGCCTCTTTCTCCGATGCGGGAACCGCGTCTTCCAGATCCAGGATGATCGCGTCGGCTTCGGTTGCGGCTGCCTTGGGGAACCGGTCGGGCCTATTTGCCGGCACGAACAGAGGTGTCCTGACTGCCGTTACCATGCTGCCGTCGCCTCCATGGCAACCGGGCCGCCAAGCTGCGCGGTCCAGAGCTTCATGGTTTCTCCCTCCGTTTGCGCGTTCACCGTGAAGTCTGCCGTGTCGAATATGGTCGACAGACTTCGAAACCGGAATGTTTTCGGTGCTCTTTCCTTGAGGTCCGCAGCGAACTGGCAAAGCAGTGTTGCCTGCAAGGGACCGTGAACAATAAGCCCTGGATAGCCTTCCACGTCGCGGACATAGTCCTTGTCGTAGTGGATGCGGTGCCCGTTGAAGGTCATGGCCGAATAGCGGAAGAGGTAGGCGGCCGATGGCGTGATCTGCATGACGTCGTCTCCAGCCGTCGCAGGCGCCGGGGTTGTCTTCATGCCCGCAACGTTTTGTGCCTCCCGGTAGACGATGTCCTGACGCTCGTTCAAGACAGGTCGACCGTCAGAAGTGACTTCATGATTGACCGTGACGAAACAGAGTGGCCCGGTGCGGCCCTGTTTCAGGACCACATCCCTGACGGTTGACACCCGCCGGACCTCCTCGCCAATCCGGATGTCACCCTGGAAGGTGAACTCGCCGCCTGCCCACATGCGCCGGGGCAGGGGCACGGGCGGCAGGAAGCCGCCACGGGCTGCATGACCGTCCGGTCCCAGACCGGCTGTCTGAACGGCCGGCTGAGCAAGGCAGAAATGGATCAGCAGCGGCGCGACATCACCTGGAGCTTCACCTGATGTCCGGTCAAAGGTCGCGTTGAACTGGCGAACCAGTGTGGGGCTCAAGACCTCCGAGGAGCTGTCTTCGCGCCCTATCCAGCTGCGCAGGTGGTCGATGTCGAGGTCCATGATCACGCCTCCAGGGGCTTTAGGGCCGGGATCGGGCCGTAGCTGCGCGGTTCGCCCGAAAAGATGGCTGCAGGGGCGGGGAAGGAGATCGGGCCATTCGGGCTGTCGACAGTGATACGCCTCAGGTGGGGATGGGTCGACAGGCCTTCCATATCGTTGACGGAGGCCAATGCGATATTAGCCTCCGTCAGCAACCTGATGGCCGTTTCGGCATCAAATTTCGCAAAGGCTTCGCCAACAGCGGCATCCGTTTCCCTGCGATTGTTCACCCGCGCGACGTTTGTTGCGAACCTTGGATCGGTGCCGAGTTCGGGTTTTCCGATGAAGTCGCTGCAAAGGGTCCTCCATTCCCGGTCGCTTTGAATGGCGATCAGAATTGCCGGACCTTCCTTTGGCTGGAAGACGCCATAGGGCGCAATCGAAGGATGAGCGAGGCCGACCCGCTGGGGGCTCTTGCCGCCTTCATGGTTGAGAAGGGGGACGGTCAGCCAGTCGGCGAGAACGTCGAACATGGAAACCGAGATCTGCGTGCCCTTGCCGGTGATCCCGCGCTGGATCAGGGCTTCCAGAATGGCGGTATAGGCCGTTGCCCCGGTGGCGATGTCGACAAGGGAAATGCCGACACGCGCGGGTTCGTTCGGTCCGCCGGTGATCGAACAAAGACCGGTTTCAGCCTGGATCAGCAAATCATAGGCCTTGCGGTCGGCCATCGGCCCGGTTTCGCCGAAACCGCTGATGGAGCAGGTAATAAGGCGCGGATAATCCACCACCAACCTGTCCGGATCAAAACCAAGGCGGGCCAGGGCGCCAGGCTTGAGGTTCTGGATCAGGACATCGGCGTCTGCGATCAGTTGCGCCAGCTTTTCCTTGCCCTTGTCGGAACCAAGATCCAGCGTGATGCTGTCCTTGCCCCGGTTCAGCCAGACAAAGTAACTCGACTGACCCTTGGCAACGTCGTCATACCCCCGGGCAAAATCACCTTCGGGCCGTTCGACCTTGGTGACTGTCGCTCCGGCATCTGCAAGCCGGGACGTGGCGTAGGGGGCGGCCACCGCCTGTTCGATGGCGACGACGTTCAATCCTTCCAGCGGCAACACCATCAGAACGACCTCGGCAGGCCAAGCACATGCTCGGCAACATAGGACAGGATGAGGTTGGTGGAGATTGGTGCTACCTGGTAGAGCCGCGTCTCGCGGAACTTGCGCTCGACGTCATATTCGCAGGCAAAACCGAAGCCGCCATGGAACTGGATGCAGGCATTTGCCGCTTCCCAGCTTGCCTTTGCGGCCAGGTATTTGGCCATGTTTGCCTCCGCGCCGCAGGGAGCGCCGGCATCAAACAGGCTACAGGCCTTGTAGCGCATCAGGTTGGCCGCCTCGATCTCGATATAGGCTTCGGCGATCGGGAACTGGACACCCTGGTTCTGGCCTATGGGACGGCCGAAGACTTCCCGTTCGCGCACATAGTCAGTCACCTTGTCGGTGAACCAGTAGCCATCGCCGATACATTCGGCGGCAATCAGAGTGCGTTCGGCGTTGAGGCCGGTAAGGATATATTTGAAGCCTTTTCCTTCCTCGCCGATGAGATTTTCTTCCGGGATTTCCAGATTGTCGAAGAAGAGTTCGTTGGTCTCGTGGTTGACCATGTTCAGGATCGGGCGAACCTCCATGCCTGATTTCATGGCTTGCCTGATATCGACCAGGAAGATCGAAAGGCCTTCCGATTTTTTCTGCACGTCGGCAAGCGGCGTTGTGCGCGCCAGGAGGATCATCAGGTCGGAATGCTGCACACGGCTGATCCAGACCTTCTGGCCGTTGACGACGTAGCGGTCGCCCTTCTTCACGGCGGTGGTCTTGATCCTGGTGGTGTCCGTGCCCGTGGTCGGCTCGGTCACGCCCATGGACTGCAACCGCAATTCGCCGCTTGCGATCTTCGGCAGATATTTCAGCCGCTGTTCTTCCGAGCCATGCTGCACGAGCGTGTTCATGTTGTACATCTGGCCGTGACAAGCGCCGGAATTGCCGCCTGCACGGTTGATTTCTTCCATGATGACCGAAGCTTCGGTGAGCCCGAGGCCCGATCCGCCGTAGTCCTCCGGGATAAGTGCGGCCATCCAGCCTTCGCGTGTCAGGGCGTCGACAAATTCTTCCGGATAGGAGCGGTTCTCATCGATTTTGCGGTGGTATTCGGCGGGAAACTGGGCACATAGCGCGCGGATGCCGTCGCGAATGTCCTGGTAGCTATCAGTTTGGCTTGTCATGTGGGCTTTTCGTCTGGCGTGTTTGTTGACCGCAGTTAAGCCGCTGAACTGCTATTGAACAAATATATGTTTTGGATGGGCATCATATAAATTTTATATGCTAACTTGTTGCCATGGACATCCGCCAACTCCGCTATTTTCTGGAAATCGTTGCGCAGGGTTCGCTTACGCGGGCTGCCGAAAGCCTGCATGTGGCGCAGCCGGCCCTGTCGCTGCACCTGAAGAACATGGAGGAGCAGCTTGGCACCAGGCTGCTGACGCGCAGTCGCTCCGGTGTCACGCCCACGGAGGCGGGAGAGCTGCTGCTGCAAAGGGCGCGGGCAATTCTCGAGGATCTGGCGCGCACGGAAGACGATATCCGCAATCTGGAAACCGATCCGTCCGGCATCGTGCGGATCGGCCTGCCGGGCACGATCAGCGCTATGGTGTCTCTGCCGTTGATCCTGGCGGCGCGTGAGCGCTTTCCGCGGATCACGCTCAATATTACCGAGGCCATGAGCGGTTTTGTTGGTGATTGGCTGAGCGAAGGCAAGATCGATCTTGCCGTGCTTTACAGCCGTTCCAAGGATGCACGTATCCGGTCTGAATTATTGCTTGAAGAAGAGCTTGTGGTTCTATGGCCCGCGGATGCCGAACGTCCGCTGGAAATGAACATGGAGGCACTCGACAACGTGCCAATGGTGCTGCCGAGCGGAGCGCACGGCTTGCGGGTGCTGATTGACCGGACGTTCCAGGCGCTGGGCTTTGCACCTGAAATCGCGATGGAAATCGACTCCTTCAACAACATCAAACGCCTGGTGGCGGCCGGGTTTGGCCCGTCGATCCTGCCGCTCTACGCGGTGACGGAGGAGGTGGCAGCAGGTTCCCTTCGTGTCAGCCGCATTGCCGCGCCGGGGCTCTGGCGCGGGGCTCATCTGATGTCGCCGGGTGGACGACCGGTGACGCGGGCGCTGGAAGCGGTGCACGCTTTGCTGCGCGAGGTTATTCTGGATTTGCGCGACAAGGGGGCCTGGGCTGCTTCCCGGCCACCGCAGGTTTCCGGCACCGAGACTGTCTCCTGACGGGAACAAAACCCGGAGCTCTGTCGTTTTCCCGATACTGCCCTATGCTGACTGAGCAAGCAGCCTGTCCATGTGTGCAAGGCTTCCCGCTATTTCTGGAGAACCGATTGACGATGATCGACGCTGTCCTGCTGACCTCGCCCCGTATTTCCACCTTTGATGACCAGACCTATCTCACGAACGCCAGCAGCTTTTTCTTTGCGCGTGATGAGCGCCTGTTTCTCGTTACCAGCCGGCATGTCATGGTGGATGAGCCAAGCGGGCATCATCCCTCCCGTATCGAAATCGAACTCCACAACGATCCTGAAAACCTGGCCGACTCCATCGCTTTTTCGATCCCGCTTTTCCGGGATGGCAAAAGCCTCTGGCGCCAGGGAGAGGATACCGCAGGCGATATCGACGTTGCGGTGATCGAGATTGACCGGGCGGCGCTACCTGAAAATATCGTCTATCGGGCCTTCGGGCCGGAACACCTGAGTGACCCGCAAGAGCATGTCGAGATCGGATCATCCATTCTGGTTGTCGGTTTTCCGCTCGGGTTTCATGACACGCTCCATCACATGCCGGTGGTCCGCCACGCGGTCGTGGCTTCCTCCTTCGGCTTCCGGTTTCAGGGCATGGGCTATTTCCTGACCGATGCCCGCACGCATCGCGGCACAAGCGGGGCTCCGGTAGTTATGCGCAATACGGCAGACACCGCAAGCGAACTGCCGTGGAAACTGCTTGGCGTTCACTCCGCCCGCCTCGATGTCGGCACGCGCGATCTCGTGCTGGATGAGGCGCTAGGCCTCAATTGCGCCTGGTATGCGGACATTCTGATGACGCTTACGGAGGGGTGACCCCCGTCAAAGGCAAACTTCAGCCCTGGAGCGTCAGGCGGGTTTGAACCTGTAGTGGCCGGTGATTTCGAAATCGAACAGCCGGTCTTCCAGCTGCGTTCCAGCACCAATGTTGTGGACCACCATTGGTCGTTCGCTGTCTGCGGAGGCACGGTGACTGACAATCGCCATGTGCGGGAGGTTTCCAGGCAGCATCTGGGAAACGACGTCGCCGGGCTGATAGTCTTTGGCGTTTGCAGTGACCGAAAGAGCTGCGCCTTTTCGTCTGAAGAAGGTCTGCAGGTTTGGCACCCGCCGATGGTCGATGTTCCTGTCCGGGCGTTTGAGACCCCAGATCTTTGGATAGGACGAAAAGTCCGACTTCATGTCCGCATTAACGGCCGACTGGAGATCGTAGCCGAAAGCGTCGCGGTAGGCTCTGACGACCACATCGGTGCATACACCGCGTTCGCGCGGCAGGTCGCCATTGGGAAACGGGAGCGAGACATAGGCCGGATCGTAGACCACCGTAACGCCGATCTGGCTTTCTGCCGCCTCAATCAGCTGTCCCGCCCACGGATTGGGCAAAGCAAAACTTTTTGACGCTGCTTCAGTGGGCGGCGTGGACGGTCCGGCAAGTGCCTTGCTGACGAGCTGCAACCCGGTTTGCAGTCGATAAGCGGGGAGGGTGTGTGCCGCGTAGGCGCCTCCTGCTGCCAGGAGTCCGGTTCCGAACAGGAATGTACGCCGCTTCATGTGAGAGCTCCCATAAATCTGAAGCCGGAATACTGGCGGAGTGGGACCGGAATGGGGCGAGGCGACATTTGACCGATTTTCCCGTTGGGTAAACCAATGCGCGTGTCGTTGCGGAAGTCGGTCAATTGCACGTTTTTTGTTCTCGAAAATTTAATCTGATGAGTCTTTACTGCAGCAAAAGGCGGTAAATGTTGACGAAATTTGGGGAAATACTGCTGAAAACGGCAATGATTGTCTTTTTGTCCTGGCTGGCGACGCCTGCCCAGGCCGAGCAGGCATCCCTGTCCTATGATCAGTTCTTTCTGCGTCACAGCGCAACCATGATGCTGATCGATCCGGATACCGGAAGCATTCTTGATGCCAACAATGCCGCGGCAGACTTCTACGGGTTCGACCGGGATACGCTGCGCCGCATGTCCATTCAGAACATCAATCAGCTGACGGCCGAGCAGGTTGAAGCCGAACGTCAACTTGCCAAGGCTGAACACCGAAATTTCTTTATCTTCCGCCACAAGCTGGCAGATGGCTCCGTTCGAAGCGTGGAAGTTCATTCAACTCCGGTGGACTACGACGGCAGGAAGGCTTTGCTTTCCGTGGTGCACGATATTTCCGACGACCGGCAGCGGGAACAAGAACTGTGGCACTACAAGAACCGCCTGGAGGAAATGGTCGACAGCAAGAGCGCGGAACTTTCCTCTGCCTATAACGCCCGGAACCAGTGGATGCTGGGCCTGGTCGGCACGCTTGGTCTGTCGCTTGTCGTCGTCAGTTTTCTGCTGCTTGAAAGACACACCGCACACAAGCGGCTGCGATCCTCGGAGCAGCGTTTGCGAGAGATCATCTTCGGCACCAACGTCGGGACCTGGGAATGCAACGTTCAGACCGGGGAGGTGGTCTACAACGAACGCTGGGCTGAAATTCTCGGCTATTCGCTGGCCGAGTTGCAGCCGGTCAGCCGACAGACCTGGTACCGGCTGACCCATCCGGACGATGTGGAAAAATCTGAGCAGAAGCTGGCAGAGGTGTTTTCCGGAGCAAGGGAAGCCTACGACAACGAAATTCGCATGCGCCACAAGGAGGGCAGGTGGGTCTGGGTTCTCGACAGGGGACGTGTGGTCGAATGGACGAAAGACGGCGAGCCTTTGCGCATGTCCGGCACCCATTCGGATATTACCCGTCTGAAGAAGACGGAAGAAGCTGTCAGGCGGCTAGCGATGACCGATCATCTGACAGGCCTTTCGAACCGGGCACATTTCAGCCAGAGCCTTGCGGAAAACGTTGCCATTGCAGACCGGGATAACCGCAAGTTTGCGCTGATGATGCTGGACCTTGATACCTTCAAGCCGGTCAACGACAGCCATGGGCATCCGGTGGGTGACGCGCTGCTCCAGGCCGTTGCCTCCACCATCAAGCGCTGCACGCGCGAAGGGGATGTCGTGACCCGGATCGGCGGGGATGAGTTTGCCGTGATCATCGGCGATTATGCGGAAGAGAAGGATGTTCTGGCCTGTGCCACCCGCATCTACCGGGAGGTCTCGCGGCCGATGGAAATCAAGGGCAAGGATATCAACATCAGCATCAGCATCGGGGTGTCGTTCTACCCCGATGATGCAGATGATGCCAAATCGTTGATCACCCACGCGGACCAGGCCATGTATGAAGCCAAGAAGAGCGGGGCAAACGTCCTGACGTATGAAGCCTACAGGATGCGGGTGGCGAGCTAGCTGCGGTGAAAGTGAACGACATTCCTTTGGCCTGCCTTCTTGCTCAGCCCTGCTCCTAGTCTAGACCCAGCGTGCCAGTTCCTCTTCGTAGGGTGAGATATCGCCGAACTTCGCCGTGACCCAGTCCGGATTGTAGTAGGTATCGAGATAGCGCTGACCGCTGTCGCACATCAGCGTGACGATCGAGCCTGTCTCGCCTTTGTCGATCATCCGGCCGGCGATTTGCAGCGCACCCCACAGATTTGTGCCGGTGGAAGCGCCCGCCTTGCGGCCGATCAGTTTCTCCAGCCACAGGATCGTTGCAATGCTTGCGGCATCGGGCACCTTGATCATGTCGTCGATGACGTCCGGCAGAAACGAGTGTTCCACCTTTGGCCGGCCAATGCCTTCGATCCGGCTTGAGCAGTTTTCGGTGAGAGCGTGGTTCCCGGTACGGTAGGCATCATAGAAGACCGAGTTTTCCGGATCGACCACGGTCAGGCCGGTGTCGTAGCCCCGGTAGCGGATAAACCGGCCAAGCGTTGCGGACGTGCCACCCGTGCCGGCGCTCATCACCAGCATCTTCGGCACAGGATGTGGCTCGAATTCCATCTGGTTGAAGATGCTTTCGGCAATGTTGTTGTTCCCGCGCCAGTCGGTTGCCCGCTCCGCATAGGTGAACTGGTCCATGAAATGTCCGCCGAGCTGTTCGGCAAGGTCCACCGCCGCGCCGTGCATCTCGGGCGCTGATCCGACGAAATGCGGTTCACCGCCGTAGAGCCGGATTTGCTCGATCTTGCTGTGGGCGGTGCTTTGCGGCACCACGGCAATGAATGGAACGCCGATCATTTGCGCAAAGTAGGCTTCCGAAACGGCCGTGCTGCCCGACGAGGCTTCGATCACCGGTGTGCCTTCGCGGATCCTGCCGTTGCACAGCGCATAAAGAAACAGCGACCGGGCGAGACGGTGCTTCAGGCTGCCGGTCGGGTGGGTGCTTTCATCCTTCAGATAGATATCGACACCGGCGCAACTGAGGCCATGCAGCTTGAACAGATGCGTGTCGGCGGACCGATGTGCATCCGCGTTAATCCTGGCGACAGCATCCCGCACCCATTTGTCCATCGCAGTTCTCCCGGCAGTTGTTGCCCAAGAGTGGCGCTAAAGCGGAATGCCCGCAATATGGGCGATGAGTTCCAGGCTGTTGCGGGCGCTGAATTTCTTCATCAGCCGGGCCCGGTGGACCTCGACCGTGCGCGGTGACAGCCCGAGCAGGCGGGCGATTTCCTTGGTTGTATTTCCTTCGGCCAGCAGTTTGGCCACCTGGCGTTCACGCAGGCTCATTTCAGCCAGTGGCCGGTCTTCGGAAATGTCGGCAAAGCTCCAGACCGCCCGTGCGAACGGGGCTTCAAGGTTGAGAGACTGGCCACGCACGCGGCACCAGAACAGATCTCCGGATTTGCGGCGCATGATGCGTTCGTCCCGGTAGCGACCACTGCCTTTCATCCGTTCCAGTCCGATCTTGCCGATGCGGAGAAACTCTTCCGAAGAGGGATAAAGGACAGACAGCGAGGCCCCGGAAAGTTCCTCCGGCTCAAAGCCGAACATATCGGCAAGACGGGCATTGCAGCGTCGGATCTGCCGCTCTTCCGTCAAGGCCAGGCCGACGGGCGCATTGTCGAAAGCAAGCGCTGCGAAGTCGTCCATGGGCTCCCCGTTACGTGTTTTGACGGAATTTTCGCTCTAAGGGTCTGAAGAGTATCAGATAGCTGTCCCGCACGGCCGTTTTTCTGGAAATCACATCTGGTCCGGAAGAACCAGCGAGCCGAAGGGACGAGGGAGGTGCCGGGAGGAGACTGGCTGGGGTGTGTCCGGAGGAGGGCATGCCCGGTCGGTCATTCTTGTCCTGAGGAGCGAGCCTTGCTCGCGTCTCGAAGGATGGGCTGCTTGTCCGCAATATGCCGCCCGTCCTGCGAGACAGCGCTCGGCGCTTCCTCAGGAAGAGAAAAGCGGGATGGCGGACCAACGCGGTCGCACTGCACCAAACGGCGTATCGGGGGGAGAAAAACAGGATGAATCCGGCAGAATGGTTATACCGGAGCGCGGCGAGAAACCCGCAGAGCCCGGCGCTGCTGCAGGGGACCGAGCGCAAGGCAAACTATCTGGAGTTTGCTCGTAGTGCCGGGGCCATAAGCGCTGCGCTTGCCGGCTACGGCATCGGCAAGGGAGACAGGGTCGCACTGTTTGCCGCAAATTCCACGCGCTATCTGGAAGCGCTTTACGGCATCTGGTGGCGTGGCGGCGCAGCCGTACCGATAAACGCCAAGCTGCACGAAAAGGAAGCCGCCTGGATGGTGGAAAATTCCGGTGCAGAATTTGTCTTCGCCGACAAAAAGACCGCCGAACTTCTGGCGCCGCATCTGCCGGAGGGCGTGGGTCTTGTCTCGCTCGACAGTCCTGAATTCGGCGCCATGTGCCAGGCAGCACCGCACACCACGCCGGAACCTCTGGATCCTGCAGATCTTGCCTGGCTTTTCTATACCTCCGGCACCACCGGCAGGCCCAAGGGCGTGATGCTGACTTGCGGCAATCTTGCTTCGATGGCGCTGAGCTACTTTGTCGATGTCGATGACGTCAAGCCGCAGGATGCGATCCTCTATGCCGCGCCGATGAGCCATGGTGCCGGGCTCTACAATTTCATGCACGTGATGAAAGGGGCGCGTCACGTGGTACCGGTCAGCGGCGGGTTTGACGCTGCCGAAATCCTGCAGATCGCGCCTGTGATCGGCTCCATCTCCATGTTTGCCGCGCCCACCATGGTCCGCCGCCTGGTGGATGTCGCCAAGGCTTCGGGGGGCACTGGCCGGGGGTTGCGGACCATCGTCTATGCCGGCGGGCCTATGTACGAGGCGGACATTCTGGAAGCGGTTGAAGTGATGGGCGCACGGTTCGTGCAGATCTACGGTCAGGGCGAATGCCCGATGGGCATCACCGCACTGCCGCGCGCCGAAGTTTGTGACCGCAGCCATCCACGTTGGCGCGAGAGGCTGAATTCCGTCGGCACGGCCCAGTCCGTCGTGCGGGTTGCGATCGTCGACGGTGATGGCCGGGAGCTGCCCCACGGCGAAGTCGGGGAAATTGCCGTGCGCGGAGATACGGTGATGAAGGGCTACTGGCGAAACGAGGAGGCAACAGCCCAGACCATCCGTGATGGCTGGCTGTGGACCGGAGACGTTGGTCGCATGGATGAGGACGGCTACGTCACGCTGCAGGATCGGTCCAAGGACGTCATCATTTCCGGTGGCTCCAATATCTACCCGCGCGAAGTCGAAGAGGTGCTGCTGACACACCCGGCTGTGCACGAGGTGGCAGTCGTTGGCCGGCAGGACCAGGAGTGGGGAGAGATCGTTGTCGCCTTTGTTGCCTGTCACCCGGGCCAGAGCGTGAGCGAGGCTGAGCTCGACAAGCTCTGTCTGGACCGGATCGCCCGGTTCAAGCGGCCGAAACACTATCATTTCCCGGCTGCCCTGCCGAAAAACAACTACGGCAAGATCCTGAAAACGGACCTGAGACAACAGCTCGAAGCGGAGGAAACGGCATGACAGATCTCACCGGAAAAACAGCTCTCGTCACAGGGTCCGTTCAGGGGATCGGCCTGGCGATTGCCAAGGCACTGGCGGGGGCAGGGGCACGCGTTGCCGTCCACGGTCTGGCGAACCCGGAAGAGGCGCAAGCGGCTGTGGCAGAGATCAAGGCTGCCGGGGCACCGGACGCCCGGTTCTTTGGCGCTGACATGCGCGACGTGGCGGCTGTCGAGACGATGATGGCGGACGTTGCCGCCTGGGGCGGCCCGGATATCCTGGTCAACAATGCGGGTATCCAGAAGACTGTCAGCTTTGCCGAGGCGGATGCTGCCACATGGGATGCCATCATCGGCGTCAATCTGTCAGGCGTCTACCATACGATGCGTCTTGCCCTGCCGGCGATGGCCGAACGCGGCTTTGGCCGTGTCATCAACATTGCCTCGGTGCACGGGCTGGTCGCCTCGGTCAACAAGGCGCCTTACGTGGCTTCGAAATTCGGCGTCGTCGGCATGAGCAAGGTGGCCGCGCTGGAATATGCGGCAAGCGGTTCCAGAGCCTCGGGTGGGGTGACGGTCAATTGTATCGCGCCCGGCTGGACGGAAACCGCAATCATCGAGCCGCAGGTGGCAGCCCGCGCCGCCCTTCATGGCGGCGATCGCGACAAGGGCGTTGCAGATCTTCTGGCGGAAAAACAGCCTTCCCACCGCACGTCCGACCCGTCTGAAATCGGTGCGCTGGCGCTTTGGCTGTGCAGCCCGGTGGCGCACAACGTGACGGGCGTGACAATCCCCGTCGATGGCGGCTGGACAGCTCAGTAGGGCTGTCGACCACCAAAACGGCAGACGAGCCCCCGGTCGGGGCTCGTCCCTGTTTGGCTTCATGGGTGATCAGAGATCGCCAATGGCTGTCTCGCGGATTTCCGGCCACTTGGCGTAAGCGCCGGCGAGAACCTCGTCCTTCTGCTCCAGGTACTTGTCGAAGATGACAGCGTTGACGAAGAGATAGAGCTTGCCGTCGACGATATCGGCAAAGCGGACGTCGCCATCGAGTTTCTTGCCGACATAGATGCCGAAGGCGCAAAAGCCGCCGAACTGCGGCAGGAAGCTTTCCGGAGCAGCGTCGAACTGCTCCTTGGTTTCGGCCGTGGCGAAATAATAGTCGACACCATCATGGCTTGAGGTGTGGACCGCATCGCCAAGGCCCGGGGTTGTGCCTGCGAACATGGAAACAGGGTCGATGCCATGCATACCGAGCGGATTGCCGTTGAGAGTGAGGCCGTTGGCAACGTTGTATTCGTCCGCAGCAAGGGCGGCGGTGGACAGAACAAGGGCTGCGGCCAGGGCCGGAAGGGCGAATTTGAGTTTCATTGGTTTGATCCAGTCTTGGGTTGGGTTAGTCGGTTTTAAGGAGAGAGCTGGCGGTCAGGCGGAACGGGCGATGCGTTCGACTGTGTCGTCGGTCCACCAGACGCCGTTGGCGACCATGCGGAAATTGATGATGGCGGCGAGGTAGCCGTCGCCCTCGGGCACCTTGGCGCCTGCGGTCGCATCGCGAACCACGGCCACTTCGAAGCCGAGTTCCAGAAGCTCGTAGAGATGGGCCTGCGTGCACAGGTTTGCGGACATGCCGGCCAGGATCACCTTGTCGATCCCGCGCTTGCGCAGCTGTAGGTTCAGATCGTTCTGCGCCGGGCTGTAGACCTTGTGCGGTGAGCAGATGACGGTTTCGCCGTCCTCGATGTATTTCTTGTACTGCGGCATCCAGTCGGCGCCGGACCCTTCGAAATTCTCCAGGGAGAGCGGGCCCGGGCGATCGAACATGCCGATGGAATGCATGGTCTTTTCCAAGGTGCCTTCGAACTGCCACTTGTGGTCGTGCGGATAATAGTAGTGGGGTGAGATGAACACCGGCATCGCGGCAGCCTTGGCCGCCTTGAACAGGCGTTCGATGTTGTCGACGGTGCCTTGCTCGGTGACGCTTTCGCCAACGACACCCCAGGTGACGCCGTCTTCGGACAGGAAGTCGATCTGCGGATCGGTGACGACAAGCGCGGTGCGGCCGGCTTCGATTTCCATGTCGATCTGCGGCAGGCCCGGTTTTTCCGGATCGGCATAGAGCGCACGGGCTTCTTCTGTTGCGGCGGTGGCGGAACCGGTGGCCATGGCGACGGCACCCACGGTTGCCGCACCGGCTGCCCCGGCAAGCAGGCGGCGGCGGGCGTGATCAACCGTTTCCGGTGTTACGCAGCAGGCGCAGGTCTTGTCATGTTCGTTGTCCATATGAAGTCTCCATTGCTTGTGTTGGACAGGGTTTGGGATGGGCAGCGCATCAACTTGAAACGCTGTCAGGTTCGCGGCCGATCACCGGGTGCCTGAAGGCACGGCTCTCCTGTTCCCGGCGCAGGGCCGGGTTGGCGTCGGAATTGGCCGCGCTCCATGGGGGCGGCACCGGCATGCCGGTGCCAGAAAGCTGAGGTTAGAAAGCTGAGGTCAGATAGTTGCGCGGTCCGGTGCCTTGCTGGCACGTTCGGGAACCTTCCGGCGGACTGAAGCCGGTTTCGCATCATTTGCCGGTAAGGCCGGCAGGCGCACGGTCAGAACCGCGCCTCTATTGCTGCTTCCGCCTCCGTTCTGAGCCGCAATCTTGCCGCCGTGGCGTTCGGCGATCAGCCGGGCGATCCAGAGGCCAAGTCCCGAGGACGGCCCAGGCCGGGCGGCCTTTGCCGAAAGCTGGGTGAAGGGACGGAAGGCCCGGGCAAGATCGGCAGCGGTGAAGCCCTGACCCTGGTCGCTGATACGTACGGAGATATTACCGTCATCTTCCCGGGAGATAGCGCAAAGAACGGTGCCGTCGTCCGGACTGTGGCGCACTGCGTTGCCGATGAGATTGTCGAAGGCTTCGAACAAAAGCTCCGCATCGCCTGAGATCAGACAGGGGGATAGGGACACGATTTCCAGACTGACCGCATGGCGGCGAGCCAGCGGTTGGTTGACGGCGACCGCCAGCGCCAGAACCTCGGCCAGATCAACTGGCCGCATCACACAGGAGAGCGGATCCCGTCCCTCCTTGCCGCGCTTGACCAGGGCGCTGAGACTGCCGGTCAGGTGCTGGAGGATACGGTCGGCCTTTGCGGCGTTATCCGCAATGGCGGGCTGACCTTCCCAGGTTGCGCATTGGGCAATGTGCTCGATCAACAGCGAGAGGTTGGCAAGGGGACCGCGCAGGTCGTGGGCGACGATGGAAAGCGTCCGGCCATACGCGTTGCTGTCGGTCAGGTTGTCCGAATGCGTCAACGCTGCCGGAAACGTCGAAGGTACATGGTCATGCCTGGCCGGACTGCGGGCCGTGATCTGTTCGATAATCATGTGGCGCTCCTTGTCTCAAAAGCCCTGGAGCGCTGCGGGAAAGTGCCCGGTGATGACCGCTCCGTCGTTCGGTGACTTTTGAATACGCGAGGAGTGCCTTCTTGGTATCGGCCGGGTCTGCCACTGTTTTGGCCCTATCTGCCAAGCCTGTTCTGACCTGCCAGAAGGCAGCAAAACAGGTTGAGCCCGGCCATGTTTGGCCGGGCTCTTCCGGGATTTGCGAATGTTTCGGGTTTTGCCAGATCTGGCCGCGACCGTTGCCGTGAGCCAGTGCGTCGGGCGGGTGTGTTCTCAGACGGTCGCGCTGTGTTGCCGGAATTGCGCCGGTGGCTGGCCGACCCAGCGCTTGAACGCACGGGTGAAGGTGCTCTGTTCGGAGAAGCCGGTCAGAAAGGCAATTTCGGCAATGGAACAGCTGCTGCCTGCCAGCAGCTCCCGGGCCAGCTTCGTCTGTGCCTCGCGCAGCATGTCGCGGTAGGTCAGCCCTTCTTCCGCCAGGCGGCGATAGAGGGTGCGCTCGCTCATGCCGAGATCACGCGCGACGGCTGCCGCGGAAGGTACGCCGCTGCTGAGCGTTTTCGTCAGGCGGTTCAGAAGATCGCGCGTCAACGCGCTGCCGGCTGGCAGGGCGTCGATTTCCGTCTCCAGATGATCGGTCAGGAAAGTGCAGACGCCTTGATCTCCAAGCCGGTTTGGCAGGTCCAGCATCGGCTGGGTCATTATAATTGCGTCTTGCGCTTCACCGAAGCGGACCGGACAGCCGAAAAACGCCGCGTAGCGCTCTGCATCGCCCCGGCAGGGATGGCGAAAGGTGATGGCCTCAATTTTCAGGCGCGGACCGACTTGAGACGCCAGATTATGAGCAAAACCTGCAAGGGCGCATTCGTTGCGAAGATGCAGGATCGGTTGAGGGGAGGTCTGCCCTGCAATGGAGAAGACGGCAAGTGGCCCGTCTTCCTCCAGGCAATATACTGCGGTGTCGGTCACCAGCCGGAAGTAGCGCTCGATCAATTGCAGTGTGGTGCGAAGAGTGGGCGCGGTTTTGATGGCAAGGCCCAGAACGCCGAGATCGTCCGGTTTGATATTCTGCGCATAGGCAAATACCAGACCTGTTTCATCCGGATACCAGCTGCGTATCCAGTCGAGCAGCTCGAAGTGGGCTGTGTCCGGTATGCGGCCGTCCTCGGTGCGCACCTTATGGCGCACGGTTCCATCTGCTGCGACCAGCTTGCCGTCGCTGGTCATGGTCAGTCCTGCGGTAGCGGCCATGGTGTGCGCAAAGGAGGCAATGACACTCGCCATCGTCAGACCCCTCTTGCTGCACGGTACGTCGGGAAAGGGGCTTGACCTTGCGCCAGTTCAGAGCGCGCACCGGATACAGACCCGCTGGCAAGAGCCACGTAGTTCCAGTGAGACCGGTTCCCGGAACAAATGCCGGTGTCTGCATGAATGTGAACCGCGATCTGACTTCCGGACATGACTACCGCCTTCCTGATCGAAAACGTGACGTTAAGGAATTTATACAGACAGGTCTGTCTATATGTCAATAAGCCGTGATAACCTCGTGTGAGGATGGACGAGAAGGGGGCGAACAGGATAGTAGAGTAGACAAACCTGTCTGTATATGGAGATGATGGTGCAATCACGCCGAGACGAGCTCGTGGATACAGCGCTCAGGCTGTTCTACACCCGCGGGTTCAATGCGACCGGAATAGACAAGATCCTCGCCGAGGCGGGGGTGGCCAAGATGACGCTTTACAAGCACTTCCGCTCGAAGGAGGAGCTTATTCTGGCCGCGCTCAACCGCCGGGACGAGCAGTTCCGCAACTGGCTGATGGGCGAAATGGAAAAAGCCTCGCCACGGCCGCGAGAGCGGCTTCTGGCCATGTTCGACGCGCTGGAGGACTGGTTCAACGGCCGTGCCTTCAAGGGGCTCGGCTTCAACGGCTGCGCCTTCATCAACGCGGCGAGCGAATTCGGCGACCACCAGCACCCGATCCACCGCACGGCGGCCGAGCACAAACAGCGGATCGTCGATTACCTTGAGCCTCTGTGTCGTCAGGCCGGCGCCGAAGACCCGGCAGCCCTTGCCGAACAGCTTGCCCTTTTGAAGGAAGGCGCCATCGCCACCGCACAGGTGCGCGGCATGCCGGCTGCCTCCAGAACCGCAAGGGCCATCGCCGAAACGCTGATCCCAGCCTGAGGAAGCGTTTGGCGGGACAGACCGGTCGAGTTTCTGGCGGTATCAGATGCGGAAAGCGATGCCGGTCTGCTGTTCGGCCAGCTTGCCGAAATGCAGTTTCAACAGCTTGTGGTCATCCTCGGTCGACGTCTGGAAACTGCGCCGCTCGGTGTCCTTGACGATCAGGAAGGCAGCGGCCCAGATGCCGATCAGAAAACCGGTGTCGTCGCGCAGCTCCAGCCGGTGGCCGATCAGGTCACTGCCATCCAGCCCGACCGCATCCTTGCTGCCACAAACCTCCAGGCAAATCAGGCCGTTCTCGTAGAACCGCCAGGAGATCTTGTGCAGGACACAGTCCTTGATAGTCTGGTCCGACGTCCAGACGAACTCCTTCCAGGTGACCGGTTCCTTTTCCGGGCCGATTTCACCGGTGTTGTGGATGTCGGACGCCATCTGCCGGTGCGTGGAAAAATCGAGTGTTGCGGAAGGTCGGGACAGCGGAATCCAGGCCGTGCCCGTTTCCCCCGTCACGGCCTTCTGTAATGCCACAAACCGCTCCCTGGCCTCATCACCGACACCAAGTTTCCCCAAAAGAGGCTTTGCAAAAACCGAAGCAAGCTGAATCACGACCGCCTCCCGTGGTGGGCGTTACCGGATCATCCCGTTTAGAGGATGAAGGGTAGGGTACAGGGGCGGCAAGGGTA
This sequence comes from Labrenzia sp. R5_0, assembly GCF_017743835.1. Taxonomy (NCBI): domain Bacteria; kingdom Pseudomonadati; phylum Pseudomonadota; class Alphaproteobacteria; order Hyphomicrobiales; family Stappiaceae; genus Labrenzia; species Labrenzia sp. R5_0. Next base: position 378,820 of record NZ_JAGHRK010000002.1, on the reverse strand, counting down.
TGACGAGGGGCGATGCTGAAAAGACTCGGGAGCGGGTTGCCTGCTTGCGGGTTCAGCCATGGCGTAGCTGACATTTGTCGGTGCTGGAGGCAGCGGCAATACCAGCCCGGAGTTGACCTGCAAGTCCTGAGCAAAAAAGGACCTGTTAGAGCTTGAAAATCTGAACCAGCGATGATGATGAATGTCAGCACAAGGCACAGATCTGCCCCGCCCGGATATTCCGTGGCGAGGCAGACCCTCTATCAGGCGAGTGCCTGTTCAAAAAAGGTCTCGATCCGGTCAAAGGGAATTACATCCACCTTGTCGTAGAGATCCGTGTGGTTAGCTCCAGGAACGATCAGCAGCTCCTTCGGTTCGGCTGCTGCTTCATAGGCGGTTTCGCTGAAATAGCGCGAATGGGCATTCTCGCCGTGGATGAACAGGACCGGACGCGGCGCGATCTCTGCGATATAGCTGAGGATCGGCATGTTCATGAAGGACAGCGGCGTCGTGATTGTCCAGGAGTTACCGGAATTGACCGCACGTTCATGGTAGCCGCGCGATGTCATGTAATAGTCGTGGTAATCGACCATGAACTGCGCCTCGCCACCATGTAGCTCGTTGTATGCCGGCTGCATTGTCGGGACACCGTTTTCAGCATCTTCCCAACGCTGGCGGCTCAATTGTTCCAGCGTTGCCGCACGCTGTTCAGCGGTCACGCTGTCATTGTAGCCCTTGGACATGACACGGGTCATGTCATACATGGTGCTGGCCACGACTGCCTTGACACGCTTGTCAGCCGCGACGGCATTCAGAGCCATGCCGCCCCAGCCGCAGATGCCGATAACACCGATCCGCTCGCGGTCCACTGAACCATGCAGGCCAAGGTAATCGACCGCTGCCATGAAATCTTCGGTATTGATGTCGGGCGAGGCGACGTTGCGCGGTTCGCCGCCGCTCTCACCGGTGTAAGAAGGATCGAAGGCCAAGGTTACGAAGCCACGCTCGGCCATGGTCTGAGCGTAGAGGCCTGAGGACTGCTCCTTGACGGCGCCAAACGGGCCGCTGATGGCCAGGGCTGGCAGGCCGCTCTTTGCACGGTCCTTGGGTAAATAGAGATCACCGGTCAGGGTGATGCCGTATCGGTTGGTAAAGCGAACCTTTTCATGATCGACACGGTCGCTTTGCGGGAAGGTCTTGTCCCAAACTTCTGTCATGGTCTGTGCCCTTGCTATTGAAATGTTGATTGCTGAAGCCATGCCGATGGCGGCGACACCCGCGCCAGTCATCTTCAGCATGGCACGACGACCGAGCGTCGTGCCGGTGGTCAGTTCATTGGATTTGTCGGTCATTTTTTCTCCGGTTGGTTCATTGCTTTTCCGATTGGGGCTTGAGCAGGAGATGACCGTTGCCAATCACGGCGACGGCAGCGACGGACAGGATGACGCTGCCGGCGAAGGTTGCGGTGATCGACCAGCTGTCCAGCAACGCCCCACCGACGACTGCGCCCAGCAGGATCGAGGCCTGGATCGAGGCTACCATCAGGCTGCCGCCCTCTTCCGGGGCGTCATCGACGTTCTGCGCCATCCAGGTCATGAAGATGACAGACATGGCGGTGTTCATCGCGCCCCAGACGAAGAGCAGAATTCCGGTCAGAAGTGACGAGCCTCCCGTGAACAGGAGGCCAAATGTAACTGTACCCATGATAAGTGCCGGGTACTTCAATTGCCGCGCCACGTTACCCGCGATGAAACGACCCGCCGCCCAGGTTCCCACAAAGCCCGCGCCCCCCAGCAACAGAAGAAGGATCGACAAAGCGGTCACATCGACCCGCGTTACCTGTTCCAGGTACGGGCGCAGGTAGGTGAACATGGTGAAGGCTGCGCCCCAGGACAGCATCGCCGCTAAGATGCCGCGTAGGAAATAGCGGCGGCGCAACACCGCGACCAGGGCTCCAAAACTCCGACTGCGGCGCGCAGGCAATGAAGGAAGCGCTACCAGTTGCCAGATCAGGTTGATTGCGACGGCGGGTGTCAGCGACCAGAAGACGTTACGCCAGCCGATGAAATCTCCCAGGTAGCTGCCAAGCGGGGCTGCGAAGGCCGCGGCGATTGCCTGTCCTCCATACATCAGCGAAAGTGCACGCGGAACGTCTGCTTCGGGAACCAGCCGCATGACGACAGCAGTTGCCAGGGCCCAGAAACCACCGATGCAGATACCCAAAAGGGCGCGGGCGAACATCAGCGCAGCAAAGCTCTGTGCCATGGCAACCATCACCAGCGATATCAACATCAGCCCGGTCAATGCGACCATCACCCATTTGCGGTTCAAGCGGCCCGCGGTGGTCGTGATCAGCAAACTCGCACCAACGGCGAATAATCCGCTAATCGAAATCGCCTGACCCGTCTGGCCTTCACTCGAGCCCAGTCCTTCCGCCATCAGCGTCAGGAGGCTGACCGGCATGAATTCCGACGCGATCAGCATGGCGACACAAAGCGCCATGGACAGGACCGCACCCCAGGCTGCAAGAGGCTGGCTTTGGGACGTGGTGACACTCGCATCGCTCAATTTAGGTTCTCCGGTCTCTTGTATTGCCGGGAAGATAGAGACGAACGGTCTATGTGATTAGCTGTCACAAGCGGCATGGACTAATCGATCAGGTCGATTAATGATGCCGCCATGTCAAAAACCGATTTCAATGATCTGATGTGGTTCCGCATCGTTGCGGAAGAGCGGAGCTTTACCAACGCCGCCGCAAGGATTGGCGTGGCGCAATCGACATTGAGCCACACCATCAAGCGGTTGGAGACCAACCTGGGTCTGCGCCTCTTGAACCGCACGACGCGCAATGTAGCGACCACACCCGCCGGCGAACGTCTGCTGGCAACCGTCGCGCCGCGACTGGAAGAGATCGAGGACGAAGTTGCAGCACTGCTGGCCTTGCGTGAAAAGCCGTCCGGATCAATCCGGCTGACGCTTTCTGATCACGCGTTTCAAACGGTCGTCTGGCCAAAGCTGAAGCCGTTCCTTCACCGCCATCCCGACATCAGGATCGAGTTCAGTCTGGATAGTGGTTTTCGCAATATCGTGGAGGACGGTTTTGATGCTGGAGTGCGCTTGGGCGAAAGTGTGGAGAGAGACATGATTGCCGCGCGCATCGGCCCTGACTGGCGCATGGTCGCCGTGGCTTCTCCCGCTTATCTGGCGTCGCGGAAAAGCCCGGAACATCCGCGTGATCTGCTCGATCATGACTGCATCAACATGCGGCACGAAACACGTGGCGGACTTTATGCCTGGGAGTTCGAGAAGGAGGGGCAGGAAGTGAATGTTCGTGTTGACGGCCAACTCACCTTCAACAATTCCTACGCCATGATGGACGCCGTGCTAAATGGCTTGGGGGTCGCCTTTGTTCCGAACAGTCTTGCAGATCCACACGTTGAGTCTGGTGATCTGAGATTGCTTCTCGACGACTGGTCTCCGTATTTCGACGGTTACTTTCTCTACTACCCGACCCGGCGACAGAACCTTCCCGTCTTCAAACTGGTTCTAGATGCACTTCGGCATCGATTGCCGTGACCTTCAGAACGATCCAGGTGAAAATCTTGCGGCGGTATGTCTTGCTAGTCGTTTCTCAAAGCGCCGACACGATCCACGATATCTGCGCATTCGGCACGGCTCTGAGGTCCGCAGGTGGCGTTCAGCCGCGCGATCACGTTGGCAACTGCCGACGGAAAGGCGATGTTTGTGTCCTCCACGATGTATTCAAACAGCTCTTTGTACTGCCTTGCATTGTTCACGCTGTAGAAAAAGGCGCGGGGCAGATAGGTTCGCAATTCGTCCTGTAGTTCCTTGTTGTCCTTGAACTGGTCAGGCAACTGGACAGGGTCCAGCGGAAAGTCCTGGGGTTGCTCGCCTTCCTGAATGTCGAAATAGAGAAAGGCGTTCTTGACGTAGCGCGGCAGTGGTTGACCGGCGATCGGGTTGCGTTTGCGGCAGGTAACGGTCTGCGCCAACCCGCCAAATTTGTAGAAGTCCGGATTTGTCCATTCGGAATCGCGATAGGCAAAGACAGTGAAGTCAAGCGCCACGGGACCCTCATCGGACTCGGTACCGACCCCGAGCTCGGAATTCAGCCGTCCGACGTAGTGCGTACCTTCCGCGTTCAACTCGACCTTGCCGACATCAAACAGCTCCAGCGCTTTCAACGACCAGTTCAGGCTGTTGACCTCCCAGGTCAGAGGCAGAGTATCGTATTGATCTTTTGGCACCTTGATCAGCGGTTGAACCGGGCGTGTCAGCCCGCAGCCGGTTGAAATCTCTGAAGCATATCCGTCGTGAACCTTCAGGCGCGGGTGCACTCTGTCCTTGACGCGTGTGGAATATCCCCGCGCTTCATTCTGATCAAAAGCGTCCAGAGTGTGTATGATCCGCAGTTCCGATTGCGGGTTGTACAGAACAAGCCTTTCATCGTCTTCTTCTTCAATCTTGAAGGAATAGCCAATGCCGACTTCAGCCTCCAGCGTACAGGCAAGATCCCGGCATCCCGTATAGGATTGATGCGTGACCACATCTGTCGTGTCGCGGTTTCCAAAGTCGTTTGCCGATATGTCGCGGGCCAGAACCGCTACGGGGATCCCGTAGTGTGTCGTACCCTCAAGGTACTCCGATCGTCCCGGTACCGTGCTTCTTTCAAGATTGAACATGATCGTCATTCCGGGCAGGAAAGTCGCAAGTCTGTTTGCCTCCTTTTCCGCGCCCGAATAACTCTTGCTGCCTCTGAGCTCGTTGTCGCCAATTTTGGACAGCGCGAATGTGCCGCCAACGACCCAGCGTGCTCCTTCGGGGATATCGCCGGTCGGGTCCTGAGCGCATGCGACAGAAATTGAGCAGATAAAAAGCAAGCTGTGAAACATACATTTCATGATCAGGCATCCTTTCTTATCTGAAGTTCTGCGCCATCTCGTGCAGCGATGCTCCAAAGGTGGCTGCGAAGCCGTCTATGTTCTGCTGGGTCACTTGCGACGGTGTTGAGTACATCAGTTCTGCCTGGTCTTGCAGCTCGACCAATTTCGGGAACCCGGAAGTCGGGTAGATCGCCTTTAGTTCCAGGAAAATCGTATTCAACTCCGTCAGGAAGGTCGCGATATCGCTTTTGCATGTATTCGTCGAAAGGGTGCTAACGCTTCGCGTACAATCAAGGGCCAGAAAAGCGTCTGAAAACCGCGTGGTCAGCTTGGATAAATGGCTGTTCCTGAAGGTGTTCAGCGCATCGCGTTTCGACGCGACTTCGATTTGGTTGTCGACCCTGGCGATCAGGAATTGCGCGAAAAAAACTATCACAAGGCCGGAGAGCACCGCTCTGAAGGTGATCTCCACCAGGCTTTGATTGAGCGACTCTTTTTTTCCCGACCAGAACGACACGCCTTACCTCACCAGTTCGAGAAAGCCTTGAACGTGCCGAACCTTTGAAACGGACAAGGCTCCAGACCAGCTGTACTAACAGCGCTGATATCTCGGGTTGCAGGCTTCAACCGGAACCGTAGACATGGTCGTGAAGGCGATCGTCGCGGTAAAGAGTACTGCAAAAAACGTGTGCATATTCCACGTCATCTCGAACTCCATATTTAAAAACGATATAAATCTTATATCTACAACTTATTCGATAACTTCCGTAACGTCAATATTTGATGATTTGTCAAACAAAGCGGCTAGCCTTGACGGTCAGCAAGACGGCGGCCCGGATGGCAATCAGGAATCTGGTGTCGTCGCGCAGCTTCAGCTGGTGGCCGAACGGCTAGCTGTCGTTCAACCCCTCCGCCTGCCTGCTGCCGCAGGCCGCCTGACAACCGGTTCCCAGGCCAGACAGACCGTTGGTGTTCTTCGCAGCGAAAGACTGCTTTGCCTATTTTCGCCACGTGCTGCGATGCGCATGAACGGCAGTTGCCTGGAACAGCAGAGACGGCGATGCAAACCTGGTGGCCCAGCTCGTAAGGGATGGGGACCAAACTCAGGATGAAACCGGAACCAACGTTTGCCATTTCTTTCGATAAGCAGACGCCGAGGTTCCGACGCGCTTTCGGAATGCCGATCGGAAACTCGAGGGTTCGGTGTATCCGATCTCGGCTGAAATTTCTTCGATCGACATCGCCGTCGTCTCCAGCAGCTGTTTGGCTTCCTCGACACGCAAAGTCTGCACATAGTCGGCTGGCGCCTGTCCGGTCGCCTTCCTGAAGCGGCGCAGAAACCCGCGCTCGGTCATTTGGGCCATTACCGCCATGGCGGTTACGGGACTTGATCTGTGGTAATTTCGTGCGGCCCAGACCTGCGCCTCTGCAATCAGCTGGTCATCATGTTGTCGCCCGGAGGCAAGGGATGCGTATGTCAGTTGGCCCTGGTCATGTGGATCGATCAAATAGATCTTCGCGATCCTGCGGGCTTCTTCTGTTCCGGCGAACCGTCCGATCAGATACAACATGAGATCAGCCCACGCCGAGGCACCACCGGCGGTGACCACCTGGTGACCGTCCCCTGCCGCGACGAGAATGCGTTCACGGCAAACCTTCACCTTCGGGAAGTTTCGTCCAAGCATATCCGCATAGCCCCAATGCGTCGTCGCTTCCTTGCCGTCCAACAATCCTGCTGCACCCAGAAGGATCGAGCCAGAGCAGACGGAGGTGACAATCGCGCCGCGTGCGTAGGCTTCACTGAGCCAGTCCGCGACCGGGTTAAACTCTTCCGGCAGGTGGCCATTTGGGTCGAGGTGCAAATCGGACACGATAATCAAGTCGGGTTCCGGCGCTTCGGTCAGCATCCCGTCAGGTGTGATCTTGCGCCCGTTCACGTCCCAATAAGGTGCGCCATCGAGGGTTCTGAGGCTGACCTGAAACACCGGCGATTGCGCAGGCAAGCCGTGCAACATTTCCCAATCGCGGCCCACGGAGGCCAGCACGTCAAGGATCGAGAACAGCACGGACGTTCCGGTCAAGCGTGTTCCTATAACGGTCGTGTTCAAGCTCATATTGCACAAAACCCCTCAACTTTAGTCTGATTATCACCGTTTCATTCTTTTTCGCTTCTAACGCGCTTGGCGAATTTGGTCCATCTCCATGGTCAGGACAGCGGCAGATCGTGCTGCACATTACCACTTCAGGAGCATCGGATGACCTACCAGAACCCAAATCTTGCATTCAACGAAGCGAAAGCCGAAGCCTTCGCCGAACGCTTTGTCGGTACGCTGAACGAAGCGGCACTCGCGATCATGACCTCTCTCGGGCACCGCGCAGGACTGTTCGATGCGCTTGGTGCCAACCCCGGCCTCAATTCGCAGATGCTTTCGCAGAAGGCCGTTGTCAACGAACGCTACCTGCGTGAATGGCTCGGCGTGATGGTGACGGCGGGTGTCGTCGACTATGACCCGCGGGCGAGAAGCTACACGTTGCCTCCGGAGCATGCCGCGTTTCTGACCCGTAGCGCCAGCCCGGACAACATGGCCGTCACGACCCAGTTCATCAGCATCGCGGCGTCCATCGAAAACGAACTACTGGAGCGGTTCCGCAGTGGCGAGGGCCTTTGTTACCACCATTTTGATCGCTTTCACGAGGTGATGGCCGAGGACAGTGCGCAGTTGGTCGTCGCCAACCTTGTGAGCGCTATCCTGCCGGTGGTCCCGGGCCTGATCCAACGGTTGGAGGACGGCATCGACGTGGCCGATTTCGGCTGCGGCCGAGGTCTGGCGATGATGGCGCTGGCGAGCGTTTATCCAAACAGTCGCTTTCACGGTTTCGATCTTTGCGAGGACGCTTTCGCAGAGACGGCCGCTGAAGCCAGAACCAAGGGTCTGGAGAACCTGCACTTCGAAGCGCGTGATCTGTCGGCCGCAATCGAGTTGGGCCGGTTCGATCTGGTGACCGCCTTCGATGCGGTTCACGACCAGGCGGATCCCAAGGCGTTTCTGCGGCTCGTGCGGCAGTCAATGCGGCCGGGCGGCGTCTTCCTGATGCAGGATATCGGTGGGTCGCGCGATCTTGAAAAGAACATAGCAAATCCCTTCGCGCCGCTCTTGTACACGATCTCGAGCATGCACTGCACACCCGTCTCCATCGGCCAGGGTGGTCCGGGGTTGGGGGCGATGTGGGGAGTGGAGACGGCCGAAGAGTACCTTGCCGAAACCGGCTTCGCATCGGTCGAAACCCACCGGCTGCCGCACGATCCCATCAACGCGTATTTCATAGCCCGGATCTGACCGGGCACCGACAAGGACACATGACATGACGATGATATTGCCGTTCGTCGACGGGGTGCACAGGACTGTCTCAAGTCGCGTGAAGAGCTTTTGGCAACGGATCAGAGAAGCGCGCGAACAACGACGCTTTCGCCGGAATTTCGGAGACCTCTCGCGGCTTTCGGACCATCTCCTGCAGGATTTGGGTCTCGAACAATACGCACATCTGCGTGACCCTGAATTTCCTCAGCATTTGCTGAGAAGACACCGAAAGGACTGATCATGAAGTCCCAACAATACAGCAACACGCTTGTCATCGGAGCAGGACTTTCGGGTCTTGCCGTGGCACGCTCTCTTTCCGATTGTGGCCTGCCGGTCACCGTGCTGGAAGCACGGGACCGGGTTGCTGAACCCTGGCGGGCGCGGCATCCGGCGCTTCGGCTCAACATACACCGCAAGTTTGCCAGCCTGCCCGGCCAGAAGGCGCCCAAGACCGATGGCGTCTTTCTGAAGCGTGACACCGTAGTGGAATTTCTTGAAGCCTATGAAGCGGGACTGGACAAACATGTCCGATACAGTGGCAAGGTAACCAGTGTCGCCCGTACGCCAGACGGGTGGCACGTCTCCACCGCGACCGGTGACTATCAGGCAGACAATCTGGTAATCGCGACGGGCCGCGAAAACATTGCGCACATTCCGGACTGGCCGGGGCGCGACCAGTTTTCGGGCGAGTTGCTGCACACGGCGAACCTCGGTGATGTGTCCCGCTTCGATGGGAAGTGCGTTCTGGTCGTTGGCGCCGGGAATTCGGGCACGGATGCGCTCAACCATCTCGCGCGGCACGGTCCGGCAGAGGTCATCGTGTCTGTCCGATATGGGCCTGCAGTCGTACCGCAGCGCATCTTCGGGTTTCCGCTGCACCGACTGGCCCGGGTTTTCGCGGCCCTTCCGGCCTGGGTCCTGGATCCGGCCTTTCGGCTGACCGAGCGGGTTTTTCTTGGCAATCTTCGCCGATACGGGCTGTCCACCCATCCAGAAGGGGGCGGAACCCGGCTTTTGCGGGACGGTGTCACCTTTGCGATCGATGACGGATTTGTGGCCGCCTTGAAGGCCGGGCGGTTCCGGGTGGTTCCCGGTGTTGACCGCTTCGAGGGGGACAACGTCATCCTCACGGATGGTTCAAGCTGCGCACCCGACGTTGTCATCGCGGCAACGGGCTATCGCACGGGGCTGGAACCGCTGCTGGGACATCTCGGCGTGCTCGACACCAATGGAGTGCCGCACTACCCGATGGGCGAGCGTGATCCGGAAAATTCCGGTCTCTGGTTCACCGGGTTCAAGCCGATTTTCACTGGTTACTTTGATGCCGCCGGGATCGCAGCCAACAGGATTGCCGCCGGGATCGCCGCTGATACGACGCGTGGCGTGCCTTCTGACGACCACGGAGCGCGGAAGGTTCATGCCGACAATGGACGGTCCGTCCCTGCAAATGCAACCGCTTGATGTAGCTGCCCGGGGCCGGTGCAAGCCCGGCATGTCGGTAACCCGGGCTGCCTCGGGTGCAACACGTTTCGAACAGGAACCAAGAGAATGAAATTCGTCAAAATCTGCTCACGCGCAAACGGCGGCTCCCATTTTTCGGATGAGTTCTGGACGCTTTCGGAGGGTGATTTCACGCCGCCTTCGCCAAAGGGCTACAGTGTCACCGAAACCATGGATGCAACCGGCGTTCTCATGATGCATCACCCCCCCGGTTACAAGGACGAATGGCATTGCGCGCCTGTACCTGTTCTTGGAACCGTTCTCGGTGGCTTGGTCCGCATTGAAACGAGCGATGGAGACACGCGGCTGCTTTCACCCGGCGATCAGTTCCTGGCTGCTGACCTGCATGGCTTGGGACACAGGATGGAGGAAGCGAACGGCCAGGCTTATGACGTTGCGCTGGTCCTGCTGGATGGCATTCCTGACATGGGAGCTGGGGGGCAATCGGAATGAAACTCTATTTCATGCCGGGAGCCTGCTCGCTGGCACCGCATATCGCTCTGCGTGAGGCCGGTCTGGAATTTCGATTGATAAAAGTCGATTACAAATCACGACGGACTGAAGAAGGGGACGACTTTCGCCTGATCAATCCCAAAGGGTACGTTCCGGCACTCGAACTGAAGGAGCGCCAACTTCTGACCGAAGTCCCCGTGATCCTGCAATATATCGACATGATCCGTCCCGAGGCGCACCTGTTGCCGGACGCTGCACTGGAGCGCCTGAGAGCCCTGGAATGGCTGAATTACATTGCAACCGAGGTTCACAAAAGCTTCAGCCCGCTGTTTCGCCCGAAGACGCCGGAGGCATTTCTGTCCCCAGGCCGCGCGCACTTGTCGCTGCGGCTGAATGTGATTGAGCGACATCTCCAAAAGCACAGATACCTGACGGGCCCAGCCTTTTCGCTGTCCGACGCCTATCTGTTTACGGTTTGCCGTTGGCTTGAAGATCAGAAGCTTTCGATTGCGGATTGGCCAGCCTTGCAACGACATTCCGATGACGTTGCAGGGCGGCAGGCTGTCCGCGATGCCCTGGCGCGCGAAGGTTTGGCAGACTAGGGCTGGCCATATCCGCTGACGAGACAGGGTGGTGCGGAACGGGTGCTTACCCTGTGACGAGGTGAGAGCTCCACGCACGGCCCGTGCCGGCAGCGAACGCACCGCCAGTTGGCAGTGCGTCGCCGGCCAGAGCGGCGTGGGACACAAGAGCCATCGTCAGAGCGTCAGGAAAAGAGAGGCGGTCTAAGCGCAGGATCTGCGTGTGGGGGGGACGAGAATGGTCTTTTCCAGCTGCGACTTGGGTATTGCCGGAAACCAATTTCTCTGCCGCCACTCCTCGGTATGTTCCTGATGTACTTCGTCGACACAGGTGAGTGCCGCTCAACATATTCGTAAATACCGGGGATCGACTGGCTGGTTCCACCTACCAATTCTGAACAATCATGACGAATTCTGACAATGCCGCTTCACTTGAAGCGCATCGGGAACGCAGCGGAACGGGCTGCGCGCAGGAGGCCTATGTCGTTTTCGCAAGCTCTGCGGTAGTCCCTTTCAGATACGGCAGGAACCCGTCCAGAAACCGGGTTGTCGCCGGCATGAAGTGGCTGCCGTGATGGTACATCGGGTCGAGGGACGTGATCAGCAGGCGGCCGGGGGTGGAAACCGTGTCCTCGTAAAAGATCGAGCCGAGATCTCCGACATCGACCAGCGACTGCGCCCCGTCTGGCACCTGGAAATAACCATGATAGTGCCACGTGACGTCGGCCAGGGAGAGCTGGTTGAAGAGGGGATGGTCGGGCGTTGCCAACTTCAGGCCGATCTCGCCGCCTTCCTTCCACCACCAGAAATTGGTCGGTGTGTCCGTCCAGTTCACATTGGGCAACCAGTCCGGATGGCCGGTGGAGCCCATGGCGACAACGGTCTTGCCGCTTGCCAGAAAGTCGGCGATCTGTTCGCGCCGGGGGCGCAGCACCGAAGGGTCGGTGCGGCAGGAAACAAGCAGGGTGTCGACGCCGGACAGATCTGCTTCCGGCAGGTCGCGCGTGTAGATGATCTCGTCGAAATAGTCGCGGTAGCGTGGCTCGTAAATGGTGCGATGATGGTAGTAGGTGCCGGCGTCGAGCACTGCGAGCGTGGTCATTGCTGGGGTCCTTTTCCGCTGGCCCAGGCGCAGAGCTGCGGGGCAATGCGCGCCGTTGTGTCGCTGGAGCCGACGTACATCCAAAGATCATTACCGGCATGCATGAAGATGCGGCCGCCGGACGGGCGCTCATAGACCCAGTCGCAGGGCAGGCGGTCCGGACCGACACCGTGGAGGCTAACAGCACCTTCCGGCGGCGGGTTGAAACCGCGGGCGTAGAAGCCGGCAACGCCCCGTCGATAGGTCAATTCCTCGGTTGAAACGCCTTCGAACACCGGGTGGTCGGTCAACCGGTGGATTTGCAGGTCTTCCAGCGAGAAGCGGTTCAGGGGAACGAAAGGCTGGAATTCGGGCAGCATTGGCCAGGCAACATGGCCGTTGAATACCAGCGTGCCGCCAGCATCCAGAAACTGTTCGATCTTCGCTGTCAGGCTGCCGAAAAATCGCTGGTCGAGATGGGCCGGCAGGCAGAGTGCGGGATAGCGCGACAGGTCGGCGGTTTCGAGGTCGTAATGGCCGATCACGTCGATGTCGGGCACATAATCGCCAACATCGGGCAGGTCGTTGCCAGCGCCCTTGATCGGTTTCAGAAAAAGGCAGGATGCCATTCGGGTCTCCCGGAAAGGCCCGGACGGATAACCGTCCGGGCAAAGGTCAGGCGCAGTTACTGTTTGCTGACGGCCTTGAAATTGTAGAAGAAGCCGGAGGGATGGACCTTGTAGCCACTGACGTTCTCGCTAGAGGCAGCTACATAGATCTTGTGAACCAGCGGGATAATCGGCGCGTCGGTCTGCAGGATTTCCTGTGCCTTGGCGTAGGTTTCCAGAGCTTCCGGACCTTCTTCCAGCGTGCGGCCCTTGTCGACAAGCGCGTCGAATTCCGAGTTCGCCCAGTTCTGGTAGTTGAGGCCCGCCTTGGAATGGAACTGCGACTTCAGGTGCAGATCCGGATGACCGGTCATTTCCGGGGTCCAGAAGACGACGGAAAGGTCATAGTCGCTCTGCTTGACGAGATCGAGCATGCCTTCCCAGGTGTACATTTCCAGCTTCGTGGCAATGCCCTGCTGCTGCAGAAGCGCGGCCATTGTCTCGCTGATCGTGGCCATTTCGGCGCGGCTGGAATAGCTGAGGATACGCAGGCTCAAAGGCTCGCCGTCCTTCTGCCAGGTGGTGCCGTCTTTCTCGTAACCGGCCTCGGTCAGAAGCCCGGCTGCTTTTTCCGGGTTGAAGGAATAGGCTGAAAGCTCTGGTGCGGCCCACGGGAATTCCGGCGGAAAGAAAGTCCAGGCCGGCTTGCCGATGCCGTCGAGCGCCCCTTTGACCAGGATTTCCCGGTCAACCATCAGGTTGACCGCCTGGCGGACCTTCGGATCATGCAGCACGCTGTTTTCGCCGGCATTGAAAGCGCCGTAATAAAGACCTGCACTCGGCTCGGCATAGACTTCGAATTTCTCGTCGGCCTTCATGCGTTCCACATCGGAAGGCAACAGGTGGACGACGAAGTCGACCTCGCCGGTTTCCAGCGCCAGCGCGCGGGCATTGTGGTCCGGGATGTAGCGGTAGACGATTTCTTCCAGCTTGGGTGCTTCGCCCCAATAGTCATCGTTGCATACAACGGTGGTGCGGTCCTGCTTCTGGTACTCCTTGAACACCCAGGGACCGGTGCCGACAGGCTTCACGAACTCGCCGTTCTCGTCGAACGAGGCCTTGGCGTAGATGACGGTGATGGCGTCGGTCAGCTGGTTTGGCAGGGCTGTGAAAGGTTCGTTGGTCTCGATTTCCAGTTCAAGGCTGGAAACGGCGCGGATTTCCTTGATGTTGAGCAGGTCGGATGCATAGGGCAGCAACGCGATCACTCGCTCCAGCGAGAACTTTGCGGCCTCCGCGTCGAAAGCGCTGCCGTCATGGAAGGTGACGCCGTCACGCAGTTGGAAGCGCCAGACATTGGGGGAAACGCGTTCCCAGGACGTGGCAAGACCGGGAACAAGTTTCATGTCGAAATCGAGTTTTACCAGAGTGTCCAGTATCTCGCTTTCGTTGAAGAACCGGCTGCGGCGCGGTTTCATCGACAGCGGCAGGGCTTCCCACATGGTGGCAACGGTCAGTGTTGAACTGCCTTCGGCCTGCGCCGGCATGTGCGGCAGGCTCAGCATGGCGGCCGTTGCCACGGAAACGGCAAGACGGCCCAGGGTTCTGCGGGAGATCATGAGGATCAGCTCCTTGGTTTGAGAATTGTTTTTCGAAGGGTCAAAAGGTTGGTGTGGCGGGCGCGCATCCGATCGCCGATGCCGTCGCCCAGCAGGTTCACCAGCATGACGAAGGCGGTGATCGTCAGGCCCGGGGCGAGGACGAGATGCGGATGGCTGCGCATGTGGTTGCGCGCATCAGCGATCATCCGGCCCCATTCGGCTGTTCCAGGTTCCACGCCAAGGCCAAGGAAGCTGAGCCCGGCAAAGGCGAGGATGACCCAGGAGAGCGAATAGGCGGCCATGGTCAGGAGAGGCGCCGTAATGTTCGGCAGCAGATGGCGATGGACAATGCGTTTGCGTGACGAACCGAGCGCTTCAGCCGCCTGCACATAAAGTTTGGCCCGTTCCACCAGGATCATGTTGCGCACCAGCCGGGCATATTCGGTCCAGTGCACGGCGGTGAGCGCCAGAAGCACGACGGCAAGGCCAAGCCCCATGACACCGGCGATGATCATGGCAATCGCCAGTGCTGGCAGGACAGAAAGTCCCTCGCAAAAGCGCATCAGAAGCTGATCCGGCCAGCCGCCGAGATAGCCGGCGATGCAGCCGAGCAGCGTGCCGGTGAGCGCGGACGCCAGCACCACAAGCAGGGCCGCGCCGGTTGTGAGGCGGCCGGCGTAAAGGAGGCGGGAAAAGACGTCGCGGCCCATCTGGTCGGTGCCCAGAAAATGCTGCCATCCCGGAGGTGCAAGACGGTTCAGGATGTCTATCTGGTCTGGCGGGTTGGGCGCTGCGAGCGGTGCCAGCACGATCAGAAGTATGAGAAGGGCCAGCAGTCCTGCACGCGTTTCTCGGCTCTGTGCATCAGGTCTTGTCTGAAACAGGCGTCGGGATCTTGCCATTCAGATCGCCTCCTGAACGCGCGGGTCAGCCAGCGTCACCAGGTAATCGACCAGGAGATTGATGATGATGTAGCCGCAGGCGATCACCAGGAAGCAGATCTGTATCAGCGGGTAGTCACGGTTCAGCAGCGAAGCGACCAGCAGGCTGCCGATCCCCGGCCAGGCGAAGATCGTTTCCACGATGATCATGCCGTCAAAGGCGCGGGCAAATTGCAGCCCGGTCAGGGTCAGGAGCGAAGGCAGGATGTTGGGCAGGGCGTGATGCAGCAGGATCCGAGTCTGGCTGAGGCCCTTGGCCTTGGCCGTGCGGATGTAGGCATGGTGGAACTCGTCCAAGAGCCTGGCCCGCACGAAGCGCGCAATCACGCCGGTCATGGTGGTCGCGATGACCAGCGTCGGCAGCACCGCATGTGCAATCGTGCCGTGGCCCGAGCTCGGCAGCCAGCCGAGCGTAAGCGAGAACAGAAGCGCCAGCAGCAGCGCGTACCAGAAATTGGGAATGGACAGGCCGGCAACGCTTGCCGCCGCCAATAGACGATCCGCAAGGCCGCCGGCGTGATAGGCACAAAAACAGCCGATCGGCACTGCAAGGACAAGGGCAAGGCCGATCGACAGCAGTGCCAGGATCAGTGACTGGCGTATCCGCAGCAGGATATCGGCGGAAACGCTTTCTCCGGTAACGAAGGAAGTGCCGAGATCCCCTGTCAGCACATTGCCAAGCCAGCGCAGGTATTGAACGGGCAGGGGATCGTCAAAGCCGTTTTCGGCTGAAAATCGCTCGACCGCAGCCGCATCCGGCAAGGTGCCGTCCATCTGGGACAACAGCAGTACTTCAGCAAAATCCCCCGGCAACAGGCGCAACAGGGCGAAGCCGGCAACGGACACCAGGAACAGCAGTATTACCGATTGGACAAGCCTGTGGCTCAGCCGGCGCACCATCCGAAAACCGCCCCAAATCCACTGAATGAGAAAACTTGAGCTTTATAATCATAATTTTACGGGTGGTGTCGAGGCTGGTTTGTAAAAAACTTGAAAAAAATACTCAGATTTCTATTCGGCAGTTTTGTACTGCCATTTGAAAAGCGGAAAAGTCGAGGGCGCAGCTGCAAGATTGCCCCAGACGAATGGGGACCGGGCGTCTCGGAAAATATACCTGGAGAGAGGTTCTGAGCGGTGCCAGCCCCGCGGGCGGACATGGAGCGCAACGGGTAACGGCGGGAAAAGGAGGCAAGCCACGGGGACGCCGTGGCTTGCGGAAATTCGGTCTTAGAGCGCGGGGATGCGCAGCACCTGACCCGGATAGATCTTGTCCGGATCGGACAGCATCGGCTTGTTGGCTTCAAAGATCGCCTGGTACTTTGCGCCGTTGCCATAGGCCGCCTCGGCAACCTTCCAGAGCGTATCGCCCTTGACCACCGTGTGGAACTTGGCTTCCGGTTCGCTGCTCTCGACGGTGATTTCTTCCTCGACCTTAGAAATGCCAAGCACGTTGCCGACGGCAAGGATCAGTTTTTCACGGGCTTCCTGGGTTGGGGCGGCGCCTGCGATCTTGACGGTGTCGCCGCTGACTTCAACCTTGACGTCGCCATCGAGACCGAGGTCGGCAACTTCCTTTTCGATGGCTCCAGCGCTTGCTTCCGGCGCTTCGTCATCGCCGAACAGCTTCTTGCCCGCATCCTTCACGAAATCAAAGAAACCCATGTCATTTTTCCTTTAAGTCAATTCAGCCGAAATCCGCCGGTACGCCCCAGCGGAGGCAATTTCACGATACGGAACCATATTGCAAAATTCTCCGGGGGGCGGAAGCGAATTCGGGTTGGGCAAGACGTGTGCGGCGGGCCGGAAAGAAGAGGCTTCAGGCGAAGCGCTTGGCACCGGCAACGCAGCCCACCACCAGGGTGGTGACGAGGAGCATGGTTGAAGACACCGGTTCGTGCAGCAGCAGGCTGGCCAGCATCAGCCCGAAGAAGGGCTGCAGCAGTTGCAACTGGCCAACACCTGCAATGCCGCCGATGGCGAGGCCCCGGTACCAGAAGATGAAGCCCACAAGCATCGAGAAAATCGAGACATAGCCGAGCCCGACCCAGGCGGGCATTTCGATGCCTGTCAAACTGTCCGGCCATGTCAGCAGTGCAAGCGTACCCATGACGGGAAGCGAAAGGGCAAGCGCCCAGGAAATGACCTGCCAGCCACCAAGACGGCGGGAGAGGGCGCCACCTTCTGCATAACCGAAGCCGCAGACAATGACCGCCGCCAGCATCAGGAGATCGCCCTTGAGTGAAAGGTCTGCACTTTGTGACAGCGCATAGGCGCCAACAGCCGCGCTGCCTGTACAGGAGAATACCCAGAACAGGGGCTTTGGGCGCTCCATCCCGCGCAACATGCCGAACAGGGCGGTTGCCAGGGGCAGAAGGCCAATGAAGACAATCGAATGGGCCGCAGTGACATGTTGCAGGGCAAGCGCCGTCAGCAGCGGAAAGCCGACGACGACGCCGGCTGCAACAATCAGCAACGAGATCACGTCGCGCCGCTCCGGCCGGGCCTGCCGCAACAGTAGCAGCAAGGCAATGCCAAGGAGCGCCGCGACAACGGCACGGGCGGACGTCAGGAACATCGGGTTGAAACCACTGAGCGCAACCCGAGTTGCCGGCAGGGAGCCACTGAAAATGAGGACGCCCAGGAGCCCGCTGCCCCATCCTGCCATCGATGCCTGCATATCTGGTCTTTCTGCTGTCTTGTTTTTCAAGGTTCCTGGCGTGTCAGGGAGGCTGCGGCATCCGTCCTGCTCTCTTGCGAAGCCGAGAGGACGGCAGACAAAGCGAAGCTTGCCGAACGTAGCCCCTTCCTGAACGTCCATGACGACACGTTGCAGGGGCAGGAATAATCCGGAGGGACTGGTCAGGACAGAGACAGTGCAATACAATTTTGCAAAACTGTACTGTACACACTTGCCATACACTTCAGCGGACAAACGAATGGAACAGGACACACGGACGGCCACGGTAATGGAAGCCGTCAAGCGGAAGATCGCCAGCCGTTTGCTGCAACCGGGTGAAAAGTTGCCGTCTATTCGTGGATTCGCCGCGACCATGCGGGTGTCGCCGTCAACAGTGGTGACCGCATACGACAGGCTGGCGGCAGAGGGCATCATTTATGCCCGTAGAGGCTCCGGTTTTTATGTTGCCGATGCCGCCCGTCCGTTCTCGGTCGCCGACGTCGGACCGCAGCTTGACCGGGAAATCGACCCGTTCTGGGTGTCGCGCCAGTCGCTCGATGCCGGGCCGGATGTACTGAAACCCGGCTGCGGCTGGCTGCCGGCGGACTGGATGCCAAGCGAGGCCATGCAGCGTGGCTTGCGAGCGCTGGCGCGTACCGGCGGTGGTCACCTGTTCGACTATGGCGAAACACGGGGTGCTTTGAACCTGCGCCACCTGCTCGCCCGGCAGTTCTCGGAAGAAGGCCTTGAGGTGAGCCCGGGCCAGGTTCTGCTCACGCCATCGGGTACACAGGCCATCGACCTCATTTGCCGCTTCTTTTTGCGGCCGGGGGACACGGTTCTGGTCGATGACCCGTGTTACTTCAACTTTCAGGCGTTGTTGAAGGCGCACAGGGTGGAGGTTGCCGGTGTGCCGTTCACGCGCAGCGGACCGGATACCGAGCTGTTCGAAGAAGCGCTGACCCGGCACAAGCCCAAGCTCTACATCACCAATTCCGGCCTTCACAATCCCACCGGCGCGACGATCTCGCCCCAGGTTGCGCACAAGGTCCTGAACCTTGTGACAGCCCACGGCCTGGTGGTGATAGAAGACGATATTTTCGGCAGCTTTGCGCCAGAACCCCTGCCGAGCCTTGCCGTTCTCGATGGACTGGAGCGTGTCATCCGCATCGGCAGCTTTTCCAAGACCCTGTCTGCCTCCGTGCGCTGCGGTTACATTGCAGCTCGAACGGACTGGATCGAGGCTCTTGTCGACCTGCAAGTGGCCACCAATTTCGGTGGCCCGGGACCGGTCGCGAGCGATCTTGTCTACGGCGTCCTGAGCGACGGCAGTTATCGCAAGCACATGGAAGCCTTGCGGGTGCGCCTTGCGAAGAAGCGGCGCGAGGTTGCCGGTAGGCTGGAGCGGCTCGGTATTACGCCCTGGCTCAGCCCCAAGGGTGGCTTTTATCTCTGGTGCAGTCTGCCGGACGGCCGGGATGCCGCCGCCATTGCCCGCTCCGCGCTGCGCCGGAACGTCGTGCTCGCCCCCGGCAACGTCTTCAGCGTTTCGCAGACGATGACCGGGTTCCTGAGGTTCAATGTCAGCCAGATGGGCGAGGGCCAGGTTTATGACGTGCTGGAAAGCGCGATGAAGCCAGCTGGAGGCTGAGCCTCGCAACCATCCGTGGCTCGCCGCGTTTGCCTGTCAGAAAACTACAGCCGGCCGGTGCGGAACAGGCATGCTCGCGCAATCAATATCATGTCGAAGTGAGTGGTCGTTTCCCGGTCGGATCCCGTTTGACTGAGGAGCTTTTCCGATGAACGGCACTGACGAGCAAAAGACCGCCAGGCTTTACCGAATGGTCATGCCCGGGCACATCTGTCCCTATGGCCTGAAATCGAAGGACCTTCTGGAATGGCAGGGCTTCGAGGTTGAAGATCATCACCTCACTACCCGTGAGGAGACAGACGCCTTCATGGAAAAACACGGCGTCGAGACGACCCCACAATCCTTCGTCGGCAACAAGCGGATCGGGGGCTATGACTCCTTGCGCGTCTATTTCAAACTTGATCCGCCAGAGGAAGAGCGTAGCGACACGACCTATCGGCCCGTGATCGCCATCTTTTCAGTGGCCCTGCTTCTGGCGCTTGGCCTCTCCTGGCATCAATATGGAACGCTGCTCAGCTTGCGGGCCGTGGAATGGTTCGTGTCGCTTTCCATGACAATCCTCGCAATCCAGAAGCTGCAGGACGTGGAGAGTTTTTCCACGATGTTTCTCAACTACGACCTGCTGGCGCGGCGCTGGGTTCCCTATTCCAGGATCTATCCTTATGCCGAAGCCTTCGCCGGTATCCTGATGACGGCCGGTGCATTGGTCTGGCTGTCGGCGCCGGTTTCCTTCTTTATTGGCCTGATCGGCGCTATCAGCATATTCAAGGCGGTCTATCTGGAGAAACGGGAACTGAAATGCGCCTGCGTTGGCGGCAGTTCTTCCGTTCCGCTCGGCTTTGTTTCATTGACCGAAAGCCTGATGATGACGGCCATGGGGCTGTGGATGCCGGCTCGGGTTTTGCTAATGGGATGACGGGGTGCGAAGCACGTTGGCTTCTGCAGTCAGGGAGACGGACGGCAGATTGGCCAGGTTCGTTCTTGCGATTAATTTTCAAGGTTCGGTTATAACTATATGACTTGAAAGACTTTTCTTTCAGTCGTGCTGCCCGCCGCAGGCTAAAACTTAGCTAATTGACGAAGTTTTTCCTTGCGCCTGATGTGGATTTTGAAATACTTAGCAATATGGCTAAGCATGATCCTGATCTCTCCCTGTTGTTCCACGCGCTGTCCGACCCGACGCGCCGCGCGATGTTGACAAGGCTCGCAAGTGGCCCGGCGCGGGTGACGGACCTTGCGGAGCCGACCGGACTGAAGCTGCCGACGGTCATGAGGCACCTTTCCGTGCTGGAGGAGGCAGGTTTCATCACCACCGCCAAGGATGGACGCATACGCACCTGCGCCATCGTTCCGGAGGCCATGGAGCCGGTGCGGACATGGATCGATGAACAGCGCGCCATCTGGGAGGCCCGCCTCGACAGGTTGGATGCGTTTGTAATGAACGTGATGAAGGAGAACGGAGAATGACGCAGAGCGTGGTTCTGAACAACACTGCCTCCAACGCGGCTGGCGAGGGAAGAAACGGATTTGCGACGCTTTTCTTCGAGCGCGACATGGCCGCCCCTGCCGAAACCCTCTGGCAGGCCTGGACCGCTCCGGCGGCAAGGGCTGTCTGGGCGGCACCGTCACCCGCCGTTACCGTGGAATTTCTCGAAGCCGACACCAGGGTGGGCGGACGCGAAATTTCGCTCTGCAAGGTGGATGGTCAGCCGGATATGCGCTGCGAATGCGGTTGGCTGGACCTTCAGCCACCTCTGCGCAGCGTGAATTACGAGGTGATCTCGTGCGAAGGAGAAACTCAGTCCGTCGCGCTGGTTACGGCGTCGATCGCGGATCTGGGTGAAAGCAGCCGCTTGTCCGTGACCGTGCAGCTTTCCTCGCTGGCCGCGAATATGGAAGGCGGATATCGGGACGGCTTCAATGCTGGCCTGGACAATCTGGCAGGCGCTGCCGAGCGCACGATGATCTTGCAGCGGGTGATCCGTGCACCACGGTCTGTTGTCTGGGGCGCCTGGATGAACCCCGAAACCCTGCCGCAGTGGTGGGGGCCGGACGGCTTTTCCTGCCGCACCACCCGGATTGATCTGCGCGCGGGCGGCGAGTGGGTGTTCGACATGATCGCACCTGACGGTACGGTTTTTCCGAACCACCATCTCTATACGGACGTCCGGCCAAATGAACGGCTCAGCTATACGCTGCTCTGGGGCGAGAATGGCCCGAAGCATGCTGACGCCTGGGCCTCGTTCGAGGAAGAGAACGGCGCAACGAAGGTCACGCTCGGCATGGTCTTCAGCACTGCTGCGGAATTCCAGGAAGCCAAGGGCTTTGGCGCTGTGGAACTTGGACAGCAGACATTGGGCAAATTGGAAAACTTCATCAAGGCGGGTTGAGCCACCGCGTTGTCCCCCTGATTTGCGCAAGCGGCTCAGGGGGATAACCTTTATTGCGGGCCGCTCACTGGCCGAATGTAAAGTCTTTCAGGTTGTGTTTCGGCCGGGAGAACACCTTTCCGCTTAATCCGCCTTGCCCTTCCGTCCAATCTCCGCAAGTCTCCCGAGGAACGTTCCTGCCATCAAGTTCCGCGGAGACCCTCCATGCATGTTCTCGTCATCGGCGCTGCCGGTATGGTTGGCCGCAAGCTGGTTGAAAAGCTGGCTGCGCAGCCGGAAGTTCTTGGTTTTGAAGTGTCCCGGCTGACGCTGGCCGATGCTGTTTCGCCAACCGCACCAGCGGCGCTGCCCGGTATTGCCGAGGCAGTCACAGTGGATCTTTCGAAGGCAGGAGCCGCCCGGACGCTGGTCGCTTCGCGCCCCGATGTCATCTTTCACCTGGCGGCGATCGTCTCCGGCGAAGCGGAGCAGGAGTTTGAAAAGGGCTATGCGGTCAATCTCGACGGCAGCCGCGAATTGTTTGAGGCGATCCGGATCGAAGGCGCACGGGAGCCGTATTTTCCGAAGGTGATCTTCGCATCGTCGATTGCAGTGTTCGGTCAGCCGTTTCCCGAAAAGATTGGCGATGAATTCTTTACAACGCCGCTGACAAGCTACGGCACGCAAAAGGCGATCACCGAGCTTCTGCTGGCCGACTATTCCCGCAAGGGCTTTTTCGACGGCATAGGCCTGCGCCTGCCAACCATCTGCATTCGCCCGGGCAGGCCAAACAAGGCGGCCTCGGGGTTCTTCTCCAACATCATGCGCGAACCGCTTTCCGGGCAGGAGGCTGTTCTGCCGGTGGATGACAGCGTAC
Source organism: Labrenzia sp. R5_0 (assembly GCF_017743835.1). Classification (NCBI taxonomy): domain Bacteria; kingdom Pseudomonadati; phylum Pseudomonadota; class Alphaproteobacteria; order Hyphomicrobiales; family Stappiaceae; genus Labrenzia; species Labrenzia sp. R5_0. The sequence goes on along the minus strand of NZ_JAGHRK010000002.1, from coordinate 356,239 downwards.
GCCACTGGTTTGCCAGCCCACGTGCCGCGGTCGGCTTTTTCGTTCATGCCGCACGGATGGACGCTGCTGGCATCGGTCCACGCAGAACGGTCACGCTGCCGGGGCTTTCCGCCACTGTCGGGGAGCAGATCGAGGCCTTGCGGCGGGTCGCGGGGGAAAAGGCTGTCAGGCTTATCCGCCGGGAACCGGATGAGGCTATTGCACGGATCGTTGAGGGCTGGCCGAGGAATTTCGATGCCAGGCGTGCGCTGGAGCTTGGGTTCCAGGCGGAAACGAGCTTTGACGACATCATCCGCATACATATCGAAGATGAACTGGAAGGTAGAAACCCATGACCGCAGACGGATTTGACGTGAAGGGAAAGATCGCGCTTGTGACCGGTGGCGGCACGGGGGTAGGCAAGGCAGTTGCCGCTGGTTTGAGCCGCGCCGGCTGGCGGGTTCTGATCACTGGCCGCCGCAAGGATGTCCTGGAAAAGACTGCGACCGAACTCTCCCGCAACAGCGGCAATGAAGTCTCTTGGATTGCCGCGGATGTCGGTGACCCGGCGTCTGTGAAGGTGCTCTTTGACGAGATCTCGAAGACTTTCGGCAGGCTCGATCTCCTGGTCAACAACGCAGGGATTTCGAATTCGTCCGTTCCACTTGAAGATATTTCTTTCGAGGAATGGAGCGCTGTCGTGGCTGCAAACCTGACTGGTGCTTTCCTGTGCACCCAGCAGGCCTTCCGGATGATGAAGGCGCAGGAACCAAGAGGCGGGCGCATCATCAACAACGGTTCGATTTCGGCCACGACGCCAAGACCGAATTCGGCTCCTTACACCTCGACCAAACATGCCATTACCGGCCTGACGAAATCGGCCGCACTGGATGGGCGTCCCTTCGATATTGCCTGTGGCCAGATTGACATCGGCAACGCGGCCAGTGACATGACGGCCAAAATGAGCGGTGGTGTGCTGCAGGCAAATGGCGAAACCGCTTCCGAGCCGACCATTGATCCGGCCCACGTCGCCAATGCCGTCACCTACATGGCCAGCCTGCCGCTGGATGCCAATGTGCTGACGTTGACGGTGATGGCAACCGGCATGCCGTTCGTGGGGCGTGGCTGATCTAGACTTCGCGTTGCAACGAGTTCAGTGCGGAAGGGTTTCAGTCCGGGGCAGGGACTTGCGGCTCGTTGCCAAGGCCGGAAAGACAAGCTGCCCGGATCTCCTCCGCAAACAGGCGCATGCGACGGTTGAGGCGGCGTTCGCGGGCGTGGAGCAGATAGATGCCCCATGCCGGCACAGCGATGTCCGGTAACAGGGGCACCAGCTGTCCGGCTGCCAGTGCGCCCGTCACGATGAAATCCGGCAGCCTGCTGATGCCATGCCCCAGGATGGTTGCATCCAGCAGGAACGCGCCACTGTTGGAATTGAGTGCGGGCTGAAACTCAACTTGCTGGCGCTTGCCTTTTTGCGTTTGGAACTCCCAAACGGTCCGCCTGGCCCAGCCGAAATGAAGAAGCCGGTGCTGCTGCAGATCATCGATCGATTGCGGCGCAGGGTGCTGGCGCAAGTAGTCGGGGCTGGCAAAGAGGCAATGCTCCACGGTACCCAGTTTCAGCGCGATGGCATCTTCGGGCCGCGTTTGGGTGATACGGATCGCAAAGTCGTAGTTCTCTCTGGCCAGATCGACCAACCTGTCATCGAAATCCACGGTCAGCTGGATATCCGCGTGGCGAGCCTGGAAATCGATCAGCGCCGCATTGAGGAAACCGTGGCCGAAATCTCTGGGTATGGAAATCGACAAGGGTCCGGAAGGGGCTGTTCCGCTGCTCAGGAAATCGTCCTCGATATCGTCGACATCGCTGACGACGCGGCTCGCGCGCTGAAAGAGTTCGCGCCCGGGCTCGGTCAGGTCCCAATGGCCGGGCGAGCGGTCGATGAGACGGGTCCCATAGCGATCTTCCAGGAGGGACAGGCGGCGGCTGACGGCCGACTTGGCAATGCCGAGTTCTCCAGCGGCTTTCGAGATGCTGCCACTGGCAACCACCTGAACGAACAGGCGCAGGTCTTCTATCTGTCCCAAGTGTTCTCCAAATCAGAACGTTGATCCCTGATTTTGATATCTGGTTATGAAATTTGCAACTTCCTATCTGTGGCAGGACCTGAAGTGCCGGACCGTTTCACGCCAGGTGTCTTCCGATCCGGCCCGCCAACAATCAGATTGGAAACGTCATGAACGCAGATATTGAAATTCGCACCTCGGAAATGCCCGCGGACATGCGCATTCTGCTGGATGCGTATCCGCGCGATACCTGGGAGGCACATCCCGGTTTCAAGGAGAAAACCAGCAACTGGCTGGGGGCACATGTGATGTTCCGGCAGTTGGCGGAACTGGTTCGGCTCGAAACGGAAGCCTATCTGGAGAAGCTGAGAGACCCGGACGATTTTGCTGCAAGGCTCTCTCGTTACGGCGATCTGCTGGTACGCAATCTCCATGGCCACCACACCTGGGAAGACAAGAGCTACTTTCCGGAACTCTGTGAGGCCGACCCGCGTTTCGAAAGGGGACTGGAGATCCTGGAGAAGGACCACGAGGCGCTGGACGCGATGCTGTTCCAGCTCTCGCAAACCGCCAATCGCGCCATCAAGCTGGTCCAGCTGGACGAAGCGCAGGCGCGCGAGGAAGCCGGCAAGCTGCAGCCGGTAACCGGGACGATTGAAAGCCTGCTGGCACGCCACCTGAGTGATGAAGAGGAATTGGCAGTGCCGATCATTCTTCACCATCGCCTGCGCGGATAACAGCAACTAGCGGCCGGGTGCGGTTTTGCTCCCGGCTGCTAGTTGGTTCTAGACTGACAGCCCCGGAGGAAGACGATGCCCAAGCCGAATGCCGATTTGTCCAAGGAAGAAAACCAGTCTGATGCGGCCGGCCGACGTGCGCAAGGAGAGTTCGTGCGCGGCGTGAGCGGCTTTCGGTCTGCTATCGGCGATGCGGATTTCCCGGCCGAACCCGGGAGATATCATCTGTTTGTGGCGCTCAATTGCCCCTGGTGCCACCGTGTAACGCTTGCCCGAAACATCCTCGGGCTTCAGTCCGGCGTTTCCATGGATGTCGCCTTTCCGGGCCGGACTGAAAAAGACGATCCGGCAGGGGAGAGCCTTTGGGAATTCAATCCCGGACGGATTGCGAGCCTGACGGGTGCGCCCTTGCCGGAATGCACTGAGGAAACGGCGACGGGCGAGGGGCTGCGCCTGGTGCAACAGATATACCGCGCCGAAGGATCTGATGAACGATCCGTCCCGGTCCTTTACGACAAGAAGCAACAGCGCATCGTCAACAACGAAAGCGCCGAGATCATCCGCATGCTCAACGCGCATGCGGGGGCGCTGGGCAGTACGATAGTTCAGGAAAAAAGGCCTGACCTTTATCCGAACGATGTGGATTTGCAGTCGGAGATCGATGCCCTTAACGAGGCAATCTACACACGCATAAACAATGGTGCCTACAAGGCCGGTTTCTCTTCCGACCAGAGCGTCTATGCGGCAGCATACGAAAGTTACTTCACCATGCTGGCAGAGCTGGAAGACCGGCTGGCAGCGAATGGTGGACCGTTTCTCACCGGGGAGAGCTTTACGGAAGCCGATCTGAGGCTGTTTCCGACGCTTTATCGGCACGACCCGGTCTATTTTGTGCGCATGAAGTTGAACGGCGCGCGGATCCTGGACTATCCCAATCTCTGGCATTGGCTGTGCCGGGTGCATGCCTTGCCGGGTGTTGCTGACAGTTCTTCGCTGGTCCATTGCAGGCAGGGGTATTTCGGGCGCTCCTGGAACAACGTCGTGCCGCTAGGGCCGTTCCGGCCAATGCCTTACCCGCAGGCCTATTCGCATCCCGAACTTGCAGGGGCACTGTAAGTGGCGTGGAGGCGAGATACGTGTTGTAGGTCTGTCTTTCAGGCGTCAGCTAGCGCGCAGGCGTTCGGCCGTAGCTTTGACGGTACTGCTTCGGAGTCATGCCGGTCTTGCGCTTGAACGCCCGCTCGAAAGCGGTCTGGTCGGAATAGTCCAGTTCGAAAGCGATCTGCGCCAGGGAATGGCTGGTGTCGACAAGGGCATGGCGGGCTATGCGGTAGCGGCAGTCGTCCAGAAGCGTGGAGAAGCGCAAGCCTTCCTCACCCAGATGTCTGTGCAGACTGCGGCGCGACAGGCCGAGGCGCCGGGCAACGGCTTCCTGGTCGGACGTCCCGGCGCCGAGCCCTTCGTAGATGGCTGTGCGTGTGCGTGCGGTCAAAGACTTGGTGCGGGCCTTGTTGGCAAGTGCCTCGCTCAAGCTGGCAAGGGCGTTGCGATGACCACCGCCACTGTCGCGTGGCATTGAGGCGGACAGGACCTTTTCTGGAAAACTGAGCGCGTTCGTTTCACAGTCGAACAGGCAGAAGCTGCCCGCGGTTTCCGCCCAGATCGACAGCGGGCGCGCCGCCGTGTGTTCGAAGCAGATGAGGTCCGGTTGCCAGTTGGGTCCAGCACCACGCCGGATGAGCTCTGTCAGGACGGAAAGCGTGAATTCCGCATCCTGCCTGCGCGGCCAGATATCCGGATTGAGGATACGATAGGTGAGCGTGGCAACGCCGTCTTCGACGGTCAGCTGCAGATCCGTCTCGCTCTGGATGAATTTGATGAAGCGTTCGAACGTTCGCAACGCAGAACCGACGGTGGACGCAGTCAGAAGGGCTTCGCCCAGTTCGCCGAGGTCGTGAAGGTTGAGCCTGGGGCCTGATTGCCAGCCGATGCCGGGTTGGCCAAGCATGGCGGCGCCGTGCTCGTAGATCTCGACAAACGCATAAAGCGGGATTTCGAAGTGTGCGTCCTGCCAGGCGTCGACAGGCACGCCGCTCTGGCGTCCCAGAGCTGCCGGCTCCAGCCCCTTGTCGATCAGCATTGACTGCAGACCGCTCAAGGCACCTGCGATGATCGTGGCACCTGTTGGCATGACCCCCGCCTCTCCCGAAAGTCCCGCTTGGCTCACCTGCCGCAGTAAACAGCAAGTGGAAGCTTCAACTACAGCAGAGTTCCGGAGTTGTTGCAATTGACCAGTTCGGGATTTCAATAGGCCGGCAAAGATTGGCCGAAATTGTCGAGAAGTACGAAAAAGCCCTCTCTCTAATGGCAGGTACAGAGAGATCCGGTTCAGCACCTTGAAAACTTGGGCGTCCGGACAAGGGAACAGATTTGGTGACCTGCATCGATGTGGCAGTGGCCGGCGGTGGACCCGCCGGTGCATTCACAGCGCGTGAGTTGGCCTGTGCCGGGCTCAGCGTGCTCCTGATCGACCCGGCAACCTGCCGGCCCAGGCTGGAAGGCCTCGGCGAGCGGGTGGCGCAGCTTCTTATTGCCAAGGGACTTGGCAACACGCTGGGTGCTGCCAGCGACCCCTTACCCCGACACGTGACATGGGCTGGCCTCACCGGAACGGCCAATGGCGAGCGGCTGGTTCGACGTCATGTCTTCGACGAGGCCTTGAGGCGTGCAGCCATTGAGGCAGGCGCACAGACCCGGCAGGCACGCCTTGGCCGGATCCTGAGTTCCGACGAACAGCAGGGCGTCGTGTTGAAGCTTACGACTGGTGAGGAGATCCGCGCTCGCCTGTTGATCGACGCACGCGGACGGCAGACTTCTACCGCCCAGCGCCTCAAGGGACCACAGACCCTGGCAATTGCAGGACTGGCCACGCAAGCTGCAGGCGCCGCCGGCACCCATCTGGTGGCCACCCCTGAAGGCTGGCTCTGGGTTGCGAAAGATCCGGGTTTTGGCCGCTGGCTGCAGATTTCCGTTGGCGCGGATGATCTCGTTGGAGCCGGACAAACAGCCTTGCGGGAACGAATGGCCCGGTTCCTTTCCCAGGACCAACTTGCTGGCCGGTTCTCTGACTTCGTCTTCCAGGATCCATTGATTGCCCGCTCGGCCGGTCTTGTTCTGGCAGCTCCCCGGTTGAAGCTGCCGGTCATCCCGGTTGGCGATGCCGCAGTTGCTATCGATCCCTTGTCCGGTCACGGCCTTTTCTGGGCCCTGTCGTCCGCGCTTTCCGCGGTGCCGAGCGTGTTGACCATTCTCGAGAACGTGGAGAAAGGAAGCCATCTTGCCACCCGGTTCTACCGGGACCGCGTCGTGGAAACCTTCTGGCGTCAGGCGCGAACAGGGCGCGATTTCTACCGGTTGGAAACAGGCCTTTCCGGCAATCCTTTCTGGGCGGAACGGGTCTCATGGCCGGATGACGAACCGTCCCATCCAACCGTGTTCGAAACCAGCCTGCACAAGCGCGTTGTCGTCGAAAGTAACCGCCTGGTCGAGCGCGAAGTGCTGGTGACGCCGCAGGATCCCGGCGGCGTTGCTTATGTCGCGGGCATTCCGGTGGGCGACCTGAAGCCTTTCTTTCCGTCTTCCGCCTTGGCGCAGCCACCGCCAGGCGCACCGTCTCCCGCGCTCAAGGCCGCCTTCGGCTGGCTAGAGAGCCGCGGACTTCTGCATGGCTCGCTGAGCCGCACAAAACAACAGCAGACCAAAACGAGGGAAACAGCATGATCAAACGAATGCGAAAGGGGCATCTGGCCGGCCTTGCCGGGCTCATGCTTCTGATGCCTCTTCCGGCGGGGGCGCAGGACGGTGCCACGCTTCTGGAGGAAAATTGCAGCGGCTGTCACATGGCCGATGACAACGGTGCGCTCAGCCGCATCAGCGGTCAGCGAAAGACGCCCGAAGGCTGGTTGATGACCATCGTGCGCATGCGGCTCTTCCATGGCATGGAAATAGAGCCTGCCGTGCAGAGCGAGCTGGTGCACTACCTATCGGACACGCAAGGTCTTGCCCCCAGCGAGACTGAAGGGCTGCGTTACGTTCTGGAACGTGAACCTGCGCATATGGAAGAGGTCGAGGCTCCTCTCGGCGAAATGTGCTCCCGTTGCCATTCAGCCGCCCGTTTCAAGCTTCAGCGGCGCACACAGGAGGAATGGGCGCTCCATATCGATTTCCATGTCGGTCAATGGCCAACCCTGGAATATCAGGCGCTCGGGCGTGATCGTGAATGGCTGAAACTGGCCCGTGAGGAAGTGGTGCCGCTTTTGGCCGAGCGCTATCCGCTCGAGTCCGACGCCTGGAACACGTGGCTGGAAGCACAGAAGCCGGAGGCCGCTGGAAGCTGGGTGTTCGCAACCAGCCTGCCGGAGAAGGGCGAGGCCTATGGCACGCTTGAGGTTTCCGGTGACAGCCAACCCTATACGGTTTCCGGTACGCTGATGACCGTCGGCGGCGAGGAGCTGACCCTTGAGGGCAAGCTGAACGTCTATACCGGCTATGAATGGCGCGCCAACCTGGACATTGGCGGAACGAAGTATCGGCAGATCCTGGCGATCTCCGAAGACGGCAGCAGCCTGAGCGGCCGCCAGTTCCTGCATGCCGAAGACAGCCTCGGTGGTGCGTTCAGGGCGGCCAGGGCTGGCGGGGCTCCTGCGATCGTCGGCGTCGTTCCGTCCACGGTTCCGGCCGGCAGCAGCGCTACGGTCCAGATCGTCGGCACAGGGCTTGGCGATGTTGCCCTCAGCGGTGCGCTTGAAGCCACCGGCGGCGCGACCAACGCCTATGGATCCGCAATTGAAGTCTCTCCCGCGGCGGATACCGATGGCCTGATCACGATTGCGTCCGGAGAGACAACCACAGATGACACGCTGGCGGTCTATAGCCATGTCGACAGCCTCAAGGTGGAGCCGGCCTTTGCCGTTGCCCGTGTCGGCGGCGGTGGCGGGTCTGCCGGCAAGGTTCCCGCCCGCTTCGATGCGGTCGGTTACTGGAATGGTCCGGACGGTCAGCCGGGGACCGAGGACGATATCCGCATCGGCTCCGTGCCGGCATCCTGGTCGGTTGCGCCTTTCAACGAAGAGGCCGAGCACCTGAAAGATACGGAATATGCAGGCGTGATGGATGAAACGCTCGGCATCTTCATGCCTGGCGTTGCAGGTCCGAATACCGAGCGTCCGTTCTCCACCAACAATGCGGGCAATCTGAAGGTGCTGGCAACCAGCGGCGAGGCGACCGGCGAAGGTCAGCTCATCGTCACGGTGCAGCGCTGGAACGATCCCCCGATCCGCTGAAACAGGAGTTTGTAATCATGGGATATCTCTTTTTTCAGCCGCAGAATGCGCACCGGGTCGAAGTGGACGGACGCCATCTGCTCTTCCACGTGCCGACGACATCTCTGTTCGAGATCGACCGGCTCGACAATGACGTGATCGACCTCTTCAGAGACCGGACCAGGGTTTCCGAAGCCGATGTCCGGGAACGGTTCAGCGGCCGGGTCGATCCGCTCGAGGTGACAGAGCGAATCCGTTCGTTTCTCGATCTCGACATTATCACCGACGGCCGCCCGCCCCGGGCGGAACGGCCGCCTATCCATATCCAGAACTTCCCGCTGACGACGATCGTTCTCAACGTTAACACGGGCTGCAATCTTTCCTGCACCTATTGCTACAAGGAGGATCTGGATACGCCGTCCAAGGGCCGGCGCATGGCGTTCGAGACGGCGAAGCGCTCGATCGAACTATTGCTGGCGGAAAGCCCCGACCGGGACAGCTACAATGTTGTCTTCTTCGGCGGCGAACCGCTCAGCAACCTGGCCCTGATCAAGGAAGTCGTTGCCTATGCGGAAGACCGCTTCGGCAATCTCGGCAAGCGTGTCGACTTTACCCTGACGACAAACGCGACGCTTCTGACCGAGGAAATCGTCGACTGGCTCAATACCCACCGGTTCGGTCTGACCGTTTCGATGGACGGGCCGAAGGCGCTTCACGACAAGAACCGCAAGACCGTAGGCGGCAAGGGCACCTACAACGTCGTTGCCTCCAAGACCAGGATGCTGCTGGAACGCTACACCTCCCGCCCGGTCGGCGGGCGAGTGACGCTGACCCATGGCGTGACTGCCGTCTACGAGATCTGGGATCACCTGAAAAACGAAATCGGCTTTCATGAAGTCGGCTTCTCGCCGGTGACCTCCGGTCCCATCGCGCCGTTCAACCTGACCGGCGACGAGCTTCAGACAGTGTTCGACGAGATGAAACGTCTCGGACGGCACTACCGGGATGAAGCGCTTCTTGGCCGCAACATCGGCTTTTCCAACATGCACCAGCTCATGAACGACCTTTACGAAGGCCGGTCAAAGGCACTGCCTTGCGGGGCAGGGCTCGGCATGCTGGCGGTTGATCACGAGGGCGGTCTCAATCTCTGCCATCGGTTCACCGGGTCCGACATGGAGACCTATGGAACGGTCGACGGCGGCATCGAAAAGCAGAAGCTCGCCCGTTTCATCGAGGACCGGGCGGACCGCACCGACAAGGGCTGCTCCACCTGCCGCATCCGCAACATCTGCGCGGGTGGCTGTTACCACGAGAGTTACGCCCATTTCTCCGATCCGATGAAGCCGACCTACCACTATTGCGACCTCATGCGCGACTGGGTGGATTTCGGCATCGGCGTCTATGGCGAGTTGATCGCCGGCGCTCCGGCCTTCTTTTCGGATCACATCATGCCTCGGAGGGCATTCGGCAAATGAGACACTTGAAACCCCTGAACCAGAAAGCCGACCGTGTCGTCACTGCGGTCGAAACCGACAAGATGGACGAAGTGCGGGCCATGCAGACCGTTGTGGTTGGCTGCACGTCGACCCTCGATCCCGGCTGGGAAGTCGACCCGTTCGGCGGTGTCGCCGCCCTGTGCCAACCGATGGAGGCCGATCTTTACGGCTGCTCGGACCCTTGCTGGTGGCCGGCCCAGGTGCCGGACACCATCAATTCCTATCGGGACTGGAACGCCGATGCCGACAATGCCGGCAAGGACTGGCGCTCGCTCGGAACGGTTTTCCCGTCCGACAGCGAAACCTGACCGGCAGACGCCCTTCAAGATATTCGGAGAAACCCGATGCGAAACCTTATTGCTGCGGCAAGCGCAGCCCTGGCCTTGAGCCTTACCGCTCTGCCGGCCCTCGCCAAGGATCTGATTGTCACGGCCGCAAAGCCTGACCGGCTTTACGTGATCGACGCCAAGGCACGGACGATAGAAACCGACTGCAAGCTCGACTTCAACCTGATCCCCGGTGTCATCGTTGTCTCGCCCGACAACAAGATCGCCTATATCCTCGGCAATCGCTGGGAGGATGTGTTCGGTATTGACCTTTCCACCTGCGAGACGGTGTTTTCCGCGCATCAGTCAGAAAGCGACATCCGGCGCAAGTCGATCGCCTCGCTGGCCGTCTCCAAGGATGGCAAGGAGGTCTACACGGTGCGCAATCCGGTTCGGCTGCTTGCCGACCGATACGAGGTTCTTGAACCGGAAATCGCGGTCTATGAGACAGCAGCCGGTCTTGACGCCAAACCGGCCCGCACGTTCCCGAGTCCCCGCCGCATGACGGTGATGGCAACCGGGCGTGATGGCATGCTCTATGCCGCCGGGCACGAGATCTATGCGATTGACCCGAAGACCGGCGAAATCTCCATCAAGATCAAGAATGCCACCTGGGACCGGCCGACCTATTCTCCGCCGGACGTCCTTGCCTTCTGGCCTATCGGTACACAGGCAGACGAGTTCATGCTGCTTTATTCGGCCGCCAAGTTCACCGACGAGTCGATGAGCGAGATTGCCGATTTCGTCTGGGGGTACCAGTCGGTCGATCTGACGACTGGGGAAAGCGATATCCAGGATTTCGCCAGCCTGGAAGTGATCATGTTCTCCGCCGTGCGTGACCCCAACGACAAGAGCAAGCTTTACGGTGTCTACACCCAGCTTTCCAAGCATGATGTCGAGAAGAAAGAGCTGATCAAGCGGGTCGACCTGCCACACACCTATTACTGTGTGAACATCTCGTCCGACGGCAAGGAGATATATGTCGGCGGCACCAATGACGACATTGGCGTCTACGATGCGGAAACCCTGGAACGTATCGGCGAAATCCTCCTGCCTTCGGGCGGCGACATGGCCGCCGGTACGATGCAGGTGATCAGCACCGGAAGCTAGGGGAGTACCGAACCTACCAGGCCATCGGGACCTAGTATTCCCGGTGGCAACTAAAGTGCTCCAATCTCATTGCCGGTGATTACCGGGTCCTCGATTTCGCGGGGACGACAATGGGGGAGGTTGCAAACAAGGAACACGGATGAAACAGGCAGTTTCCTTGAGCGGAGCAGACCGGGCCGGGACCAAGTCGTCCCGGCCTTCGGTGCTGCGTGGGGTGTTCAACCGGGTCTTCGGCACCCGTGAGGCGGCGTGGCTGGTGCCGCTGGTCGCGCCATACCGCTGGCCGCTGGCAATGCTGTTCCTGTTATCCCTTGTGGCGGCAGGTGCGGCGCTTGTGCCGCCTTACCTGACCAAGCTTGTCATCGATCGGGGCCTGATGGCTGGCGACAAGCACGCGCTTGTGGTTTTTGTGGCCATCCTTTTTGGGGTTGGCCTGGCGGCACTGGCGCTGGGCGCACTGAATTCCTTGCTGCACCTGAGGTTCTCGGCAAGGCTGCTGAAGGACCTGCGCCGTTCGGCCGTCGACAGGATCCTTGCCCAGTCGCCCCGCTGGCAGGCCAAACAATCCATCGGCGAACTCATGAGCCGCCTTGATGGCGATGCCGGGGAAGTACAGCAATTCACGTTTGCCGTGCTGGTGAACGGCGGTGGCAGCCTGTTGAGACTGGTCGGCGGCCTGGTCATGTTGTTTGTGCTGGCGCCCAAGCTGGCTCTTCTTGCACTGGCGCTGGCACCGGTCGAACTGTTGTTTTTCGCCCGTGCACGACCCGTCACCCAGGCGAAGGCAACTGAGGTACGGCAAGCGCGCGGTGTGCTCGCATCCGGGCTTGCGGAGACGATTGCCGGGCTTTCCGCGCTGCGGGCTTTGAATGCGACCGGAGCTGCGGCAAAACGGATCGAAACACGGCAACAGGGCCTTGTCGCAGCATTGATGTCTGCGCAGATGTGGAACGAAGTAACGCGGGCGGTGCCGATGGTGCTGACGGCGATCCTGCGTGGTGCGGTTTTTCTGGTTGGCGGGCTCGCGGTGATCGACGGCACCATGCCGCTCGGGTCCCTGATCGCCTTCACCGCCTATCTCGCCTTCCTGATCGGGCCGATGCAGTCGCTCATTTCCCTCTGGCACGGACAGGCGCGCATGAAAGCGGCGCTCGACCGGCTCGACCGGATCATGAGTGCCGTACCGGATGTCCAGGACCCGGTTTCACCTGTGCCACTGACTGCCGGTGGTGGTGAATTGGTGCTGGCAGGTGTTGCCTATGCACCGGATGGCGGCGTGCCGCTTTTTGAGAATGTTAGCCTCATCGTCCCAAAAGGACAGAAACTCCGGCTGAGCGGTCCATCCGGCATCGGCAAGACGTCGCTTCTGTCGCTTCTTCAACGCCATGACGACCCGAAGGCCGGAACGATCCTTCTGGATGGTACGGACTTACGTCATCTCTCTCTTCAAGATCTCCGCACGGTTGTCGCCCTCGTGCCGCAAAAGGGGCATGTCTTTTCCGGAACGGTGGCGGACAATCTCTGTCTCGGGTCTTCTGAGGCAGCCGAGGAAGACATGCATGCCGTTCTGCAATTCGTGGAGCTGGAGGACCGGTTTTCTGGCAAGGGACTTGAAACGGCTCTTGGCGAGGGAGGGCTTGACCTTTCCGGCGGAGAACGTCAGCGGCTGTGCCTTGCCCGTGCCCTGTTGCAGCCGTTCCAGGTGCTGATCCTGGATGAAAGCCTTTCGGAGGTTGATGCGGACCGGGTGTCTCGGATCATGACCCGGATCGATACCCGGTTTGGTGATCGTACCCGCCTTGTCGTCACGCATGGGGACACGGAACGGTATGGGATCTTTGACAGTGAGCTGGTGCTGCAAGCAAGAGAGGTCGGGGTTTGATCAGGGTCGGGCTGATAGACGGTGCCTTGCCGGGGGACTGGCCAGGCCTGGTGGGACAGGAATGGTTCTGCAGGCCGGACGGCGCTGAACTTGCCTCAGGGCATGCCGAAGCGATGGCGCAGACCGTGCGCACTCATGCGGCAGATGTTTTGCTTCTCAACGCCGTTGTGTTTCCGGGGCAGCTCTCGACCACGCTTGACGCCATCTGCGCTGCCTTGAGCTGGCTGGCTGAGGATCCACCCGACATTGTCCTGTGTGCCTTCGGCATGGCGCGATCTTCCATCGAGATGTCGGTGGCAGTGGCTCGGCTACAGCAGGCGGGCAGTCTGATTGTCGGTTCTGCTCCGGCGCGCGGTGGTAACGCCTATCCGGCGGCAATTACAGGCGTCCTGTCAGTGCAGGGGGATGCCCGCTGTGGCCCTGCGGAGCTGTCAAAGTTGGATCTGCCGCAGGCCACCTTCGGTGCCTGTCCAATGGCTGCCGGGCGCGAGAATATTCGCGGCGCCAGCGCGGCGGCAGCGCATCTCGCCGGATTGCTGGCGAGATCGGTTCAGGGGGCTGAAAGGAATGCCCTGGTCGGGTTGGAGACCTTTGTCCGTTACCGGGGGCGGGAACGGCGCGGGGATGGGGCGCTTGCGGGCAACGGAGCGGCCGAGGTATCTGCCGGCGGGTAGTCTTATTTGAAAAGAGGCCGGAGTTTGTGGCCCATCCTTCGAGACAGCGCTTCGCGCTTCCTCAGGATGAGGTTGTATTTGTTGCGAAGCCGAAATCTCCCTTTCGACCTCATCCTGAGGAGGACCGTCAGGTCCGTCTCGAAGGATGGGCCGCATATTCGCAGCGGCAGAATTTCCGAATTTCAGTATCGTGGCATTGAAGAGGGAAACCCTCCCGTCAGAGCCTGCGCACGCTTTCCAGGACGACCGAGTCGAGACCGGCACCGCCGGCTTCCACATGGGCTCTCAACTGGTCGCGCATGCGCGGCTCCCAGAAGTCCTTCAGATGGTTCGCGACCTTCTCCGCCTGGTCAATGCCTGGCTGGGTCTTGAAGAAGGTGGCGATCTGGTTGGCCATATAGACCATCTTTTCAGGCGACATCTGCAACTCCGGATAAGACGCGCTCTGGATGCGCGTAAAGATCAAACCCGCCGTCCCTTGAAAATGCGGCGACCGTTATGCCGGCCTCGTCGGCGAGGCGGAGTGCGGTCGACGTCGGGGCCGAGGCGGCAATCAGGGCCGGGCAACCGGCGAAGGCGCATTTCTGCACCAGTTCCACCGACAGCCTGCTGGTGAGGACGAAAGCGCCGGTTGCGGGGTCGGTCCCGGCTTGGGCAAGGGCGCCGATCAGCTTGTCGAGCGCATTGTGGCGGCCAACGTCCTCGCGCGCCACGACCACGCCCTTGCCCGGTTGGAGGAAACCGGCGGCGTGGGTGGCGCGCGTCTGGTCCCGAAGCGGCTGCAGCCGGCTGAGCGCATCGGTCGCTCTGGCCACATCCAGGCGGGACAGGACTGTTGTTGCGTCGACCGTCGGCAAAGGCCGCAGGGCCTGATCCAGACTTTCGATGCCACACAAGCCGCAACCAACCGGACCGGCCATGGCACGGCGGCGGGCAAGAAGCCGTTTCGAGCGGTCTGCGCGTAACCAAAGTCGAGCCTCTATGCCGCGGTCATGAGAGACCTCCTCGAAGGCTTCGATTTCGGTGATCGAGCTGATGATGCCTTCGCTCAGGGCAAAACCGACGGCAAAGTCGGCAACATCGCCCGGCGTTGCCATCATCACTGCCTGCGTGGTGCCATCGAAGACGAGCGCAACAGGGCTTTCCTCCGGCAGGCTTCTCGCGACCGCCACCTGGCCGTCCGCGTGGACGGCACGGCCGGGCATGGAGCGGGAGAGCGGGCGATCCATCACCAGTTACTCCGCAGCCGGCAGGATCCGCCGGGACATAGCTGCCTGGGCGGCATAGTCTTCCTGCCAGTTGGTCGGTCCGTTGGACAGGCTGACCTGAACCGCCGTCACCTTGTATTCCGGACAATTTGTGGCCCAGTCGGAGAAGTCGGTCGTGATGACATTCGCCTGGGTGTCCGGATGGTGGAAGGTGGTGTAGACGACGCCGGGGCTGACCCTGTCGGTGAGATGGGCCCGCAAGGTGGTTTCTCCGGAACGCGATGCCAGCTTCACCCAGTCGCCTTCCTTCAGTCCGCGGTTTTCCGCGTCATGCGGGTGGATTTCCAGAAGATCCTGATCGTGCCAGATAACGTTGTCGGTTCGCCGGGTCTGGGCACCGACATTGTACTGGGACAGGATGCGGCCGGTGGTCAGAAGCAGCGGGAAGCGTGGCCCGGATTTCTCGTCCGTCGCCACATATTCGGTGACAATGAACCGGCCCTTGCCACGCACGAAACCATCGACATGCATGAGCGGCGTGCCATCCGGCGAGGCTTCGTTGCAGGGCCATTGCACCGACCCTTTTTCCTCCAGCAGATCGTAGGTGACGCCGGCGAAGGAGGGCGTGGTTGCAGCGATTTCAGCCATGATTTCGGACGGATGGCTATAGGTCCATCCTGCTCCCATGGCGTTGGCGAGCATCTGGGTGATCTCCCAGTCGGAATAGCCGTTGCGCGGCGCCATCACCTTGCGCACGCGGTTGATGCGGCGTTCGGCGTTTGTAAAGGTGCCGTCCTTTTCCAGGAACGTGGAACCGGGCAGGAAGACATGGGCGTAGTTGGCGGTCTCGTTCAGGAAGAGATCGTGAACGATGACGCATTCCATGGCAGCAAGACCGGCCGCCACATGCTTGGTGTCGGGGTCCGACTGGAGAATGTCCTCGCCCTGGCAATAGAGCCCCTTGAAACTGCCATCGACAGCGGCATCCAGCATGTTGGGGATGCGCAAGCCCGGCTCGGCATCGATCTCAACGCCCCAGATGTCCTGGAAGATCGCGCGGACGTCCTCGTTCTTCACATGGCGGTAGCCCGGAAGTTCGTGCGGGAAGGAGCCCATGTCGCAGGAACCCTGGACGTTGTTCTGGCCGCGCAGCGGGTTCACGCCGACACCCTTTCGCCCGACATTGCCCGTGAGCATTGCAAGGTTGGCGATGCCCATGACCGTGGTCGAACCCTGGCTGTGTTCCGTCACGCCGAGGCCGTAGTAGATCGCGCCATTGCCGCCGGTCGCGAACAGGCGAGCCGCCTTGCGCAGTTCTTCCGCCGGAACGCCGGTCAGGCCTTCGCTGGTTTCCGGGCTGTGGCGCGGATCGCGAACGAAGTCGGCATAGGTCAGGAACTCGTCCCAGTCGCAACGATCGCGAATATAGTCTTCGTCGAAAAGACCTTCGGTAACGATGACATGGGCGAGGGCGGTTACCACGGCAACGTTTGTGCCGGGGCGCAGCTGCAGATGGTGGGACGCCTCGATGTGAGCCGATTTCACCAGATTGATGCGGCGCGGGTCGATAACGATCAGCTTGGCACCGGCGCGCAGACGCTTCTTCAGGCGGGAGGCAAAGACCGGGTGACCGTCGGTCGGGTTGGCGCCAATCACGATGACGACGTCGGTATGTTCGACGGAATCGAAATCCTGCGTCCCTGCAGAGGTCCCAAAGGTCTGGCCGAGGCCGTAGCCAGTCGGCGAGTGGCAGACACGGGCACAGGTGTCGGTGTTGTTGTTGCCGAAGACCGCCCGGGTCAGCTTCTGCACCAGGAAGGTTTCCTCGTTGGTGCAGCGGCTGGAGGTGATCACACCGATGGACTTGCGGCCGTGCTTTTCCTGCAGGCCGCGCAGGCGATTGGCGGCGAAGCTGAGGGCCTCGTCCCAGGAAACTTCCTGCCAGGGTTGATCGATGCTGTCGCGGATCATCGGGTTGAGGATCCGGTCCTTGTTGGTTGCATAGCCATAGGCGAAGCGACCCTTGACGCAGGAATGGCCGCGATTGGCCTTGCCGTGCTTGTAAGGCACCATGCGCACCAGTTCGTCGCCGTTGAGTTCAGCCTTGAACGAACAGCCGACGCCGCAATAGGCGCAGGTGGTGACGACGGAACGTTCCGGCGTTCCCAGTTCGATGACGGATTTTTCCTGAAGCGTGCCGGTTGGGCAGGCCTGCACGCAGGCGCCACAGGACACGCAGTCGGAAGACAGGAAATCGTCGAACGCCGCGCCCGGCGAAACACGGCTTTCAAAACCACGGCCCTCGATGGTCAGGGCAAAGGTACCCTGAACCTCTTCGCAGGCCCTAACACAACGCGAGCAGACGATGCATTTGGCCGGATCATAAGCGAAATAGGGGTTGGACACGTCCTTCGGGATATACTCCGGGTTCGGCCCAACGGAGGTACGCTGTTCGAAGTGGTTGCGGCCCGGCTCGTAACGGACATCACGCAGACCAACCATGCCGGCCATGTCCTGCAGCTCGCAATCGCCATTGGCAGCGCAAGTCAGGCAGTCCAGCGGATGGTCGGAGATGTAGAGCTCCATCACACCCTTGCGGATCTGCTTGACCCTGGAGGACTGGGTGTGAACGACCATGCCCGGCGCAACCGGTGTGGTGCAGGAGGCGGGTGTGCCGCGCCGGCCCTCGATTTCGACCACGCAAAGGCGGCAGGAACCGAAGGCGTCAATGCTGTCCGTGGCGCAAAGCTTGGGAACCTGAAGACCGATTTCAGAGGCCGCGCGCATCACCGAGGTGCCTTCCGGCACAGTGACCTCGAAGCCATCGATGGTCAGCGTGACCGGAGCGCCTTCCTTTGCCGGAGTGCCCATGTCGCGATCATCATGGATGTTGGCGAGATCCGTCATTCGGCGGCCTCCTTCTGGCGGGCAAAATCTTCAGGGAAGTGGGTAAGGGCGCTCATGACCGGATAGGGCGTGAACCCACCAAGGGCACAAAGCGAGCCGTCTTTCATCGTGTCGCAGAGATCCGTCAGGAGGTGGACAGCCCCTGCATCGCCAGCATCGATCCGGTCGATTGTCTCGACACCGCGCACAGCGCCGATCCGGCACGGTGTGCATTTGCCACAACTTTCCACAGCGCAGAATTCCATGGCGAAGCGGGCCATCTTCAGCATGTCCGCCCTGTCATCGAAGACGACAATGCCGGCATGTCCAATGAGGCCACCCTGGCCGTCGAATTCTTCATAACCGAACGGCGTGTTGAACTTGGAGACGGGCATATACGCCCCGAGGGGGCCACCAACCTGGACAGCCTTGACCGGCCGGCCACTGGCGGTGCCACCGGCAATATCGTTGATCAGCTCACCCAGAGGCATGCCGAAAGCGGTCTCGAAAAGACCGCCGTGGCGGACATTGCCGGCGATCTGGATCGGCATGGTGCCCTTGGAGCGGCCGAGGCCGAACCCGGCATAGAACTCCGCGCCTTTTTCCATAATGACCGGAACAGTTGCCAGCGAGAGCACGTTGTTGACGACGGTCGGCTTGCCGAAGAGGCCTTCAAGCGCCGGCAGCGGCGGCTTGGCCCGCACGATGCCGCGCTTGCCTTCCAGGCTGTTGAGGAGGGACGTTTCCTCACCGCACACGTATGCGCCTGCGCCAGTGCGAATTTCCAGGTCGAAAGCCTTGCCGGAACCCAGAACGTTCGTGCCGAGCAGGCCGGCCTTGAGACCGATCCTGACAGCGGCTTCCATGACTGCGATGGCGTCCGGATACTCGGAGCGAATATAGACGAAGCCCTTGGTGGCCCCTGTGGCGAGGCCGGCGATGATCATGCCTTCGATCAGCGTGAAGGGATCGCCTTCCATGAGCATGCGGTCGGCGAAGGTGCCGCTGTCACCTTCGTCCGCATTGCAGACAATGTATTTGCGTGCCGAAACTGCCTTGCGGACCGTGTCCCACTTGATGCCCGTGGGAAACCCTGCGCCACCACGGCCGCGCAGGCCGGAGTTGGTGACTTCCGCAACGATCTCTTCTTCGCCGAGAGCAAGAGCGCGTTTCAGGCCGACAAGTCCGCCATGGGCTTCGTATTCGGCGAGGTCGAGCGGATCGATCAGGCCGCAACGGGCAAAGGTCAGCCGGGTCTGGCGGGCGAAAAAGGGGATGTCTTCCACCGTGCCGAGACTTTCCAGCGTGCCATCCAGAAGAGAGGGAACGTCTTCGGCTGTGACGGCGCCAAAAGCCTTGCGAGTGCCGTCGATTTCGATTTCGACGAGCGGTTCAAGCCAGATCATGCCACGGCTGCCATTGCGCACCACGGTGACATCGAGACCGCGGTTGCCGGCTTCGATTTGAATTGCTGCGGCAACTTCATCGGCACCCAGTGCCTTGGCAGCGCTGTCGAGGGGAACGAAGATCTTCATGCACCGGCCTCCTGGAGGATACGCGTCATGCGATCTTCGGTGACACGGCCGATGACCTTGCCGTCGACCATCGCGGCAGGGGCGCAGGCACACAGGCCGAGACAGTAGACAGGTTCGAGAGTGACGGCACCGTTGCGGGTTGTGCCGTGCCAGTCCAGGCCGAGTTTGGCCAGAACCGCCTCGCCAAGGGCTTCGCCGCCGACGGCCTGGCAGGCCTCTGCCCGGCAGATCTTGACGACGTGGCGCCCGGCGGGGGCCTTGCGGAAATCATGGTAGAAGGAGATGACGCCGTGAACTTCCGCCTTGGACAGATTGAGCGCCTCTGCAATCAGCTCGACCGCTGCCTGGGGCACATAGCCGAATTCCGCCTGCAAGCCGTGCAGCATGGGCAGAAGTGGACCTTCCAAGGTAATAAAATCTTCCATCACGGCCGAGATCTGTTCGGCCGTGGGCTCTCCCGTCGCATACGGCATGCGCGTCCTCCCGTATATTTCGAGGCGCATCACACCATTAAGTTTGATTTGATATCAATAATGATTTTCCGTTGATCGATTGGAAATCATGATCGAACATCATTTGACCGTTTCGGCTAACTTCCGGTCAGACCTCGGAAATACGCCTTGCTTCGGACAGAAGAGCCCGCAAAACCGGGGTGTGCGGTTCGCGATAGGGGGCCACGAGGCCGACAGTGTGACCGGTGTGAACGCCGACAAGAGGGATCGTCTTCAAGGGTTTTCCGGCTGTCAGAAATTCTGCCAGGTCCGCTGGCAGGACGGTTATCCAGCCGCCGTCCAGCACATTTGCCACCAGCACGACCGTGGAATTGGACTCGATCCGGGCTTCCGGCATGATTCCGGCTTCACCGAAATGACGGTTGATGATCCGCCGGTTCTGCATGTCGGGCGTCAGAAGGCAGATCCGTTCCTCGGCCAGCTCCTTCCATTTGACCGACTTTCTGCCAGCGAAGGACGAAGCCTCATTGCAAACCAGCATATAGCTTTCATTGTAGAGCGGTTCGGTGCTGACCCTGCCGGTCGGTTCATTGTCGAGGTAGGAAATGCCGGCATCGATATCGAGGTTCTCCAGCATCGACAGGATCTCCATCGAATTTCGCGACAAGATGGTGAAACGCACGTTCGGGTGCTTGTTGCCGAACCATGTCGTCAGTTTGGCTGCCCAGGTGAGGGCGGTCGGGATGACGGCTATGCGCAATTGTCCTGTCAGGCCATCGCGGGAGAACCGCATCTCCTCGCGCAACTGGCGGGCGTCCCCCACGATTTGTCGGGCCCAGACCAGGGCACGCTGGCCTTCCGGTGTCAGACCGCCGAACCGGGAGCCTCTGAAAAACAGCTGAACACCAAGCTGATCCTCAAGCTGCTTGATGCCAGTCGAGAGTGTCGGCTGGGCGATGCCGAGGCTTTCAGCCGCACGGCCGAAATGTTCTTCCCGGGCCACGGCGAGAAACATCTCCAGCTTTTCGATCATCACAAAGGCTCCGAACCGGTCAGTAATGGGTGGGTCCATGCTTCATGACATTTGATCAGAAGAATTGAAAGTGGCGTTTTCAATCAGAATTTTCGATCGATGTTTACTTGCAGCTGCTCACGCCAGGTTGAACAATCTCGCGTGCGCTGCCGCCACCTGCTAAAGGTTGGGCATGAGTGGCACCGTCAGATTTGAAAAATGGCATCACCGGATCGACACAGCGGAAAATGCGCTGATCTTTCCGGATGGCTGCCGGGATGTGCTGGTGGTGCGTGAGCAGGGCAAGCGGGAAAAGGTTCTGCTGACGGACCTCGATTTCCAGCCGCGCATCGCCGAACTCGCGGCCGGGACGCATATCACGGGGTTCCGGTTGCGCCCGGGTGGCGTCGTTGAGGACGAGGTTCTTCAGGCCATTGAACGCGACTGCGAACGAGTGGAAGACATCCTCGGCAACGCACTTGACGAGACCAATGACCTGGATGACGTGATCGTTGCCCTGACGTTGCCACAGTCGACCGTCGAGCGGGCATCGAAACAGGCAGGCGTGTCGGTGAGAACACTGCAGAGGCGGTTTCGGGAGCAGGGCCTGCCACCACCGGAATACTGGCGCTTGCTCGCGCGAGCGCGCAGGGCTGCAGGACTGCTGGCGACGGAGGTGCCGCTGGTGGAGATCGCTGCTGTGTGCGGTTTCAGCGATCAGGCCCATATGACGCGCGACCTGCAGCGCTGGTTCGGACGGTCACCGGCGCAATTGCGCCGGGACTCCGATAGCCTGTCGCTGTTGTCTCAACCAGCACTGGGCAACTGGATCGGCGAGCAGATCTCCACGAGGTAGCCGAAAGGATCGCTCACATAGGATGTGATCTGCCCCCAGGGTTCCTCGCGTGCATCCTGCAACTTGTTTGCACCGGCGGCGACTGCACGGGCAAGGGAGGCTGCAACGTCATCCGTCTCGAACGCCAGTTCGAACACGGGTGCCTTCGGTTCGGGGGTGCCGGGTGTCTTTCCGAGCTGGTTCATCAGTGCTTTGGATGAGAACGCGAGCTTTGTCTCGCCCGTCGCGAGTTCGCCGTAGTCTCCGGATTCATGAAGGAACAGACGTTCCAGTCCGAAGGCCTTCTCGTAGAAATCGAGAGCGGCGGCGACATTCTCAACGTAGAGGATGGTGTATCTCAGAATCACTTGAGTCTCCCGGTCGGTTGGTTTGGCGCCAGCCATAGAAGGTTGGTGCAAGGCCGTCTTGAAGGATCACGACATCAGGGCCGATTGTCAGTCTGCCAGGATGCCGGCCAATAGCTTGCGGGTCGCGGCTTCATACGCTTTCCTGTTACCGCCATTTGCAATTGTCAGCGCCGCGCGGTCGAACGCGGAAGAGAGCAGGTCCGCCAAAGGCTCCAGGGGAATATCTTTCAGTGCACCGTGATTGGCTGCATGCCGCAGGCCTTCCAGAAGCGTGGCGCCGCCGGTCTGGCGATCGATCTCCGCCATTTCCGACAGGCCGAGCACCGTCGGTCCTTCCAGCAGCATGATCCTTGCGCGGCCCGCAACGGACATGGCCGAGAAATAGGCGCTGGCGCCGGACATGAAGGCATCGAGCGGTGTCTGGCCCGTGTTCGTCTGGCTGTTGATTTCCGCCGCGATCGCTTCCGATTCCTGGTGGACCAGCGCCCGCATCAGGTCTGCCTTGTCGGCAAAGTGATGATAGAGCGCGCCGCGGGTGACGTCTGCCGCCTTGACGATCTCAGGTGTTCCGGTTTCCGCATAGCCTTTTTCAACGATCAGCGCCCTTGCCGCATCCAGCAGGGCCTTGCGCGTTTCCGCGCGCCTTTCCGCCTGTGTACGGCGTTCACCTGATTTCTCGGAGTTTTTGTCTTGCATACATGCAGCCTGTATGTTAGTTGAAAAATACATACAGACTGTATGTCTTTTTGTTGCGATTGGAAAGTCTCGGAAACAGCCGGGGGCCGGATGGAACAGGCAATCCACATCCGAAATTGGCGAGGAACAGGAGAAAAACGATGAAATGCACCCAGTATTATCCGGTCCTCATGACCGACAAGGTCGCGGAGACTGCCCGGTTCTATTCGGAACATTTCCGCTTCAAGCCGATGTTTGAAGCCGACTGGTACGTGCACCTGCAGTCGGAGGAGGACGAAAGCGTCAATCTCGCGATCCTCGACCAGAACCACGAAACCATTCCGGAAGCCGGTCGTGGCCGGGGCGCAGGAGGGCTTCTGATCAATTTTGAGGTTGAGGATGTCGATGCGGTTTATGAGGCCGCCCAGGCGAACGGGTTACCCATTCTGCAGGTGCTGCGGGACGAGGCCTTTGGCCAGCGCCATTTCATCACGTGTGATCCGAACGGAGTGCTGATCGACGTGATCAAGCCGATCCCGCCCAGCGAAGAGTTTCTGAAGCAGTTCGCCGCTGAAGCTGTGCCTGCCTGACGCGTCGACAGTCATGCCGGTGAATGCGTCCGGAGTGAGGGAAGTCTCCCACTGCTGTGATCCGCTTCGGAGTAGGCCGGCATGAAAGAGGCGTGGCCGGAAACCCGGCCACGCCTCGTCATTTTCAAGACTGACTGTTGATGCGTCAGGAGGAAACCGGCGGACAGGAGCTACCCTGTTCGGCGCGCGACTTCAGACCTTGAAGGCTCTGCATTGTGTTCGGGTTGCCCGGCAGAACGAAGCTCTGCTCAAGTGCCGTGCGCACGTTGTTGATCACGGCAAGATCCTGAACAGCCAGCGTCTGGCAAGGCGTTCCGGTGAAGCGAACCCGGATGCGGATCACGCGCTGGCCGTTGTCGGACGGGCCGAATTCGGAATCGAGCGCCGGGTTCGCGCCGGTCATCGGGCGTTCCAGAACCACCATGTTCGGCTGGTCCTGCAGTACGACGGTGCCGCGTTCCTGGGCACTGGAGACCAGTGCGGACCGCACGCTTGCCGGATCGGCTGCGATATTTACCGATTGCGCGCCGGCTGGCACGTCCAGCCTTGGCTGATCCGGCTGTGTGGGGCGCTGAGAGGACCCGGACTGGCAGGCGGCAAGAGCAAGAGCGCAAAAAGCGGATAAAACGATACGTCGCATGGGCAGTCCCAAGGTTAAAATGGTCAACTTAAGAGCCGGTCTAGAACACGTCTTCACAAAGCACAAGAAAACTGCATGTGACCGCCACCATCTTCTGCCAGTAAACTGACATAACACTCCTAACGAAGCCTTGTGGCCTCACGGGGGCAGGGATTTCAATCGGTGAAGGTCAGAATGTATCGCCTGTCTTGAAACCGCCACCACCAAAACTTCCACCGCCTTTGAAACCACCACCGCCGAAGCCGCCACTGCTGCCGGACCGTTTGCCGGAACTTCCGCCAAAGCCGCCACCGAAGCCTCCCATGGACTTGGGAAGACCCGAACCGTTGGGGAACGCGACCTGGCGTCCCTTCGGTTTGCGGCGTTTGTGCGAACGCTCCGCGCGGGCCCAGTATTCGGCACCGGTAATCGCACCCTTGACCAACTCGCCCAACAGGACGGTCGTCAGCTTCTCGTCAGAGAAGGTGGACTCCCAGCTGCCATAGCCGCTGGAACGGAAACGCTTGATGACGTCTGCAAGTTCCGCGCGGCGTCGACCAATATCGCGTTGCAGTTCCCTGTCCTGACGGATCTCGCGTGTAACCTGGTCGATGCGCTCCTTCAGATCCTCGATCCGCTGAACGATTTTCTCGTCCTCGGGCGAGGGGGTGTCGAGCGCGGCGCGCCACAAATCCTTGAGGTCATCCGCCTGCAGAGAAACGGACAGATGCTCTTCCGCCTTCTGGAAGTCGGTGTCTTCCCCGCTGGAAAATTCGGCGAGGGCCGAGGACAGCGTTTCGATCCGCCTGTCCAGATTGTCGAGTTCTCCGTCGATACGGTCGATGTCCGCGCTGAGGGTTTCGATGGTGCCGACAATATCCGTTCCGGCAGCGTCGGTCATCGCGTTCCGGCTGAACTCCGCGAGCTTGTCCTGTTCTTCCAGTGCGATTTCAGCACAGCGTTCCGCATGGCGGGCCATGCGGTCCGGAATGCTGGTCAGCATCGCAAAATTGGCGCGGGCGTCGTTGAAACCGACAAGGCCGGCCACCCATCGGTCGAGCGAGCGCACAAGACCGCGGTGCGCGTATGCCGGCGTTCCGAAACCGCGTTGCCACAGATACATGAACAACGGATCGGCCTCATAGGCCTTGCCTTTTTCCTTTCGGTCCTTTTCGGATGTAGCCGCCTTGGAGGCGGCTGCCTCCGCAGTCGCAAGAGCGGCTTCTGTCTTCTCGCGCTGTGCCTGATAACCGGCATCGCCTTCCAGACGGCCGTCGACAGCCTCCATCAACTCGTCCATCTGGTTTTCGGCGGCATCACGGGCGCTATCGAGCTCGACGCGCTTCTTCTGCAGCTGGCTGCGGTCGCTTTCGCACTGGCGCAACTGGTCGGTCAGGACCTTGTAGTCCGCATTGCGCTTGTCCAGAAGCTTGCGGGCTTCCCGCGCGGCGCTGTCGAGGCGTGTGTTGAGTGCACCGGCACTGTCGGTATCCAGTCGGAACCGGGCAAGGTCCCGGTAGGCTTCGCTCTGGCGTTCCTGCAGGTCCGTCAAAGCGCGGGTCGAACGCTCGATCCGCTTGCTCAGCTCGGCTTCTTCACGGCGCAAATCGGCAAGCGACTGCTCGATGGTGCCCAGGGTCTGGCGTCCCGTCAGCATGCCGGTGCCTCCCGGTGAGGCGGTGCAATCCTAACCGCTACCATTTCGTAATTGCTCCGTCCTGAACGCCGCTGCGCCATTTGATATCCAGCTCTCCGCGCCGCTTCTGCCCAAGGACACCTTTTTGCACGATGCCATCTTCCATCTTGTCGCGCCGAACGGCGTTGTAGATGGTTTCCGAAACGCGCTGGCCCCATTTGTCGACAAGTTCGGCCTCGCTGCTTTCCTCCGATACGATCCTGCGCTCCAGGATCTTGCCGTCCGCGTCCACGGCTTCGACCACGATGTAGTAATTCTCGGTGTCTGGATTGGATTCGGGAATGCGGGAAACGCCGGTCGGCACGCCTTCGCGGGAAATGATCCGGACCTCGAACACTTCCTGCAGCCGTCCGGCAAGATCGCGCAAGTCGGTCTCCGCCTTGAAGGCTGCCTCGTTGTTACCGTCCGAAAGGGCAAGGTTGCCGTCGGTGGCCAGACGTGCGGCGTTGGCTTCGATTTCGGTATTTTCGGTCAGGGAATCGATCCGCCCGACCAATTCGGTGTAGGTCGCGGGCAGGGCCTGAAGCCTTGCCAGCAGGTCCGCTTCCGCGCGTTGCGCCGGCAGCTTGACGATGAAGTACCAGGCCGCAATGCAAACGATGACGACAGCAACGACCGCCGCCAGCCATTTTGACCAGGTGCTGCGCGAGATGTAGATCATCGCCAGGGTGCGCTGGAAGCCTGCGGAAGGTGGAGAATAGACGAAGCGGTCGCGCTTCAGGTCCTCGACACCCGCCTTCAGGATATGGTCCGGAACATCGATGCCCTGGGACGCATAGACCTGACGCAGCCGCTCGACCATGGCGGCATCGCGTTCATCGGTCTTCAGCTCGCGGGCCACCTGACCTTCTTCATGACGCAGCGTGTCGACCACGTCCATCGCCATCATCAGATCGTCAAGCGGGGCGTCGGATTTGCTTGCCATGAATGCATGTCTTCTTGAAAAAGGGCGGGCCGGAGGGTCCGGCCTGCCGGATTATCGTCAGATCAAAGGGCCTTGCCCTGGGCGGTCAGCTTGGCAAGCCGCCGCTTGCCGTCTTCCACGGCGTTGCGGATTTCCTCGGAATTCTTGGTCGACATCTCGCGCATTTCGTCGATGATTTCACGCGACTGCACCTGGAAATTGACGACGGAGTCGACAAGCTTCTTCACCGAGGCTGCGGCAACGGTCGGTCCATAGCCGGCTTCGAGCGCCTTTTTCTGCACTTCGTCGCCGATGTCCGCCAGCGTTTCCAGGCTCTTGTTGATACCGTCCTTCATGGCGTTCAGCGTCTCGGTGCTTTCGTGCAGGCCCTGCAGGCCGGTGAACGAGGCGTTGAGTGCGGTGAGAACGGATTCGTTGGTGGAGAAGAAACTGACCGACTGGGCGTAAACGCGCTCCTTGGCGTTGGTCGTCTGGACCAGGCGCGCCATGATGACTTCTGAGGTGTTGTAGCCGATCGTCAGGTTGTCGGAGAGGTCCTTGGCGATCTGATACCGCTTTTCCTCGTCCTGCATTTCACGCAGCTTCTCGTCGCGTGCCAGTTCAAGGCGAGCCTTCTGCGCCGGGTCGTCACCGGTGTAGGCTTCGACTTCGCCGGAGGCAGCTTCAAGGGCACCCTTGGCAGCGTCCAGTTTGCCGGTTGCGATATTCAGCAGTTCCAGTGCGGTGACTTCCGCCTGCTTCAAGGCACCGCGGAAATCGCGATAGGCTTCCAGAATGGTCTGTTCCCGCTCGATCTGGTCCTTGGTTGCCTTTGCAACGTCCTTGTAGGTACCCCGGATATCATCGAAACGATCGGAAATGGTCCCGCGGCGGAAGTCGCGCCACTTGTTGGACAGGTTTTCGGTGAAGGAGATCTTGCCATCGGCCAGCTGATCGACCAGCGCCTTCGCGTCATCACGGATGGAATTGAATGCCTCGGTGATCTGCTCGTAGCGTTCGCCGATATCCATCTGCTGAACCTGCGAGCGAACAACCTCGTTGAAATTGGAAGCCTGGGCCAGGGTCCGGGTGATGATCAGCACCTTGTCGGGAGAAAGGTCGGTAATCTGTTCCAGAAGGGCGTTGATCGGTGCGTCCTGCTCGCTTTCCGGCGTGATGCCGATGTCGCGGAGGGTCGACAGCGCACGGTCGAGGTACTGAAGCGGGGAAAAGCTTCCTGCCGGAGCCGTTGCAGTCTGCGGGTTTTCTGGGGTTGCCGCGTCTGTCATGTCTGACCTCCTTGAAGGACGCGGCTTGTTTTCAGGTATTTTGCCGCAACGTCCTGTTAACGTCATAATTTCGCATGTTAGGGCAGGCTTACGCCGCTCTGTCAACGGCTTGGCATGCATTTCGGGCCAAAGCCGGGCAGCCTTAAAACCTGCCAGAGCCTTTCCTTAGGCCCGTTTTGCGACAAATGTGTTTCCATGGTGAAAGATCTGCCGAAATTCGCAAATAAGCTGATTGTTCGAATCGGACCGCGGATGGATGCATATGCCTTGAAGCCCACCTGGCTTCCCTGGCGAAGCAATCGGCCTGCGAACCGGACTCGGGGCCTTGTCCCAAAAGTGATGGCGTCTTCATGAAGTTTCTCAAATGTATCCTGCTGGTTCTGGCCTTATCCATCACTTTTTCCGGTGGCATGCCGGCCGGAACGCTGCTTGCACAGGAGGCCGGGCAGGCTCCGGCTGAGCCCCTCGCGCGGTCGGCCGAATTGTTCAGCCGGGCGGCAACGGCGCTGGAAGAAAGAAGCATTTCTCCCAAGACCCTCGATCAGCTCCGGTCTCAGCTCGTTGAGGTTCGGGACGCCAGCGCGGAGATCATAGATCGCGGGAACATTCGGGCGAGCGCCCTGGAAGCCCAGCTGAACAGCCTCGGTGCACCGCCTGCAGACGGGCAGAAGGAAGCTGAAGAAGTTGCTGCAAGACGTCTTGAGCTTACCAATGCGCTGGCGGCCGCAAATGCACCGGTCCGTGTGGCCGGCGAAATCAACAATCAGGCTATCTTCTACATTCGCCAGGTCGACAGGCAGCTTCGTGCGCGGCAATTTTCAACGCTGTTGGACAGGTATCCTTCGCCGCTTGCGCCGTCGACCTGGGCCGCGGGCTTTCAGGAGATAGGGGAATTCATAAAGCGGTTCGAACGCGGTGTGCAGAACGAGCTGGCCCGCCCAAGCGTCTCGAAGAAACTGCATGAGACAGTGCCACTTTCCCTCGGTCTGGCTATTTTCGGGATATTATTCCTGACGGTTCTGCAGCATCCGATTTCACGGGCTTTGAAGGTCTATTGCGAAAAGCCGGCCACTGGTGCAAAGGCGTTGATGCTGGCGGTGCTCTACAATGCCAGCTTTATCGTGCTTCCGACCATTGGTGCCGTCGCCCTGGTCTCCATATTTCCCATTCTCGATATCTATCCGAACTCGGTTCGCACGGCGGTTATCGCTGTGCCGGTGATGGCTCTCGTGATGATCATAGCGAACTGGCTGGGGCACACGATTTTTGCCCCCGGGCAGGATCGCTGGCGTCTGCTGGAGCTGGGGGACAGGGAAGCAAAGCTCGGGTTGCGTCTCTGCCAGGGGCTGGGCGTCTTCATGGCCCTTGAAGTGGCGGTCGAGGCATTCGAACTCGATAACGCTTTCGGTACGGCAGCGATTTCGGTGCTTTCTGCTCCCCCCATTGCGATGGCGGCGGTACTGCTTTGGTCTCTGGCCAGCGTCATCAGGTCCAACAAGTCCGTGGAAAGCAATGCCGAGGAGAGCGAGCAGTCCGCGGAAGAGCCCGAAGAGGCAACAGTAAAGCCGCAGGAATCCGGCTTTCTGCTTTTCTTGTCGCTGCTCATGAAAACTTCCGCTGTTCTTGCCGTCTGCGTAACGCTGGTCGGTTATGTCCAGCTTGCCCGGGTGGCGATCCTGCCGGTGATCATGACGGTTGCGCAGCTTGGTTTCGGCTTCATGCTTTACCATCTCGTGCTCGTTGTCGTGAAAACGGCTATCGGCAAGCGGGAAGACGAACCTGCTCCGGTCCTCGTTGCCTTTGGGTTGATCTGTGTTCTGACACTGATTTTCGCGCCCCTGATCGCCATGACCTGGGGCGCACGCGGAACGGATATCGTCGAGGTCTGGTATCTGCTCACGAACGGCGTGCAACTGGGCGACATTCACCTTTCGCTGGACTCCTTCATCGTCCTGGTTGCCATTTTCGGCATTGGCGTTGTCGTAACGCGCTGGCTGCAGAACCTGCTGAAGGCGACCGTACTGCCGCAGACGCGGATGGACAGCGGTGCGCAGAACGCCGTCGTCACCGGCACAGGCTATGTCGGGCTCACGCTGGCGTCGCTGATTGCGATTTCCACCGCCGGACTCAACCTGTCCAGTCTTGCAGTCGTCGCCGGTGCGCTATCGGTCGGTATCGGTTTTGGTCTCCAGACCATCGTGTCCAACTTTGTCTCCGGCGTCATTCTGCTGATTGAACGGCCTATCAAGGAAGGCGACTGGATCGAGGTCTCCGGACAATCCGGCTATGTCCGCAAGATCTCTGTCCGTTCAACGCGCATCGAAACCTTCGACCGGCATGACGTCATCATTCCGAATTCGGACCTGATTGCCGGCACGGTCAAGAACATGACGCTGACCAACAAGTCGGGCCGGCTCATCCTGCCGGTTGGCGTTGCTTATGGCAGTGATCTGGAAAAGGTAAAATCCATCCTGTTCGATGCGGCACGCGGACACAACACCATCGCACGTTATCCGACGCCGCAGGTTCTCTTCATCGGGCTGGGCGACAGCTCGCTGAATTTCGAACTGAGATGTTTCCTGAAAGACATCGGCAATGTGATGATTACCAAGTCGGACCTTTACTTCACGGTCTACAACGAGCTTGGCAAGGCGGGTATCGAGATACCGTTCCCGCAGCGTGACCTGCATTTCAAGGATATCGACCGGTTGGCGGCGGCACTTGAGCGCCGTCAGGCGCCGGAAGTGCCTCAACCGGTGGAAGACAAACCGTCCTGACAAGTCTGCCGGGCTTTCACTTCAAACGGATTGAAAGCCCGGCAGATTTTTTGGGTCCAGTTGGTTTCTCGAGAAACCGTGCCGTCAGACCAGTTCAGCAGCAATACGTGCGGCCAGGCGGGCATTGTTGCGCACCAGCGCAATGTTGGTGTCGAGGCTGCGGCCACCGGTCAACTCCAGGATGGCGCCGAGAACGAACGGGGTCACGTCCTTGCCGCGAACACCCTTTGCAGTGGCATCCGCAATGGCGGCATCGATATAATCGGTCATTTCATCCCGCGGGATCTGGTCGGCTTCCGGTACCGGGTTGGCGATCAGGACACCGCCATGATCCGGGAAACGGGACCGCATCTTCAGGAGCGAACCGATTTCGGCGGCCGAATTCAGGGAGTAGGGGGCCTTGAGACCACTGGCCCGCGACCAGAATGCCGGCAGGTCTTCCGTGCCGAAAGCAATGACGGGAACGCCCTTGGTTTCCAGAACTTCCAGGGTCTTGGGAATGTCGAGCAATGCCTTGGCACCGGCGGACACCACACAGACCGGCGTGCGGCCAAGCTCATCCAGGTCGGCGGAAATGTCGAAGCTGTCTTCCGCACCCTTGTGAACGCCGCCGATGCCGCCCGTGGCAAAGACCTTCAGGCCCGCCGCATGCGCTGCCATCATCGTGGCGGCGACGGTTGTCGCGCCGTAGCGTCCGGTGGCAAGTGCGAAGGTCAGGTCGGCACGTGAACACTTCATCACGTCCTTGGCCTGTGCCAGGCGGTCGAGATCCTCATCGGAAAGGCCCACCATGATCTTGCCGTCCATCAGCGCGATGGTGGCCGGAACGGCGCCTTCCGCGCGAATATCGGCTTCCACCTCACGGGCGGTCTCAACGTTCTTCGGAAAAGGCATGCCATGTGTGATGATGGTCGATTCCAGCGCAACGACCGGCTTGCCGTTCGCAAGTGCCTCGCGCACTTCATCGCTGTAAACGATCAGATCCTTGATGGCGGAGGGCGTTGTCGGAGTGGTCACGGCGTGTGCCTTTCTGTTTTCGTCCGGCAGCTCGGGCCGGGTCAATTCTGCGGGTCTTATAGGCGCAAGGCGGAGCAGCGCCAAGATTGGAATTTGTCCATATGGTCAAAAGTTGGCGAGAGCATCCCAGGAGAGCTCTTCCGCGAGAGCGCCAGTGCTGCGCAAGGTCAGGGCCGCAGCTGCAAGGCCAAAAGGGACTGCTTGCGTCAGGCCATAGCCTCTGGCGAGCGCCGCGACCGTTCCGGCGCTTAATGCATCGCCTGCTCCGGTGACATCGACGATATCTGTTTGAAGCGGTGCGAACCGGTGAAGTTTCTCGCTTTCGAGCACCAGCACATCAGATGCTGCACTGGTCAGGACAAAACTCTTGAGACCGGTCTGCGACAAGGCCGCCGCCAGGTCTTCGGAAGACGTGCCGCGGGAAAGCCCGGTAAGCGTGACCGCTTCGCCGCGGTTCAACATCAGGCAATCCAGTTTGCCGAGAACCCCACGCAGCCGGACTGCCTTGGCATCCGAAACGGCATTGGCAACAAGACGCCCGGGCAAGGCACGACCCGTCAGCCGGACCAGCATTGCAGCGGGCAGGTTGGCATCCAGAAACCAGATCGTATCGTCCGTCGCGTTTGCTGCAAGATCCGCAACGATACCGTCGAAGAGATCCTCGGGGGCTTCGGACAGAACACGGTCGTCAACGCAGGCGGCTGCAAGATCACCTGCCGGATTATGCAGTGCGAGGTACTGGCCCGTTGCGAAACCTTTCCGGGCCTTCACATGCAGCTCGAGCCCTTCCTGGCTGAGCTGGCGGGAAAGCATGTCTGCAGCGCCGTCTTCTCCAACCGCTCCCACAAGGCGTGTTCCAACCCCGAGCCGAACCAGCGCACGTGCAATGTTCGTGGCAACGCCGCCAGGCTTTGCGTTCAGCCTCGATGGGGTCGAGGTCTCGGGGCGGATCGGCTCGCTGGCATGGGCGATCGTATCGTAATGGATCGCACCGATTGCGATGACGGGGGAGGAGATGGCTGAAGTCACGTTCTGGACTGTCTCATGAAAAGCCGGGATCAAAACAGAAGCGTTCGATGCGCCGGTACTGGCAACCGTTGAAGAGGCGGGCTAGCAGATTAAGGCCGGGGCGGCAACTGGCGGCAGGCAAGCGCCGGTGATTCTGCACGATCGCGGAATCACGGGATGTTCCGATCAATAGATTACGCAAGGTAAGTTCTAAAATCGATAAGTGAGAACATATTGGAAACAAACAGCCATTTTCATTTTAATACCAATCGGTTTTGCCGGCTTGTCAAATGAGAACAAAATGTGTACAAAGGCTCTCATTGAAACGGCGCGTCCATCGTGGAATAAGGAGCGTAAGCCATGTCGCAAAGTACACTTCGTCTCGTAGAAAGCAGCCAGATGGATAAGACAAAAGCGCTGGACGCAGCGCTCAGCCAAATCGAACGCGCCTTCGGCAAAGGTTCCATCATGAAGATGGGGCAGGGCCAGGTGGTTGAGGTGCAAGCCGTCTCGACCGGGTCACTCGGACTTGATATCGCGCTCGGGATCGGCGGTCTGCCGCGCGGCCGTATCGTCGAGATCTACGGGCCTGAGTCTTCAGGTAAAACCACGCTTGCCCTGCATGCGGTTGCCGAAGCCCAGAAGACCGGTGGTATCTGCGCCTTTGTCGATGCGGAGCACGCGCTGGATCCGATCTATGCACGCAAGCTTGGCGTCGATATCGACAATCTGCTGATCTCCCAGCCGGACGCTGGTGAACAGGCACTTGAAATTGCCGACACACTGGTGCGCTCCGGCGCCATTGATGTTCTGGTCATCGACTCGGTCGCCGCGCTGACGCCGAAGGCCGAACTCGAAGGCGAGATGGGCGACAGTCTGCCGGGCATGCAGGCCCGTCTGATGAGCCAGGCTCTTCGCAAGCTGACCGCGTCGATTTCCAAGTCGAAGTGCATGGTGATCTTCATCAACCAGATCCGCATGAAGATCGGCGTGATGTTCGGCTCTCCGGAAACCACGACAGGTGGCAACGCGCTGAAATTCTACGCGTCCGTCCGTCTGGATATCCGCCGTATCGGTGCGATCAAGGACCGGGACGAAGTCGTCGGCAACCAGACCCGCGTGAAAGTCGTCAAGAACAAGCTTGCGCCTCCTTTCCGTCAGGTGGAATTCGACATCGTCTATGGTGAAGGCGTGTCCAAGACCGGCGAACTCATCGACCTTGGCGTCAAGGGCAACATCGTTGAAAAGTCGGGTGCCTGGTTCTCCTACAATAGCCAGCGTCTTGGCCAGGGCCGGGAAAACGCAAAGCAGTTTCTGAAGGACAATCCGGAAATTGCCGATGAAATCGAACTGGCGATCCGCCAGAACGCCGGCCTGATCGCCGATGCGATCATCGATCCGGACGGCGGAGCGGAAGACGAAGCAGAGGACTGATCCTCAGCTTCCGGTCTCCGTCTGCAAGAGCTCCGGACGTTTGTCCGGTCTTCCAAGGGCCTCCTTCCGCACTCCGGAAGGGGGCCTTTTGCTTTTCGGGACCCGCAACGGAGCGAAATTGGAAGAGGTCAGATCCCGTTGGAGCGGTTGTCCTGCGCATGAGGGCAGCCTTCATTCCGGAAATCGCCTGTTTCCCGGCAGCTTTCCGTTAGGTCGGACCCGTGCAACCGCTGGACAGGGTTGGAGGTGAAAGTTAAAAGGCTGTTCCGGCGCGGATCGGCGACCCAGATCCAGCGCCTTCAAGATTTTCAACAGGCCCTCATATGCGGGGCTGTGACCGATGCGAGATCCGAATGACCGGCGTAAATGAAATCCGCTCTGCCTTTCTGGACTATTTCAAGACAAACGGCCACGAAGTGGTCGAGTCCGGGCCGCTGGTGCCGCGTAACGATCCGACCCTGATGTTTGCGAACGCGGGCATGAACCAGTTCAAGAACGTGTTCACCGGTCTGGAAAAGCGCGACTATTCCCGTGCGGTCACGGCGCAGAAATGCGTTCGCGCCGGCGGCAAGCACAACGACCTGGACAACGTCGGTTACACCGCACGCCACCACACCTTCTTCGAGATGCTGGGCAACTTCTCCTTTGGTGACTATTTCAAGGACCAGGCGATCGAACTGGCCTGGAACCTCGTCAACAAGGAATTCGGCCTGCCGAAGGACAAGCTGCTGGTAACCGTCTTTGCCGAAGACGATCAGGCGTTCGATCTTTGGAAGAAGATCGCAGGTCTCAGCGAAGACCGGATCATCCGCATCGCGACGTCGGACAATTTCTGGTCCATGGGCGATACCGGCCCGTGCGGCCCCTGTTCTGAAATCTTCTACGACCATGGCGACCACATCTGGGGCGGCCCTCCGGGTTCTGCGGAAGAAGATGGCGACCGGTTCATCGAGATCTGGAATCTCGTCTTCATGCAGTACGAACAGACGCCGGAAAAGCGTCTCGACCTGCCGCGTCCGTCCATCGACACCGGCATGGGCATCGAGCGTATCGCCGCTGTCATGCAGGGCGTTCACAACAACTACGACATCGACCTCTTCAAGGCGCTGATTGCGGCGTCCGTCAACGCCACGGGTGTGGAAGCAGAAGGCGACGCCACCGGCAGCCACCGCGTGATTGCCGACCATTTGCGGTCCACGAGCTTCCTGATTGCCGATGGCGTACTACCGTCCAACGAAGGGCGCGGTTATGTACTGCGCCGGATCATGCGCCGCGGCATGCGCCACGCCCATCTTCTTGGGGCGAGCGAACCGCTGATGCACAAGCTGGTTCCGGCGCTGGTGCGTGAAATGGGCCGTGCCTATCCGGAGCTGAGCCGCGCTGAAGATCTGATCACCGAAACGCTGAAGCTGGAAGAAACGCGTTTCCGCAAGACGCTGGAGCGTGGCCTCGGCCTGCTCGATACCGCAACCGAAGGCCTTGAGGCTGGGGGGCGTCTGGATGGGGAAACCGCGTTCAAGCTTTATGATACCTACGGCTTCCCGCTGGATCTGACCCAGGACGCGCTCAGAACGCGCGACATTTCCGTTGATACGGATGGCTTCGATGCTGCAATGGAGCGCCAGAAAGCGGAAGCCCGTGCGGCCTGGTCAGGGTCTGGCAGCGCCGCGACGGAAGCAGTCTGGTTCGCACTGAAGGAAAAGCACGGTGCCACGGACTTCCTCGGCTATGAGACCGAGACGGCCGAAGGCGTCGTTGCCGGTCTTGCTGCTGACGACAAGGAAGTTGCCAAACTGTCCGCAGGTGAAAGCGGTTTCGTGGTTCTCAACCAGACGCCGTTTTACGGCGAAAGCGGCGGCCAGGTGGGCGACACTGGCTGGATGCTGGCCAATGGCGTCAAGGTTGCCGTGACCAATACGCAGAAGAAGGCCGAAGGGCTCTTCGTTCATTCGGTCGCCGTGGAAGAAGGCGAGCTGGTTCCGGGCCTTGCCCTGGAACTGAAGGTCGACCATTCCCGTCGCAAGTCGATCCGGTCCAACCACTCGGCGACGCACCTTGTGCATGAGGCCTTGCGCGAGGTCCTTGGCAATCACGTCGCTCAGAAGGGCTCGCTGGTGACGCCGGAGCGCCTGCGGTTCGACTTCTCGCATCCCAAGCCGGTGAGCGATGAGGAACTGGCAACGGTCGAGAGCTTTGCCAACGAGATCGTGCTGCAGAACGCGCCCGTCGATACCCGCCTGATGGCGGTCGACGACGCAATTGAAGCTGGCGCCATGGCTCTGTTCGGCGAAAAATATGGTGATGAGGTTCGCGTCGTTTCCATGGGGACTGCTCTCCATGGCCCCAAGCAAGGCAAGCCTTATTCGCTTGAACTGTGCGGCGGTACACATGTGAAACGTACCGGCGATATCGGTCTGGTGACACTGGTTTCGGAAGGTGCGGTTGCTGCCGGTGTTCGCCGGATCGAGGCGCTGACCGGCGCAGAAGCCCGTGAATATCTGGATGCCCAGGACAAGCGCATGCGCGAACTGGCCAGCCTGCTGAAGATCAGCGCCGATGATGTTCCGGCTCGCGTGGCCCAGCTGGTTGAAGATCGCAAGAAGCTGGAGCGCGAACTGGTGGACGCCAAGAAGAAGCTCGCCATGGGCGGTGGAGCGGAAGGCGGCACGCCGGTGAAGGACGCCGGCGCGTTCAAGCTGATGGCGCGTATCGTCGAGGGGATCAACCCGAAGGATCTGAAAGGCATGGCCGACGAGGCCAAAACCCAGCTCGGGTCCGGCGTGGTCGTTCTGATCAGCGTTGCCGAAGACGACAAGGCTGCCATCGTGACTGCCGTCACGCAGGATCTGACCGACAAGGTCAGCGCCGTGGATCTGGTGCGGATCGGTTCGGAAGCGCTCGGCGGCCGCGGTGGTGGCGGTCGGCCTGATATGGCGCAGGCCGGTGGACCGGATGGTTCCAAGGCCGACGCAGCCGTTGCCGCAATCGAGGCACACCTCACGGGGCTCTGATGGTCCTTCCGGCAGTCAAAATTGAAAAGGGCGGTCCCATCAGGGCCGCCCTTGTTCGTTTAAGGCGCTCGGTCACTTCTCGGGGAGAAATTACGCGAGCCCCTCCTTGGTCATCCCGGACGCAGTAAAGCGAAGATCCGGGATCGGGGAGCCCTATTGCTCTCGGCATGGCCTCTTGAGGTCCTGCAAGGCTTATCGCTCCCCGGTCCCGGCTCGCGCTTCGCTTGGCCGGGATGACGACGGAGGGGGGCGTCGTTTGAGGTGGTCTGGTCAGGTCTACCTCCGGTGGCCTGCCGGTTGGTTCAGTTCAGCAAAGCAGTCACTGCCAGCGCGGCTGCTGCGAAGAACGTCGAGACCAGCAACATTTTCAGCACGATATGGTGAGGCGTGGTTTCTGCGGCGCGAACCTTGTCGGTGTCTATGGTCATGGTGTCCTCCTTCAGTTCGTTGGCTATTCATGGAGATGGGGCCTGCGACAAAATTGCCCAATCACGTTCCGCTCACCCCTATGCACAGCTTCGTGCGGCATGGTGAGGGCTGTCCGCGTGGAGAGCTTTGTCGTAGCCTGTCTTTCGGCTATTCATGAAAACGCGAGCAAAATCAGAAACGGGGGGCTCGGTGTCCGGCCACGAATTCAAACGGGCGCTCTATGAGGTGCTTGAGGACACGGGCAAACGCCGCATCGGCGCGCGCGTGCTGCGGAACTTCCTGATCGTCCTCATTCTGATCAACATCGCGCTTGCGGTGCTGGAAACCGTGCCGGAAATCCGCGACATCCTGAGCACGCACCTGCGTCTGATCCAGTTGGGCAGCGGACTTGTCTTTCTGGCCGAATACGTCATGCGTCTTTACGTGGCCGATCTCCATCCGCCGCTGCGCCGTTACGGGCCGGTGTTTTCCAGGCTGCGCTATGCGATGCAGCCGGACGCGATCATCGATCTGATCGGGGCCCTGCCGCTGTTGTTCGTGGTGTTCCTGCCCAATCAGGCCGTCACGATGGTCGTTATCCTGAGGCTGCTTCGCTTCCTGAAGCTGGCCCGGTATTCACCGGCGTTGCGTTCGTTGATTTCCGCCGTCGGCAACGAGCGCAGGGCGCTGCTCGGATCGAGCATGATCATCTGCGGTGTGATCCTGATGGCTGCCACCTTGATGTATCTGATCGAGCATGACGACCAGCCGGAAAAGTTCCGCAGCATTCTGCACGGCATCTATTGGGCGATTACCACTGTGACGACCGTTGGCTATGGCGATGTCGTGCCGGTCACCAATCTCGGCAAGACGGTTGGGGGTATCGTCATGCTGATGGGCTACGGGCTGATAGCCTTGCCGGTCGGCATCATTGCTTCGGCCTTTGCCCGGGAAATCCATAGCCGGGATTTTGTCGTCACCTGGTCGATGGTGGCGCGCGTGCCTCTGTTCGAAGACCTGAAGGCGACGGAGATTGCCGAAGTTGCGAAGCTGCTGCAGTCGCTTCGCGTGCGCAAGGGCGGCACGATTGCCGAGCAGGGCGATGTTGCGGACAAGATGTATTTCATCGCCGACGGAGAAGTCGAAATCCGGCTGCAGCACGACACGGTCTATCTGGGAGAAGGCAGTTTCTTTGGCGAATTGGCGCTGATCAATCAGACACCCAGAACCGCGAAAGTGGTCGCTTACAAGGATTGCCAGCTTCTGGTGCTGGAAGCGGAAGCCCTCAAACACCTGATGGACAGGGATGAGGGGCTGGCCAAGAAGATCATGGATGAAGCGCGCGACCGTGTGGCGGCGGGAAAACGCGTGCTGGGCGAGCTGGCGGAAGAGGAACTTCAGCAGTCGGGCGTGTTTGCATCTTCAGAGAACACCGACCAGGAGCCGGAGCTTTTCCAGGGGGACGATTCCAAGGACGAAGCCGACTCTGAAGATGACATGATGGAGGAAGTTGCCGGAACGCAGAAGGATCCGGCAAAGTAGGCCAGTCAGAAAGGCGTTCAGTAGGGTGTCAGGCCGAGGGGTACCTGGGCGTAGAGCGGATCGCCCTGCCAGAAGACATCTGTCGGGCCGACGACAAAGTCGACCAGGTTCCATCGGTTGAACTGGTAACGCAGCAAGGCGAAGGTGACGAGGCCATCCATATAGTCCGCCTGCGAGGCGAAAGTCGTGCGGGACAGGTCAATGGCGCCACCACCTGGGCGCTGCGGTGAGACCTGGACGAAAGCCCAGCCATGGCCGGAACGCATCCAGTTGACCACGAACTCGACCGGCGGGCCCACCCTTGCCTCCATCATCGGACGCATTGCATCGAGTATGTCCTTGCGCTCGGCAGTGCCGCGGGAGGGCTCGTGGACGGTTTGTGCCGATGCTGTCAAACCGGCACACATCAGCAAAAGGCTGCTCAAGAAAACAATTGCAAGCTTTTGAAACCTCATCAAAAAATCCCTTTCTTCATAAAATGATTCAATGTTGTGCCTGCCTGAAGACAAATGGAACAACGGGCGTCGTGGAACGGCAAAAGACTAACATGTTTGCAATGGATCTGACCTGCGGAAAAGATAAAGGCCTGACGCGTAATCGCGCTCAACCAGGCAATCCGGTTTTTCTGAAACTGTCGCGTTCCTTGAACATCTGTAGCCATGAAGACAGCTTCGGCGCCGAACGCAGCAGCAGCCGGCCTTCTTCTGAAAGCTCGAAGAGAGCAAGCATCGGGGCCGCATGGCAGTCGGCAAGGGTGAGCTGATCCCCCATCAGGAATGGGCCTTCCGTCACAAGCGCTTCCAGTGTTTCGACGATCGTTCTTGCCCGGCCGAGCGCCGAGGCAATCTTGACTTCATCCGCGGGAGCGCCGCCAGAGGGCTTTGACACCCGTTCGACGAAGATGTCCCAGACGAGGGTCTTGTAGGCGTAATTGTCGAGGATGGAGAGAAGCTGAGCCATGCGCGCCCTCGGTTGCGGAGAGGCTGGCTGAAGCGGAGGGCCGTCGAAGGCTTCGTCGACGTAGCGCAGGATGGCCGCTGTTTCGAACAGGGTGAAGTCGCCATGCTTCAGTGTGGGGATCTTGCCGAAAGGCTGCAGCTCAAGATAGCTTTCCGGCGGTCCGCCCGGGGCAAACACATCGATCGGGACAAGCTCGTAGGCGATCCCCTTTTCGATAAGTGCCATTCGGGCCGAGCGCACATAGACCGAATAGTCCGCACCATAAAGTTCAATCATCGAGACCCTCCGTTCAAACGGTCGAGACGCAGCCTGTCACGGTTGTCGGTCAGGCGCCACACACTGGCGAAGGTAGCGCCAAGGACACCGAGGCCGGTAGCGCCGCCAAGCAGAAACATGATCATGAGCTGGTATTTGACTGCTTCGCGCGGATCGACCCCGGACAGGATCTGCCCTGTCATCATTCCGGGCAATGACACGACGCCTGTTGCCGCCATGGCGTTGATGATCGGCGTGAATCCTGACCGCAGTGCCTGACGGGAAAAGGGGCGCGTCGCTTCCCAGCGGGTGCGCCCCAGCAGCAACTGGGCTTCCACATCGCGCCGCCCGCGGGCAAGCGACGTGTGAAGCGTATCAAGGCCGAGGCTGACCCCGGTCATGGTGTTGCCGAGCACCATGCCGAAAAGCGGCAGCGCATATTGCGGCATCCAGACCGGGTCGGGGCGGATGAGCCCTGCCAGGGCGTAGATCGTGACGAGGGTGCCTGCGACCAGCATGACGGCGACGCCCAGCCCCGGGCCCCAGAGGCCAGCCAGGCGACGGTCCTGCCGCGCCCAGATTTCGCGCCCTGCAAAAGCCAGCATCACGGCAGCAGCCAGCAATGTCCACAACAGGGATCCGGCAAAGAAGATTGCCTTGAGGACAAGCCCAACCAGGATCAGCTGCACGCTCATTCTCAAGGCCGAGATGATGAGCGTGCGGGTGAGGCCGAGATCAAGCACGATCGAAAAAACCGCGTTCAATAGCAGGAACACCGAGGCAGCCACGAGGTCCCAATAGGTGAGGGCGAGATAACCGGTCACGCGGGCGCTCCCTGGCCAGCACCTACCGTCAGCTGGCCTTTGTCCATGACAAGCCGTCGTGCCCCGAGCCGTTCGGGCTGGCCGGGGTCGTGCGTGACGATCAGAAGAGCGCGATTGGCAGCAAGCTGGTGTTTCAGGAGAGTTTCGACCAGGTCAACGGAAGGCGGGTCCAACGCGGAGGTGGGTTCATCCAGGAGAAGAACCTGCGGTGCTGTCTGGAGAGCGCGCACAAGGGCAAGGCGTTGGCGCTCACCGGTGGAAAGCCGGGAGACCTCCCAGGCAAGCGCATCGGCAAGACCAACCTGGTGCAGCAGGTTGGGAAGGTCGGAAGTTTCGGCAAAATGATCCTGAACTCGGTCCGCCCACCAGCCGCTTTCGGCAGGCACGTAAGCCACCTTTCGGCGCCATTCAGGAGCCGGTATGGCTTCGCGCTCCGTGCCATCCAGGGCAACATGGCCGGTGCTTTCATCGAGATCGGCAATTGCTCTGAGAAACAGGGATTTGCCTGCGCCGGAGGGTCCTGAAATCGCAACGGCTTCACCCGCCAGCAAGGCAAGGTCCAGGGGGCCGATCAGAGGCGTCTTCAATTCGCGGATCGTCAACACCGTCCTCTCCTCTGGCTACCGGCCAGGTGAGCCTAGCGCGGGCCGGGAAGAGGGACAATCGGCAGGTTGTTGTTGGGCCGAAAAGCAAAACACCGCGGACAATGTCCGCGGTGTCGCTCCTTCGGCCTTCAAAGGCCAAGCTTTAGCGGGCGGCCATGGCCTTGGCCAGGTTCTCGTCGATCTTGTCCAGGAAACCGGTGGTGGTGAGCCAGGCCTGATCCGGACCGACGAGCAGGGCAAGGTCCTTCGTCATGTGGCCGGCTTCCACCGTGTCGATACAGACCTTTTCCAGCGTCTGGGCGAAACGGGCAAGCTCCTGGTTGTTGTCGAGCTTGGCCCTGTGCGCGAGCCCGCGGGTCCAGGCGAAGATCGAGGCGATGGAGTTGGTCGACGTGCTCTCGCCCTTCTGGTGCTGGCGATAGTGGCGGGTGACCGTGCCGTGGGCGGCTTCCGCTTCCACCGTCTTGCCGTCCGGTGTCATCAGGACGGACGTCATCAGGCCGAGCGAGCCGAACCCCTGGGCAACCGTGTCGGACTGGACGTCACCGTCGTAGTTCTTGCAGGCCCAGACGTACCCGCCGGACCATTTCAGCGCGGAGGCGACCATGTCGTCGATCAGCCGGTGTTCGTACCAGATGCCGGCTTCCGCGTACTGGTCCTTGAATTCGGCTTCGTAGATCTCCTGGAACAGGTCTTTGAAGCGGCCATCATAGGCTTTCAGGATCGTGTTCTTGGTGGAGAGGTAGCAGGGCACCTTCCTGTTGAGCGCGTAGTTCAGCGAAGCGCGGGCAAAATCGCGGATCGAGTCGTCGAGATTGTACATCGCCATCGCGACGCCGGCGGACGGCGCGTCATAGACTTCGTGTTCGATCACCTGGCCGTCTTCGCCGGTGAAGGTGATGGTCAGCTTGCCCTTGCCGGGGAAGCGGAAGTCGGTGGCGCGATACTGGTCGCCAAAGGCATGGCGGCCGACGATGATCGGCTGGGTCCAGCCCGGCACGAGGCGCGGCACGTTCTGCATGATGATCGGCTCACGGAAGATGACGCCGCCAAG
The DNA here is from genome assembly GCF_017743835.1 of Labrenzia sp. R5_0. Classification (NCBI taxonomy): domain Bacteria; kingdom Pseudomonadati; phylum Pseudomonadota; class Alphaproteobacteria; order Hyphomicrobiales; family Stappiaceae; genus Labrenzia; species Labrenzia sp. R5_0. Next base: position 313,681 of record NZ_JAGHRK010000002.1, on the reverse strand, counting down.
GATGTTGCGGATCGTGCCGTTGGGCGAACGGTACATGCGCTTCAGGCCGAATTCCTCAACCCGCGCTTCATCCGGTGTGATCGTGGCGCATTTGACGCCGACGCCATGTTCCTTGATGGCGTTGGCCGCATCGACCGTGATCTGGTCGTCGGTCTCGTCGCGTTTCTGGATCGACAGATCGAAGTAGAGCAGGTCGATGTCGAGATAGGGGTGGATCAGCTTGTCCTTGATAAAGGCCCAGATGATCCGGGTCATCTCGTCGCCGTCGAGCTCGACGACCGGATTGTCGACTTTGATCTTTGCCATGGGACGCATTGCCTCGCGGGTCTGGAAAATGGGAAGGTGAAACGGAAATCTGAATGGTGCGAGTTGTACCTGATTTCTATTGTGTGCGCTTGTATACAATGTTGCGCCGCGAGGCAAGGGGGCTGTTCAGTTTGCCCCGGACCATGCCTCGAAGAAGGTTCTTTAGTGGAAGTCTTCACAGGTGTTCCGAAGATTGCCCAAGGTTTGCGGCTAAAATTCGGACCTAAGGTTTTTCCTGATGCTCCCGGATTTCCTGCGCATGCGGCCGTACCAGATCGGCCACCGTGACCTGCCCAAGCTTCTCCTGAAAAGTTTCGCGTGCCGCCTCCAGAGCGGCTGAAGTTGCCCGGTTGGCCGCCTGTTCCAGAAGGCAGGTGGGGGCGTCGGCGGATTGACCGACGGCAAAAAGCTGTGGTGAGCCAAGGGCGGCATAGACCTCGGCAAGCGAGATGCTGTCCAGGCTCTTGGCCAGCACCCAACCGCCGCCATGACCCTTGGTGGCCCCGACGAAACCCGCTTCCCGCAGCCCCGCCATGGTGCGCCGGACCAGGGAAGGGTTGGTGTTGAGCATCTTCCCGATCTGATCGGACGTCACCGGGTCTTCAGTCTGGTCCAGATGCAGGAGCACGTGAAGCACGCGCGGCAATCGGCTGTCGGTTCGCATGGAAATCTCCGTTTGAAAAACCTTATGCCGGATTCGATTACGTGACAATTCAAGGCACATGAGATTGACGTGTGTGAATATGTAACTTTATAAGTAACAAAATCGAGTTCACGCCTTGCCAGGAGTTCTGAATGTCCCTTTTGTTTGACGGTGCGACCAGGGAGAGGCGCAATCGCTGGGCGGCACTCGCGGCGCTCTACCTTGCCATGTTCATGAATATTCTCGATGTGTCGGTGGTCAATCTGGCGCTGCCGTCCATCCGCCAAGGGCTTGGTGCCAATGACACCCAGTTGGAATGGGTGCTGGTTGTCTATGTGCTGGCCTTTGCCGCCGGTTTGCTGCCTTTCGGCCGGTTTGGAGACGTGGTCGGCAGGGGGCGGGTCTTCCGCTGGGGTGTCGCCGGGTTTACCGCCAGTTCCCTGGCATGCGGCCTGGCCCCCGATATAGGCACCCTGATTACCGCCCGCGGCCTGCAGGGGCTTTGCGCGGCGATGATGGTGCCGCAGGTACTTGCCATTGTTCACGTGATCTTTCCGGCAGAAGAAAAAGGCAAGGCCATCGGCCTGTTCGGCTCCGTCAGCGCACTTGGGGCCGTGGCGGGGCCGTTGGTGGGCGGGGCAATTGTGGCGGCCGATATCTTCGGGCTGGGCTGGCGGCCGATCTTCCTGATCAATCTGCCTGTCGGGTTGATCTCGCTGGCCGGCGCTCTTCGCTTTCTGCCTCACCTTGAAACCGAAAGCCGGGTGATGCCGGACTGGTCCGGAACGTTTCTTTTTGCCCTCGCAGTGCTGGCGCTGGTGTTTCCGCTTGTGGAAGGCAGGCAATTCGGCTGGCCGTTCTGGTGTTTTGCCTTGATGGGGCTAAGCGCAGTTCTGGCTGTCCTGTTCTACCGGCTGCAGGTTCAGAAGGCGCGCCTCGGCCAGGCGCAGCTTCTGCCGGTGCTTCTGACAGGGGACCGCGTGTTTGTTGCGGGTGTCGCGTTTGTCGCGCTGTTCTTTTCCGGTCTTGCAGGCATGTTCTTCATGATGGCGCTCTTCCTGCAGGCAGGCCTTGGACTATCGCCCATGACAGCCGGGCTCATCCTGGCGCCACATCCGGTTGGTGTCATCCTTGCATCCGCGATGACAGGCCGCCTCGGAGCCCGCTATCAGGCGGCAAGGATCAGCCTTGCCATGCTGGCGGTCTTCTGCGGTCTAGTGGTGGTGCGCCTGCTTGTTTCCGATGGACTATCGGCAAGCCTGCTGGTGGTGCCATTCCTGATTGTCGGACTTGGTACCGGAACGATGATTCCAGCATTGTTCCAGCTCGTGTTGTCGCGGGTTTCCGGACCGGATGCCGGAGCGGGGTCCGGAGTTCTCCAGGCCTTCCAGCAGATCGGCATGGCGCTTGGCATCGCGGTGCAGGGCCAGATCTTCTTCCAGGTTCTGGCGGCTGGTCGTAGTGAGGCTCTGTACCGGGATGCTGCGGCTGCAGCGTTGCTCTATCCGGTGAGTTCGTGTTTCGCGCTTGCTGTGCTTGCCGTTGGTCTTGCCTGTAAATTCCGCTCTGGATGAACTGCGTGTTCACGGCTGCTGGTAGCGGACAGCAAAGGCGCGTGCGGGCAAGCGGATTTCTTCGCCGGTATCGAGTTGGTGCCGGAGCTTTGCCTTCAGCTCGTCACGTTTTTCCCGTGGCAGGTTCATGCAATAGCCGGGCGCAGGCCCGGCGCCGAGCGTGAACGGATGCCAGAATTCCTCAAACCCCGGAAACACAGTGTCGACTTCAAGGGTGTGAACACTGGCACCCGGCAACCGGGCTTCAGTGCAAAGTTGGCGGAGCCCGTCCGGAGTGCAAAAGGGAAACCGAAGCGCCTCATCAAGGTCTTCGGCTGCGGGGTCGATTGAAGCGGCTGCTTTCCAGAAGGCGTCAATGAAGCCCATGCCACCTCCCGGGTAGTCCCAGACATAGAAGGATATTGTTCCGCCAGGGCGGGTAATGCGACGCAACTCGGCCAGCGCCTGCAGCTTGTCCGGAACGAAGTTGAGCGCGAGCGCGGACGTTGATACGTCAATGGAGTTGTCGGGAAGCGGCAGGTCCTGTGCAGACCCGACTTCAAAGCGGGCTCTCTCGTCGGTGATCGCTTCCCGCGCATGCATCACGAAGCCTTCCGAAAGATCGAGACCGACAACCGATTTTGGCTTGGCCATATCGAGTATGGTTTCGGTCAGGGCTCCGGTGCCGCACCCTATGTCCGCCCAGTCTGCATCAGCAGGCGCGTTGAGCCAGGACACGAACTTTCTTGCGATCAATCGGCTCCATCTGCCCATGTAGTGATCGTAACTGCGACCTGCACTCCAGGAATCGTGTTTCGCATTGCCGGACATGTCCTTGGCCTCCCGCCCAGGATTGATATTCCAGATACAAAAATAGTGCCTTTGAAAGTGGAATTGGACAACGGCAATCTATCTAGCGCCGGACCTAAACCGCGAGAAAACTGATGAGAGGGGGCAGGACTTTCGAGAGCTGCAGGTCAGATCCTGACCGGCGGGCGAACCGGCGCACTTCGATCAGGCGATTGAAGGCCGCACCAGGTTCACAGTGCGGCAGCTGGGCTTCTGCAATCCAGGTGTCCACGTAGGGCCGCGCCTGCACTGCGCCCTTGCCAATATGCCAAATCCGGTCCCGGTAAAGCAAAAACTATTTATAGTTGCCCTTGCTCGACAACAAACCACGAAAATTGCCTACGAACCGACAACGCCGAGAACAGCATGTTCAGACGCTACTCAGACGCGCGTCGATTTGGGGTGTTGGTTAAAATCGCTCCTTTCGGTACAGAAATCGGGCCACGTTGAGAGTGTGATCGATTCAAATCTTCCGTAGATGCCGGTCAGGCTTGGTAATTCTACGCGGACAGGGTTTCTCGTGAATTCAGTAGTGCCTAGGAAAAATTGACGAGCAATTTGGCCGGTGTGAAAGAAATAGATGCTCGTAGGTTCAATAGTTCCAGAATAGGGCCGTGTTTCCTCTTTCAGGTTCAGAATTTGTTGAGGCGACTGCCGAAACACTGCTGGTATCGGGTCGCAGTTCGACCCGGGCAACGCAATGGACCGAAAGGGCTTGTTTCGTGCTCGAAACCGTTCGATCAAGAGGAAACGCGCTGTTCAAGCGCGTCTTTGTGCGGGCAACGCTTTATGGCGTGTTCGGATTGCTGGCTTTTTCGCTGGTTCTGATCGGCATCGATTATCTGACCCAGACGGACAAGATCGAGGAACGCCTTGCTCGGACTGCTCACGACAAGGCGCTGTTTGTCACCAATATTGCGGCGCGCGAAATCGCCAACAAGAACTATGGTGAAGTCGAGCGGCTTTTGAATGCGATTGCGGGTGACAAATACATTATCGCAGCCAAGGCCTATAGCCGCTTCGGTCAGGAGTTCGCCAGCGATTTTACCTCCGCAGAACCCTCGAGCGCCGTGCAGTTCAACGAAGGCGCCCTGAATGTCGCGCAGTCGGGCAAGGCTCAGTATTCGGAAACCGCCGACATGATCGAATACATCCTGCCGGTTTCCCGCAGCGGGGAAGTGGTGGGGTCCGTGCTGGTGCGCATTTCGAAGCACGAGCTTGCGGGCGTTCTGAGGGAAAAGATTGTTCAGGTGGTGTTGATCCTGGCGGTTCTTCTTCTTGCCTTCGTTCCGGTGATTGCTGCGCTGATGTACCGGGCAACGGCAGGTGTCAGCCGCGTGACGCAGGCAGCCAATGAGGCCGCTGCCGGTTACCTCGACTGCAATCTGGAAACTGATGCACCAGGCGAGGTGGGTGACCTGCAAACCGCGTTCCGCGGAATGATGGTCAAGCTGCGCGAGAATATTCTGCGGATCGAGGAACTCGCCTACACCGATCGCATCACCGGTTTGCCCAACAGGGCCAAGCTGGACAATGTCGCGATGACGCTGATCGATCTGCGCCCCAAGGAAACGGGCAGCGTTCTTTACATCGGACTGGACCGCTTCAAACTGATCAACGACATGCACGGACATGCCGTAGGCGACAAGCTGTTGCGGCTGGTCGGCAACCGGTTGGCCGTCCTGGTCGACGAGCTGGCCAAGCCACTGACGTCAAAACCCCCCTGCGTTGCCCGGTTTTCCGGCGACGAATTTGTCGTACTGTTACCCGGCGTCGATGATCTGCAGACGCTTGCCAAGTTGTCCAGGACGATGGTCGAGCGGCTGGGTGGGGCCTACAGAATTGGCCGGCTTTCCCTTTCGCTGACCGTCAGCGCGGGGATCGCGAGATACCCGGTGCACGGTACAACGGCCGAGGAAGTTCTGCGAAACGCCAACATGGCCATGTATGAAGCAAAGGGTGCCGGCAGGGCTCAGTCGATCGCCTACAACGATATCATTCGCGAACGGATGACCGAGCGCGAACAGATCCGGCACAGGCTGCAAAGCGCGCTGAGAGACCGCACGCTATCCGTTCACTACCAGCCGAAGGTCGACATTTCGTCCGGCAAGATTGTCGGTTCTGAAGCGCTGCTGCGCTGGAACGATGCCGAACTCGGATCCGTACCGCCCTACAAGTTCATTCCCGTGGCAGAAGAATGCGGTCTGATCGTTCCGATCGGAGAATTCGTGCTGGCATCCGCGCTCTCCGACATGAAATCCCTGCACCGGCAGAATGTCGATGTATCTGTCGCCGTGAACGTTGCGCCCGCGCAGCTGCAGGCAAAGGGATTTACCGGCAGAATGCTCGGGATCATTGGCGAGAGCGGGTTCTCGACGGAGAAGCTGGAACTGGAAGTGACGGAATCGAGCCTTGTCGACTATTCGCAGAACCTTCTGGATCAGATCCTGCCGATCAAGAAAGAAGGCGTCAAATTTGCAATCGACGACTTCGGCACCGGCTATTCCTCGCTGCACAGTCTCGCGAGCATGCCGTTCGACACGCTGAAGATCGACCGGTCCTTCATCATGGACATTGCCAATTGCGAGGATCGACGGACCATCGTCGAGCTGATCCTGATGCTGGCGAGGCAGCTCAATCTCAACACAGTTTCCGAAGGGGTCGAGACCCAGTTGCAGATGGATTACATCAATCTGTGGGGCGGGACTCTCGGCCAGGGCTACTTGTGGAGCCCGGCGGTGCCGTTCGGCGAGTTCTCGCGAATGGTCATGAAGCGGGAAGAAGAGGCGAATGCGGCCGAGCCCTGGAGGCAGGCAGCCTCCTGAACTCCGATAAGGGATGTCCTGATGGCCGTATGTGTCTAGTCGTGTACGTCGACCAGACCTTCAAACAGAGCGCTCTTTGATCCGTCGGACAGGCATTCCACGGTCAGCGCCTCCGTGAAGGCCTGCTGGTCAGAGGCCTCGACGGGGCTTTCTGCGAGTAGCGTCAGGATCTCGTTGCCGAGGCGCAACAGCTCCGGACGGACATCCTTGATCAGGTCGGGTACGTTCTGCGGACGAGCTTCACCGCTCTCCCAGCGTTCGATCCAGCAGGTTTGAATGTCCTTGGCCGCATCTATCTGCGCCTGGAAAAACAAGGTGACATTGTCAGCCGACAGGCCGTTTTCGACTGCCTTTTCGCGGGCAGCATCCAGCACCACCTTTTCCCTCGGCAGATCCTCGACAGGTTTGTCGTTATCCGCTTTCCAGGCTGCAACCGACTGCATGAACGACAGACGTTCGTTGATGGCGCCGAACAGCTTGTCAGGTGCCGCCCAGCCAGGAGTGACGGTGGCAGCAAGGAGAGATACCGCGAGAGCGGTCTGGGGAATCGATTTCAACATGGCCGAAGACTTTCACAGGTCACCGCCTGCGGCAAGTCTTTGGTTGTGGTCTACTTCTTTTCAACCGAGCGGCTGATCTCGGTGATCACGCCGAATGCGACGGCGGCCATGATCTTCAATAGTCCGCTGTCGAGCGCCTGTTCGCGTGTCAGATTGCCAAGGAAAAAACCCGGTCTTGGTTCAGTGACTGCACCAAGAGTAACGCCGGCCAGAAGTGCCAGCTGAATGCAGCCAAGGAAAAAGACGACACCAGCGATAAGCGTTCCCAATTTGGTAAAGGGCATTGCAAACTCTCATGATGTGCTTTGTATGCGAGTGAGGTTATCTTTCGTTAGGGTTTCTGCAAGTAAAAATCACAATTACCCTAAATACAGAAAAGTTTAATAAACAATGGTTTTGATTTTCATCTTTGATTGGGTGCTTCAAATGTCATGTTTTTCAGGTGGCTGACGCAATTCCCTGAAGAAGTATTTTGAGATCTGAAGCTTGTTGGTAGTGCTAATTCGGCTGATTTCGGTGGTGGTCTTCAGAAGGCAAAATTTCGGTGCAATGTCGCATTCAGACCGAATATGGCGAAAATTCGCTTGCAGAATATCGCCAATCCTTGCAAATCTAGACGATGCGATGGTTTCGCCCGAACAAGCGTAAGGGCGGATGAAATGGGAACACGGTGAGGCGTACCCAACAGGGACCAATACCGTGGCTGCCCCCGCAACTGTATGCGACGAGCAAAGCCCTTCAAGCCACTGGAGCGATCCGGGAAGGCGGGCAGCGCAGAGACTCGCGAGCCAGGAAACCTGCCATCCAGCGGTCCCATCGGGGCCGGTTCACACCATCTGCTCGCGCACGGAGGGTGCGCAAAGGAGAAATGACATGCATATCGAACCGGGCATCGTCGACGGTGCCAAAATCGTACTCAGCTACGGCACCGCGGCTGCTTCCTTCGGCCTTCTGGGCAAAATGGCTCTCGACACGATCCGCAAAAGCGGCGTTCTCAGCCTTGCCGTCCGCTCCGTCATCACGACGGTTGCCGTGTTCTGCTTCTTCGAAATCCTGCCGCATTACCCGGTCGGTGTTTCCGAAGTGCACTTTATCCTGGGCTCCACCCTGTTCCTGATGTTCGGCGCTGGTCCGGCAGCAATCGGTCTTGCTGCAGGCCTTCTGCTCCAGGGGACGCTGGTTGCTCCTTTCGACCTGCCGCAGTACGGCATCAACGTCACCACGCTGCTTGTGCCGCTGTGGGCTGTCAGCATGCTGGCAAACCGCATCATTCCGGAAAAGACCGCCTATGTTGATGTTTCCTACGTTCAGGCACTGGCTCTTTCCACCACGTTCCAGGCCGGTATCGTTGGCTGGGTTGCTTTCTGGGCATTCTACGGCCAGGGCTTCGGTGCCGAGAACATGGCTTCCGTCGGTTCCTTCGGTTTTGCCTATATGCTGGTGATCCTGGGCGAGCCGCTGGCTGATCTGGCTGTTCTGGCCGCTGCCAAGACACTGGCACCGCTGACCCGGAACCTTGCTTTCGAAAATCGGCTGCACAACGCGGCTTAAGTCTTCGGGCTTTTGCCGAAATCAAGTCACGAAGGGCGGCCCTGGGGCCGCCCTTTTTGTTTGTCGTTCCGACGCCTTGGCAACGAACAATCAGAGCTTCGTTGCCTCGGTGGAGCGGATCTTCTTCCAGTTGGCTTCCGCCTTGGCGATTGTACCGGACTGGTCTTTCTGGAACTCGCGGAAGATGGCCTCGTTCAGGAACAGATAAAGCTTGCCGTCCACAACAGCCGCGAACTGCGGATCGCCGTCGAACTTCTTGCCGACTGAAACACCGAAGGTGCAGAAGCCGCCGTTTTGCGGCAGGTACTGATCCGGATGCGCGGTGAAGGCATCCATGGCTTCCTGGGATGCGAAGTAATAGGCAACACCGTCGTGGACGGCCGTATATTGCGCGGTTCCGTCAATCCGGTTGCCCAGGCTGACAAAGGCCACGGGATCGACACCATGAAGACCGAGCGGGCTGCCGGCGGCCGTCAGGCCACTGGAGGTGTTGTATTCGTCCGCGGCCATTGCCGGGGCAGAGAGAGCGGCAAGAGACAGCAGCGTTGCGGCAATGGCGGATTTCATCAAGGACATGTTCTACTCCTGAAAGGGTATGAAGGTTGAAGGCCGGATTTGCTCCGGTGCCTCTACCTTGCGTCCGAAGCTCAGGCGTCTCCATGTTCGCAAGTTCCCGAGGATTTGCAGATCGTCCGGATTGCAGTTCAAAAAAAGACACCGGCGCGAGGGCCGGTGTCATTGTGCGTTGACGGTGGCTGTCAAGCGGCCTGCGCAACCGTTTCCTGCGGTTTGGCAAGGCTGACCACTGTCAGGACGGCAATGGCGTTGACCAGGTAATAGGCGAAGTCGAGGCCGGTGAAGCCAAGTGCGAAGGGAGCTGCCAGGAACACGATGCCGACGGCAAAATCGACCGCCAGATGAACCGAATACGGCAGAATGCGGATGATGCCGGTCTGGTGATCCGTCAGGATCGTCAGGGCCAGGGCCGCAAAGCCTGTCAGGAAGGATAGCCAGAAGGCGATCGGGTTGGATTGGCCGAGATCAAGGAATACGGGCAGGGCAATAAGGCCGATCGCGACGGGATAATCGAGATAGGCGTGCATGGTCTTGGTGACGAAGCGAACAGACATCTTTCAAGTGCTCCAGGTTGGTTTCCTGCGGGCGGATTGCCCACGAGCCCAAAGATGTTGGTCGACTTCAGTTCTATCCATGCACGAAAGTCCCTGAAAATTGACCGATCGTCCGGGAGCCTTGCGCTTTGCGGTGTTGAGGCAAAAATGCGGGAATGAGACTTCAACCGGAACCGGCCTTTCATGAAACATGACGCCCTGACCCAGATCCTGGATGCCTTGAAGCTACGGGGATCCGTCTATTTCCATACCTGCTTTTCGCCGCCCTGGGCTGTGCGGGTGCCGGCTTTCGGCAATGTCGCGCGGTTTCACATGGCCATGCGTGGTGGCTGCTGGCTCGCGGTAGACGGTGTTGACAAGCCGATCCGCCTTGCGACCGGTGACCTGGCCGTCATTCCGCACGGGGCCGCTCATATCCTGAGTGATGAACCGGGCCGTCCCGCCGCCGAAGTGGACGAGGTCGTGCGGCAATCCGGTTATACGGGGGAAGGTGCGCTCTATTACGGTGGTCCGGACGAGGAACTGGCCTGCAAACTGTTCTGTGGCCATTTCGAATTCGAGGAAGGCTCGGTCCATCCGCTGCTCGATGCCTTGCCATCGGTCATTCATCTGCCCAACACACAGACGATGAACGCCTTCTGGCTGGAAGCAGTGATGCGTTTTGTTGCCAGCGAGGTGCGCGCCGGGCAGCCGGGGTCCGAGGCGATCATCCACCGGTTGACGGAGATCATCTTCATCCAGGTGGTGCGAACGTTCGTCGACAGGGAGGGGGACAGGGCCGGATGCCTGGCGGCGGTGCTCAACCCGAAGCTCGGGCGCAGCATGTCCAAGATCCATCTGGCGCCGGAAAAGCCCTGGACGGTGGAGAGCCTTGCCCGGGAAGCCGGCATGTCCCGGACGGTTTTTGCGGACAGGTTTACGAACCTCGTCGGCATGACGCCGCTGGCCTATGTCACCCACTGGCGCATGGAACGGGCACGGCGCGACATTCGGGAGACGGATCTGCCCCTGATCGATATTGCCGAAAACATCGGCTACAGCTCGGAAGCCGCCTTCAACCGGGCCTTCAAGCGTCAATTCAACCAGACGCCCGGACAGGTGCGACGGCAAGGCGCGGCGGTGCCGGCCTGATGTGAATCAGTTGGCGGCCAGATAGGCCGGCAGATCGGCAACGCTCTCCAGAACGGCATCCGCCAGGGTTTCCAGGTCGTGGCGCGCGCTTGTGCCCGTCAGGACACCGATACAAAGTCCGGCGCCCGCCGAACGGGCCATTTCCAGATCATGCGTGTTGTCACCGACAACGGCGATCCGGTCCAGTGCAAGACCTGTTGTCTCGGCAAAGCCGCGAACCATGCCCGGTTCCGGCTTCGGGCCAAAACCCGTGTCGTAACCCGTGACGAAGGCAAATCGGGGCGCAAGCCCGGTGCCGGCAAGAAAGGCCCTTATGGCCGCTTCGCTGTCGCTGCTGGCAACACCCAAAGTGAACCCGGTTCCGCTCAAGGTCTCGACAGCTTCCGGAATGCCAGTAAGGGGCGCAGCATCATGCATGCAGCCGATGAACACCCGGTCGAGGTCTGCGGTCAGCGGGCCTTCCTGAAAATCAGCACCGCAGGCAATCCAGGCAGCCGCGATTTCCGCAGAGTTGCCAGCTGCAAGCAGAGACCCGGCCGCGGACTTTCCGGTCGCCAGATCCATGCCGGTCTGTTCCAGGAGCCTGTCGGCCAGGGCGCGGTCGCCTCTGGCTGCATGGAGCGAGGTTTCGCGATAGGCCGGTGCCCATGTCGCGTCGAAATCAAGCAGGGTGCCGTCCTTGTCAAACAGGATGGCGGTGATGTTGCCCGTGAGGTTGTTCATGTCCGGTCTCCCGTGGATTTCAGGTTGGACCGCAATGTGTCGAGGGCGGACTTCAAATCCTCGAAAGCCTTTTCCGAAAGACCGGAGGCCTCGGCAACACACTGCGGCACGGCAGCTGCCTTTTCCCGAAGCGCGTTACCCTTGGCTGTCAGGCAGACGTTGACGACGCGTTGGTCCTCCAGATCGCGGACGCGGGAGACAAGCTCCATTGCTTCCAGGCGCTTAATCATCGGTGTCAGCGTGTTGTATTCCAGGCTGAGCGCGTCGCCGATATCCTTGACCGTCCTCTCGTTTCTGCGCCAAAGCAGGGTCATCACCAGATACTGCGGATAGGTGAGGCCGAGCTCTTCCAGCAAAGACCGGTAAAGGTGATTGAAGGCCAGATTGGCCTCATAGACGGCAAAACAGAGAAAATCGTCGAGATCTCTGCCCAAGGCGCCCGGGCCGGCGTTCTTCAAGGGCTTCGAGGCGCCTTTGTTTTCAGTGCGTTCTGACATGAAACGTTCCTAAGCAGCATTTTTTTTCTTGGCAAGCGTTGACAGAGCGAACTTGCCGATACATATACATCGCACACGATTAAATCGTGCACGAGTTAAATGGAGATCATCCGATGGGAAACAAGATCGTTGGGCCGCAGGTCAACCGTCGCCAGGCGCTGATTGGCGGCGGTGTCCTTGGGCTCGGTCTGGTGATGGCGCCGAGGTTCGGTGCCGCAAAACAACTGCTTGAACAGGAGAATCTGAAAATGACGACTTTCACGACATCCGATGGCGCAGAGCTTTTCTACAAGGACTGGGGGCAGGGGCAGCCGATCGTCTTTTCCCACGGCTGGCCGCTGTCGGCTGATGCCTGGGACGCGCAAATGCTGTTTTTCGGCCAGAACGGTTTTCGGGTGATTGCCCATGACCGCCGCGGCCACGGCCGCTCCAGCCAGCCATGGGACGGCAACAACATGGACCGCTACGCGGACGATCTTGCCGAACTGATCGAGCATCTGGATTTGAAGAACGTGATCCTGATCGGTCATTCCACCGGTGGTGGCGAGGTTGCCCATTATGTCGGCCGGCATGGCAATGACCGGGTCGCCAAAGTCGTTCTCGTCGGTGCTGTGCCGCCGCTGATGCTGAAAACGGCAGACAATCCGGACGGCACGCCGATGGAAGTGTTCGACGGTATCCGCCAGGGGACCGCCTACAACCGGTCGCAGTTCTTCAGGGATCTGACGGTGCCATTCTATGGTTTCAATCGCGATGGGGTCGACACCAATCAGGGTCTGCAGGAAAGCTTCTGGCTGCAGGGCATGGCCGGTGGCATCAAGGGTCAGTACGACTGTATCCGAGAGTTCTCGGAAGTCGACTACACCGGTGACCTGAAGGCCATCAAGGTGCCGACGCTGATCGTGCATGGCGACGACGACCAGATCGTGCCCATCAAGGCTTCTGCCCACCGGGCGGCGGAAATCGTCGACGATGCCACCTTGAAGATCTATGAAGGCGGTGGCCACGGTCTTGCACAATTGCAGGCCGAGGAGTTCAACAACGACGTTCTGGCATTCATCCGCGGATAAGCGGCGTCGGTAAAAAACGGGCGGCTCGGTGAGCCGCCCTTTTTCGTTGCCAGCCTCAAATCGTCTCCCCGCACGGAGCGCAGCAAAGACCCGGACCTGGATCTGAGGCTTGGGAACGTCAACTAAGGCAACCGATCGTCATGAGCCCTGGGGATGTCCTGCACCCAGGCAATAGCGCTTTTCGGGGCTAGTGTCTGACTGTTGCCCCACGCTCGTTGAGAAGCAGATCGAAGAGAAACGGCACATTCATGGAGCCGAAACGGCTCGCGCGTGCGACACCTTCGTCGGAGATCTCCACAATGCCGAACATCTTGTAGAGGCGGAAAAGATAGTTCGAAGACTGGTCCAGATCGAAATCGTAGCGTGGATCGGAAAAGAACATCCGGAACGTGTGCAGCGCCTCGAGCGGGAAACCCGTGTGATGCTCCCGCAGATTGTCGAATTTCGTGCAGAAGTCTTCCAGCGTTTCCCTGTTGCCATCCAGCTCTTCCATCTGGATGCGCTGGGCGATTACAAAGTCGGCGATATGTTCCTTGCCATAGTCGGTCAGCCCGCGCTCGATCAGGTGCCCCTGCATCTCTTCGGGCAGGGGCTTTTCCGTGGTCCTCATGTAGCCGAGGTGTTCCAGGCGGGCATAAAGTTCGTTCGTGACGCTGCCGGGCCCGGTCAGAAAGACTGGTTCGTGCTCATCGTCCATGAGCTGTATGGCACCGCGCAGGGTCGAAAAATCGCCATCGCTGAGCGCATGCACCAGAAAGCTCGTGTCCGGCCACCATTTGGCTGATTGAGGGTCGTTTGTTGCCGAGAAGAGGGTGAACTCTTCCCCGGCTCCATTCCGGACAACCGGCTGATGGTTCTCGTTTTGAAGGACCATTTGAAATGAGCTCCCTGGCGCAAAAAAAGAGGGCGGCCTGAGCCGCCCTACTTCTACCCAAGGGTGTATTTGCAAATCAACCGATAATGGCGTTGAGCGTTGCGCTCGGACGCATGACGGCGTTCACCTTTTCCTGCGGGGCATGGTAGTAGCCACCGGTGTTGGCGGGTGAACCCTGAACGCCGTTGAGCTCGGCAACAATCGCATCTTCCTTGGCAGAGAGCGCTTCGGCGATCGGTGCGAAATGCGCCTTCAGCTCGGCGTCCTTGTCTTGTGCGGCCAGTGCTTGTGCCCAGTAAAGCGCGACGTAGAAGTGGCTGCCGCGGTTGTCCAGGCCACCGACCTTGCGGGACGGGGACTTGTCATTGTCGAGCAGCTTCTCGACGGCCTTGTCAAGCGCGTCCGCCAGAACCTGTGCCTTGTCGTTGCCCTTGACGTTGGCCAGGTGTTCCAGCGATGCACCGAGGGCACAGAACTCGCCCAGGCTGTCCCAGCGCAGGTAGTTCTCTTCCATCAGCTGCTGAACGTGCTTGGGAGCGGAGCCGCCTGCGCCGGTTTCGAAAAGACCGCCACCGTTCATCAGCGGAACGATGGACAGCATCTTTGCCGAGGTGCCGACTTCCAGGATCGGGTAGAGGTCGGTCAGGTAGTCACGCAGCACGTTGCCGGTGATGGAGATCGTGTCTTCACCGCGGGCGATACGCTCGGTGGAATACTTCGCCGCATCGGCCGGAGCCATGATCTGCAGGTCGAGACCGGAAGTGTCGTGTTCCGGCAGATAGGCTTCCACCTTCTTGATCAGTTCCGCGTCATGAGCGCGGGTCTTGTCCAGCCAGAAGACGCCCGGCATGCCGGACAGGCGAGCGCGGGTGACGCCGAGCTTGACCCAGTCGCGGATCGGGGCGTCCTTGGTGCGGCATGCGCGCCAGATGTCGCCTTCTTCGACGGCATGTTCGATCAGGGTGTTGCCGGCAGCGTCGACGATGCGGATGGTGCCGTCAGCCGGAGCCTTGAAGGTCTGCGGATGCGAGCCGTATTCCTCGGCCTTCTGGGCCATCAGTCCGACGTTCGGCACGGTGCCCATCTTGGCCGGATCGAGCGCGCCGTTTTCGCGGCAGAAGTCGATCACGGCGGAGTAGACGCCGGCATAGGAGCTGTCCGGGATCACGCACTTGGCGTCGCCTTCCTTGCCGTCCGGACCCCAGCCCTTGCCACCTGCGCGGATCAGGGCCGGCATGGAGGCGTCGATGATGACGTCGGAAGAGACATGCAGGTTGGTGATGCCCTTGTCGGAGTTCACCATGTACATGGCCGGGCCGTTGTCGAGAGCGGCCTTGATGTCGGAATTGATCTCGGCGGCCTTGTCGGCCGGCAGCGTGGCGACCTTGGCTTCCAGATCACCGATGCCGAGGTCCGGATTGACGCCGAGCTCGGCAAAGGTTGCGGCGTGCTTGTCGAAGACGTCCTTCAGGAACGCCCGCACACAGTAACCGAAGATGATCGGGTCGGAGACCTTCATCATGGTTGCCTTCATGTGCAGCGAGAACAGGATACCCATGTCCTTGGCATCCTGGATTTCCTTTTCCAGGAACGCGAACAGCGCCTTGGCGCTCATGTAGGTGCCGTCAACGACGTCGCCTTCGTCCAGGGCAAAGTCGCCCTTGAGAACCGTGGCGGTTCCGTCCTTGCCGACGAATTCGATCTTCGCCTTGCCTGAGGATGCGGCAGAAACGGTCACCGACTTTTCGTTGGAGAAGAAGTCGTTTTCACCCATGGTGGCGACGTGGGTCTTGGAAGAGGGCAGCCATTCACCCATGCGGTGCGGGTTCTTCTTGGCGTATTCCTTGACCGCTTTCGGCGCGCGGCGGTCAGAGTTGCCTTCGCGCAGCACCGGGTTCACGGCAGAGCCCTTGATCGCGTCATACTTGGCCTTGACGGTCTTTTCCTCGTCCGTCTTCGGCTCGGACGGATACTCAGGCAGCTTGTAACCCTGGGCCTGGAGTTCCTTGATGGCGGCGTTGAGCTGGGGCTGCGATGCCGAGATGTTCGGCAGCTTGATGACATTGGCGTCCGGCTGCTTGACCATTTCGCCGAGGACCGCAAGATCGTCGGACTGCTTTTGTGCGTCCGTCAGATACTCGGGGAAGTTCGCCAGGATACGGCCTGCGAGGGAGATATCCTTGGTACCGACGGTCAAACCGGCTGCCTTGGTGAAGGAGCGGATGATCGGCAGGAACGAGGCGCTGGCCAGTTCCGGTGCTTCGTCGACCTTGGTGTAGATAATGTCGGCCATGACAGTCACATTTCCTAGCGTTCGAACATTGGTCAAAGGAGTGGTGCGGGACCGCTCCCGATGAATTTCGACATGCGTATACAATTGTACGCAATCAATTGAAAGCCCTCCGGAAGGCGAAGGGTGTGAAGTCCGCAGGTGTTCTAGCAAAGCCGTTGGAAAAGGCAATCAGGAGTGGAGGGAGTGGCATCGGCCCGAGCCTGATTTTCAACGGGCAGACCGGCGGTCCGACGGAGGTTGGCCGGCAGTTATGGGCAATCTGCCGGAGCTTTCCGATCGGGATCGGAATATCCTTAGGCTGAAGGAAAGGACCGCCCGCGTCAGGCTGACTTGCGAACGAGGAAGCCTTGCAGGTCGGCAATGTTCATTGGTTTGCTGAAGGCATATCCTTGAACGTAGTTGACACCGAGCATGCGCAGCTTGTTGATCGTGTCTTCCGTTTCGACCCCTTCGGCAAGGGCTTCGATGCCGAGCCCGTGTGCCATGTCGACAATTGTCTTGATCAGCTTGAACTGCTCCGGATTGCTGGACAGCGGAGAAATCAGGGCCCGGTCGATCTTCAGAAGATCGGGTTTGAGTTTTGTGAGCGCGATAATCGATGCGTGGCCGGTGCCGAAATCGTCGATTTCTATTCGAATGCCGAGCTTGCGCAGGGCGTTGACGGTTTCGACTTCATCGTCCGACAGCGTATCGAAGAAGACCGACTCGACCAGCTCGAATGCGATTTCGGCACGGACCTTCGGCAGGTTCTGGATGTATTCGGCAAGTCCGGGTTCGGCCAGCCTCTGGTAGCTGACGTTGAAGCTCACCTTCGGAAAAACGACCCCCGTGCGTTCCTGGGCCAGGATAAGATCGATTGCTTTCGACATGATGTGGCTGTCGAAGGCAGCCGCCTTGCCCGCTTCCTGAACCGCGTCCAGGAAAGCGGCGGGACCCAGAATGCCCTGCTTGGGATGGTTCCAGCGGGCGAGCACTTCAATCCCGACAACAGCACCTGTCCGGGTGTCATGCTGGGTCTGGAAATAAGGCTCGAACTCGTCGTTCTCCAACCCGTAGAGGACCGCTTCGGCGGTTTTCATCAGATGCTGCGCATCTTTCTTCAGGCCCGGATTGAACATCACGGCCCTGTTCTTCCCGGCCTTCTTGGCCTCGTAAAGCGCTATGTCCGCGTCGACCATCATGCTGTCGAGCTTGCCGCCGCTTATGCTGGAATGGGTTACGCCAACCGAGGCGCCCACGCGAAGCTTGGTTTTCGAGACGACATGGGGGCGTTGCATCCAGCTTTTCAGTCCCTCAAGAAAATCGGTTTGCTGGTCTGCGCCGATCGCAGGAGACGCTACCACGAATTCATCGCCGCCAATACGAGCGATGATCGAGTTGACGGGAGCAATCGCATTCAGTCTTTCCCCCACCAGCACAAGCAGCTTGTCGCCGGCTGCATGGCCGACTGTGTCGTTGATGTTCTTGAAACCGTCCAGGTCGATCTGGAACAGGGTCATGTCGGGCAGGGTGCCGTCGTCCTGGTGCAGCTTTCCAATGGCGTGGCGAAGTCCGCGGCGGTTCAGTAGGCCGGTCAGGTCATCGTGGATCGAGCGATGGTGCGCTTCAAGCCTTGCGCTTTCCATGTGGTCGAGAAATCTCTTGAGTGAAGCGGCAATATAGATGCCCCCCAGACAATTGATCGTTCCCAGGATGTAGTGGTTCATCAGATGCCACCAGGAATAACTGGAGGAAGGCCAGACAAGTTCCGGGTGGAGGAGCGTCAGCACCGAATGATGGACAAGGGCGGCAACAGTGGTCATCAGCACCGATCGCCAGCAGACATAGGCAATGATGATCGACGTATTGATGAAATAAAGCATATGCACTTCAAGCATATACTCGCCATTGTGGATGTCGGAGGCGACGTAGAGCCCGAACATCCATGTGGAATTGATCGCGACGGTCACGATCAGCCGCGTGCGCAAGGCCGACGCGTCGGCCATGACGGTTGCCGTCGTGACGGTACCGATCAGGGCCAGAGGAAGGGCAACAAAAAGCACTGAGCCGCCGGTAAGATAAGATGCGATAACGGCTATTGCTGCAGCCAGCCAGAAGTACCAGACGAGAATCCAGCTCACAGCCTGGCGAAGCCGCTGCACGTTCAGTGCCGAAACATCGACCCAGAAATTATTCAGAAACGAAGGTTTCATTCGACCGGTCGTGCCTCCGATAGTCTGGGGCCGTGCTGGTCGATACCGCACAACCGTGCAAATTCGGCATTGAGAAGAAAGAGTGCGTTGGAAGATTTCAGACTTTGCGACTGTTGCGCGGATTGCGGAATGGCAACCACCATCCAGTCGAAAGGTCCAGGTGCTGCGATGGGGGCTCCGGTAAGCGCTACCGAAGTGAAGCTTTGTCGTTCAGAAAACCAGGGCGGAAATACAGCCACTGCCTGCAGTCCCACCGCACCGGCGTTCTTGGTCACAAGCAGCCCCGCACTGAACAGCACGGCAACGCAAAGCATTGAAACCGCTGGACAATAAGTCCGGAAGAGGGTTGCAGATTTTCGCACGAAATACACCCGAATTGAAACGTGAAAAGCAGTATCCCATGCACTTATTGAGGGCGTGTAAAGTTGATATTGTATCTTTCCTGCAATTTATCTTAAATATTAACAATAAAATGTTTGTGTGCCTGGGTAATATTTGCAGTGTTGTTTAATCGTAGGTGTAATTGGCTGATTTCAAGATGTCTGGACTTCCCGGCCTTCGGAAAGCGTTGGGTCATCCACACGCACATGTTTCAATCTCAGGCTTTGACGCTTTCCGGCTGCCAGATTGTGGTGCCGGCGAACCGGCTTCCCCTCGGAAAACGAGAGACCTTCCGAGCAGTGGCGGAGATGCGTCTGACAAGGCCAAGATGCACGGAACGCAGACGGACCTCAAAAATCATCGTATTTATCGGAGGAATGAGGCCGACCGCAGCTGTGGTGCAGGCCTTTCGGTCTTTTCATCCGACGTTGCTTCCGCTAAATCCCCGCTTCATGAGCAAGAATGCACACATCAGAGACGAAGCCCGCGCCGTGACGGCCAAGCCGCCGGCGGTGATCCTTTGCGAGCCGCAGCTTGGCGAGAACATCGGCACTGCGGCAAGGGCGATGGCGAATTTCGGTCTGGTGGATCTGCGGATCGTCAACCCGCGCGACGGTTGGCCGAGTGAGAAGGCAAGAGCCGCGGCAAGCCGGGCGGATCATGTTATCGACAAGGTGCAGGTTTTCGACAGTGTCGAGGCGGCTATTGCCGATTTGCAATTCGTCTTCGCCACCACGGCCCGCTCGCGCGAAGTGCCCAAGCCTGTGCGGGGGCCGGATGAAGCTGCCAAAAAATCCGTCGAACTCGGAGAACAGGGTGCCGCGACCGGTTATCTGTTCGGCCGAGAGCGCTGGGGTCTCAACAACGAGGAAGTAGCTCTCGCCGACGAGATCGTCACGCTGCCGGTCGATCCGGATTTTGCCTCGCTGAACATTGCGCAGGCAGTGCTGGTGTGTGCCTATGAATGGCGCAAGACCGCGACGTCCGGTGCATTGCCCTTTATCCTGTCGGAAGAAGTGCATCCACCGGCGAAGAAGGACGAAGTGCTGCGTTTCTTCGAGCACCTGGAAGGGGCACTCGACAAGGCTACCTTCTTCCGTCCGCCGGAGCGGCGGCCGCATATGGTGCGTACGCTGCGCAACATCTTCCAGAAGGCCGAGTTGACCGACCAGGAAGTGCGCGCGCTGCGCGGTGTCGTGGCCTCGCTGGAAAAACGGGAAACGCGACCGCGCAAGGACAGATCAGGTTCAGGCAGCGAAGAATAGAGGCAGATCTTGCAGGGTTCGGGGCCGGTACTCTTTTTCGATTCAGGTCTTGGCGGGCTCACGGTGCTGCGCGAAGCGCGATATCTGCTGCCTTATGAGCCGCTCCTTTATGTCGCCGACGATGCGGCCTTTCCCATCGGCCGCTGGCCGGAAGCGGAATTGAAAGAACGGATCGTATCCCTTTTCGACGATCTGATTGCCGAACACGGCCCCAAGGCGGTGGTGATTGCCTGCAATACAGCCTTCACGCTCGCAGGGGACGCCTTGCGAGAGAGACATCCAGACGTGCCTTTTGTCGGCACTGTTCCGGCAATCAAGCCGGCGGCGGAGCGCACCTCCTCCGGGCTGATCTCGGTTCTGGCAACGCCGGGCACGGTGCGCAGAACCTATACACGAAGCCTGATCGAGAGTTTTGCCAGCCAGTGCCATGTCCGGCTTGTCGGATCGGACAAGCTGGCGGAACTGGCCGAAAAACATCTGCGTGGCGACACCGTCTCCGACGCAGACCTTCTGCCGGAAATCTCTGACTGTTTCCTGGAACAGGACGGCAAGCGGACCGACATCGTCGTGCTGGCCTGCACCCACTATCCGTTTCTTGCCAACCGTTTCCGCAGGATTGCTCCCTGGCCGGTCGACTGGCTGGATCCGGCGGAAGCCATCGCCCGCCAGTTGGTCCGAGTTCTGGGGGAGGGGGCTGCAAGTGAACCTTCCCGCCATCTGCCAGATCGGGCGATCTTCACCTCGGGCACGAAGGATGCGGGGGTGTCACGGCTGCTGGCCGGGTTTGGCCTGGTACTGGACTGATTGGCAACGTAGTCGCACGGGCCTTTTTTCCTGGCCATCGGTCGCCCGGATCGAGCCACACAGCAGCACAAGGCATCATCCCGAACGTGCCCTCCTATGAGAGGTGCGCTCAGAGCCGTGTCCCGCCGGTCAGGTGAGAACGTGCAACGTGTTCCCTGAGAAGTGTAGAAGTGTGGCTTGGCCTCACGCAGCCAGGCATTTGACGGCCAGGCCGTCGTCGGAGCGCTTGGCTGCGCGCTTCAGTTCCATGATCTCGTGGTTGAGCGTATCGGGATGCAGCGTCAGGCCCTTGGGCAGGCTGAGGATCGATATGGAACACTGCAGCAGCGGGAACTGCCGCGTCGTGCCGAAGCGGTCCTGGGCTTCGATGAAGCCGCGTTCCCGGTGCTCGGGTTCATAGAAGCTTTCCACATCCAGGCGGAATGCACGTTTCAGCGCCAGCATGCGCGCAGCAACATCGGTCTGGTCGACATTCTGGAAACCGGCGAAGAAATCGTCGCCGCCGATATGGCCGTAAAACGTGCCTGACCCCGAAATATGACGCTGCAGCAATTCGCTGAAAAGAATGATCGCCCGGTCGCCCTGGCGATAGCCATAGGTGTCGTTGAACGGCTTGAAGTTATCGAAGTCGAAATAACACATGTGCCGGTCGTACGTGCCCTTGCGCCCGCTTTCGGCGATGAACCTGGAAATGGCGCCATTGCCCGGCAGGCGGGTCAGCGGGTTCTGGTCCTGCGCTTCCTGAAGACGCTTTTCGTGAATGATCTTCAGGAGAGAGGTGGCTGACAGGAAACCGGCATAGCGGAAGTTCTCGGTGATGATGATGCCATCCGAATTGATCGAGGAGGCAAAGGTCACCAGCAGCATGTCCGCATTGGAATCGATGTCGGCGATCGGGCAGGCGCGGACGAAAGAGCGCAGCGGGAAATCGAGGGCTGCCTTGGCATCGTCGTCGTCCGGTGCGCCCGCATAAAGATAGGCCTTCAGGTCGCGTTCGTGGATCAGGCCGCGCGGCTCGTTGTTGGCATCCACAACCGGAACCACACTGGCCTCCTGGTTATGGACCACCATGTCGAGCAGGTCGTTCATGGAAGCGTTCGACTGGATGGTCGGTACCTTGATCAGCTCGTTGCGGATCCGGTCCAGCTCCTCCCGGCGCTTGCGGCCGACACCCGGCGCGCGCACATGGTCATAAAAGAGCTTGGCGGAAGAGGCCTCCTGGAACGGCTTGGCGACGAAGTAGCCCTGGATCAGGTCGCAGCCTGCTTCCCGGCAAGCCTTGAACTCGCTCTCCGTTTCAACACCTTCGGCAATCACCCTTGCGCCGAGCACGTGCGCCAGGTTGGCCACCGTGGTGACAAAGAGCTTTCTCCTGGCGTCGCAATCGATGCCGTTCAGGAAGAAACGGTCGATTTTGACGTAGTCGGGTGACATGTCGTGCAGCAGACGCAGCTCGGAGGAGCCCCGGCCGAAGTCGTCAAGCGCGATCAGGAAACCCAACTGGCGCAGATCGTTGACGGCGTGGTGGGTAACGTCGGTGAAGGTCTGCTGGTGCCGCTCGGAAAATTCCAGACAGATCTGGTTCACCTGCAAGCCGGCTTCCGCCACAAGGCCTGCCAGCCGCATGCGCGGATCGTTGTCCTGGCCGAGGTCGCGTCCATCCAGCTTGAAATAGAGTTTGGTGCCCTGGGCGATCTTCAACCTACCGAAGCGGTTCATCGCCTTTTCCAGAAGATGGGCCTCCAACTGGGGCAGATATCCTTCGGCGTGGGCAAAATCAATCAGTTCGTCAGGCGATTGCGCACCGACAAGATCGCAGTTCCGGATCTGGGCCTCATAGCCGTAAACAACACCGGTGCCGATATCGACGACCGGCTGAAGGGCATAGTCCAGTTTCGCCAGCGTGTCCTTCGGCGTACGACAGAGCAAGCCGGGCGCTTCCGGAACTGTCTGAAGAACTGGTTGACGATTCGCTGACATTCTAGATCCTATTGCCGAGGTCCGGCCGATAAGCTTCCGTTGTTTGATGGGGTCTCGGAACAGTCCGTTGCACTGATATTATTCGCTATGGTTGCAACGGCGATTGCATAGTGAAAAGCTGCAATTAAAAATCTCTAAATGTATGCATTGTTTTCCCCATTTTGTGGACGCTACGTCATAAATTATGGCAATGAATTCCATCTGAACCGTTAAATATGCCTGCTTGTCCGACAAAATAAGCAGAATTGGCCGGGTTCGGCGGGTCTTTTCCGAAGCGGACCGGGAGCACGCATTGACATTTCAAGGCTCTGCCTGTATCTCCGCGCGGTCCGGCAGGCAATGTCTTCCGGATCTACGCACCCGTGGGCATCCGGCCGGCGCCGTCTAGCCGGGTCCCTGTCGATCTGACCTTTCCGTCGCAAGACGGGTTGTGACGATAAAGGAGGGCGCGTTTCCTTTTAAATAACAACGCGAATTCAAAGGAAACCGCGATGTCGAAGCGCCATAGCGTTAAGTACAAAATTGACCGCCGGATGGGCGAAAACATCTGGGGTCGTCCGAAGAGCCCGGCCAACAAGCGTGAATACGGCCCGGGTCAGCACGGCCAGCGCCGCAAGGGCAAGCTGTCCGACTTCGGTGTTCAGCTCCGCGCAAAGCAGAAGCTGAAAGGCTACTACGGCAACATTTCCGAAAAGCAGTTCCGCAAGGTTTATGCTGAAGCGTCCCGTATGAAAGGTGACACTTCCGAAAACCTGATCGGCCTGCTGGAGCGCCGTCTGGACGCCATCGTCTACCGTGCGAAGTTCGTCCCGACCGTTTTCGCAGCACGTCAGTTCATCAACCACGGCCACGTGAAGGTGAACGGCAAGCGCGTCAACATCTCGAGCTACCAGATCCGTCCGGGTGACGTGATCGAAGTTCGTGAGAAGTCCAAGCAGCTCGCCCTGGTTCTGGAAGCAACCCAGTCCGCAGAGCGTGATGTTCCGGATTATATCGACGTCGACCACAACAAGATGACCGCGACCTACTCCCGCGTTCCGGGCTTCTCTGACGTACCGTACCCGGTACAGATGGAACCGAACCTGGTGGTCGAGTTCTATTCGCGCTAATCAGCGCCGAATACGGTTTGACGGAAAGGCCCGCCTCTGGCGGGCCTTTTCTTTTTGCCGGCCTTTGTTTGAGGCGGATGCCGGGCGTCAGATGTCGTTGCGCGGTATTCGAAGAACCTGACCCGGGAAAATAACGTTTGGACTGCTCAGGATGTGCTGGTTGGCATCGAAGATCGGCTGATAGTCGCTAGTGCCATACTGGTCTTGCGCGATCTTGGTCAGGGTATCGCCCGACTTCACCGTGTAGGGCTGCCAGCCACCGTATCCCGCCAGGATCCTGGGGCCGAACAGGACAGGGACGACGACGGACGGGCCATTTTCGTTGCCGGTGTCGTCGGCCAGGGTCAGGAACAGGCGATTGAGCTGAAACTGGTTGGTGTCCGGGATATCGATAAATCCCTGGAACTGCTTGAGGCCGAGTGAGCCGACCTGGGTGAAGGAGGCATATTCGTCGTGTCCTTCGGAAACCCGAATGCTCAAGGTTCCTTCGAATGCGGTCGCATTACCCGCGATCAGTATTCTTGATCCCACCAGATCAAACGGCTGTGGTTGCTGAATATCCAGAGTTACAGTCATATCAATACCTTCCGCGTAAAAAGTCTCAGGTATCTTCCGCTGCCCCCAGCCGGCTTTGACAAGGGTACAACGTTTTGGCGGAAAAACGATAGATGCAGCTTTACCGGGGGTCTGCGCTCACGGCTGGAGACCCCCGGTCTTGGTGGATTTGCCCGGCCGCTCTTCGTCGGTCAGGGCCAACGCCGGTTATTGAACCCCGATTTCCTTGTAGTAACGGGCAGCGCCCGGGTGGAACGTGGCCGTGCCGAGTGTCTGGGCGGCATAGTCTGGCGACAAGGCCTTGGCCCAGGGGGCATCGGTTGTGATGCTGCCAAGGTTTTCCCAGAAGGCCTTGGTGATCCGGTAGACGAGCTCTTCGTCAAGGTCTGCACGCACACCGATCCCGACTGCCGTGTCGTTGGACATGACCGGACCGTCATTCACCTGGTTCTCGTAGAGACCTGCCGGAATTTCAGCCCGCTGGCGGAACTTGCCGAGGAACTTGTCGACCTCTTCACCTTGATCGTCTTCCGGCCCGATGAAGCGGACTGTCTCGGTTTCGGTGAACTGGATGAACTGCTGGCACGGGTCGATACAGCCATTGACATACATTTCCACCTTGCCGTCCAGGAAAGACTGGAAGCCGGTTGCCCAGTTTGCCTTGATGGCGTCGTAGTCCTCACCGGCGACAAGTCCGGTGGTGGCCTCGATCCAGCCCTTGGCTGCGTTGTACGCACCGCCACCTTGCGGTCCGAGGAAGACCGTTGCACCTTCGATGTCATCCAGAACGGTGATGTCACTGTCTCCACGAACGGCGAAGTGATACTGGCCGTAGGGGAACCACATCAGCACCTGCACATTCTTGGCAAGTTCCGGGGCTTCCGGCTCGTTCTTGTACATGGCCGCACCGTTGCTCATCAGGATGTGGATCGTGGGCGAGATCATGTACATGTCGAGGTTGCCGCGAGCGGTTTCCATCTGGTGCAGCGTTGCCGCGCCGCCGCCGGCGACTTCGATGGAAACATCATCGAGCTTGTCCGTCACGATGTTGGCGAAGGTCGCCATGGTGATTGCCTGACCGAGGCTTGGCTCTATGGTCTGCATCTTGAGCGTGTTGTCTTGAGCCGACGCAGAGCCGGCCAGCATCAGGCCGGCAAGGGCTGTAAAGGCAAATCGTTTCATTCCGTCCTCCCGTGGAAAATTGCTCTTTTCATTGTGATGGATTGGGCGCGGCGGCTGGGCTCCGGTGCCGCATTGCGTGAAAGGCGAAGTCCGCCAGGATCAGAACCGCGGCTGCACCGGCAATGGCCACGTGCGGCACCAGAACCAGCAGGCCGAGGCAAATGCGCAAAATACGCTCCCAGTATGGCAGGCGCCCCCGGTCGAACCCGGCTAAAGCGGAAGCGATCGACCACATGGCGAGCGCAAAAGCGGCGATGATCCAGAAGAACGCTCCCCAGGAAACTGTCGCGAGATCGACCATCGCCTTGCTGTCCGGCGCGCCGGTGCCGAACCAGGCGAACAGCACCTGCAGCTTGTAGAGAACCGCCGGGTGATAGACGAAGACAAAGGGGATCAGGAAGCCGGCAATGCCGATCCGGGCGGCTTCGAAACCCGTGCGGATCGGGTCTGCCCCGGCAATCGGGGCGGCGGCAAAGGCGGCGAGCGCAACGGGCGGGGTAACCGTGGACATGACCGCAAAGAAGACCACGAACAGGTGCAGCGTCAGTTCGGGGATACCAACCGCATCAATGCCGGAAGAGAGCGCGATCACGATGATGAAATAAGTTGCGCCAGGCGGCAGACCCATGCCGAGCACGATGGCGCCGAGGGCAACGACCACCAGTACGAGCGGCAGCGGCCCGCTGGCGAGCTGTGTCAGCAACAGCGCAAGGCGACCGGCAAAACCGGACACCTGGATCAGGCCGACGATCAGTCCGATCGCCGTTACGATGACGACGATCGTAGCCGCCATGCGACCTGCGTTGACGAACGCCTGCCAGAGGCGTGTGCGGGACCGGAATTCGCGGAACAGGACCAGCGCGGAGACGATGGCGGCAACAAAGCCGTAGAACCCTGCCTTGGGTACGGATGGCTGACTGAACAGGAAATAGGTAAGCACACCCAGTGGCACGACAAACACGAGGCACTGCACCCATTCCTTGCCTGTCAGTGGCGGCCGTTGCTCTTTCGGCAGGGCCCCGATGCCAAGACGCCGGGCCTCGAAATAGACCGTCAGGAAGGTGGCGAAGTAGAACATGATCGCGGGCAGGATGGCGGCCACAACGATGTAGCGGTATTCCAGCCCGATCTGCCCGGCGACGAAGAAGGCGACAACCCCCATCACCGGCGGCATGATCTGACCGCCCGTGGAAGCGGCAGCTTCCACAGCCCCGGCAAAGGCCGGCTTGAAGCCGGATTTCTTGATGACGGGAATGGTCATCACGCCGGTGGAGACCACGTTGGAAATCGCGGCGCCGGAAAGCGTGCCGAATAGGGCGGAGGAAGCGACCGCCGCATGAGCGGCACCGCCGACGAGCCCGCCGGTGAGCCGGTTGGCGATCTTCATCAGCAGGTCGCCCGCGCCCGAAGCCATCATCACCGCACCGAAAACGATGAAGATCAGCACGCTGCCGGAGACGACCTGCAGGGGCTGACCGAACTGGCCACCGGTCTGGGCCCAGAAGTTCAACACCATGGCGCGCAGGCTCTGCCCGAATGTGGAGTCGGATCCGGCCAGAATGCCGGTCCAGTCCGGCAGGTAACCGCGAATGAAGAAATAGACCACCCAGAACAGGCAGAAGGCGACGATGAAGCCGCCGAACATGCGCCAGGTCAGATAAAGCGTAATGGCGGTGGCGATCGGGAACATCACGAAGTCGATGGGGCTGGCGCTTGGCAGCGCACCGCCGTCAGTCGCGAAGATCTTCAGCATCCAGGACACAAAGGCGGCGAGCGCGAGCAGCGTCAGCGCCCAGTTGAGCCAGCGCCAGGCGCGGCCCCGGTGCAGTGTCAGCAGACAGATGGCAAAGGAAAAGACGATTGGCAGGCCGATGATCAGCCCGGTCGGCAGCAGGAAGGATCGTTCGAACGAGCGGTAACCAGCCCCAAGCCAGTGGTCGCGAAGCAGGGCGCGCTGATCGCGGCGCGACAGTTCATCGAAGCCTTGTGTTGTGGTCTCGATGAACCAGCGGACAAAATCCGTGATCGGGCCGGAGGCCGCATAGGTAACGATCACGAGCACGAAAAGCACGGCGAGACAGTCGGCAATCCACTTGTCGCTGCGGACAATGGCCGGGGTGTCGCCTGTTGCCGTGCTCACCTCAACGTCCTCCCTTTTCGGGCGAAACATGATCCTGCAGGGCAGGGCCGCGATAGGCCTCGGTCAGTTCCTCCGGCACTTCCGATCCATCCTTCAGGAACGGAAGAATACCGCGCCGGGCGGACTTGCCGCGCATGGCGGCGATATCGGCATCCGACCGCGTCACACGCTGCGACATACGCCGGCCCCAGCGGGCCAGTAGGTCGTACATGCGGGCGATCTCGGCCTCATGGCCGTCGGCCTTGGCCAGGTCGTGGAATTCTTCCGGGTCGTTCTCAAGGTCGAACAGCATCGGCCGGAAACCGCCTTCGGCATGGATCAGCTTGTAGCGGCCGTCGAACACCATGAAGAGACGGGCATCCTTGGTGCTGACGCCAAGGGAGGCGCACATGGGGGTGACGGAATAGTCGTATTCGCTGATGACCGCCTCTCGCCAGTCGGGCGTCTCCCCGCGCAGCCAGGGGCTCAGACTGCGGCCTTCCAGAATGTGACCAGCTTCGACCCCGCCGGCAGCTTCCAGAAATGTCGGGGCAAGGTCGATGGCTTCTACCAGCGCATCGCAGGTGGTGCCTCTTGTGGCATCGGCTTCGGACCGCGGATCATAGATGATCATCGGGATCTTGACGGAAGGCTCGTGGAACAGGTCCTTTTCGCCGAGCCAGTGGTCCCCGAGATAATCGCCGTGGTCGGAGGTGAGCACGATCATCGTGTCCTCCATCCGGCCGGTCTCTTCCAGGTAGTCCAGGAGCCTGCCGAGCTGGTCGTCGCATTGCTTGATCAGGCCCATGTAGGCGGGGATGACCTTTCGGCGCACATCTTCCTGCTGAAAGGCGGCCGCAATCTTGTTGGCCATGAAGGCCGCATAAATCGGATGCGCATTTTCGCGCTCGACATCGGCGCGGATCGCGGCGGGAACGTGGTTCTGCCCGTACATGTCGTGGTAGGGCGCCGGCACGATGTATGGCCAATGGGGCTTGATATAGCTGACATGCGCGCACCAGGGTGCAGTTGCCTGTTCAATGAATTCGATCGTGCGGGTCGTCAGCCAGGGTGTTTCGCTGTCTTCCTCGCGGATATTGGCGGGCTTGTCCGCATTGTCGAACATCCAGCCGGACGCCTTCTCGCCGTTTTCGACGCCGGCGTTGGCGAAATCCGCCCAGGGGTTCTCTCCCGCATAGCCGCGGGACTTGAGGTATTCGTTGTAAGGCGAACGTTTTTCGTCATAAAAGCCGTCCGGCCCTTCGCCCCAGAGACCGTCGTCCCGCACCCAGACATCAAATCCGCACTCGGCCTGCCGGGCGCCGATGATGCTGTCCGGGGATAGCCCCAGCCGGGTCATGCCTTCCGCATCCACCTTCATGTGCGTCTTGCCGATAAGCCAGCAGTCCATGCCGGCCTTGCGCAGGTGATCGCCGAGCGTGTGTTCGCCGACCCGGAGCGGGTAGCCATTCCACTGTGCCCCGTGGGAGGACGCATAGCGCCCGGTGTAGAAGCTCATCCGGCTGGCGCCACATATGGGGGATTGCACATAGGCATTGGTAAAGCGCACGCCCCTGGCGGCAACCCGGTCAAAATTCGGTGTGTGCAGATAAGGGTGTCCCGCGCAGCTCAGATAGTCGAAGCGCAGCTGGTCGTACATGACGAACAGGATATTCACTCAGATGTCCTCCCAAGGTGCCGCTTCTGCGGCCTTCTTGGGGGGAAGACTAGCACTCCGGAGGTATATCCCTCAATTAACTCGAACTCATGGATATAACTTCAGGTTATATCCAATCATGTCTGGGGAGCGCAATTGCGGCCTTCTTCGCGAACGATGTCTGCAAAGGCGAGGGCAGCAGGCGTCAGCAGCCTTTCCTTGGTCCAAGTAAGGGCAATATCCACCGTCAGCATGCTCAGGTCGACAGGCAGCGCCGTCACGGACCACCGTTCCCTGACCTCGTCCACAATGAGCGATGGAAACGAACAGACGATGTCGGACTGTTCCAGAACGGACAGAATACTGAGGATCGAATCGGAGCGGATGACAGGGGCGGGCCCTTGCAGACCGTGCAGGCGGAAGAAGTCCTGAAAAAGAGGGCGGCGGCTGCTCGGGCCGATAACGGCCCATCGTGCGTTCAACAGGTCTTGCGGTTTTGACAGGTCCTTCAGGTAGGACTGCAGGCCCGCAAGGAAGGTCACCGATGTCGTCAGCAGCGGTTCGACATGAAGCCCTGCCTTGGGCTGTCCGTCAGGAGCCGGGCCGATGACGAAATCCGCTTCGCCCGACCTCAGCGCGTGAAAGGCCTTCGGGGCGTGGCCTCCGGTGATGTTCAGCTCGATGCCCGGAAACCGGTTCTGAAACCGGCGCAGCACAGGAGGAATGATCTTCAGTGCGGCGAGCGGCGAGACCACCACCGAAATCATGCCGACATATTGCCCGCGTGACTGGGCGACATCTTCCGAAAGCTTCTGCAGGTCGCTTTGGATGCGGCGACAGCGGTCGATGACGGTCTGGCCTTCCAGTGTCGGCACGATGCCGCTCGGCACCCGGTGAAACAGAACAACGCCGAGATCGCCCTCGATCTTCTTCAACGCCTTGGTGATTGCTGGCTGAGATTTTCCAAGGACCTTCGCGGCGGCCGCCAGGCTTCCAAGGGTCGCGACAGCGTCGATCAGTTCCACATACTGGGCTTTCACGCCATGGGCCTTCCGGTTGATTTCTGGCAGTGCCAGACTGTGCCAAAGTTCGGTTGATCAGGCTACAGAACGCTGCATTTCGGCTTGGGACAAGGGGCGGAAACCGCCGTTATCGGGCTTGCAGCAGGTGCTGGTACTTGCTCTCATGGTTTTCGCAACAGGTGTGATCAATTCCATTTGGTTATCGGTCGATCCTGTCTTCCCATTATTCTTGGCAACGGACTTTCACTAGGTTCCCTTAGGTGGGAGTTGACGTCCGTCGCCGGTCGTCGGTCCCGTCAAGTGGAGGAGACATCAATGAACAAGATACACAAGGGCCTTTGTGCAGGCCTGCTCGCGTCCGTCTTTGCTTTCGGTGCGCTGCCCGCGCAGGCCGAGACCTACATCGTTGCCGTTGGCGCAGCTTCCAACAGCTTGCAGGGCCGCAGCGCGCAGAAGTTTGCCGAGGAGCTGCAGGCGCGTCTCGGCGATGCCGACAAGGTCGAATTCTATGCCGACGCGCAGCTGGGCGACGAGAAGGAGCTGATGCAGAAGCTGCGTCTCGGTACCGTGCAGTTCACCCTGATTTCGTCCATCATGACCAACGTGGCGCCGGAATTCGCCCTGTTCGACATGCCGTTCCTCGTCAAGGACCGCGAGCATCTGAAGGCCATCGACGCCAATCTGGTCAAGACGGAGCTGGCCCCCAAGGCTGAAGCCGCCGGTCTTCACGTGATTTCAACCTGGGAAAACGGGTTCCGCCAGATCACGAACAACTCCCGCCCGATCAACACACCAGCCGACCTGGACGGGCTGAAGATCCGTACACCGTCTTCCGAGTGGCGCGTCGCGATGTTCAAGGAGTGGGGCTCCAACCCGACGCCGATGGCATTTTCGGAAGTGTTCGTGGCCCTGCAGACCGGCACGATGGACGGGCAGGAAAATCCGCTCACCAACATTGTCGGCGCCAATTTCCAGGAAGTTCAGAAGTATCTCAGCCTGACAGGCCACGTCTATTCGCCGACCTACCTGACGACGGGTGCCGGAACCTGGGGCAAGCTGCCGGAAAACGTCAAGACGGCCGTATCCGAAGTTGCAGCTTCGGTGCAGGACTGGTCGCTCAATGAAGGCGAGACTGCGGACAAGGAGCTGGTCGACAAGGTGCGTGCCGCCGGGGTCGAGGTGAACGAGGCCGACAAGTCCGCTTTCATCGCAGCGTCTGCGCCGATCTACGAAGCCTTTGCAGCGAAGGTTGAGGGTGGCGACAAGCTGGTGGGGCTGGCGCAGAGCCTTGCCGACTGATCAAACAAGACACTGACAAAACAGCCGGCCGGGCCAACCGGCCGGCAATTTCTCTGGGAGGAGCCATGATTGCTTTGTTCGAGCGCCTTTTGTTGCGCGCAATCGAGGCTGTCTGCATCGCACTTCTGCTCGCCTTGACGGGAGCGGTCATCTACTCGACGACAATGCGCTACCTGGGGGCTTCGCCGTCCTGGTACGACGAACTGGCCAGCGTGATGCTGGCTTGGTTGACCTACTTCGGTGCGACCTACGCTGTCTTCATGCGGCACCACATGTCCTTTTCCGGCCTGGTGACTGCCATGCCGAGAGGACTGGCGGTGGCCTTGACAGCCTTTTCGGAACTGCTCGTCATCGCCTTCTTCGCAATTGTTGCCTGGTACGGTTATGCGGTTCTGGCGGTTGCCAAGTGGGATTCACTCCTCAGCCTTCCGTGGATGACGCTCGACATCGTGCAATCGGTCATCCCCATCACCTCAGGTCTCATGATCATCGGAACGCTGCTGACGCTGCCACGCACGTTGCGCGACGCTGCCGCTGGAGTTGATCGGGAACACGCGGAAATCGAACACGCAATTGCCGAGGCTGAAGAAGAGGCCCAGGCCATGCACGCACGGGAGGGCACACGATGATCCTTCTTCTGACAACAATCGTCCTCATCGGACTGATCCTGATCAACGTGCCGATTGCCGTGGCAATCGGGATTGTCGCTCTCGGCGGGTTCGTCCTGACTTCGGGTACGGACCGGCTCTACGACATGGCCATCGCGCTCTATTCGGGCTCGACCTCTTTTCCGCTGATCGCCATCCCGCTGTTCATCCTTGCCGGCAACCTGATGAACACGTCAGGCATTTCCGTCAGGCTGATCAACTTTGTCACTGCTCTCATCGGCTTTGTCCGGGGTGGGCTGGGCATGGTCAACATCGGTGTTTCGATGGTCTTTGCCGAAATTTCCGGGTCAGCCGTGGCCGATGTGGCCGCCACCGGTACGGTGCTGATCCCGGAAATGAAGAAACGCGGCTATTCCCGGACGCTTGCGGCGGCAATCACCTCGTCTTCGGCGTCCCTTGCCATCATCATTCCGCCGTCCATTCCCATGATCCTTTATGGTGCAATTGCCGAAACTTCGGTGCTGAAGCTGTTCGTGGCCGGTATCGTTCCGGGCGTTCTCGGCGGCGGACTGCTGATGATCGTCACCTACATTCTGGCGGTTCGCTACAACCTGCCGCGCGCCGAAGGCTTCGACCTTCGCCACGTTGCCAGGACCTTCCGGGAAGCGTTCTGGGCGCTCACCATGCCGGTGATCATCCTGGGCGGCATATTCTCCGGTATTGTTACGGCAACGGAAGGCGCCGGGCTGGCTGTACTGGCGGCGTTGGTGATCGGCCTGTTCATCTACCGGGATCTCGATGTCCGGCGCCTGCGCAAGACCATGCTGGAAGGTATCAGCCAGACGGGTGTGGTCATGCTGCTGGTGGCAACATCCGCCGCGCTGGGCCTGTTCCTGACGCAGGCCCAGGTGCCGCAGCAACTGGCCGCGCAGATCACCGAACTGACCACCAATCCCTTCATCGTGCTGGCCTTGCTCAACCTGCTCTTGCTGGTGCTCGGCATGTTCCTGCACGGGGCGGCAGCAATCATCCTGGTCGTGCCGGTGGTCATGCCGCTGGTGAATGCGGTTGGCATCGACCCGATCCATTTCGGCATCATGGTGACACTCAACCTTGCAATCGGTCAGCAGACACCGCCGGTCGCCTCGGTGCTGATCACGTCCTGCTCGATTGCCAAGGCGGGCATCTGGGAAACGTCCCGTGCCAACCTGCCGTTCATCGGCGTGCTCGCCCTGATCCTGCTTCTGGTGACCTACGTTCCCCAGGTTTCCCTTGCTTTGACGGAGTTTATTCAATGACGACGCCCAAACCGCGTTTGGTTCTGACCCT
Source organism: Labrenzia sp. R5_0 (assembly GCF_017743835.1). Classification (NCBI taxonomy): domain Bacteria; kingdom Pseudomonadati; phylum Pseudomonadota; class Alphaproteobacteria; order Hyphomicrobiales; family Stappiaceae; genus Labrenzia; species Labrenzia sp. R5_0. The sequence goes on along the minus strand of NZ_JAGHRK010000002.1, from coordinate 280,174 downwards.
TGGCGATCCGGCGGGTATCGGCTCTGAACTGGTCGCCCGGCTTCTCGCCGAGGAGGAAGCCCGCCAGGCGGCGGATATCCTGATCCTTGGAGACGAGGCAGAGCTGAAAACCGGCATGGAGATCGCCGGTGTCCGTTTCGACTATCAGGTCGTCTCATCGGCTGCGTTGCCCGAGCAAGGGTCCGGGGTTCCGGCATTCCTGCAGGTTGGCAAGGCTCCGGAAGGTGGCTGGAAACGTGCCGAGGTGAGCGCGGAAGGTGGCGCACATTGCCTGGAAACGCTTGGCATGGGGGTCGACATGGTTCGGGCAGGCAAGGCGGATGCGCTGGTCTTTGCCCCGCTCAACAAGGCATCACTTCATTCGGCCGGCATGAGCCAGTCGGACGAGCTGCACTGGTTTGCCGACCGGCTGGGCCACAATGGCAGTGTCTCGGAACTCAACGTGATGGACGGTCTATGGACCAGCCGGGTAACGAGCCACATCGCCCTGCGCGATGTGGCTGACCTCATCACCGAAGACAAGATTATCGAGGCTGCGCGGCTGATTCATTCGGCCTTGAAGGATGCCGGGTTCGAGAGCCCGCGGATCGGTGTCTGTGGCCTCAATCCGCATAATGGCGACAACGGCAATTTCGGGACGGAAGAAATAGAGATCATCACGCCCGCAGTCGAACGTGCGAAGGCGCTTGGCCTGCCTGTGGAAGGGCCTTATCCCTCCGACACCATTTTCCTGAAAGCGGTCGCCAAGGAACTCGACGCCATCGTGACGCTCTATCACGATCAGGGGCAGATCGCGATCAAGCTGCTGGGCTTCTGGCAGGGGGTGACGGTGCAGGGTGGTCTGCCGATCCCGATCACCACACCGGCACACGGAACCGCCTTCGACATTCGCGGCAAGGGAACCGCCAATGTCGGCCCGATGCGCAACGCCTGGAACATTGCCTGCGCCATGGGAACGCGGCGCCGGACCTCCCGAATTTCCAATTGAGTGGATCAACCATATGAAAATCAAATCCGTACGCACGCGCGTCTGGACCTGGAAAGGTCCGACGGTCCCGCCGCAGGGCAACTTCTGCACCAACGCTTCCGATGCCCTGTGGATGAAGGGCGATGCAATGTCCTCTTTCCGCTTTCACCAGTGGCTGACATGTGAAGTCGAGACGGAAGACGGCACCATCGGCATCGGCAACGCCGCCTTGGCTCCCTCGGTCGTCAAGAAGGCCATCGACGACTGGTATGCACCACTGGTGATCGGCGAAGACCCGTTCGACTATGCCTACATCTGGGAAAAGATGTACCGGCGCAGCCACGCCTGGGGGCGCAAGGGGATCGGCATGACGGCTATCTCGGCCATCGATATCGCGATCTGGGATCTGATGGGCAAGCTGGTCGGCAAGCCGGTTTTCAAGCTTCTGGGCGGCCGCACCAAGGAAAAGATCCCGGTTTATTATTCCAAGCTCTACGCCGGGTCGATCGAGGCGATGCAGAAGGAAGCCGAGGAGGCAATGAAGGGCGGCTACAAGGCCTTCAAGTCCCGCTTTGGCTTCGGCCCCAAGGACGGCATGCCGGGCATGCGGGAAAACCTGAAGCGGGTCGAAGCGGTTCGCGAGGTCATCGGCTACGACAATGACCTCATGCTGGAATGCTACATGGGCTGGAACCTCGACTATGCCAAGCGCATGTTGCCGAAACTTGCTCCTTACGAGCCACGCTGGTTAGAGGAGCCCGTGATCGCGGATGACGTTGCCGGGTATGCCGAACTCAATGCTATGAACATCGTGCCGATTTCCGGCGGCGAGCACGAGTTTTCGGTGATCGGCTGTGCCGAGCTCATCAACCGCAAGGCCGTCAGCATCCTGCAGTATGATACCAACCGGGTTGGCGGCATCACGGCGGCGCAGAAGATCAACGCCATTGCCGAAGCTGCCCAGATCCCGGTCATTCCCCATGCGGGCCAGATGCACAACTACCATCTGACCATGGCCAACACGAATTGCCCGATCAGCGAGTATTTTCCGGTGTTCGATGTCGAGGTCGGCAACGAGCTCTTCTATTACATCTTCGAAGGAGACCCGGAAGCCGTGGACGGCTATCTGCAGCTTGACGACGATCTGCCCGGCCTCGGCATCACGATCTCGGACAAGCATCTCCAGCATTTCGACATTGCCGAGTGACCTTTCGGGTTTCCTGCTCCGGCCCGCAAACCGAGGCAGGAAGCTCATCCATTATCCTCAAAGACAAAAGCACGTAGCCCCATGACCCCTTATTCCGGTATCTGGCCTGTCGCCCCGACACCCTTTCACGAAGACGGTTCGCTTGATGAACCGGGCATGCGCCGCGTGCTGGATTGCCTTATCGACCAGGGCGCGGATGGCATCTGCATCCTGGCGAATTTCTCCGAGCAGTTCCTGTTGTCGGATGCAGAGCGCGAGTTGCTGACACGGCTTTGCATCGAGCATATCGACGGCCGCGTTCCTGTCATCGTCACGATCAGCCATTTCGCGACACGGATCGCGGTAGAGCGGGCGCAGCTTGCCAAGTCGCTTGGCGCAGCCATTGTCATGATGATGCCGCCCTATCACGGTGCTCTTTTGAAGGGGAACGCCCAGCAGACGTTTGATCAATTCGCTGCCGTTGGCGAGGTCGGCATTCCGATCATGATCCAGGATGCGCCCCTGTCCGGCGTCGACCTGCCGGTGCCGCTTCTGGTGAAGATGGCCCGCGAGATCGAGATGGTGAAGCTCTTCAAGATCGAATGCCCGCAGGCTGCCAACAAGTTGCGGTCTCTCATTGCTGAAGGCGGCCCTGCCATCGAAGGCCCATTTGATGGCGAAGAAGGTATCACGTTGCTGGCGGATCTGGACGCAGGCGCGCGCGGATCGATGACCTCGGGGATGATTGTCGACCAGATCAAGCCCGTCATCGAGCTCTATCACGCGGGCCAAACCGACGAGGCAGCAGATGCCTATGCGCGGGTTCTGCCCGTCATCAATCACGAGAACCGCTTGTGCGGCTGGCGCTCCTGCAAGGCGGCGATGGTCGAAGGCGGTGTCATCAAATCCGATTTCTGCCGGCATCCGATCGACCCGCTCCCGCAGCCGGTGCGCGAGAGGCTACTGACGCTTCTGCGCCGGCTCGATCCCCTGGTTTTGCGCTGGGGGCAGTGAGGACAACTCCGGGGCGGTCAGCCGCCGTTTGATCCACCTTGAGACATGAGGCCGGGTATTTGACTGTCTGGAAAGGAAAAAATCCGGTATCGATTGAGACCGCCAAGCGGGTACGCCAACGACTGAGCGGATCGATCGATATGCATGGAACCTTCGACATGGCGATCCTGTCTCGCCTGCGGTTCAAACAGCTTGCCCTTGTGGCGAGCCTGGAAGTCACGACCAATCTGCACGAATCCGCGCGCGAGCTGAACCTTTCCCAGCCCGGGGCGACAAAACTTTTGAAGGAAGTGGAGGACACGCTCGGGGTCACGCTGTTCGAGCGTCTTTCCAGGGGCATGAAACCAACGGCCTATGGCGTGGTGGTCGCCCGGCATGCCCGCCAGATCATTTCCGAGACAGGGCGGCTGAAGGCGCAATTGTCGGCGATGCAGCGCGGCGAATATGGCAAGGTGCGGCTTGGCGCGATCATGGAAGCCTTGCCGGGGCAGGTATCAGAGCTTCTGATGAACCTGATGGAAACCAATGTCGGCCCACAGATCAGCCTGATGGTGTCGACTTCCGACAATCTCATTTCCGCGCTCAACGAAGGTGCGCTGGATATCGTGTTGGGGCGGCCGGTGGAACATCTCGACATGACCGGCATTCGGTTTGAACCGCTCTGGCAGGAGAGGCTCGCTGTCGTGGCGGCGCCGTCGCATCCTCTGGTGCCAAGCAAGCAGCTCAGTCTGGTGGACCTTGGTGATTTCAGCTGGATCCTGCAGCCAAGGCCCAGCCCGATGCGCATGTCGATCGAGCTTGCTTTTGCTCACGCGGATCTGCCCGCACCGCATTACGGCCTTGAAACGTCGTCGATGCTGATGACAACGCTGGCGGTCGGAAAAAGCGACATGCTGGCCGTTCTGCCGCAATCGGTTGCCGACTACTATCAGGAAAACGGCCTGATCCGCATTCTGCCGGTCAGGCTGGAAGAGCACATGAGCCGATACGGGCTTTTGATCCCGAACAAGGATGAATTCGACCCGGAAGTCGAGGCCCTGGTCTCGCTCATTCGCGCCTCTGTCTGACCGGGAAGGGGGCCCCCTCCCGGCCGGTCTTTTCTGGTCAATACTCTTGGGTCAGACTATCCCGCCGCCGGCCCCGGAAACTTCCGGGCGGATCTCCGCGACCTTCTGGCGGTATCCTGCACTCCGGTAGGCCGCAACAGGGTCGACAGCGCCGCCGTTTTCCAGTCTTGCCATTGCCAGGATCGGCTCGACATCGGTGCGAAAAGCGGTTTTCAGCGTGGTTGTCGCCATCAAGGCGTCATTCGTGTCCTGAAAACCGTCCAGGGCAGACCTGTCGACCAGCAGTGCCTGGGCATAGGCGCGCTGCACCTCCATTGCGGAGACCATCAGGCTTTCGATGGGGTCGGTCACGTTGTGAGACTGGTCGAGCATATGCGCGGGATCGAAACCAGGCGCCTTTCGCGTTTCGGCGTCCACCAGTTCGTTGAACACCAGGAACAGCCGATACGGGTCGATGGAGCCCGTATCCAGATCGTCATCGCCATACTTGCTGTCGTTGAAGTGGAACCCGCCGAGCTTGCCGAACTGGATCAGCCGGGCAACGATCATCTCGATATTGGCGTTGGGGGCATGGTGGCCGAGATCGACAAGGCAGTAGGCCTTCTCTCCCAGTTCCTGCGCGATCATGTAGTTGGTGCCCCAGTCCTGCACCACGGTGGAATAGAAAGCCGGCTCATACATCTTGTGCTCGGTGAACAGCCGCCAGTCGTCCGGCAGTTCCGCATAAATGGCTTTTGCCGCGTCCAGATACCGCTCGAACTGACGTGTGAAATTGGCCTGGCCGGGAAAGTTCGATCCGTCGCCGATCCAGATGGTCAGGGCCCTGGAGCCGATGGCCTTGCCGATCTCGATGCATTCCAGATTGTGTTCGACAGCCTGCCTGCGCGTGCGGGCATCCGTATGGCTGAGCGAGCCGAACTTGTAGGAAAGAGGCTGACCGTCCTGATCCTGAAAGGTGTTGGAGTTCATGGCGTCAAAGCCGAGCCCGAGCGAACTTGCCTTGGCTTTCAGCTCCGCCGGGTCGGCCTTGTCCCAGGGAATGTGCAGCGAAACGTTTGGTGTTGCGCGGGTAAGCTGCTGGATGACGCTGCAATCTTCCAGCTTGTCGAAGATATGGCGCGGTTCGCCCTTGCCGGGAAACCGCGCAAAGCGCGTGCCGCCGGTGCCGACACCCCAGGACGGCACCGCGACGCCATATGCGGCGACCTTCGCCTTGATGGCATCGATGGAAACGCCGCGCCGGTCGAGCCTTTCGCCCAGGGTTTCATAGTCACGCTTCAGGTCGGCTGTGCGGGTCTCGTTTTCCCCGGCGACCAGCGATGTGTCGATCATCATGAGAAGATCCTTTCCCGGATTTTCTTCGATCCGTTTGTTCCAAGATCACTTCCCTCAAGCCACTTCCTCATCCTGAGGAGCGAGCCTGCTCGCGTCTCGAAGGATGGGCGGCAAGCTCTGATCGTGTGGCCCATCCTTCGAGACGGACCTGACTGTCCTCCTCAGGATGAGGGAAGATGTGGTTCGATTACCTTGAGGACTGCTACCGTGTGAAAGCCTGAACGTTGCCGGCGTCGACGTTGATGATGTTCCCGGTCGACTTGGCGGAAAACTCGGAGGCGAAGAAGTAGGTTGCCTCGGCGATGTCTTCGGGCAGCACGGACAGTTTCAGCAGCGAGCGCTGGCGGTAGTGTTCCTCCAGCTCCGACGTGTCCTTGCCGTAGGCTTCTGCGCGTTCCTTCAGCCAGTCACCGGACCAGATCTTTGACCCACGCAGGACAGCGTCCGGATTGACCACATTGACTCGGATCCCCTCCGGAGCACCTTCCAGGGCAAGGCAGCGGGCGAGGTGCAGTTCGGAAGCCTTGGCCGTGCAATAGGCGCTGGCACCGGGAGACGCGGCGAGGCCGTTCTTCGATCCGATGAACACGATGGAGCCGCCGACCCCTTGCGTCTTCATGACCTTGAAGGCCTCACGGGACACCAGGAAGTATCCGGTCGACAGGATCGACATGTTCCGGTTCCACAGGTCGAGCGTGGTGTCCTCGATCGGGGCGGAAGACGCGATGCCGGCGTTGGAAACGAGAATGTCGACACCGCCGAATTCCAGTGCAGCTCGGGCAAAGCTGTCTGCCACTGCGTCTTCACTGGTGACATCCATCGTCACCGTGCGCACGACGTCCCTGGAATAACGTGAGGTGAGATTGTCGGCGGCGGCCCCGAGTGCGTCCGCGTCGATGTCGGCCAGCACCACACAGGCGCCTTCGCGAAGAAAGCGTTCAGCGGTGGCTGAGCCGATGCCACCGGCGCCGCCGGTGACCAGCGCGATCTTGCCTGCAAGGCTCTTGGGTTTAGGCATGCGCTGTAGCTTGGCTTCTTCAAGAAGCCAGTATTCGATGTCGAAGGCTTCCTGTTCCGGCAGGCCGCGGTAGGTGGAGACGCTGGAAGCGCCGCGCATGACGTTGATGGCGTTGGTATAGAACTCGCCTGAAATGCGTGCCGTCGCCTTGTCCTTGGCGAAGGTGATCATGCCAACGCCCGGCACCAGGTAGACAACGGCGTTCGGGTCGCGAAGGGCGGGGCTGTCGTCGTGCTTGCAACGGTCATAATAGGCCGCATAGTCGTCACGGTAAGCTTCTGCAGCCTGACCGAGCCCGGCAAGAGTTGCCTCGATGTCCGGGGTCGCGGGATCGAAATCAACCACGAGCGGGCGGATCTTGGTGCGCAGGAAATGATCCGGGCAGCTTGTGCCGAGGGCGGCAAGGGCTTCCATGTCGTTGGCGCAGACAAATTCCAGCACAGCGTCGCTGTCGTCGAAATGACCGACCATATGCTGCTTGCCGGAGACCATCCCCCGGATTGCAGGCATCAGGCGGGCGGCAACGGCCCGCCGGTCGGATGGGGCCAGGGCGCGGTGTTTCGAGCCGCCGAAAGCATCTCTTCCTGCCGTCTTTTCCTCAAACCAGGCAATCGCCTTGTTGATGATTTCCAGTGTGGTTTCGTAGCAGGTCCTGGCGTCGTCAGCCCAGGTAAAAAGGCCATGGCTTTCCAGAACGACCCCGCGGGCCTCCGGATTTTCCAGGCAGAATTTTTCCAGCCACAGGCCCAGTTCATAGCCTGGACGCTTCCAGGGAAGCCAGCCGATGTCGGCGCCGAAAATTTCCTGCGTGATTGCCTTGCTGTCGCTTGCCGCTGCAATGGCGATGATTGCGTCCGGATGCATATGGTCGACATGACTTTTCGGCACATAGGCATGAAGCGGCGTATCGATGGAGGCGGCGCGCGGGTTCAGGTTGAAGGTGCAATGGGGCAGGCAGGCGACCATCTCGTCTTCGAACTCGACACCGCGATAGAGCCCTTTAAGTGCCCGCAGCTTGTCCATGTAGAGCGTCGCAAAACCATCCATCTTGATGGTGCCGACATCGCCGCCGGAGCCCTTGACCCACAGTACCTCGACCTGATCGCCGGTGAGGGGATCCTTTTCCATCGCCTTGGCGGAGGTGTTGCCGCCACCGTAGTTGGTGATGCGCTTGTCGGAGCCCAGGAGGTTGGAGCGATAGAGCAGCAGCTCCGCTTCGCTCATGCCGGAAGCCTTCTGGTCATCCCACAGGTTTGCAAGCCGGGAACCGGCAGCGGAATTCAACATCTTTTCCTCCCAGGTAAGCCTGACGGCTTGCGTCTCGTTGTTTAGAAACTCGCTTGAACGGATCAGGTTGTCAATCAAAAACGATCAATATCAATCATATTGCGCTGCAAAATGATCATTTTTGATTTTTTATGATTGACATTGACCGGTGTTGGTGGAAACGTTTGATCAATGGGAGGACCAGATGCACGAGAAAGAACGCCACAGGATCATATTGTCCGCAGTCCAGGACCGTCCGGTTGTGACGGTACAGGAACTGGTGGCGTTGACGGATTCCTCAGAAGCGACCATCCGTCGTGACATTGCCCAGCTGCATGTGCAGAAGAAGCTGCGCCGCGTGCGGGGTGGGGCGGAGAGCATTCATCCGCCGCAGTTCGTCGGTCTGGCAGGACGACCGTTCAGTGTCAACGAAACGATCAACATCGCTCAGAAACGCGCAATCGCGCAAAAGGCGGTGGAGCTTTGCGAGGATGGCGATGCCATCATCATCAACGGCGGCACAACCACCTTTCAGATGGTGCATCCGCTGGCAACCAAGCGCTGCCAGGTGTTCACCAACTCGTTTCCGATTGCCGAGCATCTCCTCAAGAATTCCAAGAACACCATCATGCTCTCGGGCGGGGTGATCTATCGCGAACAGAACATCATCCTGAGCCCCTTCGACAACGACGTGACCCGGAACTTCTACGCGACGCGCATGTTCATGGGCGCCCAGGGGCTTGGGCCGCTTGGGCTCATGGAGGCAGATCCGTTGCTCATTCAGGCCGAGCAGAAGCTGATCGGCCAGGCGGATGAACTGGTGGTTCTGGCGGATTCGTCGAAATTCAGCGCACGTTCCAGCCTGATCCTGTGCCCGCTCGAGCGGATTTCCACCGTCATCACCGATGACAGGATCCCCGACAGCGCGGCCAACATGCTGGAACAGGCCGACATCCATCTGATCGTGGCGGAAACAAGCGCCGCACAGACCAAGGCAACCTCGAACGGGTAGCCGGCACACTGTCCGGACCTTGGGAGGGGCCGGCAGCACTTTAGGGAGGAAGACCATGAAATTGCTCAAGTCACTTCTGGCGGCAACAGCAGTCGCCGCCGTCTGCATCGCCGCACCGGCCAGTGCCGCGGAAAAACGCATCGCCCTTGTCGTCAAGGCGCTCGGCATCGGCTTCTTTGAAGCTGCCGCCAAGGGCGCTGAAGAGGCTGCCAAGGAGCTCGGCGATGTCGAGATCATCTACACCGGCCCGACCGACACGACCGCAGAAGGTCAGATCGAGGTCATCAACGCGCTGATCGCCCAGAAGGTGGATGCCATTGCAATCTCCGCCAACGATCAGGACGCCCTGGTTCCGGCACTGAAGAAAGCCATGGACCGCGGCATTACCGTGATTTCCTGGGACAGCGGCGTTGCACCGGAAGGTCGCCAGCTTCACCTCAATCCGTCTTCCAATCCGCTGATCGGCAACATGATCATCAAGCTGGCCGCCGATCATCTGCCCGATGGCGGTGATGTCGCCGTCCTGTCCGCGTCCGCAACCGCCACGAACCAGAACATCTGGATCGAGGAAATGAACAAGGTGAAGGACAATTATCCAGGCATCAACGTGGTCGCCACCGTCTATGGTGATGACCTTGCCGACAAGTCCTACCGTGAAGCCCAAGGCCTGATGCAGACCTATCCGGACCTGAAGGCGATCATCGCGCCGACGTCCGTGGGCATCGTTGCCGCCGCTCAGGCGGTCTCCGACGCCGAAAAAGCCGGTCAGGTCAACGTGACCGGGCTCGGCCTGCCGTCAGAAATGGCTGGCCACATCGAATCCGGTGCATCCAAGTCGTTCGCCATCTGGAACCCGATCGATCTCGGCTATTCGGCAACCATGCTGGCCTACAACCTGTCCACCGGCGCCGCGGAAGCAAAGCCGGGCGCGGAAATTCCGATGGGCCGTATGGGCACGCTGACGCTCAACGACAGCAACGAAGGCGCGATGGCGGACCCGTTCGTCTATGACAGCTCCAACATCGACGACTTCAAGGACATTTTCTAAGCTGGTCGCCAGGACCGGACGATAGAAACATGTCAGACCCGGTGCCAAGCGCACCGGGTCTTTGAAACCAGCAACGAAACTCCAGGCTCCGGGAAATGGTCATGCTTGCGAACACGCAGGGCATAGCGGACACGCATCCGCAAACGGAAGACGGCGCGGGGCCGGTACTGACGCTCAGCGGTATCTCCAAATCGTTCCCGGGCGTGAAGGCGCTTTCCGAGGTATCGCTGGAGCTGTTCCCGGGGGAAGTTACTGCCCTGGTAGGCGAAAACGGCGCGGGTAAATCCACCATCGTGAAGATCCTGACCGGCATTTATCAGCCGGATGAGGGCGCAATCGCGATCAATGGCACACCGGTTTCCTTTCCCACCGCCCAGGACGCGGGCCGGGCAGGGATGACGGCGATCCATCAGGAAACCGTCCTTTTCGATGATCTGTCGGTGGCGGAAAACATTTTCATCGGCCATGCGCCGAAAACCCGTTTCGGGCTGATCGACCGCAAGGAAATGCTGCGCAAGGCACAAGCGCTGCTCGACCGGATCGGCGCCAGGATCGATCCGAATGTCACGCTGAAGGATCTCGGTATTGCCAACAAGCACCTGGTGGCGATTGCCCGGGCGCTCTCCATCGACGCCAAGATCGTCATCATGGATGAGCCGACCGCCTCGCTGTCCCACAAGGAAATCGAGGAAACCTACGAGCTGGTGGAACGCCTGAAGGCCGAAGGCAAGGCGATCCTCTTCATCAGCCACAAGTTCGACGAGATCTTCCGCATCGCGGACCGCTACACGGTTTTCCGGGACGGCCAGATGGTCGGCAAAGGCAAGATCGAGGCTGTTTCCGAACAGGAGCTGGTCAAGCTGATGGTCGGCCGGTCGGTCGACCAGGTTTTCCCGAAACGAGCACCGCAACTGGGTGAGGAAGTGCTGAAGGTTGTCGGCTATTGCCACCCGACGGAATTCGAGGACATCGGTTTCACGCTTCGTGCGGGAGAGATCCTTGGGTTTTACGGCCTTGTGGGGGCCGGGCGCAGCGAATTCATGCAGGCGCTGTTCGGGGTGACCAGGCCTTCCAAGGGGGCTATCAGGATCGACGACAGGATTGCCGTCATTCGCGATCCCAACGAGGCTATCCGGCAGGGCATCGTCTATGTGCCGGAGGACCGGGGTAAACAGGGGGCCATCAAAGGTCTGCCCATTTTCCAGAATGTCTCGCTGCCGTCGCTCAAGGAAACCTCGCGCAAGGGGTTCCTGCGGCTTGCGGAGGAATTCAAGCTGGCCCGCGATTACACGCGGCGGCTGGACTTGCGCGCAGCAGCTCTTGACCAGGATATCGGCGAACTGTCCGGCGGCAACCAGCAGAAGGTTGTCATCGCCAAATGGCTTGCGACCAAACCTCGGGTGATCATCCTGGACGAACCCACAAAGGGCATCGACATCGGGTCCAAGGCCGCGGTGCATGAATTCATGGCGGAACTGGCCGCCGAAGGTCTGGCGGTCATCATGGTGTCGTCCGAAATTCCGGAAATTCTCGGCATGTCCGACCGGGTGATTGTCATGCGGGAGGGGCGTATCGCCGCCGAATTTGAAGGCGCTGACCTGTCGCCCGAACATCTGGTGCGGGCGGCTGCCGGCATCACGGAGGTGCGCACATGATCCGCTCGCTGATGAAATCGCGCGAGACCATTCTCGCCGGAGCCATCCTGGTTCTGGTGCTGGCCATCGCCACTCGCTTTCCCGGCTTCGTCGCGCCGTCCAACCTGGCGAATGTCTTCAACGATACGGCTCCGCTGATCATTCTGGCTCTCGGCCAGATGGTGGTGATCCTCACCCGGTGTATCGATCTGTCCGTTGCCGCGAATCTGGCGCTCACCGGCATGGTGGTTGCCATGCTCAACATGGCCATGCCCGGTCTGCCGGTGCCGGTTATCCTGGCCCTGGCGATCTGTCTTGGGGCCTTGATGGGGCTCGCGAACGGACTGCTTGTCTGGAAGCTGGATATTCCGCCCATTGTCGTCACCCTTGGCACGATGACCATCTACCGGGGCATCATCTTCGTCATTTCCGGCGGGGAGTGGATCAACGCCCATGAAATGAGTGACGCCTTCAAGGCCTTCCCGCGCGAGGTCGTGCTTGGCCTGCCGGTTCTGTCGTGGATAGCGATCGCCGTCGTGATCGGGTTCATCGTTCTGGTCGGGCGCACGCCGCTCGGCAGGGCTTTCTTTGCCGTGGGCGGCAATCCGAACGCGGCGGTCTATACGGGCATCAATGTCGGCCTCACCCAATGCGCGGCCTATGTCATTTCCGGCGCGCTTGCCGGTCTCACCGGCTATCTCTGGGTTGCCCGCTACGCCGTTGCCTATGTCGATATCGCCGGCGGTTTCGAACTTGAGGTGGTCGCGGCCTGTGTCATCGGCGGGATCTCGATTGCCGGCGGCATCGGGTCTGTCGGCGGGGCTCTGCTCGGTGCGCTGTTCCTCGGTATCGTCAAGAACGCCCTTCCGGTGATCAATATCTCGCCCTTCTGGCAACTCGCGATTTCCGGCAGCGCGATCATCATCGCCGTAGCCTTCAACGCCACGTCCAACCGGACCAAGGGCCGGGTGATCCTGAAAAAAGCGGAGCACGCAGCATGAGCCTCGCCACCACAGACACCGGCGCGCAGGGGCGTCAGATTCCGGACAGGCTGAAGTCGCCGCTGCAGCGGTTTCTGGTGAGCTGGGAACTGCTGCTACTCGTGGTCGCCGTCGCCGTCTTCACGCTGAACAGCTTTGCCTCGCCTTATTTCCTCGACCCGTGGAACCTCTCCGACGCGACCTTCAATTTCACCGAAAAGGCCATGATCGCCTTTGCAATGGGGCTTCTGATCATTTCCGGCGAGATCGACCTTTCGGTTGCCTCGATCATTGCACTCTCGTCCACGGCCATGGGCTTTGCCGTCCAGATGGGGGCCGATACGCCGGTTCTGGTGATGATCGGCCTCGGCACAGGGCTGTTGTGCGGTGCCTTCAACGGCTTCCTGGTGACCGGCTTCGGCCTGCCGTCCATCGTGGTGACCATCGGCACCATGAGCCTGTTCCGCGGCATTTCCTATATCGTGCTCGGCGACAAGGCCTACACCGGCTATCCGTCCGACTTTGCCTTTTTCGGTCAGGGCTACGTCTGGTGGGTGATCTCTTTCGAGTTCGTCCTGTTCGCTCTGCTGGCCATCGTCTTTGCCGTCATCCTGCACAAGACGAACTTTGGCCGCGCGGTCTATGTCGTCGGCAACAATCCGGTCGGTGCGCTTTTTTCCGGTATTCGCGTGCCGCGAGTCAAATTCGCACTTTTCCTGCTCACGGGGCTTATGTCCGGTGTTGCCGCCATCTGCCTGACCTCGCGTCTCGGGGCGACAAGACCGTCGATTGCCTTCGGCTGGGAGCTTGAGATCGTGACAATGGTGGTGCTGGGCGGCGTCAATATTCTCGGTGGCTCCGGCTCCATTCCGGGCGTGGTGATCGCTGCCTTTGTGATGGGCATGGTCACCTTCGGGTTTGGCCTGCTCAACGTACCGGGCATCGTCATGTCGATCTTCATCGGTCTGCTGCTGATTGCCGTCATTGCCTTGCCGCGCATCGCCCACCGGGTTCTCGCAAAGCGGAAGGCCTGAACCATGGAAAAATATGCCTTCAAGATGAAGCTCAATCCGGGCATGGAAGCGGAATACCGGAAGCGCCATGACGAAATCTGGCCGGAACTGGTGGCCTTGTTGAAAGACGCAGGCATCAGCGACTATTCAATTCATCTGGATCCCGAGACCGACATCCTCTTCGGCGTGCTTTGGCGCCAGGATGGCCACAAGATGGACGATCTGCCGAACCACCCGGTGATGCGGAAATGGTGGGCACATATGGCCGATGTTATGGCGACCAAACCGGACAACGAACCAGTGGCAACACCGCTCACAACCGTCTTTCACATGGATTGAGCGTTGATGGCAGCGATCCGGAATGTGGGCGTCATCGATATCGGCAAGACCAATGCGAAGGTTGCCGTGGTCGATCTGGACCTGCGCAGGGAACTTGGCGTCCTGACGCGGCCCAACTCGGTCCTGCCGGGGCCGCCCTATCCGCATTTCGACCTCAAAGGCCACTGGGATTTCATCTGCGACGCGCTGGCGGAGCTGCACAAGGTCCATGGTATCGATGCCCTGTCGGTGACGACGCATGGTGCCAGCGCCGTGCTTCTGGACGCGGAAGGGAACCTTGCCGCGCCGATGCTGGACTATGAATTCACCGGCCCGGACGACCTGGCAGCCGCCTATGATGCGATCCGGCCGGACTTCGCGGAAACCGGGTCACCCAGGCTCGGCATGGGCCTCAATCTGGGCGCGCAACTCCATTGGCAACTGAAAACGGACCCGGGTCTGCTTGACCGGGTGGCGACCGTTCTGACCTATCCGCAATACTGGACCTACAAGCTCACCGGCGTTCTTTCCAACGAGGTAACTTCACTCGGCTGCCATACCGACCTCTGGTGCCCGTCCGAAAACCGGTTCTCCTCGTTAGTGAACCGCCTCGGTCTGGGGGAGAAGATGGCTCCCGTGCGCAAGGCGGGTGATCGTCTCGGGTCGGTCCTGCCGGAGGTTGTGGCCCGGACCGGATTGCCGAAGGATATTCCGGTCGCCTGCGGCATTCACGATTCCAACGCGTCGCTTTATCCGCATCTGATCCTGCGACAGCCTCCGTTTTCGGTCGTCTCCACCGGCACCTGGGTGATCGTGCTGGCGATAGGAGGCGGCCGGGTGCTCCTCGATCCGTGCCGCGACACGCTAATCAACGTCAACGCTTTCGGTGATCCTGTGCCTTCGGCAAGGTTCATGGGGGGGCGTGAGTTCGACATGATCCTGAAGGGACGTGAAAAGGGCTGTTCGGAAGAACAGATTGATACCGTGCTTTCTCGCGAGATCATGCTTTTTCCCGCTGTCGACCCACGCTCCGGCCCTTTCCAGGGCAGGGAGTATCACTGGAGCGTGGATGAATCGCTCCTGAGCGACGGCGAATGCTTTGCGGCTGTGTCCTTCTATCTGGCGCTGGTGACGGCGGAGTGCCTGGCGATGACCGGTGCAGAAGGTCCAATTGTTGTGGAGGGGCCGTTCGCTCAGAACGGGCTTTACCTTGACATGCTGGAGGCTGCGACCGGGCGGCCGGTTGAAGCATCGGCTGGGTCGCTCACCGGAACCAGTATCGGCGCCGCGTTGCTGGTGGCGGAGGGTGATACGGAAAAACGGCAGCAGACTGGCCCACGCGGACGCGGCGGCGAACGTCTCTCTCGGCTGAAGCAATATGCAGGGAAGTGGCAAGAACAGCTCCAGTGAGCGAACTGCCATCCCCTGATACGCACGGCTTTTCCCTTTTCCCGGCAGCCTTGATCCGCTATGTCAGCGCAAAGACAGCGAACCCAACAAGCCACCGAGCTTCTCAAATGAACGATATTGCCGACAGTACCGACATCGACGTACCCGCGTTGCTTCGCAATGCACCTGCGAGCGTCGAGTTCAAGAAGCTGAGAAAGCGCCTCTTGCGCCAGGCGCGTGAGGCGATTGCCGACTTCGGGATGCTGCCGGAAGGGGCTTCCCAGGAAAAGCGGCCGAAGTGGCTGGTCTGCCTGTCAGGTGGCAAGGACAGTTACACGCTGCTGGCGGTGCTGGTCGAACTGAAATGGCGGGGGCTGCTGCCAGTCGACCTGATCGCCTGCAATCTGGATCAGGCTCAGCCCGGTTTTCCGGCGGACATCCTGCCGAAATTCTTCGAGGACAACGGTATCGAGCACATCATCGTGCGCGAAGACACCTATTCCATTGTCACCGACAAGATCCCCGAGCACCGCACCTATTGTTCGCTGTGTTCGCGCCTGCGCCGCGGAATTCTTTATAGGATCGCACGGGAGCAGGGCTGCGAGGCCATCGTGCTCGGCCATCACCGGGAAGATATTCTGGAGACGTTCTTCATGAACCTTTTCCACGGTGGCCGTCTGGCCTCCATGCCGCCCAAGCTGATCAACGACGAGGGCGATCTTCTGGTGCTCCGCCCGCTTGCCTATTCTGCTGAAAGCGACATCGCACGCTTTGCCAATGGCATGCAGTTCCCGATCATTCCCTGCAATCTCTGTGGCTCGCAGGACGGTCTGCAGCGCGAGGAAGTCAAACGCATGCTGCAGGGCTGGGAAAAGGCAACCCCCGGCCGCCTTGGCGTCATGGCCCGCGCCCTCGGCCACACCCGGCCGTCGCATCTCCTCGACCGCTCGCTCTACGACTTCGTCAACCTGCGCCCTGCCGAGGGCGGGGTAGAGGTGAGCGGCGAAGCCGAAGAGCCCTGTGGCGCAAGCCTGGCGATGACGGCAAAGCTGTTCGCAGCGGAGTGACCTTCTGAGGCGCATCCGCGGTAACAACGGCGTTCAGATAGCCCTATTCCTTATCCCCCACGCTCCCCGTCATTGCCGGACTTAATCCGGCAATCCACTCCGCGGCCTTTCCAAATGGATAGGCGTTGCCGTGTCGTGTTGCATCGGCACGGATGCCATGGTCGAGCCATGGCATGACGAGGGTGTGGCACGGAAAGGGATGATCTCGCAGCTCAACCTGCTCCGTCATTGTCACACGTCCTTGGCTTGTCATCCCGGTTTGTCGCACGAGCGACAAGACCGGGATCCAGTATGCCTTGCGATTGGACTTCTAAAAAGAAATGTATTTCAATATCTTATCGGTTTTTCGCTGGGGTGAGGCCTGTGAGCGCGGAGACGTGCATCTATTGAAAACGATATGAGCCTCTTGCCCACATCCAGCGCGCAGGTGAGCGTTTGACCTGACCGGAATAGCCACCGGCCTATGCTGCAAACAGGTCTCGCAGCCAGGTTTCCACCCGTTGAACCGCCGGTTTTCGCGGAGAGGAATTGTCCCGGTTCAGCAGGTAATGGGTGCGCATGGAAGGCAGCCCCGGGTCCAGAGGGGTCGTCAGCCGTCCGCTTCCCGCCAGCCGGGCTGCAACCTTGCCCAGCAGCAGGGCGACACCGCCGCCGGCAGCCGCCAGTTCAACCGCCGCGAGGGAGGTGTCGACGGTGACGCCCGAGTGTCCGGATGGCTGCGTGAGGGACTGAGCTTCGAAAAAACGTGGCCAGTGATCGTCGAAGCCGAGAATGTGAATGCGTGGAAGATCCATCAGATCCGCCGGTTCCTTCAATCTTTCGGCTAGCGCTGGATGACACACCGGCACGATCTTTTCCGGTCCCAGCGGTTCTGCATGCACACCGGGCCAATTGCCTGTGCCGAGGCGGATCTCGATGTCGGTGCCGGTCTCAAGGGCCGTGTCGGCCCAGATTGCCGACAAGAGCCGGATGTCCAGTTCAGGATGGGTCTTCTGGAACTCCGCCAGGGCAGGGGCGATGATGAGAACAGTTTCGGAAATCGGAGCGCGAATGGTTACGGAGCCGGCCGTTCGGTTGCCGAAGAGCCTGTCCGTGGATACGGCAAGGTCCTGCAAGGCCTTGCGTACCGACGGCAGATAAGCCCGGCCGCTGGCGGTAAGCTCCAGCTTTCGCGTCGTGCGTTCGAAAAGCTGATGGCCGAGCTGGTTTTCCAGTGCGCTGATATGCGTGCTGACAGCGGCCTGGGTGAGGCCGAGTTCCGCGCCCGCTGCGGTGAAGCCGCCCAGCCGGCTGACGGCTTCGAAGCTTCTCAGCCATACGAGATTGGGGAGTGCCGACATTCTCTTCATTCATAAAATTAGTTTGGTAATTGGCTGAATTAATATCATTTCTCTATTTCATAGGCGAGGCGCAAAGTGAAGGCATCAAACCCTGTTTCACGAAAGGCGCTTCTCATGCAGGTCGGTTTCATCGGATTGGGCAATGTCGGCGGCAAACTGGCTGGCAGCCTGCTGCGCAACGGTCTTGAGGTCATGGTGCTGGACCTCAATCCGCTGCTTATGGAAAGCTTTGCGGCCAGGGGAGCCAGACGCGGTGAAAGCCCGAAGGAGCTTGCAGAAAGCTGCGATGTCGTCATCACCTGCCTGCCCAGTCCGGCAGCCTGTGCTGCGGTCGTGGAAGGTCCGGACGGTATTTTGGAAGGTATTGGCCCGGGCAGGATCTGGGCGGAAATGTCGACAACGGATGCCGGCGAAGTGCGCCGTCTGGCAGGGCTTGTTGTCGCCAGAGGGGCGGAGGCGATCGAATGCCCGGTTTCGGGCGGCTGCCACAGGGCTGCTACCGGAAATATCTCGATCTTTGCCGGGTGTCCGCGGGAAACCTTCGAGCGCATGCTGCCGCTCCTGACCGTTCTGGGGCGGCGCGTGCTGCACACCGGCGAGATCGGCTCGGCATCTGTTCTGAAAGTCGTCACCAACTATCTGGCAACGGCCAATCTGGTGTCTTTGGTCGAAGCGCTGACCACCTGCAAGGCAGCCGGAATGGATCTTGGCACGGCTTACGAGGCGATCCGGATTTCCTCAGGTAATTCGTTCGTCCATGAAACGGAGAGCCAGGTGATCCTCAACGGCTCGCGCGACATCTCCTTCACCATGGATCTTGTTGCCAAGGACATCGGCCTGTTCCAGAAAATCGCAGACAATCATCAGGTGCCGCTGGAAATGTCGCCGCTTCTCAACCGGATTTTTGCAGACGGGATCGACCGCTATGGTCCGCGGGAATTGTCGCCCAACATCATCAAACGCCTTGAAGAAGCAACCGGCCTTGATATCCGGGCACCGGGTTTTCCGGATGAGATGGTTGACGAGGAGCCGGAAGAAGCCGGATATGAGGTTATGCCAAGAAGTGGCGACGACATGAAACTGAACAGACGGGAAGCAGCAGGCGGATGATTGAAAAGCGGCAGTTCTATATCGGTGGATCCTGGGTCGATCCGGTCGAGGCAAAAACGCTCGAGGTGATCAACCCGGCAACGGAAAAGCCGGTTGCCGTGATCTCCCTGGGCAGTGCCGCCGATGTGGACAAGGCGGTTGCTGCAGCCAAGGCCGCATTTGCCGATTGGTCTGAGACAAGTGTCGAGGAACGTGCCGCGCTTCTTGAGCGTGTCATCGCGATCTACCATCGCCGGTCGGAGGAAATGGACGAAGCGATCCGGCTTGAAATGGGGGCACCGCGCAGCTTTGCGCGCGGCAGCCAGACGCCTGCCGGATCCGGCCACCTGGAAGCGACGCTGGAAGCTCTGAAGCATCATGTGTTCGAACGTCCCAGCCCGCGTGGCGGCAGCGTGCTGCGGCACGAGCCGATTGGCGTTTGTGGCTTGATCACACCCTGGAACTGGCCGATCAACCAGATTGCGGCAAAGGTCGCGCCGGCGCTTGCCGCTGGTTGCACCATGGTACTGAAGCCAAGTGAAATTGCGCCTCTCTCCGGGCTTCTCTTCGCCGAGATCCTGGATGAGGCCGGCTGCCCGGCTGGTGTTTTCAATCTGGTAAATGGCGATGGACCGGGGGTCGGATCTGCCATGTCCTCGCATCCGGATATCGACATGATGTCCTTTACCGGTTCGACCCGTGCCGGCGTCGCGGTCAGTCAGAATGCTGCACCGACGGTCAAGCGTGTTGCTTTGGAGCTCGGCGGCAAGTCGGCCAACCTGCTCTTTGCGGATGCGGACCTGGAAACGGCCCTGCGCACATCGCTGTCAGGCTGCTTTTCCAACACCGGTCAGTCCTGCGATGCACCGACCCGTCTGCTCGTGGAGCGAAGCGTCTATGACGAGGCTATTGCGCTTGCCGGAAAGATTGCGGCGGAAACCAAGGTCGGGGATCCGGCGGAGGAGGGAGATCACATCGGGCCGGTGATCAGTGACCTGCAATACGAAAAGATCCAGGGTCATATCGAGCGCGGTCTGGCAGACGGTGCCCGCCTTGTTGCCGGAGGTCCGGGCAAACCGAAGGGGTTCGAGACAGGATATTTCGTCCAGCCGACAGTCTTTGCCGATGTTACCAACCAGATGTCGATTGCCCGTAACGAGATCTTCGGGCCCGTGCTGGTGATGATCCCGTTCGCGACGGAAGAGGAGGCTGTTGCGATTGCCAATGATACGCCTTACGGCCTTGCCGCCTATATCCAGACCGGCGATCCGGAACGGGCGAAACGCGTAGCCCGCAAACTGCGCGCAGGCAGCGTCTATATCAACGGCAACAGCCCGGACTGGGATGTGCCGTTCGGCGGTTACAAACAGTCCGGCAATGGCCGCGAATATGGCGAATTCGGCCTGGAAGACTTTCTGGAACTGAAAGCCATTACAGGCTGATACCAGGCAGCGGACGCACCAGCCATTGCTGATGGCTGGAGATGGCGAAGGGACCGGCTGGCCGGCCCCTTTTCCGCAAGCGTGTCTTGAACCTTACAAAACGACGATCTGGGATCCGTCAGCAACCCGGCTGTAAAGATCGATGACGTCCTGGTTGATCAGGCGGACACAGCCACTGGAAACGGCAGAACCGATGGTCCAGTATTCGCCCGTGCCGTGGATGCGGTAGAGCGTATCCTTGTTGCCCTGGAAGATGTAGAGCGCTCTTGCACCCAGCGGGTTTTCGATGCCCGGGGGCATGCCGCCGTTACGCCAGCTCCATTTTTCCAGTTCCGGCTGCCGCTGGATCATCTCTTCCGGCGGTGTCCATTTGGGCCAGGCAGCCTTGCGGGCGATCCGCGCCCGGCCGGACCATTCGAACCCGGCACGACCAAGGCCGACGCCGTAGCGCATCGCCTTGCCGTTTTCCTGGACGAGGTAGAGGTAGTAGTTGCTGGTATCGACGACCAGCGTGCCGACCTTCTCGCTGGTCTGATAATCGACCTGTTTGCGGTAGTAGCGTTCCGGTACCTTCTTCAAATCCGGAGCAGGGATCGGAAACTGCTCTTCCGGCATCGCACGGTACATGGCAAGGACGGACGGATCCTGCCAGGGCGCAAGTGGCTGCTGGGGAGCGGTCGTCATACAGCCGCTGACGGCGAGCCCTGTAAGGCTCGCCGACCCGGCAAGAAATGATCTTCTTGTAAGGTTCGTCATTTGAAGGCTACTGGCCTGTTTCTAGATAAGGGACGGGAGGATCGGCCGGATTCTGGCCGAGGGTGTAAACCGTGTATTGCGCCGTCGGGTCGTCGCCCATGCCGAGCGACCCCTGGGGCATGCCCGGAACCGCGATACCGCGAATGTCCGGACGCTCAGACAGCATTTTTTCAACCGCTTCCAGCGGCACATGTCCTTCGATGATGTATTTCCGGTCACCGCCGGTCACCGCAGTGTGGCAGGCCTGCATGTCATCCGGAATGCCTGCCTGCGCCTTGATGGAGCTCAGGTCTTCCATATCGTGAACGGCGACCTTGTAGCCGGCAGCCTCGACAGCCTCGGTCCACAGCTCGCAACAACCGCACCAGGGTGACTTGTAGACCGTGATTGTGTTGTCTTCCGCAGCCCAGGCGACCGAGGACAAGGCCAGGAACCCACCGGCAAGTGCAAAAGCGAAAGGTCTTCTAGACATGGTCGGCCTCCTTTCGTGCGTGCACATGGCATGGCTTGCCCATGACACGATGCAGAATCACATGCATGGCGACGCAGCCGAACATCGGCACGGCCAGCAGCAACGCTTCACCAGCCGTCAGTCCGGTCGGTGCAGAAACGATCAGCAGACCGGTCACCACCGCCATCAGCAGGCAGCAGCCGAACATGAAGAGATTGTTCCTGTTCAGATTTTTCCGAATTCGAAATACAGGCGCGGCATAGGATGCCTGTGTACCGTTTTCCTGAAGACTCATGATTTTTTCCTGTCTTTCAGGCGAACTGTTCTCATGCCGGTGAATTGTGCCCCGGCAAGATGTCGTTCAACCTTCCAATAGTGTTGGCTAAGCCGGAACTTTGTGTTCCGTTGGATTGTCAGCCTTTAATGGGAGGTTGATCTTCCGCGGACGGCAGAGCGTCCGTCAGGACGGGAGGTGACGTGGTTTCCGGCCCGGTCACCGCGGATTGGAATTGCAGCGCCACAACGGAGAAATGAGACAGGCAATCCGGGCCGCACCCGAAGGGTTTGGTGGTTTTTCCGGTCTGGCTGTCCGGTTGGCAACATTGGGCATGATGCGCGGTAAATTGCACCGTCTTTGCGGCCAGGTCCGTTTCCACCGCCATCGAGCGTTCCAGAGCGCGAATGCTTCTTGGAACATGCGTGTAGGCTGCGGCGGTTGTGACCCCGGCAAAAAAGCAGATCAACAATGTGATCAAGACGTTGCGCATTCAATCTCAGTACCCGACAGGGGTCTCAATTTCCATACCTTGGCTGCTCACAAGCGCGTAATCGCGAATTGAGGTCAAACCGTGGCTTGCCCCGAAGTCTGCCCCGGGTACCACCTATGCGTTTTTTGCAAGTGTCGGCGACTGGGGCGCGCCACACAGGTGTGAGCAGAGGGGGCGCGTGCATGTGCACTGGACAGCTCGCCATGTGTTCCATATCTCTTTTTTCATGACCGTGCACGCGCAGCAAACCTCGAACGACTACGGGATCCTTGTGGAACCGCTTGCCGGCGAAGTGACGGCCTGGCGGGGGGACCAGTTGCTGGCGCGGTCTTCAAAGGCGCGGGTGATGTATGAAACCCGGCTTGCACCTGCGATCTATTTCCCGCGCGACGACGTTCTGGCAGACCTCGAACCGGCTCCGGAGCGCAGAACCTTCTGCCCGTTCAAAGGAACGGCTAGCTACAGCCACGTCCGGGTCGGCAATGAAACGCTGGAGAACGGCGCCTGGAGTTATCTCAATGCATTGCCGGAAGGAAAGGCGGTTGATGGCCTTGTGGCCTTCATGCCGGGTGTGGCGAGCCGGGTCGATTTTCAGGGTGCCCCGATTGATCCGCTGCCTGTCGGGAACATCACAGGGCCGACGGTCGATTGGCTGCTGCGCGAAGCCTGGGCCGCGAAAACGCCGGAAGAACTTACAGCCGCCCTTGGCCGAAAACTGGTGGAGGACGGGATAGCCGTCTGCCGAATCAGCATCCTGATCTGGTCACTGCACCCGATGATTGCCGGCCGTCATTATGTGTGGACGCGCGACGACGATACCGTGCAGAGTTTTGCTCCGTCCTACGAGACACTGGAGAGCCCGGCCTTTCGCCTGAGCCCGCTTCAGCACGTGGCCGACGGTTTGGGAGGCATTCGGCAAAAGATCGATTCGAACCCCGACGAGTTCAATTTCCCGATCATGGAAGACCTGAGGCAGCAGGGCGTTACCGACTATGTCGCCATGCCGCTGCCTTTTTCCGACGGGCGGATCAATGTGATGACTCTCGCTTCGGATCATCCTGCCGGTTTCACCACGGCAAACCTCGGACTGGTGTTCGAATGTTCGGCCCTTATCAGCCGGCTATTCGAAGTATTTGCACTGACCTCCAATGCGACATCCCTTCTGGAAACCTATCTGGGCAAGCGGACAGGCGCGCGGGTTCTGGGCGGTGATATCCGGCGTGGGGACGGCGATGTCATCGACGCGGCGATCCTGTTCTGCGACCTCAGGCATTCCACCAGGCTGGAAACGGAGCTTGGCCGGCAAGCCTATGTCGGTGAACTCAACCGTTTCTTCGAGGTCACGACCGACATCGTCAACGCGCATGAAGGCGAGGTCCTGAAATTTATCGGCGATGCAGTGCTGGCGATTTTCCCTGCGGGCGTCGGCCTGGAAGAGGCCTGCCGGCAAGCAGTTGCCAGTGCCGAGGAGATCGTTCGCCGTCTGAAGGTGCCAGACCCGGACACACAGGGCATCTCCATGCACTGTGCCATCGGCATCGCCTTTGGTGAGGTCACCTACGGCAACGTCGGATCAAGGGAGCGGCTTGATTTCACGGTGATCGGCCATGCAGCCAACATCGCGGCGCGACTTGGGGATTACGGCAAGGTTATCGGGCAGGAGATCGTTGCGACGGCGGAAGTGGCCCTGGAAGCAGGGCTGCCGTCGATCCCGCTCGGATCGGTGGACCTGCACAACGTCGCCGGGCCTGTGGCAGCGCATGCGGTCACGACGCGGGATGGCTGAGCAAGAGACCTGAATTCTTCAAGTCGGCCAGCTTACAAAGACCATTGCCACTCTTGCTTCGGAGATCTTTTCGGGAAGCCGCAACGTTTCAGGGGATGCCTGTCACCATCTGCCAAGTGCTGAGCGAGCGAACGCTCAGCCTGAAGCGCGCTGGAATTCAGCGGACGGTGTGTTCTCCGTCAAATCCGCCCATCGGCTGGTTGCGGACAAGGATTACGAGGCCTTCCTTGCTGGGCTCGGCATCCTTCAGTGCAACACCGCCGTAGTTGGCGCAAAGTTCTTCGGCGCTCTTGGCTTTGGCTGGTGTAAACATGGTGAGCGCCTGGCAGTCGACGCGGCGCAGTTCGCCGTCGGTCTTTACGCCACCAGACATGACGATGCCGGCTCCGACAAGTGCCAGAACGAAAGTGGAGGTGGCAGCAACTGCAATCTTGTTCATTGTCCCCGGTCCCATTTCCCGGCTCCGTTGTTTGATGGAGCCCTGCGATATGGTCGGAGAATGGCGGAACGCACCTGTACTCACCCTGAAATCCGCATTCACCTTGCGTTCAGCTTAGGTGATTCGGCAATTTTTGCCGAGATGGTGCCTGCATTCGACCGCAACCGATTCCGGTTAACATTGGATAAAGTGCAAGTGTAAGTGGTTTTGACGGGGTGGGAAGGCTGATTTGTGTCATTCCGGACAAGTGCAGCGAAACTGCGCGCCGATCCGGAAACCAGATGTCATCGTGAGCAAAGCGAACTCTTTATTTCAATGGAAGGCCGCGCCTCGGGCGCGAAATATGTCTGGATTCCGGATCGGCGTTCGGCGTTGCCTCACTTGTCCGGAATGACGGGAAGGTGAGGCGCAACTCAACACGCCAAAAAGCGCATCTTGAACCGTCGCCCGACTCGTTCCCTCACCATCGTCATCCCGGACAAGCGAAGCGCGAGCCGGGATCGGAGAGCCACCTGCGGTCAGGGATCCCGGTCGTTTCATGCCGCAGCCCGGCGCTCCATTTCCGGATTATCACCAGTGCAGGAACCCTCTGAGACACGAAAAAGGGGCGGTCAAACCGCCCCTTGAAAGCCTCGATCTGAACCTGCAGCCGGCTCAGGCGGTCTGCTGAGTGGTCTCGATGCCTTTTTCGGTGAGAAGGCCCTGCAGTTCCTGGTTCTGGAACATTTCGCGGATGATGTCACAGCCGCCGACGAATTCACCCTTCACGTAAAGCTGCGGAATGGTCGGCCAGTTGGTGAATTCCTTGATGCCCTGGCGCAGATCGTCGTCTTCCAGAACGTTGATGCCTTTGTAAGGAGCGCCAACATAGTCAAGGATCTGTACGACCTGACCGGAAAAACCGCACTGCGGGAAATTCGGCGTGCCTTTCATGAAAAGCACCACGTCGTTGGTGTCGACTTCGTTCTTGATCCAGTCCTGGATGCTCATGGGTCCGTCCTTTGTCTCTTTGCCGCCTATCTGGCGAGATCCGGCGGCAGATTCAAGTGCTCGCGCTGCCTGCGCGGCAATGTGTCAACTCAATCCGGTGCCTTGGTCTGAAGGGCGAGGGCGTGCAAAGCGCCGCCCATGTTGCCTTTCAGTGCCTCGTAAACCAGCTGATGCTGCTGCACGCGACTTTTGCCCCGGAAGGATTCCGAGACAACATTCGCTGCATAGTGATCGCCGTCTCCAGCCAAATCCCGGATCTCGACCTGAGCATCGGGCAAAGCCGCCTTGATCAGGGTCTCGATCTCATTTGCGTTCATCGGCATCGTGCGTCCGTCCTGTTGTTAAGTTCCTGAAGGTCAAACGGCTTATGCCGTTGCCATGTAATTCGGGAACCAATCTTCGTGCGCTTTTTTCAAGTTTGCAACGGATATGGTGAGAATGCCCTCAACAGTCAAATCCGTGCCACCGGTGGTGCCGATTTGTTGAACGTCGATACCGCCGTCCAGAATGTCTTCCAGAACGGCTTCCACCTTGTCCTGGGAAACGGTGACGACGTAGCGTCCCTGGTCTTCACCGAAGAGCGCGGCATGGGCCGGCCCATCGATCTTGACCGTTGCGCCGATGCCGCTGGACATCGCCATCTCGGCGAGAGCGACACCCAGGCCGCCGGAAGAAATATCGTGTACAGCCGTCAGACGAGCCGCGCCGATGAGCTGGCGAACCAGCGTGCCGCGGCGCTTTTCTGCCGCCAGGTCGACCGGCGGCGGAGCGCCTTCCTCGCGACCCAGAATATCTGCGAGATACTGGGATGCGCCCAGATGGGTGCCCTTGCCACCGATGAGCAGGATTGCGTCACCTTCGTTTACGAAGGCCGCACCTGCGCGCACCGTGACGTCCGGAAGCAGTCCGACACCGCCAATGGCCGGGGTCGGCAGGATCGCTTCGCCATGGGTCTCGTTATAGAGCGACACGTTGCCGGAGACGATAGGGAACTCGAGTTCCCGGCAGGCTTCGCCAATGCCTTTGATGCAGCCGACGAACTGGCCCATGATTTCAGGCTTTTCCGGGTTGCCGAAATTCAGGTTGTCGGTTGCTGCCAGCGGTTCGGATCCGACGGCGGTCAGGTTGCGCCACACTTCGGCAACGGCCTGCTTGCCACCTTCAAACGGGTCCGCCTCGCAATAGCGCGGTGTCACGTCAACAGAGAAGGACAGGCCCTTGCGGGTGCCTTCCACGCGGATGACACCGGCATCACCGCCCGGCGTCGCGGCCGAATTGCCCTGGATCAGCGTGTCGTATTGTTCATAGACCCAGCGGCGGGACGAGCCGTTGGCGTTGCCGACCAAGGTCTTGAGCGCTTCGGCATAGTCCGCCGGTTCCTCGATTTCGGACGCGGACAGAACGGGGCGCTTTTTCGGCTCGACCCAGGGACGGTCATATTCGGGAGCTTCGTCACCGAGTTCCTTGATCGGCAGATTGGCGACGACTTCGCCCTGGTGCTTGACGATGAAGCGCAGCGTGTCGGTGGTCTTGCCGACGATGGCGAAGTCGAGACCCCATTTCTTGAAGATGGCTTCGGCTTCGTGTTCCTTTTCCGGACGCAGAACCATGAGCATGCGCTCCTGGCTTTCCGAAAGCATCATTTCGTAGGCGCTCATCTGTTCTTCGCGCACCGGAACCTTGTCGAGGTCCAGCTCGATGCCGAGGTCGCCGCTGGCGCCCATCTCGACGGCAGAACAGGTAAGACCGGCCGCACCCATGTCCTGGATGGCGATGACCGCGCCGGTTTCCATGAGCTCAAGGCAGGCTTCCAGCAGGCATTTTTCGGTGAAGGGATCGCCAACCTGAACGGTGGGGCGCTTTTCTTCGATCGTATCGTCGAATTCCGCCGAAGCCATGGTCGCGCCACCGACACCGTCACGGCCGGTCTTGGCGCCGAGATAGACGACCGGCAAGCCGACGCCTTCGGCCTTGGCCAGGAAGATCGCATCCGATTTTGCAAGACCTGCCGCAAAGGCGTTGACCAGGCAATTGCCGTTGTAGCGGGCATGGAACTCGACTTCGCCGCCGACTGTGGGAACGCCGAAGGAATTGCCGTAGCCGCCAACACCGGAAACGACGCCGGAGACGAGGTGACGGGTACGCGGATGATCGGGTTCGCCGAAGCGCAGGGCATTCATGGCCGCAACCGGTCGCGCGCCCATGGTGAAGACGTCACGCAGGATGCCGCCGACACCGGTCGCAGCGCCCTGATAAGGCTCGATGTAGGACGGGTGGTTGTGGCTCTCCATCTTGAAGACCACGGCCTGGCCATCGCCGATATCGACCACACCCGCGTTTTCACCCGGGCCCTGAAGCACGCGCGGACCTTCGGTCGGCAGGGTCTTCAGCCATTTCTTGGAGGATTTGTACGAGCAGTGCTCGTTCCACATGGCTGAAAAGATGCCCAGCTCGGTGAAGGTCGGCTCGCGGCCGATCAGTTCCAGGATGCGCTCATATTCATCCGGCTTCAGACCGTGGGAAGCAATCAGGTCGGGCGTGATCTTGATGTCGTTCGGGATCATGACGTTTCACTGTTTTTGGCCAGTGTTTCTGGCCAATGGGTGGGGCCGCGACGGCACGGGCAGACGATGATGCCGCCGTTTAGCAGATTGTCCCCCAATTTGGGAGCCTTGCGGTGCAAAGAAATTCGACAAATTTGATCGCGGGCGATGCGATTGGCCTTGCAGACGTTCTTCCACCTGACAGCGCAGTGCATTCCAACCGGCGCAAGTTCGAATTCAAGCCCGGTATCAAGGCAAAATACGGTTCGTAAAAGTCTCACCGGCAAAGCGGAGATGGCTGCAATGCGGGTGTTTCAGTGCATTTGGATGCGGTCTTGACAGATTTGGACGATTGTCCTAATTCGATTTTAGGGCAATTGTCCTAATCGTGCCGGGCGCGTTTGAATGTGCCTGTTCTGAAAACCGAAAACCCTGTCAGGCAATCCGTCCTGCTGAAACGTGGAGGAGCAATCCTCCGCGAACGGAATCGCCTTGCCGGTCGTTCCTGCATGCACGGGGTTTTGAGAGGAAGGAATTCCACTGGTGAAAGACTTGATGAGTCAGACCCGAAACCTTTTTGCCGCTACGCTCATGGCCGCGACCCTTGCCGGTTCACCGGTTTTCGCGGCAGGCGATCAGGTGGGTGAAAGTCCATGGGGACCGGAAGACGAGATCGGCACGCTGAACATGATGAGCGATGCCTCTCGGTTGGAGATCTTGCAGCGCATCGATGCCGGCAGGATTTATGATCTCGGTGTGGATCTCTTTGTCGGCATGCCAGATTGTTGCAGTGCCGCCTTTGGAGATCCGACCTACCAGATGATGATGCTTCATACGCCGGCGCGCGGGGATGGCAGCACGGAGCTCCTTTCGCATTCCAGCGAAGCGATTTCGATGAATACCCACACGGGAACCCATATCGACACGCTCAGCCACTTCGGGCTTCACGGGAAAATCTGGAACAACGTTAGCGCCGACGAGGCGCAGGGCGCGCGCGGGTGGGCGAAATCGGGTGCGGACAAGTATCCACCCATCATTGCGCGCGGCGTGCTGATCGATGTTGCGAGGGCCAAGGGTGTGGATGTGCTGCCGGCGTCCTACGCCGTTACGGTGGATGATCTGAAAACCGCGCTGGATGCGCAGGGAACCAGCTTGCAGGAAGGTGATGTGGTGCTCATCCGTACCGGCCAGATGCAGCATTGGCCGGACAGGTCTAAATTGGCGCTGTTCAGCCAGTCAGGGCTTGGCCTTGATGCCGCAAGGTGGCTGGCCGAGGAGCAAAAGGCGATGGTGCTGGGCGCGGATAACCTGGGTCTGGAAAGTTTCCCGTCCACCAACCCGGACAATTTCGCACCTGTTCACTCCTATCTGCTGGCGCAGAAGGGTGTCTCGTTTATCGAGCTCCTGTGGCTGGAAGACCTGGCAAAAGACGGGGTGCATGAATTTGCCTTCATTACCTCGCCGCTGAAACTGCGTGGCGCCACCGGCTCGCCGATCCGCCCGATTGCGGTCCCCATCAGAAGCAGTCGTTGAAGTTGTCCTTCTGGCCGGTGGAGCAAAAGCCTCCACCGGCTTGGGCAGGCAGGAGAAGCTCTTCCTTTTGCAGTAGGCCTGGCTTTTTTGAGGAGGTTCACCCGAGGGCGTTGTGGAGGACGTAACCTGTATAGCCGGCATAGGCCAAGAGCATGATGGCGCCCTCGCGCCGACAGATACGGCCGCCCGTCATGGCAAAGACCAGAAGGATCACTGTAGCCCCCAACAAGACCCAGATGTCGAAGCTCATGATTTCCTGCGGGACCTGGAGGGGGGTGATAACCGCGGTAATGCCCAGAATGCCCAGGATATTGAAGAGGTTGGAGCCAAGGATGTTGCCAAGAGCAATATCTGTCTGACGCTTGAGAGCTGCGATCACCGAGGTGACCAGCTCAGGCAGGGACGTGCCGACCGCGACGATGGTGACGCCGATAACCGCGTCGCTGATGCCCGCAGCCTGCGCAAGGCTGGTTGCCCCGGACACCAGAAAGTGCGCTCCGCCCAGGATCATTACCAGTCCGCCAATTGCCATTGCCAGATTGAGTAGCAGGTTCAGCTGTCCGGCTTTGGGAGCGACCAGCTGGACTTCCCCCCTGTGCAGCTCCGCCGAAGGCGTATGCGTGCCTTTTTCCATCCGGTAGGTGACAACAAGATAGACCGCCAGTGCGAGTATCAGGACCAGGCCTGCTTCACGTCCAATCAAGCCGGACAATGCGAGGCCCGTGAAAGCGAGAGCTGCCAGAGCGTTGGCCGGACCGTCGCGCAGCAACGCTTTGGGGTCGACCAGCAGCGGAGAGATGACGGCCGTCAGCCCCAGAATGAGCAGGATATTGGCGATGTTCGAGCCGGCGACATTGCCGACAGCCAGGCCGGCAGACCCGTTGAGTGCCGCCAGCACGCTCGTCATCAGTTCCGGTGTCGACGTGCCGAAGCCCACAAGGACCAGGCCGATCAGAAGTTCGGAGATGCCGAAGCGCTTTGCAAGGCCGACGGAACCGCGCACAAGCACGTCACCACCGGCCACGAGGAGAACCAGGCCGAGCGCAATTTCAAAGACAGTCATTTTGGAGATCCCGAGGACACGTCGCTGGCAGATGGTGTGCCGGGTTGCACCGCACAATGGCTTTTGAGGTGCCGCGCACACTTTTTTCGCGCGATAGCAAAAGGACTTCTCGAGGCGGCTATCGGTCTAGCCCTTTGGCACCGGCCGGATATCCGGATTGACGTGATACCCGGGGCCGATGGTAAGCGGTTTTGCCGGCATCGCCTTCGGCGCGACACTGGATTTGAGACCCTTTTCGTGGCGCTCTATTTCCTCGCCCGTTTTTGCGTCGATGACATGAAGAACTGCCGCATAGGTGCGTTCGGCTTCAACGTCGCTGAGGGACGGTGTTTCGAAGCTGTAGTTGCGCTTGGCGTGGGAAACGGCCTTTTCGACCTCGATCTTGCCACCTTGCGGGCTTTCAAACTCGGCAATGAGCCGGGTGCCAAGGGGCAGGGGTTTCACGAGGCCAACCGTTATGCCCGCCCGAATGTCGGCGATGCGGTAGTTGTAGATGAAGCCACCGCCGGTGATTTCGGCGAAGCTGGCGCTTTCCAGGATGGACTGATTGTAGCGGTAGACGGTTCCGAAGACGGCAATGCAATAGACAGCCGCTGCCACGCCGGCCAGTTTCACCCACAAAGGCACAGACCCTGTCATCACAACCTCCCGGTAGTCAGTTCACATTGTCAGCAGCGCCGGTGCAGGACAAGGAAAACGTGTGTCTGGTATCAAGCGGTGCGAGGCAGGCAAACCGGCGGTTTGCTTACCTGCGGAGAGCGTTGCCGTTGCCATTGCGCCTCAGGCAGTCCTCGATCGCCTCGACGAACTCCGCACCGTAAAAGGACACCCGTCTTTCATTGCCGTTTCCCGTCACAGGAACTGAAAGCGTCAGCGTCGGTGCAAACCAGAGATCGCGGCGATATGCGTCCGAGACTGCGGTCCAGGGGATGAGTATCGGCTTGTGGCCGATCCTGAAGACAAAGATCGGGTACATGTGGAGCCCTGCATCGGACAGGGTCACATCCACGCTGTTGCGGTAGTTGCCGAAGAGACCGAAGCGGATGGTGCGCCAGGTCCAGGTGCGGCCTTCCGGCTTCTGGCTGGCCGGGTAGGCTTTTGCCAGTCCCGCCCAGCCGCCTGTATGGGCAATGACAAAGACGATCACGGACCAGAACAGGGCGAAGACGACTGCGAAGGCTGGCAGGATCAAGAAGAGCAAGCTGGTTTCAGACATGTTTCTCCGCCTTCAAAGGGTCGCTATTCGAAACTGTCGTAGCAGGCGCCGCTGTCCTCCAGCAAATTTTGCAGGATCAGCAGACCCTTCGCGGTTTCCTGCCGGGTCATCGGGTTGGTGATGCCGATACGAACGCGGTGATAGACCTTGCCGGATCGGCCGGTCTTGAACTCGTCTTCATCGTCAATCAGCACATTGGCGGCAGCGGCCGCCGCCTTGAAAGTGCCGGAGAGCCAGGGTTCGGGAAGCTTCAGCCAGAGAAACGGCGCGTCGGCGGCGGCAAACATGTCGTAGGCGCCGAGATATTTCTGTACCAGTTCGAAACGGGCGGAGACTTCCGCGAGGATTTTCTGGCGGAATTCGTCGGCAGCGCCGGACAGAACCAGCCGGGATGACAGTTCCGACAGGAGAAAGGATATGCCGCCGGTCAGCATCTTGTGGGCGGTGTAGATCCGCTGTGCATGAGACAGCGGGCTGGAAACCCAGCCACCGCGCACGCCTGCCGTCACGGACTTGGACAGCGAGCCGACATGAAAGGTACGCTCCGGTGCCAGTGCGGCAAGCGGGGGCGGCGAGGTTTCGCGCAAGGAACCGTAGACCTCGTCCTCGATGATCCAGAGATTGTACTGGCGGGCGATGGTTACAATGTCCGCACGACGCTGTTCACCCATCATGCCGAGGGTCGGATTATGCATGGTCGGCATCACGAACAGCAGCTTCGGGTGTTTCTGTGCGCAGACCCTCGCGAGATCTTCAGGCAGGGGACCTTCGTCGTCCCGCGCGATCTGCACCGGCCTGCGGCCGGAGAGAGCCGCGCCACGGGCGATCGAGCTGTAGGTCAGTTCCTCGAAGGCGACCTGATCGCCAGGTGCTGTCGTTGCCGCGATGATTGCCATGATTGCTGCCTGGGCGCCCGTCGTCGGCACGATGCTGCCTTCCGGCGGCTGCCAGCCGGCACGGGACAGCCAGATCCGCCCGGCCTGGCGCCAGCTTTCCGGCACGGAGCGGGTATAGCTGGCAATTTCGTAAGGGGCATCACGGGTGATGTCTGCCGTCAGCCTTCCGATGACGCCGGCCTGGCCGATCTCGGGAGCGGATGTGCTGTCGAAGCGGATTGCCTCCGGCGAAGGCACCATGACCCTGGTGCCGCCAAAGGCGACATCCTTAGGCATGTGCATCGCGCCCTGGGTCCACGAAGAGGCGGACATGTCATGCGCGGCGGAGCCGTTGGTCTGCTGTGTCGGCCGGTCAAGGTTCGGTTTGGTGTCTTCTTCGAGTGACGGTTCATAGGTGCTGCCGAGCACGAATGTGCCGCGCCCGACTTCGCCGCTGACGAGGCCGCGCTGACGGATCAGGGCGTAGGCGCGTCCTATGGTGCCGACAGTGACACCCAGATCATACGCAAGGTCGCGCTGCGGCGGCAGTTTGGAACCGGCACCAAGCGCGCCAGTGGCAATGTCCTCGGCGATGCGGTCTGCCAGCCGGATGTAGAGGGGCCCTTGGCCCTCGGGAATCTCTGGGTGCCAATTTGTCATGGTGACAATTTAATATATTGCATCCCGAATGGAGTCAATTCATATGATTGTAGCGCAACAATGCGCCCAATTGATGCAATTGTCACCCTGGAGATGTCTCAAATGAGTTCAATCGAAACAATATCCGGGCGCCCGATATCGCGGCTCCGGATTCCCGGCGGTTTTACCAAAACGGCTTTCAGCTATCTGAAGGATTGGTTTGTCAGGCGCCGGACCCGCCTGGAACTTCTGGAATTGTCAGACGCGGCCCTTGAGGACCTCGGGCTGACCCGGGAAGCTGCGCTTGCCGAGGCAATGCGCCCCTTCTGGGATACCGAAAGCCGGCGCAAGGGCCGGTATTGATGCGGAGATCTTTGGCGATCCCACCAAACAAGGACCTGCTACCCCTGGCGAGTCTTTGTTGATGCCGGACACGATGCAGCCCGTGTCCGGCATCCTTGTTTTCAATTCCGTATCAAGGTGCCGTCAGACTGCACCGGTATATTCGCCGCGTGCCGGATAGTCGTTCTTCTGAACGAAATCGAGTGCACCGACCATTTCCTGGAAGTGCGGACGCACGAAAGGCATGGTCTGGACGGAGGCGAAATAGAGCGTGCCGTCCGGTCTGACAAGAAAGACACCCGGCTCGGAAAACAGCGCAGGCTCCTCGATGCCGATCGAGGTGGTGCCGCGGCTGGTTGAAACATAAAGTCCCCATTCCCTCGCAACACTCAGCGGCAGGCCGTAGCCAAAGCGCAGATCCGCGTGGCCGACCTTTTCCGCCATCTTTTCCGCACGGTCCTTGTCGTCCGACGAAATAGCGATCGTCTTGACGCCCTTGGCCGCGAAGTCGGCGGTCAGACGGCCGAGTTCCTTAAGGTAAGTGGCGCAGATCGGACAATGAAGGCCGCGGTAGAACACTACCAGCGTTGCAAAGTCGGCGTTATCCTTGGACAGATCAAAGGTGCCGGAGCTCAGGGTTTCGACCGTGAGGCCGGGTACCGGTTGGCGTGGAACGAGCATGTTTTCCTCATTTGGCTAGGCAAGGCTTCACTTTTCCCTGCGGATGGCTGTAAGGTAGTGAACGCAAGCGCTATAAACATTCAAAAAATATGCTCAGGAGTACGGAAATGTCGGTCCCATATCGCACGTCCTTTAATGGAAGGCTGGACCGGCTGTCTTCGCTCATCGACCGGCTCCGCGTTCAGGTTGACATTTCACTGGCAGCGGACGGGAGTGAAAGCGATGCCAACCTGAGGGTCTATGACAGTCCTGAGAGAGGGCTGAGACTGGTTTTCTGCCCGGAGCGGGACGGATCTGCCGTGCTTGCCGGCATGGAAGCTGCCCCCGATGAAACGTCGCTTGTCGCCGCCCGGATCTCGATATCAGGTGTCGGCAGGCAGCTGGTCAGTGCCTTGCCGGACTGCATTTCCGTGCCCATGTCGGAAGATCCATATCTCACCGCTGTCGTGACGCCGCTGATCGAGGAGGCGACAATGCCCAGGTGCGGCGGGCAGGCTGCCTTCCAGCGTTTGTGCGAAGTGGTGGTGATCCGCCTGCTGCGCCATGCCATGGAAGAGGGCAAGGCCGATACCGGTCTCCTGAACGGTCTTGCAAACCCGCGGATCGCAGCCGCCCTGGTGGCAATCCACGAAGTGCCCGGAGAACAATGGACGCTGGAAAAACTGGCCGAGACCGCCGGCATGTCACGCACCCAGTTCGCGGTAACGTTCAAGGAACTCGTCGGGACAACACCCATGGGTTATCTCTCGAACTGGCGGTTGGATATTGCCCGCTCGGAGCTGGAAACCGGCAGGCAGGTCAAGGCCGTCGCGAGCCTCTGCGGCTTCGCAAGTCCGGCGGCCTTTTCCAGGGCCTTCTCCCGCCGGTTCGGCTATTCCCCCAAACAAAAGCGCAGCCAGGCGGCCTGAACCGTCTGTTCGCTGAACCTCACTAGCCCCCGTTTTTGTCATCCCGGTTTGGTGCGCAGCGCCAAGACCGGGATCCAGTAGTCGTGGGAGCCGGCAGGATAATGCGATGTGACCGAGGCAGCCGGTTACTGGATCCCCGCCTTCGCGGGGATGACAAGGGCGAGGCGGCTTTTGTGTCGTGGGACGCGGGTAACGAGGACTGCGATGGAATATTCGCGCAACTAATCGACGTAAAGCTCAACCGCGATCCTGAACCGGTTTTTCCAGGGCGTAGAATTCGTCGTTGATGTCGTCGACCTTGCGGGCGAGCAGCACCTGGGCGTCCTTGAGGCCGAGGTTGTAGAACCTGGCCCCGAGGGATGGCGTCAGGAAATCGATCAGCAATTCGGCATCCATGTTGCCGATGTCGATGTCCAGGTCTGTTTCGAGATAATGCTTGATCTCGGAGGCGAGGCGGGTTCTGGCGTCCTTGTCGAGTGTCAGGTCCGTCATGTCCGCCTCCCGGATGGCTTCAGGCCGCTTCCAGCAGGCTTTCGAACAGGAGGCGCCCGTCGAGGCCGCCATTGAGCGGCTCGATCAGGTTTTCCGGGTGCGGCATCATGCCCAGAACGTTGCCTTTGGCATTCATGATGCCGGCAATGTTGTTGATGGAGCCGTTCGGGTTGGTGTCGCCCGCATAGCGGAAAACGACCTGGCCGTTGTCTTCGATCTGCTTCAGCGTGTCAGCGTCGGCGAAGTAGTTGCCGTCGTGATGGGCAACCGGGCAACGCCAGACCTGACCTTTTTCGAACTTCGAGGAAAACCTCGTCGCGGTGTTGACCGTTTCCATCAGGACTTCGCGACAGACGAAGGTGAGGCCGGCGTTGCGCATCAGGGCGCCGGGAAGCAGGCCTGCCTCGGTTAGGATCTGGAAGCCGTTGCAAACGCCGAGTACGGCGACGCCGCTGTCGGCCTTGGCAACAAGGTCCTTGAGGATCGGGGAGCGGGCTGCAATTGCACCGGAGCGCAGATAGTCGCCGTAGGAAAAGCCGCCGGGAACAACCACAAGATCCACATCCGGCAGGGTGCTTTCCGTGTGCCAGACGCTCTGCGGCCTGGTGCCGGTGATCAGTTCCAGTGCGTGGAACATGTCACGGTCGCGGTTGGAGCCGGGGAAAACGATGACTGCGGTTTTCATGTGGGCAATCCAGTCGGTTCAGAGCAGAACAAGTACGGCTATCAAGGCCGCGATTGCGGGCACCAGGATGAATATCGCCGCTTTGGTGGCCATGAAGATAAGGGCCGTGCGGGTATCGTCATCCATCGGTGGTGCCCCGGTGTCGAAGTTTCGGTCAGGCGATCTCGATCGCGTAGTTCTCGATGACGGTGTTGGCGAGCAGCTTTTCGCACATCTGCTCCAGTTCAGCCTTGGC
This sequence comes from Labrenzia sp. R5_0, assembly GCF_017743835.1. Taxonomy (NCBI): domain Bacteria; kingdom Pseudomonadati; phylum Pseudomonadota; class Alphaproteobacteria; order Hyphomicrobiales; family Stappiaceae; genus Labrenzia; species Labrenzia sp. R5_0. The sequence continues at coordinate 243,588 of NZ_JAGHRK010000002.1, read as the reverse complement.
GGCTTCCTTGTCGGTGCCGGTCAGTTCGACATCGAACACCTTGCCCTGACGAACGGAGCCGACGTCGCCGAAGCCGAGGCCGCCGAGCGCGCCTTCGATGGCTTTTCCCTGAGGATCGAGAACACCGTTTTTCAGGGTGACGATCACACGTGCTTTCATGATTGGGATCCCCGCAGCAGATTGCAGATTCTGCAGTTGAATGACTTTGGGGCTCCCCATACACGAGGAGCCCCATTTGCGAAAGGCCTGTGTGCAGAAAACCTGCGATTTACGGCAGGCGTTTGATCGTTGTCTGCTTCAGGAAGCGGTCGAGATTTGTCTTTGCCCTGGAGCTTGATGTCGCAAAGGAGGCAACGGTGCTGCCGCGGTCGTTTTGAATGATGATGCGTGCGGCAACATAGACGTTGCCTTTGTCCGTCCGGTACCTGGCAGTCATGTCGAAGCCGGAATAGGATTTGGTGACGACACGGCGATTGGTTTTGAGACGGACCTGCCCCTTCGAGGCCACGTTCGCAATGTTGCCGACGGCATTCATCAATTCAGCAGAGATCAGGTTTTGCCGGATGGCCGATTCCGTGTCGCCCTTGACCTCGATCGGACCCACAACGACAACTTCAGGCGATTTGCAGGTGGATGGCAGACAAACATAGACGGCCTTGTTGCCGTTCTGCTTGCTGGCCCAACCCTTGGGTGCAAAGCTGGAGGAAATGCTGCCGGGCTTCAGGCCCGTGGTTTGGCAGGCTGCAAGAAAGCCGCACAGAAGTGCAATCGATACGGACTTGAAAATGAAAGAAAATCTAAAAGACATAACGCCCCCTCGTTGAACAAGGGGGCGTCATAGTTTGCAATACCTTTGGTTGCAATACTGACGTTAGGGCCGTTAGCGGCGATTGCGCCGGCCTGTGTCAATACTGCATCAGCAGCGCGTCTTACTTGACCAGGGTCGGTCCGGAGCCCGCCGGACGCTCGCTGGTGATCATGATCCCCAGCCGCTTGGCAACTTCCTGATAGGCTTCCAGCATGCCGCCCATGTCGCGGCGGAAGCGGTCCTTGTCCATCTTGTCGTTGGTTTCGATGTCCCACAGGCGGCAGCTGTCCGGGGAAATCTCGTCGGCGACGACGATGCGCATCATGTCGCCTTCGAACAGACGGCCACATTCGATCTTGAAATCGACAAGACGGATACCGACGCCCAGGAACAGGCCGCACAGGAAATCGTTGACGCGGATGGCAAGCGCCATCATGTCGTCCAGTTCCTGCGGGGTGGCCCAGCCAAAGGCGGTGATGTGTTCTTCGGCGACCATCGGGTCGTTGAGCTCGTCGTTCTTGTAGTAGAACTCGATGATGGAGCGCGGCAGCTGCGTGCCTTCTTCCAGGCCCAGACGGGTGGCGATGGAACCGGCGGCGACGTTGCGCACGACCACTTCCAGCGGAATGATCTCGACTTCCCGGATCAGCTGTTCGCGCATGTTGAGGCGGCGAATGAAGTGAGTCGGGATGCCGATGGCATTCAGATGATTGAAGATATATTCGGAAATCCGGTTGTTGAGCACGCCTTTGCCGTCAACAATCTCGTGTTTCTTGTTGTTGAAGGCAGTTGCGTCGTCCTTGAAGTGCTGAACCAGGGTTCCCGGTTCCGGACCTTCGTAAAGGATCTTGCCCTTACCTTCGTAAATGCGCCGGCGGCGGTTCATAGGCTATACCGTATCTTTTAGAGAAACCTTTGACGGAACATGCTTACCTTGTCTGAAAATCCACCGGGACGTTTGTCGTCAACCGGCCGATGCTTGAAGGCAGCAGGCCCTGTTTTGCGGCGCGGAACTTAACCGAAGCCGGGCAAAAGTACAATCTTATGTTTCCGGAGAGTTCGCAGGGCGGTTATGCTTTTGACGCATGAGTGTACGTACTGCGTTGATTTGATCGGCTTGCGGGGATATGCAAGAGACCAAATCAGCCCCATATGGGGGGAAGTGCATCAGCGCAGTTCAGGAGACGATGAGTATGAGCACATTCGACAAGCGCGAGCAGGGGTTTGAAAACAAGTTTGCGCATGACGAGGAGCTGCGGTTCAAGGCAACCGCACGCCGCAACAAGTTGCTGGGTTTGTGGGCGGCAGGTCTTCTGGGCTTTGAAGGCGAGAAGGCCGACGAATACGCCAAGGAAGTTGTCCGGGCCGATTTCGAAGAGCCGGGCGAGGAAGACGTTTTCCGCAAGCTTCGCGAAGATTTCGACGCAAACAAGGTCGAGCAGTCCGATCATCAGATTCGTCGCACCATGGACGAACTGATGCACACGGCTGTCGACCAGTTGCAGAAAGAAGGCTGATCGAAGCTTTCTTCGATTGTCAGTTTCAAACGCCCGCCGGAAACGGCGGGCGTTTTTTTGTTTTGACGGGCATGATGACCGGCAAGTGGGGGCTTTTCCGGCCTGGAAGAAGAAAATCCCCATCTCCCTTTGCGTCAACCAAGCTCCCAGAATTGCAAAAACAGCGCTTGCGGTTGTGTCGGCGGACGGATTTGATACCTCCTCTATCGGAGGAGACGACCCGTGTCAGATAATGCCTTTCTTGCCGACAAGTTGCGTTCCGGAAAAGCCGTCATTACCGGCTGGTCCCAATTGTCCGCGCCCATGGTTCCGGAGTTGTTTGCGCGCTCGGGATACGAGGCGGTTACGCTCGATCTTCAGCACGGCATGTATGATTTCGCATCGGCGTGCGAGGCGATGGCAGCCATTGCTCTTGCCGGGGCGCACCGCATCGCCCGCATTCCCGTCGGTGACAACGCCCTTGCGGGACGGCTGATCGACATGGGGGCCGATTGCATCATCGCGCCGATGATCAATTCCCTTCGGGACGCGGAAACCTTTGCGCGGGCTGTCAAGTATCCGCCAATCGGCGACCGCAGCTGGTCGCCGTTCCGGGCAGCCATGCTGAGCGGCCAGACGCGGGACCAGTATCTCGAAAACGCCAATGCCCAGACCCTTGCCTTTGCCATGATCGAAACCCAGGACGCGATCGACGCGCTGGACGAGATCCTCAGCGTCGACAGTCTTGATGGCGTGTTTGTCGGTCCGAGCGATCTTTCCCTTGCGTTGTCGAAAGGCGCTTCGCTCGATCCGAATGGGGCACATACCGGCGAAGTTGCCGGTGAGATCGCGGAAAAGGCGCTCGCGGCCGGGAAACTTGCCGGGATATTCTGCCTCAACGCCGACAAGGTCGAGGAAGCCTATAATCAGGGGTTCCGGTTGATGTCACACGGCGTCGATACGCTCTTTCTTGATCATTCCGCCAGGGCGGCGCTCAAGGAAGTGGCCTGGCTGGCGGAGCAGGGCACAGGACCCGCCGCCGGATATTGATTTGCTCTTCTTGCGGAAGCTTGACCTGGGTCAATGTCATGGTTTCGATATTGCGAAAGTATTCAGATATCGAAACCGCGACGGTTCTGAGCTTCAACGACAAAGTTGATTATGTCTCATAATCAACCACTGTTGCCGCTGTAGCTCAGGACGGAGAACCGCCGCTTTCCCGATGGGAGATCCTCATGTGGAAACTGGCAATGATCCTGTTCATCATCATCGGCCCGACGCTTGCCGGCCTTGGTGCACTGGTTCCGTTATCGATCTACGGTGTCGGCACATTCAATGCTCTGCTGCTGGTCGGCGGCGCGGCGACAGGCGCCGCGATCGCCATTCCGGTGAGCTATTGGGTGGCCACGCGCCTCGGAGCGTTGATGGACGCTTCCTCTGCACGGACCTGACAGCCGTCAGCCGAGCTTCTTCATGAAATGGGCAAAGGACATCATGCCTTCCGGCCACGGGCCGTGGCCGCTTTCCAGGTTGATGTGACCGGCGGCTCCGGCGTCCTGGAAGGTGGTGCCCCAGACCTTGGCGAAATGCTCGGCACGAGCGTAGTCGCAATATGGGTCGTCCCGGCTGGCGACAAGATGCGCAGGGAAGGGCAACGGATGTTCGGGAATGGGCTTGAAGTCCCCGCCATCGAATTCCGCCACCAGCCCCTCGCGGTCCCAGTCGGAAGGAGCGACGAGATAGGCGCCGGCGATCTTGCCCTTCAGCGTATGAGCACCGTGGGCAACCAGAATGCAGCCAAGCGAATGTGCGACAAGCACAACGGGCCGTTCGGCGGCATCAACCGCTTTCACCAGCGTTTCCAGCCATTCCTTCTTGCTCGGACGATGCAGCTCTGCCTGTTTCACGACCCGGGCCGTCGGCATCTTGTCGCGCCAGCGCAACAGCCAATGGCCCGGCAGCGTCTGACCGTAACCTGGAACAAGCAGAATATCGGTGTCTGAAATTTTCACGGGCTACACCTTTTGCGTGGCTGTCGAAGATGTGCCGCTGTCTCGCAGTTTTTCCGGGCGCTTGTCAATCGCGGCAAGGAAGGTGACGGATGTTCGGAAGGCTGGAAGAAGCAACCGGCAAGCTACCGGCCTTCGGATCTCAGCGCCGTTTGCGTTCAAAGCCTTCGGGATGACGGCTGAGGCAAATGAAAGGAGCCGGCCCAAAGGACCGGCTCAATGTTTGTCTCCGACAGCTTAAATCACGGCCCATAGGGCGAGACGCATACACGGCGTGGTCCGTGATAGGGCTGGAAGCTGTTGTCGCCAGGGCGGTAAGACCGATAACGCTGACCACACCACTGATAGTGCGCCGGGCTGTAGCCACGGCCGTAGCGAGGCGGGGCGGCGTAGCGCGGGGGAGCTGCGTAGCGTGGTGGGGCCGCATAGCGGGGGCCGGGAGCAACGCCGAAGCCGAAGGCGAAAGCTGCCGGCGGGAACCACCAGCCGTTATACTGGCGATAGCCTTGGCGATATTTCCGGTAACCCCGGTGCCCGTTGTAATAGTGGCGTCCGTTACGATTGTTGTAGCCGCGATGCGGGTTATGACCTCTTCTGTGGTCAACCTTGAGGACGTTCGCCGGGGCTTCCGAATGCGTCTGAACCGGCACCGGCGCGGTATTGAGCAGTGGCAGTGGAGCGGCGAAGGCCGGCAAAGCCAGACTCACGGCAAGACCGCCGATAGCGGCGTGACTTAAAACGGATTTCCAGATCGACATCACATACTCCATGCTAATCATGGGTATAAAACGTGGAGCGCCCGGCTTCGTTCCCCGAAATGGTCATGCTCCGTCATTTGTGATCGCGAAGATCTCAGGAAAGTGGCCCGTAAAAACCGTGTTTCAGGGCCCGGGCCCAACCCGGACGCCCGTTCTTTTCCGCTTCGGCGGCTGCCGTATCCCAATCGTATGTCAGGATCTTTTCCTGAAAGTTCCATGCTCCGTGATTGTTTGTCATCAGGGCATAGCGGGCATGCGGACTGCCGGCCTCCATGACATGCCGGTGCGGATGGTCGTCTTCGTAGGACGGCAAGCCGACGCTGCCCGGATTGAGCAGGATCTGCCCGGTTTTCTGAAGTCGGATGACCCTGGGAATATGCGTGTGACCGCAGCAGATGACGGGAGCGGTTTCGCCCTTCAACTCGTCCAGCAAGGTCTGTTCGTCCGGCAGGTGTCCCTTCGGTCCCTCCACCTTTTCAGTCAGGTAGCGGTCATCGTTGTCCGGGGTGCCGTGGCACAGGAAAATCTCGTCCGTCAGGCGTATGGTCGGCTGACTTGTTGCCAGCCAGTCGCGGCTTGACTGTGAAAGACGCTCAGCGGCAAAGAAGTCGGTCGGTCCCATTTTGTCGATCGGATCGTCCAGGACGATGCGGTCATGGTTGCCGCGAACAGTCGGCCAGGCAGCCTCACGCAGGATGGCGGCAGTTTCCTCCGGCCAGAGCGGACCGGAAATGCAGTCACCCAGATTGACGATCAGGTCCGGTGCTTCCAGTTTCAGGTCTGCAAGCACGGCTTCAAGGGCCAGGACATTGCCGTGAATGTCCGAGACGACGGCGATTTTCATGATTCAGCTATCCTGACGGCCGATCCGGCCAAGGTGAGTGATCTTGAACCCTTCAGGGCTCTTCAGGCCGTAGCCCAGAACCCGGTCGAACGCAATGTGGGCGGTCCAGATGATCGCGATCGGAGCAAAATCCCAGAAGGCGTAGGGATCCAGATCATAATCCGTGAGCAGGACGCCAAGCCCCATCAGGAGGGCCGGGCCGATGTAGGTGTGAAAGAGATTGTAGATCAGGGCGCCAACGCGTGGATTGGCCAAGTAGCCCAGCATCGACAGGTCGGGCACCAGAATGAGGATGACAAACGTCAGCCACGGCGCCCCTGTCCAGAAATAGAGGACCAATGAAGCAATCAGGATAAAAAGCGCTTCGATGCGCTGCCAGGCAACAAGGGATTTTTCGCCGGACATCGCTTTACCTTCCGCGGAAAGAGAAGGGGAGGCCGATGCCTCCCCGAAGCCCGACTACAGACCTCGGATCGTCATCCCGGACGCAGCGAAGCGGAGATCCGGGATCGGGGAGCCGAGGTCTATCGGTCAAACTTCCTGTGCGAATACAAAATTCTGTGGCTCCCCGGTCCCGGCTCGCGCTTCGCTTGGCCGGGATGACGACGGAAAGTAAATTTACGCCGCCAAATGGCGGAAGACTTACGCTTCGCCGAACACCCGTTCGAAGATCACATCGACATTCTTGGTGTGGTAGCCGAGGTCGAAGCGGTCGCGGATTTCTTCTTCAGACAGATATTTGCGCACATCCGCGTCGTTCAGAAGTTCGGTCAGGAAGTCGACCGAGGCAGCACCTGCCACCTGGTAGCTGTCCCACACCTTCATGGCATTGCGCTGGACCAGACGGTATGCGTCCTCGCGCGACGAACCAGCCTGGGTGAGAGCGAGCAGGATACGCTGGGAGTGCACGAGGCCACCGAGACGGTCCATGTTGCCGATCATGCGCTCCGGATAAACCAGCAGCTTGTCGATGACGCCGGTCAGGCGGGCCAGAGCGAAATCCAGGGTGATGGTCGCGTCCGGGCCGATCATGCGCTCGACGGACGAATGCGAAATGTCGCGCTCGTGCCAGAGAGCCACGTTTTCCATTGCGGGAATGGAGAAACCGCGGACGATACGGGCAAGACCGGTCAGGTTTTCGGTCAGGACGGGGTTGCGCTTGTGCGGCATTGCCGACGAGCCCTTCTGGCCCTTGGAGAAGAATTCTTCCGCTTCCAGAACCTCGGTGCGCTGCAGGTGGCGGACTTCCGTTGCCACGCGCTCGATGGAGGAGGCGATCACGCCGAGGGTCGCGAAATACATCGCGTGACGATCACGCGGGATCACCTGGGTGGAGACCGGTTCGGCCTGGAGGCCCATGGCCTTGGCGACGTGTTCTTCCACGGCAGGATCGATGTTTGCGAACGTGCCGACCGCACCGGAAATGGCGCAGGTGGCGATTTCCTCACGAGCTGCCAGCAGGCGCTTCTTGCAGCGGTCGAACTCTGCATAGGCTTCGGCCATCTTCAGGCCAAAGGTTACCGGTTCGGCATGGATGCCGTGGGAGCGGCCGATGCAGACGGTATCCTTGTGTTCCATTGCCCGGCGCTTGATCGCGGCAAGCAGGGCGTCCATGTCGGCCAGCAGCATGTCGGTTGCCTTGACCAGCTGGACGTTGAAGCAGGTGTCGAGCACATCGGACGAGGTCATGCCCTGGTGCACGAAACGGGCATCCGGGCCAACGATTTCCGCCAGATGGGTCAGGAAGGCGATGACGTCGTGTTTGGTCTCGCGCTCGATCTCGTCGATGCGGTCGATGTCGAACGTGGCGCTGCCACCCTTTTCCCAAATAGTCTTGGCCGCTTCTTTCGGAATGACCCCGAGCTCGGCCAGTGCGTCGCAGGCATGGGCCTCGATCTCGAACCAGATGCGGAACTTCGATTCCGGCGACCAGATGGCAACCATGTCGGGACGGGAATAGCGCGGGATCATCGGCGAATGGACCTCGTATGTGGAAAATCTGGCTGCGGAATAGCAGAGGGGCGCTGCCCCTTCAATGCGGAGACGCGGTTTTTGCTTGCAGCAAAGTGCCCGAATGTGAATTTTACGGTGCACACGAGCGCGATGCGACTGTCTTTGAGGAGACACGGATGACAATCTGGCGGCCGGCTAACACGATTGCGGTCAAGGCTCTTGCCTTGATCTGGCAGGATGACGCGCTGCTTCTGTCAGACGTGCGGAACGATACGGGACGTATCACCGGCATGCGGCCGCTCGGCGGCACCGTGGAGTTTGGCGAGCCCTGGCGCGATACGCTCCAGCGTGAGTTCCTGGAAGAACTGGGAGCAAGGATCACTCTGCTCGACGAGTATATCGTCATGGAGAACATCTACGATCATCATGGTGTCGCAGGCCACGAGATCGTTTTCCTGTGCCACGCCCATTTTACCGACAACAGCTACTACCGGACCGATACCATCGTTTACGAGGTGAACGATGACACGGTTGGGACGGCACGCTGGATCACGCTTGACGAACTGGCCGCCAAGGGTCTTGAGCTCTATCCCTCCGGTTTGAAGGACAAGCTGCCAGGGCAGGCGGGGAAACCCGTTCCGGGCCGCCGTTTCAGCTAGGCTGGATCCTGAAAGGCCTCACGCGCCGTCGCCGTATTCCATCCGCTCGTCAGCCTTTTCCTCGGCCATGTAGAGATCGAACTTGTCCTGGCGAAGGCGCAGACGCACCGCAAGGATGTAGACCGCCACTGCCAGAGCAGAAACCACGGCGATATCCGGCCCGACCGGCAGGTAGCCCAAGCCGCCGCCGAAGGAACCAAGCCAGGAAATGAGCACAAGACCTGCAAGATAGGGAGCAAGCCAGGCCGCCTCGCGCCAGTCCAGGCTGTCGAAGCCGCCTCTGCTGTTGCGGTAGATCATCAGCAGGAAACCGATGACCAGGCAGACGCCCAGATGCAGCATGGTGTCCCAGCCGCTCCAGTAGATGATCAGGCTGGCGACGACGAAGGCAAGACACCCGGTGACAGGAGCGGCCGGCAGCACGAAGGCGCGCGGGGCGTCGGCCATCAGCTGGCGGAAGGCCAGCACGGCGACAGGGCCGACGACGAAAGACAACACGATGGATGACGTGTTGAGGGCGAGCACTTCGTTGAATGGCAGAATGAAGAAGAACAGAGCCGAGACAACGAAGTTGATCAGCAAAGCGAACAGCGGCACGCCGCGCGCCGAAAGGGTTTCCATGAACTTCGGAAAGAGACCGTTCTGGGCCATGGCAAGGCCGAGGCGGGCATTCGACCCGACGGACACAAGCGCCGAGGCAAAACTGGAGATGCGGGCACTGCTGTCCAGAATGCTGACGATCCAGAGCGCGCCGACGGCGGTCGCAAGGGCCGCCATGGGCCCCAGCTCGCCCGGGAAGCTGAGCGCCGCCCAGCCTTGCTTGAGCTGTGACTGATCAAGGGCGCCTAGGAAGGCGAGCTGCAGCCCGCCGTAGATCAGCAGGCAGACGACCAGGCTGATCACCAGCGCCAGCGGCACGTTCACCTTCGGATTGCGGGCTTCCCCGGCCATATCGATCACGTGGCGGAACCCGATCAGGGCGAAGATCACGCCGCCGGTTGAGATCGCCGACAGGATGCCCTTCAGTCCCTCGGGGGCAAAGCCGCCGTATTCGCTGAAATTGGCGTATCGGAACTCGGAGGTGAGGATTACGGCGGCCAGTCCGGCCGGAACAAGGATCTTGACCCAGGTGAGCGCCGTGTTGAGACGGGCAAAGAAGCGGACGCCAAAGGCATTGAGAACCGTGAAGACCGCCAGCAGGACGCAGGCAACCGCCAGACCGGCAGGGCTGAGGAGTCCGTCTGACCCGTAAAGCCAGGGCGCAAGGCTCTTCGAGTAGCGCAGTACTGCCTCCACCTCGATGGTGGCGGTGGTGTTGTAGCCAACCCAGGCCGTCCAGCCCATTGTCATGGAGACGACCGACCCGTGGGAGAAATGCGGCACACGGCCGATGCCGCCTGCAACCGGCAGGATCGCCGCGATCTCGGCGAAGGTCGCGGCAAGAAGCAGCATCGCGAAGCCGCCGATCATCCAGGCGATGAGTGATGACGGCCCGGCAGCTTGCGCAGCCATCAAGGGCGCGAACAGCCAGCCAGATCCGAGAATTCCGCTGATCGCCACAAAGGTGAGGCTCAGCAGACCGATACTGCGTTGCATATGCGCCAAGACGATTCCCCCAGTCTTTAACGGGGAGAGCTTAACCGAGGGAATGTCTCGACGGAAAGACGCGTTGCGGAAGTAATTGCTTCGCGACCGGTAGTCGTGGGTGAAACCGGTACCTGTAGCCCATCTTTCGAGACGGACCTGACGGTCCTCCTCAAGATGAGGGTGTTTGTGTGGGAAGTCTGAGGTGAAAGCTGTCTCTGGGCCTGAAAACATCAGAGCTCTAGAGCATTAGAGCGTCAAACCGTTCCACCACCTCATCCTGAGGAAGCGCGAAGCGCCGTCTCGAAGGATGGGCCACTCGTTCAATTTTTTGATGCGGTTTCACCCCGTTTCGACAGCGCGGGAAGCAGGTCGAACTCACCTTTGATCAAGGCTTCTTTCTTGTCACGCCGCCATCCTTTTACCTGGCGTTCGCAGGCAATCGCGTCGGTGAGCTGCTCGAATTCGCAATTGAACACCAGTTCAACCGGTCGGTAGCGCGCTGTGTAACCGTCGTACGTTCCTTGCTGATGTTCACTAACTCGGCTCGCGAGATCCTTTCGCGTGACGCCTGTGTAATAGCTGCCGTTCGAACATCTGAGGATATAGAAAGTAACCTTCATAGATGCTGGATATCATGGCTTGGACAAATAGTGGACGGGCCGGTTGAGGGCGTGGCCCATCCTTCGAGACGGACCTGGCGGTCCTCCTCAGGATGAGGGTGTTTGTGTGGGAAGTCTGAGGTGCAAGATGCCTCCCAGCCTCCCAGCCTCCCAGCCTCCCAGCCTCCCAGCCTTGATGCCACCCACCACCTCATCCTGAGGAAGGCCAAAGGCCTGTCTCGAAGGATGGGCCGCTTGCTCAGCCTGTGGCAGCGTTTCCTTTAAAAAAGTGGTCGCCTTATGGGTGCCTAGTCCACGACGTATGACCCGGGCACTCGATAAGAGCTAGCGCCGCCTTCAAGCCTTTTCCGCGGCCTTGCGGATCGCCGAGATATTGCCGGCATAGCTTTCGATCGTGCCGCCCTTAAAGACTGCGGATCCTGCCACCAGCACATTGGCACCAGCCGCTGCAACGAGGGGGGCGGTTTCGGGGGTGACGCCACCGTCGATTTGGAGGTCGATCGGACGGTCACCGATCATCTGGCGGATGCGGCGGGTCTTTTCGACCTGCGACTGGATGAATTTCTGACCGCCGAAACCCGGGTTGACCGTCATCACCAGAATGAGGTCCAGCCGGTCGAGAACATATTCAATGACGCTTTCCGGGGTCGACGGGTTCAGAGAGACACCGGCCTTCTTGCCCAGGTTGCGGATTGCCTGCAGAGACCGGTCGAGATGCGGGCCGGCCTCGGCATGAACCGTGATGATGTCGGAACCTGCCTTTGCAAAGGCTTCCAGGTAGGGATCGCAGGGAGCGATCATCAGGTGGGTGTCGAAGATCTTGTCCGTGTGCGGGCGCAGCTTGGCGATGACATCCGGGCCGAAGGTGATGTTCGGCACGAAGTGGCCGTCCATGACGTCGAGATGGATCCAGTCGGCTCCCGCTTCCACCACGTCGCGGACTTCCTGGCCGAGTTTGGAAAAATCGGAGGCGAGGATGGAGGGGGCAATCTTGACGTCGCGCGGCATGGCAAACTCCCGGACAGGCCAGACGGGCCGTTATCGTCCCGTTTTCTGATGTTGCCGCCGCGCTAGCACTTCTGATGCGACTGGGCAAGATACCCGAGCCGGCCTCAATCGGTTTAGAAGCTCAAAGACGTCCCGTTATCGCCAGATATCTGCGGTCCGGTCCTTCGAAGCCGAGGCTGTCCATCTGGATCAGCACGGCAAAGACGGGCGGGGCTTCATCGGGGAAATGGGTGACGATGCGCTCGATCCGGTAAGCCAGTGGGCAACGGCGGCTTTCAGGCACGGTGTTGTCCTCGTTGAGGATGCGGGTGACACCATTGTGGACCATGGTCAGGCGGAAGCCCTTGGTCTCGGCGCCGTAGCTCTGGCACTGGGCATTCGGCAGGGGGTATTCCGACAGGGTGAGGTCGATTGGATCGTCACCGGACAGGAAGGTGACGCGCGGGGCAACCAGCATCTTGTGGGGATCGGATGTCAATTCCGTGCGAGGATTGAAGCCGACCGTCTGGCCTTTACCGGCAATGGCCTTGTCCTGGAGCAGCGGCTGGGCGGCAAGACGGTTCTCCGCCCTGGTCTCCGACAGGGCGTTGTCGGCTGCATCACCCGGACCCGTGTCGACATCCTTGCGCAGGCGAAAAGGGGACGGCGGCACCCAAGTATCGCCGATCACATCGACAACGAAGATCTCAGAATAGGGGAAGCCGGATCCGTCCTGGACGCCGAACTGCTCAAAGGCGAAGAAATCGCCGTTCCTGGAAAAGCCGAGAAGCTGAAGCTCTGCCGTGTCTCCAGCCATTGCAGCCGGGGCGAGGCTTGCACCGGCAAGCAGGAGCGTTGCGGCACACAGAAGACTGCGGCCCGCCGATGAGCACAGGGATTTGACGGTGGATGGCAGAACGGACACGGCACTTTCCTCACGCGAAGTGTTTGACCTGGCTAGTGGTAAGCCTAGCACGTTCGCCTGTCAGGTGTGCTACGTCACAGTTTTCACGTTCAGACGGCAGAACACCCGTACAAACGGTTTCAGGAACAGGGGCAGGATGTAGATCGGAAACTGGCCGACAGCGAACCAGAGCCAGGTGAATTCCGGCAGGGTGCCACCGAAGGCGGCGACCATCAGTCCCATGTTTCTGGTGCCGCACGTATGGGCGATTGCATATGCGTCTTCTCGGGTCGCCGGTGAGAACAGCAGCAGGCTGAGCGCAATCTGTACCAGTGCGAGGCAGAAGGTGATGGCGGTAAGGCCCAGCGTGAACAGTGGTTTTGCGGCAAAGCTTGCGGCGACACCGTCCATGGCAGCTATGGCAAAGACCAGCAGCAGCAGCACATTGAGACCGCTGATGTGGTGGGAGGAGCGAGCCAGGCGCTCTTCACCGGCCAATTTGCGAAAGGCGATCGAGACCGCAAAGGCGCCTGCAAGCAGCAGGGAGAGCTGGATGGCAAGGCCGCCGACGCTGAGAGGCAGGGCAGGCCCGAGCATCAACTCGCCGATGAAGGGGGCCGTCAGCGGGGTGATGATCAGAGCGGCAACAGAAAGCGCGAGACTGAGGGTGCCATCAAGGCCGAGCAAATAGATGAAGGCAGGAGCCGCCATCACCGGGGGAGCGGCGGTTGCGATGAAAAGGGCCAACATCACATCGGGGCCAAGAGCCTTCAGGCCGGAAAGATCGATCAGCAGCCACGTCAGCAGGGGCGCGCCGAGCATCATCCACAGGAGGGCGGCAATCAGAAGCGTGGGACGACGCAGGCGCATGCGGATCGCGAAGGTGTCGACCCGCAGAAAAGCCAGGGTCAACAGGCTGAAGACGGCAACGGTCAGGTAGGGCCGCAGATAGGCGGACAGCGCCGGCAAGGCCATGCCGATGAAGATACTCACAGCAAGGGCGGCCGTTCCGTTGCGCCCGATCCATGCCAAGCCTGCACCACACCATCGAATCATCTTAAGTTGTCCTTTGAACCGCGAGTTGTGGCAGGCACTTCCGCGCCTCTTAAAGGATCCGGACCTCGGACGCCAGTATTAGGGCACCGTCCGGAACAGGCATGACAGCAAAAACCAGGCAAACGCAATCCTTCGACGTGATGGTGCTCGGCGCCGGTATCGTCGGTGTGTCAACGGCACTGCATCTGCAGCGGCTGGGCCTGTCCGTTGCGCTGATTGACCGCAAGCACCCGGGCGAGGAAGCTTCCTTCGGCAATGCCGGGATTGTCCAGCGCAACGGCTTCGTACCGCATGCGGTGCCGACGAATCCGCTCACGCTTCTGGGGATTCTTTTCGGCCGCTCAAGTGCCGTTTCGCTGGATATGGCCACCTTACTGCGGCTGTTGCCGTGGCTGCGCCAGTTCCATGCAGCCGGCAATGCCCGCGGGGTTGAGGCCTATTCGCGGGCGATTGCTCCGTTGCGAGCCTTCGCCGTCGAGGAGCATCTGGACCTGGCGCATGCGACCAATGCCAACCGCTTTTACCGCCAGGGGGGCTGGCTGCATCTTTACCGCTCGGAGACTGCCTTCCAGGCAAGCGAGACCGAACGCCAATACGCGCGGGTGTTTGGCGTTTCCTATCGGGAAATGTCGGCTGGCGAGATCGGAACGCTGGAGCCTGGCCTGACGGCGCAGGGGCTGAGAGGCGTTCATTGGCCGGAAAGTTGTTCGGTGTCCAATCCCGGTGCCGTGGTCGATGCTTTCTGGCGGGGATTCGTGCATGACGGGGGCGGGTATTTCCGCGCCGATGCGATGAAGCTGAAGCAGGAGCGTGGCGGCTGGCAAATCGAGGGGGAACGCGGCACATTGTTTTCCCGCCAGGCAGTGGTTGCCCTCGGCGCCTGGACCGCGGATCTGCTGGCACGCCTTGGAGAAACCTATCCGCTTGCAGTCAAGCGTGGCTACCACATGCATTATCGTCCGTTGTCCGGGGCGTCCCTGTCACGACCGGTTGTGGATGTCGAAAACGGCTTCGCCCTGACACCGACGGACAATGGCATTCGCCTGACCACTGGCGTCGAACTGGCCGAGCGCGATGCCCCGCCCAATCCGGCGATTGTCAAGCTGGCGAAACGACGGGCCGAGGAAATTTTTCCGCTTGGACGGGCGTTACAGGAACAGCCGTGGATGGGAAGCAGGCCGTGCCTGCCGGATTCGCTGCCCGTGGTTGGTCCGTCTGCAAAGATCCCGGGCCTGTGGCTCAACTTCGGCCATGCTCATGACGGTTTCACGCTCGGGCCGGTGACGGGACGGCTGCTGGCCAGCATGATTGCGGGCAAGCAGCCTTTTCTGGACCCGGCGGGGCTGTCTGCGTTGCGGTTCGCCACCTGAGCGTCTAACCTGGCGGTCGTTCAAGGTCGGATGTCAGCTCTCGCGCAAGGGCAGGGCGACGGTATCCTTCACCGTATTGACGACGATGCGAGACTGCACATCGGACACGAGCGTATTGTCCAGCAGCTTCAAACGCAGAAAATTGTCGTAGGTTTTGATATCATCCGTCACAACCTTGATAAGATAGTCGACGGCACCGGTGATGCGCTCGCACGTCACGACCTCGGGCCAATGGTGGACCAGCTTGTCGAATGTTTCCATGTTCTCGCGGCTGGGAACCGCAAGCTTGACGAACGAGTAGGCCACGAAGCCAAGACCCACAGATTCGCGGTCGATGATGGCAGTGATCTGGCGGATGATTCCCTGTTCCTTGAGGCGCTTGATCCGGCGCCAGCAAGGCGTCTGGCTCATGCCCGCTTCCTTTGCCACTTCGGCAATGGAGAGCGACGCATCCCGTTGCAGTACACGCAGAACACGTATGTCCGACGGGTCGAGAAGATATTTATCTGTCATTGGATATTTTAGGAATTTTTATTCTGCCTCTGGGTGATTGGCCGTGACGATAGCACAGAAATTGCCTGAGAAAAGGATGATATTACCTATTATGTGAGGTTGCCGCCGGGGGACATTGCCCCAGATGTCGGTTGAGGAGGAATTCGGATGAACGTGCACATGCCAACCGTTACCCTGGAGGACAAATACGTCGCCACGGAAGGACGGGTCTATCTGACAGGCATACAGGCGCTTGTCCGGCTGGCGCTCGATCGGGCGCGCATGGACCAGTTGGCCGGCCTGAAAACGGGCGGCTTCATTTCCGGCTACCGGGGATCGCCGCTTGCCGGTTACGACACAGAGCTGATGCGGGCTCATCGCCACCTCAAGGGGTATGACGTCGTCTTCAAGCCGGGCGTCAACGAAGAGCTGGGCGCGACCGCAGTTTGGGGCAGCCAGAAGCTGCGCGGCGAGGGCGGTGTTGGACGGGCGACCTCTTACGACGGCGTCTTCGGCATCTGGTACGGCAAGGCGCCGGGCGTCGACCGTGCCGGCGATGTGCTGCGTCAGGCCAACGCTTCGGGCACCGACCGCAACGGCGGTGTGCTTGCCTTGGCCGGTGATGATCACCTTGCAAAATCCTCCATCCTGCCGGCGCAGAGCGAGTTCTATTTCGAGCATGCGGAAATTCCGGTCCTGAACCCGGCCGATATCCAGGATGTTCTCGACTACGGCCTGCACGGCCTGGAAATGTCCCGCTTCACCAGCCTCTGGACGGCCCTGATCTGCGTTGCCGACACGATGGATGCATCGGCAACGATCAATATCTCTCCGAACAGGCTGCGCATGGTGCGTCCGCTGGAAGGCGATCCGCGCAAGGACTATCACCAGAACCGCGATCTTCTTCTGGGCAACCGCCTGGAGACAGAGCGTCTGGTGCGCGATCTTCGTATTCCTGCGGCTCAGGCCTATGTGCGGACAAACGGTCTGGACCGGGTCACCTTCGGAACGAGGACCAATCCCAAATACGGCATCGTTGCTTCCGGCAAGGCCTACCGGGATCTGCTGCAGGCACTCGACCTGATGGGCATTACAGAGGACTTTGCCAAGGCGCTGGGCCTCGGGGTTTACAAGGTGGCAATGAGCTGGCCTCTGGAGCCGCTCGGCCTGCGTGATTTCGCCCGTGGCACAGAACGTTTGCTGGTGGTGGAGCACAAGCGCGCGTTCATGGAATCCCAGATCAAGGACATCTCCTATCACTGGCCGGAAATGAGCCGGCCGGAAATCTGGGGCAAACGCCGTCCGGACGGGACACCGTTCCTGTCCGACGTTCTGGAACTGTCCGTTGCCGAGCTGATCGAAGGCCTCATGACCTGGCTGCCGGGCGACGTGGTTTCGGAAGAAATGCGCGCCGTTGCCAACCGGATGACCAAACAGGCCATGTGGGCCCAGGGCCATGCGGAACGCGCTGCCCGTATTCCCTACTTCTGCTCAGGCTGCCCGCATTCCACGTCGACCAAGACACCGGAAGGCTCCCGCTCGCTGCCGGGCATCGGCTGCCACGCGATGACGGAAATGGCCGGCCGGACAACGGAAGGCCAGATTGCGATGGGCGGCGAGGGTGTCTTGTGGGTCGGGCAGCAGCCTTTCTCCGGCGACAGCCACGTCTTTGCCAACGTCGGCGACGGCACCTACTTCCATTCCGGCATCCTGGCGATCCGGCAGGCGCTCGCCTCCAACGTCCCGATCACCTACAAGATCCTCTACAACGACGCGGTTGCCATGACCGGTGGCCAGAAGGTGGACGGCCAGCTGACCGTTCCGCAGATCACCCGTCAGCTGGAAGCCGAAGGCGTCGAGCGGATCGCGGTGGTTTCGGAGAACCCGGACAGCTACGGCTCCTGGACGCCGCTTGCCCCGGGAACCAAGATTCACCATCGCGACGAACTGATGGAGGTTCAGGAAGAGTTCCAGACCTTCAAGGGCGTGTCGGTGATCGTTTACGACCAGACCTGCGCCGCGGAAAAGCGCCGCCGGCGCAAGCGCGGGCAGTTTCCCGATCCGGACATGCGCCTCTTTATCAATGACCGGGTGTGTGAAGGCTGCGGAGACTGTTCCGTGCAGTCCAACTGCCTGTCGGTGGAGCCACTGGCAACGCCATTCGGTGAAAAGCGCGTCATCAACCAGTCGAGCTGCAACAAGGACTTCTCCTGTATCAAGGGGTTCTGCCCGTCCTTTGTCGAGATCAACGGTGCTGCACTGAAGAAGCCGAAGAAGGCGGATGTCGATATCGACACCCTGGTGGAAACCCTGCCGCTGCCGACGCTTGCCTCGCTTGATCGCACCTGGAACACGCTGGTGGCCGGTATCGGCGGCATGGGCGTGACCACGATCAGTGCGATCCTGGCTATGGCGGCCCATGTGGATGGCAAGCAGGCCTCCACGCTGGACATGACCGGCCTTGCCCAGAAGGGTGGCCCGGTGACGTCTCACGTGCGTTTTGCGGCGGGCAACAGGTCGATTGAAGGTCCGCGGGTTCCGGCAGCCAGCCTCGACCTTCTGATCGCGAGTGACATGGTGGTGGCCGCGAATGCAGATCAGCTCGCGCTCGCTCATCGTGGTCACACGATGACCGTTGCCAACACCAAGGTGGCCCCGACTGCGGAATTCGTGCTGAAGCAGACGCTTTCCTTCGATGAAAAGCAGATGGACAGCGCCCTGCGCAAAGCCTCCGGCACATATCTGCCTGTCAATGCTGCAGACATTGCCGAGAAGCTTCTGGGTGATGCCATCTATGCCAACATGCTGCTGGTCGGCATGGCTTTCCAGAGTGGCGCATTGCCGGTCTCGGACTATGCCATCGAAACCGCGCTGGAACTCAACGGCGCGTCGGTGAAGAACAACATCAAGGCGTTCCGTGCAGGCCGCGTGCTGGCTGCAGATCCGGAAAAACTGCTCAAGGCCCTGCCGTCGGAAGCAAAACAGCGTGTCTTTACCGTGGATGAGAAGATTGCCTTCAATGCCCAGGAGCTGACTGCCTATCAGGATGCGGCCTACGCACAGCGTTATCTGGATCTGGTCGGCAAGGTCAAAGAGGCTGACGAAGCGCATGGTCCGGGCACGTTCCGCCTGACGCAGACTGTGTCCGACATGCTCTTCAAGTTGATGGCCTACAAGGACGAATATGAAGTCGCGCGGCTTTATAGCGATCCCGCCTTCAAGGAGAAGATCGCGCAGCGTTTTGAAGACCCGAAGAAGCTGAAGGTTCATCTGGCGCCGCCGTTCCTCGCGCATCGCAAGGATCCAAAGACCGGCCGTCCGCAGAAGATTGCCTTCGGACCCTGGATCTTCTCCGCGTTCAGCTTCCTGGCGAAGTTCAAGGGCATGCGCGGCAAATGGTACGACCCGTTCGGCCGTACGGCGGAACGCAAGACCGAGCGCGCGCTCATCAGCCAGTATGAGGGCGATATTGCCGAGATCCTGAAGCGGCTGCCGGAAGGACACTACGGCCTGTTGGTCGAGCTCGCCCGGGTTCCGGATCTTATCCGCGGGTTTGGTCCGATCAAGGATGACAACATCGAAAAGGCGACTGAAAAGCGCCGTGTGCTTCTGGAGCAGCTCGACAGAAGCAACGACGGCGGTTCGGACAACAAGACCGGCACCAAGGAGTTTCTGGCGGCAGCCGAATAAAGGCTGAGCAGGAACAGCAAAAAACCGGCGCCGCAAGGTGCCGGTTTTTTTATGTCTTTTGCTCCGGGTGAAGTCGCTGCAATCCTGAAACGGAAGGCAAGTCCATGGACGAGCTAGCGCCAGGGGCCGCTAATGATCGGCCGCCGCCGGTTTTCTTCGCGGGCTCTCAAATCGTTGTCGCTAAGGACATCGAAAAGAAGATCGTCCGGAATGGATTGATGGCTGGATCGGCGGGAAAGGGCCTTGCCGAGTTTCCGTCGCAGGAGGGCCGCCAGTTGATAGAGACCGCGGGTGCGGGAGGGCGGTATGGCGGCGACACGGGGAAAACGGACCACGGAGGACATGGCTGGCTCCAATAAAGAAATATATTGCTTTCTTTATTTAGATTGCGCCTGGTGAAGGGTCAATAAGAAAAGGAAAATATTTCTTTATCTCGTGCGCTGCCGATGGGCACGCCCCTGTCCAGAGGCCTTGCGGCGCAACGAATGTATTTAAACCAGTCGCAATTTCTGACCTTCGGAGGCTATTGAAACGGCCCTTGAAAATCTTTTTTCGGAAAAAATATTCGGATTTCAACGGGATAAAAAAGTGACTTCGAGCGGGGAGCGAAGCGGTCAAAATTGTTACATTTCAATGACATGTAATGAATACATGCGATATAGTTAGAATTGTTCTCAAGTTTTAAAAAAAGACAATTACATTCTGGAAAAGCGCGTTTCGACCTTCTTTAAAACTCATCGTCATTTTCTGTACCAACGCCAAACCGGCACACTTGTGAAAATTGGTAATGGAACATGACTGAAGCGTTGAAAACAGAACTGGTGAACTTCTCGGAGCTGACCGGTGAAGCTGGCAGCGCCCGGAGGGCCGAACTGGCCCGGCATGTCGCAACCCTGTTTGCCCTGACCTCCGATCGGTGCTCCGACGAGCAGGTCGATATTTATGACTCCGTCCTCTTGCGGCTTGTCGACATGGTGGAAGACGAAGTTCGCCGTTATGTCGCTGACCAGATGTCCAGCCTGAGACGCGGTCCGGAAGAAACCATCCGCCGTCTGGCCGATGACGAGATCGAGGTAGCTGAGCCGATCCTGCTGCGCTCCACCGTGCTGCGGGAGGCCGATCTGATCAAGATCGCCGAAAAACGCGGCAATGCGCACCGGTTCGCCATCGCACAGCGCGAAGTTCTGTCTGAAGAGCTGACCGATGTGCTGGTGCGTCGCGGTGATCTGAAGGTCAAGCGCAAGGTGGCCAGCAACGATGGCGCCTGCCTGTCGGATGCATCGATCATGGCCCTGATCAGCGATGCTGCCTCCGATGCGACGCTGCAGCTTTCCTTGAGCGAGCGTGCGGATCTTGCCGAAGCGCATATTGCCAGCCTGATCTCGGTTGCCAGCGAGGAAGTCCGGCGGAAGCTGCATGCAACCGGCCGTGGTCACGAAGCCGAGCGGGTAGAGGAAGCTGCCGATATCGCCGCACAGCGCATGTCCAACCAGTATTGGCTGGGCCGCTACGACTTCGAAACAGCGCGCAGCCGGGTACTGCTGCTGGCCAAACGCGGGATGGTCAATGAGGCCGCCCTGCGCCGGTTCGCCTCGGAAGACCGGTTCGCGGAAGCGGTTGCCACCTTTGCCTGGCTGGTGAGATGCGGTGTCGAGGAAGTCAGCCACTGGATGGTGCGCCCCGATCCGGAGCCGTTCGTCATCCTTGCCAAGGCTTCCGGCTTCTCCTCCATCACCGTGGGTTCCCTGCTGGCCATCGGCCCCTGGCGCCACCGCCTGACACCGGATGTGCGCAGCGATGCCATGGCCATGTTCGAGCGCATGACGATCGCCGAAGCCAAGCGCAAGATGGCTCATTGGAACAACACCGTTCTGCACTGACACAATTAAGCAAGGCGCCTCCTGCCTGCATGTAAGGCCCGGTTCGAAAGGATCGGGCCTCTTCTTTTTCAGCGCCTTGCGAAAAGCCGGCTTTCTTTCAAATGGCACAGATCCGTGCCAAGAAAGACGGGGATCCTTTTCGCGACTCGTCCTGGGGCTGACATGCGCTTTTCACATCCAACCTATCGCCGATCCTGTCTTGCCGATGGCGGCCGCAAGAGGCCAGGCAAGGCGTTCCTTCTTCTGTCAGGTCTGCTTGCACTCTTTCTGTGTCTGGGTGGTTTGCCCTCAGGGGTGCAGGCACAGGGAATACCCGGGCTGTTTTCCGGAAAGGGCTCTACCGAGACCGGTACCGGTACCGGGGCTCCGGCCGCTGAAACAACGGCAGATGGAAATGCGCAGACGGAAGCGGCTGGCTCTGCAGTGGCGCCGGCCGACGGCGCCGGTGAAGGCGCAAACCTTCTTCAGACCGTTGACGAGTTCACCGAAGATGCCGTCGAGGCCCGGGATGTTCTCAAATCCATCGTTCAGAAAATTCCCGAGATCCAGGATGTGATGGTGGAGACCCTGCGCGCCCAGGGGGGCGAACGGGGTCTCAACTGGATGTCGTCGACGCTGGTGGACATTCTGATAGCCGTTGTTCTCGGCCTTGTGGCCTCTTCCCTGGTGAACCGGTGGGGCCGGCGGCAATTCGCGTCCTGGTACCAGCCGGACGCGACGACACGGGCTGACAAGATTATCTATCTTTATGCCCGGGCGATCCTGATGTTCGTCGGTGTCGGGCTCTTCTTTGCCGTAGCGGCCGGGGTATTTCTTCTGGTCGGAACGGGCATTGATGCATCCAACAAGACCGCACTTGTGGTTGTCGGCACCATGGCGGTTTTTCTGGCGCTCCGTGTTGTCTGGCTGAATGTGCTGGCACCCGACGCGGAGAGCCACCGGTTGCTGGCGCTTTCCAATCAGGAAGCGACCGGGCTCTACAGGACGCTGCTGGTCGGCTCCGCCATTTCCCTTGCGGCGGTTGCCTTCTGCCTCTGGATGGAGCGACTGGGTCTGTCGCCTGACATTCACAAGCTGGCATTGATTGCAGCCTCCGCGCTGTCGATGGTCATCCTGTCCGGCATCGCGATTGTCTATCGCAGGGTAATCGCGCGATTGATCCGGGGAAAGAAGGGGGCTGAAGCGCCGATCTGGCGAAGGGTTCTGGCCAGCGGCTGGCACTTTGTTGCCGTTGCCTATTTCTTCCTGGCCTGGGGGATTTCGGCAGTGCGTATCCTGCTCGACCTGCCGGACGCGATCGGTCTGGTCGGTGCGCCGCTGGAAGTGCTGCTGATGGCTGCGGTTGCCTATGGGCTGCTGATCCTGCTCATCGACCGGGTTCTGTTGCCGCGGCTGGACACGGCCGCCGCACAGGAGAAGATTGCCGAGGACATCAAACGTGCCGAAGCAGGCGAGGGCGGTGAAGAGGATGTTGCCAGCACATTGGCCCAGGCGCGCGCGGAAGCTGCCGAGCGGGAAGCGCGGCGCTCACCCTTCCGGGACCTGTTCGACCGGGGCGCCACTATTCTGGTCGTGTTCACCTCACTGGACATGCTGGCTTCCAAATGGGGACTGCCGCTTGCCGGTAGCGGCTCGCTGATCGGTTCCTTCGTCGAGGTGCTTCTGGTCATGTTCCTTGGCTACATGGCCTATGAAGCCGTGAAAATCGTCATTGACCGGGAAATTGCCAAGGAAGCGCCTGCCGAGAAAGACGAAGAGGCGGAAGTCGGCGGAACCGGTGAGAGCCGGATTTCCACCTTGCTGCCGATCTTCCGCAATTTCCTGCTCATCACGATCGTGGTGATCGCCACGATGGTGATCCTGTCGCAGCTGGGCGTAAATATCGCGCCATTGTTCGCCGGTGCCGGTGTCGTTGGTCTGGCAGTTGGATTCGGGGCTCAAACCCTTATCCGGGATATCTTCTCCGGAGCTTTCTATCTGATCGACGATGCGTTCCGGAAAGGGGAATACATCGATATCGGCAGCGCCAAGGGCGTTGTCGAAAAGATCTCGATCCGGTCGATGCAGCTGCGGCACCACCGCGGTGCGCTTACGACGGTTCCCTTTGGCGAAATTCAGAAAGTGGAGAATTTCTCACGAGACTGGGCGGTGATGAAACTTGCGTTCCGCGTTACCTACGACACCGACGTGGAAAAGATGCGCAAGATCATCAAGAACTTCGGCAAGGAGCTGCTGGAGGACGAGTATTTCGGGCCCATGTTCCTGGCGCCGCTGAAGTCTCAGGGAATCATGTCGATGGAAGACAGTGCCATGATCGCGCGCGTCAAGTTCACCACCAAGCCTGGCAAGCAGTTCGAGCTTCGCAAGGTCGTTTATGCGGGGCTTCGCGACCTCTTCGAAAAGAATGGCATCAGGTTCGCACATCGCCAGGTGACCGTGCGTGTTGCCGGGTCTGACGGCGATGAGGAGGTCGTGACACCCGGCGCCAGGGAAGCTGCTGCGGCTGGTGCTGCCGCGGCTGGAATGCTGGGTGAGGGCATTGGTGACGAGACCGGCGGCAGCGCCGAGGACCAGCTCTAGCACCCGCTGTGTCGCAGCGCCGGATCCTGGACTTGCGGCGAGACCGCCATAATGGTGTGCTTCACTTCTCGGATCGCAAATGTGAAGGGGGAGACTATGCTGAAACCAATGTTTCTGGGAACTGCGCTTGCGGTTGCCCTGTCATGCCAGGCCATTGCGGGACCTTTGCAGGACAAGGCGGCTGAAGCGGAGGCTGCGCTTGATGCCGGCAAGGGCGGGGAAGCCATCTCTTTGATGCGCGAGGCCCTTTTCGACGTTTGGTCGAAAGCCACCATTTCCATTCCAACCGCCTTGTTCGTGATGGCCCCTGCCGACGGCTTCGGCATCTATAAACCCAGGGAAGATGCAGCTTTCGGAGCGGACGAGCCGCTGCGCATCTATCTGGAGCCGGTTGGCTTCGACTGGAAACAGCAGGATGGCCTGTTCACATCCCTTCTGACCGTCGACTTCGACCTCGCGTCGCCCGATGGCAAGGTGCTGGCTGGGCAAAAGGGCTTCGGCCGGTTCGACTTCAAGAGCCACGTGCCCAATACCGAATACATGGCCAACCTGACCCTGAATGTCAGCGGGGCTCCGGCGGGCGACTATGTACTGGAACTCACCGTCAACGATGAATTCAGCGGCAATTCCGCGAAAGTCCGGATGCCCTTTTCGATCAAGTAGGTGCATCGGCAACAGGGTGAGGGGCGGTCTATTCGCTTTTGTGCGCCAGGTCCGTGGACCTCTTGACTGAAATCCGATATCGGTCCCGGCAGGCACCAGGAAGAGGCTTGCCATGACTTGAGCTGCCCCCCGGCAGCCGGGATGCGCCACCCTTCGCTGATCGAGGAAACCGGGCCCAGGCATGAAGCTCTACGACTGTTTTGTCTTCCATAACGAATTCGACCTTCTGGAAATCCGTCTTCGGGAGATGGGGAACCATGTCGACAAGTTTGTCCTGGTGGAAGCGAACCAGACGCAACGCGGTGGTCCCAAGTCGTTCTACTTTGCGGAAAATCGCGAACGGTTTGCGCCCTGGGCCGACAAGATCATCGATCTTCAGGTCGAGTTTCCCGATGAATTGCCTCCGGCGCTCGGCGTCTACAAGAACCGCCGGAAGGCGGACTGGGAACGCGAGAACTATCAGCGCAATTGCATTGCACGGGGACTGGAAGCCTGTACGCCGGACGACGTCATCCTTCTGTCGGATGTCGACGAGATCGTGCGGGCGGAAGTTCTGAAGAAGGTGCTGGACGAGAAACTCTACAAGGGGCGGCTGCTGGTGTTCGAACAGAGCCTGCATAAACACCATCTGGACCGGATCGTTCCCGGCAAGACCTGGCTGCTGGGGTCCCGGATGATTGAAAAGAAGTACCTGACCACGCCGCAGCAACTGCGCCGGACAAAGGCCCGGATGACGAAAAAGTCCTACGTGCCGGGTTTTGTCGCCCAACCGCTTCTCAGGATCCGCAACAACAACCTGTCGGGCATCAGCCGCCCGGTGAAAATCCTGCCCGATGCAGGCTGGCATTTTTCCTCCATGGGCGGCGTGGAAGCCTTCCGGACCAAACTGGCATCTGTCGTCCATGGCCAGACGGTCGATACCAGCGATATCGAAAGGCTCTACGCGAAAGAGCTGGTCGGCACCGAGATCATCCCGCGCGAAGGTCTGCCGGGCTGTGTGCGCGAGGGGCGCTTCGATCACATGCTGGATCAAGGTGCTGTGCCTGCGGAAAGCTGACGAGTTCCGCCGAATTCGGTCATTGGTAATCGGAAACCTGATCCGTTCGGGAGGGCACGCTCGATGATCGCAGCCATGTGACTAATCCGATCGAGCTTCTACACGATGCGGGCTGGATGCTTCCTCGCCCAAGCAGAAGGTATCGTCTTCTTCTGGGCAATATTCACATGTAGCCGATTTGGAGCCTGACCTGGAGAAGGTATCCATGAACCTTCCGCCGCTTTAGCGACTGACTGCACCGATAGGAGCGGTCACGGGACCAGTTTCAGCGGCGGACAGTTGCCGCCAGGACACTTCCAGAGAGGGCGGTCGAGGCTGCGGCCGGTGTTGTGTCGTGTGCTGCCGATCCGCGATATGAGAGCAAAATATTCTCCCTCTTTCTGCATTTTTGCTCTTTCTTCTCCTGCAATCGCTTCCACATTCCGGCACTAAGGCCACTCACTCATCATGCCGGAAAGGAATTGATATGAGCTGGTTCAAAGCGATTGCCGCGGCCGCAGTGCTGCAGGTACTTACCCTTTCTCCCTCGCAGGCGGGTGACAACCTCGATGCGATCAAATCGGCAGGTGTCCTGAAGATCGGCACCGAAGGCACCTACGCGCCTTTCACCTTCCACGACGGGGAAGGCAAGCTGGTCGGTTTCGATGTCGAAATCGGCGAGGCCGTTGCCGAAAAACTTGGCGTCAAGGCCGAGTTCATCGAAGGCAAATGGGACGGACTGATCGCCGGCCTTGACGTCAAGCGCTACGACGTGGTCATCAATCAGGTCGGCATCACCGACGCCCGCAAGCAGAAATACGATTTTTCCGACCCCTACATTGCCTCCAAGGCAGTGCTGATCGTTCGCGACAGCAATGACGACATTAATGGCTTTGAAGACCTCGCCGGCAAAAAGGCGGCTCAGTCCTTGACCAGCAATTTCGGCAAGCTGGCGGAAGATGCTGGTGCGGAACTGGTCGGCACCGACGGGTTCGACCAATCCATCCAGCTGGTGCTGACACGCCGCGCCGATGCGACCATCAACGACAGCCTGTCCTATCTGGACTTCAAGAAGCAGAAACCGGATGCGCCGGTGAAGGTTGTCGCCGAGAAGGCAAATGCCGACTATTCCGGCATTCTGGTGCGCAAGGGTGATCCGGAACTTGTTGCCGCCCTGAATTCGGCGCTGGCCGACATCAAGGCGGATGGTACCTACCAGGCAATTTCCGACAAGTACTTTGGTCAGGACGTGTCCAACTGACATGATGAAGGCCGGTCCATGCAGATCTAGACCGGCCCTTCTCACCTAAACGAAAAGCGCCGGGCGTTCGCGCCGGGCGCGTTTTTTTGGAGCTTTATCGTGCCTCACTGGCTTCAGTTGATGATCGATTCCCTGCCGACGCTTCTGTGGGCGGGGGTCAAGTTCACCATTCCGCTCACGCTGTTGTCCTTCGCACTGGGGCTCAGTCTTGGTCTGACCACGGCTGTCACACGTCTGTTCGCGCCGCTGCCGCTGGTGCTGGTCGCGCGCTTTTATGTCTGGGTCTTCCGGGGAACGCCGCTGCTGGTACAGCTCTTCGTGATCTTTTACGGCCTGCCCAGTATCGGTATCTTGCTGGATGCGTTTCCAGCCGCCCTGATCGGCTTTACGCTCAATGTCGGTGCCTATTCGTCGGAGATCATCCGGGCTGCCATTTCCTCCGTGCCGAAGGGACAGTGGGAAGCCGCGTTTTCCACCGGGATGACATGGCGCCAGGCGATGATGCGCACGATCCTGCCGCAAGCCGGGCGCGTTGCGGTGCCGCCGCTGTCGAATACTTTCATTTCGCTGGTCAAGGATACGTCTCTGGCCGCTGCCATCACGGTGCCGGAGTTGTTCCAGTCGGCGCAGCGCATCGTTGCCACCACATATGAGCCACTGGTCCTCTATATAGAGGCTGCCCTGATCTATCTTGCCATGAGTTCCGTGCTTGCCTGGCTGCAGGAGCGGCTGGAAGTCCGGTTTGCGCGATATGGCGGCATGCTGGAGACCTCAAGATGATCGAGCTTTCCAATATCAAGAAAAAGTTCGGTGACGCGCTTATCCTCGACGATATCTCGCTGCGTTTTCCCGAAGGCAGCGTAACGGCGCTTGTCGGCCCGTCGGGCGGCGGCAAGAGCACTTTGCTGCGCTGTATCAATCTGCTGGAGATACCGACCTCCGGCAGCGTTCAGGTCGGTGAACACAAGATCACGTTCAAGCCGGGCGTATCAGTGCCGCAGGCAGCGGTGCAGAAGATCCGCTGCGAGACGGGCATGGTGTTCCAGAACTTTCAGCTCTTTCCGCACAGGACAGTGATCGAGAATGTGATGGAAGGCCTGCTGGTGGTTCAGAAATGGCCCCGTGAAAAGGCCCGGCAGCGGGCATTGGATCTGCTCGACAAGGTCGGCATGTCGCACAAGACCGACGCCTGGCCGGCCAATCTTTCCGGCGGTCAGCAGCAGCGTGTTGCGATTGCCCGTGCTCTTGCACCTTCGCCCAAGGTGCTTCTATGCGACGAGCCGACTTCCGCGCTCGATCCGGAACTGGCCGGTGAAGTGGTCGATGTCCTCGGTCAGCTTGCCCGGGAAGGGACCACCATGGTGATGGCGACACACGACCTGCGACTGGCATCGCAGATCGCAAATCATGTCGTCTTTCTGGAGGCCGGGCAGGTGGTGGAAACCGGAGACGCGGACGCGATCTTCCGTCATCCCGAGCGCGAGCGCACCCGCCGGTTTGTTTCCTCCATCAACGCCGCACAGACGCTCTAGGTCAGCGCTCCCGCATAGCTCAGATGCGGGAGGTGGTGCAATTCGGCGTGTCACGCGAGGGCTGGGCTAGTGCCCTTGCCCGAACTCAAGACCGCGTAAGGCAGCTCACCTGACCTGAAGTGGCTCGTTCCATTTGTGCTGATGGCCTCGCTTAGTGGATGCGAGGTGGTGCGCAGGTCGGCTCTCGTTTTTCTCCTGCGGGCGTAATTTCGACGAATACGGACCAATCAGTGTCGTATTTGTTTTGATCTCTTGCATGGCGCTTCGATTTCATATAAAGATATCTTTATATCGACATTGATGGCGAAGCGCATGACCGAAGAACAGACCCTGTCCGTTGACGATACCCTGGCCGCCCTGAGGGCTGTCGGCGAGGCGACGCGCCTGAGGCTGATTGCGCTTCTGGCGGAAAGCGAGCTGACGGTGAAGGATGCCACGGCGATCCTCGGACAGAGCCAGCCGCGCATCTCCCGTCATCTGAAGCTGCTTGCCGAAGCGGATCTCATTCAGCGGTTCCCGGAAGGGGCCTGGGTCTACTACCGGTTGGCGGATGGTCCTGAAGGCCAGCTTGCACGCGATCTTGTTGCCCGCATTTCCCTGGAAGACCCGGTGCTGGCGGCGGACCAGGAACGGTTCCGGGCGATCCGCAAGGCCAAGGCGGACGAGGCGGCTGCATATTTTGCAGCTCGCGCGCTCACCTGGGACCGGGAGCGTTCGCTGCATGTTTCCGAAGACGATGTCGAGAAGGCGATGCGCAAGGCACTGGGCGACAAGCCGTTCCAGTCGTTCCTCGACCTTGGCACCGGCACCGGCCGGTTGCTGGAAGTGTTTGCAGACCAGTATGCGACGGCACTCGGTGTCGATGCCTCGCATGACATGCTTGCCGTTGCCCGCGCGAACCTTGCCAAGGCCGGGCTTTCAAACGCCCAGGTGCGCCACGGCGATGTTTACGCACTGAATGTGCCGCCGCGGTCCTTCGATGTCGTGGCGATCCACCAGGTGCTGCACTTCCTTGAGGAACCGGCAAGGGCGCTCAACGAGGCTGCTCGTGCGCTGCGTCCCGGCGGTCGCCTGTTGATCATCGATTTTGCTCCGCATCAGCTGGAGTTCCTGCGCGAAAAACACGCGCATCGTCGCCTGGGCTTTGCCCATGACCAGATGGAGCGCTGGCTTGAAGCGCTCGAACTGGACCTGGAACAGGTCACCGATCTTGTTCCGGGAGACGGCAACGACACCAACCTTACCGTAACCCTTTGGCTTGCGCGTGACCGCCGAATTGTCACCGACCTGCCTGCCCGAGACACGTCCCGAGAGGTCGCCTAACATGACAACCTGTTCCAACCGCCGGTCTCACCAGGCCGCACCTTCGCCAATCACGGCTTCGTTCGAATTTTTCCCGCCGAAGTCCGACAAGATGGCGGAGACGCTGTGGCAGACGGTTCAGCGACTGGCGCCGCTCAGCCCGTCCTTTGTTTCCGTGACCTATGGTGCAGGCGGTTCAACCCGCGAGCGTACGCATCGCACTGTCGAGCGGATCCTGAAGGAAACCGACCTTGCACCCGCGGCACACCTGACCTGTGTCGGTGCGGCACGCAGCGAAATCGATGCGATCGTCAAGGACTACTGGGATCTGGGCGTGCGTCATCTGGTGGCGCTGCGCGGTGACCCGCTCGACGGCATCGGCTCGCGTTACGTGCCGCATCCGGAGGGCTATGCCTATGCGACCGACCTGGTTGAAGGCGTCAAGAAGATCGCCAATTTCGATATTTCCGTCTCCGGCTATCCGGAAAGGCATCCGGAAAGCGGCAATTGGCAGAAAGAGATCGACAATCTGAAGCGCAAGGTCGACGCCGGTGCGGACCGGATCATTACCCAGTACTTCTTCGACAATGACCTGTTCGATGATTACCTCGACCGGATTGCGGCCGCCGGCATCAATATTCCGGTGATCCCGGGCATTCTGCCGATCCACAATTTCGAACAGACGATGGTGTTCTCCGCCAAGTGCGGCACCTCCATTCCGCAGTGGCTGGCTCGGCGTTTTGCCGGCCTGACCAACGATCCGGAAACCCGGAAACTGGTTGGCGTTTCGGTTGCCTGCGAACAGGTGATGGACCTGGTCGACCGCGGCATCAACGACTTCCATTTCTACACCATGAACCGGGCCGACCTGACCTTTGCCATCTGCCACATGCTTGGCATGGGGCAGCCGGAAACCAAGGAAACCCTGGCGGCCTGAGGGAGGCGAGGCGGCCGGGCCGGGCGCAGAAACGAGCCAGTTGTTTTGGATTTAGAGCGGATGCCCCCTCTTGGCCCCTTACCCTTACCTGGGTGGGGCAGGGTTGGGGGTATCGGCGCAGCCGGGACACGCTGCTGTCTTTCAGGACAGGAACGGCCGGAAACCAAGCGGGAAGCGGAGCGAGATGATCAAGTTAAGCACTGCCGATGCCATTGAATCGACCGCCTATGCGGTGTTGCGCGAGAAGGGCTTCGAGCTTCATGTCGTCGACATGGGCGCGGACAACAATCGTCTGATCGTCGCCACCGACAAGGACCACGAGTTCCGCGGGCATTCGGCCCTCGAAATTCTCGGGCTTCTGGCCGTTTATGAGGCGCGCGGCGAAGACTGGCACCCGACCGAAGACGACGTTCACAGCCGCACCAAGTTCTGGGACGCCTCCTACAACGATACCGACCGGGACAGCTGACACGCTGTCCGGTTGCAAAGTTAAATCACGCCGGCTTCCGCCGGCCAAACCAACAGAAATTTCCGGAAGGAAACCCCGTGATCAAGTCAGACGCCTTCGAGCGCCTCCGTGACCTCGCCAAGACCCGTATTCTCGTCCTTGACGGTGCCATGGGCACGGAAATCCAGCTTCTGAAACTGGATGAAGCGGCCTACCGCGGTGACCGCTTCAAGGACTGGCCGAGCGACATCAAGGGCAACAACGATCTGCTGAGCCTGACCCAGCCGGACGCGATCCGGAAGATCCATGTCGATTACCTGGAAGCCGGTGCCGACATTGTCGAGACCAACACCTTTTCCTCCACGACGATCGCCCAGGCCGACTACGGCATGGAAGAGCTGGCCTATGAGCTGAACTTCGAAAGCGCGAAACTCGCGCGTGAAGCCTGCGACAAGGTCACGGCACAGGATCCGTCCCGGCCGCGTTTCGTCGCCGGCGCGCTTGGCCCGACCAACCGGACAGCGTCGATCTCCCCGGATGTGAACAATCCGGGCTACCGTGCTGTTTCCTTTGATGATCTGCGCATTGCCTATGCCGAAGCTACCCGCGGTCTCATTGCTGGTGGTGCCGATATCATCCTGGTGGAGACCATCTTCGACACGCTGAACGCCAAGGCGGCGCTGTTTGCCATTGACGAGGTCTTCGAAGAAACCGGCAAGATCCTGCCGGTGATGATTTCCGGTACGATCACCGATCTTTCGGGCCGGACACTTTCCGGACAGACACCGGAAGCCTTCTGGAACTCCGTCCGTCACACCAGCCCGCTGACCATCGGTCTCAACTGCGCACTTGGCGCCAAGGAAATGCGTGCGCATGTGGACGAGCTCGGCCGCGTCGCCGACACGCTTGTGTGCGCCTATCCGAACGCCGGCTTGCCGAACGAATTCGGTGAATATGACGAGAGCCCGGAACATATGGCCGGCCTGATCGAGGAATTTGCCTCGGCGGGTCTCGTCAACGTTGTCGGCGGCTGCTGTGGTACCACGCCTGCGCATATCAAGGCGATTGCGGACGCCGTTGCGGACAAGAAACCGCGCGAGATCCCGGACATCGACATTCACATGCGTCTGTCGGGCCTGGAGCCGTTCGTGGTGACGAAGGAGACCAACTTCGTCAACGTGGGCGAACGGACCAACGTCACCGGCTCGGCCAGGTTCCGCAAGCTGATCAAGGAAGGGGACTACCCAACCGCGCTCGAAGTTGCCCGTCAGCAGGTCGAAAACGGCGCGCAGATCATCGACATCAACATGGACGAAGGCCTGCTCGATTCCGAGGAAGCCATGGTCACCTTCCTGAACCTGGTGGCCGCCGAGCCGGACATCGCCAAGGTTCCGGTGATGATCGACAGTTCCAAGTGGACGGTCATCGAAGCGGGCCTCAAATGCATCCAGGGCAAGGGGGTCGTGAACTCCATCTCGATGAAGGAAGGCGAAGAGGAGTTCATCAAGCACGCGACGCTGGTGCGCCGTTACGGTGCTGCCGTTGTGGTGATGGCGTTTGATGAAAGCGGACAGGCCGACACCTTCGAGCGCAAGACAGAGATCTGCGCACGGTCCTACAAGATCCTGACCGAAAAGGTTGGCTTCCCGCCGGAAGACATCATTTTCGACCCGAACATCTTTGCCGTCGCGACAGGCATCGAGGAACACAACAACTACGGCGTCGACTTCATCGAGGCGACCGGCTGGATCCGCGAGAACCTGCCGCACGCCCATGTGTCAGGCGGCGTATCGAATCTGTCGTTCTCGTTCCGCGGCAACGAAGCCGTGCGCGAGGCGATGCATTCGGTGTTCCTCTATCATGCCATCAAGCGCGGCATGGATATGGGCATTGTGAATGCCGGTCAGCTTGCGGTCTATAATGATCTCGATCGCGAATTGCGCGAGCTTTGCGAGGACGTTGTCCTCAATCGGCGGCAGGACAGCACCGACCGGTTGCTGGAAGCGGCCGAGCGCTGGAAAGGCGAGGGCGGCAAGAAAAAGGAAGCCGATCTCACCTGGCGTACCTGGGGTGTTGCCAAGCGCCTGGAACACGCGCTCGTTCACGGCATTGCCGATTACGTGGAAGAAGACACCGAAGAAGCCCGCCAGGCCTTCGACCGGCCGCTGCACGTGATCGAAGGCCCGCTGATGGACGGTATGAATGTCGTCGGCGATCTCTTCGGATCCGGGCAGATGTTCCTGCCGCAGGTGGTCAAGTCTGCCCGCGTCATGAAGAAGGCGGTCGCCTATCTGATGCCGTTCATGGAAAAGGAAAAGGAAGAGCTTGGCCAGACAGGTCATTCTTCCGCCGGCAAGATCCTGATGGCGACGGTCAAGGGCGATGTGCATGACATCGGCAAGAACATTGTCGGCGTCGTGCTCCAGTGCAACAACTTCGAGGTGATCGATCTCGGCGTCATGGTGCCGGCAGCGAAGATCCTCGATACCGCGCGTCAGGAAAAGGTCGACATGATCGGGCTGTCCGGCCTGATCACCCCGTCGCTGGACGAAATGTGCCACGTTGCCGCCGAGCTGGAACGTGAAGGGCTTGACGTGCCGCTGCTGATCGGCGGGGCGACCACGTCCAAGATCCATACAGCGGTGAAGATCCACCCGAACTATGCCCGCGGCCAGGCAATCTATGTCACCGATGCGGGCCGGGCTGTCGGTGTTGCCTCCAAGCTGATGAGCGAGGGCGGCCGCGCGCCTTACTATGCCGATGTGCGTGCCGAATATGCCGATATTGCCGAAAAGCATGCAGCCGGCCGGGGCTCTCAGCAGCGCACGTCGCTGAAAGCCGCACGGGACAATGCCTTCAAGGCGGACTTCCAGGGCAAACAGCCGGTTGCGCCGAAAAAACCAGGCACCACTGTCTATGACGATTTTCCGCTGGAGGAACTGGTGCCGTTCATCGACTGGACGCCGTTCTTCTCCACCTGGGAGATCAAGGGCCGATATCCGGCGGTGCTGACCGACAATCGCTACGGCCCGGCGGCCAAGGCGCTTTTCAACGATGCCCGGCGGATGCTCGATGAAATCGTTGAAAAGAAGCTGCTGACGGCACGTGGTGTTGCAAGCCTGTGGCCGGCCAATGCGGTTGGTGACGATGTGCGTGTCTTCACCGATGAAAGCCGGAGCGAAACGCTGGCGACCTTCCACACGCTGCGCCAGCAGATGAGCCGGACTGCAGGTGGCCGCGCCAATATCGCCCTCAGCGATTTCGTTGCGCCCGAGGCCAGCGGCATTGCCGACTGGATTGGCGGATTTGCCGTTACCTCGGGTCATGGCGAGGACGAGCTGGCGGCGCGTTACGCCAGGGAGTCGGACGACTACAACAAGATCCTCTCCCAGGCCCTGGCAGACCGGCTGGCGGAAGCCTTTGCCGAGAAGCTGCACCAGATCGTACGCAAGGACATTTGGGGCTACGCCGCCGCCGAAGACCTGTCCATCGACGATATCATCTCGGAAAAATATCAGGGCATTCGTCCGGCACCGGGCTACCCGGCCCAGCCGGACCATACGGAAAAGGATACCCTGTTCCGGCTGCTCGATGCGGAACGCCTGACAGGCATTCAGCTGACAGAGAGCAGGGCCATGTTGCCGGGGTCGTCCGTTTCCGGGCTCTATTTCGGTCATGCCGACAGCCATTATTTCGGTGTCGGCAAGATCGAGAAGGACCAGGTGGAGGATTACGCCGCACGCAAAGGTTGGGATCTGGCCTACGCGGAACGCTGGCTGGCTCCGATTCTCAACTACGATCCGGCACGGATGGTCGCTGCCGAGTAGCGGCAGCACCACCAAAACCGACTGGAAACAGATGGCCTCCCGCGTGTCGCACGCGGGAGGCCATTTATTTTCTCCAATGAATTAAATGACGTAAGGAAAATAACACAAATTTTTGAGAATATGCACACTGTGCACTCTTGTAATGTGCACGCAGTGCGCTAACATATGCTCTATCAGGTGAGCGCCGATAAAGGTTCTGCGCACACCAAAGGAGAAAAAAACATGACTGTGCAAATCGCTAGAATTTTGCTGGTTCAGCATCGCCAGGATTACAACCGGGACCGCCTTGCGTGGTTGCCGGCGCGGCTTTATCGCTCCTGGCGTGAAGCCCTTCCGAAGGTTCAGGAGACCATCCGGTCTCTTTGAGCTGGGCCCACCCCGAAATTGGCCCCAAGAAACAAGAACAAGATCACTGGGCGCCTCGTTTGCCCCTGGCGTCTGCCCACTTCCTTACAAAGCCCGGCTTCGGCCGGGTTTTTTGTTATCTGTGGATGAGCAGAAAGGGACGGGGGTGTTGCTCAGGCCACCGGAAACAGTTTCTTCAGTTCCGCTTCACCTTTCGGCGAAATATGAACGATGCGTCCCGCCGGTTCGCGGCGCAGAAAGCCGCTTTCGGTGAAGCGCGTCAGAAGTGCGGCCCCCAGACCTCCCGCCAGATGATTGCGTCTTTCGCTCCAGTCCAGGCAGGCACGGCACATCGGGCGACGGCTTGCTGTGAGGGCACCCAGGTCAATGCCGATGCCTGAGACGAAACCTTCACCATCTGCGGTCAGGGCGAGGCCGCCCTTGTCCGTCGAGACGGCAAGGAACCCGCGCTTCTGCAGGCTGTCGAAAATACGCACCGCCATATCGCCGGCCAAATGGTCGTAGCACACACGGGCGGCCCGCATCTGCGGGTCTCTGGGGCCGGTGCGGGTGCGCAGGTGACCCTTGCGGGCGGCAAGGCCCATCACGGCTTCCAGCACGGCTCCAACTTCCGGGCCCGCGAGCGTGAAATAGCGATGTCGGCCCTGCTTGGCCTGGGTCAGCAAGCCGCCTTCCATCAGTTTCTTCAGGTGCGAACTGGCGGTCTGGCCGGTGATGCCGGCTTCGGTTGCCAGTTCCGTCGCCGTCAGGGCCTTGCCGCTTAACAGCGCGCTCAGAATGTTGGCGCGGGCCGGGTCACCCATCAAGGCGCCGATGCGGGCGATGTCCGGTCCATCCTTCATGGGATCTCCTCCATGGTTCGATCTGCGTCGAAGCATTGCAGACATGGACCGTGGCACACAAGCGCAATCGACACAGCCTTCAAGGAGACCTTGGTGATTACCTGTTTCATCCGCTATCACATCGACCCGACGAAGAAAGCCGCCTTTGAGCAATACGCGAGAAACTGGGGGCAGGCGATCCCGCGTTGCGGTGCGGATCTGATCGGCTATTTCGCACCCCACGAAGGCTCGACGACGCTGGCGTACGGTGTTTATTCCATCGAGAACCTTGCGGCATATGAAGCCTACCGGGCGCGGCTTGCCGCGGACCCATTGGGGCAGGAGAACTATGCTTTTGCCATGAAGGAAAAATTCATCTTGCGGGAAGACCGCACGTTTCTGAAACTGGCCTCTGCACCGCATGGCATGGGAGAGAAACTCAAATGATTGCCGTCATCTTCGAAGTGATCCCGCATGCGGACAAGAAACAGGCTTATCTCGACATGGCTGCCGAGATGAAGCCCCTGGTCGAACAGATCGACGGCTTCCTGTCCGTCGAGCGATTCCAGAGCCTCACCAATCCGGAGAAATTACTGTCGGTCTCCTTCTTTCGCGACGAAGCCGCGCTGAATGAATGGCGGCAGCTCACGCAGCATCGCAAGGCGCAGCGTGCCGGACGGAACAGCTATTTCAACGATTACCGTTTGCGGGTGGCGCAGGTGCTGCGCGACTATGGCATGGACGAGCGCGACGAGGCTCCCGCCGACAGCCGCGACGTGAACGGTTAAGCCAGCAGCCATGCAAAACAGATCCATCGAACTGGCGCTTTTGGGCGTGCTCGCTCTGCTGTGGGGCTCATCCTACATGTGGATCAGCCTGGCGCTGCCATCGTTTCCGCCTGCGACGCTGATTGCCATCCGTGTGTCTCTTGCTGCGCTGGCGCTGCTGGCCATCATGGCTGCAAGAGGCATTCCCATGCCGCTGGACAGGCAAAACTGGAAGCAGTTCTTCATCCAGTCCCTGGTCAACAGCACAGGACCCTGGCTGATGCTTGCGTGGGGCCAGCAATATGCCGGGACGGCCGTCTCCAGCGTTCTGAATTCAACCTCGCCGCTCTGGGTCTTCGCCTTTTCGTTCCTGCTGCTGAACCACGGCGAAAGGCCAGGTGCCCGGCAACTCACCGGCGCCTTGTTCGGCTTTGCCGGTATCGTGCTGATCGTCGGTGTCGGTGCGCTTGAGGATATCGGCAGGAACCTTGTGCCGCAGCTTGTCGTCCTGTTCGGGGCTGCGCTCTATGGCATCGCGGCCCTGCGCGGCCGTGTCTTTGCAGGCCTGCCGCCCATTGTGCCGGCTGCGGGAACGCTCATCTGCGCATCGGTTGTGCTGGTCCCGGCAAGCCTCATCGTCGACCGGCCCTGGCAGTTGACGCCGGATACGACCGGCATCGTTGCCGCGCTGACGCTCTCGCTCGCGTGCACCGCGCTGGCATTTCTGATCTATTTCCGTCTGCTGTCGACCCTTGGGGCAATGGGAACGGCCAGTCAGGCTTATCTGCGCTCAGGCGTAGGTGTCTTTCTCGGTGTCGTATTCCTGTCGGAGTCGCTGGATCTGGAGACCTTTGCCGGAATTTGCCTTGCCATTTTCGGTGTTGTTCTGATCAACTGGCCACGTGCGGTGAAGCGTCAAGACGTTTCGGCTCCAGTATCTGCCGCCAAGTAAGAGGGCATTCGGCCGGCAGGAAACTGGGCGGCCCGATCCGTGCGCATGGTGGCAGAGACTTGCGAGGAGGTGTCCATGAGTGTCCTGACCGTATTCGAGGCCGGTTCCAGGCCATCGCGACGTGCAAATCCGGATTATTTCACTGGAACGGTCTGGCAGGACCCGGTGATCGAGGCGCCCGCGCCAGCGCGCGTGCGCGCATTGCGGGTGACG
Source organism: Labrenzia sp. R5_0 (assembly GCF_017743835.1). Lineage (NCBI taxonomy): Bacteria > Pseudomonadati > Pseudomonadota > Alphaproteobacteria > Hyphomicrobiales > Stappiaceae > Labrenzia > Labrenzia sp. R5_0. The sequence goes on along the minus strand of NZ_JAGHRK010000002.1, from coordinate 205,770 downwards.
TTCGAACCGGGGGCACGTACTCACTGGCATACCCATCCGCTCGGACAGACCCTTCAGATACTGGAAGGGGCAGGTTTTGTGCATCTGTGGGGGCAGGAGAAACTGTCGATACTGCCAGGTGATGTCATCTGGATCCCGCCTGGCGTCAAACATTGGCATGGTGCCGGACCGAACACCTCACTTGTCCATCTGGCCATACAGGAAGAACAGGACGGTGCGACGGCGGAGTGGCTCGAACCGGTCGATGAGGCCACTTACGCCGGTGGCCTTCAGGCAAGGCGTTGAGCACCCGGTGCCGAAGTTGCCCCGGCTCCTCTCGGCGAACGCCTTGCGTTCATCCGCGGCACGGGTGCCGGAGCATATTGTGCTTGCCGGCAGACTCTGGTCAAAAGGATGTTTCCATTCATGAAGTGATTGCCCGATGAACATTGCCATTGTCGGGGCCGGGATCGGAGGACTGGCCACAGCCATTCTTCTGGAGCGTCTGGGCCACCGGATTTCCCTGTTTGAACAATTCCGCAAACCGGTTCCCATCGGTTCGGGTTTGATGATCCAGCCTGTCGGGCTTGAAGTCCTGGAGCTGGCTGGTGTCGCGGATGTAGTGCTGAAGCACGCAACACCGATCAAGCGTGTGCTTGGCAGGTCGTCGCAAACCGGCAGACGGGTTCTTGACGTGGACTATGGCGCAGTGCCGGGGCTTGGTATCCACCGGGCCGCGCTGTTTTCCGCACTTTATGAAAAGGTGCTGACCCGTGCGCTTTACTGGCACACGGATTGCCGGATCACCGGTCACCAGGACGGGAAACTGCGTTTCGCCGATGGCAGCTTTTCCGAGGCCTTCGACCTGATCATCGATGCGTCGGGCGCAAATTCGGTTCTGTCGCCGCTGAAAGCGCGCGCACTGTCGTTCGGTGCGATCTGGGGAACTGTCGACTGGGTTTCCGGCGGTCTGCCCGAGGATCATCTTTCCCAGCGCTATCGCGGTGCAGACCACATGATTGGTGTGTTGCCTGTCGGCCTCATGCCGGGACAGGACCGGCGGAAGGCCGCGTTCTTCTGGTCACTTCGCCAGGACGCATATGAAGACTGGCTCAAGGGCGGGCTGGCAGCCTGGAAGGACACGGCGCTGTCGATCTGGCCCGATGCCGGACCCTTTCTGGAGCAGATCACGGATCCGGAGCAAATGACCATGGCGCGCTACAGCCACGGCACCTTGCGCCAGCCCTGGGGTGACAGGATTGCCTTTGTCGGCGATGCCGCCCACCGGGCGAGCCCGCAGCTCGGGCAGGGCGCGAACATGGCTCTGCTGGACGCTGCCGCCCTGGCAAAGTCTTTGGAGACCCTGCCGCTTGACCAGGCTCTCCCTGCCTACGGCAGGGCCAGACGTTGGCATGTGGGTGTCTATCAGGCGTTCAGCGCGATGTTCACGCCGGCCTATCAAAGTGACAGCCGGTTGCTGCCCTTTTTGCGCGACAATGTGCTGTTTCCTGTCAGCCGTATCCCGCCCGTTCCCTCGGTGCTGTCGCATCTGATCTCGGGAACGCTTGTGCCACGCGGTATTTGATCCAGTCTATTTGCCCGCCCCGAGCGGCAATCTGACGTCGGCCTGAAGACCGCCTTCCGGACGGTTCTTCAACTCGATCCGGCCGCCATGTGCATGGATGATCGAACGGGTGATCGCCAATCCCAGGCCGATGCCGCCCGTTTCTTCGCTGCGGGATTCTTCAAGCCTGACAAAGGGTTCGAAGACGTCCTTCAACTTTTCCTCAGGGATGCCGGGACCCTTGTCGGTGATGCGGATGATGGCTTCGCCGGCGGATCTGGCCGCGTGGACCGAGACGCCGTCTCCGTAGCGGATCCCGTTCTCTATCAGGTTCCTCAGGGCCCGTTTCAAGGCCACCGGACGGCACGGAAGCACGATGCGTTCTTCCGTTTCAACCGTGCATTTGTGGCCAAGGTCCTGCTGGTCGCCTGCAAGTGCCTCCAGGATCGCACCAAGATCGGCGTTTTCCGCTGTTTCCGCCTGGGCGTCGTCCCTGGCGAAACGCAGCGCGGCTTCCGTCATTGCGGCCATTTCTTCCAGGGTTTCGATCATCCTGTCGCGGTTTTCCTCGTCCTCGATGAACTCGGCCCGCAGGCGCAATGAAGTGATCGGGGTTCTGAGATCGTGACTGATGGCGGCCAGCATCCGTGTGCGGTCCCTGACAAACCGTGTCAGGCGGTCCTGCATGTCGTTGAAGGCGTTCGTCAGCGAGCGGACTTCGCTCGGCCCGCTGGGTGTCAGTGGCTTCTGTTGTTCGCCGCGGCCGAACTTCTCGGCAGCCACGGACAGTTCCTTCAAGGGCCGGGTCACGCGGCGGACGGCAAAACCGATAATGAGCACCATCAGCAGGGCGGTAATCGACAGCTGCACGACCAGGGGCAGAAAATCGCCGGCTGGCGGGCGATAGCTGGTGGCGACATTCAGCCAGCGCCCGTCACTCATCTGGATAGACAGCGACAGGTCTTCCGGCTTGTTCATGATCTTGCGCAGTTTCGAAGGGCGTTCGTGCCGTGGCTCGTCGCGCCACTTCGGATGATCATCGTCGTCTGCCTCGCGGCCACGCGGTCCACGTTTTTCGTCGGCAAGAATGTTGAGATGCACAGTCTGGCCGTGTTCCAGCCTTTCGGCCATGTAGCCCTGCAGGCGTTTTTCGAAACGCGAGTTGCCGGGCGCCGGTGCCAGCGGCTTGTCGCCAAGCCAGAACACTGCGAACCGGCTGCTGCTGGCCACAAGGATCCTGTCCTGCAGGTTTGCAGGTGTATCTTCCATCAGCTCCGCCAGGGAAACAGCGCGCGACAGAAGGTTGTCACGGGCCGCCGCCACGAGCGCGATACGCCGCTCGTCCTGGAAGATCCAGATGCTGAAGGCCTGTGCCGCGACGATGGCTGCGAGCAGCAGAATGATCAGCTGCGAGGCGAGGGTGCTCGGCCAGAGACGGGACAGGATCGGGCGAGGCGTCGGACGTGTCGTCATTCGGCCGTGTCTCTCACTTCCGCGGTGAACATGTAGCCGCCGCCCCAGACGGTCTTGATGAGTTTGGGGTCTTTCGGATCGATCTCGATCTTGCGGCGCAGACGGGAGACCTGGTTGTCGATGGACCTGTCGAAGACGGCGGGTGTCCGACCGGTTGTCAGGTCCATCAGCTGGTCGCGGTTCAGCACCATTTTCGGACGTTTGAGGAAGGCGCACAGCAACTGGAATTCACCGCTGGAAAGGGCCACCGAAGTCCCTTCCGGGTCCAGAAGCTCTCGACGCGAGACATTCAGCGACCAACCGTCGAAATGAAGCCTGTCGTGCTCGATCGGATCGCGTTCCTTCGGCACAAGCGATGTACGGCGCAGAACCGCGCGAATGCGCGCGAGCAGTTCGCGGGGGTTGAAGGGCTTAGTAACATAATCGTCGGCACCGATTTCCAGACCGATCACCCGGTCTGTGTCGTCTGCCATCGCGGTCAGCAGGATCACGGGCATGGAGCCGGTTTCCACCAGATGACGGCACAGGGACAGTCCGTCCTCGCCCGGCATCATGATATCCAGGACGACAAGATCGATGGACGCCGCCTTTAAAGTCTTGCGCGCCTGTGCGGCATTTTCCGCCACGGTTGCGCGCAGTCCGTTCTTGACGAGGTAGCGTGCAAGGGTTTCGCGGATGTCGCGGTGATCGTCCACCACCAGGATATGCGGGCTCGGATCGCTCAAGTGTCTCTCCAATCTGGCCTGCCGGGATTGGTCTCAAACCGGCCGGGCGCTGTGATCCTACTGTTTCTAAGGTAAAAATAGTCTCCGGAACGCGCTTGCGCGACCGGAACTTGTAACAAAGTGTGTCGCAGTGCCCATCCGGGACAGATGGCGACACTTCGGGCCCATTCGGACGGTATTCCTGCGACAATTGCTGCCTACCTTCAGCTCATCAACGAACCAAGGAGTTGTTGGAATGAAACCGTTCAAGAAGATTGCAATTGCCGCCCTGGCTGCGAGCGTCGCGGGTACCGCGCTGACGGCCGGCCTGTCCGCTTCCGCCCAGAACGCGACTGCAAACCAGGACGGGGGGCAACAAATTCAGCAGACCGACGGACAGCGTGTCGCGCTTATGGATGGGCGCGGTGGTCCGGGATACGGCTTCGGCCGGGGTCATGGCATGCGCGGTGGCAAGGAACGCGCCGAGCAGCTGTTCGAACGTTTCGATGTCAATGAAGACGGTGTCATCACCAAGGCTGAAATCGAGGAAGTCCGGACGCAGGAGTTCACGTCGGCCGATGCAGATGGCAACGGCGAGATCAGTCTGGAGGAATTCAAGGCCGAATTTCTCACCCGCTCCAATGACCGCATGGTCAGGGCATTTCAGTTCCTCGACCGTGACGGCGATGGCACTGTAACCCAGGAAGAAGCGGATTTTCTCGCCAACCGCATGTTCAACATGCTGGATCGTGACGGCAACGGAACCGTTGAACGTGTTCGCGGTCCGCGTGGCCCTATGGCCGACGATGACGACGATGATCGTGGCCCGCGTGGCGAAAGAGCAGAGCGTGGAGAGCGTGGAGAGCGCGGAGAGCGCGCCGAGCGCGGCGGCCGTGGTGAGCACGGCTGGCGCGGTGGTCCGCAAATGAGACAAGGCGGACACCACATGGGTCGTGGTGGTCACGGCGGCCCGGGAGGCATGTTCCTGGGCATGTTCGACACTGATGCGGACGGCAAGGTGAGCCGCGAGGAATTCGATGCAAGGCGCGGTGAATTGTTTGCTCTGGCCGACACCGACGGCAACGGCTCGTTCACGCTTCAGGATTTCGGTCCGCTGTGGCTTTCGATCAACGAGAACCGGGTGGTCGACATGTTCCAGCGTGCCGATGCCGACGGCAGCCTCGGGATTACCGCGGAAGAACAGAGCAAACACCAGGACCGCATGCTGGAGCGCGCCGACCGCAACAACGACGGCGTGATCACCAAGGCGGACTTCAAGGGTGGCCGGAAAGGCGGCCATGGTCCGGACAAGGGCCACGGCTGGAAGAAAGGTCACGGCCATGGTGATGGCGAAGGTCGTGGCCAAGGTCATGGCCAAGGTCAGGGATGGGGTAAACACCACCGCGGCTGATCTGGCGCAGAACACCTGAAAAACTCCGGCCGATCACACCGGCCGGAGCCGTTTCCCACCCCCGGCGGCCCCACCCCGCGCACGGGAAACGGATAAGGGAGCCGTCCCTCGCGGCTCCCTTTTTTTGTCGGTTCGGTTTTAGGGTAACTTCAAGAAATTTCGGCAATAGTCGTTCCGGTTTTCAAGGGGGACAGCATGGCCAAACCGACGTTGAATGAATTCGTGACTGCCAGAATAGCAGCGGGACATCTCAGTGAGGATGATGTCATCAACGTGCGCCGCTATGTTTACGGCGACATGGCTGTGTCCGTTGAAGAAGGCGAGGCTCTTTTTCGGCTGAACAATGCCGACATCACCTATCACGACACCTGGTACGAACTCTTTCCCGAAGCCATCCTCGATATCCTGGTGCATCAGGCAAAACCCGAGGGCTATGTATCCGAGGACAAGGCTGCCTGGCTGGTCACCCAGATCATGGCGGACGGTCATATCTGCGGTAAAACCGAGCTGGACGCCGTGCTGCATGTGCTGGAAAAAGCCCGCGAAGCGCCGGAAAGTCTCGAACAGTTTGCACTGCGGGCTGTGGCGGACAGCGTGATTTCGGGGAAAGGGCCGACGCGCTCGGGCCTGGACCTCAAGCCCGGCGTCATTGCCGAGGCTGAAGTGGAGCTGCTGCGCCGGGTGCTCTATGCCGGTGCCGGCAGTCGCGGCGTTGCCATTTCGAAGGCTGAGGCCGAGGTACTGTTCGATCTCAATGACGCGACAATAGAGGCGGAAAATGCTCCCGGCTGGTCGGAGCTCTTTGCCAAGGCGGTTGCCAATTACATGATGGCGATGTCCGGTTTCACGCCACCCTCCCGCAAGATTGCCCTCGAGCGTGAAAACTGGCTGGAACAGCCCGGCGGATTTGAAGGTGGGCTCGGCGGTTTTTTCAAGAAGATGTTCAGCGGTGGTGTCGGCGGTATTCGTGACGCCTATGGCGACACGCCTGACCCGTTCACCGCCCGCGGAAACGAGATGCTTGCGGAGATTGCCGCCAATGAGGTGGTGACGGAAGACGAAGCCACCTGGCTGGTGGAGCGCATTGGCCGCGACGGTATCCTGCATGAAAACGAGAAGGCCCTGCTGCGGTTCATCCGGGAAGAAAGCCCGAACATTCATCCCTCTCTCCGGCCATTGCTGGAGAAAGTTTGACCGGGTACCAGGCCGGCCAACGTTTTTTTGTTCCATCCCGGCTTCTTGGTACGTCGTCAATATTGCAAGGATGCCGCGGTCCGGTTACCTGAAGGTTGTCGAAAAAGGCGTGACCGGTTGGGCCTGTCGCCCGGGTAAGCCCCGGTCCCTTCACACGTGAAGGCTTTGTTCGGTCAGGCGGCATAAACGCCGTCCGGCAAGAACCCCCGACTGTGGTGGCGGAGATGCCGCCCCTTCGCGTTTGCGAAGTCGAGGGAGCATGTCATGACGATCCCATTTGAAACGCAGGGTTCCACGCGCCCGATCGGGTACTGGATCCGCTCTGCCGATAAATGTCTTACCAAGGCGATCGAGGCCATCCAGTCTGACCTGGGGCTTGAGCGAGCCGACTGGCAGGTGCTCAATACGCTTGCCGAAAGTGCAGCAGGAATGCCGTTTGGCCGGCTGAGAGAGACCTTTGATCCCATGCTGGAGGTAAGGGACCTGCACAAGGTTCTGATCAGTCTTGCAGACCGGGGGCTTCTTCGGTCCGAGGAAGATTTCTGGCGGCTTACCGACAAGGGCAGGGACGTCCACAGAAGTGCGATGGAACGCCAAACCACCTTGCGGAGAAAGGCGATGCAGGGAATCTCCGAGGCTGATTACAGCCTTGTGGTGAATGTTCTGGCCAGGCTCGTCAGCAATTGCCACAGGCCAGAAGACACTTGAATGGAGACGCAAACCTCTGCAAGTTGCCGTCGCCACTGGCCAAACGGCCAGCCGAACCAGATGGAGCCGGACATGACGCAAGAGACTTTTTCACTCAAGGGGACATGCCGTTGTGGCCACACGAGCTTCGAGGTTTCCGCGCCGCCGCTGATCACCTGTGCCTGCCATTGCAGAGGGTGCCAGCAAATGAGTTCCAGCGCCTATTCCCTGACGGCGATCATGCCGGCGCCCGCGTTCAAGGTGACCGAAGGTACGCCGGTCAAAGGGGGATTGCAGGGACCTGAGGCGGATCATTACTTCTGCCCGGACTGCAAGACCTGGATGTTCACGCGTATTCCCGGGTACGACGAAATCGTCAATGTCCGCTCGGTCCTGCTCGACGACCTCCACTGGACAGAACCTTTCATGGAAACAATGACTGCCAGCAAGTTGCCTTGGGCGGAAACGCCTGCCAGGCACCGTTATGAAGGCTTTCCGCCGCCGGAAGACTTCATGAAGCTGATGGGCGAATTCGCCGCCCACCAGCTGGCAACCAGATAGCAGGTCGGCCAGGTCAGATTTCCTCGGCAACGTCGATCCGGTTGCCGTCCGGATCGGCGAAGACGAAGGCTCTGAGGCCGTAGTCCTTGTTCTGGAGGCGCTTGACGATGCGCAAACCATGGCGCTCGCAGGCCCGGCAGGCGGCGTCAGCGTCGGACACCATGATGTGGGCCTGATTGAATGGCGGAGCCCGGTAGCCTTTCTGGAGTGTCAGGTGCAATTCGGCCTCGTCCTTCTTCAGGATCATGAAGCCAACCGGACTGCCGTTTTCGAACACTTTTTCCAGGCCGAAGATTTCCCGGTAGAGTGTACGGGAACGTTCAATATCGCTGACGCCCAGTGTTGCGGCGATGCGGCCGAGCCGCAACTGCGAGGAAGTGTCGGTGGTCATGGCTTACCCTTCTGTTTTCAATGACGGACAGCAAGGCAACCGGTCGGTGCCGGTGAGAACCCGCTTATCCGCAATCTCAGGGCGGTGCCTGTGGGGGAACGGCTTCCGTTCAAGCGAAAGCCGAACGGTTTTCTAGTCGAGGCCGTAAATGCCGGCAATGTCGTGAAGCATCAGCTTTGCAGCCAGAATGCCACCGGCGGTGTTCCAGATGGCATCGCTGACCTGGTGCACCTTGCCCGCCTTGACGGCGGACAGGGACTGCCACAACGGATCGGCAAGCACTTCTTCTTCCAGAGACGTGCCTTTGCCATCGCCAGAGTCATAGGTGAAATAGAAGATCCGGTCGCCGTCCATATCCGGAATGTTCTCCTTGCCGGTGCGGATGGCAAATTCTTCCACATTCTGGTTCGCCGGCCGGTGAAAGCCGATGTCTTTCAAAAGCACACCGGAGAAACTGTCGAGCTGATAGATGCGGATCTGGCCGGGCACGAAACGGATCACGGAAACTTCCTCGTTGAGGTGGTCACCAAGTTTCTCGCGAAGGTCTGCGACTGAAGCATCGTAATCGGCGATGGCTGCATCTGCTTCCTGCTCCTTGCCGAGTGCTTCGGCATAGAGGCGGAAGTTGATTTTCCAGTCACCACGAAGCTCCTTGGACATGACGGTCGGGGCGATTGCAGTCAGCTGCGGATAGATTTCCTCGTGCCGCTGCTTGTTTGCCAGGATCAGGTCGGGCTCCAGAGCCGCGATCAGTTCCAGGTTCACCGCGCTTTCCTTGCCGACAGGTTCTGCTCCGTCCATGGCATCGGAAATATGGTCCCACCAGGGATCGCCATTCCAGGAATTGGCCGCGCCCACCGGCGTCACGCCCAGTGCCAGCAGCGCTTCCGTGCCTTCATTGGTAAGGACGACAATCCGTTTCGGGGCGTCCGGAACCGTGACGGTGCCCATGCTGTCGGTGACATCGCGAGCAATCGCAGGGGCCGATGCCAGCATTGCAAACAGCGGCAGGGCGCACAGCAGGCGTGACCAGATCTTCATTAGAATGACTCCAAAAAGTTGAATATTTGCCTCCAGTATTAAGCCCGTGTATGGACGGGCCGTTGATTTGTCAATCGGAGGGGAGAGGGCGCATGAGGCGGCCGGCGATTGCATTGTGTCTGGCGCTGTGCGCGGCTGTCATTTTCAGCCTGCATGCCGGACTGACCTTCTATACGCCTCATACGGTCCTTTCCGCGCTCTTGGGGGGCGAGGGCGCAGATGCGCTGATTGTGACGACGTTGCGTCTTCCAAGAACCGCGATCGGCTTGGTTTGCGGGGCCTCTCTCGGCCTTTCCGGCCTGTTGATGCAATCGGTTACGCGCAATCCGCTGGCAGAGCCGGGATTGCTCGGGGTCAATGCAGGTGGTGCGCTGTTCGTGACCTTCGGTGTGACGGTCTTCGGAGTGGCAAGCCTTGCCGGTATCGGCATGGCAGCAGTGATGGGCGCATTGGCGGCAACGGTCCTGGTTTTTTCGATTTCAGCGTCCACTGGCGGTGCAGGCAATCCGGCAACCACGTTGCTGGCCGGATTTACCGTCGCCGCGCTGCTGGCGTCCTTCACGCAGACCTTGCTGCTGATCGACGAAAGCGCTCTTGAGACACTGCTGTTCTGGCTGTCGGGCAGTTTTTCCGACAGGCCTATAGGGTTGTTGCAACTCGGGTTGCCGTCGCTTGCCATCGGGGTCGCAGGCAGCCTTCTTCTGGCAACACCGCTGGATGTGCTGCGCCTCGACGATGCCAGTGCCCGGTCTGTGGGTGTCAATGTTGGCGCAGTCCGATTGACGGCGCTCGGTCTTGCGGCCCTGCTTGCGGCGGGGGCGGTGGCGATGGCGGGCCCGGTGCTGTTTCTGGGGCTGGTTGCGCCGCATCTTGCCCGGCGTCTGACCGACGGCGCCCTGCCGTCGACACGGCAGTTGATCGTGCTTTCCCTTCTGACCGGTGCCCTGATCGCAGTCCTTGCCGATATTCTTGCGCGTATTGTCGTTGCGCCCGGTGAAGCGCCGATGAGTGCCGTTCTTGCGCTTGTCGGTGTGCCGATGCTGGTACATCTGCTTCACAGGCGGAAAGGGCTGGCAGCGTGATGGCAGGCGCATTTCCACTTTTCAGGCTGCTGCCGGTCATGCTGCTCGTGTTTGCGTTGACGCTGGCTGCAACGGGCATCGGGTCCAGCTTCATGCCGCCGGAACGTGTTGTCGCGGCGCTGGCCGGGCAAGGCAGCCGCATGGATGAAGTAATCGTCTGGACCCTCCGCTTGCCCCGTGTTGCCCTTGCCATACTGGCCGGAGCGGCGCTTGCCCTAGCGGGTGCCTTGCTGCAGCGGGTCGTGCGCAATCCCATGGCGTCGCCCTCGGTTCTGGGCATTACCGACGGTGCGGCGGTTGGCGTCGTGCTGTTCTTGTGGCTATTTTCCGATCAGGCGAACAATCTGACAGTCTCCATTCACTGGCAGCCTCTGGCCGCCATCGCCGGGGCGGCCGTCTTCGGTGCCCTGGTGATCGCATTGGCATCGCTCGATCGGGCAGGCAGCAAGCCGCTGAAGATCATCTTGTACGGTATTGCCCTGGCAGCACTCGCAAAGGCCGCGGTCACGCTGTTGATTATTCTCGGACCTGTCTACAGGGCAAGTCAGGCACTGACCTGGCTGACGGGCTCGGTTGGTGCAGCCCACTGGCAGGACGTTCTGGCGGTCGGTCTCGGCCTAGTCGCAATCATCCCGGTGTTGTTGTGGCAACAGCTCACACTGCGGCAACTCGTACTTGATCCTCAAAGCGCTGCCGTGACCGGCCTGTCGCTGGACAAGGCCCAGTTCTGCCTGCTGGCAGTTGCCGTTTTCCTGACGGCCATCGCAACGGCCCATGTCGGTGCCATTGGTTTTGTCGGCCTGGTCGCGCCGCATGTTGCACGGATCTTCCACGGTCAGTTCCGGTCCGGATATCTGGTTTCCGTGGCTCTGACCGGAAGTTTCCTGGTGCTGGCAGCCGACACGCTGGCCCGGATCATCGCGCCACCGCTGGAATTGCCCGCAGGCGCGTTGACTGCGCTCGTCGGTGCGCCGCTGTTTCTCTATCTGCTTGTAAAAGGACGGCAATCCCATGCCTGACACTCTGGCCAGTCTCGATCGTGTCAGTGCCGCATATGACGGCGCACCGGCGCTGGACGAGGTCTGCCTCGACCTGCCCGATGGCAGGATCATTGCCTTTTGCGGACCGAACGGCAGCGGCAAATCGACGGCCCTGAAAGTGATGCGCGGTCTGCACCGGCCGGATGCCGGCAATGTGGAAATCGCAGGCAGGGCGCTTGGCGACTGGTCACAGAAGGATCTTGCGCGCCAGGTCGCCATGTTGTCCCAGTCGCCCGATGCACCGTCGGATCTTTCGGTTGAGGATCTGGTGCTGATGGGGCGGTTTGCGCATCGAAGCCGGTTCGGCGGGCCATCGGCAGCGGACAGGGCTGCCTGCGACCGTGCACTTGAAATCACCGAAATGACCGAACTGAAAACCCGGGCTCTCGCCCAGCTTTCCGGCGGGCAGCTGCAACGTGCCTGGGTTGCCATGACACTGGCGCAGGATGCGCCCCGGATCTTCCTGGACGAACCGACCAACCATCTGGATATTGCCCATGCATTTGAGTTGCTGGATCTCGTCAAGCACCTGAGCCGATCCGAGGACCGAAGCTTCGTCATTGTCCTGCATGATCTCAACATGGCCATGCGCTACGCCGATCACGTTGTGCTGTTCGAAAAGGGACGGATCGCCGCCAATGGTCCGACAACGGAAGTGCTGACGGAAGCGACCGTCTCTTCCGTATTTGGCATCGCCTGCAGGATCATGCCACTGGACGGGTTGGAACGACCGGTCATCGTTTCCTGGGGCAAGGCCACCGGCGCGGGCGTTTCCGGCCAGTTGTCCGGCAAAATGCGCAAAATCTGCACATAGGCTGACAAAGGCCTGCAAGCGGGCTTGGCACAACAGGTGCCATGACCCGCCTGGCAACCTCTTCCCCGACCTCACTGGCCTTCCTCCTGGCCTCGCTGCTTCTTGCCTACGAGCCGCTGCGCTGGCTGATCGGCACATGGACTGACCCGTCCTACCCATCCACCGGCGCGCTCTATCTGGTCGCGGTGGCAGCCCTGGTGCTCTGGTCGATGACGAGCCCGGTTCGGCAGAACTCGATCGGGCACCGGCAAATGGCAGTGCTGCTCCTGTTGGCGGCGGCGCTGATCCGGCTGGCAAGCCAGATTCTGGCGATCAACGTGATTGGCGGGTTGGCGCTGGCAATTGATGTCTTCGCGCTGGCGACCCTATTGCGGACAGGGGAGAGGCAGAGAGCCGTTTCCCCCTTCTGGCTGTCCGTCCTGTTTCTGTTCACTCTGCCGGTCGAGCGCATTCTGCAACGGCTGCTCGGCTATCCGCTGCAGGAACTGTCGGCCAAGCTTTCCTGCGGCGGTCTCGGCCTCTTCTTTTCGAATCTCTCGTGCTCAGGCATCCGGATCGGACTTGCCGGCAAGGACGTTCTGGTGGACCTGCCTTGCTCGGGCACATCCGGGCTGATGCTCGCCATGTCCTTTCTGGTCATCCTGACTGCGCTTTACCGGGCGAACCTGCTGACTGCCGGACTCTGGATTGGCATTGCGCTCGGGCTGGCTCTGATCGGCAATTCTCTGCGCATCGCTTTGCTTGCCGTCGGCATTGCCTATCCGGAAAGTGTCCTTGAGGCCGATGTCATGGCGCAGCCGCTCCACGACTTTATCGGTTATCTGACGCTTCTTCTGTCGATGGCACCGGTGCTGGCGTTTTACAAGCCACGTCCCGCTGAGTGGCGATCTGCCCGGGCTGTCTTCAGCTTGCCGGTGATGTCGCGGCCCTTGCAGAAGATGTCTGCACTGGTGTTCCTGAGCCTTGCCTTGTTCATCGTCAGCCTGCCGCGGCACGCGCTTGATGTTTCTTCTTCGACCAGGCCGCAGCCATTGCCTTTGACACTGGCGGGTGAGGTCGGTGTCGACGAGGCGCTGTTGCCGATCGAGGAGCAATACTTCCGGCAATATGGTGGCCACGCCCAGAAGCGGCGCTACGGGCCGATGGCACTGACGCTGGTGCACACCTCTTCGCCGCTGCGCCATCTGCACGCCCCGGACGATTGCCTGCGCGGGCTCGGCTTCGACGTGACCTTTCTCGGCAGCCGTTTCGAACCGGTTCCGACAGCGCTCTACCGGGCCCGGTCGAAAACCGGAGGTGACTGGCGCGTTGCCGTCACCTTTACCTCCAGCACCGGCGAGACGACCCACAACATCGCCGAGGCGATCTGGCTGTGGCTGAAACGGCCCGGCACCACCTGGACCAGCATTCAGCGAATTACCCCGTGGACACTAGACGAGCCGCAACGCGCCGCCTTTGAGGCCGCCGCAGGGGCTGCGCTCGATCTCAACACCCGCACTTCCGGTATTTTCCCTGCCCAAAAGGAGAAACGCATATGACGTTCCTGTCCCCATTGGCGTCTGCCAGTTCTCTAAAACCAACTCTGAAAGCCACTTTGGCAGCCTCGCTGGCCATCGTCTTTGGCACACTTTCAGCGCTGCCGGCTTCAGCTGAGCCAGACCTCGACGATCTGTCCGGCACCGTGGTTGCCACTGCCGGTGGCAAGGAGATCCATCTGCCGCTTCTGAAGGCCGACTACAAGGTCGAGGTTGAAGGCGATGTTGCCCATGTGGAACTGACGCAGACCTTCCTGAACCCGACCAAGCTGCCGCTCGATGCGACCTACCTGTTTCCGCTGAACCAGAAGGCGGCCATTCACGCCATGCGGATGGATCTCGACGGCGAGACCATCGTGGCGCGGATGAAGAAGAAGGAAGATGCCAAGGCAACCTTCGAGAAGGCGAAACGGGAAGGCAAGGCCGCTGCCCTTCTGACGCAGCACCGGCCCAACATGTTCACCCAGGATATTGCGCATCTGATGCCCGGTCGCCCGGTGAAGGTGACACTGGAATACGCCCAGACCGTCCCCAAGACCGACGGCGCCTATGAGCTGGTAATGCCGATGGTGGTGGGGCCGCGTTACGAGGGGCTGGGCGCGCAAGCCGCCCTGAAGCATTCGCAAAACATCGCGGACAAGAGTGTGCCGAGGGACGACAGTCCAGGATACGGCGATACCGAATATGCGAGCGATGAAGCCGCCTTTGCGAAACCTGCTGCCTTCAAGCACAGTGAAACAGTCTCCGGCTGGCAGATCGACAAGCTTCCGGCCTATCCGGAGGTCATCGGGCAGAATGCTCCGAAGGAAATCGATCCGAGGCGGGTGTCGCTGGAACTTGCTCTCAAGGCACCGATGCCTGTCTCGCGGCTGTCGAGCGATACCCATGCACTGGAGGTTTCAAGCCAGGGCGAAATGCGGACAGTCCGCTTCAAGTCCGGCAGGGCCATCGACAATCGGGATTTCGTTTTGCGTTACGAGCTTGCCTCACAGAGCGATGTTGCTGCCGGTGTCTCGTCCCGGTACGAAGCCGATGGCGGGGGCTATTTTTCGCTGCTGATCGAGCCGCCGAAACTGCCGGCTGAAGACATGATTGGCCAGCGCGAGCTTGTCTTCGTGCTGGATACATCCGGGTCCATGAGCGGGCAGCCGATCGAAGCGAGCAAGACCTTCATGACGGCAGCGATCAAGTCTCTGCGCTCTGATGACTATTTCCGCATCCTCCGCTTTTCCAATAAAACCTCCCAATTTGCCGGAAATGCTGTTCTGGCAACGGAGCGAAACAAGCGGCAGGCCTTGAAGTTCGTGGCTGGCCTTTCGACCGGTGGCGGGACGGAAATCAACCAGGCCGTAAACACCGCCTTCGATCAGGTGCAACCGGAAAACACCACACGCATCGTTGTCTTTCTGACCGACGGTTATATCGGCGACGAGGCGACCGTGATCTCGAGTGTCGCGAGCCGTATCGGCAAGGCGCGTATCTATGCCTTCGGCGTCGGCAACTCGGTCAACCGGTTCCTGCTGGATGCGATGGCCACAGAGGGCAGGGGCTATGCCCGCTATGTGGCTTTGGGAGAAGATGCGGGCGAAGCGGCGGAAAGCCTTGCCGCGAACCTGAAGACACCGCTCCTGACAGACATCGCCATCGACTGGAACGGTCTCAAGGTTGAGGGACAGAGCCCGGCCCGGATACCTGATCTGTTCGAAGGCGGCTCGGTGCGCGTGATGGGGCGATACGCTGCCGGTGGCAAGCACACGATTTTCATCAACGGTCTGGTCAACGGACATGCTGCCAGACTGCCGCTTGAAATCGACCTGAAGTCTTCTGTCGATGGCAGCTCGGTTTCCAGCCGGGCCCTGCCGCTGATCTGGGCACGCGAGCAGATTTTCGACAAGGAGCGCGCCTATACGATCGGTGGCAGCACCGACACGCAACTGAAGCAGGAAATCGTCGATCTGGGCCTGACCTATTCGCTTCAGACCCGGTTCACGTCCTTTGTCGCCGTCTCTGAAAATGTGGTGAATGGCACACCGTCGACGGCCTCTCACCGAAACGTGCCCTTGCCGCAGGTTGCAGGCGTTTCGACCAACGCCTATCCGTCCTTGAATCTTTCCGGCAGTTCCGCGCCGGAGCCGGAAGGCATATTGGGTGTGATGCTGGTCCTCCTGGCTGTGGCTGCCCGGTTCCGGCTTCAACTGGCAAATAGTTTCCGCAAGTTGCGGGAAAGGGTTCGCGGGTTCCGGTCACGCGATGAGGAAGCTGCGTCTGGCGAGCTGGATCTTGCCTTGCCCCGCACGTTGCGCCGGGATGGTTGGTGGCTGGAAACCTGATCCGTGCTTCGCTATTGGTAACGCTCCCGCAGGCAACTGCGGGAGCCATTTTTCGGGAAGAGACATTTGCCAGGTCAAACCATTCTTGTTGTCGATGACGACCCGCATATCCGGGACGTCATCTGTTTCGCGCTTCAAAAAGCGTCCTATGTGTTCGAAGTTGCCGCTGACGGGAAGGAAGCGCTCGACAAGGCGCTTTTATGCAATCCGTCCCTGATCGTTCTGGACATCGGCCTGCCGGAAATGGACGGGCTGGATGTCTGTCGGCATCTGCGCCGCACGTCGGAAGTGCCGATCCTGTTTCTATCGGCACGCGATGACGAGATCGACAGGATCGTCGGCCTTGAACTGGGCGCCGATGACTATGTGACCAAACCTTTCAGCCCGCGCGAACTGATCGCCCGCGTCGGCGCGATCCTTAAGCGCTACGGCGCCCCCGCGGCTGCCGAAATGGTTGAAGACTTACCTGCGCTGCGTTTCGGTGCAGTCGAACTTGACCGGTCGCAGCGCCATGTGACAGTCGATGGAACACCTGTCACGCTCACGGCCATCGAGTTCGATATCCTGGCTACCCTGCTGGCCCGGCCGAAGATCGTCTTTACCCGCGAGCAGATCCTCCAGAATGCCTACCGGGACAATATCCACGTCTCCGATCGCACCATCGACAGCCACGTCCGCAACATCCGCGCCAAGCTTGGAACCGCTGGATGCGGCGATGCCATCGAGACCGTGCACGGCGTCGGGTTCCGGCTTGGGCCCTGCCGGGTCGAGAATGGAAACGGCGGATGATCCTGTCGCGCACCTTCCGAGACAAATGGCGTCCGCCGCTGTCGCTCGTGGTGGCGGGTGTTCTTGGCATCATGCTGCTGGTGCCTCTCGCAGGTGTCGCCTTCTTTCGCGTCTATGAAAACCAGCTCATCGAGACGACAGAAGCGGAGCTGATCGGGCAGTCGGCGGCAATTGCCGCGGCAATGGCGCAGCGCCTTGAAGAGATCGGTGGCGCCGACCTGCCTTTGGGGCCGGAGGTTGCGAAGGCTACTGAGGTGCCCGGCAGTCGCAGCATCTATCTGCGGAACCCGGGCGGAAGCTGGACGCCGCAACTTCCGGAACTCGATCTCACGCGCACAAATGTCTTGCCCGGAAGAGGGGCGCCACGGCCGGCTGCCGAACCACCGCTTCTCGAATACCTGAGTGCCGGACAAGCCGTGGACCGCATCCTGCAGGAAACTCAGAAGAAGACCCTGGCCGGATTCCGGGTGCTGGATTTCAATGGTGTAATCATCGCCGGACGTGAGGATATCGGCCTGTCGCTTGCCCATGTGGAGGAGATCAAAAGAGCGCTTTCGGGACATTATGCCAGTGCGCTGCGCGAGCGCATCGTCGACAATCCGCAGCCGATCTATTCCATCAGCCGGGGAACCAGCGTTCGCGTTTTTGTCGCGATGCCGATTATCGTGAGCGACCGGGTCGCGGGCGTTGTCTATGCCTCGCGAACACCCAGCAACATTCTCAAGGAAATGTTCGTTAAGCGCGAGGCCGTCTTCTGGGTCGTGGTCTTTGTGCTGGCTGCGACTTTTGTCGTCGGTTTCATTTTCGCGCGCGCCATCACCGGACCAATCAAGGCACTGACACGGCGTTCTCTGGCGATCGGTAATGGCGAGCGGGAGGCATTGGTGCCGCTTGCCATTCACGGCAACCGCGAGATCCATGCGCTTTCAGAAAGCATGCTGGACATGTCGCGCAAGCTGTTCGATCGGAACGACTATATCTCCACCTTCGCCAACCACGTGACTCACGAGTTGAAGACGCCGCTGACCTCTATCCAGGGTGCGGCGGAGTTGTTGAAGGATGAAGGGGCAGAGCTGAGCGAAGCGGACAGGGAGAAGTTCCTGGGCAATATCCTGCACGATACCGAACGTGCCTCGAAGCTCTTGAACCGACTTCGAGATCTCGCCCGGGCCGACAGTGTCGAGATCGGCGGGAGTTGTCGGCTGAGCGCAGTTGCCACCGCGCTCAGGAGACGCTTCGAAGGGCTGGAAATCGACCTGTCCGGCGATGCGGATCTGCCTATGTCGGCGGAAAACGCCCGGATCGTTTTTGAAAACCTGATCGACAATTCCCGTCGCCACGCCGCGTCCAGGGTATCGATTGTTGCTGTGCCCGACGAGAAAGGCCTGACAGTTCAGGTGCAAGACGATGGTGAGGGCATTTCCGAAGGCAATCAGGACCAGATCTTCGAACTCTTCTTCACCACAAGGCGGCAAAGCGGGGGCACCGGCATGGGGCTTGGCATCGTCCAGGCGCTCCTGAAGGCCCATGGTGCAGCGATCCGACTGCTGCCGGGTGCCGGTGGCGCAACCTTCGAGCTCTCCTTTCCGGTGAGGCCGCCTGCCATTAGTCCGGCCAGCGGGAGCTGAACACTGCGGCCAGATGATCGAGCAGTGCACGCACACGGCGGGTCAGGTGCCGGTTGGGCGGGTAGAGTGCATAGAGGCCGAACGTGTCGGTCTTGTATTCCGGCAGCACGCGCTCAAGCCGTCCGTCCGCCAGGGCGTCCTCGATGGCATAGAGCGGCGCGATGGTGAGGCCGAGACCTCCCATTGCCATACGGGCCAGGGCTCCGGGAGAGTTGGAGCGGACGGCACCATGCAGCCGAATGACCTGCTCTTCGTCCCCGGAATGAAACCGCCAGGTGTTGAGTTCGGTCTGATTGCTGTCGACTAGGCAGACATGGGTTGAAAGGGCTCTTGGGTCCTGCGGTCTGCCGTGCCGCTTCAGATAATCCGGTGAGGCACAAAGAACCAGCGGCATGCCGGCCAGCTTGCGAGCGATCAGGGTGGAATCCCGCAAGGCTCCGATGCGGATCGCCAGGTCGAGACCTTCCTCCACCAGGGCAAGCCGGTGATCGGTCAGGCGCATATCCACCTCGACATCCGGATGCTTGCGCAGGAAAGGGACAAGCGCCTCGCTCAGCCTCGTGCTGCCGAAGCCTGTCGGTGCCGTCAGCCTGATCTGGCCGGCCAGGGCGCCCTGACGTTCACGCACAAGCGAATCCAGATCATCGATCTGCTCCAGAATCGGCCGGCAATGTTCCAGATAGGCAGCGCCGACGTCGGTCAGGGACACACTGCGCGTGGTCCGGTTGAAAAGCTGGGTCTTCAACTGGCCTTCCAGATGCTGGACATATTTGCTGACAAGTTTGGTCGACAGGCCCAGCCGTCGCCCCGCGCTTGTGAAGGATCCTTCCTGCGCGACGGCGATGAAGGCTCGCATGGTTTCGATCTTGTCCATCACTATTGTCCTCGGCGGATCCTGCTCTTGTCAGCTCTTTATCCCTTATTTGTACATAATCATTGAATGAATTCGAAGATTATTTCCAATCAAGTCAGGAGGCATATTGCAGGCAGCGGACCGGACCAAGACGCTTCGGCCGCAGGAAGATCCTTCAAGGCAAGAGGAAGCTGGCGATGTCCAACGCAATCAAGATCCACCGTTTTCCGCTCTCCGGTCACTGCCACCGGGTGGAACTCTTTTCCAGCCTCACCGGCATCAATCACGAGCTGGTCGAGGTCGACCTGGCCAATGGCGAGCACAAACGCGATCCGTTTCTGAAACTCAATCCGGTGGGCCTGGTTCCGGTCATCGAAGATGGTTCGACCGTGCTCTCTGACTCCAACGCGATCCTCGTCTACCTGGCCCGCAAATATGCGCCGGACTGGCTGCCGACAGATCCGTATCTTGAAGCGGAAGTTCATCGCTTCCTGGCCTTTGCCGCCGGTGAACTTGCCAGCGGACCGGGTGCGGCGCGGTTGATCACGGTCTTCGGACGGCCGCTTGATCCGGAGCGTGCAAAGTCTGTCGCCAAGGTGGCTTTCGATAACCTGGAAGCCCATCTGGACGGCCGCGAGTGGCTCGTTGGCGATCGGCCGACGATCGCCGACATCGCTATCTACAGCTACACGGCGCATGCGCCGGAAGGCAACGTTTCGCTGGAGCCCTATCCGCGCATCCGCGGTCTTTTGAAGCGCATCGAGGATTTGCCGGGCTTTGTGGCCATGCCGGCTACCAAGGCAGGCCTTGCCGCGTAACGTTTCCCGGAACTGCAGGTCCTTGCGAGCAAGGGCCTGCGTCTGGCGTTCCTGAAGGTACCGAAAGGATTTGACGATGGCTGAGATCGATGAGACTGCAAACCGGACGGTCATCCCTTCTCCGTTTCATGACGGCGAACGCCAGGTGCAAGAACGACTTGGCGACAGGGATGTGGAGCGCTGGGCGCGTGGTGCCATCCGCGGCTTCATGCCTGATCAACATCGGGCCTTCTTTGAGGACCAGCCATTCATGATCGCCTCGGCGCGCGATGCTGCCGGTCGCCCCTGGGCGACAGTGCTGGAGGGCTGGCCCGGATTTGTACGCTCACCCGATCCCGGGTCGTTGACGATTTCAGCGCGTCCTGTCGCAGGAGACGCCCTGGAAGAGGCATTTGTCGAAGGCGCGGATGTCGGGTTCATCGGGATCGAACTCGCGACCCGGCGGCGCAACCGCGTCAACGGGACAGTCGCCTCCGCAGGGGCTGACGGGTTCCGGTTTGCTGTCGGGCAGTCGTTCGGAAATTGCCCGCAATATATCCGGGCACGGGATGTGCGCTGGAGTACGGAAGCTGCCTCGGGAGAAGCAGTTCGTGGATCGCGTTTGAGTGCGACGCAATCGGCGTGGATCAGGTCCGCCGATACGTTCTTCATCGCAACCGGCTACCGGGGAGAGGGCGAAGACGAGGCCTTCGGCATGGACGTGTCTCACCGGGGTGGTGAACGCGGCTTCGTGCATGTTCTGGATGATCGCCGGCTGATCTTCCCCGACTATGCGGGCAACAGGTTCTACAACACGCTCGGCAACATTCTGGCGGATGCGCGAACAGGGCTGTTGTTCCTGGATTTTGCAAGCGGCAGCCTGTTGCAGGTTACCGGCCGGGCAACGATCGTTTGGGATGCGGAAGAAGTGGCGAAAGTGCCTGGTGCACGTCAACTCGTGTCCTTCGAGGTCGACGAAATCGTTGAGCTGACGTCGGTCTTGCATTTGCGCTGGCAGAAAGATGCATCGGCAATCCGGTCGTTGCGGCTTGCAGAGAAAATGCGGGAAAGTTCCGACGTGACCTCGTTTGTGTTCGAGGCTCGCGACGAGGGAGCTTTACCTTCGTTCAAGGCCGGTCAGCATTTGCCGATCGAACTCAGCCTTCCTGCCGGCCATGGCAAGATCCAGCGAAGCTATTCGCTTTCCGGCGATCCGTCCGAAGGCCGCTATCGAATATCCGTGAAGCGCGAGCCGAACGGACTTGTCTCGCGTCTCCTGCATGACGTGCTTCAGGTTGGCGGATACATAGACGCTGGAAGGCCGGCTGGCGATTTTTCGCTGCCGGACACGAATGACCCGGTGGTGCTGGCAAGTGCGGGCATCGGTATCACGCCGCTCCTGAGCATGCTGCATCATCTGGCTGGTGAGGACGGGAGCCGTCCCGTGTGGTTTGTCCAGAGTGTCAGGGATGGCGATCATCATCCCTTCCGGCAGGAAGTCGAAAGCCTGACGGCGGGGAGGCCGAACATTCGGCACGAGATCCGTTATAGCCGCCCACAGCCTTCGGACGTTTCAGGTCAGGATTATGATGCGGTCGGCCGGATAACGGCACAAGAGCTGCTGGACTTGTCACCCACACTGCAGACGCAATATTTCCTGTGCGGACCGTCTGCCTTCCTGGCTGATCTGAAGTCCGGGCTGGAACAGCTTGGTGTTTCACAGGAGCGGATCCACTTCGAAGCCTTCTGAGGGCGATCCGGGCGTTTCGATCCGGTACTCAGCCTTCCGGGGTGAAGTCGACATGGATATGGTTGCCGTCCGGGTCCCAGACGTTGATGGCAACTGTCCCCGTGCCGGGCTGAACGGAGCGGCGATACCGTTCGCCGCGTTCGTTCAGTCTTGCTTCGAAAGCCTCCAGACCGGAAGCGCTAAAGGCGAAATGTTCCAGTTTCAGCTTGGCTTCGGATCCGGTCGCTTCCGGCCCCTCAACACCGACCAGATGAATGGCTGCATCGTTACCCGCGTAGAGCCAGGCACCTGGAAAGGGAAAATCGGGACGCGGTCCGGGTTCCATCCCGAGAATGTCGCCATACCAGGCGATCAGTTCGTCGAGCCGCGTGGTGCGAAGATTGACGTGGTCTAACTTTCCGATCTTCATGCGCTGGCCTTTCCCGAGCGGTCCGTTTGGTCCTGTAAGTGGTGATTTGTTGTCTGACCCTCGAGGGCTGGCAAGTCAATGCCGGTCGGCATCCAGGGAACCGGGCAAGTCACTGGGAAACGCCTGCCGGGACTGTCACAATTTTTAGCAAATAGTTAAGGTCAGGCAAGGCTTTCGGCTCCGAAGACCACTCGTCCGGTACAGCGTGAAAAAAAACCTTCTGCAACTGAAAATTTCCTATTGCATCGGGGGGCGAACGGGCGCATATACGCCTTGCCCAAATTCGCACGTGCCCGTGGTCGTCCATGGGATGTTCAACAAGACATCTCTTAAGGGGCCGCTGCCAGACAATCCGCCAAGGGGCGGGGCAGTTGAGATCCGGACGGCTTAAAGCAACGACGTAAGAGGGCTTTTTTGGTCTCTGCCGGGGTTTCCAACCTCCGGCGTCACTGAAGAGGCACTTGTTACATCATTGCCCGACGTGCGGTTCGGTTCCCCCGATCCAATCAACGGCATTTCCCGACGCGGGAAAGCTTTGTGCTGCTTGGCAGTCGCATAGCCCAACCGTCGCTGCAGTCAACCCGGCCTCCGGTTCCATCCCGGGGGAGGCCCGGTGCGCATTGCAGCACCCTGCGACGTGAACGCAGCGCGCACGCCAAGGATTAGCGCGCCTGCGGCTGAGATTGAGAAAGAGGGGAGCCCCCCAATGAGCGACCGTATCCGCGATTTCCTCCGCCGACGTGACGAAGATGGCCCGTGCGTTGTTGTCGATCTCGACATCGTGCGCGACAACTTTGAAGCTTTTGCCAAGTCCCTGCCGGACACCTCCGTCTACTACGCAGTGAAAGCCAACCCGGCACCTGAAATCCTGTCGCTCCTGGAAAGCCTCGGCTCCTCCTTCGATTGCGCCTCCGTCGGCGAAATCGAAATGGTGCTGGCAACCGGCGCATCCGCCGACCGCATTTCCTACGGCAACACGATCAAGAAGGAGAAGGATATTGCGCGTGCCTATCAGTATGGCGTCCGCCTCTTCGCCGTCGACTGCGTCGAAGAAGTTGAAAAAATCGCCCGCGTTGCCCCTGGCTCCAAAATCTTCTGCCGCGTCCTGTGCGACGGTGTCGGCGCCGAGTGGCCGCTCTCCCGCAAATTCGGCTGCGACCCCGAAATGGCGCCCGACGTCCTCGAACACGGGCACCGGCTCGGCCTTGTCGCCCATGGCGTTTCCTTCCATGTCGGCTCCCAGCAAGCCAACCTCACGGCGTGGGATCTCGCTCTCGCCATGGCAGCAGGCGTTTTCCAGGAAATGGCGCTCCGCGGCATCGAACTGAAAATGGTCAACATGGGTGGGGGCTTCCCGACCCGTTACCTGAAGGACGTCCCGGGCGTTTCGACATACGGCGAAGCGATCTTCCAGGCGCTGTGCAAGCACTTCGGCAACCGTCTGCCGTCCACCATCATCGAGCCGGGCCGCGGCATGGTCGGCAATGCCGGCATGATCGAAGCTGAAGTCGTGCTGATTTCCCGCAAATCCGCAAGCGACGAAGTACGCTGGGTCTATCTCGATATCGGCAAGTTCCACGGCCTGGCCGAAACCATGGACGAGGCGATCCGTTATCCGATCCGCACCCCGCGCGACGGCGACACCACCGCACCTTGCGTGCTGGCTGGCCCGACCTGCGACAGCGTCGACGTTCTTTACGAAAAGACGCCGTACGAACTGCCGGTGAGCCTGTCCATTGGCGACAAGGTGCTGATCGAGGCCTGTGGTGCCTACACCACGACCTATTCCACGGTCGGCTTCAACGGCTTCGCGCCGCTGGCGTCCTTCGTCATCTGAGGCAAGTGCCATGATTGATATTGTGGACGAGGCGCCGGATCACACCGGCGCCCGCGAGGGTCTGCTTGACCTTTGTTTCGGCGAGGACCGCTTCAGGAAAACCTCCGAGCGTCTGCGTGAAGGCCGGCTTCCGGTCTTCGCATTTTCTGCAATCGACGAATCTGGCAAGCTCGTTGGCACGGTAAGGCTCTGGTCTGTGGCGGACCGCAACGGCTCGCAAAGCCTGTTGCTCGGACCCCTTGCCGTCGATCCGGCTTGCCGGGGGTTGAAGGTCGGAGACCGTCTGATGCGGCACGCCCTCAACCAGGCTGCCGTGCTTGGCCATGGATCCGTGATCCTGGTCGGCGATCAGCCGTATTATACCCGCTTCGGTTTTGCTGCGGGCCTTCTCGACAAGGTCGGGATGCCGGGACCGGTGGACTATCACCGTTTCCTCGCACTCGAGTTCACTCCAGGGCACATTGACGGCCTGGAGGGTGTGCTTTCGGCATCCGGTGTACTGGATCCGATGGCAGTGCCGGCTGCCCGGGAAGACGTCTTCTCGGTTTCGCAAGCAATTTGAAGCTTTAGACTTGGAGACGGCGGCGAAGTTTTTCGCCGCCGTCTCTTGTTTTTTAAGCACAGGCTTGTTTGTTTAAAAATAACAGGGTTTGAGACAGTCATTTGTCTTTCCTTGAACGGGCTTTCACCGAGAAGACTTGAAATTCCTGCAGAAACCAGCCACACCTAACAAAGGCGCAATAAGTGCGCCTTGCTGTTTGAAGGATTTCCCAACGGGCCGGACCCTCTGGAAGCGATGTGGGCGGCATATCGGATAGGATTGGAGTTACGCATATGACCGACGACACCAACGACGGTGCGCCGAAGAAGCCGGCGGCAAAAGCTGCCGCAAAGCCAACAACACGGCGCAAGACCACATCGCGTACGCCCGCTTCCAGAGCCGCATCGGCAAAGCCGGCAAGCTCCAAATCGACACCTGCCAAATCACCGTCTGCGAAGCCGGCTGCAGCCAAGGCTGCGCCCGCCAAACCAGTTGCTGCGAAACCGGCGGCTGCGAAATCGGCGAGTGTGAAACCGGCTGCTGCAAAATCTCCGGCCAAAACGGCCTCTGCAAAGCCTGCTGCTGTGAAACCCGCAACCAACAAGCCGTCCACCTCCGCCACCAAGGCAGCTGACGCGAAAGCGCCTGTAAAATCTGTGGCGGCCACAAAACCTTCGACAAGCAGGACACCGAAACCTGCTGCTGCAAAAACGCAGACCAAGACTGAGGCCAAGACTGCGGCCAAGCCGGCTGCCAAAAAAGCGGCTCCGGTGAAACCGGAAGCAGCGACTGCTTCCAAGACGAAGACAGCCGCTCCTAAAGCTTCTGCACCGAAGGCGGCAGCTTCGAAGGCCGCTGAACCGAAAGCAGGTTCCGCAGCATCAGCGGGCGCTGTTCACGGAACGATCACCGGTCCTCTTGTGATGATCGGTCTCGGTTCCATCGGCAAGGGAACGCTGCCGCTGATCGAGCGTCATTTCAAATTCGACAAGAGCCGGTTTACCGTCATCGACCCGGTTGATGGTGATGCCAAGCTGGTGACCGAACGGGGATACCGGTTCGAAAAAGTCGCCCTGACGCCTGAAAACTACAAGGACATACTGACGCCCTTGCTCACGGAGGGCGAGGGGCAGGGGTTTGTCGTTAATCTGTCTGTCGACACTTCATCGCTGGACCTGATGAAATTCTGCCGCAAGCTTGGCGTGCTCTATATCGACACCGTGGTCGAACCCTGGCCGGGGTTCTACTTCGACGACACCGCAACGGCAGCCGACCGGACCAATTATGCACTGCGTGAGGCCGTACGACGCGAAAAGAAGAAACATCCTGGCGGCACTACGGCAGTTTCCTGCTGCGGCGCCAATCCCGGCATGGTCTCCTGGTTCGTGAAGAAGGCGCTGGTGGATATCGCGACCGATACCGGCGTCAAGTTCAAGGAACCGTCCAGCCAGAAGGGCTGGGCCAAGCTGATGAAGAAGGTGGGTGTCAAGGGCATCCATATTGCCGAGCGTGACACCCAGCGAGCCAAGGAACCGAAACCATTCGGCGAGTTCTGGAACACCTGGTCGGTGGAAGGTTTCCTTTCCGAAGGTTTCCAGCCCGCTGAACTCGGCTGGGGTACGCACGAAACCTGGAAGCCTGCGAACGCCAAGAAGCACAAGAAAGGCTGCAAGGCTGCGATCTATCTGGAACAGCCGGGTGCCAACACCCGTGTGCGGACCTGGTGCCCGACGCCAGGCGCGCAATATGGCTTCCTCGTCACGCACAATGAAGCAATCTCCATCGCCGACTACTTCTCCGTGAGCGACGGCAAGAAGGTCAGCTACCGCCCGACATGCCACTATGCCTATCATCCGGCGAACGTGGCCGTGCTCTCGCTGCATGAACTGTTCGGCTCCGCAGGAAAGGTTCAGGAGACGCTGCACGTTCTCGACGAAAGTGAACTGCAGGACGGCATCGATGAACTTGGCGTCCTGCTCTACGGTCACAAGAAAAACGCCTACTGGTATGGCTCCCAGCTGTCTGTCGAGGAGGCCCGGGACCTTGCGCCGTATCAGAACGCGACCGGTCTGCAGGTGACTTCGGCCGTTCTGGCCGGAATGGTCTGGGCGTTGGAGAACCCGGAAGCGGGCATCGTCGAGACGGACGAGATGGACTACAAGCGCTGCCTCGAAATTCAGCTGCCGTATCTTGGCCCGGTCAAAGGCTATTATACGGACTGGACACCTTTGGAAGGGCGGCCTGGCTTCTACAAGGAAGATATCGACACCAAGGATCCCTGGCAGTTCCGTAACATTCTGGTGCGATAACGAAAAAGGGCAACCTTTGGTGAAAATAGCCGCCGGATAACTCCGGCGGCTTTTTTGTTGTTTGTTGAAATTCGGAAAGTCGCCGAACGCGAAAACTTTGTGATCTACATAACATTCTTGAAATAGATCTTGGCAGAATATACGTCATAGGGTGCAACCATTCGGCGAGGGCAAGTTGAAAGTCGATCAGGCAAGACTGAACGCTGCCATCCGGGGCCTTTATGAGGCCGCGGTTACGGCGGAGCTCTGGAAGCCGGCCATGGAAGAGGTGACTGACGCCCTCCAGGCAAAGAGTTGTCACTTCTTCTCCAACAACCTGACAGATGCGGGGGACGACCTCTTCGTCACGGTTCGCATGGATCCTGATTTTCACAAGGATTACATGGGCACTTACGCAGAGCTTGATGTCAGGTATCCGCGCATCCTGGATGCACCGGTCGGAAGAGTTCTGCACGGAGATCTCCTGTGGACCGACGAAGAGCGGATGGCCAGTCCCGTCTATCACGAGAACCTGCTGCCTTTCGAACTCTACGAGGTAACTGGCGCCCAACTCGCCATGCCCGATCGCTTGAGCTGGCTTGGCTTTTCTCTCTATGAAGAGGAGCCTTGGGAAAAAGATCAGCTCGAGGCTCAGCAGCTGATCCTCGGCCATACCCGGCAGGCCTTGCGGATCCATCTGACACTGGCTGAAGCAAAAGCGAATACGGAAACGCTCGGCAATCTCCTGACGGCACGCGGGCAAGGGATAATCCTGGTGACCGCAGGGGGCAGGATCGTCTTCGCGAACGATCAGGCCGAAGCCTTGCAGCAAGAACAGGTTCTGAAAATGAGCAGCCGGGGTCTTGTCTTCCGGGACAGGGCCTTGAACCGGCGTCTTGCGCTTGCACTGGACGCCCTTCACTTCCGTTCGAGCGTTCCTTCGGGCGAGACCGTTACGCTCACCGATACATTGGATCATCAGATAGGGGTCCGCTTCCTGCCCGTTCCCGGAGGGATCGGTGGTGGCGGCTCGATGCTGGCTGTCCTTTGTATTCCGCTCCACATGCAACATGGACCGGACCCATCGGAGATCAGGCAATTTGCCGGATTGTTCCGCCTGACACCTTCCGAGGAGCTTGTGGTTGGCGCAATCGCGTCCGGGCAGGATCTGTCGCAACATTGCGTTGAACGCGGCATCTCACTCGACACCGCAAGAAAACACCTGAAGAATACAATGGCCAAGGCCAACTGCCGCTCGCAGAAAGATCTTCTGCGGCTGGTCGAGCGGTTCTGCTTCTTCCGACTTCGCTGACCTGCGAAGCTCTTGCCATCCGGAATGCCTGACAGATTTATACTGGATCCGTTGTCGCTGATCTTGCCGGACCCGGGCCGCCTTGCCTTGTTTCCCCCGGTTCATGTCAAGACCGTTTGCGCCTGCTGTTCGGGCAGTGTCGCTGGTCACAGGAGGCCGGGAAGGGGATGAGCTAACAAGAGACGGTGACAGGGCTCGTGGCAGGTTCAAACGCTGGTGACAACGGTTGCCATCTACCCGAACCTGACGGGCAGCCGACCGTGAAGGAACCGGGCGCAAAACGAACCCGGGCTGTTGAGGCATAAAAAGGACAATGACAGTGCTGAACTCCATGGAAACGACTACGCGAACCGATACGCATCCCCTTGGACCGGAAAGCCGTCATGCCGGAACCACCAGGATCCTGCACTGGATGATTGCCGCTTTGGTTCTGGCGACATGGCCACTGGGTTACGTGATCAAGTTTGTGAAAAGCGATGTGTCCCTGGATTTCTACCTGCTGCACGAAAGTTTCGGCTTTCTGGTGCTCTGGCTGATGCTGGTTCGTGTCGGCAACAAGCTTGTTGCTCGAAAGCCGGCGGAAGAGGGCCCGGCTCTGGAACGACTGGCGGCCAGCGTCGTTCACGGGCTTCTCTATCTGTTCCTGATCGTCATGCCGGTCAGCGGGTTTCTGGCAACAAACGCCCACGGATTTCCGCTGAGCTGGTTCGGACTGGTTCCGGTCTGGAGCCCGATCGGCAAGTCGCCAGACATTGCGGGGACACTGTCAGCCATTCATTCCTGGAGCGCATGGGCTTTGCTGGCACTGTTTGCCCTTCACATTGGCGCGGTACTGTTCCACCACGTTCTGAGGCGTGACCGGACACTCTACCGGATCCTGTGAACCGAACAGCCAGTGCTGGGTAGCGCTGGCCGCTTCCTCCAGTGGCGAGCGTCAATCGATCAGCCGCACCACCTCCAGGGGCTCAACTCTGCCTTTTACCTGATGCTGGCCGATGGACCGGTACTCAACGGTGTTGCCAAGTCGCTTGGCGATCTCGCTGGAGACGAGGATCACTACATCGGAGCTGCCGTCGATCTCCTTGCCGAGGCTCTCCAGCCGGGAAGCGGCGTTCACCGTGTCGCCGATGACCGTGTAGTTGACCCGCTCCGGTGCACCGATGTCGCCGACCACGAGCGGTCCCATGTGAAGGCCGATGCGAATTCGCACAGGCGCTTCACCGCGGGCAACGCGTGCAATGTTGTCCGCCCGGATGGCACGGGCCATGCCGATTGCCGCACGGGCGGCAGGCTCTGCCGGATTTTCCAGCCGTTCCGGAGCGCCCCAGAATGCCATGACACTGTCGCCGATGTATTTGTCGATGGTGCCACCTTCCTTTGTGATTTCGGCGCCGAGCAGGGAGAGGTGATGATTGACGAAGGCAGCGGTTTCGGTTGCCGTCATGCCTTCGGAGGCGGAGGTGAAACCGGCAATGTCGGTGAACATAACCGCGACTTCTCGTTCTTCCGGCGGCGCATACGCCCGGCCTTCACGCAGGAGTTTCCTTACCAGTGTTTTGGGTACGTACCGGCTGAAAGCGGTCAGGCCGCTGACCATGGAATTGAAACCGTTGGCCAGGTCGTCCAGTTCGCGCACGAAGCTGCCTGGCAGGTGCTCGGCAGAGTCCAGTTCAAGATCCGCGACGGCCCTTGCCCCAAGCGCTGCCCGGCGGATCGGCTGGCCGATGCGGTGGGCAAGAAAGCCGGCGCCGATCAGCGACAGTCCGAGAAGGGCGATGCCGATCAGTATCGCATCGCTCAATTGCTCAAGCGGCTGCTCGAGAACCTCCGCCGGAAAATGGGCGCCGATTGAAATCGGCAACCCTGTCGGGCCGAGGTCCGGGCTTTGGAGGACGACAAACCGCTTGTTGCCAAGGGCGTCATAGCCGGCACGCATTTCGTGTCCCTGGCGTATCCCGTAGCCTGATGCATCGACTGTTTCGGTCGATTTGAGGGTTTGTAAAAAAGTGTCCGGGACGTTCTCGAGTTCAATCAGCGGACTTGTCGGCGACAGAAGGTTGAAGACCTCCGACAATGCAGGATGAGCAATCAGACCGTAGGTCTGTGGGTTGATCATGAACACCTGAACCAGGCCGGTGGAGATGTCGCTTGTGACTTCCGACAAGCGCTCCATGGACATGGCCATCAGGACGAGGCCTTCGTAGTCACTGCCGTCAGGGCCGTCGGACAGGATCGGTTGAACGTGAGCGATATAGGTGTGCTGGCGCTGAGGATAAAAGGCCGGGCCAGACCAGAAAGGGGCTGTCTTGTCCCTTGAAGACGAGATCAAACCCGCAAGGGCATGCGTTTCGTCGGTCTTCGGCACGAATTGGGGTACAAGAATTCCGTCTGCACGGCCCCGGTCGACCTGGATGAAATTGCCGTTCCTGTCGGCGACGATGACAAAGGAGACATGCTCCATGGCCGACAGCGCACCGAACATGTAGTCGGCGACTTCCTGAGGACGGCGCAACAGGATGCTGCCGGTGGAAAGAGCTGCTGCGGTAAAGGAGCTTGCTTCCTCGACGGCTTCTATCTGGGCGGAAAAGGCCTGCTCCAGGGAGTGCATGCCCGAGTTGATCAGTGAGCCGCCCAGGTTGCGCACGACCTTTTCCGACGTGGCCGCCTGAACGATCAGGACAAGCGCTGCGGTGATGAAGACAAAACCACCGATGACCGTCGTGAGCGTCGGCGTGATGTGAAGGCGCCTGTTAAAGGGCAAGTGCTTGGCCTGCGTACTGAATTTCGACGCAATACCCATACCCTGATAACGTGGCGAGGCAAAGCACGGGTGACCGGATGAAACCGTGAGGATTGCAACGGATGATCGGCTCGGTGCTAGCCACGCAGCCGAACGACCTCGACCGCTGCCGATTTCCCCTTGACCTTGTGCAGTCCGATGGCCTCCTGCTCGATGCTGCTGTCGAGACGCTTGGCGATCTCGCTGGAGACGAGAATCACAACATCGGCGTCGCCGTCGATCTCCTTGCCGAGGCTCTCCAGCCGGGAAGCGGCGTTTACCGTGTCGCCGATGACCGTGTAGTTGACCCGCTCCGGTGCGCCGATGTCGCCGACCACGAGCGGGCCCATGTGAAGGCCGATGCGAATACGAACAGGCGCTTCACCGCGGGCAACGCGTGCAATGTTGTCCTCCCGGATGGCACGGGCCATGCCGATTGCCGCACGGGCCGCAGGCTCTGCCGGATTTTCCAGCCTTTCCGGTGCGCCCCAGAATGCCATGACACTGTCGCCGATGTATTTGTCGATGGTGCCGCCTTCCTTTGTGATCTCGGCGCCGAGCAGGGACAGGTGATGATTGACGAAGGCAGCGGTTTCGGTTGCCGTCATGCCTTCGGAGGCAGAGGTGAAGCCGGCGATGTCGGTGAACAGCACAGCAACCTCCCTTTCTTCCGGCGGGGCATCCGCCCGGCCTTCGCTCAGAAGTTTCCTGACAAGTGTGCCCGGAACGTAGCGATTGAAGGCTTTCAAGCCGCCTAACATGGCATTGAAGCCCTTGGACAGGTCGTCCAGTTCCCGGATGATGCTGGAAGGCAGCGGGGCTACGGTCGAAAGGTTCAGGCCCGCCACTTCTCTTGCCGCGACCGAAGCACGTTGCACCGGTCTTGCAATCCGTCTCGCCAGCAAAACCGCGCCAACCAGGGACAGCACGAGCAGTCCGCCACCAACAAGTAGCGCCATCAGCAATTGTTTCAGCGGCTGGGAAAGGTACTCGGCAGGAAAGTGAACACCGATCCTGACCGGAAGACCCAAGAGGTTTTCGTTCTTCTGTTCAAGGATCACGAACCGTTCGGCGCCGTCAGGGGCAGTGCCGGAATAGACAGCCAGTTTCTCGGAAATGTCGAAGGACTCATTCTTGACCCTCGGCATGTCCTTGAAGCCGGCCAAAAAGGCATCGGGCAAACGATCGACATTCAGAAGAGGCATTTCTGCTGTCAGGTCATCGAAGGATTTGTGAAGGTCGGGATGGGCGACGATTTCGTCTGATCCCTCTTTCATGAGAAAGACGGTTATGTCGTCTGTCGAAACGTGCCAGGTGATCTCGGACATTCTGTCGAGCGACATGCCGATCATCAGGCTGCCACGGTAGGTCTTGCCCTCATGCAGCGGGCGTACAAAGACGTAATAGGTGTGCTCGCGGTTCGGCATGTAGAACGGCTCGCTCCAGAAAGCACCAGACTGCTTTTTCGCGCGCTCCGCCAGGGGAACCAGGATCGGAATATCCGTCGCCAGATTGACGTTGCCGCCCATTAGTTTGCCGTCCGCATCGCCTCTGTCGACATCAACGCCTTCGCCATTTTCGTCTACCAGAACCAGAAAGGAGACCTGCTCCATCGGGGCGAGTGCACCGTAAAGGTAAGACAGGATGAGATCGGGGTCGTCGACCGGCAGTTCCTTGCGCTCATAGGTCAGCCGGGTGAATTCGGCAGTTTCGGTGATGGCATGAAGCTGCTCGACAAACGCCGTTTCGGCTGCATCCATGCCGATATCGACCAACTCACCGCCCATTCTCCTGACGACTTCCGAAGAAGTGACAGCCTGGATGAAGAGGATCGCAGCCGCGGTCACCAGCACGAAACTGCCGATGACGGAGGCAAGGGTCGGTGTGATGAAGAGTTTCCTGCGTGCTGGCACCGTGACGTCCCGATTGTGAGTTGTGTCGTCGTAAGCCGATATCTCTTTCAAATTACGCCGCGCGTAGCAATCGGGGAACTGTACCGGAAGCTTGAAACCTGTTTCAGATACAAAAAGACCCGCACGGGGCAACCGTGTGGGTCTTGGTTTGTCGCGCTTGGAAAAGCGTGCGTCAGGTGGTCTTTTCTGCTCGGTCGAACGTGTGACCGTAGTCCACGGCAATCTCGTAATCCGGATCTTCAAGGACCGAGACTTCGACAAGATCGCCAGCCTTGGCCAGCAGCTTCTTGCAGTCTGGCGACAGGTGGCGCAGGTGCAGGCGCTTGCCAGCAGCAAGGTATTTCGAGGCGAGGGCGTCAATTGCTTCCAGGCCGGAATGATCGACCACGCGGCTGTCGATGAAGTCGACGACAACGTCCTCGGGATCGTTCAACGGATCGAAGAGATCGGCAAAGCCAGTGGTGGAGCCGAAGAACAGCGGGCCGGTCAGGCGATAGACCTTCCAGCCTTCCTTGCTGGTGCCGATGCGGGCACGGATTCGGCTGGCTGCATTCCAGGCGTAAGCAAGCGCGGAGATGATCACACCGACGACAACAGCGACCGCGAGATCCGAATAAACGGTGACGCAGGTGACAATGACCATCACAAGCGCGTCGATCGGCGGGATCTTGTGCATGATCTTCAGGCTGGTCCACGCGAAGGTGCCGATGACCACCATGAACATTACGCCGACCAGGGCTGCGACCGGGATCCGTTCGATCAAGGGCGAGGCGATGACGATGAAGGACAGCAGGAAAAGAGCTGCGGCAATGCCGGAAATCCGGGTACGTGCACCGGATTTCACGTTGATCATGGACTGGCCGATCATGGCGCAGCCACCCATGCCACCGAAAAAGCCGGTCACGACGTTTGCCGTGCCCTGTGCAAGGCATTCCTTGGACGCGCCGCCCTTGGTGCCTGTCAGGTCGGCCACGAGGTTCAACGTCAGCAGGGATTCAATGAGGCCGATGGCTGCCAGGATCACGGCATAAGGCAGGATGATCTGCAATGTGTCGAGCGTCAGCGGCACCATGGGAATGTGGA
This sequence comes from Labrenzia sp. R5_0, assembly GCF_017743835.1. NCBI lineage: Bacteria > Pseudomonadati > Pseudomonadota > Alphaproteobacteria > Hyphomicrobiales > Stappiaceae > Labrenzia > Labrenzia sp. R5_0. Next base: position 171,985 of record NZ_JAGHRK010000002.1, on the reverse strand, counting down.
AATCCGGCAGGCCGCCGGCGATCGAGGCGAGATCGCCAACCGAGCGGGTGTCGAGGTTGAAGCCGAGCACGAGCGCGGAGACAACCAGAATGCCTGCAAGCGGCGCTGGGAAAGACGATGTGATCTTGGGCAGGAACCAGATAACAGCCATGGTGAGGGCTATCAGGCCGAGCATCAGATACAGCTGGGAGCCTTCCATCCATGTCAGTCCGCCAGCGCCATCTGGAACCTTGAACTGGCCAAGCTGTGCAAGGAAGATCACGATCGCAAGGCCGTTGACGAAACCAAGCATGACCGGATGGGGCACCATGCGGATGAACTTGCCCCACTTCAGCAAGCCCACCACGATCTGGATGAGGCCCATCAGCACGACGGTAGCGAAAAGGTATTCCACTCCGTGCTGGCTGACGAGCGAGACCATCACCACGGCCAGTGCGCCGGTCGCGCCGGAAATCATGCCGGGACGACCACCGATACAGGCCGTAATCAGACCGACAAAGAACGCCGCATAGAGACCTACCAGCGGATTGACGCCGGCAACAAAGGCAAAGGCCACGGCTTCGGGAACGAGCGCCAGGGCAACTGTAAGCCCGGCCAGAAGTTCGGTTTTGATGCGGGACGCATCCATTTTCAACGGTTGTTCAGGCGCAACGGCCTCCGCGCGTGCTGACACGGGCTGCTCCGGATATTTGGTGTGGTTTTTTAGGTCAGCGCCAATCCCTGCCCGGATTTCCACTTTTGACCTGGATCAAGTTGCCACCTTCTAATCGATTTTTTGCAACGCAGCAAGGCGGGCCAGGCAGGAGCAGCCATGCGTTGACCGGGGTTCTTCCTTGATAAAGGTTCGATGGTTGCCTGTTGAGCCAGTAAAGCGCGTGTATGACAGGAGTTTTCCGTTAAGGAAGACGGGTTAGTTCTTGCTGGATACAATTTACGATATTGCAATAATACGAGCGATAATATTTGATGAAATTGGGTAACAACTTTAATTCTCTGATTATTTGGGGTTGTTGTTGTGTCAATTTCTCGTATCTGTTGCGTTGCTTTTTCCTTTTTGCTTGCGGTGTCAGCAAGCGCCGCACGCGCGGACGAGATGATCATAGCCACCGATGACTGGCCGCCCTTCCGGATTTCTGAGGGAGATACCTTCATCGGGCTGGATCTGGACCTGATGGACGAAGTTGCCAGGCGCACAGAAGCCGAACTCCGGATTGCCAAGATGCCCTGGGGGCGGGCGCTCACCGAAATGCAAGGGGGCGGCGTCGATGTCATGACCGGGCTGGCTTTCCGTCCGGACCGGGCGGAATATATCGCCTATACCGATACGCCTTACTTCAGATGCACGACCGCCTTCTACACCATCAAGGGACAGGCCGATAAAATCCGGAGCTACGAAGACCTGGCGCCATACCAGGTCGGCTACGTGTTGCATTCGGCCTACTTCGAAAGGTTCGACAAGGACCGGTCTTTGGACAAGGTCGGCGTTGCGCAGGAGCAGATCCTGATCGACATGCTGATGAAGAGGCGTTTCGGTATCATGATCGGTACGGATTGCCAGGTGGACTACCTGATCAAACGTCAGGGGTTCGCCGACAAGATTGAAAAGGCGCCGTATAATCCGGGAAACTCGGTCGACCTGTATCTCGGTGTTTCCAAGAAATCGGGTTGGGCGGCAAAGCTTGATGAACTGAACCGTGTCATCAAGAAACTTGTCGACGAAGGCTTCATCGACAAGATTGCAAAGGACTATTACGGCTCGCACTCCTAGCGTTGCCAACTCCTCTGATCCTTGAAGTCTTTTCCTGACTGGCAGAAGGAGAGACATGCAAGCGCACGTTATTGGTTATTCTCAATAGATTGTACAACCGCATTGCAATCAGCTTGGAAAGTCTGCAAATTGTCCCGTAGGGTTATTGCTCTAGATACGGGACTGCGGAGGACGTGGCCGCAGTCAGACGGCTTGTTGTGAACGAAATTGTCGTGCAGGCAGCTTAAGGAGGGCAGAATGCATCGGCTCATGTTTTGCGCCATGCTGAGCGTTCTTCTTCTGATGTCCAGCGCCCGGGCACAGGACGTTCTCAAGCTGTCCGGTTTTGAAGCTCCAAACCTGACCCCGGTTGCCGAGAGTATTCTAAGTCAGGCCTATGGGGAGTTAGGCATCCGCATCCAGACGATTATCACCAGCCCTCGCAGGGCACTGCTGGATTCAGCTTCCGGCAAGACCGACGGTGAACTGGTGCGGATCAGGACCATCGAAGCCGATCACAGCAGCCTGTTGCGTGTCGATGTTCCGATTATTCTGGCTCGGACCTTCGCCTATGCGAACAAGCCTCAGCTTCGCGGCAAGTCCTTCAAGCAGCTCCAGCATTTGCGGGTTGGCCATGTGGCGGGCGCACGGTTCGCCGCTGAACTGGCAGATGGGTTTGCCGAGGTATGGACCGCAGATACGCCCGAACAATTGTTCGAGATGCTCCAGCGAGACCGGATCGACCTTGTCATTGCCGGGGAGGGCACGGGGCGGCGCATTATCCGCGACCGGAAACTGGTGGGTGTCTTCCCGTTGCGACCGTCTTTGCAGGAGGTCGCATTCTATCATTATCTGCATGAGAAACATGCGGATCTGGTGCCCAGGATCGAAGCAGTTCTGAAAAGAATGCTGGCGGTGCCAGTGGGTGAGGAAACCGACGGTGTCGGTGAGACGACGCCGGAGAAAGATGGACACGTTCTGCACAAGACCGGCTTGAGCTGAAGGTTTTACGCAGGCTGCACGGCTGACGAGACGCTGCGAGGAACACTATGCGCACGAAGAGGCTCATCTGTCTGCTGGCCGGGTTCCTTCTGGCTACTGCCGCTTCCGCGGGCGAGAGAATTGTGCTGTCCGGGTTTGAGGCTCCCGGTTTGACCCCGGTGGCGGTCGGTTATCTGCAGAAAGCCTATTCGAGCCTTGGGATCGAACTGGAGATTGTCGAAAACACGCCAAGCCGGGCTCTGGTGGAATCCACCTCCGGCAAAACCGATGGTGAAGTGATCCGGATCGGCTCTGTGGGGGACCGTTATCCGACCCTCGTCAGGGTGGATGTGCCGCTGCTTTCTGTTGTGGCCTACGGTTACACCAACCGCGCAGACCTGAAGGACAAATCCCTGGAGGATCTTAAATCCCTGCGGGCAGGGCATGTGCGTGGGGCTGTCTTTGGCGAAATGGCGGCCAGCGGGTTTGCAGAGGTCTGGTCGGCTGAAGAACCGGAGCAGCTGTTTCTCATGCTGAAACAGAAGCGGCTCGATCTGGTTTTCGTCCGCGAGTTGAGGGCGAAGGAGATGATAGAGAGGTTCGGTCTTGAGGATGCTTATTCTCTCCCGTCCAGCCGCAAGGAATATGCCTTCTATCATTACCTTCACGAGCGGCACCGGGATCTGGTGCCTCGGGTGGAGGAGGCCTTGCGCGCCGTCCTGGGCGAGAAGGACAAGGATCCCGGGGATGGCCCGAGTTAGGCGGGCCAATCCGCTGATCCGGATTACTGCCCGCCGGATGTCCGGTTAGCTGCCGGTTGCTGGGCCTGGCCCAGGCTTGCACCGAGAAGGGCGGCCGCACCGGCAAAGCCGCTGTCTCCACCGACAACTGTATTGGGAACAAGCTTGCCGACGAGGCCAACCAGCTCCGGTTTGCGTTCCAGCGAGGTCAGCAGTTTCTCCAGCGCCTGCAGCAGAGCTACGCGGTCCTGGCCGAGAACGTCGACCTGCGCTCTCTGGCCTCGGGCAAGTTCCTCCAGATACTGGCGCTCGGCGCGGCCGAGGGCCGCGCGTTCCTGTTCGCGCTGATTGGCCACCTGCACAGCTATCTGGGCTTCCACGAGACGGGGCTGTTCGTCCGCCGTGGAACGTGCCTGTTCCGTTTCGATGCGTTTTTGCTGCGCATCCGTTTCGCGTTCGTAGGCGGTGGAAAGCTGATCGGCCAATTGCACGCGCAGGCGGGAGACCAGCAGTTCCGGCGGGATGGCCGGTTCACCGAGACGGATCTCGCGAATGTCGACGCCGGCCTTGTTGCCTTCGATCTTGATCTGCTGCTCGATGGTCTGTTCCAGGGCATCGCGGTTTTCGATGAGATCCAGAACCTTGGTTGGGCGCACGGTGTAGGTCGCAGGCTGCACCGGCGTCCCGTCGGCATTCTTGTCCTGCACGCGGATCGAGGCACCGGCGACGTTCCTCACGATCGAGCGGATGGCCGGTGTCAGGATGCGGTTTTCAATCTCCTCCAGTCCGCCGACGGAGCCGACGACCACGGGTGCATTGTCAGGGTCGACCTGGACGAGGGCGCGCAGTTCCAGGGGGATGTCCCAACCTTCCACCTTGACGTAGACCGCCCGGTCGGCAGCGTCGCTGGGGATCTGTTCCTGAACGGAGCGTTCGTTCTGCTGGATATTGCCCTGTTGATCGACCGAGAGATCGATGATGCGTTTTACGTAGCCGCCCTTGTATTCCCAGGTCTGGACGCGCGTATCGACCAGCGTCACTTCATAGGCCTGCCGGTTGAGGTAATAGGCCCCGGGGAAGAGCGGGTCCTTCCAGATGCCGACGCAGCCCCTGGGTACCAGGGGAACGGTAAGCGCCTCGCGGGAAACAGAGGAGGCAGAGACTTCTTCCTCGATGCAATTGATGCCGGGCTGACTGACATTGGACTTGACCACGCCCACGTGCCCGGCGGGGATAATCGTCGCGTTGGTATTCTCATCGAGGCGAATGTCGAAGAGATACCGGTTCAGACGGTATTGCCCGGGCTTCAGCACCGTTTCCTGCGGTCCGCGCAGACCGCCCTTTGTCAGGAAGCTGTCGGCCTTCAGCATATCGCCGACATCTGCATCTGCAATTGCCGGTGCCATGAACATGCCGGAGGGCATGGCGTCGCCGTCGAGTGCGGTCAACTGGCCATAATAGCCTTCGGGAATGGTGACGACGTCCCATTCCTCGAAATCGTAGAGCACCCGGACAAGCGGCATGAAATGAAAGCCGGGCCCGAGGATCTGGGCTTGCGGGCCTTTTTCGCCGTCCAGGGCAAGGATGCGGCCCTCAGGCAACTCCTCAAACGCATAGATCCTCTTCAGGTGACCAACACTGTTGGCGTCCACCAAGATGAAGGAAGAGGACAGGAGCATGAAGCCGCCGATCAGCACCAGAATGATGCCCATGAACCGGCTCGAAAAAATTTGAACCAGCCTGTGACCGCCGGCGGGAACTCCGGCTCGTCGAAGAATGATGCTGGCTCCCAGAAGGATTGCCACAATTCCAATAATCACGCCGAGCATCACGCTTCCTCCGCCAAGGTTCCGATGCGGAACCTATCTGACTGCGGGTGATGGACTGAGTCAACGACACTCATATGACATGTGGTGGTCGAACTGCGCCTGGGCCTCGGTCAAATGAAAAAGCTCGACGGCAAACGCGGGTGGGATTAGAACCGGCGAAAAGACGCTCGGGAGGAACCATGAAGCCGACCAATCCGGTCTTCACCGGCATTGCCACCACCGTGTTCGAGACCATGTCGCGCTTGGCTATGGCGCATGGGGCCGTGAACCTCGGACAGGGATTTCCAGATGTCGACGGGCCGGTGGATATCCGGCAGGCGGCGGCTGATGCGTTGTTGCAGGGGCCGAACCAATATCCGCCCATGCTGGGAATACCGGACCTTCGCCAGGCTGTTGCCGAGGCCAATCGCCGTTTCTACGGTCTCGAGGTCGATCCGCAAACCGAAGTGATGGTGACTTCCGGTGCGACCGAGGCGTTGGCGGATTGCATTTTCGCTCTGGTATCCCCGGGTGACGAGGTCGTGCTGATCGAACCGCTCTACGATTGCTACCTGCCGCTGGTGAAGCAGGCCGGCGGCATTCCCGTGCGCGTCCGGGTGACCCCGCCCAACTGGTCGCTGGATGCTGAAGCTCTCAAGGCAGCCTTCTCCGACAAGACCAAGGCAGTTCTCATAAACAACCCGATGAACCCGACGGCCAAGGTGTTTTCAGACGAAGAGCTTGAGTTGGTCGCCTCTCTCTGCCGCCAATATGATGCCTATGCGATCTGTGACGAAGTCTACGAGCACCTCGTCTTTGATGGTCACCGGCACAGACCGCTGATGGCGCTGGACGGCATGCGCGAGCGCACGGTGCGGATCGGCTCCGCGGGCAAGACCTTCTCGCTCACCGGGTGGAAGGTCGGCTATGTCACCGGGCCTGCCGCACTCATGGACCCGATTGCCAAGGCGCACCAGTGGGTGACCTTCACGACACCGCCACATCTGCAAAAGGCTGTTGCCTATGGCCTGCGCAAGGACGACAGCTACTACGATGGCCTGTCGCAAGACCTTGCCGCAAAGCGCGACCGCATGGCGGCAGGCCTTGCCGCCCTCGGATTTTCCGTTCTGCCTTGCAATGCAACCTACTTCCTGACTTGCGGGTTCGAAGGGCTCGGGCTTGGACGGACTGATGTCGAGGCGTGTGAAAGCCTGGTCACGGCCGCCGGTGTTGCGGCAGTTCCCGTGTCTGCCTTTTATGGATCGGATGCGCCTGAAGGCTACATTCGCTTCTGCTTCTGCAAGCAGGATGCCGTGATCGACGAAGCGCTCGCGCGTCTTTCCGCATTTTTGACTGCGGCCCGGGCCGAATCCGCTTAGCCTGATAGTATGAAACCTTGGAAATGAGAAACTTCATGGACAATCCGGCTCTGGTCGACGTCACCCGCGGCACCGTGATCGAAAGCCTGCATCGGGGCAGCATTGCGATCGTCGATAGCGCCGGAAAGCTGGTTTTCGGTATCGGCAATGTGGAAGCCCGGGTGTTTCCGCGCTCCGCCATCAAGGCACTTCAGGCATTGCCCCTGGTTGAATCGGGAGCGGCGGAAGCGCTCGACTATTCAGATGCCGAACTGGCACTTGCCTGTGCGTCTCACAACGGCGAGGAAGTTCACGCCAATTCGGCACGGGTCATGCTGATGAAGGCAGGCCTTGCCGAAGACAATCTCGAGTGCGGCCCGCAGTGGCCCCAGCGGATGGAAGATGCAGCCAAACTTATCCTGGCTGATGAATCGCCCTGCGGCCTGCACAACAACTGCTCAGGCAAACATGCCGGTTTCCTTGGCCTGGCAAAGGTGATGGGTGTCGAGACACGCGGCTATGTGAACGCGGAACACCCTGTGCAACGTGAAGTTCGCAACGTGATGGAACAGATGACCGGCGACACTCTGTCCGAGGATGTCTGCGGAACAGACGGCTGTTCAATCCCGACCTACGCTTCACCTTTGCGCAGCTTCGCGCGCGCCTTTGCCGCCTTCGGAACCGGTGAGGGGCTGGAGCCGCTTCGGGCAGAGGCTGCCGAACGGCTGTTTGATGCCTGCATCAACGAACCTTACATGGTTGCCGGGACAGGCCGTTTCTGCACCAGGGTGATGGAAGCTTTCCGTGGCCGAGTGTTCGTCAAGACCGGAGCCGAAGGTGTCTTCTGCGCTTCCATTCCCGAGCTTGGTTTCGGTGTCGCGCTGAAATGCGACGACGGAGCAACCCGGGCGTCCGAAGTGATGATGGCAACCGTTCTGGAAGCGATGCTGGAGCTGAACGATGATGAGGCAGCTCTGCTTGACGGACTGGTGAACCCGCCGATCCTGACCCGGGTCGGTATCCAGGCCGGACACATCAAGCCGCGCGAAGAGTTCCTGACCGAGTTGAAAGCAGCGCTGCCTTAACAAGCCGGCGCACTCTCAGGCTTCATTCCTGGCTCTCACCTGTTTCCGTCTGGTTTCAGATGCCGCTTTTTCGGCTCTTGAGGCAGAGGCGTGTGACGAGCGCTTGTGATCTGGCTCAAAGATCTTTTTTCATCAGCACCTTGTTGCCGGTTCTTTCCAATTCACTCCAGCCCAGGTGCGCGTAAAGAGCAACGTTCTCAGGCATGGCAACATGGGTTGCCAGATGTATCTCGGTGGCTCCGCTCTCACTGGCGAAGACCTCGATGGTTTCCATCAACAGACGCCCGATGCCCATGCCCCTGCTATCCGGATCGACGGCTATGTTCATGAGATGAGCACTTTGGCCGTGGAGCCCCAGGATTGCGCAGCCGACGATACGGCCATCCGTTTCGGCGACGAAGACTTGGTTTTGCTCGATGTCTTCCTTCAGGCCGGAGGAGACGTCCGGCAGGTCCGGCAAGGTTGATTTTACCGGTGCATAGGCCCTGTCGATGCATGTTTTCAGGGCCGGGACGTCTTGCAATTTGGCCATGCGGATGGCTGGTTGAGCGCTTGGTTCTGTCACAGGAGTTGTCTCATGGCACATCGTCCCGATTTGTCTTTCCGTTTCACCCACGCGATCACGCGCACGCCCGCCGACAGCGTGGCCGACGGCATCCGTGCGGTGGACACGGGCAACCCGAGTGGCGAAAAATTCAGGGCAGAACATGAGCGTTATGTCTCGGCCTTGCAAGAAGCCGGCTTGACGGTTGACGTTCTGCCGCAGCTTGAAACCTACCCGGACAGTTGTTTTGTCGAGGATCCTGCCTTCTGCCTTCCTGAAGGCGCCATCCAGCTTCGGCCGGGCACGGCCAGCCGGGAAGGCGAAGGCGCGGAGATCCGTGCGGCGCTGGAAAGCCGGTTCGGCAAGGTTGTTGACCTGCCGGGGAACGGTCATGTCGACGGCGGCGATGTCCTGATGCTCGATGACGTCATCCTGATCGGCCTGTCCGCCCGCACTGACCGGGAGGGCGCTGATGCCTTTGCCGGATTGCTGGGCGAGTGGGGCTACAAGGCCGAAGTCTGCGAGACGCCCGATGGCGTGCTGCATTTCAAGACAGCCTGTTCCACACTTGGCGACGGCGTCATCCTGGCGACCAAGGTCATGGCAGACAGCGGCTTTTTCGGTGACCGGGAAATCGTGGTCGTTCCGGAAGGGGAAGACTACGCCGCCAACGTCATCCGTGTGAATGATGTCGTGATGGTGCCGGAAGGCTACCCGAAGACATTGGCAGCCATCGAGGCGGCCGGTTTCACGACCGTCGTCCTGCCGACCCACGAAGCCCGCAAGGTCGATGGTGGCCTGTCGTGCCTGTCACTGCGGTTCGCCCTGGACTGATTGCTCCAGAGCTTTGCAGTTCTGACAGCGGTTTGTCTTGGGCCTGGGAACGCGCGTAAGTGCGTTCTCGGGATGAGTTCATTGAGATGTATCTGGCTTTCGAAGTCCATGGCATCCATGCCGTTCCGTTTCTGCTCGTAGGGTTTTTACCCGAGGCATGGAGAGAGCGGTCGACGGGATGTCTCTGAGGACGAGCGCGTTTGTGCCGGGCGGTCGGGTCAGTCAGGCGGCTATCTGGTTGCCGTGAACGGTGAGATTGTCGAATTCCGAAACATTGTTCAGTTCACCGGTCGCTTTTTCGAGCCAGCGGTAACCGTTGATCGCGCCCTGTTGCGAACCTTGAACGATGTTGTTGGTGATGACGGCAGCGCCCGCGCCATCGACCACGGTTACGGCGATACCGGTGCCGCAGTCCCGAACAACGTTCTGGGAGGCTGCGATGTTGCGCATATAGGGGCCCCAGCCGAGCATCAGGCCGAATTTCGGTGCGCCCTCCACCACATTGCCGGTCAATGTCGTATCCGCTTCAACGGCGATGCCGATGCCGAAGCCGGCCACTTCCGGCGGGTAGGGGCCTTCCTTCTTGATGTTGCGGATCAGGTTGCCGGAGCAGACCGCCATACGGCCGCCATCCATGAAGTTGGCGATGGATATGCCGATCGTACCGCCGTCAACGATATTGTTGGCAATGACCGCTCCCTGGAAACCGAATTCGGAATAGATCGCCGTTTCTCCGGAGCGCAGGCAGGAATTACCGATGATCTGGACGTTGGAACCTGCATTGGAGCGGATTGCGGAGAAGGCGCAATCCGCCACGCGGTTGTTGGAAACCATGACGCCATGAGCGCGGAATACATTGATGCCGTTGCCGAACTGGCCGGTGCCGCCGTAGCGGGCGCCGATACGTTCCACCCGGTTGCCGGAAACGATGGTTCCGTCCTCGCCTTCGCGCCAGCGGTGCACCCAGATGCCGCCGTTGGCGCAGTCGGTCACCGTGTTGCCGGTTATGGCAAGGCCGTTGGCCTCGTTCGAGCGCAGTCCCGCTTCTGCGGCACCGGAGATCCGGCAATTTTCGACCCGGCCTGAACAGCGGTCCAGCAACAGTCCCATCTTGGAAGAACCGGTGATCTCGCAATTGTCCAGCGTGACGTTCTTGACGTTGATGAAATGCAGCAGGCCCTCGGTGAAATCGCCGATGGATCGATTGGCGCCATCGAAGGTAATCCCGGTCAGGCCGACATTGGCAACATCCTCGGCACGGATCAACTGACCACCGCCGCCCTGGTAGACGAGCCGTGTTCTGCCGGGAACCCCGACAATCAATGTGCCAGAGGGAAGACGCAGATTGGCGACCGGATAGGTGCCGGCAGGCAGGAACAGCGCGCGACCACGCTCAACGGCACGATTGACGGCATTCTGGAATTGAGCGGTCTGGTCATCTGCCGCGTTGGGAAGAAGACCAAGATCCTCTGAGTCGATAGAACCGCGCAGGTCGGCAACCTTCATCTGGGCCGTGGCGACTGTCCCGGAAAGACACAATGCTGTCCCGGCAAGAAACGCGCGTCGGTTCAGTTTTGAAAGATTACGTGTCATCGATCCGGCCAATTGCTTTCCGACGTCCCGGATTGGGATGCGTCTCAAGTGTCTATGGCTGAAATCGCAAGAGCCGTGCCGGATTGGCATTTGCGAGATCACACGCTTTAACCGGCGGAAAAAAGAGACCGGCCAGGCACATGGCCTGGCCGGTCAGGTAACCGGTCTACAGGGGCAGAAGAGACCGGTCAGAGGCGATTAGAGGCTGCTCGGGTCGACGCTTTCCAGACCAACCCAGTTTTCGTCAGCCTTGGAAATGAAGCCCGGTACGTCCTTGTTCCAACGTTCCTGGATCGACGGTGCGAGGTTCAGGTAAAGCTTGTTGTCGACGATCTTCCACAGGTCCGGGTCACCATCGACCTTCACACCCATGGCAGCACCGAAGGCGCAGAAACCACCGTATTGCGGAAGATATTTTTCCGGGTTCTGCTTGAAGAGATCGCGGTTCTCTTCAGAGGCGAAACGGTAGGTGGCGCCGTTGTGAACTTCGGTAATGGCAATGTCGCCGTCCTGCGGAGCGCCATTGACGAAATAGGAAACCGGATCGACACCGCGCAGGGCCAGGCCGGTGATGGTGGCGTTGACATCAAAACCGGCACCGAAAGCGCTGGAGACAAGCCCGGTGACGACGACCAGGGCGGCAACTGAGCCGCGAATGAGGTTTGCAAACATCTGGAGACACTCCCAAGGGGTTGAATTGGTCCGGCAAAGACGTGTTCAAGCGATCTTGAGATAGGAACCGATTGGTTCCTAATCGGCCGCACTTGACCAACCCTGCCGGTGGTTCCTAAATAGAGTTAGGAACCGAATGGTACAAAACACAAGCGCGTGACACGCGGTTGAGTTTTTTGTGAAGTGGCTTGACGGGAGATCGCATGGCAAGACCTCGGGAATTCGACGCCGATGAGGCATTGGAAAAAGCCATGGAGCTGTTCTGGGACGTTGGCTATGACGAAGCCTCGCTGTCCGAACTGCTCGATGCCATGGCCATTACCAAGGGTTCTTTCTACAAGGCGTTCCAGGACAAACAGTCGGTCTATCTGGCTGCACTCGACAGGTACAATGATCAGGTTGTCAGCAACACGGTCGCTTTTCTTGGTGACCCTTCAGAAGGGGCGGGACGGGACCGGATACTTGCCCTGTTCGGCCGCATTGCCGACCTCGCCCAGAAAGATGGCGACAGGCTTGGCTGCTTTCTGTGCAATGCCCTGGTCGACAAGGCGGGGGGGGCAGAAGCCGAGGCAAGGCTGCAGGCCATGACAAGGCGTCTGGAAAACGGTTTTTACCGCGCGCTTCAGGACGATGGGCTTGAGGGGACAGAAGCTCGCGGCACCGCGCGCGGCGTACTGACAGCCTATTTCGGCTTGCGGGTTCTCGGCCGGGCGGGGTTGTCCGCCGACATGGCGGCCGACTGCATCCGCCAGGTCGAGAGACTGCTTGGCCGTGTGCATTGAGGCAGGGGCAGGTGGTATATTGAAGCTCGGGGACTCTGAAGCCGCGAAATACTGAATTTCAGATAACCCAATACCACCTCATCCTGAGGAAGCACGAAGTGCTGTCTCGAAGGATGGGCGACACATTCGGGAGCAAGCGGCCCATCCTTCGAGACGGGCTTTCAGCCTTCCTCAGGATGAGGGAGATGGGATGAGGGGAAAGTTCTTCAGGAGAGTGTCCCGAGCTTCCCCCTATCGCAGGCGCCTTGCCAGTTCGCGCAGAATGCGGACCGCGGCTTCCTCGATGACAGGGTAGGCCGGTCTCGTATCGCGCGGACCTTTCGGCAAAGCCGGAACGTGAACGAAGATGCTGGCAATGCCCGAGCCGATGGAATCCCACAAGGTGGCATTGCAGAGATAGGTTCCGGCGTTGGTGGAAAGCTGTGCGGGTGCACCTGCGGCAAGCGCAGCATCGCGCAGGGCCCTGGCAGGCAGGGTTGAGCTCCGTGCGCGTTCTTGAGAGATTGCCAGTTCCGGCCTCGCCGGTGCTCTGCCCAACGCATCCGGACGCACGCGTACGGCTTTGTTGACGGCCCTTGTTTCAATATTGATCGTTCGCCGCGTCCCGTCGACGCCGAAGTGCACGATGGCGTCTGGCGAAAGGGTGGTGCGGAGCCGGTCTGTGACATCCTCACGCCCAGCCCAGGTTGTCGGCAGGACATGGAAGACGAAGTCGACACCTGACTGATGCGCCCCAATCCGTTTGGCGAGCCGTCTCATGAGGCGCTCCGTCGGATTGACGGGTGCCCCCGGGAACGGCGAAAAACCGGTCACCAGAACGGTCTTGCGTCCTGAAGTGTTCATTCGCCAAGCCCCATCAAGGTCGCTAATTCGTCCACCGCGAGCGAGACAGCGGTCTTGCCGCCGCGCACTTCCTCCTCCAGGGATTTGAGACGGTCGGCGGTACGCGTGTTCGATGTCAGGGCTTCCATCATGCGCTGCTGAAGCATGTCCCACATCCAGGCGACTTGTTGGCCGCTGCGTTTTTGATGCCATTCACCGCTGGCCTGCATGCGCTCGCGAAACACCGTGATCTGCTCCCACAGGTGATCCAGCCCTTCGTTGGCGAGGCCAGACACCGTGATGACCGGCGGCGTCCATGTGGGCGACTTGGGAGCAAGAATATGCAGCGCTGCGCGATAGTCCGAGGCAGCGGTACGGGCACGGGTAGCGCCGTCGCCGTCGGCCTTGTTGACGGCGATCATGTCGGCGATCTCAAGAACGCCCTTCTTGATGCCCTGAAGCTCGTCACCGGCGCCAGGCAGCATCAGGACCAGAAAGAAGTCGACCATGTCGGCAACCGTGGTTTCCGATTGCCCGATGCCGACGGTTTCAACCAGGATCACGTCGTACCCGGCGGCCTCGCACAACAGCATGGTTTCGCGCGTCTTCGCGGCGACCCCGCCAAGTGTACCGGCGGAAGGCGAAGGGCGGATGAAGGCGTTCTGATTCACCGCAAGCTGGGCCATTCTTGTCTTGTCACCCAGGATCGACCCACCGGTACGGGTAGATGACGGATCGACCGCCAGAACGGCGACCTTGTGCCCGGCGGCAGTCAGGTTGGACCCCAGCGTGTCGATGGTCGTGGACTTGCCGACACCTGGCACGCCGGTGATGCCGACCCTGAGGGCCTTGCCTGTAAGAGGCAGCAGTTCCTGGATCAGATGCTGGGCAAGGCGGCGATGCTCGCGCTTGCGCGATTCCACGAGCGTGATGGCGCGGGCAAGCGCAGCGCGCTGTCCGGCTTTCAGACCGTCCGCCAGCTTCGCGGGGTCGAGATTTCGTGCCGTTGTCATCATGCCTCAAGGTGTTAGCGCAGGATTCGGCAAAGGTCACTGCCGCCAAAGGGTGAAGACGCATTCGCGACGGGTTCTGACGGCGCAAAACAGCGCCGAAATGAATGGAAACATTGAAACCCGCAGGCAAAAACGTGTTAGATACACGCCACTTCGATGAAATTCATTTTTGGTGCTGCATGACACCCTTGTCCTATCTGAAAGCCCCGTTCTGGGTTCTGGGTCTCGCCGGAACCGACAAGTCTCCGCGCAAGAATCCGCTTCTGGGAAGCGAGAGGCTGAATACCTGGGGCTTGCACAAGAAAAGAGTGCAGCTTGCGGCCGATCTTGCAGCACGCAGACGCGCGAAGCTGGCGCATCTGGTTGAACGGGACCAGCAGGCTTTCTTCGATGAGAACGGCTATTTCCTGGTCAAGAACTTCCTGCCGGAAGAAACTTTCCGCCAGCTCAAGGAAGAAGTGTTCAACCAGCCGTTCGAATCGCGGGAGATGCGCCAGGGCCAGGCGGTGACGCGGATGACCTTGCTGCCGCCGGAGGTGTTGCGCAAAAACGCTGCGTTGGCTCAGGCGGTGCGTGATCCGCGTGCGATCAACATGATCCGCTATGCCGCCTCGCAGGGTGGACAGCCTCTCAATTTCATTCAGACGGTCCTGGTAGAACCGTTGAAGGTGAAGAAAAAAGATCCGCAGTCCGATGCCCATGCAGATACGTTCCACGCGACGTCCAAGGCCTGGCTGTTCCTGCAGGACGTCGGCGAGGACGATGGGCCCTTCTTCTTCGTCCCGGGCTCACACAAGCTCACGAAGGAGCGGCTGGAATGGGAGTATGAATGCTCCCTGAGCGCAGCCAAGGACCTGAGGTCCCACCACGCCAGCGGGTCTTTCCGGATCAAGGCGGATGAGCTTGCCTCCCTTGGCCTGCCGCAGCCCAAAAAGATGGCGGTGCCGGAAAACACGTTGATCGTGGCCGATACCTTTGCCTTTCACGGCCGCACGCCGTCCGACAAACCGACAGTCCGTTCGGAAATCCACTGGCACATGCGCCGCAATCCGTTCCTGCCGTGGACCGGCGGCGACTTGAAATCCATGCCGGGTTTGAAGGATCGCGGCATGCCGGTTCTGATGGATCTTGCGGATGTGGCTGAAAAGACGCTGAAGCAGCGCAACGTGTGGCGCAAGGTGGGCGAAGTCATGGTGCGCTCGCAGCCGCATGTGTGAGGGCTGAGGTGTCTTCTGATTTCTTCGTTTCAAAGATCCGATAGTCAATTGTTCCCATCCAACCTCATCCTGAGGAGGACCATCAGGTCTGTCTCGAAGGATGGGACACTTGCTCAATAGTGTGCCGCCCATCCTTCGAGACAGCGCTTTCGCGCTTCCTCAGGATGAGGGGGAAATTGGGGGTGATCTGTCGGAATGAACCTGGCCGGCCGTGTAACCGTCAGCTCTTCGGCGTCCAGAGGATCCGCTGGAGCTGAGCATCGAACAGGTCGTTTTCAGCCGGAAGGCGGTCGAACGGGCCGTCGTAGCCCGGGATCGCGTAGACCAGTTCCACGTTCGGATGGCCATCGGAATGGCAGATTGCCATGCCGCGCCACAAGTTTTGTCCGACCCGGCAATCGGCACGTGAGGAGCCGATTTCGGAGAAGGTCATGCCGATCCGTTCGCCGTTCGGGCCCTGCAGGTGGTGTGTCACACCGTGGACGGTGCGGACCTTGCCGTTCTGACCCTTGAACACCTGCAACACCTGAAAGCCGTCACTGTTGAAAGCTGCAAGTGCCCACTCGGTGGAGTTTTCGTTGGCGGTCTGAATGCCTTCGGTGGTGAAGCCGGGCAGGGCTGCCTCAATGGCTTTCTGGCCGTATTGGGTTTCACCGGTAATGCCGCCGACATGATCTTCAGCGATTTGCACCAGCGTGATGTTGGATGTCCGCACCAGTCGCCCGGATGTGCCGTCCAGATCCGCCGTCGGTGCGCAGGCCGCTCCCGTAAGTGCGAAAAGGCAGGCAAAACCGATAGCAGTTAGACGCATGATGATACTCGGGCTGATTGGGCTGCGCCGAAGTGCGCAGAAGCGATACGGGATTTACCAAGTAACGTCTTGTTTGCAAAGAGAGCGATGCCCCCTGTGGACAGTTCCCGAAGCTTGGAGGCAACTGCCGCAGGGGCATCAAGGCTTGCGTTTCAGCGTGCCTGTCAGGTCTCGTCCCGATTGATCCATTTGGGTGCGGAAGGGGGCGTATAGTTTTCGAACTGGCGGATCATATCCAGCGGAGAACTGGCGATCTGCGCCATGTCGCGCATCACCTGTTTGGTGAAACCCTGCTCTGTCTGGTGGTCGAGGAAGGCGATCAGGTGATCGTAATAGCCTTCGGCATTGAGGAAACCGCAGGGCTTCTTGTGATAACCGAGCTGGCCCCAGGTCCAGACTTCGAAAATTTCTTCGAGCGTACCAACGCCGCCCGGAAGGGCTATGAAGGCGTCGGACAAGTCTGCCATCATCGCCTTGCGCTCATGCATCGAATCCACGAGATGCAGTTCGCTCAAACCCTCGTGGCCGATTTCCTTGTCCTGAAGAGATCGCGGCAGCACACCAATCACCTTGCCGCTGGCTGCAAGTGCCGCGTCGGCAACGGTGCCCATCAGGCCGACCTTGGCGCCGCCATAGACAAGCGTGTAGCCCTGTTCGGCGATGGCGCGTCCCGTTTCGCGCGCAATATCCGCATATGCCTCGAGAGCGCCGTAGCTGGAGCCACAAAAGACGCAAATGGATTTCATGTCTGTTCTCCGGTCGCTGAGGTGGCAGGCTCTGCCCTCAGGAATTTTGATCGTGTTCGATCCATGACACGCGGGCCCGTGGGCCCGCGTGTCATCTTCAAGGTCAGTCTTTGGCCAACTCGTCCAGAACCCGGGCCCAGGAACGGATGCCCTTGTGGAAGCTGGTCAGGTTGTATTTTTCGTTCGGCGAATGGATCTGGTCATCTTCCAGACCAAAGCCGATCAGCAGCGAATCCATGCCCAGCATGCGCTTGAAATCACCCACGATCGGGATCGAACCGCCCATTCCGATCAGCGCAGCATCCTTGTCCCATTCCGCCTTGAGGGCTGTCTTGCCCTTTTCCAGCGCAGGCATCGCAAAGTCGAGCCTGAGGGCAGGGCTGCCTTCCTTGGCAATGAAATCCACCGTGCAGTCTGCCGGGATCTTCGAGCGCACGTAGGCGCGGAAAGCTTCCTGGACCTTGTCCGGGTCCTGATCGCCGACAAGGCGGAAGGTGAACTTGGCATGTGCTTCGGCCGGGATCACGGTCTTGGAACCGGCACCCTGGTAACCGCCCCACATTCCGTTCACTTCAACGGTCGGGCGGGTCCAGAGGTGTTCAAGCGGCATGCGGTCCTTTTCACCGCGCGGATATTTCAGGCCGACGTCGCCGAGGAATTCCTCGACCGAGAAACCGAGCTCGTCCCACATCTTGGTGACTTCTTCCGGCATGTCGATGACGCCGTCGTAGAAACCGGGCAGGGTCACCTTGCCGTTCTCATCGTGCAGGCCGGCAATGATCGAAGCGACGATGTGGTTCGGGTTTTGAGCCGAGCCACCATAGGAGCCGGAATGTAGGTCGCGGCTGGCCGCCTTGACGATGATCTCGTCGCCGACCATGCCGCGCAGCATGATGGAGATTGCCGGTGTTTCAGCGTCCCACATGCCGGTGTCGCACACGAGCGCAAGGTCGCAGGACAATTCGTCCTTGTTGGCTTCAAGGAACGGATGAAGCGACGGCGAACCAGACTCTTCCTCACCTTCGAACAGGATCGACACGTCGAGCGGCAGATCGCCGGTTTCTTCCAGGTAGGCGCGGGCCGCTTCCACGAAAGTCATCAGCTGACCCTTGTCGTCGGCGGAACCGCGGGCAACGATGATCTTGCTGCCGTCCGGCTTTGTCTCGATGGCCGGGTCGAACGGATCGCGCTTCCACAGGTTCAGCGGATCGACCGGCTGAACGTCGTAGTGGCCGTAGAACAGGACATGTGGTCCCGGCTTGCCGGACTTGCGGTGACCGACAACCATCGGATGGCCGGTTGTGTCGCGTACCGATGCTTCAATGCCGATGTCGTTCAGTTCTCTTGCCAGCCATTCAGCGGCTTCACGGCACGGAGCCTTGAAAGCCGGGTCAGTGGAAATGCTCTTGATCTTGAGGAGGTCGAACAGTCGGTCGAGGCTGTTGTCGAGATTGGCATCGATGCGCGCCAAGACCTTGTCGATGGAACTCATGACGGATCCTTGAATTTTTGAACAGATAGGAGCAGGCCCGATGGACTCGGGCAATGTGAGAAGGCCCTAACAGGCCATATCGGCGCGCGTAGCGCAATTGCTTATTCAGGAAGCAGAAGACGGCCCGCAAAGCGCCGGCCGCCGATCCATCAGGCGGCGTGGATCTCTTTCTCGCCGGTGGCAGGTGCTGTGTCTCCGGCCGTCTGTTCGTCCTTCAGACCCTTGTCTTGCGACAGATAGACGGTCGAGGAGGGATAGGCGATTTCAGATCCGTTGGCCTCGATGATCTCCCTTATGCCGAAGAGCAGCTCTTCCTGGATTTCCTGAAACGCTGCGACGGTGGCTGCCTGCACATAGGCATAGACGTCGACCGTGACAGCGTAATCGTCAAAACCGATCAGACGCACGCGAAGCGGATCTTCGATTACCTTTTCGTGGGCGAGGAGATAGTCGTGGATCGCAGCCAGAACGCGCTTCAGCGATGCCGGGCTTGTCTCATACCGCAGTTTGAGTTTGTGTCGGAAGTGAAACTGGTCGCGATAGCTGTAGTTGATGATCTTTCGTTTGGCGAGGTCGGCATTAGCAACGGTGATGAGTGTTCGGTCGAGCGCCCTGATACGGGTTGAACGGATGCCGATGGATTCCACGGTGCCCGCCAGATCGTCGAACTGGCAGAACTCGCCGACACGCACCATCCGGTCAGCATAGAGAATGATACCACCGATCAGGTTTTCGATTGTCGGCTGAGCGGCAAGGGCAATTGCAAGACCGCCCACGCCGAGACCGGCGATGACACCGTAGATCGGAATGCCGATCTGAGTTGCGCCATACCCGAGCACGATCAGCGCGATGGCAAGGGAGAAAACCCGGAAGCCGGTGCGCAGAAGGCTGACGTCAAGTCCGTCTCTTGCAGTCCCGGCACTGCTGGATAACCAGACGTAGAACAGCTGCAGAAGCTGATAGACCATCCAGGCGGTCGCCGACCAGATGATGGCTGTCGTCGACGTTCCGACTGCCACCAAAGGCATGCCTGTGATGTTGATCTGATCTTCGCACACATAGCGGAAGAGACTTGCGGCAAGGATGACGACAACCGGATTGAGGATCGCGTGGACGATGCGGGTACCTTCGTTCACGGAGACCGCACGCCACCTGCGCCAGCGGACGTAATATCCGAACACGACCGCGTAGAGGACGAGAAGTCCTCCAAGCGCCAGCCATTGCCAATACGCCTGGTCGGCAAAATGATACTGAAGCAGGTCTGGCCCTGCTTCAATGACGTCATACCAGAGCGGTGCAATCAGGTTGCCGGGGGTGTAGGTGTAGTATTCAAAGAGGTCTTCCCCGCGATCCGCGGTGATGGGCAGAACCCGTACAACTGCATAGTCTTCGGGAATGCGTTCAACGGAGGACCTGGAAAACAGGTACTGCCCGCGCAGTTCCCCTTCATCCTGGCGCAGCAGGTTGATGCTGGTGCCGGGAATGGTCCAATGGTCAGGCAAATCCGCCGCGTTGCCGACCTTTCGCGAGCTTCCTGCAGGCGAGCCGGGGATGTCTTCGAAAAGCGGCGCCGGGATCCGGTCCAGGATCTCCTGAAGCTGCAGTGCAATTTCGACGCTGGCATTTTCCCGGGAAGTCACGGGAATGCCGCTGAGGTCGAATGTCTGCGCGGCTTTTGAAAGAAGCGCACGTACCAGAACCAGTTTTTCCTCTTCGCTGTCCGACAGGAACAACCGGTTGCTGTCATCATAACTGTCCCGAACCGACATCCAGAGCGTGTTCACTTCGTTCATGATGTAGACGAAGCTTTCCAGTGTCGCACGCGGACTGGACGTGTCGGGTGGAGAAATCGGGTTGTCGCGCAGGTACTCCCGGGCGCGTGCCACCCGATTTTGATCCAGTGATCCTGCCCGCTCTTCCGTACTGGTGGGGGCTGCGCCGGGCTCCTGTGCACCGGCCATCGGCGCGCCGGTCAGGAGAACAGCAACCAGGGACAGCAGGAAAAGCAATTGCAGTGCCGAACCGAAGAGGCGCTGTTGCAAGCACTCAGCTTTGTATTGCGGTTGTGGCCGGTTTTCTCGGTAACGCATGTTGCCCCGTCTGCCGTTGTTTCGATTGCAGCCTTAACGGGAAGGGGTAACTATCCTGTTACTCAGGGGATAATGGGCGCGCATCACTCCTGAACCGGATTGGTGTAATCGCTTGCGGTGAGGACAATTTCCACCCTTGCTGGTCCGATGACATCTTCCAGCCGGGCGGAGAGAATGTCGCGGAACGTGTCTATGTCTTCGGCACGAACGGGTTTTTCGGGGTCGAGATAGACGGCCACCCAGTGCATGCGCCCTGCCTGAAGGACAGCTGCCCGATGCAGGCGATAGCCTTTTTCGCGGGCAAGGTCCCTGGCAGCCCGGGCGACCTTGGCATAGGTGCTGCTGGGGGCGCTGACGCCGGCAAGGTCTGCCAGCGTCGTGCGGAAGGTCGAAAGCGGCTGCCAGATGATCGCCAGGATCAACACCAGAACGATGACGGCATCACCGATCGGGACAAATGGTCCGAGAACCGTATCTTCCAGATAGGGCAGCGACAGAAGGGCTGCTCCCGATCCGACGCTGAGCGCGCCGTCGATGAGGGCGGCGCGGGCTTCGGTCTTCAGGATGGCGCTGCGCTTGCCGGTTTTACGGTAGGCACGGTGAAAGTTGAATGCAAGGCCAAGGCAGATGCTGACGATGACGACTGCGTAGACCGCGATCGGACCAAACACCAGTTCCGGGACAACGCCTCCGGAAAAGAAGGTCCAGATTTTCGAGATGGAGACAAAGGCTGCGAAGACCAGCACGCCGATGAGGATGAGGCTTCGGAAGGTGACATAGAGCACCTCGTCGAAATCGTGTCCCCAGGGTCTGGAGCGTGTCGGTGGCAGGCCAACCCTTGCCCCGATACGAGCAGCCGCAATGGCGGAGATGAAGTTGACCGCCGAATACAGACCGTCCACCAGCATGGCGTCGGACCGGGATACCCAGGCGGTCAGAAGGCCGGCAACGGCCATGAACAGGTTGGCCCATTTGCCGATGACAAGCGCCTTGCGCTCGGTCTCCAGATTTTGGGCCGCGGTTGCCGGCATCGCTTTGTCTAGTTGCCTCTTTTCAGCGAACCGAGCAGACCCCGAACCAGCGCACGGCCGAGCGAGGAGCCGAGACTTCTGGCTGCGGACTTGAGCCCGGCTTCCAGGGCCGTGTCACGCTGGCCACGGCGGTTGCTGCGCCGTTCCCGGCTTTCCTGACGCGGCCTGTCATCGCGTCCGAAGTCGGGCAGCTGAAAACCGGACCGCGAGCGCCGTGGCTCGCCATGTTTCCTGGCGTAGCTGTCTTCCTTTTCCTGGCGCCGCTGTTCCTGTCTCTGCGCTTCCTGCGCGCGTCCCATCAGGACTTCGTATGCCGACGTCCGGTCGCGGGTGCGCTCATACGTGCCAAAGACGGGGCTGGACTGGATCAAGGCCCGTCGTTCGGCCTGAGTGACGGGACCCAGCCGCGAACAGGGTGGACGGATCAGCGTGCGCTGAACGACGGACGGAATGCCTTTGCCTTCCAGGGTCGAGACCAGTGCTTCGCCGACACCGAGTTCCGTGATGACCCGTTCGGTGTTGAGATCCGGGTTGGGACGGAACGTTTCCGCAGCTGCCCTGACAGCCTTCTGGTCGCGCGGCGTGAAGGCACGCAGGGCGTGCTGAATGCGGTTGCCGAGCTGGGAAAGCACGGTCTCCGGTACGTCCAGCGGGTTCTGAGTAACAAAATAGACGCCGACACCCTTGGAACGTATCAGCCGGACTACCTGTTCCACCTTCTCGATAAGTGCTTTGGGAGCATCGGAAAACAGAAGATGGGCTTCGTCGAAGAAGAACACCAGCTTCGGCTTTTCCGGATCACCGACTTCGGGCAGTTCCTCAAAGAGTTCAGACAGCATCCAGAGCAGGAAGACGCCATAGAGCCGGGGAGCGGACATGAGCTTGTCCGCAGCGAGGATGTTGACGACGCCCCGGCCGTCCGGTGCGGTGCGGATGAAGTCACGGATGTCGAGGGCCGGTTCTCCGAAGAAGTGTTCTCCGCCCTGGCGCTCCAGCACCAGAAGCCTGCGCTGAATGGCCCCGACGGACGCCTTGGAAACGTTGCCGTAGATCGTGGAAAGCTCGGAGGCACGTTCTGCCACGTGGGCAAGCATTGCCCTGAGGTCTTTCAGATCCAGCAGCAGCAGGCCTTCATCGTCGGCCAGCTCGAACAGGACGTTCAGTACACCTTCCTGCGTATCGTTGAGTTCCAGCAGTCGGGCGAGGAGCAGGGGCCCGATCTCGGAAACGGTGGTGCGGATCGGATGGCCTTGCTCGCCGAGCAGGTCCCAGAACACCGCTGGGAACGCTTCGTAGGTGTATTCGTCGGCGATCCCGACATCGCTGGCACGTTTTTCAAGAAAATCCTTGGAAACACCCGCGGTTGCAAGTCCGGACAGGTCGCCCTTGATATCGGCGCAGAACACGGGAACACCGGCCTTGGAAAAGCCTTCGGCAAGGATCTGCAGTGAAACGGTCTTGCCGGTGCCAGTTGCTCCGGCAATCAAGCCGTGGCGGTTTGCGAGCTTGAGTGTGAGGGTTTCTTCCCTGGTGCTGGCACCGATGAAAATACTGTCTTTTACCGTCACGATTACCCCCGAATCCCTGCATCTTGCCGCAGCCTAGAGCCTTTCGCTGCCAGATTGAAACATTCTGTTGCCGGGCGGCATTGGACGAGCGTGCGGGCTGCATGCGGCATAGTCGAGCAGAAAAGACATTGCCCATCGACGTGGGCACCTCGAGACTTGTATAGAGAAGCCAAACGGGCGCCGGATGACAGGGCGTCAGTCATTTAATCAGGAGATTTTCATGGACGAGCTCATCCAGCGGATCATGGCGGCAGCAGGCATCGAGGAAGATGTCGCCAAGAACGCCATCGGCATCATTCTGGGCTTCTTGAACAAGGAAGGTCCGGAAGACAAGATGCAGCTCATCTTCGACGCTTTGCCTGGAGCGAAGGATCTTGTCGATGCTCGTGCGGAAGCCGGTTCCGGCGGCGGGTTTTTGAGCGGTCTTGGAAGCATGATGGGCGGTGGCATGGGCGCCATGGCGGCACTCAATGAATTGACAAATGCGGGCCTCGACATGGATGGCGTGCAAAGTGTTGTCAAAGAACTCGTCTCCTATGCTAAGGAAAAAGCAGGGGACGATGTTGTGAATGAAGTGGTTTCACAAATTCCGGGACTGAGCCAGATCGTCTGACTGTCCCAGGTTCGGTTGCCGGTTGATTAGGGAGTTCTGAGCGCATGTCTTATTCCATCGATGAAATCGAAGGTATCGGCCCAACCTATGCTGCAAAGCTGGGTGAAGTCGGCATCAAGACAACGGAAGCTTATCTGGAGCGTGCGAAGGACCCGAAAGGTCGCAAGGCGCTGGAAGAAGAAACCGGCATCGACGGCAAGCGGATCCTGAAATGGGCCAACATGGCGGATCTGATGCGCATCAGCGGCGTTGGTGAGGAATATTCCGAACTCCTGGAAGCTGCCGGCGTCGACACGGTGAAGGAACTGAAGCATCGCAATGCCGCCAACCTGGCGGAGAAGATGCAGGAAGTGAACGAAGCCAAGAAGCTCGTTCGCCAGGTGCCGAGTGAAAGCCAGGTTACCAAATGGGTCGATCAGGCCAAGGAATTGCCGCCGATGATGACCTACTGAGGTCGGCAAGCCGAAAATTGAAATGACAAAAAAGGCGTGCGGAAAGCGCGCCTTTTCCTTTTGGCGATTGGCATTTTGACGTTGTTGCCCGGCGTGCGTGCCTGGCGTGGTCTCCTCTGACGCATGTTGTTTTGCAGCCGCGCCAGAACAAAAAAGGCGCACCGAAGTGCGCCTGTTGTTAGCCCCTGGAAGCTGTTGGCTGGAGAAGCAGCGTTACACGCTGATCTGGCCGTAACGAAGCGCTTCGACCACGGTGTGGGTCTTGTTGGAAGCGTTCAGCTTGACACTGGCATTCTGCAGGTGAGCGTGGACAGTCCGCTGGGAGATGTCGAGTACGTCTGCAATTTCCCCGGCTGTCTTGCCATAGGCTGTCAGTTCCAGAACCTTGCGCTCACGGGTCGACAATGCGCCCGGTCGCTGTCCGGAAATCACGCCAAGTTCGCGCAGGCGCGAGAAGGCAGCAGCTGCTAGTGCTTCCAGATTGGAAAGATCGTATTTGTTGACCTGAAGAGCAGGGCCGCTTGCAAACACGAATGCCTGGAAAGGATAGAGTTCCGTTACCGGGATGACGAGAACCTGACTTCCTTCCCCGGCTGACGCGAGAAGGTCGGAATGTTCCATGTCACCGGCGGAGATTGTCCAGACGCGAGCCCGGTTTGAACCGAGGCCAAGCATCAAGGCGCTGTCATTTGCAGAAAGCGAAGTGCTTTCAATTCCGTCATTGCGTTGATCGGGCCACCGGAACCGTTGTACGAGGTTGTCGATCGGGCGGTTCGGCATCGGCAGGCCGGTAATGAGGATATGCGTCGCCCCCATGCGTCGAAGGTTCGATTCCAAAATATCGAGAACATGATGGGCGGCATTTGCTTCCGAGATTGCTCTCAGCTTGCTCTTCAATTCCGTTTGATCAAGCATTGTGCACATCCTTTGCGGCTTGGGTGGCCGCGTCTTTGCGGGTGTCCGTACGCGAGCCGGAACATCCGCTGATGGGTGAAACCCGTTCCCGCCAAACCTATTCAGGTAAGTGTCGGATCCGGACGCCGCGCATTTCTTATGAGGGTAGAATTTCCCATGCGTCAGCACCTATACGCTACAATACAATTGATGATCGTACCAATAGGGAAAACTGGCAAATTTAGCTTATTCCGCCAAAAAATTGACAAGTTGGCGCCTAGAAGAGGCCAAATTGTCTTTCTGAGAAGTGTTTAACGTCTTCGTAAGTGTAAGTCGAAAAACGCAATTTGTAGATAAATTTTTATTTTGCGCGTCTAATTAATTCTACGAGCGAATCGCAAGTCGGAACTGGCTCCCGGTTTCACCTGATTCAACTGTCCGAGACCTTGTGATCTTCAAATCCTTACCCATTCTGCTGAGTTGCCAAGCTTCGGGCCCAGGGACTAAAACGGGGCCAGGGAGTACGTGCGATGCCGAACAGCTTTACTGGACCTGAAAGTTTTTATTCTGCCGACGCGGAGGCCTGGTGGGCTGCCGTCGACAAAGCCCTGAAGGGGAGCGCCCGGCAGAAGCTTTACGGGAAAACCGAAGATGGACTGGATATCGCGCCGCTTTATGAGCGCAGGACAGACAGTCCGGCGCGCGCCCTTCGGGCTGCCGCAGGCGACTGGTCCGTGGTCCAGCGGATCGACATTCCCGATCCTGCCGCCGCAAACGCACAAATTCTGGAAGATCTGGAGGGTGGCGCGAGCGGCCTTGACCTGGTTTTCCGCGGTGCTGCCGCATCATACGGCAATGGCATCCGGGTAGACGATCTATCCGGTGTCGACCGCCTCCTGAAAGACGTCGAACTGGATCTGATTGACCTGCGCTTTGAGGCGGGGCGGGAAAATGTCGAGATTTTCGCCTCCATTCTGGCATTGCTCGAAAAGCGCAAGATCGATCCGGCAAGCGTTCGCCTGACGGCCGGGATCGATCCCTATGGCTGGGTGGCAGTCAGTGGTGTCGCACTTGCCGACATGGAAAACGCCTACAGACATTTCCGCGATCTGGTGGTCGCAGCGCATGATTTTGGCAGCCCGGCACGGGTAATGAAGGCCGATGGCCGCATATGGCACGAAGCGGGGGCAACGCCTGCGCAGGAGCTTGCGCTTGTTCTGGCTTCCGCCACAGCTCACATGCGCTTGCTGGAAGGCACGAGACTGGCGCCCGAACAATGGGCTGACAGAATTTCGTTCAGCCTGATCGCGGAAGCCGACCAGATAGGAACCATTGCCAAGGCCCGCGCGATCCGCTCGCTCTGGGCGTCGGTACTGGACGGTGCAGGACTGCCGCAAGCGGCCCTGCCGTTGCATATGTCGACTTCCTACAGAATGCTGACTCGCCGGGATCCCTGGGTCAATCTTCTGCGCAACACGGTGGCAACCTTTGCAGCCGGTGTCGGTGGTGCAGACAGTGTCTGTGTCCTGCCGCATACGCTGGCTGTCGGTTTGCCCGACGGCTTTGCCCGCAGGCTGGCGCGCAATACGCAGTCTATCCTTCTGGAAGAAAGCAACCTTGCGAAGGTGACCGATCCGGCCGCCGGCTCTGGCGCCATTGAAGACCGGACGGATACAGTTTGCGAGGCTGCCTGGAGCCTCTTCCAGGAAATCGAGGCGGCCGGTGGCCTGTTCGAGGCGGTGCGCACGGGCCTCGTGCATGATCGTATCGGGGCTGCCAGGGCCGGTCTTGCCAAGAACATCGCCACAAGAAAGCGTCCGATCACCGGCGTAAGCGAGTTCCCGGACCTTGCTGAAAAGCCTGTTGCGGTGCTGAAGTCGAGCAAGGAAGATCTCGCAGGCGTGAGCGCACCGCGTGAGGACCTGCCGGAACCGGGAGACGGCGAGCGCTTTGCGACCCTGCGCAAGCTTGCCCTTCAGGGAGTGCCCCTGAGCGAGCTGGGCATGCGGCTTGACCTTCTGCCGCGCGACTATTCCCTTCCGAAGCTGGAAACGGCCCGGATAGCGGAGCCCTTCGAGCAGCTTCGTAGCAGGTCAGAAGCCTTCGAGCAGGCCGCGTCGACAACGCCAGCGGTATTCCTGGCGTCTCTCGGCAGTCTGGCCCAGTTCTCGGCGAGAGCCACCTGGACGGCAAACGCCTTTGCGGCGGGCGGGTTGAAACCCGTCGGACCGGCTGTCTATGGTTCTCTTGAAGATCTCGTTGAGGCCTTCCGGCAAAGCGGGGCGATGCTTGCCTGTCTCGTCTCCACGGACGATGTTTACGAGGCGCAGGCGGAAGAGGCAGCTCAAGCCCTGAAAACGGCAGGGGTGGATTACCTCTACCTTGCAGGGCGCCCTGGAGACCGGGAAGATGCCTATCGCAAAGCCGGTGTGGACGCTTTCGTCTTTGCCGGATGCGATCTGCTTGCACTGTTGAAGGATGCATTTGACCGGCTGGAGACCCAACAAGGGGTCGAGCCGAAAGATCTGGAGGTCCAATCATGAGCAGGATCCCGAATTTCGCTGACAAGCCGTTCCGGAAAATCGTGAAGGCTGCGGACGCCGGCTCGCAGGAGAGCTGGCAAACGCCGGAAGACATCGTTGTGCCGCCTGTCTATGGGGCGCAGGATCTTGAGGGACTGAAACATCTGGATACCTGGCCGGGCCTGCCGCCGTTTCTGCGCGGTCCTTACCCGACGATGTATGTCCAGCAGCCCTGGACAGTGCGCCAGTATGCCGGGTTCTCAACGGCCGAAGATTCAAACGCCTTTTACCGGCGTAACCTTGCCGCCGGTCAGAAGGGCCTTTCGGTGGCCTTCGACCTTGCCACGCACCGCGGGTACGACAGCGATCATCCGCGTGTTTCGGGTGATGTCGGCATGGCAGGGGTGGCGATCGATTCCATCTATGACATGCGTACGCTCTTTTCCGGCATACCGCTGGACAAGATGAGCGTCTCCATGACCATGAACGGCGCGGTGCTGCCGGTGCTGGCGCTTTACATCGTAGCAGCGGAAGAGCAGGGCGTTGCGCAAAAGGACCTCTCGGGCACCATTCAGAACGATATTCTGAAGGAGTTCATGGTCCGCAACACCTATATCTATCCGCCCAAGCACTCCATGCGGATCATCTCGGACATCTTCAAATACACGTCCCAGAACATGCCGCGCTTCAATTCAATCTCCATTTCCGGCTACCACATGCAGGAAGCGGGGGCGACGGCGGATCTGGAGCTGGCCTATACGATTGCCGACGGCATCGAATATGCCCGCGCCGGTGTCGCCGCCGGCATGGACATCGACCAGTTCGCACCGCGGCTGTCCTTCTTCTGGGCGATCGGCATGAACTTCTTCATGGAAGTTGCCAAGCTGCGTGCCGCGCGCCTGATCTGGGCGACCCTGATGGAAGAAAACTTCCAGCCGAAGAACCCGAAATCCCTGTCGCTGCGCACCCATTCGCAGACCTCCGGCTGGTCACTGACGGCACAGGACGTCTTCAACAACGTCATTAGAACCTGTGTGGAAGCCATGGCGGCAACGCAGGGGCATACGCAGTCGCTGCACACGAATGCGCTGGACGAGGCGCTGGCTCTGCCGACCGATTTCTCCGCACGTATCGCCCGCAACACGCAGCTGTTTCTGCAGCAGGAAAGCGGCACGACGCAGGTGATCGATCCCTGGGGCGGTTCCTATTACGTCGAGAAGCTGACGGCAGACCTTGCCGAGAAGGCCATGGCGCACATCCGCGAAGTGGAAGAGCTTGGCGGCATGGCGAAGGCCATCGAGAAGGGCATTCCGAAGCTGCGGATCGAGGAAGCAGCCGCCAAGACACAGGCGCGCATCGACAGCGGTGCGCAAACCGTGGTCGGCGTCAACAAGTTCAAGCCGGAAAGCGAACAGGCGATCGACGTTCTGAAGGTCGACAACGCCCAGGTGCGCGCCGCCCAGATCGACAAGCTCAAGCGCCTGCGTGAAGAGCGCAACGAGGCCGAGACCCAGGCCGCCCTGGAAGCGTTGACCCAATGTGCCGCGTCCGGTGACGGCAATCTGCTGGACCTTTCGGTCAAGGCCGCACGGGCCAAGGCGACCGTGGGTGAAATCTCCCTGGCAATGGAGAAAGTGTTTGACCGGCACAAGGCCGAGATCAAGTCGATTGCCGGTGTCTACAAACGGGAGGCCGGAGCCATGTCCGGAACCATCGAGAAAGTCCAGAAGCTGGTGGAAGCCTTTGAAGACAACGATGGCCGCCGACCGCGTATCCTGGTCGCCAAGATGGGGCAGGACGGACACGACCGCGGTCAGAAGGTGATTGCCTCGGCATTTGCCGACCTGGGTTTCGACGTTGATATCGGGCCCTTGTTCCAGACCCCGGAAGAAGCTGCTCGCCAGGCGGTCGAAAACGATGTTCACGTGGTCGGCGTGTCATCGCTGGCGGCAGGCCATCTGACACTGGTGCCGGCTCTGAGGCGCGCGCTGGCGGAAGAAGGCCGGGAAGACATCATGATCGTCGTTGGCGGTGTCGTGCCTCCGCAGGATTATGACGAACTCTACAAGTCCGGGGCAGCGGCGATCTTCCCACCGGGAACCGTGATTGCGGAAGCGGCCATCGGTTTGATCGGCAAACTCAACGAGCAATTGGGATATGGCTCCGCTGAAGCAGCTGAATAGGGCCCGTGTCGGCAGTCGTCAGGTATCCTGGAACTTGCTCACCGGGACCGGTGGTTCCAGGTACATGCCGAAGAGGTAAGGACCCATGCGCCAACGGATTTCCGTAAAGACCCGGGTCAGTTCCTTGTCGTCATCGATCAGGACCCGGTCCGGCACCGGCAGGTCCGGGTCCTGAACGACGATGCCGATGTCGCCGTTCTCAAGGTCGTAAAGCGTGCATTCGCTCAGGTGCGTGCTGTCGAGATTGAGCAGCTTGCCTGATCGCAGCCGCGCTCTTGTTGCAGGCACCGGCCTGCCTTCAAGGGGGGAATTTGATCGCGTCATGGCTAAAGACCGCTCGCTCCGTCGGACCTGTTGAAATTACGGAGGATGTTCTAGGCAGCGTAGCTTGCGCAGGACTGGAAGGTGTTTCGGGCTCGATGACCTTCCGGCCGACACCGCCCAGGGTCTGCCGTGTCGCAGGGACTGTTTCCAATTCACGCGGGCTGACATGCTGAAGGACACCATCAAGACCTGGGCAAAGCGCATCAAGCGAGATCTCCACGCCCTTTATCTGGCTGGAAGGGACCCGAGGGTACCCTGGTATGTGAAGGCCCTGGCCATCGCAACCGCAGCCTATGCTCTGTCACCCATTGACCTGATTCCGGATTTCATTCCGGTGATCGGATATCTCGACGATCTGCTTCTCGTGCCGCTCGGCATCTACCTGGTGGTGAAGCTCATTCCACCGCAGGTGATGGAGGACTGCCGGGTGGAAGCTGACAGGAGATCGGAAAAGCTGCCTGCCAGCAAAATGGCGGCAATCCTGGTTCTACTGATCTGGATCGGTGCGGCGTTGGCTGCACTTTTGTGGTTCTGGCGGCGTGTTTCTGTCTAATCTTCCGGAGTTTTTTCGGGCTCGTAAATCAGAATGTCGCCGGGTTGGCAGTCGAGCACGTCGCAGATCTTTTCCAGGGTCTCGAAACGGACACCCTTCACTTTTCCGGACTTGAGCAGCGAAACATTCTGCTCGGTGATGCCAATGCGTTCGGCAAGCTCCTTGGACCGCATCTTCCTGCGGGCGAGCATTACGTCCAGTTCAATGATGATGGGCATGAAGGGACCCCCGGCGCTGTCGCTTGCTTATTTTTCGATTTTCTTCTGCGAGCTGGACGGCCTTACGCAAGAGAGAGATGAGCAAGGCATGAGTGTCCCGAGAATCATGCCTGATATTTCACTGCCATCAGCCACGGCGTCAACAATCCTTTGTTCTTGTGAAAGCTTCCGGCGCGCAAACGCGACTGGCCGTGGATGACCGGGAACCTTGTTGCTTGCAAAGGCTGAGAGAAGGTGCGGAGGCTGAAGACATCTGCCCACCTCGGTGCCACCGTGCATGAGGCCGAGTTGCCGGAGACAGGCAACGCCATTGATGTTCAGCATTCGCAACGCTCCATGGTCCACCTCAAATGAACTGCTGGTTCTCGTCTGCAATAAGCGCAGCCTCGCGAAGGATCCAGCCGAACAGCAGCATCAAGGCACCAAGGACGAGAAAGAAGATCTCGCCACCATCCAGACTGATGTCGACGGTGCGCTGGCCCGGGGGAAAGTCATAGGTCAGGAGGACCGAGCCGATCGGATCGCTGATCAGGTCGAAGACCGCGAACACGATAAGCCAGATGCCGAAGGAAAACACGTTTGCAAGCGTCTTCGGCGAGAAGAACTCCATCTTCTGAAACCGCTTGAAGACCTGGCGGATGTTCCAGCCCACCGCCAGCAGCAGACTGAAGGCAATGGCTGCCAGTATGGATATTCCGATGCGCTGCACCTGCGGAATGTCACCCAGCATGCGTTCGGTATCGGCGACATCAAATGTTTCTTGCGCACCGATCATCAACTCGTTCGGCAGGGCGATACCGATCGTGACGACCACGCCCAGACCCAGCAGGATCAACAGGATGATGGTGACGGCCCATTTCATGAACGCGGATACACGCCGGATCCGCGTCAGCCGCTTCTCCCGTTCCGCCCATTCAAGTTCGCTCATCGGTTACTCCGCATCGTGTCATTGCGGCATCGTACCTAGTTCATCTGTCGGGAAAACACAAATTCAAAAACATTGCTATTGACAAAAAAATTATTGCAATCAATTTTCAAATTATCGTTTTACATTAATTTTTTAGATTTGTGAGGCGATGAGATTGTCATACATGAAGTGAGATCACTGATGGTAAGTTCCTTTGCCAATTATGTTTTTCGTGCGCCGCCGGCCATCGGGCGCGGTCGCTCCAGGCAACGCCCCGGTGTGATCAGGCGTGTTCTGCGGAGCCACTGGCTGTTGGAGCCGCTGGTTCTGTGCGCCGTTCTTGGTGTGCTTGTCGTTGGGGCGAGTGCTGCCGATCTGGAGACTTTTGACGCTCCTGTCTATTCGCAAGCGCCACAGTCGCTCTGGGCTGGGCCTTATCTCGGCTTTGAAGCAGGTGTTTCGCAGACCGTGACAGACGTCAAATCAGGCGGTCGATCGAAGGATTTTTCGCGGGTCGACGCATCGTTCGGTCTTTTCGGCGGCTACAACTGGGAAGTCTCCCGCTTCGTCCTGGGTGTCGAAGGCGGTGCGGCCTATCTCGGCGGCCGTGAAAAAGGCAACCATCCGACGCTGGGCACCATCGAGACAGGATCCAAGTGGACGATCAATGCCAAGGCCCGAGTCGGCGTGCCGATCAACAACGTCATGCCTTATCTCAGCCTCGGTATTGCCGCGACAGAACACAGCCTCAAGGCGAACGGGACGGAGAGAAACTCCGTTTCGATCGGTCCGGTGATCGGCGGGGGTGTCGAGGTTGCGGTAACGGATGCGTGGCATCTCAGGGCCGACTACTCGATGACCGGGATCCTTGACGAGAAGGCAGGATATGGCGGTGCGAAGGTAGATCGGACGGCCGGTAACCATCGGCTCATGATCGGGCTCTCCCGTTCGTTCTGATCTGTCTCCTGACAAGCCAACCCTGTCGGGCACATTTGTCCGGCAGCATGGAACGGCTGCGCTTTTCCCACTGAGCGCAGCCGTTTCCCTTTGTCTTTGTGGGCTCTGCTAGCCGTAGACCAGGTTCGGCAACCAGGTGATCAGTCCGGGGAACAGCATGCACAATGCCAGTCCAAGCACCTGCAGCGCCAGGAAGGGCAGGGCAGACTTGAAGATGTCTGTCATTGGAATGTCCGCCGGAGCGACGCCTCGCAGGTAGAAGAGTGCGTAGCCGAACGGTGGTGACAGGAAGCTCATCTGCATGTTCACCAGATAGAGAACACCGAACCACAGTACCAGATCGTCCGGGCTGTCGAGCCCGAAGGAGGCCGCTCCGAGCGCCTTGATGATCGGCACGAAGATCGGCACGCACAGGAGCAGGATGCCGACCCAGTCCAGGAACATGCCCAGGACGACAAGCACGATCTGCATGATGATCAGAATGCCCCATGGGCCGAGGCCGGTGGCTTCCAGCGCGCCTTGCACGAACTGCTGACCGCCTTCCAGTACATAAAGACCAACGAAGATGGTCGCGCCGAACATGATCCAGATCACCATGGCCGAAGCCTTCAAGGTGGTCAGCGAGGCTTCGCGCAGTGTCTGCCAATCGAGATTGCGGTGGATGGCAGCCACGACTATGGCGCCGAAGGTGCCGATGCCGGCTGCTTCCACCGGAGTTGCGACGCCGGTGAAGATAACGCCCAGCACGATCACGATCAGCGCGATCGGCGCAGACATGTTCGACAGCAGCCGGACCTTTTCCTTGAACGGAATACGTTCTTCCTCCGGGATCGGCGGGCCTTTTCTGGGGTCGATCATGCAGCTGACGATCACATAAAGGATGTAGAGCCCGGACAGCAGCAGGCCGGGAATGACCGCGCCGATGAAGAGCTCACCAACGGACTGTTCGGCCACGACGGCGTAG
Source organism: Labrenzia sp. R5_0 (assembly GCF_017743835.1). Classification (NCBI taxonomy): domain Bacteria; kingdom Pseudomonadati; phylum Pseudomonadota; class Alphaproteobacteria; order Hyphomicrobiales; family Stappiaceae; genus Labrenzia; species Labrenzia sp. R5_0. The sequence goes on along the minus strand of NZ_JAGHRK010000002.1, from coordinate 138,464 downwards.
ATGATTGCCAGGATCGACGGCGGGATCAGGATGCCGAGCGTTCCGCCGGCCATGATCGAGCCCATGGCGATCTTCGGGTCGTAGTTTCGCTTCAGCATGGCGGGAAGGGCGATGATGCCCATCGTGACAACAGCCGCCCCGATGACACCCACCATGGCCGCCAGTACGGTGGAGGCGATGATGGTGGCAGCCGCCAGGCCGCCCTTCACGCCGCCAAGCACCTTGTAGATGACATCGAACATGTCGTTGATGATGCCGGCCCGTTCCAGCATCGATGCCATGAATATGAACAGCGGGATTGCCGATAGCTGGTAGTTGGTCATCAGCGGAAAGATGCGCGACGGCACGATGTTGAGCGCCCGCTCGTCACCCAGGACGAACAGGAACACACAGGCGAGCCCTCCCGTAACGAAGGCCAGCGGCAGCCCTGCCATCAAGAGGACCAGCAGCGAGCCGAACATGATGAGTGTCAGCCACTCGATTCCGATTTCAAGTCCCATCGATCAAGCCCTGCCCATCACTGCGCGGATGTCCTGCGCGAATTTGGAAATTCCCTGGAGCACCAGCAGCAATCCGCCGAGCACCATGACCCACTTCATTGGCCAGAGCGGCACTTCCCATTCGTTGAAGCTGATTTCGCCCCAGCGGATGTTCGGATCGGTCCATTGGGCCAGGTTCCAGCTTGCAACGACATCGCTGAAGCCGATTTCACCGCGCGCCCAGTCAGAAACCAGCGAGTTGCCGGAGGGAACCGCGATGGCATCGAACGCGAAGATCCACGAAGTCACCAGCAGGGTGCCGGCGAAGATGAAAAAGAAGACGGATGTCAGCAGATCGACAATTGCCTTGCGGCGCGGCGACAGCGGCGCATAGAAGACATCGACCCGTACGTGGGATTCCGTCAGCATGGCGTAGGACCCAGCGATCAGGTACTGCATGCCGAACATGAGGTACATCGCCTCGTGAGCCCAGTTGGTCGGGCTGCCGAAGACGTAGCGGCTCATGACCTCGAAGTAGTAGACAAGAACGGCGATCACCGCCCAGTAGCTGACAAACTCGCCACAGTAGAGCGAGAGCCGGTCAATCCAGCCGGTCCAGCCGGAAGAGACGTGATCCGCATCGTCCTTGCGCTCGGCTTCTTCAAGCTCCTTGAGCTTCTTTTCCGCCTCGCTGAGTTCCGGGTCCGGTGGCAGGTTCTCGTTTGCTTTGGAAACCAGCCGGGGCAGGAGAAGTGCGTCGACCGCCACACCTGCAAGCAGGAGCCAGAAGGCGTACTTGGCAACATTGCCCCAGAAATCGAGGGTTTCGCGAGCTGTTACGGCAGCCGGGCGGGCGGTCTCCAGAGTTGCTTCGGCCTCGGCAACCCGGGTCTTGCCCTGTTCGACACGTTGTTCGGCGCGCTGGACATCCCGTTCCGCGCGGCGCTTGGCAAAGCTGCCTTCTTCAGCCTGCGCTTCCGCCTCGGCGAGCTTTTGGCGCAAGGCAGGCAGATCGGCCTCTGCGGTCTTCACCCTTTCGCCTTCGCGCTCGAGCGTCCGCTCGGCCTGGCGCACTGCGTTGGCCATGTCCGAGACAACCGCGCGCGCATCCTGGCTTTGCGCGTTGGCGTAGAGGATCAGCACGAACACCGGGATATAGACCAGCCCGATCAGGCTTTTCAGGTAAAGCCGATGCAGACCCAGGATGCCGCCGGTGACAAGAATGAAATAGCCGAGCACCAGCGAGTAGCGCCGTTCAGTCGGCTTAGGCCGCTTGGCAAGGGCAGCGGCGATCAGCGGAAAGATGATCAGCCCCAGCCAATAGGCCCAGTGCGGCAGGGTAAAGTCCAGATGAGGCATGCCTCTCCCTTCCCCAGGGGAAACAAGCCCCTGTTGAGTTGAACAGGACCCGCGCGGCTGGCCGCGCGGGTCCGTTTCCCGAGACGTCGTCTGGGATCAGAGGTCGAGTTCGAGGCCTTCGACCTGCTCCGGCGTGACGTAGCCGAGTGAACCGGACATCATGTAGTCGAGCTGAATCTTGAAGAGGCGCGCGCTGTCCTTGTCCCGGTTCGCATAGTTGAACCAGATCGGAACGGCGACTTCGGTCATCAGTTCGACATCGTCCTGGCTGAGCCGGGTGATTTCGGTGCCGTCGGCCTCGAACTTCGCCCAGGCTTCCTGGTCTGCCTTCTGGATGGCTGCATGGTGCATGTCGGAATAGACGTGTGTTTCCATTTCGACGAACTGCTGCATCTGCGGGCTGAGCGCATTCCAGGCATCCATGCCGACGGTGATGTCCATAAGGTCGACCGGCTGGTACAGCGACATGAAGCCCGGAGGGCCCATGGAGATGTATTTGGTGACCTGGCTGAAGCCGAGGGCATAGTTGACCGCCGGACCGACATAATCGGCGACGTCGATGGTGCCTTTTTCAAGTGCCGGGAAAATCTCCGATCCCGGAAGCACCGTCGTTTCCGCGCCGATCTCTGTGAAGACTTCGGCGACCATGCCGCCCGGCAGGCGCATCTTGCGGCCGCGGAAGTCATCGATGGAGCGGATCGGCACCTTGGAATGGATGATGTTGGGGCCGTGATGCACCGGTCCGACAAACATCATGTTCTGTGCGGCGTAGAGTTCACGGGCGGTTTCGAGACCGCCAAGGGAATAGTAGAACACGTCCCATTCGTGCGGGTTGCGCATACCGAGCGGATAACTCGTCAGGAAGGTGGCCGCGGGGATGATGCCCTGCGCATAGATCGTGAACGGGTTGACCGCGTCCAGAACGCCATTCTTGACGGCGTCGAACAGCTGGAAATCGCCCACGACGTCGTTGGCGCCGAATGGCTGGAAGGCGAGCTCCCCGCCTGTCTTTTCGGCAATGGTTGCGCACCAGTCCTTGAAGATCTGCAAACCGGCACCGCCTGGCCAGGACGTCTGGATTTTCCAGGTCGTCGTCTGCCCTTGTGCCGAAGCGATATGCGGCGCAGCGAGTGTCGCTGCTCCGACCGTGCCGGCACCTGCGAGCGTCCGCAGGGCCTGCCTGCGTGTCGTAAGTTGTTTCATGGTATCCTCCCAAATAGGTCTGGGAGCAAATGAGCGCTCGCGCGGGGAGTGTTTCAACGCCCCTTCTTCTTCGCGGAGACAAACCAGCTGTTTGTGTTCTTAAGTAGTTGTTTTGTAACTGGTTCGGGATGACCTCGAGGAAGTCTGTCGCTCTTCTTTTCCTCCCAACCAAGGGAAGGATATTACACTTACAGAATCCTGCAACCTTGCCGGACGCTCAAAACATCTTTTCCTTTTTGGAAAAAATGGCCGGAACTGTTTTGAAAATAGAGAAACACAAAGCTGACGCTGTCTCCTCTTCCTGAAGGGAAGTGGTGTCAGGTCAGCCGAGTGTGGCGAGCCCTGTCAGATCCGCCAGAACCGCCTTGGGAGAAAGGTCCGGATATTCGTCAGGCATGCCCATCCGGTTCATCCACACGGTACGGAACCCGAATGCGGTAGCACCGGCAATATCCCAACGGTTTGAAGACTGGAAGGAAACCTCTTCCGGATAGATCCGGAAATGGGTCGTGACCATTTCATAGACCTGCGGATCGGTCTTGAAGGTTCGAAGGGCGTCGACGGAAAAGATCTCGTCGAAAAGTTCCGTCAATCCGGCGGCCTTGGCGGCAGCTTCGAGCATGGCCGGAGATCCGTTGGACAGGATCGCGATTTTAGCGCCGGTTGCCTTGAGGTTGGTCAGCACCTGCGGCACTTCCGGGTAACAATCAAGTTCCCAGTAGGCGCTGAGAAGATCTTCGCGCAACGACTTGTCAGCGGAAGGCACCAGGGCGAATGCGGTATCCAGTCCTTGCTGGGTCAGTTCCCAGAAGTCCAGATACTTGCCCATGAGGGCGCGCACCCAGGAATATTCAAGCTGCTTTTCCCGCCAGAGAGACGACAGCCTCTGGGCATCCGGTCCGAGCTTCTCCGCATGTTTGCGGACGGCGGCATGCACATCGAACAAGGTTCCATACGCATCGAAAACGTAAGCTGCATGCGCCATCTTCAAGACCTCCAAGCCCTTTCACGAAACCGCGGAAGAGAACAGCCTGCGGCCTCCTGCGTCAAGCGCAGCTATCTGCGACAAAGGTCGCAGGCAGGACTTATACAGCAATTGTGCCCTGCTATTGGACTGGGGGCAGGGTGATTGCGCCATCCTCTTCCACCGGCCAAAACGGGTTATAGGCAATCTCGAGCAGGTGACCGCCGGGGACTTCCACGTAAGAGGAATACCCGCCCCAAAAGGCTTTCTGGGGTTCCTTGACCGAACGGGCGCCCGCGGCGAGCGCTTTCAGGAAGCTTGTGTCCACCTCGGCTTCCGACCTGCCGTTCCAGGCGAGCGTCACCGCACCGGTGGGGCTGTCGGTGACAGAGCGTCCGATTTCCTCTTCCAGGGAGGCGCGGCCATAGAGGGCAAATACACTGCCGGGAACCTGGAAAAAGACCACTTCGGGACCTGGTGAGGAATGAACCTGCCATCCCAGGCCGTCTTCGAAGAAGCGGCGTGCCTCGGCAACGTCTTCGACCACAAGCGTCGTCACGGAAATGCGCTGTTCCATCCTGAACTCCCAAAATTGCACAAGAACATATAGTGAACTTTGTGTGGCGAGAGTCAATGGCCAGAGGGCGGGGTCGGGGTTTCCAAGCCAGGGCCGGTGATGGGATCCGCATCTTGTCATTGCGCGATCCGACTTGAAAAATTGATGTCGCTCAAGTGGGTGTTTTGGTGATTTTTATCCTGATATCATCGTATCTTGCGAAGAATGACAGCAACTTTCCTCAATTTCGCGGTAAGCTATTGACCTGCCGTGATGAGCGGTGTTGTTTCGGCGGACAGACTGCACAACCGCAGCGCAGAAAAGGGAAGAGACATGAGCGGATGGAGTGACACCTGGACCTGGATCGACGGGACTTGGCACGAGGGCAATCCGCCGATCATGGGCCCGCGCACACATGCTTCCTGGCTCGGTTCCAGCGTTTTTGACGGCGCCCGCTTCTTTGAAGGTGTGATGCCGGACATCGATCTACATTGCAAACGCGTCAACGACAGTGCCGTGGCGCTGGGCATGAAGCCGACCATGAAGGTTGGTGAAATGGTCGAGCTCACCAAGGAAGGCTGCGCCAAATTCGGTGGTGACCAGCAGATCTACGTCAAGCCTATGTACTGGGTCGAAAGTGACGGACCCGGGGTGATCGTGGGCGATCCGGACAGCACGCGGTTCTGCCTGTGCCTGTTCGATGCGCCGATGGCACCCAAGGATGCGGCGATGAGCATCACGCTGTCTCCGTTCCGCCGTCCGACTGTTGAATGCATGCCTGTCAACGCCAAGGCCGGTTGCCTTTATCCCAACAATGCGAGAGCGATGCTGGAGGCCAAGGGGCGCGGCTTCGACAACGCGGTCGTTCGCGACATGCTGGGCAATGTCGCTGAACTGACATCGGCCAACATCTTCATGGCCAAGGAAGGCAAGGTACACACGCCGGTTCCCAACGGCACCTTCCTGAACGGCATTACCCGTCAGCGCGTCATTCAGCTGCTGCGGTCCGTTGGCTATGACGTTTTCGAGCGCACCATGGACTATGGCGAATTCCTGGAAGCCGACGAGATCTTCTCGACCGGGAACTACAGCAAGGTAACGCCGGTCAAGCGGATCGAGGAACGCGACCTGCAGCCTGGTCCGATCGCGGCTCGCGCAAGAGAACTCTACTGGGAATTCTCCCACGCCTGAGTGGGGAGTGTCATCTGACGACCAGTGCCGCGGCTACCACAAGCGCCGCGGCGGCTGCCAGGGATGAAGCAGTAAAGGATCCGGTCAGATGGTGCATCTGGCCGGCAACCCAGGGCCCGGCCATCTGCCCGACGCCAAAGCTTGCCGTCAGTACCGCAAGCATCTGACGGATTGCAGCCGGTCCGTCCCGGCTGACTTCGCGCCGTGCCTCCATCAGGCCAAGGGCGGTGATACCCATGAAGGTTGCCCCGAGGAGCGCTGCGCCGAAAAGGAAGAGCGCAGGCGCTGTGCTCACCGCCGTCAAGGCAACCCCTGCCGCTTCCAGCACACAGGCAAGAGCGAAGCCCTTTCGAGTGCCCATGCGTGCGGCAATCCTGTTCCAGACGTAAATCGAAGGCGCAGCGCACAGCCCAACTGTCAACCAGACGAAGGCTTCGGTTGATTGAAGCGCCGGATTGGCGCGTGCGATCGTATTGACGAAAGTCGCGGTGATGACATAGCCGAAACCGAACAGGCCGTAGGCCAGGATCAGGCGGATGCGGCTGGCAGAGCCAAACGGAGATGCCTGGGCTTCGTCGGGGGAGCTTTGCGCAGGTGTGGTGACTGGCTGGGGAGACGGCTCGGACGGCACCAGAAATGCAGCCACCAGAAGAAAACAAAGCGTGGCAGCGCCACTGGCCAGCCAGAGCCCACGCCAGTCTGCCCCCAGATGCGCCAGAAGGGCGACCAGAAAAGCGGAAAAGGCAATGCCGCAGCCGACCCCGGCAAAGTGGAGGGCGCTCAAGCCGCCGCGACCGGCTGCCGTCAGCCGCTCCAGGATCAGGCTGGTTGAAAAAACCAGCGCAAAGGCGCTTGCGACCCCGCTGGCGAAGCGGATCAACAGAAACACAGACAGGGAAGTGGTCAGCGCCATGGCGGCACTGGTCAGGGCGCTGGCAAGAAGTCCGCCGAGAAACCACAGCCGCGGATTACCGGGCAGGGACCTTGAGGCGCCGGCAAGAGCTCCGGCCAGATATCCGAGAAAATTTGCGGACGCGATCAGGCCGGCATCATCAGGCGGCAACTGCAGGCCGTCGGTCATGAAGGGCAGGATCGGGGTGTAGACGAACCGGCCGATGCCCATCGCGGCAGCAAGGGCGAGCAGACCGCCGAAAGCCAATGCGGCAGGAGAGCGCGAGATGGGTGGCATGGGGTTCCGGTCGTGACGCGATAGGTGAAAACTGACAAGCAGTCGTTGCTATCTTGCACGATCGCTCTGCTTTGTCATTTCAAGGAACGCGTTGAAGTAGGGTTGGTGTAGGGCAGGGTGAAGGCGATCAGTTTCCGGTGCGCACAACAGCGGCGACAAGACGAGTATTGGTGCGTATTGCCTTCCGCAGGGCATTGGTTCGCATCGACTGGACCTTGGAACCGGGAAGCCGGGTCATGCTGGCCTTATCGATACCGTCGCAATGATCTATGTTCCAGCGTAGCAACTGTTCGGGTAGCCGCAGGCCTTGTCGTTACACCATGAAATCCAGTTGTTGTAGCATTCGCCAAGAGCACTGCTGTTTCAGAGGCTGGCCTGAGAGGTGATAGTGGTGGCAAGGAGAATACCTCTTGAGAAAATAGGTGGTATTTTCTATTTGTTATTTAATAATTGCTAGAGTTAAACTCGACAATGATCGAAATCGTTTGTATAATATTATATAACCCCATCTTTTTAAAGTGTTTTTGTTAAAAATAACTGCGATTTTCTTTAAAAAATTACTGATCACATTCCCGTGAATGGCGCAACTGCAGCCGTGTGGACGCGTTCCCTTCGTGGGAAGTGTCAACGGCAGATCGTACGTCCTAAAATAAAAAGAAAAAATTTCTTTATTTTGGGGATCGGCGCTTGCCGTGACGGCCCAGCAATCCTATTTTGCCGCTCGACGCGGCCGTTCCTGCATTCATTCTTGAGGCAGGAATGTCGCCGCCGGTCACCGACCTTTTAAGGAGTTTGTCATGTCTTTCGAATTGCCTGACCTGCCGTATGCATATGACGCGCTGGCCCCTTACATGTCTGCTGAAACTCTCGAGTTTCACCATGACAAGCACCACCAGGCCTATGTCACCAAAGGCAACGAGCTGCTCGCCGGCAGCGGCCTGGAAGGCAAATCCCTGGAAGAAATCGTGAAGGAAAGCTTCGGCAAGAACGCTCCGCTGTTCAACAACGCCGGTCAGCACTACAACCACATTCACTTCTGGAAGTGGATGAAGAAAGACGGTGGCGGCAGCTCGCTTCCGGGTGCGCTGGCTTCCGCTATCGACAGTGATCTTGGTGGTTTCGACAAGTTCCGCGCCGACTTCATCGCCGCAGGTGTTGGCCAGTTCGGCTCCGGTTGGGCCTGGCTCGCAGTCAAGGACGGCAAGCTGGAAATCATGAAGACCCCGAACGGTGAAAACCCGCTGGTACACGGCGCAGCGCCGATTCTCGGCTGCGATGTGTGGGAACACTCCTATTACATCGACTATCGCAATGCGCGTCCGAAGTACCTCGAAGCTTTCATCGACAGCATGGTCAACTGGGACTACGTGCTGGAAATGTACGAAGCTGCAACGAAGTAATTCGGGATACATCCCGTTTTGCGAAACCCCGGCCTGAAAAGGTCGGGGTTTTTTGTTTGGCTGTTTCGTCAGCGTTGACGCTGTGTTCACCGAACATGGCGCACTTCACGCGACCGTGATTTTCAGACCGAGCGGTACATGGGCTGTACTCGCACTGGTGAATCATTGCCGAAGGCAATTTCCACGAGAGGGAGAGAACGATGCGAATGATCAAATCGGCTGTTGTATTGGGTCTTGCGGCCGGGATTGGCCTTGCCGGTTCCATTGCTCAGGCGTCTGACGATCCGATTGCGACCCGGCAGGCCATCATGTCGTCGGTCGGCGCGGCCGCCGGGCTCGGTGGAGGCCTGATGAAAGGGGAGATCGCCTATTCTCCTGCTGCCGGTAAGGCTGCCATCGCAACGATGAATGCAGCAGCCCTGACATTCGGAGACTATTTCCCTGCAGGTTCCGATCAGGGTGAAACCGGTGCCGCTGCCGCCATTTGGGAAAATCCGGATGGATTTTCCGCTGAGCTGGCCAAGTTTGCGGACGCGACTTCAAAAGCCTTCGAAGCATCCGGCAAGGACGGTCCTGCGGATGTCGAGGCTTTCAAGGCTGCGATGGGCCCCGTGTTCGGCTCTTGCAAATCGTGCCACGAAACTTACCGTAAGAAAAACTGACCGGCGGCATTCCGGGGTCTACCGCACACAGACTGCAACAGGCAGGCTCCAGACTGTGAGACAGATCAGCGGCTTTTCACCCTGTCCGGGTTGAAGAGCCGCTGTTTTGGCGTTTCGGTGCCAGGAAGACCCAGGGAGACCTCATGAAAAAGGCTGTCATCGTCCTCGTCGTTCTTGCCGTTGTTGCGGCAGGTGCGGGTTGGTTCCTGTCCGCGCCGACGAAGCTGAGCGAAGCCCAGCTTGCCGCCATTGCGGAAGGGGATGCGTCGCAAGGGGAACTTGTATTCTGGGCCGGCGGTTGCACGTCCTGCCATGCGGCCAAGGGTGCTGCGGGAGACGAGAAGCTGAAGCTTGGCGGAGGCCTTCGCCTGGAGACGCCGTTCGGGGTGTTTGTTGCCCCCAACATTTCGTCCAGCACGGCAGACGGTATCGGAGCCTGGTCGCTTGCTGATTTCGCCAACGCCATGACGCATGGCACATCACCGGACGGGCAAAACTATTACCCGGCGTTCCCTTACACTTCCTATGCCCGCATGTCTGGCGAAGACATCGGCAATCTATTTGCCTTCATGAAAACGCTGCCATCCGTCAACGGCAAGACGCCACCTCATGAGCTCGGTTTCCCGTTCAATATCCGTCGGGGGTTGGGGCTGTGGAAACGGCTGTTCCTCGATCCGTCACCCGTCATAGCCGCCCCTTCAAGCGGGAACGAGGTCGACGCTGCGCTTTGGGACCGCGGGCGGTATCTGGTGGAAGGGCCTGGCCACTGCGGTGAATGCCACACGGCTCGAAATCTTGCAGGGGGACTGGATCTGGCGAAATGGCTCGGTGGTGCACCGGCTCCCACAGGAGAAGGCCGTATTCCGGACATTACGCCGGTAGACGGTGGTTTCGGCAGTTGGAGCGCAAGCGATATTGCCTATTATCTGGAAAGCGGCTTCACGCCTGAATACGATTCCGTCGGTGGTGAAATGGTGCATGTTCAGGAAAACATGGCCAAGCTTCCTGCCAGTGATCGTGAAGCGATCGCCGCCTACCTGAAAGCCATCCCGCCCGTTGCGCCGACAGCCAACTGACGACACCACACGGACCTTTTGTCATTCCATGATTCAATCGCAGCAAATTTCGATCGTACCCGTTTCAACCGAAAACGACCTGGCCCCGATCCGGCACCTGTTTCGGGCCTATGTCGACTGGCTCGGCATCGACCTTTCCTACCAGGGCTTTGAAGAAGAGCTTGCAGGTCTGCCGGGGAAATACGCGCCGCCGTCCGGGGCGCTTTTCCTGGCGAAGGATGGGGAAGGCTCGGTTCTCGGTTGTGTTGGCCTGCGGGCGTTCGGGAAAGACGGTGCGTGTGAAATGAAGCGGCTTTACGTCCTGCCGGACGGACGCGGCAAGGGTGTGGGTGGTGCGCTGGTGGAGGCTGTAATCGCAGCGGCGGTTGCCGCCGGCTACCGGGAGATGATGCTGGACACGCTGCCAAGCATGACGGGTGCCATCAAGCTCTATGAAGCCGCGGGGTTTGAGCAAGTTGGCGCCTATTACGATACGCCGATCCTGGAGACGGTTTTCTTCAGAAAGCAACTGAACGGGTAAACAACTGACGCTTTCAAACAAAACCACCTGCGAGCAGGTGGTCAAGTTTCGCTTTTTATTATTGGGTCGTTTTGCCCGTGCACAGTTATTCGAGAAATTGGAACGCGTATCTCCAGAAAGTTGTAGAGCCGGTCCATTGCTATTCAACTAAGGGATAATACGTATTTCTCAATCCGGTTGCAAGTCGTTCATCGATCAGGTTGCAATGATCGCTTCAACTTCGACCCTCAGCTGTGGGTGAAACAGTGCGGCAACACAGACCAGCGAGCTAGCAGGAACCTCATTTTCATAGAGTTCTGCAAGGGCTGACCGGATTTCAGGCAAGTCGGTCATGTCGGTGACGAACACGGTTACTTTCACCAGATCTTTCAGTGATCTTCCGTAGTAGGCGGCGATAGTGTTCAGTTGAGCGAACACTGCCCTGATTTGCGGGCCGGCCGAATCGGCCTGAGCAGGTGTGCCGAAAGCTGTGAAACCGGATGTATAGACCGTCTGTCCATGCCGAACGGCGTGGGTATAGGGGCCGGCCGGCAGGCCCAGTTCCTCGAAATTCTGTCGGGAAAGAGGCATTATTTTTCCTTTTCTGATTACGGCAGGCGGGCTGAAAGGAACAGCGTTGCCCTTTGCACAGGCGGGCCAAGAAAGAAGGCGATGACGGCAGCGGCGGGCCATGCCAGGCGAAAGGCATTCATCCATTGCCAGAAAAACCTGTCGCTCCAGCCGAGGTTCAGGAATGTGACCCAGCACGACATCAAGAGCGACAGACCCAGCGACATCAGGAACGTCGCGATCAATCGGTTCTTCATGGTCGCCTACCTTTCGATCGCTTCGCTGGTGCCGATTTCGCCCAGTTCTTCAATGTAGCTGACCTGTGTCAGGTTCTGCGCGAGATAGGCCTTGGTGTGCGGCATTTCGAAATGGGCGGCCAGGGCGTCCTTGTCTGTCCAGCTCTCCCAGAGGGTGAACTTGTCGGGATCCTGCAGGTTCTGCCGGATTTCAAAGAAATTGCAGCCGGGTTCGTGTTGGGTTTCAGCCACAAGTCGGCGCAGTTCCGTCTCTGCCCTGGTCCGCTCCGCACCCTGTTGCAGTTCGATACCAGCGCTGATGAAGTAATTGCCCATGAGTGTCTCCGTTGCGTTTAAGGACGAAGACAGACTTATTGATTTCTCTAACCTCAATCTATATCGAATAATGAGAGTTTAAATTTTGAAAATGAAATCATGCTCGACGACATTGCCTTGTTTGTTCATATCGCGCGTAATCGAAGCCTGGCAAAGGCTGCTGCGCACCTCGGATTGCCTGCGGCAACGGTGACCCGGCGCCTGGCGAAGCTGGAGGAAACCATAGGCACGCAGCTGGTCTTCCGCTCCGCGCGGAAGTTCGATCTGACGGTGGCGGGTGAAGCGTATTTCGAGGCCTTTGCCGACCTGGTTCAAAACGCTGAGACGACATTGGACGGGTTAAGCACCGATCTGCACGGTCTTCGGGGAGCGTTGAAGGTGGCGGCGCCCACCAATATTTCCATCGGCATCCTGCAGCCCATGTGGTCGGAATTTCTCAAGACCTTTCCGGAGATCCAGCTGACGCTGACGCTTAGCAACGAGAACAAGGATCTGCTGGAACACAGGGTCGATATTGCCCTCCGAGCCGGACCCCAGACCGATGAGCGGCTTTACCAGAAGCGTCTCGGGGTGGTGGCAACGGTTCTCGTTGCGGCGCCTGCTTATCTTGAACAGGCGGGTGCCCCGGAAAGTCCGGACCAGATCGGCCGGCACAAGGTGGTGCGGGTGTCCACGCTTCCGCAATGGCAACTGACAAATCGGGAAACGGGCTGCCGCGAGACCGTGCCTGTCGATGCGCGTGTCGTTGTCGATGACATCAGTCTTGCCCGGCAGCTGGCCGGCGACGGTCACGGGCTCGCTCTGTTGCCTGCGAGTGAGATTTCCGATGACCTGATTTCAGGCCGCCTCAAACCTGTGCTCGCAGACTGGCAAGGGCAGCAACGGGATATCTTTGCGGTATGGCCCACCGGACGGCTGCTCAATGCCCGGGCGCGCTGCCTGCTTGACTACATGGAACCGTTCATGGCAGCGCTTCCCGTGTTTCAGGGGACTGTCGTCCAGCGTGATCCTGCAAGATCCGCTTGATGTCCTACGCAGTGTAGGGATTGCAGCGGATGTAGCGCGGCTGATCGATGTAGCTGGACATGACCGCAAGCCATGCGTTGCATTCGCCTTGAGTCTTGAAGCAGCCGGCCTGGGAAATGATGTATTTCTGGCTGAAATTGAAGACCTTGCCACCGGCAATGCCTTTCCAGCCGCTGCCGGTAAAGGTGCGGCAGTCATAAGCTGTGTTGTAGGTGCTGGGGATGTCCTGCCGGTTCTTGGTGAATGTGGGGGAGAACAGCAGCGTTTCCACCACATTGCCGCCGGTCGTGTCGTAGGACTGGCATGCGGCAAGGCTCAGCGTGGCGGCCATGACCGGAACCAGGCGCAACCCCTTTTTCAGCCCATCAGCAAGGCGGTGCGGAAGTGTGCGGTAGCAGGTCATCACGGGCTCCAGTGAACAGCATCGGTACGGTCCAGGACCGTTCAATTGATTGATTTGCAACAACTCTCACATGAGCCGAAGACTTGGTCAAAATCAAGTCACGTTCGCTCGGGTGGTACCCGCAAGGGCGTATGAAAGGAATTTAGGTTCCTGGGCGTGCGAACTGCTCCGCACGCCCGGAAAATCCTCGGGTCTGACGAGGTGTCAGGCCTTGTCGGTCACCAATAGGGCAAAGGCCTGGGTTTCGGCGACTTCCTTCAGCCGGTCGAAACGGCCGGAAGCGCCGCCGTGACCGGCTTCCATGTTGGTTTTCAGCATCAGCAGCTTGTCACCTGTGCCGGTTGCCCGCAGCTTGGCAACCCATTTGGCCGGCTCCCAGTAGGTCACGCGCGGATCGGTCAATCCGCCTACCGCGAGGATGGCCGGATAGGCCTTTGCCTCGACGTTGTCATAGGGCGAGTAGGACGCGATGTAATCGTAGGCTGCCTTGTCCGTGATGGGGTTGCCCCATTCCGGCCATTCCGGCGGCGTGAGCGGCAGCGTGTCGTCCAGCATGGTCGACAGAACGTCGACAAACGGAACTTCGGCAATGATGCTGCCGAATTTTTCCGGTGCCAGATTGGCAATCGCCCCCATCAGCATGCCGCCGGCCGAGCCGCCCTGAGCGACGATGCGGTCGTGCGAGGTGAAGTTTTCCGCAACAAGATGGTCTGCCGCGGCTATGAAGTCGGTGAAGGTATTCTTCTTGTTCTCGCGCCGCCCATCCTTGTACCAATGGAAGCCCTTGTCCTTGCCGCCGCGAATATGGGCGATGGCGTAGACGAACCCCCGGTCGACCAGCGACAGGCAGTTGGTGTTGAAGCTCGCCGGAATGGTGATGCCGTAGGAACCATAGCCGTAAAGCAGCAGAGGTGCGGAGCCGTCGAGCCTGGTGTCCTTGCGGTAGAGCACAGACACCGGCACGGTTTCGCCGTCGGCTGCGGGAGCCATCAACCGGCGAGTGACATAGTCGTCCGCATCATGGCCGGAAGGCACTTCCTGTTCCTTGCGCAGAACACGCTCGCGGGTCTCGACATTGTAGTCGAAGGTCTGCGATGGCGTGGTCATCGAGGAATAGGTGAAGCGGATCGTGCTCGTGTCGAACTCGTAGCCGCCGCCAAGGCCGAGCGAATAGGCTTCCTCGTCGAAGGCGATGGAGTGCTCGATGTTGTCTGCAAGCCGGCGGATCACGATGCGCGGCAAGCCGTCTTCGCGCTCCAGCCGCGTCATGAAGGACTTGTAGACGCAATGCGACAGGATCAGGCATCCTGCCTTGTGGGGCACAAGATCGGACCAGTTTTCGCGGCCGGGATTGCCTTTCGGCGCAGTGACGATCTTGAAGTCCTCGGCGCCGCCTGCGTTGGTCAGGATGTAGAGTGTGTCGCCGTGATCGTCGATGGAATACTCGATACCGGTCTGGCGCTCTGCGACAAGCACCGGTTCGGCGGTCGGGTCGGTGGCCGGGATCATCCAGACTTCGGACGTCTCGTGATCATGAATGTCGATGACGATGGTGTCGCCGGACTGGGTCTTGCCGACGCCCATGAAGAAGCCGGCATCCTTTTCCTCGTAGACGAGAACGTCGCTCGCCGGGTCGGAACCGACTTCGTGACGGAAGAGTTTCGAGGGCCGGTGGTTGGCGTCGAGGCGAACGTAGAACACATAGCGGCTGTCTTCCGAGAAGACGCCGCCGCCGCCCGTGTCCTCGATGGCGTAGTCGAAATCCTTGGCAGACTGGGCGTCGCGCAGCTTCAGTGAATAATATTCCGAGCCCTTGTCGTCATAGGCCCAGGCGATGAGCTTGTGATCCGTCGACTGGCTGACGCCGCCGATCCGGAAATATGCCGTTCCTTCGGCTTCCTTGTCGCCATGGAGAAGAACCGTTTCCGCGCCACCGTCACGCGGGGTGCGAAAGAAAACCGGTTGCTGGCCGCCGGTTTCATACTTGAGGCCGTAAGCGAAGGGCCCGTCGGGCGCAGGAACCGAGCTGTCGTCTTCCTTGATGCGGCCGCGCATCTCCGCAAAAAGCTTCTCCTGCAGAGCCTTCGTCGGTGCCATCTGCGCTTCGTGATAGGCATTTTCCGCTTCCAGATAGCTGCGGATGTCGGCATCCAGCACGGACGGGTCCTTCATGACCTCCTGCCAGTTGTCCGCCCTCAGCCAGGCGAAGTCGTCCTGGCGGGTAATGCCGTGGGTCTCAAGGGTGAGGGGGCGCGCTGCGGCGCGCGGGGGAAGGGCATCCTGTTTCATGGATCGGAGGTAAGATTTTTGAGCCTTGAAGGCAAGGGTCAATCCTGCCGAGGCGGCTGGGTGTTTCCGCTTCCAGGCAATCCTGTCGTGCTTTCAGACAAGAGCAGCGACCCGCAAAAGTCTTTGACATTTTTCAGGCGTTCGCGCACTTAGGAAGAGATGGTTCCCGACTCCGAACTCCGGACCGGGATTAAAAGGGAACACGGTGCGACAAGCCCGAAAGGCTGCAAATCCGTGACTGCCCCCGCAACTGTGAGCGGCGAGCAAACCTGAAAGCGCCACTGGGGAAACCCCGGGAAGGATCAGGCAAGCAATGACCCGCAAGTCAGGAGACCTGCCATTTCACCTTAAACCTTAACCCGGGCGGGGTGCCCCGGAGGAGTGAGTGACATGGCCAATCGGCACCTGCCGGCAAAGTTGCACATTCGGTTCCTAACTGCCCCGCGAAATCGCGGAGGGCGATATGAACCGGAAATTTTCTGCTGAATTCTCAAGACTTGCCAACCTCCTGACCGAGGCTGATCCGCTGGCGACGCGCGCAGCACGCGCGATGGTTCCCGATGGGCTGCAAAAATCTGTTGTCAGCAAGAACATGGGTAATGTAATAACATTACATGATGATTGTGCCAAACGTACCCGATCCGGCCGTGCCCAGTGCAACGAGGAAAGCAATGCCTTTGCTTTTCCGCAGCCTCCTGTCGGTTCGCTGGCAGAAGCCGTGGAGGCGCGTCATGAGCAATGATCCGCATAAGATATTTGTCTGCACGACCTGTCGTCACAATGGGCAGACTTGCCATCCCGGATATAGGCTGATCTGCAAGCTGAAAAGTGCAATGGCACAGGCAGTGCCTGTCGTTGGAGACGAATTCGAAATCAGTGGAACAGCCGACATGGAGAGCTGTTCGAGACCGTGCACGCTGGCATTCAAGGCCACCGACAAGGCGATCTACCTCTTTGGGGACATTGAGGACGATACGGACATCGACGACCTGGTCGACTACGCCAATCGGTATCGCCAGATTGAAAATGGATGCGAGGTGACCGAGGAAAGCCACGGCAAGCGCTGGAGCGCATCGCAAGGCCGGCTTCCGGCAGCGATGATCGTTTCAGAAGCAGACGGGACGGCGTTCTCATGACAGGGGTCGATCTGTTTGTCCGGGAGGTCAGCTGGAAGACGGGGCAGGGCAAAACCATTCTGCATCCGCTCAGCTTCGGTCTGCCTGCCGGTGAGGTTCTTGGAATTGCCGGCGCCAATGGTGCCGGCAAATCCACCCTGTTGCGGCTGCTCTATCGCTTCCTGAAACCGAAAACGGGCGAAATCCTTCTGGATGGCACGGATCTCTGGCACATCAGTGCCAGGGAGGCCGCCAAAACGATCGCCGCCGTGCTTCAGGAGCAGCCGACCGACTTTGCCTTGTCCGTGCGCGAGATCGTCACACTCGGTCGGCGTCCCCATGCAACCGGTATTGCCGGCGCAGGCAAGCGGGACGCCGAGATCGTCGATGACTGTCTCGGGAAAATGGATCTGCTGTCCTATGCAAAAAGAGCCTTCGGCACATTGTCCGGGGGGGAAAGGCAACGGGTGATGGTGGCCCGGGCGCTGGCGCAAGAACCAAGGCTTCTGGTGCTGGATGAGCCGACGAACCATCTGGATATCCGTCATCAGCTCGAGATCGTTGAGCTGATTGCCGATCTGGACATTACCATTGTCACCAGCCTGCACGACCTCAACCTGGCAAGCCGTGTCTGCGACAAGGTCTTGCTGTTGCATGAGGGCCGACTGGTTGCCCAGGGAATGCCGGAGACGGTGCTGACCCCCGGCAACATTGAGCAAGCCTATTCGGTACAGGTCCGACTGGAGCAGCTGTCTGCCAGCCGCGAGCGCTACCTGACCTTCCATCTTTGAATTTCTGGAGACTTAAAATGAAAAAAATTGCCCTGGGCCTCGCGCTCACCTTTCTGTCTGTACCGGCAATTGCGCAAACGACCGTGGAAAGCTGCAACCGCACGGTGACCTTCGACACGCCGCCCAAAGCAGCCGTTTCGAACGACGTCAACCTGACCGAGATGATGCTGGTACTTGGCCTGCGCGACCGCATGGTTGGATATACCGGCATTTCAGGCTGGAAGACGCTGGACGCGGAAATGCGTGAGGGCGTTGCCGAACTTCCCGAACTCGCGTCGAAATATCCGAGCAAGGAAGTGCTGATCGGGGCCGATGCCGATTTCTTCTTCGCCGGCTGGAACTACGGCATGAAGGTGGGCGGTGAAGTGACGCCTGAAACGCTGGAGCCGTTCGGCATCAAGGTCTACGAGCTGACCGAATCCTGCATTCATATCGGCGACAAGCCGAAGGCGTCCCTGCAGGATCTCTATAACGACCTCCTCAACCTCGGAAAGATCTTTGGTGTCCAAGACACAGCCCACGATCTTGTTGCGGCCTACAAGCTGGAGCTGGACCGGATCGCGGCAACGGTGCCTGCTGGTGAAGAGCCGCTGCGGGTCTTTGTCTACGACAGCGGCGAGGACAAGCCTTTCACCGCCGGACGATATGCCATGCCGACAGCGCTTATCGAGGCAGCCGGCGGCGTCAACGTGATGGACGATTTTGAAAAGAGCTGGGCGACCGTCGACTGGGAAACCGTGGTGGAAAAAGACCCGGACATGGTCGTGATCGTCAACTACGGCGAAGTGACGGCTGACCAGAAACGCGACTTCATGAAACACAATCCCGCTCTGGCCAATATTGCAGCCGTCAAGAACGACCGTTTTGTCGTGCTGGACTATGTCGAGGCAACCCCGGGGCCGCGGAACCTCAAGGCCATCGGTAAACTCACCGAAGCGTTCTGGGGAGAGTGAGCCTTGCAGAAGATGCTTCGAACTGCCGTTGCAGGCAGAAACGATGGACCGGCATGAGCCTGCTCACGGCCAAAAGCGCTGGCCTGCGCCGGTTGCGGGGGAATGGGGTATTGCTTCTGGCCGGCGCGCTGGTGCTGGCTATTTCCATTGTAGCCGCCATCGGTGCAGGTGCGGTGCCGATCCCGGGCAGCACTGTTTTCAAGGTCCTCGTCAACGGCGTGGTGCCCGGCTATTTCGACGTGGACTGGTCCAAGGGCCGGGAGGCTATCGTCTGGGAGATCCGGTTTCCGCGGGCCCTGCTGGCCGGGTTTGTCGGCGCTGGTCTGGCCGTTGTCGGCGCCGCCCTGCAATCCGTCACGCGCAATCCCCTGGCCGATCCGCATCTGCTCGGCATTTCGTCCGGTGCAGCGGCTGGCGCCATTCTTGCGCTGTTGCATACTGGTCTTTTCCTGGGGCTGATGACCGTTCCGCTGATGGCATTCGCCGGTGCGTTGGCGGCAACTTTTCTGGTGCTCGGGGTGACGCGGTTTGCATCTGCAACCAGTGCCGACCGGCTGGTGCTGGCCGGTGTGGCCGTGTCCTTCATCATCATGGCGATCGCCAATATCCTGATTTTTCTGGGCGATCCGAGGGCAACGCATACGGTTGTCTTCTGGATGCTGGGCGGTCTCGGTCTTGCCCAATGGGCTCAACTGCCGTTTCCGCTAGGCATTCTGCTGCTGGTGGCGCCGTATTTTCTGCTGCGGTCTGCCGATCTCAATGCGATGACCATCGGCGATGAAACAGCGTCGACGCTCGGCATTCCGGTGGCCCGGTTCCGTCTCACGGTATTTGTGCTGGGAGCTCTGATCACCGGTGTGATGGTAGCCTTTTCAGGCATCATCGGCTTTGTCGGGCTGATGGTGCCGCATATTGCCCGCTTCCTGGTAGGGGGCAATTATAGCCGGGTTCTGCCGGCATCGATGATGCTTGGCGCAATCTTTCTGATCTGGGCGGATATCATCGCACGAACGCTCCTGTCCCCCGAGGATATGCCTATCGGCATTGTCACCGGGCTGATTGGCGGCATTTTCTTCGTGCTCCTTCTGCGCTCCCGCACGGGTCAGGCACACTAGAACCTCGCATGGTCCGCGTCCGACCGTTCAACTGGGCCAGGTTGAACGGTCGCTGGTCAGAGCGCGGCTCAAGGTTCGTTGTGGCAGATCTCGACGGTTTCCATCAGGCAGCATTTGTATAGTGTTGCTCTATCGAGACAAGAACGGACCCACATGGACAAACTTCCTACCAATCTTGCGGAATTCACACACATCCGGATCATCATCGGCATGGTGATCGGGCTGGGTGTTGCGCGGCTTCTCAATGGCCTCGCGCGGTATGTTCAGCATCCCCAACGCGAAGAGATCTACAGCGTGCACCTTGGGTGGTCGTTGTTCATGCTTTTGTCCGTCGTTCACTTCTGGTGGTTCGAATTCGCACTTGGCCGCATTCAGGTCTGGACGTTCGAAAGCTATCTGTTCGTCATCGCCTTTGCCGCACTCTACTTTTTTATTACCGCCGTGCTTTATCCGGACAAGATGGGCGAATACGCCAGCTACAAGGATTATTTTCACGCTAGGCAGACCTGGATCTACGGCTTGCTTGCCCTGATGTTCGTACTCGACATCGTGGACTCACGGCTGAAGGGGATCGATTATTTCAACGATCTTGGAACCGCGTATCTGGTGCGTCAGATCGTGATGATCGTGCTGGTGCTGGCCGCGACGAGGATCCGCAAGTCCGCTTATCACATCGGTCTTGTCAGCGTTGTCCTACTGTCGCAGATCTGGTTGATCACCAGCAACTTCAGCGTCCTGAAGTAACTGGCGTCCTCTGGCCGTTCATCTCAACCACAGCCTCAAGCGGCTGCGCCCGTCGGCCTCATCTTGCCGCGCATGAAGATGAAGATCATCACCGCCATGTTGAGGAAGTTCCAGGCGATACCGTTCAGGAACGCGGCCTGGTAGGAGCCTGTGAGGTCATAGATCCAGCCGGACAGCCAGCCCCCGAGGGCCATGCCGAGAATTGTCGCCATGATCACCAGTCCGACACGCTGTCCAGCTTCGCGGGCCGGCAGGTATTCTCGCACGATCACGGCATAGCTCGGCACGATGCCGCCCTGCGACAAGCCGAAGATGAGGGACACGAGCTAGAGCGAAGCCAGGCCGTTGAAGGGAATGAACAGGAACAGCGCGGCGCATTGCAGCACGGAACCGATCAGCAGGGTCATGACACCGCCGATCTTGTCGGCAATATATCCGGATGCCAGCCGGCTGATGACACCGGCACCGGTCATCAGTGCGATCATGTCCGCTCCGGGGGCAACGCCATAACCCAGATCGACGCAATAGGCGACGATGTGAACCTGTGGCATCGACATGGCGACGCAGCATGCGAGACCAGCGACAACGAGAAGAGCCTGCAGGACGGCAGGCGGCAGGCCGGTGTCCTGGCGACCGAAACGGGCCGTGGCCGCACCAGTGCTTAAGGACGTGTCCGGTGGAGGCCGGCGCAGCAAAAGGGCCAGCGGCACCATGGCGACAAGGCAGATGACGCCGATGAGGATATAGGTCTGGCGCCAGTCGGACGTCGCAAGGCTCCACTGGATCAGCGATGGCCAGAGCACACCGGCAAGATAGTTTCCGCAGGCGGCGCAGGCGACCGCAAAACCGCGCCGTTTCAGGAACCAGTGTGAGATGTCGGCGATCAGCGGGCCGAATGTGGCCGCGGTGCCCAGACCGATCAGCAGGCCTTGCGCCAGAGAGAAGCTCCAGACATCCGGCGCAAAGGCGGCCAGAACGAAGCCGGCACCGAGTGAAAGAGCAGAGCCTATGACGGGTATGACAATGCCGTAGCGGTCGACGACGCGGCCAAGCAGGTAGTTGCCCGCGGCAAACCCGAACATCGTCGCGGTGTAGGGCAGGGACGCTCCGGCACGATCGATCCCGAAATCCGTCTGGACGGCGGGCAGAACGATGACAACCGCCCACATGCCGGCACCACCAAGGGTGCTCAGCAAAATCGAAATCGCCAACCGGAACCAGGCGTAAGGCCCGTCCTGGACGTATGGATCGGATGCGTTGGCAAGGGACATGATCGGGTACCGGGAAAGTGCAGAACCATCTGCCTAACAGGTTCGCCGATGGGGAACCAACAAATATCCTTGAACCAACCGACCACAAATTCAAATGATTGCACGAAGGCGGAGAGGCCGCCTTCGTGCCGGAGCAGATGTTTAGCGGACGTCAGGCGTTCGCTTTCAGGCTTTCGGAGATGAAATCACTCAACGAGCGGGTCGGATGACCGATCAGGTCCTCCAGGGCCGTGGAAGTCGTGAAGAGCTCGCCTTGAGACGCGCCTCTGTCGGAGTCCGCGAGGACATTTGCAAAGCCTTCCGGCAGACCTGCCTGGACCAGGATGCCGGCATAGGTTGCTTCTGGCAGGTTGTTGAAAGGTATCTCACGGCCGGACTGGCTGGAGAGCTCTGCTGCCAGGTCGGCAAGACTGAACGCAGGTGATCCGCCAAGTTCCAGTGCTCGCGTGCTCAGGTCGCTGCCGGCAACGGTGCGGGCTGCGGCTTCCGCGTAATCTTCGCGTCCAGCGGCGGAAAACTTGCCGTCACCGCTTGCGCCCGCAACGGCACCATGGGCAAGGGCAGCCGCTACAGTGCCGCCGAAATTCTCGATGTACCAGCCGTTGCGCAGCACAGCATGGGCAATGCCGCTTTCGCGCAGCATCCGTTCCGTTTCGGCATGTTCCACACCCAGCTGGAGGCTGGACTGCGGAACGTTGAGAAGGCTGGTGTAGACGATGAAACGGACGCCGGCTGCCTTGGCTGCATCGATGACGGCCTTGTGCTGCGGTGCGCGCTTGCCGACCTCCGATCCGGAGATCAGCAGAAGTCGCTCAACACCTTCCAACGCAGCCGGCAGGGTGGCGCTATCATCGTAATCAGCCTTCACCACCGAAACCTGGTCCGTGGCAAGATCGCCCGCTTTTTCCGGTGAGCGGACAAGCGCGCGAACTGGCTCGGCGGTGAGGCCGGCAAGATGTTTGAGGACAAGACGGCCCAGCTGACCATTGGCACCCGTGACTGCGATCATTGTGTTTCTCCTTGAAGGTTGATCGTTCGAAAATGCATCGGATGCTGCCCATGTAGACGGATCACTTACTTTTTGTTAGTACGTACAAAAAGGTTAGTTTTGAGATTTATCGGATCTCGGACAAAAAACTGGAAAACAGGATGAGCGATACGGCAGAAATAACCCCCAAGTGCGTGCTGAACAGCGGCGCGCCCTTGTCCGAATTGATGCAGCAGGGGGAACTGCTCAACCAGAACTGTCCATCACGCGAAATCCTGCGGCATCTGACGAGCCGTTGGGGCGTGTTGGTGCTGATTGCGCTTCTGGAAAAAGATCAGCGGTTTTCAGAACTTCGCCGCACCGTGGGCGGCGTCAGTGAAAAGATGCTGGCGCAAACGCTGCAGACATTGGAGGCCGACGGGTTCGTCAACCGGTATTCCCACCCGGTGGTGCCACCGCATGTCGATTACAGCCTGTCCCCGATCGGCCGGGAGGCCGCAGAGAAAGTGCGAGAATTCGCTGACTGGATCGAGGTCAATATCGCCAGGATCCTGTCCGCCAAATCCGGCCATGAGGAGGCCGTGGCAGCGGAATAAGGATTTGAGGCGTTTTTCCGGTCCTTGATCGGGAGATGAACCGTCAGTGGGTATAGCGGTCGACGATCTGCCAGTATCTCGGATCGCGCCACACCCTGGAGACGGCAGCTGACAGCCGGCCTCTGATCTGCGGATCGAGATCCTTGTTGGCCGCCAGCCACTGGATGCCGTGGGTAACCGGGGCGCCGATGACGAGACTTCCCGGGTCGTATCCCTGCTGGCGGAACATGTAGCTCGCCCGAACAGACATGGTGTACCAGGCATCGATCCTGCCGGTCTTGAGCATGACGCTCATCTGTTCGGCTGATGGTATTTCCTCAACGTTGCGAACACCGAACCGCTGGAGGATCTGGCTGCGCTGGCTGCCGAGATGCACCCCGATGACCTTGCCGCTCTCAATAGCCTTTTCAAAGGTATCCAATGGCTGGTCGAGCGTTACGAATGCGCTTTCCGTATAAAGCAGGGGTGCGATGTACTGGAATTTCTCACTGCGGTTCCTGGAATAGGCAGCAGTGAAGAGAAGTGAACCGGGCGTGTTTTCAGCCAGTAGCTGCGCGCGCCTCCAGGGGGCGAAGCGGATCTTGATATCCAGGCCGGCCTCTTCTGCAACGAGCTCCATGAGCTCGACTGCAATGCCCTTCTCCTGCTCATTGATGGAGAGAGGGGGCAGATATCCGGTGAATGCGACCAGCTCTTCTGCGGCGGCTGGTGAAGACAGGACCGGTTGGCCGGCAAGTCCCAAGCCGAGGCCGAAAACCAGTGCGCGCACGCAGGTGCAAGCAAAACTCCGTAGTACAGACAAGTCCCACCCCGATGTTCTTGAAGTTTGTGATGCTATTATTATCAGGGGTGTGTAACTGAAATCTAAAACTGGAAACTGTTCTTGAAACGGGCTTTTTAATGCATGCATTAGATCTGCCCGCCCCGAAGCTGTAGCCGAGGCGGGCAGATGAACGGTCTATTCTGACTTGGTGGGTGGCCGGCCGCCGTGAACGAAATTCATTGCATGGCCATTGAGGCAATAACGCAAGCCTGTCGGCGGTGGCCCGTCCGGGAAGACGTGACCCAAATGCGCGTCGCAACTGCTGCAACGGATTTCGGTTCGGATCATGCCATGGGACTGGTCTTCGAGTTCCCGGATTGCATCCGGGTCGACTGCCTCGAAAAAGCTGGGCCAGCCGCAGCCGGAATCGAATTTTGTATCCGACATGAACAGCGGCGTTTCACAGCACACGCAATCGTAACGGCCGATGAGCTTGTTGTCCCAGTAGGGACCGGTGAAAGGGCGCTCGGTGCCGGATTGGCGGGTCACATAGAACTGCTCGGGTGTAAGCTGCTCCATCCATTCGGCGGTGGTCTTCCTGATGGGGGGAGATGCTTTTTCGTGGCGGGTGGTTTCGTCGCTCATTCGGCATTCCTTATTTGATGTTTTTCCCAGAAATAGGGGCGTGCACAGGTTGCTGCAAGCCGGAGCAGATAACGGTTTCGTCAATCGTCACCTGCGGAGCCAGGCCGTGTTTCATCCGTTCATGGATTGGAAGGTGCTCTTGATTGTCGCCGTAAAAGGTCCGGGGCTAGCGAGCCAGGTGGCTTAAGGACGTCTTCACCCGGTTACCGCCTTCCTGTCTCGCCTGAAAAACGCAGTTTTCGGCAGCGGCGAGGAGAAATTCCGAGCTTTCCGAGACCCCCGTCT
Source organism: Labrenzia sp. R5_0 (assembly GCF_017743835.1). NCBI lineage: Bacteria > Pseudomonadati > Pseudomonadota > Alphaproteobacteria > Hyphomicrobiales > Stappiaceae > Labrenzia > Labrenzia sp. R5_0. The sequence goes on along the minus strand of NZ_JAGHRK010000002.1, from coordinate 113,760 downwards.
GTTCCACGACCGCGCAAGCCGCACCGACGGAGGCCGTCATGACGCCATTGCCGGCGGTATTTTCCGGGTTGGGAATGCCAAGGTCCTGAATGGCTACGTGCAGATACGCGCTGATAGTCTCGGCGCCCATTTCGTGAGTTCTTGGCAGGAGGAGAGAAAATTCCGCCGTTGCCGTTCGTGCGGCGATATCTGCCGGACGCCGCGCGGTTTCCTTCAGGGTATCGGCTACCCTGGTCAGGCAATCCTCGGCAGCGCTCGGTCCGAACCGCTCCACCAGAGCTTCGAAACGGTCGAGAGACACCTTGATCAGACTGGTGTGGGTCTTTTCACGCAAGGCGATTGCCCATTCCCGTTTCAGGCCATCCTCGAAGGCACGGCGGTTGAGAAGTCCGGTGAGCGGATCCGTCTGGGTTGCCGCATCCAGCAGGCTTTCCAGCTCCTTGCGTTTGGAAATGCTGCGGAAATAGACCGCGAATGCGTAAGGCTTGCCGGCGGCATCTTCCAGAAGATGCGTGGTCACCTCCGCCCAGACCATCGGGCCGAAGGCGGAACGGAGCTGAAGATCGGCATGGGGAAGGGGGGCGTCGGCATCGCCGCTGCCGGAAAGGATCCGGTGCAGAAGATCTGCATCGGTGTTCGGGCTGGCCAGATAGACCAGGTCGCTCAGGTGATCGACCAGTTTGTCCGCACTCCATCCGAACATGCGCTCGGTTGCGGGAGAGATGAAAGCGGGCGTGCCGTCCAGACCGATCAGAACAATGGCTTCATTGCCAAGTTTGACGAGCGTTTCAAAGTCGATGTTGGACGGACGGAGCAGATCCGTTCCCGAAGGCCTATCCCTATTGCTACCCAACACCATCTTCTGTGCCTCGCTCGAATTCCGTGGCAACGCATTCCCGAATTGAAACTGAACGGTATTCACGCTTTGAAATCAAGTGGCAAGCTGCCTTTCTTGGGTGCAGGCGGAGGTGGTTTGACCCGAGTGTGAATGTTGTCGGGTGTATTGCGGGCGCGGATACCTCAAGTTTCGGCCGTGATACGTTTTCAGTACAGAATAAATCTGTGAGATCCCCACTTGTCAGTCCTGCCCCTGACAAAAGCGCTCATGTGACGCGGGTGAATTTACCGAAAATCGACAGACATACGCTTGAACACGTAAATTCAACTGCCTAAGACATGTCATAACCCATCGGGACCGTTATTATCCGGCGGATCGGGGCTGATTCGAGCAGGCCCGTTTCCGTCGTTTCTTTAAAAACCGTGACGAAAGATCAGCATGACGCCAGCCTTGATCGACGACACCACTCTCTATGCCGTCCTCGCGCCCTTTGCTGCGGCTGTGGTTGCGCCATTTCTGACCCGCTGGTTCAAGCACAATGCGGCCTGGCTGCTTGCTATCGTGCCGGCCTTGATCTTCCTGCATTTCACAGGGTTCGTCGAACCCGTGTCAAAAGGGGAAAGCTTCGTTGCGGCAAAGGCCTGGGCGCCCAGCTATGGCGTGAACTTTTCCGTCTATGTCGACGGATTGTCGACGTTGTTCGCCTTGCTGATTTCAGGCATCGGAACCTTCATCATTCTGTATGCCGGCGGCTATCTCAAAGGCCACCCGCAACAGGGCCGGTTCTTCTCGTTCCTGTTGATGTTCATGGGGTCGATGCTCGGCCTCGTGCTCGGCAACAACCTGATTTCCCTGTTTATCTTCTGGGAACTGACGTCGATAACGTCCTTCCTGCTGATCGGCTTCGATCACCTGCGCGCCGCGTCCCGCCGGGCCGCGCTGCAGGCGCTCGTGGTCACGGGCGGCGGCGGCCTGGCCCTGCTGGCCGGTTTCATCCTGATCATCTCCGCCACGGGCGAAATCGAGATGTCGGTGCTGCTGGCCTCGCCGGACATCATCAAGGATACCACGCTCTACGTACCGATCTTCTTCCTGGTTCTGGGCGGCGCCTTCACCAAGTCGGCGCAGTTTCCGTTCCATTTCTGGCTTCCCAACGCCATGGAAGCGCCGACACCTGTTTCCGCCTATCTGCATTCGGCAACCATGGTGAAGGCCGGCGTCTATCTGTTGATGCGCATGCATCCGCTGCTGGGGGGGACAGAACTCTGGACAACGGTCCTGCCGCTGTTCGGTGGCATAACACTGCTGGTGGGCACGATCCTGGCGGTGCGCCAGACCGATCTGAAGCTGATGCTTGCCTACACGACCGTGGCATCGCTCGGGCTTCTTGTCATGTTGACCGGGACCAGCCAGGAAAAGGCGCTCGAAGGCGCTGTCCTCTATCTTCTCGCGCACTCCCTGTTCAAGGGCGCGCTCTTCATGGTTGCCGGCACGATCGATCACGAAGCCGGTACGCGTGACATCACTAAGCTGGGCGGCTTGCGTTCGGCCATGCCGATCACGTTTGCAGCTGCCTGTCTTGCGGCGCTGTCCATGGCCGGCCTGCCGCCTTTCATCGGCTTCATTGCCAAGGAAGTACTTTATTACGGCACCTGGGGCTGGCTGGAACTCGGTCTGCCCATCACCATCACTGCTGTCATCGGCAATGCCTTGATGCTGGTGATTGCCGCCGCGGTTGCCATCAAGCCCTTCCTTGGTCCGAAAGTGGAAACGCCGAAACATGCGCACGAGGGACCTGTTCTGCTGTTCGCCGGTCCGGTGTTCCTGTCTGTGACCGGCCTCGGGCTGGCCCTGATTGCGCATACGACTGGTGAACTGTTCATCGGGCCGACCCTGTCTTCACTTCTCGGCAAGACGACGCAAATCGAACTTCATCTGTTGCCGACGTCGATCAACGCGCCGCTGCTGCTGTCGCTGGTCACCATCGGTCTCGGGATTGCTCTGTTCACTCAGATCGACCGCCTGCGCGGGCTGATCGGCTCTGTCCTGACAACGATCGGTTGGGGGCCGGACAAGGGGTTCGACCAGTTCGTGGCCGGTATTGTTGGATTGTCCTGGCGGATCACCCGCCTGCTGCAGTCCGGCAAGATGCAAACCTACATGATGCTGACCTTCATCTTCACGGGCGCTGCGGTGTTGTTGCCGGGCTTCCTGACGGACAGCCTGCCGGCAATGCCGAAGATGCCCGACTATCGCTTCTATGAATGGGGCATCCTGCTGATCGCCTTCTTCGGGTTGATCGCCGTACTTGTCGCCAACACCCGCCTGACAGCCATCGTGTCACTCGGCATCCAGGGCTTTGCGGTCGCCTTGATCTTCATGATGTTCGGCGCGCCCGATCTGTCCTTCACCCAGTTCATGGTGGAGACGCTGTCGGTCGTCATCCTTGCTCTCGTCATGACCAGACTGAACCTGTCGCCCAGTGACCACCGGCATGGTCTTGCCGCGATTGTCACCGGGATCGTCGCGATCGGTGTCGGTCTCGGCCTGACGCTGACGCTGCTTGCGATCACGCAGCAGCCCTTCGACAGCCGCTTGTCCGACTTCTTCGCCCAGTTCAGCCGCTCCATTGCCCATGGCCGGAATATCGTCAACGTGATCATCGTCGACTTCCGCGGCTTTGATACGCTGGGTGAAATCGCCGTGGTGGTTCTGGCCGGGCTTTGTGTTCTGGCGCTCATCCGGGTGCGGACGAAGCCTGAAAAACCGATCGAGAAACCGAAGACGGTCGCACCGCCCACACCGGCCCAGACTGGGGAGGCTCACTGATGCGTACGATCATCTTCCGCACCATTGCGCCCTATCTGTCCGCGCTGATGGTCCTGTTTTCGATCTTCGTGCTGCTGCGCGGCCATAACGAGCCGGGTGGTGGATTTATCGGCGGCCTGATTGCCGCATCGGCGTTGGCGATTTTTGGTATCGCCTGCGGTGTTGCTTCCGTTCGCCGCGCCATCGTATTCCACCCGATGGGGGTATCCGGTTTCGGACTGTTCCTGGCGGCTGTGGCAGGCATCCCGTCGATATTCAAGGCGCAGGCCTTCATGACCAGCCAGTGGCTGGAGGTGCATGTTTTCGGCGTGGAGATCGCCTTGTCGACGCCGTTGTTCTTCGACATTGGCGTTTACCTGGTGGTGGTGGGTGCCATCGGCTCCATTGCACTGGCGCTTGAAGAAAGGGAGGCCGACTGATGGAAACCGGCGTTGTCATCCTGATTGGCCTGTTCTTCACCGTGGCCGTCTACCTGATGCTGTCCAAGCAGCTTGTGCGCATTCTTCTGGGTATCGCCATTCTGGGCAATGCCGTGAACATGCTCATCTTTACCAACGGGCGCCTGACGCGCGAGGTTCCGCCGCTCATTCCGGAACATCTCTATGCTCCGGAAACCGCGACGGCCAATCCGCTGCCGCAGGCACTGGTGCTGACGGCTATCGTCATTTCCTTCTCGTTCTTTGCGTTTCTGCTGGTGCTGGCCTTCCGGGCCTACCAGGAACTTGGCACTGATGAAGTCAACGAAATGCGCATCGCCGAACCCGAACACGACCAAACTCCGCCGCAAGGGTACTAAGCTACATGGCCGGTTCTTCCGTTTCCGTCGATCTTTCCCAGGCCATGGTCACTACGCCCGTTGCGGCGGGTGACTGGCTGGTGGTCGCGCCTTCGCTGATCACAATCCTGGGCGGTGCGCTGTGCCTGATGCTGCGCAAGAACACCGATCTGCAGCCGAAAGTCGGCATCGGTTTCCTGGCACTGCTGGTGCTGGCTAACCTTGCCCTGTTGATCCGGGTGCTCGATCAAGGTGTCATCACCATGGTGATGGGCAGCTGGCTGCCGCCGTTCGGCATTGCCTTCACAGTGGATACGCTTGGTGTCACGCTGTCACTGATCGGCTCAATCGTGGCCTTCTGTGCGGGTGTTTTCGGCGCAGCCACCGTTGACAGCACAGGACGCAGATATGGGTTTTATCCGTTCCTGCTACTGCTGATGACAGGTGTTTGCGGCGCGTTCCTGACCGGGGATGTGTTCAACCTCTATGTCTGGTTCGAAGTTCTGCTGATTTCGTCCTACGGGCTTCTGGTTCTCGGCAACGACAGGATCCAGCTTGACGGCGCGGTCAAATACGGTGTCCTGAACCTGATCGGCACGAACCTTTTCCTGATCGCGACAGGTCTGCTTTACGGAATTTTCGGCACGCTCAACATGGCGGACCTCGCCATGAAGGTTGCCGCCCTAGAAAATCCGGCTTCCGGCACACTGGCAACGGTTGCCGCGCTCTATTTCCTCGCCTTTGCCATGAAAGCGGCCGCATTCCCGGTCAATTTCTGGCTGCCTGCGTCCTACCACACGCCCAACGTGGTGGTGTCGGCGGTATTTGCAGGCCTTCTGACCAAGGTCGGCGTTTATGCGCTGATCCGCATCTTTGTCCTGATCCTGCCGGCCTCCCGCGGCTATATGGCCGATGTGATCGCGCTGGTTGCCATCGCAACCCTGCTGACAGGGGCGATCGGAGCTCTGGCGCAGAGTGAAGTACGGCGGCTGCTCGGCTATGTTGTCATTGCCGGTATCGGGTCGATGCTCGCCGGTGTTGCCGTTGGTTCGACGCTGGCAGTCTCGGGTGCCATTTTCTACGCGGTCCATTCAATCATCGTCATGACGGCGCTTTATATGGCAGCGGGCATCATGAACATGATGGGCGGTTCCTACGACCTGAGGCAGCTGGGTGGGCTCTATCAAAAGAGTGCGGTGTTCGCAGCCGTGTTCCTGGTACTTGGTTTTGCCGTTTCGGGTCTGCCACCATTCTCCGGTTTCTGGCCCAAGGTCATTCTTGTGGATGCGGCCTTCGCAGACGGTCGGACCTGGCTGGGTGCTGCCATTCTTGTCAGCGGGTTCCTGACGACCATGGCGATGGGCCGGGTCTGGATCTTCGCCTTCTGGCGCGGTGGACCTGAAGGCACTACTGACGGGCAGGCCGTTGCCGTGACGGGCGAGGGCGGCGTGCAACTTTCCGGAGCCGCAGTCTGGTTGCCACTCGGCATTCTGACTGCGCTTGTTGTCTATTTCGGCCTGCAGCCGGAATGGATGCTGGAGCTTTCAACGCGAGGGGCAAGCGGCATTGTTGAACCGCTCGGCTACCTGCGTTCAGTCTTTGGGGGCCAGGGATGACCAGTCTCTTTCTCATCAACATTCTTCTGATGCTGGCTTGGGGAGCTGTCACAGGCAGCTTCTCTGAAGTCAATCTGGCCTTCGGCTTCGTGCTCAGTTTCGGCGCACTTTACCTGATCCGGGAACAGGTCGGTACTGCCGCCTATTTCCAGCGGGTCTCCAAGGGCTTCGGTCTGGCTGTGCTCTTTGTCTATGAACTGGTGCTGTCGGCCTGGCGGGTTGCGATCATCGTGCTCAAGCCGAAGATCAAATTGCAGCCGGGCATCATCGCGTTTCCGCTGACAGTGGACAGGGACTTCGAAATCACGATGCTGGCCAATCTGATCACCCTGACGCCGGGCACATTGTCCGTTGATGTCTCCGACGACCGGAAGACGCTTTATGTGCACTGTATCGACGTGCCTGACCCGCAAGCCACGATCGACGACATCAAGAACGGTTTTGAACGCAAGATCCTGGAGGTGTTCAGATGACACCGTTTGAGACCTTTTCTTCCGGTTTCCTGGAAATCAGCGTCAAGATCGCGCTGGCTCTGCTGACGATTTCCTTCATCATCATCGTCGTGCGGACGGTCAAGGGACCGAGCCTTCCGGATCGTGTTGTCGCCCTGGACATGCTGGTCGCGGTGGGGATCGGCTTTATCGCGGCCATCGGCGTTTCCACCGGCTTTTATCTTTACATCGACATTGCGATTACGCTCGGCCTCGTCGGCTTCCTGGCAACCGTCGCTTTCGCCCGCTTCGTCCTGAACCGCGGCCTTGCCGGCGACAAGACGATCATGGACGAAGTCGAAGAGAGCATTAAGCGCAGGGAGGCGGGACAATGAATGCTGCCGTTGAAATCATCACCGGTATCATGCTGGTCGTCGGTGCTTCCTTCGCACTGGTCGCATCGATCGGCATCATCCGTCTGAAAGATGTTTACATGCGAATGCATGCGGCCTCCAAGGCGGGTACTCTGGGGTCGGGCGTGATGTTGCTTGCGCTGGCAGTTCACGCTGGCGATCTGGCCGTTGTCACACGGGCAATCGCCGGAGTCGTATTCTTCCTGCTCACCGCCCCAATTTCGGCTCATTTGTTGGCAAAAGCTGCATACGCAGCCGGCTACCGTCCCTGTGCCGATACCAAGGAAGATGCCCTTGCAAAAACTGTCCGGCCGAAAAGCTGAGGCATGGTGTGCGGCAATGGTCCTGAAAGACAGATTTCCTGACAATACTATCGGTTCATTGTCGAAATAGGTGCGATAGGTATAGCCAATATTTGTACAATTTGATTTTTATTGCTTCTGATCGATTTTTATTTGAATTACGGGGTTGTCGTTCAACGAAAGCGGCGATATAAGGCTGTGACGATTGCCTGCAAAGTAGAATCGTTTTTGATTTCTGGGCCCGCAAGTAACTGAATTTCTAGTTCCGCTTTCGGCAGACATTTTTTGCAGGTAAACCACAAAGCTAATTTTGAAATCAGTAGAGAACGGGTGAAATATGACTGACAGTCCGGTGGATGCGAATCTGATTGATCTTACGGCAGACATCGTCTCAGCCTATGTGAGCAACAACACCGTTGCGTCAACAGATCTGCCAGGCCTGATCAACGAAGTTTACGGCGCGCTGCAGAGAACTGCCAGCACTTCCACCGAGCCGGAGCCGGAGCCGCTGAAGCCTGCCGTGCCGGTGAAGAAGTCGGTCATGCCCGACTACATCATCTGCCTGGAAGACGGCAAGAAGTTCAAGTCGCTGAAGCGCCACCTGCGCACGCACTACAACATGACCCCGGAAGAGTACCGCGAGAAGTGGGACCTGGGTGCCGATTACCCGATGGTTGCACCGAACTATGCGGCTGCCCGTTCGGAACTGGCCAAGAAGATGGGCCTCGGCCAGCAGCGCAAGCGCTCCAAGTAAATCCTTCGGCCCAGGTCGAAGTACAAAAGAGCTGCCCATGGGCAGCTCTTTTTTTGTTTTGTGATGGAGATCTTCAGCTGATTGCGGATGGCGCTCGGTGTGAGCGCAACTGAAGCACTTGCCGAAAGAGCAGAGTGATCAAATTGAAGGGCTCTCAGGCTGCTGCCAGAGCTCCTTGCGCGTCGCTGCGGATGCGCCCGACCATAGATTTGAGACCGTTGGAGCGCTGCGGTGTCAGGTGCTCCTGCAGACCCAGTTTGGCAAAAATACCTTCGACGTCGGTGTCAAGAATGTCCTGCGCGGTCTTGCCACTGAACAACGAGGTGACGATGGCCACGAGCCCTTGCACGATAAGCGCATCGCTGTCACCCCGGAAGCTGAGCACAGGTGTGCCGTCGCCTGTCTTGTCGATGGAGGTGATCAGCCAGACCTGCGACACACAACCGCGCACCTTGTTGGCATCGGTCTTTTCGGCGTCGGCAAGATCAGGCATCTCCTTGCCAAGGTCGATGAGGTATTTGTAGCGATCTTCCCAGTCGTCGAGAAAATCAAACGTCTCAAGGATTTCGCTCAAGGTTGTGGTCATGGCACCGGTCTTTGAAGGTCTTGTCCGCCTTCATATAACTCGTGAGCGGCAAAGTGCAAATGCCGGCAGGTGCGAGAGAGGGGGGAGAATAAAGATACGCCGCAGATGAAATGGGCAGCTTTCCATCTGCGGCGCAGCGGAACAATCCGCTGAAGTGAAGCCGTCTTTGCGTTGCTGCCGTGCAGCAGCGCTCCAGCGGGGGCGCAATCGGCCGTTTTCAGATCCAGGAGGTCGTAGGATCTTGAACGACCAGTGTGCTCAGGTCTTTTGGCCTGAGCGTGGTTTGGGCCGTGGCACCGGCCCAAGCACTGCCTCTTTGGAAGAGACGTTATCAAAGACCGGCTGCCAAGATGGTGTGCCGGCGAAAACCTGGGGTTCCTGGCCAGAAGGCTGGCCGGACGTCGTGCCAGCACTCGGTACGGGCGTCGAGCCGGTCACCAGCTGTTCGCTTCCCGATTTCTCGGCAATCTGCGTGTCGAGAAACTCATAGACAATCCGAGCGCCGTCGCGTGCGCGGCTGCCGATTGCCGTCAGTGCATCGCCTCCCGTTTCGCAGGCCTGCGGATTGCGTCCGCAAAAGCCGCCGATGTCCGACATCGTAGCCTGTGCCGCCAGGAAGGCCGACACCGGATCGATGTTTTCCGTCGAAGTGTCTTCCTGATCTGACCCGAGGGGAATCAGGACGAGCACCAAGGTGAGCCAAAAGGCCGTCCTCAAGAGAAAGAACATGTCGCTACCCATAGTCTGTTCTGTCTTGCGTGCCTTTGTGCCGTTGGCACGCTTGTTATGAGCGCACATTACCAGCGACATGAGAATCCCCGGTTGAGCGGGAAAAGCCAATTTTCATAAAATAAATCAGGTATTTAAATCGTATTTTCTGAAATATTGATTCAAATTTTAGCTAATTCCGGTCAAGATATTGAGGCCAATGGGTTTTTCGGAAAAAAACGCAATTTGGATTCATCCTTTATCGTTCCTTAAGTGCTGCAACCGACAATGGCCGTACAAAAGGTGCGAGCGGATGTTTCCGCGATTGTTGTGTGGTAGAGTAGATTGCGTAACCTTCTGAAAAACATGCAAAATGTCTGGGGGCATTGGGTGGCTCGCGTGGATGGAATGATTCATCCCGAAGCTGCTTCCGATCCTTTTCTTGCACCGTTGCATCGTTCGTTTCTGCTCAGCTGTTTCGTCAGCGGCGCTGCGGCTCTGGTGGTACTGCCACTGCATCTGGCGCTGGCCGGACCGCCTCAGGCAGCCACTCTTCTCGCGCTCGCCTGGATGCTGAGCCAATGGCCTCTGGCGCTTTATCTGTCCCAGTCGGGGGCGCTGTCCAAGGCTGCCGGTCTTTCTGCTTCCCTGTTCGCAGTGTTTGTTGCCGGCGTCTGCGCGGTTACCGGCGGTGCGCTGTCCTTTGCGCTGGCTTGGTTGCTGGTGCCGCCGATGGAGGCTGCGCTCGCAGCAAGCCGGCGGACGGCACTCGCCGTGACGGGGCTTTGCGGTGCCCTGGTCCTTGCCCTGATGTTTGTTCCTCTGCCTGTCATTCCGGCTTCCGGATTTCCAGGGCTGGCAACGCCGTTTGCGACCCTGGCGGCTCTGCTTTATGTCGGTTTGCTGTCGCTCCGCATCGCGCTTGACCGGTCTCTTGCGCAAAAAGTTGTGAGGGCAACGGAGGAAAGACGCCTCCAGATCAGTCAGAGTGTCTCCGACATCTATTGTGAACTCGGGCCTGACGGTGGCCTCAAGGTCATTGGCGGCCCGGTGAAGGATGTGCTCGGGCATCTGCCGGTGGAAGGCGGTGAGGACTGGCTGTTTCCGCGCCTTCACGTTGCAGACCGGCCGCTTTATCTGACCTGTCTTTCCGAAGCCCGTTTGAGTGGCGCCACAAGAACCTTCGAGGCACGTTTGAGGGTTGGCGCAAATCGTCCGGGAGAAGCAGGGCAGGCCGACTACCGGCGTCTGGAAGTACAACTGCGTGCCAGCCGGCAGAACAGCCCGTCATCTGCAAACGGTGCGGCACTTCTGCTGACGCTTCGTCCTCTTGAACCCATCGAGCCGTCGGCAGGCAAGACCGCGGGATCCGCCACAGACGGAAGCGCACGCGCGGACCGAATTTCGCGGGACATGCTTGAAACGGCGGGCGTTGAGGCTTCGCAGGCGCTGTCGGACATTCTGGCGCAATTCGAACGTCTCGAGCGCCTGGGGCGTGATACCTCCGATCCTGTGCTCAAGTTGGCGGTACAGTCCCTGCGGCAAACCGGCGAACGGGGCCTGGCCTCGCTCACTGCGGCTCTGGATCTGGTTCCGGAAGACAGATCTCCCGGCGAACCGGAGATTACCGGTGTTGATGTCGAAGCCTGTCTCGTTCAATGCATGGACATGGTCGCAAGGGTGGCCGTGCGTCGCGGTGTTTCTCTGGAAATGGAACCCGGCCAGGACAGTCCGCTGGTTGCTGCCGACAGAAAATTGCTGCGGCAGGCGCTGTGTTTCCTGCTGGTGGATATGGTGGAAACTTCCGAGGCTGGCGCCGTGGTGAGCGTTGGTGTCGATCTCGGTACAGGCTACACCGACTATGTGTTTTCGGTGAAGAACCGCCAGTCCAGCCTTTGCTGGAGCGCCGAGGCCGCGGCAACCGTGCTGGGCGTTTCAAGGGCGCTTCTGGAGCGCATGGGCGGCAGCCTGACTGTTCAGACCATTCTGGGACAGGGGGAAAGCGTGACTGTGACCCTGCCGCTTCGGACGCAAGCGCAGCAGAGCGCCGGTCGGACCGGCGAGGTGCTCCGTGTCGAGCAATTGGCAAGATCGGCATAGGCGCAATGGCAAGAGCAAAGAAAACGACAAAGCAGACCAAGGCGCAGCAAGCAAAGTCGTCGGAATCCCTGATGGCGAAGGCCGGTCATATGGCGCTCGACAATCCTGTCGCAGCGGGTGGTACTGTGGTGATGGGGCTGACGGCATGCCTGATCGTGGCCAATGCGGTCGGCCTGCAGCCTGGCCGGCATCCGGCGCCGCTGTTCACGACACGAGATCGACCGGATACCATGCAGCTGCCGGAACCGGATGGCAGAAGTCCCGGGCTTCAGGTGCAGGAGATCTCCACCCTTGTGCTCGACCTGCAGATTTCCCTACGCAAGATCGGCCTGTACGAAGGGCCTCTGGACGGACTGAACGGCCCGGCGACCGAGCGGGCCATCCGTGGTTTTGAACGTCACGCCGGACAGATCGAGACCGGAGAGGCAACGGAAGCGCTGCTTGCTCTGGTGCTGATGCAGGGAGAAAGCCCCGTAACGTCCGTGAATGGTCCCGTGCCTCGTCCGAAGCCCGGGTTCTCGGGTACGACTAGACAAGACGGCGCTGAAGTTCTTGATGCCGGTGCCGACGAAAGTGCCGATGCCGGTGTAGAGTCCGATCCGAAGTTGATGAAGATCCAACAGGCGTTGTCCGAACTCGGCTACGGTCCGCTGAAGGCGGACGGCGTGATGGGAGCCAATACCACCGCTGCCATCCGGCGGTTCGAATTTGACAGGGGCCTGCCGTTGACGGGCGAACCCGGCACCAAGGTCATCGAGCGCCTGGAAATGGTCAGTGGCCGATCGCTGTCCGGCTAGATTGCCGGACGGCAAGTTGCCGCGTGAGCGCAACTGTCGTAGAGCAGGGCCTTCCCTCTCCATCTTTGGGAGTGCCGGCGGGTTCGGCAGAGGCGGTCAGCATGCGGGTTACATCTGAGTTTTTCGTCAGTGCACTGGTCCGACGCGTATTCGGCGAGGGCGGCTTTGCAGCTGTTTCCAGGAAAGGGGCTTCCGAAGCCGGTGCGGTCTTTATCTGTGTGGACCGTCTTGACGGTAGCTTCGACTTCTATGGCCCGGCGCCGCAAGCCATGTTCAGCAGTCTGCCGCAGGGGCGCTTGTTCGAAAGTGTCTTCGAACGGGCGGACAGGGAAACGATAGACGCGCGGCTGGCAAGCGAAGCGCGAATGGATCCGGACTATTGGCTGGTGGACATCGAAGCACGCGATGGCAGGATTGACCTGCCATTGGTGCAGGATGAGCCGAAGCCCGACACAAACCTCTTCCGCTTTTAATGCAGATTTAAATATGGGCGTTCAGCCCTCCCGCAACACAGTGCTTGAGCGGGTGTTCTCAGGAACGGTTCGACTTGCGAGTGGTTTCGGCTTGAGCGAAACCAAACTTCTGTCCGTCCGTTGTCGCCGCATCGCGGCGCGAAGCATCCTGATATTGCGAGTCAAGCTGTGCAGATACGGGCTGAGTGACCTGGTCATGCAGGATCCACTGTCCGACCAGCACCTCGGCAGCGCCCTGGCTGAGCGTGCGATGGAGGCGCAGCAGGCCGCGCAGTCTTTCCAGTGACAGGTTTTCACCCAGCATGCGGATCATCACGGTCGTGACTTCGGACGCCGACATACCAAGCGCTTTCAATGCAACGGTCAGACCTTCGGCCTGATCGTCATGCATCAGCAGATCGCAAGTGGTCTGCGGCAGTCCGAGCCCCTGGCCCAGGAGATCCGCAAAACGGGACCGCTGCTGGAAAAGGGCTTCGCTCACCAGTGCGTCCCGCAATTTGAGGCGCGCGGTGTCCGTGCGTCTGTCGGTTGCGGAACCAGGGGTTTGTGCCTGTTTGACCAGGCTGGTCATCTCCGCCGCGGCGATCGCTTTCGATTTGAGCGGAGCTGGTAAATGCAGGAATTGTCCCATAAGTCCATCCGGGTTTAATGCGTCCTGGCCTGCCAATTCTAAACCAAGAGTGGCAACGATGTCACTACGACAACTGAGTTTTGCCTGATGAGCTTGTGTCAGGGTGACGTCTTCCCGGTCGAGAAGGATACGGATTACAGGGGCTCCGGCGTGTTCGCACAATGTCGTGATCACCGATTCGCGCAAGGATGGCCGGTTGGCGACCGCTTTGCGGAGGGAATCCGGACCGGCCTCCGCAACCTTCAAAAGGAGATCCACAGAAAGCCTCGGACTGTAACGAAGGGCCGGATAGGCCGTCAGTTCGTCTTCGTCGGATGCGAGCTGCGTCAGGAGGTCGTCGGGAATTTCCGGATGCGCAGCCAGCAGATTTGCGATCCGGCGCCTGTCCGGCAGTGAGGTTTTAGGCAGGAAGTTTGATGCCAACTCCAGAAAAATGCGTTTTTCTTCAACATCATGCCGAGTGCGTCCGGCAAACAGCTCACTTGCGGCCAGAAGGACACCACGATCATCGCCCTTTGTGGACGCGGATTTGTCCGGTGAAGCGGAATTCGGCAAAGGCTGACTGAAATGTTGGGTTTGGCGCATGACACCCGTCTACAAAATACGAAAGACCGGACCACCGGAGGAACTTGCTTCGTTCAAATTGCAGGAAAAGCGTTAGCATGCTGTTAACCCTGACAGCTTCTTAATGAAGAGCAGGAAGTAATGCGTCGCCCGTTTGACCGTTCCCCGCCGGTAATACGCCGTCAGGGGAGATCGGAACCGAAGGAGGAGACGATGGGCACCTTGTTGGACTTTACATCAGCTCAACGCCCCGCAGCACGTGTGGGCTATCGTTCCAATCAGCGCCGTATGGCAAGCCGAGAGACCTTTGGAGAAGTTATCCTCTTCCCAGGTGTCCGGTACGAGCGCCATGACCTTGATCTTGCCGCACGAATCGCGACCATCGGAAAAGCGGCCGGACCTGCTGGCTCCGACAAGGACTGACGGTCCAAGCCTCTCCAGCCGCGCAGGAGAAGTTTCTTTTTAGCGGCCTGGAGAAGCGCCCGATGGGCAAAGGCAAAGCGGAACAATCCGCCACCGCATCCCTCGCGGAGAGCGGTCGCAGATCAGGGCAGGGCGCCATTGCCGTCGCTGCCGTGCTGATTGCCGTCAGCCTTGCTGCCTGTACGCGCCCGACAGGGGATTTTGATCGTGCCAGGCCATCCGTCATTCATGACAGGGTGATGCCGGCGGCGGGCGACGAAGCAGCGCGCCTGCGCGGTGATCCGGTTTCCAAGTTCAACTACACGAACGACGAAAAGCTGATGCGCAACCGCGGCTGGACGCTGATCCGTCCGCCATGGACCAAGGACTGGATCGGCGGGACCATGGTTGAGCTGTCGCGAACACGCGTTCTTCCGGAAGTTGAGGGGCGTGTGCCGCCTGATCTCTATCTGATCTATCTGCGCTCAGACAAGTTCCAGTCTTCCGATGCCCGCTACGACAAGATTGCCGCTGACGCATCCGGCGATGCGGAGCTGGTGATGCCTTTCTGCGAAGTGGCCTTGCGTGTGAAGGCCGCGGATGACGAGCGGCTGCGAGTTCTGCAGAACAAGCCGGTGAAGTCCGAGGAAACCTATGAAGGTGCGAAGGCGCGCGTCTGGGAAAACCGGGTGATGATCAAATGGGTCGGTCAGGCACTGCGGTATCGGATCATAGCCTACAAGAAGGCGCTTGACGGACTGGAGATCGAAACGCCGACCCGCGATCGCGTCTGGAAGGTCAATAACGCCATTCGGGAACTGGAAGGCCAGGTTCGCATTGCCGAAGCCGGTTGCGATCCGGACAAGCGTTATGGGGACGACAAGCCTGTTCGCAGGTCCCGGATCTATACCGGGTGGGGAACTGAACGCGCGCCGGTCGTGAAATAGCCCGCTTCAGAATTTCAGGCCTGAATTCTGACATTTTATTGAGTGCTATATTCTGCCCACGTCAGATCTACTGATGCGCGGATACATTTTCGGCTGTAGAGGCGGAACTGCTTTTCCACAGGCTGGAGGCGCGATCGTTCAAGGTCTGAAAAAACATCTTTGAGAAGACTTCTGGACGGGTTCTTTTACAAGAAACCTATGAGAATTTATTTCGTAAGCTAAGCGTATTCAAAATTTTTAAACGATACCGCTCAGCGTTATTTTTTTACGAAAACACAACAGCCAAAATCTCGTTTTACTTGATCTGCTTCACTTTTTGTCAAATTGACTTGCCTTAAGGGCATGCGCGCATAAGTTTTGTTTATTGCAATGCAAAAAAATGTGAACACTGAAAAAAGAGACGTGATCACAAGCTCTTAGCCTAATTTTGGTCGTTTTTCCGGCAAAAGGATGTCTTTGAAGGGGTTTTGTGGCTTGCCGTTCTTCAGGCGTCGAACTAAACCGTTTAGTTTACAGGGTAGTCACTCCCGGGAACCTGAAGGTGGTCGAATGAGTCCGAACATCACGCTTCTCGTCAAAGAAGCGCTCTCCCATCAACATGCCGGACGCATTGGAATCGCGCTCAGCATGTTTGAGGAGATACTGAAGCTCGACCCCAAAAATCCGCAGGCAAATTTTTCGCTGGGCATTGCTGCTTACCAGAACGGTGACGTGGGGCTTGCTATCGAGATGCTGAGGAAGGCTGAGCGCAAGGCCGGCAAGCATCCGCAGGTGCATCAGTTGCTCGGTCTGGCCCTCATGAACGCTGGCGATCTGGCCGGCGCGCTGAAATCGCTGAAAAAAGCTGTGGCCCTTGCGCCCAAAGCCGCTGATTTCCACGCCCATCTCGGTGACCTCTACACGCTCAAGCGTCAGCCGGTGCTGGCACGACAGAGCTTTCAGCGTGCATTGGCGATCGATCCGGAAAATGGTTATGCCCTTGTCGGCATGGGCCAGCTCGATATCACTGTCGGCCAGATCGACGAGGCTGTCGCCTGGTTCGAAAAAGCCATCGCATTGGGCAAGGAACTGCCCTCGGCCCTTCACTGCCTGACGATGGCACGCACCTACAGGGAAGAACCGGCGGAACTTGCAAAGATCGATGACCTGTTGAAACAGGCAAGCGCACTGCCTGCTCCGGAGCACGCTCACCTGCATTGGGCGGCCGGCAAGATCCACTACGACCTGGGAGACACCGCGCGCGCTGCGCAGCATTACCGCTCCGCCCGCCGGTTGCGCTACCAGTCGTTCGATCAGCAAGCCCATGAAGAGCGCATCGCGTTCATGAAGGACGTGTTCAACGAGGCATTTTTCGCCGAACGGACGGAATTTGAGGATCCCTCGGAGCGACCGGTTTTCATTTTCGGCATGCCGCGTTCAGGCACGACCCTGGCCGAGCAGATCGTGAGCCGGCACTCGCGCATCGCCAGCGGTGCGGAAATTCCGTATTTCCGCTTGCTGCAGCAGGACCTGGGTTTGCGGGGGGCGCCAAGTGCTGCCCTGGAAAACCGGTTGAAGAGCCTCGGGCCGCGTGAGTTCAAGCAGTTTGCACGGCAGTACCTTGCGGAACTGAGCGCAATTGATCGGCGGGCAGACCGTGTCACCGACAAGATGCCGCATAATTTCGAAGTGCTCTGGCTTATGAGCCTTCTGTTTCCGAAAGCGGCTTTCATCCATTGCGTTCGCTGTCCTGCGGACACATGCGTCTCGCTCCTGTCGCATTCGCTTTCGCCCGCGCATAACTACGCCATGACACAGAAGTCACTGGGCAATTATTTCGTTGCCTACGACGGTCTGATGAAACATTGGGAAAAGGTTCTGCCGGTTCGCATCCACACGCTTTCCTACGAAGACCTGGTTCATAACCAGGAAAAGGAAAGCAAGGCGCTGCTGGCGTGCACAGGCATGGACTGGGAAGAACAATGCCTGGAGTTCTATAACGGCGACAGTCCCGTGACGACGTTCTCCAATCTCCAGGTGCGGAAGCCGATGTTCAGATCATCGATCGGTCGGTGGAAGCGTCACAAGGATCTTCTAGGAGACCTGTTCGAGGCGCTCGGTCCGCTGTCACCGCTCAATGAGGCAGCACCGGTCGGCAACGGATCCAGCTACGGTCAGCAACAGACGCTTGCAACCGGTATGCCCGACAACGATATTTCTCACCTGCGGAACGCGGTTTCTCCGATATCGTGACCAGTTGCGGCGTCGGGGCGTGACAGTGTTTCGGCCTGACCGTTTTTCATGATTGCAGGTATCTTAGCGAATGGAGCCGCACTTTGCGGCCCTGAGAGCGCGGTCGATGCTGTCCGCCCGGGTCGGGTGGGGTACATAGGCCCGCAGCAACGCAAAACCGCTTAGCGGCTCTTCCGTTTCAATGACGATGAGATCTTCCAGGTTTTCCGGCGGGTTCTCCCGCAGGATCGACAGCTGTTCCGTGGTCAGCACCAGCATTGACAGGCGCTCGGCACCCGCGGTGCGGTTGTTGAGACTGTAGACGGCCTCTCCAGCCGCGTTGAACAGTCCTATGGACCAGAAGGGTACCGGAATGCTGGCATCGAAGAGAACCGGCCCGTCGGCGAGCTGAAACCGGCAGGCAGCGTGCTTCATGGCCGGATCAAGATCGGGCAGGGCCTCCTCGCCGGGGTGGACATCCGGCAGCAGATTGAATTGCCGGTCCGGCCCGTGGTTGCCGATGTTGTCATAGGCACTGTGCAGAACGTTCTGGGGGATGCTCAGCACCACCAGGATGTGAATGATGGCAGCAAGACACAGCGTGGCCAGCAGGCCAACCGACAGGGAAAAACGTGAGGAAAGGGTCATGGGCAGCCCAACCTGTCGATGGTGGGCATGCTGACGCCGTCTAGGGCTGCACCGGTCGTGACCGGAGCGTCATAGACCCTGAGCACGAAGCGCAGACCGTCCGCGGCCCTTGCATCGCTCGCCAGGGGCAACCAGTTGCCGGAGTGGGGGCGGGTGGCGGCGACGATCTCGAAAGTGCCGTCCGCGTTTCGCAACAAGGCGTCACTTGCAAGGTTCACCCGGCCAGACATCGTCTTGACCAGGTGGCCGTGGCCATCGACCGCGGTCATGGTCCAGAGCCGGGCAGACGGGGTCTGGCCTGCGATACGGTACTCACATGTCGGATCAAGCTGGTGGCCATTGCTGTCTTCGCGCGCGACCAGAGCAAGCCCTTCGCCCGACGCCAGGGGAATGACGGCGCCTCTTGTGTAGATCGCCACGGAATAGGGATCGGCTTCGGAGGTGCCAGCTTTCGGATAGGCGTGCCACGGGCCGATGGTGACCGCGTTGAGCGGTTGTTCCCGCTCGATGATCAGATAGGCGGAGCTTATGCCGAGCAAGGAGGCCAGAACGACGACAAGCGTCACCGTGGCGAGCGTGCGAAAAGGATTTCCCCGATGCGAGCGGATGGCACGGGGAAGCCTTTCGTCATACCAGTCTGCTTCGCCATGTGCGGGCCGGAATCCTGTATCGCTCATTGCACCGCCGCGACATCGGTGTTGGCAGGCCCTTGAGCGGGGGCGACATCGGCGCTCTTTTGTTCAAGCAGCAGGCGCAGATCCTGACCGATCTGCAAGAGGAGATCCTGGGTGCGCCGTTTCAGGACCCGTGGCTGCGCAGTGTCGCTGGTGTCTGTAGCCAGCCTTGCCGGTGCGGTTCGGGCCAGACGGGGCAAGCTTTCCGGATCGACACCGGGCATCCGTGCAAGCTCGATGCCATTGTGGGCAAAGGCGTTGTATTTCTGCCAGGCCATGGCAGGAAGGCTGCCGCCGGTGACACGTCGCGTGGAGGTAAAATCGTCGTTGCCGAACCAGACGGCCGTGGCAAAGTTGCCGGTGTAGCCGACAAACCAGGCATCACGGTAAGCGTTGGTGGTTCCGGTCTTTCCGGCTGCCACCACGCCGTCAATCTGCGCCCGGCGGGCCGTGCCGGCCTCAACCACATTGACCAGGATCTCGTTCATTTCCTGAACTTTCTCCTCCGGCAGGACACGAACTGCAGGCGGCTCGTCGCGTTCACGCCGGTAGAGAACCTTGCCGGCGCTGTTCTTGATCTCCAGAACCGCATAGGCCGCTGCCTTGGTTCCGCCATTGGCGAAAACGGAATAGGCCGATGCCATGTCGATGACGGAGACTTCAGATGAGCCGATAGGCAGCGACACGGAGTTTTCCAGTTCGTGGGTCAGGCCCATGCGATACGCCGTATCGATGATTTTTTGCCGGCCGAAATCCAGGGAAAGGATCACCGGAATGGTGTTGATGGACTTGGTGAGCGCGGTTTTCAGCGTGACGGCGCCCCGGTAGCTTCTGGAATAGTTTTTGGGCGACCAGTTACCGATCCAGACCGGCCGGTCGGAGACCACGCTATCCGAGGTATAACCGTTCATGAAAGCCGTCATGTAGACGAAAGGCTTGAACGAGGATCCTGGCTGGCGCAGCGCGTTGACGGCGCGATTGAACTGGCTTTCGCCATAGGAACTGCCACCGACCATGGCAACGACGGCTCCGTCCGGGATCATCGAAACCATCGCCGCTTCACGAGCGTCGCGCAAATTTCCGTTTTCCCGAAGCACGGTTTCCACGGCCAGATCCGCCTGGCGCTGCAGCGCCGGGTCCAGTGTGGTGCGGACGGTCACAATGCGGTCGCGGGCAAGTGCCGGATACCGGCGTGCAAGCTTCTTGACCTCTTCAAGCGCCCAGTCGAGGAAGTATTCCGGCAACTGTTCCTGAGACCTGTCGACAGCCAGGGCCGGATTACGGCGTGCGCCGATCACCTGGCCTTCGGTCAGGAAACTGGCCTGTACCATGTTGGACAGGACTTCGTTGGCACGCGCGCGGGCTGCAGGCAGGTTGATGTGTGGGGCGTATTTGGTCGGCGCCTTGTAGAGACCTGCCAGCATGGCACTTTCAGCAAGCGTCAGCTCACGCACATTCTTGTTGAAATAGAATTCGGAAGCAGCCGTCACCCCGAAGACGCCGCCGCCCATGTAGGCGCGGTCGAGATAGAGCTTCAGGATTTCCTGCTTGGAAAGGTTCGCTTCCAGCCACAGCGCCAGATAGGCTTCCTTGATCTTGCGGCTGAGACTGCGCTCGTTGGTCAGGAAGAGGTTTTTGGCCAGCTGCTGGGTCAGCGTCGAACCGCCCTGGACGACACCGCCTGCGCGTGCGTTCTCGACCATGGCCCGGAAGGTGCCGAAAAAATCAATCCCGAAGTGGCTGAAGAAACGGCGATCTTCGGTGGCGAGCGTCGCCTTTATCAGGGAGTCTGGAATTTCCTCAAGCGGTACGCTGTCGTTGAGAACGATGCCGCGCCGGCCGATTTCCTTGCCGAAGCGATCCAGGAAGGTCACCGCGAAATCGTCCGTGGTCTTCCAGTCGGCATAGCGCGTTGCCTCGAAGGCAGGCTGGGCGAAGGCCAGCACCACGATGAAACCGGCAAGACCGTAAGTCAGGCCGTCAGACGAAAGCTCGGCTAGAACGCGCCAGATTCCCTTGGCCCGGAACCGCCGCAAGAAGGCGTCATAGCCTTCGAATATCCGGCGGATAGCTGTTCCGCTCTTCCACAGGGCCGTGTCGATAAGGGCATCGATCGCCAGGAAAAAGCGGCGAATACGATTGCGCTTTTTCGGCGGCTTCTGCGCCGGCGGATTGCCGGTTTCGACATCATCTGATTGCGGTTTGTCCGTCACGCGAACAAGGTCTCCGGATCAAAAAGGATCGGCCCAAGCTAGCCGTTTTTCGAGGTCGTGCAAACTGGTTGCCAACGTGCCCCTTTCATTGGAACAGTTTACCTAAAGTTCTTGCAATTTCATTGAGGAAAAACAGCCCGTTTTTTCGCCCGGGTTGCCCGACAGCCTGTAGCATGATAGGCGCCGATTGTTCCGGCCCAAGAAAGGCGCACAAGACTTCATGACTGTGGACGATACCTCACGCGAGCTTCCGTTCTGGAAAACCCGCACACTGGAAGACATGACGCAGTCCCAGTGGGAATCGCTTTGCGACGGCTGCGCACGCTGCTGTCTCAACAAGCTTGAGGACTGGGACACCGGCGAAATCGTCTGGACGGATGTTGCCTGCACGTTGCTTGATGGCACCAGCTGCCGCTGCAAGGATTACGACAACAGGGCAACCATCGTGCCGGACTGCATTCAGCTCACACCGGGTGAGGTGAGGACACTGACCTGGCTGCCGCCAACCTGTGCCTATCGGCTGGTGCGGGAAGGCAAGGATCTCTACTGGTGGCATCCTTTGGTGTCGGGAGATCCTGAAACAGTCCATCAGGCGGGCATTTCCGTTCGCGGGCGGACAATCCCCGAAGACGGCATGGCTCTGGAAGACTATGAGAACCACGTCGTGTTCTGGCCGGGGGAAATGCCGGAAGACCGGAAGGGTTGAGCTAACCCTGCCGATCAGGATGCAATCACACTATTCGAGCCCGCTTTGATCACTCTCATTGTCTGATCAGGAAAGCCTCGACATGGCGGCGGAGCCGGTGTTCCAGTTCCGCCCGGTCAGTCAGTTGATGGCTTTTGACCAGGATGGCTCCATGGATCATGAAGGCAATCAGGCCATCGACCATTTCCTTGGGTGACCGATCCTGCCTCAGGTCCGGCTTCAGGCTGGCCCCCTGTTGCCAGAACGTCAGGAAATGCTCCAGTTCCGCATCGAGGGCGTCCAGAGTTTCGACAAATTCAGCAGCGCAATTGGGTTTGGTCACACCGATATTGTCCAGGAACAGCCGCAGGATTGTCGGGCTGTCGGTGATGACGTCGATCAACGCCATCATGCGCCGGGTCAGCAGTCCGACAGGGTCGGACAATTGGTCGGGTTCTGCTGCTTCGTCGGACGTCGCCGCACGCAGGGCATTCAGCCGGTCCAGCAGCACGTAGGACAATAGGCCGTCCATATCGCCGAAATGCGAGAACACGGTCCCCTTTGCGACACCTGCCTCCTGAGCAACCGCTTCCGCGGTAACCAGGTCCAATCCGTGTTTTTGACTGAGATCGCGTGCGGCAGCCAGTACCCGTGCCCTTGTGGCAATGCTCCGCTGTTGTGGTTTGCGTGTCATGATTTTCCGTTAAAATGACCGTGGTCAAAAAATATCTTGACGGATGCGATGCGGAATGTCAAAAAATGACCACGGTCAATTTTGGCGTTTGACGCCTGCAAGCTCACAAGGTTGGACATGACAAGAGTACTGGTATTGGAAGGACACCCGGCCAAGGACACGTTTTGCGGCGCCCTCGCGGCGGAATATGCAAATCATGCGCAAAAGGGTGGAAACGAAGTGCGGGTCAGGCATCTGGCCGACCTGGACTTCGACGCGGATTTCGGAGTGTCATCCTTCAAGGATGCGAAGCCTCTGGAGCCTGACCTCGAAGCACTGTGGCAGGATATCCTGTGGTGTGAACATTTCGTGCTCACGCACCCATTGTGGTGGGGCGGTCTGCCGGGCAGGTTGAAGGGGTTGTTCGACCGGATCCTGCTGCCGGGCATGTCCTTTCAATACGTGAAAGGAAAACCTTTACCTGAGAAACTGCTCAAGGGCCGCACCGCGCAGGTTCTGGTGACTTCCGACACACCGGGTTGGTACTTCACCTGGATTTACGGTGCCGGTGCCAAAAAGCAGACCGAGAAGCAGATCCTCGATTTCTGCGGTCTCAAGCCCAAAGGCTACCATATGTTCTCGCCGATCCGCGGCTCGAGCGGCGAGGCAAAGCGGAAGATGCTGGCGCGGGCCGCTGCTCTTGGTCGCAAGGTTGCCTGAAGCGTTTTGCATCGGTCATGGTGGACGTTCAAACGGCCTTCGTTGAACGTCCTCATGTTGCCCGCGAGTGATCCTAGTTTCCAGCTGCCGCCTTCTCGGCGGCTTCCGTTTGCCGACGCTGCTGTTCGTTGAAGAACACGACGTAATACTGGTAGATGTTGCCGACGTAATCGACAGGTTCCCGGCCGATTTCGGAAGCCACGATCCATTCGACGTTGTCAAACCACTTGTCCGGGTCAAAGCCCTGTTGCTTGGCTTTCTCGCGCAGCTTGGCAAACCGGCTGGGGCCGGCGTTGTAGGCCGCAAGCGCAAAGAAGGTCTGGTTGGCATCCCGTGTCTGAAGACCGGCAAAATACTGGTTGGCAAGGTACCGAAGATATTTGACGCCTGCCTGAACGTTCTTGTCCGGATCTGCATCAATGCCGCTGATGTTGATCGGGTCGCCCTTGGCCGTAGCCGGCTTGATCTGCATCAGTCCAACGGCGCCCGCGCGGCTGTGCGCTTTCTGGTCGAAACGTGATTCCTGAAAGCTTTGCGCGGCGATCAAAAGCCAGTCGATCTCATACTCGTCGCCGTACTTTTGAAAAATGGTTTGCAGACTGGCGAGGTCGTTCTTGTAGTCCGCGCTGCGCATGTCCCGGAGGTAGTCGGCCTCTTTCAGATATCGCTTGAGGATGATGTTGCCGAGCAGGGTGCCTTTTGTCACGGTGGCGGCGAAGGCATCGACTTCCTTCAGGAGCTCCGGCGCATTGTTGCGAACGGCTATGGCAATCTCTCCATCCGTGCGCACGGCTGCCGAGGGATGCATCTTCAGGCCGTCCAGAACTTCCAGCCAGAGTTCGGCCTTGTGCTGGTCCACGATCACCATGGAAATGGCGCCGGCTGACACCATTTCCAGAAGATCCTCGTCTTCCATGTGCTCGTCAGCGGTCACAATGTCGACCGGCTTGGCGCCTTTTTTGCCGAGCGTATCGTTAAGTGCCTTGAGGCTCTGATAATAGGAAGATGAAGCGCGGACGTGAACGGTCTGACCTGACAAGGCTTCAGGTGAGGGAAGGTCGGCAACCCCTGCGGCGGTGACCGGTACTTCGTGCACATCCTTCAGCAAAGGGGACGAAAAGGCGACCAGATCTTCCCGTTCGCGGGTAATGGTCAGATTGCCGATCGCGATGTCGCCTTTGCCCGCGGCAAGATCTGAAAACAAGTGATCTCTCGGGGTCGGAACAAGTACCAGCTTTGCATCCTTCGCCTTCTTCTCGTGGATCTTGTCCAGGTATTTGTCGAACTCGGTCATGAGATCAACCGAGCTGCCGCGCTGAACACCCTTGTCGATGAAGTATCCTGTCTTTGAAAACGGGATCAGGACCCGAATGTAGCCACGCTTGAGCAAGGCGTCGAAGTCGCCGTCGAACGGTTCAAGCAGTTTGTTCTCAAGCGTTTCGGCAAGGCCCGTGCCCATCGCGCTTGCCAAGGTTGACTGGCTTGCAAGGCCCGCTACCACAAGAGCCATTGAAAACATCAGGTTCAGGAGATGTGGCAGGAAGTGCCGGATCGGTATCATGAAGCCCCCACGGACAATTTCATCCGCAGAGTAAAGGCTTGAAATCACTCCCGATCAAGCGCCAAGTCGTACCTGAGCTCTGGAAGCTTTACCTTTTAAATGTCAGCGAAACCGTACCGACCGTAATCCCGGCCTTCATGACCTTGGCGGTGTTCCTGACCGTGTTTCTGTCGACCTGTGTCAGCGTGTCGTCAAAACGAAGCAGCAATGGCCCGTTCTCAGTCTCCAGGCTCGCGACGTAGGAGAAACGAAGGTCTCCATTTTCATCTGTACGAACGTTTGCCGGACCCAGCACGTCGGCTCTCTGGCCGATGTATCGGTCTTCGGCAACCTTCTGGAAGAACCAGGTCTTGGAATCACGTTCACCGTCTTCGTAGACGAAGTCCTCGCGAAGCCGGAGCGTAAAGGTCTTGCTGTTCCAGGTTCCTGTCAGCGTGACGGTGAATGGTCGGTAGACACCGGCGATCTTGCTTTCAAAAACGCCCTTGCCCACCGTTTTTCCGCGGAAGAATTCTTCCAGCACCAGGGATTTGGCATCGGCCGGAACAGAAGCAGCGACACCCATGGCGAACATGGCGAGAAGCAGAAAACGGTGAACGCGGGTCATGATGGGCAGAACCTCCTTCAGGAAAATCTGCCCAGTTTACGCAGGTCAGCACGCGTCGGATCTGGTGACTAGCTTCCGAACCGCTCTCGCCACGTTGGGACCGGATCGTCGGTTGCCGGGGACGCATTATAGACGCCGCGGGCGATGGCACGTGCCAGGCACGAAGCGGCTGCCGCACCGAGCTGAACCATGTCTTCCAGTCCGTTTTCCATTCGGCGTTGGCCCGTGGAGAGGGCGAAGACGAGATCGCCATCAAGCGGTGTGTGGGCGGGCCAGAGAGCCCGCGCCAGCCCGTCATGCGCCATGACCGCGAGGCGTTTCGCTTCGCCCTTGGTCAGGATGGCATCGGTCGCAACAGCTGCGATCGTGGTGTTGGCACCGGCCTTGAGGCCGTCAAGTTTGGTGCGGACCGTGATGCTGTCCGGCGGCAGCGGATGCGCCATTCCCAGGCCACCGAACTCATCGCCGATTTCAAAGGGGGCCGCCCAGAAGTGCGCGCTGTCCCCCACGGTTGCCCGCCCAAGCGCGTTCACCGCGACAATGGCGCCGACCGTAATGCCGTTTTCCAGTACATGGGAGGCAGACCCGAGGCCGCCTTTCAGATTTGCGGTGGTGGCTCCGGTGCCGGCACCGATGGAGCCTAGGGAAAAATCATGGCCGATTGCATCAAGTGCAGACCGGCCGAGATCCCGGTAAGGCGCCGCCTGTCCCCAGCTCTTGTCGCCGCCGTTCAGGAGGTCGAACAGGATGGCGGTGGGAACGATCGGAACGCGGACCGGGCCGACCTGGAATCCGTAACCCAGTTCGGCAAGGCGTCCCTGGACACCTGCACCGGCATCCAGACCGAAGGCGGACCCACCGGCCAGCACGATGGCGTCGATCTTCTCGACGGTCTGCTCCGGCTCCAAGAGCGCGATTTCACGGGTGCCAGGTGCACCGCCGTGAATGGCCACCGAGGTGACCGCGGGTTCGTCCGGTACGAGCACGGTCGCACCGGATTTCAGTTCAAGATCGGAAGCATTGCCGACCTTGAGGCCCGGGACATCGGTGATCAGGTTGCGTAAACCGGCCATGGGCAGACGGTCCTCGATTGAAGGTGGACGATAAGGAGTGTGATCGGCTGCGTGTCAGGTGTCGAGGCTTTTGTAGCCGCGGCGGACATAGAGAAGGGATTTGCCGGGATCGGTCATCCGAAGGTCGGTCACGGTGCCGACGATGATCGAATGCGTACCCATTTCGGTGACTGAATAGACTTCACAATCGACGCTGAGACGCGCGCTGTTGAGGGCGGGGCAGCCAGTGGCCAGACTTGTCCAGTCGCCTTTCTCGAACCTTTGCGGCATGTCCAGCTTGTCTCGCCCGGCAAAGGTGTCGGAAATTTCCTCGTGATCGTCGCTGAGCGTGTTGAGGCAGAAGCAGCGGTTTTCGAGAACTGCGCCATGAATGCGTGTTTTCCTGTTCAGGCAGATCAGAATGCTGGCGGGTTCGTCGCTGACCGAACAGGCAGCCGAAACGGTTGCACCCATGCGGCCGCCGGGGCCGTCAGTGGTCACCACGTGGACGGCTGCAGCAATCCGGCTCATGGCTTCCCTAAAAATGGCGGTCTCCAGGGGAAGCCTGTCCTGGTCTTCGGGTTCTGAAGAGGTTGGGGACATCAAGTCGGCTCCTGGGCGGCTCAGCGGGAATCATTCGTCTGTCGGACGCGGACGGGAGTTTAGGCGGCCACGGAAAGGATGCCTAGACCATGCTGTGCCCGACACGAGGCTGACCGGTTTTTCTGATATTTCAAGGTCAACACCTTATGAACGAGCGTCGGAAGATCTCGTAAACCCCTCCAACCGAAGTCGTGGGCCGGAAAGCTCATGAATTCATATGGGGCAGGTGTTCCGCATTTGCCACCTAAGCCACAAGTGCGGATTGAGCTGCGGACCGGGCCGCGCTAGGGGTAGGGGGCGATCACCGGATCTTGGGGAGACGAATGACCTTTCAGCAGTTTCTGGCCAGTGCTGGCCTCCTGGCTTACAGCGTCGTTGCGACACCTGCTGTCGCCGACATCCGGATCGCTGTTGCCGGGCCGATGAAAGGGCAGTTTGCTGCTTTCGGTGAAGAAATGCGTATCGGCGCGGAAAAGGCGGTTGCCGATCTCAATGCGGCCGGCGGGGTCAACGGCGAGACTCTGGTGCTGGAAACCGTCGACGATGGTTGTGATGCGGACCAGGCTGTGGCCGTGGCCAACCAGTTGATCGGCAGAGACGTTGTCTTTGTTGCCGGGCATCTTTGTTTCAGCAGCTCTATTGCCGCCGCTGAAGTCTATGCCGGAGAGGGGATCGTTCAAATGTCACCGGCAACGACCCTACCGAAATTCACCGACGAGCGGCAAGGCGAAGGCATCTTCCGTCTCGCCCCGAGGGATGACCGGCAGGCGGACGTGGCCGGCAAGTTGCTGGTGAATGAATTCGGCGACAAACGAATTGCAATTCTGCATGACAAGACAGCCTACGGCAAAGGTCTTGCCGACGCGGTCAAGGCGGTCGTGAACGAGCTGGGAACCAGCGAGAGCATGGCGCTGGGGTTTGACGCAGGCGGTGACGATTTCCGCAGCCTCGTGTCGCAATTGAAGCTTCAGGCTGTCGATGTTGTTTACCTGGGCGGTTATCACCCGGAAGCGGGGCTGATAAAGCTGGAGATGGACCGTCAGCGGTTGGGCGCAGTGCTGGTGGCCGGTGATGCACTGATGACGGAAGACTATTGGTCCGTAACAGGTGAGGCGGGGAATGGAACCTTGCTGACCTATCCGGAGATCCCCCGGGATCGCCCCGAAGCGCAGGAACTGGTTGCTGATCTGGAAGCGGCGGGAGCTTCCGCGGATCGTTTCACATTGACGACCTATGCCGCAATTCAGGCCTGGGCACAGGCTGTCGAGGTCGCTGGTGGTACGGCGTTGCAAGGCGTGGCGACTGCTCTTCAGGAAGGAACCTTCGACACGGTGCTCGGAGATGTAACCTTCGACGGCAACGGTGACAGCAATCTGCCGGACTACATTGTCTATGAGTGGCGCAATGGTGTGCCAGAAGCCCGCTAGATCTGCCCCATAATGCAAGAGCACGCGGCCCTTGCAGGCACGCGTGCTTCTCAGGAATACAAGGCAAATGGTGTAGGTCAGCTACGTTTTCCGGTGCCTCTGATCTCGAGATTGACCTTGTCGGCGTAGATCGGCAAACCGGCATCCATGCCGTAGAGGCTGCGGAAAAACCCGCCTGACACTTCGAACCCGACCTGACCGTTGGCCTTGCTGTCGGTAATCTTCACCGAAAGCTTGGTGCGTTTCTGTTTTCCGCGAAGGTTCAAGACACCCTCGACTTCCGCCGTGTTCTGGCCGGTAATATGAACCCGGGTGCTCTGGAATGTGGCCACCGGGTGGTTGGCGACATCAAACATGGCCGAACTCTTCAGAAAACCTGTAACCTTGTCGTTGTTCGTGTGAACACTTCTCAGGTCGACCTTCACGACCACCTGGCTCTTCTCCGGGCGGTTTTGGTCCAGTGTCATCTTGCCGGATACGGTCTTGAATTCACCCGTGACAGGGCCGCGTCCGAGGACCCGAACGGAAAAGCCGGTGGCCAGTTGAGCCGGTGACAGCAGGTAGGTGCCAGTCAAAGATCCGGCGAATGAAGGCAAAGGTGCCGCGGCGAGTGCGACAAGACAGGCGAAGGTTGCGACGGTTTTTCGAAAGGGGCGTTTGAAGCCGCGTGTCGTGGCAGATGTTTGGGTCATTCGACAGGTCCTTGAACAAGATCAACGATGCAACTGGTGCGGCCATGTTCCGCAAGTTTTAAACTCAGGCTCTCTCTTCGAGCCATGGACGCACTATCTCATGAGGCTCCGTCAGACGCGGTGACGCCTGTCACAGGCAAAGATGCGATTGTTCGACCGGTATTCGCTCACCCTCAGATACCAGTTGGCTGGCCGTATTGTCTCTTCACGTTGGAGTGCTGATTAACCTTTTGGTAAGAAAATAGGCCTGTCCCGGTTCTTTCAAGGGAAGGGGCAAGGTAATCTCGGCGCAACTGCATGGAGTTTGTAATGCGTCTGGTCTCCTTGTTCCGCGTTTTCATTCCTTTGATGATGCTTGTTGCAATCAGTGTTCCGCCAAAGTCTGCCGATGCCGCCGAAGTGGTGGGCTTCTCGGATGCCCGCTTTCGCGCCGGAACTATCGTGATAAAGAATTCCGAAAAGCGGCTTTATCTTGTGCTCGGCGCCAACAGGGCGATCCGCTACAAGGTTGCAGTCGGCAAACGGCAAAAATCCTGGACCGGACAGGCATTCATAACGGCTAAATACGTGAAGCCCGACTGGGCTCCGTCGGACGAAGTCCGTCGAGACTTTCCGCATTTGCCGACGGTCATTCGCGGTGGCGCGCCCAACAACCCGATGGGCGTTGCCGCCATGACGCTGTCCAACGGAAACTACGCCATTCACGGCACCAACCGGCCGGGCTCCATCGGGCGCGCGGTTTCGTATGGCTGCATCCGGATGGCCAATCACGACATCGAGGACCTGTTTCAAAGGGTAACGGTTCGCACGCCTGTGGTGGCATTGCCGTGAGCGAGCCAGGTGCATTCACTGGCTAGCCGGTAACTGGCAAGGAGATCAGTCTTACCTGTCTCGCTTGCCATTGCGTCCGGATGACGGTGCCGACCAGGCATTTTCCGGGGGGTTCTTCCGGTCCAGATAGGTTCCCAGCATCAGGACGACGCCCAGCAACAGGCAGCTTGTTCCCGCGAAGAACAGCTCGAACGGGGCCTGCTCGGAGGGGGAAATCTGCATTTTATGAAGCACGACCGTGCCGATGATCATGGGTAGCAGATAAAGAGCAAGCGCCGTGAACTGACGGTAGAAATTTGACCTGCCCGGTTGCATCACGCTCTGGAAAGGAGCCTGATTGCGCATCTGGACCAGGAGGTCTACCGACACCAGCCACATGCCGAATTGCGTGATCATCGACAGTTCGTTCCCCCACAGAAAGAACGCATAGACTGTTTCCGCAAAGCCGAAGGACAATACGGCCAGGCAGACAGACACCAGGAGCAGCCTGACGACAGTATGCCGTTCCTGGGATAGCTCGAAACTGAAGCAGCAAAACAGGAAGAGAGCCGTTTCAATCGAGAACCGGCCGTACATATTGATCGATTCCAGTGAATGGGACAGCCAGCTGTCGGCAAATAGAGTGATCTGATCCGGAAACAGGGCCTCGGCAATACGAAGGCCCGAGAGCAGGATCATCAGGCAGCACAAGGTACCCCTGAGCCAGACCGAGCGCGCCCATTGCAGGCGAAAGAAGATAGCTCCGGCCAGAATGAGAAAACCAAGTGCCGTGATTGGATGAGTAGACGGCTTTGGGCCGGAAAAGGGATCGCCGGAAGAAAGATAGACGTTGTGTCCGAGACCAAACAGGATGACGAGCAGAAGCGAACAGCCAATCACTTGATGGTACACTGTTTTGTCGAGATCCTGATTATTGTTCCTGGTCATAACGCGGCAGCAAATTCAAGAAGTAACGTCTGTTTCACACCACAAAAGTGTAGCGCAGTTTAATCGCGTTTTCGAGGTCAAGTTCATGCGGCAGCGCACACCCTGCCGCAGAGGCAGCATGTCGCATTTAGTTTCATGAAATTGAATATATGGTGGGTCCGAGGCCTGCAAACGACCTCTCAAATGACCCTGTCAACTTCTAGTGCCCCAACACGAAGCTGGCAGGGTCTCTTTGTTCATGCCGTCATTTTGAAGCAGAAAATCACCTGCTTCCAGCCTGCATGAAACCAGGCCAGTCAGGCGCCGTCTTCCAGACTTTTGAGTGTCAATTGGACACGTCTGCGCAATAGGCTACCAACGTTACGGTTTCAACCAACGCTTCGGATTGGCACTGCTGTCGCGACCGCCTGAACCCGACAACGCAGAGACAAGATCGGCAACCGCGTCGAGTGAATGAACCGCTCGGAATTCGTCCACATTCGGCAGCATGGCGCGGATACCCTTTGCCTTTGCTTCGAAGCCTTCGAAGCGCAGCAGGGGATTAAGCCAGATTAGTCGACGGCAAGAGCGGTGCAGCCGGTCCATTTCCCGCTCAAGATCCTCGTCCGTATCGCGCTCCAAACCGTCGGTGATCAGCAGTACGGTCGGCTGTCCCGACAGGACGCGGCGAGACCAATGCCGGTTGAAATCATGCAGTGCAGAGGCGATGCGGGTGCCACCCGACCAGTCCTCGACACCTGACGAGCAAGCTTCCAGGGCCTCGTCCGGATCCTTCATGCGCAATTGTCTCGTGACGTTCGTCAAACGGGTGCCAAACAGGAATGTGTGTACATCCCGCCGTTCCACGGTCAAACCGTGCAGGAAATGCAGCAGAAGCCTGGAGTACTGGCTCATGCTTCCGGAGATATCGCAAAGGGCGATAAGCGGTGGCCGTTTTTCCGCCGGTTTGCGGAACTTCAGGTCAATTATGTCACCACCGGCCCGCATGGAGGCGCGCAAGGTTCGGCGTGGATCGACTTTTCCTCTGGACGCCGGCTTGAGGCGACGAAGCCTGATCTTGTCCAAAGGCATTGTCATGGCCCTGAGCGCCAGCTTGGCTTCGGTAATTTCCTCCGACGTCATCTGCGCGAAGTCCTTGGTCTGCAGCAATTCCTTGCCGGAGACGGTGAACTTTGCATCGATTTCGATCTGGGGAACGGTTTCCTCTGCGATCCGCTCTTGCGCTGCCTGAAACGCCTGCGAGACCCGTGTCTGGCCGGCCTTCGGTTTTTCAGGCTCACCTCTGGGCGGGGCGACCGGCGACAGGATCGCCAGCATCTTCTCGATCAATCCACGGCTTTGCCAGTAGATCCGGAAAGCCTCGTCGAACAGCACCTTCTGTTCACGTTTGCGCACGAAGACCGCATGCAGTGTCCAGTAGAGGTCCTCACGGCTTTCGATGCCGGAGACTTCCACGGCCGCAACCGCATCCACCACGGAGGCGGGGCCGACGGGAACGCCCGCCTTGCGCAGCGTTCGCGCGAAATAGACGATGTTGTCCGTGATCCGCGATCGCAACTCAGGAGAGGGTGTCATTGCAGCCTCCCGAATGAGTGCGATGGGCCCGTTGTGGTCTTGTCACCTGTTCAAACCGCCGGCATGGATTGCTGGTGCGGAGCGTCCTTGCGGATGTCGTCGATCATCTGGCGCACTTTGGAGCCGCGGACCCGTTCGATGTCGTCCTGGTATTTCAACAGAACGCCAAGCGTGTCGGATGCCATGTCCGGATCGAGCGCCATTTCGTTGAGTTCGGAAAGAGCTGTCGCCCAGTCCAGCGTTTCGGCGACACCGGGTTGCTTGAAAAGATCCTCGTCGGCGCGCAGCTTCTGCACGAAGGCAACCACTTCGCTTGCAAGGCGCTGGGCGGCACCGGGAACCTTGCGGCGGACAATCTCCAGCTCGCGCTCGGCATCGGGGTAGTCGACCCAGTGGTAGAGACAGCGGCGCTTCAGGGCATCGTGAATTTCACGCGTGCGGTTGGTCGTGATGATGACGATGGGCGGCTCGGCTGCCTTCACGGTGCCGAGCTCGGGAATTGTCACCTGGTTATCGGCCAGAACTTCCAGAAGAAAGGCTTCGAACGCTTCGTCCGCCCGGTCGAGTTCGTCGATCAGGAACACCGGCGCGCCTGCCAGCGAAGGTTCGAGCGCCTGCAGCACGGGGCGCTTGATCAGGAAGCGTTCGTCGAAAATCGATTTGGAAAGCTCGGAGTGGTCAGTGTCGCCGGCTGCTTCCGCGACACGGATTTCGACCATCTGAGCGGGGTAGTTCCACTCATAGACCGCGGAGGCGACGTCGAGACCTTCATAGCATTGCAGGCGGATCAGGTCTCTTCCAAGTGTCGACGACAGGACCTTGGCAATTTCCGTCTTGCCGACACCGGCTTCGCCTTCCAGAAACAGGGGGCGTTTCATCTTCAGGGCCAGATGCAGAACGGTGGCAAGCGACCGGTCGGCCACGTAGCCCGCCTGATCCATCAGGGCGAGAGTGTCGTCAATGGAAGCCGGCAGCTGGTTCATGTTTCCTCCGGTGAACGGGTGGTGATCCCGGTTATATAGAGATACTGGCGTCGAGAACATTGGTGTTGAAGGCACATTTTTCGTGGCCACCGTGTTCCCCCTAATGGGTTTCTGTTTCCGAACCTTCTATAAAAGCGAAACTGATTCAAGGGAGGGAAGTAGAGTGTTGCGCAGCAAACCGTTTTTTGGTGTCGCCGTCATCCTGTTTGCAGCATCGTCTGCCCTGGCTTCTGACGGAGCTTATCCGACGGATCCGGTGAGCGTTGCGACCGGCCGGGAGCTGGCGGAAATCCATTGTGCTACCTGCCATGCAGTCGGCCGTGACGACCAGAGTGCACAGGCCGGTGCGCCTGCCTTTCGTGATCTTTCCAGTCGGTATCCGCTGGAAAGCCTGGAAGAACCATTGGCGGAAGGCATCGTGACGGCACATGACAACATGCCGGAATTCGCGCTGGAGCCGGATGACATCGACGCCTTTCTGGGGTATCTGACCACCATCCAAGTGAAATGATGCTTTTTGCAGCCCGTGGCTCCTGTTGTTAGCAGTGCCTGTCGAGTGCTGCTAAATTGCTGTTTTTAAACAGTAAATATCCAAAAGTCGGGTTTGGTTAACCAGATTTCCGTGACAATCTTTCTTTGCACAGAAGAAAGGATTGGCATGAAAACCAGCTCTGACTTTGAAAAACGCCTTCTCGGCTATGGACTGATGACGGCGGAAATCCTCTACCGTCTGCCTGATCATCCGAAGTTGCTGCAGAGTTTCCTGTGGCAAACGGAAGACCTGGCGCCGAAA
Source organism: Labrenzia sp. R5_0 (assembly GCF_017743835.1). Taxonomy (NCBI): domain Bacteria; kingdom Pseudomonadati; phylum Pseudomonadota; class Alphaproteobacteria; order Hyphomicrobiales; family Stappiaceae; genus Labrenzia; species Labrenzia sp. R5_0. Next base: position 79,719 of record NZ_JAGHRK010000002.1, on the reverse strand, counting down.
TTTCCCGAACTGACCAGGTTTCTCGTGTTCTGGGAACGGGAGATAGAAGGTCGCATCCATTCCGTTCGCGTCGCGCATCAGACTCTGATCTCGCCCGTTGATTTCCGCTACGCGGACGGAGAAATCGTGGTGCACTGAGATAGGCGGGACAGGAACTCAGCGCGCGCTGAGGCCAAGTCCTTCGCCATTACGCATGACGGCTTTTGACTGAGGGGTGAATTCGGATCCGTCCCCCTCATGCAATACGAACCCCGGCATCAGCCGCAAGGGGGCCTTGCTGGCGCGAATGGCGCGCAGCAGAACACGTGTCGCTGCCGCTTCCTGCCTTGGACGAAGCGGAATGACTTCAATTGCGCCGAACCGGCCCTTGAGAACGCTCAACAGTTCCTGCAGACCGTCTGCCCGAAAGATGACGGTCAGGCTGCCGCCTTCCTTGACAATATCCGTTGCGGTTTTCGCCCATGGCTCCAGTCCCCGGTCATCGAGCATATGCGCGCCGGCACGAGCACTGTTGGGCGATGCCCGGAAGCGGTCCGCCTCATAGTAGGGCGGGTTCATGATGGCATGGTCCGCCATTGCGGGGGTAAGACCGGCTGCGTGGCGCGCACTTCCCTTGGCCGTAATATCAGCCTCCAGAAGGGAGACACGGCTGGAAAATGCGCCATTGGCGGGGTCTTCAAGGCCGCGACGGGCGAGGGCGAGCACGGTCTCGTCTATATCAACCAGCGTTACCCGAATGTCCGGCAAGCGCGCCGCGGCGCAAAACCCAGCGGTGCCGACACCCGCGCCAAGGTCGATGACATGTCCCCGGGTACCATCCGGCAGGGCCGCCGCCAGATAGACCGCGTCGAGGCCTGCCCTGTGCCGGCCACGCTTGGGTTGATGCACATAGACCTTGCCGCCCAGAAAAGCGTCATGGGTCGTTTCCTGAGATGTGCATTCGGTGCTGTCCGTCGGCGAAGTCATGTCAGGCCTGGCCGCTTTCCGGACGCAGTTCATGTTCCAGACCGGCGTCTCGCACCAGCTTGCGCGCCATCTGGATCTGGTCTGAATCGACAAGTATGCGGCGCGGGATCATGGCCAGCGAACCTTCCAGAATGCTCATATTGCCGTCTGCGACAAAATGTTTGATGCCGGCATCTTCAAGAATCGATTCCAGAAAGGAAATCAGGACGGGATCGTTTGTTCTGACTAGTTCTTCCATTAGATTCCCGGCGTTAGCGGTCCATGTCCTGCGGTCGAACAGAAAACCTCATCCGACCCGTTTACAGCAAAACCAGCTGATTGCGGCATTTCAACAGTTTGTCAATGGATTGGCGGCTTGCCCCGAAGGCGTTCGCAACATATTGTCCGCACAAATATTCAGGGAGTGCCATTAGTGGCCGTTGTTGCAACTTATACAGACGATCAGCCGCGCCGTCCGAGCATTCAGTCGCTCGTTGATCTGGTGTCCGGCGGCATGGGCGAGGTCAACGATCTGATCCTGTCGAAGGCAGGATCGAATGTTGAATTGATCCCGGAAATCGCCAAGCACCTGATTTCCTCAGGCGGCAAGCGGCTCCGGCCGATGCTGACGCTGGCCTGTGCCGAGATGTTCGGCTACCAGGGCGATGGTCATGTCACGCTGGCGGCCAGCGTGGAGTTCATGCATACCGCCACGCTGTTGCATGACGATGTCGTGGACGAAAGCGACATGCGTCGGGGCAAGCTTGCAGCGCGCAAGCTCTGGGGAAACCAGGCAAGTGTTCTTGTCGGCGACTATCTGCTCGGACAGGCCTTCAAGATGATGGTCGATGTCGGTTCGCTGGAAGCGCTGCGCATCCTCTCCACGGCATCCGCAGTCATTGCCGAAGGCGAAGTGCTGCAGCTTGGCGCTGCAAAGAACATCGCCACGACCGAAGCAGACTATCTGCGGGTGATCGAGGCCAAGACCGCCGCTCTGTTTGCCGCTGCCGCCGAAGTCGGCCCCGTGATTGCCGGGCAGTCAGTGGAAATGAAGCGGGCCGCGCGGACCTACGGCATGGAACTCGGCTATGCGTTCCAGCTAGTTGACGACGCGCTCGACTATGGTGGCTCTTCCGCAGATCTCGGCAAGGATGTCGGCGATGATTTCCGCGAAGGCAAGATCACACTGCCGGTGGTGTTGGCAGTTGCCCGTGGCACTGATGCAGACCGCGACTTCTGGCGACGTTGCCTGGAAGGCGAAGAAATCCAGGATGGTGATCTGGAACAGGCCATCGAGCTTTTGAAGAAATACGACGCCTTGTCTGAAACGGTCGAGCGGGCGAAGGACTACGGCAATAAGGCTCTTGCTGCCCTGGACACTTTGCCGTCCGGTGCGCATAGCGATGCGCTGGGTGATGCTGTTGCCTTCTGCATCTCGCGTGTGAGCTAACGCTTACAAGTATTTGTTTTTCTGACGAAATTGAAAAGCCGACATTTAAGAAATGGCGGCTTTTTCTTTGTTTTTTAAAAGCCAACTCTGCGTTTTGTCAGGAGAGCGGCCCGGAGGCGATCCACCAGTCGGGATGGCTGCTGCGCAATGCACGTTCGACGTCCATGGCGGCATTCAACTCACACAGGCCGAAGCAGGTCGCACCGGAGCCGGACATTCTTGCAAGGTCGACGCGGGTATCGGCTTCCAGCTCGGAAAGAACCTGACCGATTTCAGGACACAGACCTTTCGCCGGGTCCTGCAGATCGTTTCGGCAGCTTGCCAGATAGGCGACCAGCGAGGCCAGCGTTTCAAACTTTTCCGGCATGAGATCCATGGGAGCGTTGTCCCGCTGTTCCATGGACTTGAAGACTTCCGGAGTGGATACGCCAACCCTCGGGTTTACAAGCACGATACCGCAAGGCGGAAGGTCCGGACCGGCACTCAGGTCGCCGCCGATGCCGCGCATGATCTGGGGTTCTGGAAACAGGCAAACCGGTACATCCGCCCCAAGCGTCAGCGCCAGTGCGTGCAGATCTTCCTCGGCAAGATAGGTGCCAGTGAAGTCCTCCAGAAGGCGCAAGGTGGTAGCGGCATCGCTGGAGCCGCCGCCGATGCCGGAAGCCACAGGCAGGCGTTTGGTCAGTGTCAGGCGAACCTGCGGAACATCAATACCGGCCTTTTCGGCGAAGCTGCGCACGGCCTTCAGGATAAGGTTCTCTTCGACCGGGCCCGTCAGGTCTCGCGCAAACGGGCCTTCGACTTGCAGGTCGAGCTCACCGGCAGCTTCTATCGCCAGTCTGTCGCCGATCTGGGGGAAGACCACGAGCGAATCCAGCAGATGATAGCCGTCCGGCTGCCGACCTGTAATATGCAGTGCCAGATTCACCTTGGCCCGGGCCAGCTCCACCCGGGGGGAAGACTTTGAGGCGAGGGCCATGGGTGTGTCCGGTTAGCCGCCGTTTTTGCCGGTCTCGGCTTTGGCGGCATCCGTTCCCGGAACCTCCTTCAGGCCTTCGGCAATCTTTTCCAGAATTTTCGGCAATTCCTCTGCGTCCGGTCCCAGGTCGCGGGCGTGGTTCCACTGGAACCTTGCCTCGTTGCGACGACCAACCATCCAGTAGGCATCGCCCAGGTGATCGTTGATGACCGGATCCGCCGGGCGAAGCTCGATAGCCCGCTCCAGTTCCTTTACCGCTTCCTCGTAGCGACCAAGACGGAAATAAACCCAGCCAAGGCTGTCGACGATGTATCCGTCTGTTGGCCGCAGTTCGACGGCTTTCTTGATCATGCCCAGGGCTTCATCCAGCTTCAGACCCTGGTCGACCAGGGAATAGCCGAGATAGTTGAGCACGAGTGGCTGATCCTCGTTGAGTTCAAGCGCCTTGCGGAAGTCGGCTTCGGCAAGTTCCCATTTCCCCAGTCTTTCCCGGGCGATACCGCGGAAATAAAGCATCAGCCAATGCTGACTTTGCAGTTCGGAAATGGTGTCGATGCCCTTGGTGTAGGTTGCCTCGGCGTCCTCGTAGATTTCGTGTGCACGCAGGATGTTGCCAAGTGCGATCACGGCTTCAAGATCTGAGGGATCCTGTTTGATCAGCTCTTCCAGATGGCTGCGGGCTTCATCCACCATCTCCAAGGCATTGTAGTTCATGCCAACCTGGATTTCGGCTTCGCGCTTCAGCACGCTGTCATCGGGCACCATCATCAGGGCTTCGATGGCCCGTTCCGGCTGCTCCATCCGCTCAAAGACACTGCCGAGAGCAATGGCTGCAAATTCGGCCTTCGGATCGAGGTAGAGCGCAAGCTGCAGATAGGAGGTGGAAAGCTCTTCACCGCCATCGCGGCCGATTACGGCACCAAGTCCATAGAGGATTTCCGCCATGCCGGCTGCCGGATCAGTAACAAGCGGCGGAATGATCTCACCGCTGCTGATAGCCTCGCGGGTCTGGTCAAGCTTGGGGTGACCGCGGAATTGCGCATCGTATTGATCGAGCGCATCAAGTGCTTCCTTCTGGCGCCCGTTGGCGGCCAGAAGGCGGGTGTAGGCGTCCACGACGCGCAAGGCACCCTGGTCGATGGCATAGGCGCTCTCGGCGGCTTCCAGTGCTTCCTGGTTACGCCCGGCGGCAAACAGAAGATGTGCCTTGTGGGTGGACTTGAACACTTCGAACCAGTCCGGTCCCTCAAGTCCGTCAATCATCGCGACGGCTTCGTCGATCTTGCCGCTGCCATAAAGCGTCCAGGCGCGGGAAATGCCGATGGAAAGCTGCGCGAGCGGACCGTTGCGGCCCCGCTCAAGTTCTTCGTTGGCTTTTTCATAGCGGCCGTCCAGCATCTCCTGCGCACCGAGCGTCAGCTGCGCGAGGAAGTTCTGCAGACCGGCGCTTTCCAGCTCCTTGGAGTAGACAACGGCCTGTTCGACATCGCCATTGGCCAACTTCAGGAGGAAAGTGCGTTCGAGCAACATCGTATTGCTCGGGTCGGCGGCCAGGGTTTCTTCGTAAAACGCCGCTGCCTGGGCGTAGTCCTTCTGGAAACCGGCGAGGCGGCCGGAAAGGTAGCTGCCGGACAGCGTGAACGGCAGATCGGACGGTGTGCCAAGAGTTTCCGGTTCGGTGCTCGTTTCGGCAAGTGCGGTAGCGGGAAGAAGGGCGAGCACGCTGACCAGCGCAAGCAGTTTCCGGCGGAGAGGACTGCGATCCCTGGTCGAAACGGCACCGGTCGGATTTGTCATCATTGTTCGCACTTCTGTCCCTGAATCTGGTGGGTTTACTGCTTATTACCTTTGACAATGGCGTCTTTAAGGCTGACCGGCAAGGCGCCCGGGATAACTTTCTGCGGGTTTAAATCCTTTTGATTTTGCTCAACGTCGGAAATGCTAAGACTTACGACCAATCATAACCGGTTTCGCTGAAAAAGGGCTTGAAGACAAGCAGTTGCCGTAGCAGGAATGTGCGGTGCAAAAAGATCTGGTGCCGGTGCGGCCCGATTGCTGCCGGAATGATAATGCGAGTTGGCTGCGCGCGAGACGCCGCAGACCGAACTAGGCGAGGAGAGTATCAGATGACCAAGTGGGTCTACAGTTTCGGCAATGGTGCTGCAGAAGGTGCAGCGAATATGCGTAATCTTCTCGGTGGGAAGGGCGCAAACCTGGCCGAAATGAGCAGCCTGGGTCTGCCCGTGCCACCGGGCTTCACCATCACCACGGAAGTCTGCACCTGGTACTACGAGCATGACAAATCCTATCCGGACGCTTTGACGGCACAGGTTGCCGAAGCGCTGGACAAGGTCGGCGAGGCGACCAACCGCAAGTTTGGTGACCCGGAACGGCCGCTGCTGGTTTCCGTCCGCTCCGGCGCCCGTGTTTCCATGCCCGGCATGATGGATACCGTCCTGAACCTCGGCCTTAACGACCAGACAGTCGAAGCGATCGCACAAGAGGCGGGAGACAGGCGTTTCGCCTACGACAGCTACCGCCGCTTCATCCAGATGTATTCCGACGTGGTGCTGGGCCTCGACCACCATGAATTTGAAGAAATTCTGGAAGAGTACAAGGAACGCAACGAACTGACGCTCGATACCGAAATCGATGCGGATGCCTGGCTGGGCATCATCGAGAAGTTCAAGGCGCTGGTGGAAGAAGAACTGGAAAAGCCGTTCCCGCAGGATCCGCAGGAGCAGCTCTGGGGCGCGATTGGCGCGGTCTTCAGTTCCTGGATGGTGCCACGTGCCGTCACATATCGCCGCCTGCACGATCTGCCGTCCTCCTGGGGAACTGCCGTCAACGTTCAGGCCATGGTGTTCGGCAACATGGGCGAGAGCTCTGCGACCGGCGTCGCCTTTACCCGGAACCCTTCCACTGGTGAAAACGCCCTTTATGGCGAGTTCCTGGTCAATGCACAGGGCGAGGACGTGGTTGCCGGCATCCGGACACCGCAGGATATCACCGAGAAGGCCCGCATCGGGGCCGGGTCTTCCAGCCCGTCGCTGGAAGCGCTGATGCCGGAGGCATTTGCCGAATTCCAGACCTATTGTGCCAAGCTGGAAGCCCATTACAGGGACATGCAGGACCTGGAGTTCACGATTGAAAAGGGCAAGCTTTGGATGCTGCAGACCCGGTCGGGCAAGCGCACCGCCAAGGCGGCGCTGAAGATCGCGGTCGACATGGTTGCCGAAGGGCTATTGGGTGAGGAAGAGGCCATTGGCCGCGTGGAGCCTGCTGCGCTCGACCAGCTCCTGCACCCGACAATTGATCCGAAAGCAAAGCGCGATGTGATCACGACCGGCCTGCCGGCCTCTCCCGGCGCTGCATCCGGTGCCATCGTCTTTTCCTCCGACGAGGCGGAAAAAGCCAAGGCGGAAGGGCGCAAGGTCATTCTTGTTCGCGTGGAAACCAGCCCGGAAGACATCCATGGCATGCATGCGGCCGAGGGTATTCTGACCAGCCGGGGCGGCATGACAAGCCACGCGGCCGTGGTGGCGCGTGGCATGGGCAAGCCTTGTGTCGCCGGAGCTGGGATGCTGCGGATCGACTATCGCAACGGTGTGATCAATGCTGCCGGACGGCAGTTGAAGGAAGGTGACATCATCACCATCGATGGAGCCACCGGACAGGTTCTGGTTGGTGAGGTCGAGATGCTGCAGCCGACGCTCTCCGGCGATTTCGGTACACTAATGGGCTGGGCCGACAAGGTGCGCCGCATGCGCGTGCGCACCAACGCGGAAACGCCGCAAGACGCCAAGGTTGCACGGGAGTTCGGCGCTGAAGGTATTGGCCTTTGCCGCACCGAGCACATGTTCTTCGAAGGCGAGCGTATCATTGCCGTGCGCGAGATGATTCTGGCCGAGACCGAAGCCGGACGCCGGACAGCACTTGCAAAACTCTTACCGATGCAGCGGCAGGACTTTACCGATCTCTTCGAAATCATGCACGGCCTGCCGGTAACGATCCGTCTGCTGGATCCGCCACTGCACGAATTCCTGCCGAAATCGGAAGAGGAACTGGCGGACGTCGCAAAAGCCATGGGTGCCGATCCGGAGTTGCTTCGCGACAGGGCGCTGGCACTGGAAGAATTCAACCCGATGCTCGGCCATCGCGGCTGCCGTCTGCTGGTTTCCTATCCGGAAATCGCCGAAATGCAGGCCCGGGCCATCTTCGAGGCGGCTGTCGAGGCTGCCAAGGTAACCGGCGCACCGGTGGTTCCGGAAATCATGGTTCCGCTGGTCGGCCTCAAGGGAGAACTCGACCTCGTACGCCAGAGCATCGAGGCCATGGCAAAAGCCGTGATGAGCGAAACCGGAGCGGAACTGACATACCAGATCGGCACCATGGTGGAACTGCCGCGCGCCGCCCTGAAAGCGGCGGAAATCGCACAGTCTGCCGAGTTCTTCTCCTTCGGTACCAACGATCTTACGCAGACCACCTTCGGTATCTCGCGCGATGATGCGGCTTCCTTCCTGGGGACGTATCAGACGCGCGGCCTGCTGGAGCAGGATCCGTTCGTCTCTCTCGATCAGGAAGGCGTGGGTGAGCTTATCAAGATCGGCGTTGAACGCGGCCGGTCGACCCGTCCCGACATCAAGCTTGGCATTTGCGGGGAGCATGGCGGTGATCCGGCCTCGATCTCCTTCTGCGAAGGCGTCGGTCTGGACTATGTCTCCTGCTCACCGTTCCGTGTGCCGATTGCCCGCCTGGCGGCAGCTCAGGCGGCCTTGAAGTTCAAGTCCGGAAGCTGAATGGGGCGGAAAACTCCGGTCGAGGCCAAGGGGAGCGCGGTGTGAGCGATGCTTACCCCCAGCTGGACACCTTGCGCGCGGGTGGCAAGAGGCAGCTCGCGCGGGTTCTCAGCCGGCTGGAAAGCCATGCGGAGGACGCCGAAACCGCGGCTTTTCTGGATTCGGCCGCTGGTGAAGCCACCGCGAAAGTGTTGGGCCTCACCGGTCCGCCCGGCGTCGGCAAATCAAGTCTGACCGACGCGCTCATCAAGGCGTGCCGGACGGCGGGGCAGACTGTGGCTGTACTTGCGATTGATCCGTCTTCCGCGGTGACCGGTGGTGCCCTTCTGGGTGACCGAACCCGCCTGAAAACCGATCCATCCGACGATGGCGTCTTCGTCCGCTCCATGGCGGCGCGAGATCGCCTTGGGGGCCTCTCCGATCATGCGGTTGCGGCAATCGCCGTTCTCCGGTGCGTGTGTGACTGCGTGATCGTTGAAACCGTTGGTATCGGACAATCGGAAGGTGACCTGAAGCAGGCTGTCGACACGGTTGTTCTGTGTATCCAGCCCGGATCGGGTGACAGTCTGCAGTTCATGAAGGCCGGCATCATGGAGTTGCCGGATATCGTGGCTGTCACCAAGGCAGATATGGGTGTGCTTGCCCGTCGGGCTGCCTCGGATGTCGCGGGCGCCTTGTCGTTGAGCGATACCGATAGCACTACAGGGTGGAAGGTGCCTGTGTGCGAAGTCTCCGCGCAAACCCTCAGCGGTGTTGATGATCTGGTTGACCACTGGACGCGCCACCATGCGCACATCGCGTCCGGTGAAGCCTTGCAACGCCAGCGCAAAGCGCAGCATGTTGCCTGGTTCAAGGATATGGTGCGTGCGGAATTCGGTCACGCTGGCCTGAAGCTGGCTGACGGGGCAGGGCAGAACTGGCTGACATTGGCCGAGACAGCGCCCTTTGCGAGCTTTCACTCGTTTGCCGCCCGGCTCCGTCCGGCGCTGGGTCTTTGAGCCCGGTAGCGTTTCCAGGTCGTTCCTGAACAAATCGAAGGGCTTACGGGCAGGCATTTGCCCGTACGAAGTGTCGTCAAGCTTCCGCCGCGCGTACCTGGTAGCTCAGGTCTGTGCCGAAACCGGGAGTGCCGACGCGGTGAAATTCGTCCAGGAACGCCGTCAGGGCGGTGTCCGTCAGCGGCCGGGAAATGTAGTAGCCCTGCATTCGGTTGCAGTCGTGTGCCTGCAAAAAACGGATCTGTTCCAGCGTCTCGATGCCTTCGGCAACAATGGTCATGCCGAGCGCTTTGCCGAGCTGGATGATCGATACCAGGATGGCCTCGGCTTCGGCGTTGCCGTTCATGTCGGAAACGAAATCCCGGTCGATCTTGAGCGTGTCGAAAGGGAAGCGGCGCAGGTAGCTGAGGCTGGAATAACCTGAACCGAAATCATCGAGCGCAACCTTCACGCCCAGGTTCTTCAGCCTGCGCAGGGCCTTCAGCACCGAATCGTTGCGGCCCGCGAAAACACTTTCGGTGACTTCAATTTCCAGGCGCTGTGGCGGCAGGTTGTTGGCGGCAAGGATCGCCATCACCTTTTCGACGAACCGCGGATGCTTGAACTGGTTTGGCGAAACGTTGACCGAAACAGTTATGCCGGGCCATTCGTGCGCCTTGGCGCAGGCCTTGTTGAGCACCCAGATGCCCAGTTCGTTGATCAGGCCGGTTTCCTCGGCCACCGGAATGAACTGCGCCGGGGAAATGACGGTGCCGTCTTCCTTAGTCCAGCGGGCCAGCGCTTCGACGCTGACGATCCGCTTGGCCGATGTGTCGGACTGCGGTTGGTAGGCAAGTGTCAATTCGTCGTTCTTGAGTGCCAGCCGAAGTTCGCGGGACAGCCTGTCCTTGGACTGGACGTGATGTTCCATGTTCGGTTCGAAGAAGGAACGGCGGTTCCGGCCGTTTGCCTTGGCATCATAAAGCGCGATATCGGCCTTGCGCAGCAACTCGTCCGGATCGGTGCCGTCGCGCGGGGCAATGGCAGCGCCCATCGAGAGGCTCGCGTGAAGTTCACGGCGCCCGATCATGATCGGACGGCCGATTTCGTCCTGCACCTGGTCGAGGATGTATTCCAGCCAGACATCGTCTTCGCAGTTCTTGATGACCATCGCGAATTCGTCGCCGCTGATGCGCGCAACGATCCCGGTTTCGGGAATGACGCGCTGCAGTCTTTGGGCGACCGCAGTGATCACCTTGTCACCGGCGGAATGGCCAAGCGTATCGTTGATGTCCTTGAAATGGTCGAGGTCGATGTAGACGACGGCCGTATTCGTTCCCTTGGCAACGCTTTCGTCCAGCGTGTCCGTCAAAAGTGCATGGAACCGCGCGCGGTTCGGCAGGCCGGACAGGGCGTCATGACGCGAGGAGTGGACTGCCTTGGCTTCGCTGCGTGCAAGACGTTTGGTCATCTGGCGCGTGAAGATGGTCACGGCGATGACCACGGCGGCAATCATGAACGCCGCCAAGGCCAGGAACGGATTGATCCGGCGTATCATCTGGCTGCCGGGCTCGGTTGTCTGCCAGGCGATCAGGCCGACATCCTGTCCAAGCGGGGACTTCAGCTGAAACCTGCCGACGCCATCGCGCTGGGTCTGGTTGTTGGCGAGAACAAACCCGTCAAGGCGTGACATTTCCGAGATTTCCGTCAGCTTTTCACCCCGCAAGGGTACCAGACTTACCAGCACTGACGGCGGGAAACGGACCCGGGAGATCGACTGGATCTGCGGCATGATGGCGGCGGCACTGAAGAGATACGGTTCGCCCGCCAGGGAGACGAGGCCGGTTTCGGCAATCGACCGGCGCGCGTCGCTGCTTTGCGGAATGAAACTGTAGAGCCCGGATGGTGTGCGGCGGAAGGAAATGATGTAGCGGGCGCGCACCTTGGCAACGGCGGGCTTCAGTTCCTGAAGCAACTCCTGCGTCATCCACTTGTTGGTGTGGTTCTGCGCGTAGACATATTGCACGCCGTAATCGCGGTTGATCAGGATCGACTTGGAAAAACCGTGGTTCTGGAACAGCCAGTGCATCAGGTTGTTGTAGATCCAGCCTTCGTCCGGGTTGATCTGATTGACCCGGTGATAGGCTTCGTCCCAGATCACGACGCCGTTCTGCTGCTTGACCATGTAATTCTGGGTCAGCTGCAAAGCGCCGGAAATGAGCTTGTTCTGGGATTCGACAGCGGTTTCGTCCGACAGGCGGGCAGACCAGTGCAACAGGCCGAAAATACCGACAACGGATATCATGACGATCACGACCATCGGAATAATGATCGCGTTTGCTATCTGTCCGCCGGAGTTTTTAGACGAATTGTACATATACGAGCCCGATTTCTTTGGCCCGAGTATTGTCGATCTGGGTTAAGGAATGCCGCAAATTCTAAGTAAATTAAGGGTAAAGTCTCGAAACTCCCGATCCGGTTTTGCAAACAGTCTTAAAGAGCTTAGCTGTACGGGCCCCAAGACTTGGCCTGTCGGTTGCTCGAACAGCTCAAATCAGCTGTAAGCTGCGGAAGCTGACGTTTGTACGCAGACCAACGATGATATGGTCATGCACCTCGATCCCGAGTGGGCCGGCAATATCGACGATTTTCTTGGTCATCTGTATGTCGGCGCGTGATGGGGTCGGATCGCCCGACGGGTGGTTGTGGACAAGGATCAGGGCCGTTGCCGAAAGCTCCAGGGCACGCCGGATCACTTCGCGCGGATAGACCGGGGTGTGATCGACCGTGCCCGTCTGCTGAACCTCATCTGCGATAAGCGCATTTTTCTTGTCGAGAAACAGGATCCTGAACTGCTCTACCGGGGCCAGCCCCATGGAAACCTGCAGGTAGTCCATGACCTTCTGCCAGCTGTCGAGCACTTGCCGTTTTTCCAGCCCGGCCTTGTGAAAGCGGATGACCGATGCATGCACCGCCTGAAGCGCATCTATGCTGATGTCGGACAACCCCGGGATTTCCTTGAGCCGTTCCCGGGGGGCGGCAAGGGCTGCCGGAAAGGAACCGAAGCGCTGAAGCAGTGCTTTGGCGATCGGCTTTGTATCCTGGCGGGGCAGGGCGGAAAATAACAGGAATTCCAGGAGTTCATAATCGGCGAGACCTTGCTCGCCGGTTTTACGAAATCGTTCCCGCAGCCGCTGGCGGTGTCCCTTGTGGTCGCTGCCGGTTGTGGCCGGTGCTTCACTGGCGGTCGTCGTCTCTTTCATGAGCTCCTGCGTCAGCCGCTGTCAGATGACGGTGCATCGCCGGTAAACGGACCTCAGGCCGGACAATCAGTCCGTCTGCAGGCCCGGCTTGTGGATGCCTTTGGGGGACGTGGTGAAGATCTGGCAGCCTTCAGGCGTGATGCCAATGGAATGTTCGAACTGGGCGGACAGGGATCTGTCTCGCGTGACGGCTGTCCAGCCGTCGCTGAGAACCTTCACGTGAGGGCGGCCCAGATTGACCATCGGTTCGATGGTGAAGATCATGCCCGGCTTCAGTTCAACACCTTCGCCAGGACGCCCGTAATGCAGGATGTTGGGGGTGTCGTGGAACAGAAGACCAAGACCGTGCCCGCAGAAATCGCGCACGACCGAACAGCGTTCAGCCTCGACGAAGGTCTGGATGGCAGCACCGATGTCCCCGGTGGTGTTGCCCGGTTTGGCAGCCTCGATACCGCGCATCAGCGATTCATAGGTCACATCGATCAGGCGCTCGGCAGCGCGCTTCAACTGGCCGACCGGATACATGCGGCTGGAATCACCGTGCCATCCGTCCAGAATGAAGGTCACGTCGATGTTGACGATGTCGCCCTCGCGCAGGGCCTTGTCGTTGGGAATGCCGTGACAGACGACATGGTTGATCGACGTACAGGAGGACTTGGTGTAACCGCGATAGTTCAGCGTCGCCGGAATGGCGTTGTGATCCATGCCGTACTGGTAGACGAAGTCGTCGATTTCCTGGGTGGTCGTGCCCGGTTTGACGATGTCGGCCAGCTCGTCCAGACAGGCTGCGGTCAGCTGTCCGGCGCGCATCATGCCTTCAAAATCTTCAGGGCCGTACAAACGTACCTGACCCGTGTTTTTCAAAGGGGCTTCCGAAGCGTCTATATAGCTGACCATGGGGTTTACCGTGTCTCACAATTATCCGGTGCCATTCTAAGCCCACAAGGCCCTGTTCGGCACCAATTATCCGTTACCTGTTCTCATACCGCCCAAAGCGCCTATTTTCCAGCTTCTGTTCCCGCAAAATCAGGCTGACGTGGAAACTTCCCGCCTGTGCGCTGAAAAGCGGCAGTGCCTTCTTGCGCTTTTCGGGCAGGAGAGCTAGGGGAAGGGAAAAGCGGGCGTGGTGGAATTGGTAGACACAAGGGACTTAAAATCCTTCCAGTATCGGTTCGACTCCGATCATGGGCACCATAAATTCAATCACTTAGTCTCTTTTTCGTAATCATTTTCATCCGCTTCTGACTTACACATCTGTTACACAGTCTGGTAGAATAAAAGCCGGAAAGTGAGGGTGAGAGTCAAAGATGGAAAAGCACACCATTTTGGGCGGCAAAGTCAGCATCTACCGGCGGGAAAACAGCCGGAAGTGGCAGTGCTCCACCTACCTCATGGGCAAGAACCGGCGCATCAGCACAGGAGAGGAAAGTCTCTCCCTGGCGAAGGAGATTGCCGAGGATTGGTTCTTTCGGCTGAAGGCCAAGGAAAAAGGCGGCACGCTGAAGGACGAGCGGACCTTCAAGGAAGCGGCAAAGCGCTACCTTGAAGAATATGACGTTGTGACCGGCGGTGCCCGGAACCGGGTTTATGTGGCGGGGAACGAACGCCGTTTGCGGCTTTACCTGCTGCCGTTCTTTGGCGAACTGGGGTTGTCGGAAGTGACTGCGGGCAAGGTGCAGGAATACCGCGTCATGCGGCACAATACGTCACCTGAGGGCAAACCGCCCGCCAAGAACACGATGCATCAGGAGATCGTAACTCTTCGACAGGTGCTCAAGACGGCCATACGGCACGGCTGGCTCACCCATCTGCCGGATCTGTCGATGCCCTATCGGTCCGCCGAGAAAATATCTCACCGGGCTTGGTTCTCGCCGGAAGAGTATAAACAGCTATACACCGCCACCCGGAAACGTGCCGAACGGCATCAGGGTGGGCGGTATCAGTGGCATGCTGAACAGCTGCGCGACTATGTTCTCTTTCTGGCCAATACTGGCCTCAGACCGGATGAAGCCAAACGGCTTCAGGTCCGGGATGTCGAAATCGTCCACGACGAGGAAACCGACGAAACAATCCTCCTCATTCAGGTGCGGGGTAAGCGTGGCGTCGGGTATTGCAAAAGCACGCCCAACGCCGTTTTTCCGTTCGAGCGGTTGCTCAAACGCAATCTGCCGAAGCCGGATGATCCCGTGTTTCCCGGCAACCACGTGATCATGTTCAACGATATTTTGGACGAGGAAAATCTCAAGTTCGACCGGGAAGGGAACCGGCGGACGGCTTACAGCCTTCGCCACACCTATATCTGCCTGCGTCTGATGGAGGGGGCGGACATCTACCAGATCGCCAAAAACTGCCGCACCAGCGTCGAGATGATTGAGAAATACTACGCCTCACACATTGCCACGAGCATCAGCGCGGCGGCTGTCAACGTGTAGCGGAAAGCAAAATCGAAGAAGCAGATCATCGAACACGCAAAGCGGAATGCCCACAGGACATCGCAAACTGAAGCCAATTGATCGAAAACAGATTGTTGGTGCGGACGGCGGGACTCGAACCCGCACAGCCTAGGGCCGAGGGATTTTCTTACCAGCTACGGCTTTCACCGCCGCCTTCCGGCGTTTGTGGTCTGGACTATACCTTCACCGTAGCAGATGCCGTAGGTGCTGCCCGTCTAGTCTCTACACCTTCCTCTTGTGAGGCTTGGCTCGGGATTGCCATCTGACAGGGTTCCCCGAATTTGAGCAGTTCTACATCCGGCGTTTCCGCCGGTGCACTCAATTTTGACTTAAGTCCCTTGTGTCTACCGATTCCACCACGTCCGCGTGATGCTTCCTGCTAGCAGAGCGTTTGTTTAATCTCAACTCGAAATTGGCTGCGGACTGGGGACGGAAGTTTCCTGATCCGGTTGTTGAACGGAAGTCGAAACCGGAAGTGCGCGCAGTGTATTGATGCGGTCGTCCAGGGACGGGTGTGTTGAAAACAAGGTGTTGTCGCCGAGCGCCGCCATCATCACAAAGGCTTGGTTGTGGGGCTGCGGTTCGAGTTTTGCGCCCTTCAGTGTTTCAAGCACCGAGATCATAGCCTCTGACGATGTCAAATGAGCCGAGATGGCGTCAGCTGTGAATTCTCGTGCTCGCGAAAACCTCAGAAGCTCCAGCTCTGACAACGGCGTGAAAACCCAACGTGCGAATTTCTTGAGCCCGCGGAAAATCAGAAAAAACGTAAGAGATTCACGAACACCAAGCGCATAGGTCATCCTCTCCATATCGTTGCTGGCTATGTGACCCAGTTCGTGGGCAATAACGGCATCCAATTGCTCCTGAGAGAGGTTTTCGATTGCGCCTTTGCTGACGGCCACAAGCGCATAGCGATTGCTTGTCCCCATCGCAAACGCGTTTATGTCGTCTGAGCCAAACCAGCCGACGTATCGGACAGGCGGCAGATCAAGCTGTTGCGCCATCCGTTGTGTAGCTTGGTTGATGGGATGACTCTTAGAGAAGAACGTAACGCCCATTTGTGTCGCAGCAGATCCGGTGTCTCTGGAAGATGACGCAGCGAACCACATTCCCCCGAATAGCGCCCATAGGGGAGCGCCAAACACGATGTAAGTCGTGCCGACCCCATAGATCGCGAACAGGAGTGGACCGGCTATCAGCAGGGCCAGAGGTCCCCCCGCAGCGAGTGAAGCCGTGGCGACGAACGACGATAGAAAAAGTCCCCAGACAGCACCGAGTGTAGCGCCTGCCATAAGAAGGAATATCGTTAAGCCGACTGAGTGGCGAGGAATGCGGTAGGCGGTATCGGTCATGATTGCTCCTTCGGCGAAGTGTTCAGAAACCAGGGAGTAAGATCGGTCTGAAGTGGGTGCCTTAAGTCCCGCAGGAAATGGATGGCCTTTCGCCCCGTTGCCGTGCCTCGCAGCAGGCCGATGACTTCATCCGGCGTTAGGAGCCTCCGGGCGGTCAGGTGAAGATTTTCGGAAATGGAATAGCCGGTGGAAGGAGACGCGCCTCCTGTCGTCGTGCCCGAAACATTCGGAACGTCGTAGGCGATCGTCCGGTCGCTCAAATAGCTGGAAATCAGATCCGCAGTGTAGGGATCATCAGTCCCGAAAAACGTCTTGGCCTCGACCTGCAAGAAGGATTTCCACGTCGTCGGGTATTTCTGTTCCAGCGTCGGAAGGTCTTGCAGAAAGAACCACAGCCGTACACCGGCGCTGGCATGGGTCCTGAGAGCCGAAACAAAGCGTTCATCCGGCGCAAGTGACAAAAACTCATCAAGGACGAACAGGACCGGTATGTCCGGTTTCTTCGATGTGAGAACCATCGCGTCAAGCGCAGCGGCGAACACCATCCGCACGAACGTGGAAAAGAGAGTGATCTTCGAAAACGGCAGGACAAGATAGACCGTGGCCGTCTGGTCTTTGAGCCTGCCAAAATCAAATCCGGAACGGCTGGTCGCCTTGCGAAGCCCGGGCGTATCCCAGATCCGTAGATGGGTGTTCAGGCTGTCCAGGACACGAGGTTGCCCCGTATCGCGTGACTTTGTCTGAAAGTTCCGGGCGGCATTGCGGATCGACGGTGGCATGATGTCGTTGCTCATCGCCTTAAGCAGGCCATGAAACTGCCCGTCCAATGTGGACACCGCATCACGCAGAGTGCCCATATTGCGATGGCTGTCCGGTGCAAATCGCGCCGAGAACTCAACCGCCGCCGCGAGAAAACCCACCGCTTCGTTTTCGAAGAACTGCTGCTTGTCGTCGTGGGTGCGAGGATAGAGGATCTCGGCAATTTCAAGCGCGGATTGATTGTCTGTCACACTGTCGAGCGGATTGAAGGCGTCGGTCTCCGGGACGCCTTCGACCGCGAATGGGTTCAACACGTAGACAGGACCCATCTGGGATCGCCAGGCAGCGGTGTGCTCGTAAATCTCTCCTTTGGGATCGAGCACCACAGCAGAGCCGCCGTAAGTCCGCAGGTTCGGAATAACCTGCATGGCGCTTTTGCCGGTACGGGTAGGGGCCACGGTCAGCAGGTGGCTTTCGCCGTCCCAGTTGACGCGGTGGCCCTCGAAGTTGCCAAGATTGAGAGTGCGGCGGCTCGATTGTCTGAACAGCCCGGCTTGCTCCACGTCGTCCTGAGTAGCCCAGCGAGCAGACCCGTGGATGGGAGGCGGGTTGCGCCGCATCTCCTCCTGTTTGTCTCTAAGAGCGTAGGCTTGACGGGCTTGCTCCAGAATGGGTTTGGGATCACGTCCAGCGGCAACGGCCTGCGTCGCCGCTTCAATTGTAACGGGATCGTAGCCCTCTTGTTCCAGCTGGCGTTTGAGGTTCCAGCTGGCCAGCCCGCGACCGATTTTCATTCCGAATTTCGCCCCGGTGGTCACGCCTCGCATTTCGTTGCCAAGCATGTCCCCAAGGTCAAACGGGTTCTTCGCCATGAACATCCCCCAGTTAGCTCATGGATTGCATGGCGATTATTCGACAACCTTGAAAAGATTCAACAAATACGTGTAGCTAGTTGTACAGCGCACTTACATGTTGCCCGACCTGTATCTACAGGTTGGTCAACATTGCGGCGTTCAGAGCGCGGCGAGGGCTTAAGGCCGCGCTCCAAACGCCGAAGTGCGGCAAGGGGGAAACCCCCTTGCAACCCCCGCGCCGTGCAAGCCGGAACGGATTTGGGATAGCAGAGGGTGGTGTGCATGCAGGATGGCAACATCCATTGCCACATTGACAATCTTGCCCGGCGCAACACGGACGGGAACGAACGGATCGCGGTGGCCACAGCAGCCTACAACGCGGGGGAGCGTTTGTGGTCCGAGCGGGAACAGCGGCACGTCGATTTCAAGAACCGCGAAGACGTGGTGTACACGAAGATCCTCCTGCCGGAAGGAGCGCCGCCGTGGGCGGCGCAACGAAACGATCTCTGGAACAGGGTGGACATGACTGCCAAACGGCGCGATGCGCGTTTGGCCAAATCCATTGAAGCGGCCATCACGCGAGATGTCCCCGAGCGGCTGCGTCCTGCCCTGTTGGAGGCCTTCGTCAAACCTTTCGTAGACCTTGGCTGTGTGGCGGACATAGCCATCCACGAAGACGGCACCGACCACAATCCCCATGTCCATATCCTGCTGACAACCCGAGTTCTTGAGGAAGACGGGTTTGGCGGGAAGATCGTCGCGCTGGAACAGCGGGCGTTCGTCAAACAGGTGGGCAAGAACTGGGCGGACCTGACCAACACTATTCTGGAAAAGATCGGATCGGCCCACAGGGTCGATCACCGCAGCTACAAGGCCCGAGGCATAGGGGCGGTACCGACCCGGCATCGCGGCCCTGATCCGATGGAGCGCCGGAACAAGCGTGAACACGCGCGGCGCGTAAGAGGGGAAAAGGAAATGAAGAGTCCCGACAGTTTTGAGCGTCAGCAATACCCTTTGCTTTCGCGTCGGGAGACTTGGCCGCCGGAACCGGCGGTGTCTCCCGATATGACGCCCGAGGAGCGGGATGAACATCACCGCTACTGGCAGGACCGGAAACTCGACCGGCTGGAAGCCGCGTCTCTGTCTGAACCTGCTTATGAAACTCCGCGTAGCGGTCCTGAGGCCAACAGGAAACCCGCCACGCCCGAGCGTTCCGAAAAACCCTGGTACGAGCAGGCATTGGACAATGCCTATGGAGAAATCGGCGAAGGGGTGAACAGCACCCGGATTGCTGCTTACGAGCAGAGCGTCGTGGAGCGTGCCGTCATGCAGGAATACTCAGATCGAGAGATCGAAGCGCTTCAGGCAGCTGGGAAGATCTCACCCGAGGTGCAACGCATCGCCGGGGATCTCATTCTTGACCAGCGCATGCAGGAAATCCGCGAGCAGGATCAGCGAGAAAAGATGCGCGTCTTGCCGACCGAAGTCCGCGAAAAAATCGAAGCGCTTCGTCCTGACCGACAGGATTATGATCCTGATAGACCCGTTCCCGGACCCAACGGCGAGCTGATCTCACAGCGGGAACGCGACATCGCCTATGAGAGGATGCTCGACGAGTATCTACGCGAAGAAGCCGAGCAGGAGCATGACCGCTAAGTCAGGTTCTTGAGCGATTGGCTTGAAATCGCTTTGTGATCTCTGCCCTGTAACCCGCTTCGGATAGGCCCTGCGCACGCAGCGCCGAGGCCATGGCTTTGGCTTCTGCATTCAGTCTTAATCCCTCGACTTCCGAGAACCTGGCCGCCTTGTTGCTGCCAAGCGGATGCATAACCTCCGGAGCGAGGGCAGGGCCGCAAAGCGTTTTCTTCTCCTGTTTGTCCATACCGGACTCTACCACGGGGTTCCTGCAGTTCCGAGCAGCGGACTTCAAAAGGTGCACCTGTCGTCGGAGGTCTTGTGCCATTCCAAGGTCATCGTGCGCAGCTTCCATCGCAGTCCCTGAATTGTCTTCAGGGCCGGTGTGTGCCGGTTTTCCCGGTGATCTCTCTTTCCTTTGAACCCGTCCCCCCGCTGGCCGGATCAGTCGCCAGACTGGGCCGAGCCGTGCCGCAGTCAAGAGGTCTTCCGCCGCAGGCGGTCTCCCGAGAAGACCTCTTGACTGCGTCCCTTGAGGCTCGACCCGAAGCGTCGGCGACCGGCCGCACGGGGTGGCCGGACAAACGAACAAGGGAATACACCAATGGCAAAATCCAATGCACCCAAAGCTCCGACCCACGAAGTTTTCCACGTTGTCGGCGAGAAAGAGAAGGCCCGCTGGACCAAGATTGGGATCGGCTGGAGCCACGCAGACGGCGACGGGTTCAATCTCATCATCAACTACACGCCGCTGGTCCAGGGCCGCACCGTGGTCCGGAAGATCAAGGCCGAGCAGGAGCACGCAGCATGAGCGCGGTCCTGACCACCTCCGGGGCGAAGGCATCGTACTTCGCCCAGCCTTACAACCTCGGTGCCGTCGGCTTCTATTTCGAGGATCTGGATGATTATCGCGAAAAGGCCAATGACCTAAAGGACGACTGCGGCCTGCCGGTCGAGGAGTTCGAACTCCAGTACATCGACGGCGACCATGCCCGTCTGTTCAACGCTCTCAGCATTTCCCAGGCAAGTCTTTCCGACTGGTTCGACCTGCTGGACGAGCTTGATGACGACGAAGACCGCTATCTCATCGCCTGCCATCTGGCGGAGATGGGCTTCGACATCAGTGAATTGTCCAGGCGCTGGGACGACTATCGTCTCTATCGCGGGACGGCGGCGGACTATGCCGAAGAGATCGTCTCCGACTGTTATGAGGTCCCCGGCAATCTCGCGTCCTACATCGATTACGAACGGCTTGGTCGTGAAATGGTGCTTGGTGGCGACATCACCGAGCTTGAGCACGATCTGATCGTGATCGGAGGGTGACGTCATGGCTGTCACCTTTCACGGCTACTGGCCGACGCACCCTTGGTACTACTTTCTCGGCGGTCCAATCCTGATGCCGCGCGCGATCAAGGCGCTTGCGATTTCATCGGAGTATCGCGGCTATCGCGCCGACGAAATCGGTAAGGCGGATCGCCTTGTTGAGCCGAAACGCTCCCGTAGGCTTGACCGGATTGAGCAAGACGTTCTTTCAACGCTGCGCACAGATCTAGCACGCTATCGGCATTTGGCACATCGACTGCGTCTTCGCAGGCAAGCAGGCGGCGTTCCTGAAAATCCGTTCATCTGCGATGACCTGGATGTGTCACTCGGCCTGGCGTTCGCACACGTTTACAACGGTTATGCGCACGTGGTGGCGCTCGATGAAACGCGAAGTCGCCAATTGGCTTTGTTTTGAGCTTTCCTGCGGTCTTGAAAGCCGTGGAAGTGGACACGTGAGCGTTGCCGCTTTCGCGTAAAGCGTGCATCATTACGTGCATGACACACGCAGCCTGCGGCATTGAGTTCACCAGACCGGATGGAAACAGGGAAAGTCGTATGAATTCTTTGAGAGCCCATGTCTGCCCTTCGTGGTCATTCGAACCAAAAGGAAAGATCAAATCGTGAGGCAACATGTTGTACGCTTGGATTGACGGGGTAAAACGTCCACCGATTGCCAAAGGTGAAAGGACGACATGCCGTGAATGTGGCGGTGTTCTAACTTCCGTCATTCCAGCTAAAAACGTGAAGCATTGGCGGCACAAGGCCGGAGATTGTGACAGATGGAGCGAGCCCGAAGGCCCATGGCATCTGGGGTGGAAAGAAAAATTTCCCGAAGAATGCCGCGAAATTGGGCTCTATGACGAGACTGCAGGCGAATGGCACCGAGCAGACGTTCTTTGTGGGGCTAACACACCGAACGCGACTGTGCTGGAGCTGCAACATTCCAGCATTAGCGAGCAGGAGCGCATGGAGAGAGAGGCTTTCTATAGCCAGAAACACCGAATGTTCTGGCTCGTACACCTTCATGACGAGACGAGCTTCACTGGAACTAACTTCCGCTTATCTCTAGGTCTTGGACCCCGCTCTGCGACAATTGATGGTTATTCCTTCAAGATAGTTCATTTCGCTTCACGCAGTAGCCAATTTATCGAAAAATGGAAAAGGTCAACCGCACATGTGTTTTTCGATTATGCGGGGCATATCTTTTTCCTGGCAGGTGAAGCTGTTTCTAGGAAAGCCAACGGCGGTCAGCCGTTAAAGAAGGGCTATTTTGCATACTGCCAGTTGACCCAAGAAGAATTCATTCGCGCGGTTCAGTCGTGTGGGTGACCGTGCGGGGAAAAGTTCAGCAGATCACAGAATAAATATAGAAGAGATAGCACTAGTGTCTTGGAGGCTGTATTTTACTGAATAACGGTAGTTGTGATATAGTTAATTTATGGGGGCGCCATGTATATTAGTGAAATAAAATTAGAAAACTTCCGTATTTTTGGCGAGGGGGAAGAATCTTTTACGCTTCCTCTTCGGTCCGGCCTAACCGCGATTATTGGTGAAAATGATGCCGGAAAGACCGCTCTAATTGATTCTCTTCGATTTGTGTTTGGAACGAGAGATCAAGAATATTACCGTGTGCAGGACGAAGATTTTCATTGGCCCAACGGCGCAGCTGAGAGACGCAAGGAAATTCGTATTCGCTGCAGTATTGAAGGACTGACGGATCGCCAAAAAGGAGCATTTGCAGAATTTCTCACTTATGTTGAGCGAAACGGCGTGCGTAATGCAGTTTTGTATATTCACTGGATCGCAAAAGACCGGAGCAATGCACGAAATGGCAGGCGTTCCGTTTTTGCTGAGCTGAGGACAGGGAAGGACGGAGACGGTCCGGCTCTCGATCCGGAAGCACGGGAGCTCTTAAGGGCTACCTATCTACGCCCTTTAAGGGACGCAGAACGCGTATTGGCCGGAGGACGTGGATCGCGTCTTGCAGAAATTTTACGCAATACCGAAGAGATCAAAAACGAGGGTGTTGCGTTTGATCCGGTGAGCGGAGCTGCGCCTGATGTCGATACCCTTAGTGTCCTTGGCGTTGGTGACTATGCCAGCGCGCTCTTGCGTGAACGGGCAGGCATCAAGAAGGCAAAGGACAAGCTAAACAAGGATTATCTTAAACATTTGTCATTTGCCGGAGACGCACTCGAAGGCCAGATCGAAGTAGGGCACGGTGGCGATGATGATATGAGGCTTCGCCAGTTGCTCGAACGCTTTGAGTTGGAGCTCAGGAATTCAACACAGCCGGACTCTCCTAACCGAGGCCTGGGCTCGAACAACTTGCTTTTCATTGCATGCGAGCTTCTCCTTTTGGGGAACGAGGAAGTGGGGCTTCCTCTATTGCTCATCGAAGAGCCGGAAGCTCATCTCCATCCGCAGCGCCAGCTGCGTTTAATGAAGTTTCTCGCCGAGAAAGCTGCTGCAAAAGCCGATGGCGGTGAAGAGATTCAGGTGCTGATCACGACGCACAGCCCTAATCTTGCTTCCGCCATTCCATTGGACAACCTCGTGCTTCTGCAAAGAGGAAAAGCCTTTTCGTTGGCTAAGGGAATGACCAAGTTGGAAAAGTCTGACTATCGCTTTCTCGAGCGGTTCCTGGACGTGACAAAATCTAATCTTTTCTTCGCAAGAGGCGTTGTCATCGTGGAAGGTGACGCCGAAAATATTCTATTGCCAACCATCGCGAAACTCATCGGCAGGAACTTCGCAGAGCATGGTGTTTCCATTGTGAATGTGGGCACAACAGGTCTCGGCAGGTTTGCCAGAATTTTTCAGAGGGCCGATCCAGTTGCGGATGGGGAAATCTCTGTGCCTGTTGCCTGCGTTGCGGATATGGATGTCATGCCTGATTGTGCGCCCGCAATACTCGGAAAAGAGGACACTCAGGGGAGAAAATGGAAGAAGAAAAGTGATTTCGAGGATGGTGGGCTAGAGGCTAGGCGAGAGAACATCAAAGCGCGCGCGGATGGGCAAAAAGTTAGCACATTCGTTGCTGATGAGTGGACGCTAGAATACGATCTTGCGCACGCTGGACTAGCCAAAGCAGTTTGGATTGCTAGTTGCCTAGCGAAGGCCGATGACTCAATCAATAAAGGGACAAAGACGTTTCTTGAAGTATGGAAGGCGGCAAAGGCAGAATACGATGCCATGTCACCTGAAGAAATTAATAACGAA
The DNA here is from genome assembly GCF_017743835.1 of Labrenzia sp. R5_0. Taxonomy (NCBI): domain Bacteria; kingdom Pseudomonadati; phylum Pseudomonadota; class Alphaproteobacteria; order Hyphomicrobiales; family Stappiaceae; genus Labrenzia; species Labrenzia sp. R5_0. Next base: position 55,708 of record NZ_JAGHRK010000002.1, on the reverse strand, counting down.
GAGCTTTGTTCGAAAATTTACAAGCAATTTGCAGTCGCTACGAAAGCTTCCAAGGCTATTTCAGCGCAGTATCTAGCGGATATTCTTGAGAAACTATCACGCATGAAGCGGTTAAACACCGAACAGATTCGAGAGAAACTTCCAAGTTATATCATCGATGCCATTGAGTACGTCACCGGTGGTCCCGAAGCCCAAATTGCCGAAGAAGTAATGGCAGCTGCAGTGGAGGCCCCAGCTGGTTGACCTTCCGGACATCACTGAGAATGACGTTGCCTGGGCATGTTCAGTTCTCTCGTTGCCTCCGTATGCATTTTCCGGTGCAGACGGGGCCGATCCTCGTCTGACAATTCTGCGCAACAATACGACGCTGGACGTGGAAGCCTGTCCCGGTAGTGGCAAAACGACTCTGCTTGTCGCGAAGCTCGCTATCTTGGCTAGATACTGGAGTTCGCGGGACCAGGGGATTTGTGTGCTTTCTCATACAAACGCGGCGCGTCGCGAAATTGAGAAGAAGCTTGGCAGAACATCTGAAGGACAGCGTCTTCTGTCGTATCCGCATTTTGTCGGTACGATTCACGGCTTTGTAAATGAGTATCTCGCGCTGCCTTGGCTTCGGTCTAAGGGGGTTAAAGTAAAGGCCATTGACGACGAGCTTTCTCTCGATTGGCGATGGAATAGGATTCCCCACGGCAGCCGATATGCAATTGAACAAAGAAGAATGGGAGCCAACGTTGCTCGGTACATCGACGCAAACCATACGCCTAAGGACTTTGGTTTTCGCGAAAACACAGCAACTTACCAACAGGTTCGTGACGCCTGTGCGGCGTCCACCGAGGCGGGACTGTTTTGCCATGAAGAAATGTTTGTCTGGGCATCAGAATTTTTGGCTGTTCATCCCGAAGTTGCAGCCAGCATTCGGTGCCGTTTTCCGATTTTGTTTATTGATGAAGTTCAGGACAACAGCGAGTTACAAACCCAACTACTTCATAAGGTTTTCATAGAAGGCGATGTCCCGGTAATTAGACAACGCTTTGGAGATCAAAACCAATCGATATATGACTATTCAGGAGAAGAGGGCGCGGTAACAGATACATTTCCTCACGGGCCTATCGCTCGGACAATCCCGAATAGCCATAGGTTTGGCCAAAGTATTGCTGATCTTGCAAACCCTCTTGCCATTGTCCCCCAAGGTCTGGTTGGCCAAGGAGGACTTGGCCTAAATGGTGAAGAGGAGTTGGCAGGACAGCACGTCATGCTTCTTTTTGAAGAAGCTGATATCGAACAAATTCTACCGGGATATGCGCATGTACTCCGCGAGACATTTGCTCCAGAGGAGCTCGCTGCTGGCGATTTCACCGCGGTGGCAGCTGTCCACGCAACAGACGCTGCAGATCATGTGCCGCGATCTGTGCGCCACTACTGGACAAGCTACGATCCAGATATTGCAAGAAGCGACCCTCAACCAAAAAAGATGGTTCAATTCATTCGTGCGGCGCAGAGAATTACCAAAGCTACCGGAGAGCACACTGAGGCTGTGGACGCGTTTGCAAAAGGTATTTTGAAACTCGCGCGGTTTATGAATGATGATGCAACGATTACAATTCGAAGGTTTAAGCATCGTTATGTGATAGAACTGCTTGACGGAGACAAAGCACGAATTGATCTATACCAAGAACTAGTAACCCGACTCGTGATTGACGGAAATGAGCCGACACAAGCAGAGTGGGAAGGCGGAATTTCGGCTTCCCTTTCCGATTTGGCGATAGCGATATCAGGGGCTGCTCGCGAAATGCCGCAAGCAACCAGGTTCCTTGAATGGATGGAAGCCGGAGATAATCCGGGAGACGAGCCAAGTCCCATCAATGTTGTGTATGACCGGACGCAAGAGCCGCCTATTACCGTCCGGCTTGGGTCGATTCACTCAGTCAAAGGCGAGACCCATACAGCAACATTGGTTTTGGAGTCGTATAACAGAACGCACCATCTTCATGCACTGAAACGTTGGCTACTTGGATCGAGAAATGGTGGTGCGGGCCAGAATGCGGCCATGCATCGGCGTCTCAAGTTGCATTACGTTGCCATGACGCGGCCACAGCGGCTTCTTTGTCTGGCGATGCGTGCTGACAGTTGGTCACAAGGTGAGATCGGTACTTTGAAAGCCCGAGGATGGAGAGTGGCACGCGTTGCCAATGGCGAGACAAATTTTCTGTAAACATCAACGCTGGTCGCAACAACGAATGCATGGAAAATCAAGCTTCTTTTTGATTTCTGGAATTAGGAGGAATACTTTTTCAAGAGCTGTTTCATGGTCATCAGACTTCAGGTGAAAGAGTGAACAGCGGGATGCTAATGTGGCATCTCTACGACGGAAACCCCCGCAATGCTCTTACGCGCCAGCTCCACCAGATGTTCGTGGTGCGTGAATATGATGGCTTGCCCGCTGCGACCGATTTCCGCGCAGAGGTTCAATGTGGCAGACGCACGGGCGTTATCGAAGGTTTCCATAATATCGTCGAGAACCATGGGGAGGGGTCCCGGATCGCGCGCGAAGCTGCGGTAACCGGCCAGGCGCAGGGCAAAATACAACTGACCCATGGTCCCGGTGGACATTTTCTCAACCGGTACAGGATCCGTGCCTGGCTTGATGCCGACAAGTTTCTCGCCTTCGGTTTCACTCCAGACCACGACTTTCTCCCATTCGTTGGCTGTTATGGTGACGAAGGCGTCTTCCACATCCTTGAGCATTGTGCTGCGACGTTCGGCGGCAAGGCTCCTCAGTGCGCCACGTGCTGCCAGAACCCCGAGCTTTGCGACAGCGGCCTGGCGGGCACTGCTTCGCAACTCTTCGAAGATCGTGGCTTGTTCCGTAATCAGTGCGCTGTTGTCAGCGGCGTTGTAGGCCTCTTCATAGAGGCGTTTCTTTTCATTGGACTGATCGCGAGCGGCATCTCGTACTGTTTGCGCATCGTCGAGTTCCTGTTGCAGTTCTGCCTCTCGCGTTGCATTCGGCAAACGCGCTAACTCTTCGTCGAAGAGCGTATGGTCCACGCCGCTGTGTGCGTCATTGCGAAGCTGATCCGCATTCGCGCGCTGTTGTCGCAATTCGTCGCGTTCTGCCAATCGTGCGGCCCGCTCCGCTGGTGGGAGATCGTCACCGCCTTGCCCTTCAAACAGGTTCTCCAACTGGGTCTGCGCTTCGTCACGCGCGGTGAGTGCACGTTTCCGGCCTGTCACTTCCTTGTCGAGAAGCTCCTGTTCTCGTTTTCTCAAACGATCCGCTTCAGCGGAGGTGGTTACACGCCCACGAGCGCGATTGATCACGGGGAGGGGATCGTCTTTTGGATTGAAAGACTCCCCCAGAATCTCCGCCAATCGTGCGGCACTCCTTGCCAGGGTGGCAACGGCACGTTCGAGGGCTTCAACACGTCCCGCTAGGCTCCCGTGATTGCTGTGAAGCTGTTGCAGCGCGCGCAGCTGCGGCAGCGCTGCCTTCACGCCGGTGGGCGAACGATCAGGAAGAGGCAGTGCCGAGGTCAGCGTTTCCAGTCGGTTCAAGGCTGACTTGTGATCTGTCTCGGCTTGAGCTACGGCTTTCTCGTGGTCGGCAATGTTACGTTCCCCGCGACGCCAGTTCTCCCAAGTCTTACGGACACTTTCCTGAAGTGTGAGAGCCTTGCCAACCCGCGCAGGAAGGTCACTTTCTTCACCTTCAATGTCGACAAGGCGGGCTGCTGCCAGCAGATCGTCAAAGGCTGCTTTGCGGCGCTTGGCGTGGTCCTCAAAGGCATTCTCCGCAATCGTGACCTCAGTTGCGATCTCAGCCGCTGCCGTCAGGCTGGTAAGTCTTGCGGCGAACGCAGCCGGCCCCGTATCGGCGGGAAAGCCCAGGGCCGTTGCAAGTGATCCAACTCGCTTCGTCAAGGCGTCGCGTTTCTCGGTCAGGGCTTCGAGCTTGTCTTTTGCCGTCTCACGTGCGGCTTTTGCGGTGCTTTCCAGCTCGCGCGAGTTGGCAAGCTGTTTTCGCACCTCCGTGCCCATCAGATAATTCGTTCGGGCGCCATCATCGGCATACATGGCCTCCTCAAAACGCTCCGCGGTTTCGTCGGAAAGACTGCCGCGATGGGATTGCCAGGCTGTGTCACGTTGACGGCGGGTTTCTTCTGTTGCTGCCGCGTCAATCGAATCCGGTGCGCTTTCGTCTGCTTCGCGTTTCGCGCGCGCTGTTTTGTATTCCGCTTCGCGACCTTCCAAATCTTCGGTGGCGGACGCGATGTTGGCAGTCAGGGCGTTCCATTCCCTGAGGGCCTCATCGAGACTTTCACGGGCAGGCAGGCCGTTCTCGATAAGTGTCTGCCAGGAGGCAGGCAGGCCAGACACCGCTTTAGCAAGCCGGACTCGTTCCGATGCGAGGTTATGTTCAAGGCCTGATGCGTCTGACACTTTCTGCCATGCGTCAAACGCGATCTGCAGGCGAGACAGGTCCTTCGGTTCGGCTGGAGCATCCCCCAACTGATCGCGTGCGGTCTTCAACACGTTTGATGCCGCTCGCAGTTCGCCTTCAGTGGTCTGACACGCCTGTACCGTATCTGCGAGTGTCTCCAGTTCTTCGGTCGTTAGGACCAAGACTTCTGCAGGGTCGTCAGAGACCGCCAACGCCGTCAGAATCTGTTTTATCTGGCTTGCCGCATCATCGCGCTCACCCGTGCGCTTTTCCAGATCCGATCTGGCCGTGTCCGCCCGCGAGGTGAGGGAAGCCCCGTCGATCCTGATTTGGTCCAGCTCTGCGAGTTCCGCCACAAGATGTCCAGCAGCCGGGTCAGCCTCGTTTTCGGAAATGACCGCTTCATGGCGAGCAATTCTGTCATCGGCGCTTGCGATACTCTCTGCTTTCTCCGACAGGGTTGTCACGAGTGTGGCAACGTTCCCAACCATGCCCTTTTTCAGATCCGGGCCTGCGGGATAATCAGCAAGAGCTTCGTCGATTTTGCGAATTTTTTCAGTCTGCTCGCACCATGTCTGAGCAGCTTTACCAGCTGCCTGGCGATTTCGGGCACGGACAAGTTCGGCATCCGCCTCCTCGAATGTTTTTCGGGCGTCATCTCGGTCTTTGCGAAGACTTTTTTCTTTGTCCGGAGTTAAACGAGCCTCTTTCAGCGCATCACTGATTTCTTTCAACCGGTCTTTGCCGGTTTTGAGCGCGGTACTCCGCCCGCCTTTCTTGTGAAATTGCTCGGCACGTGCCGTCATGGCTTCCAGCGTCTCTGCCATATTGGTCAGTCCCGACACACCTGCGTGCAACAGCTGCCCCAGGTCTCCCTTGGCACCAGCGATCCGCTCACCACCTTCACGAAGACCTTTGTCGTTCAGTGAGAAACGTTCGACATAGTCATCCTCGCCCAGCCCGTGGAGCGCACTCGAGAGGATGGTTTCTTCGACAGGGCGGTCCTGATGATCAAGCAGGGACTGGGTGCGCTTGCTGTTGCGGCGCAGGACTGTTGCTCCACGTCCGGGTATTTCCAGTTCTGCACCGACGAGAAGATCACTGCGGTCAAATTTGAAAGCGTAGCGGTGGGTTCCAGACTTCATGCCAAAGAGAAGTTCCAGAAAGCCGTTGAAGGCCGTGGATTTTCCCGATTCATTCGGCCCGTAGATGACCGTCACGTCCGGGGTGCCGTCAGCCGGACGAGGGAGCAAAATCTCCGCACCGTCAAAGCGGCCGTAGCGGATGAGATCAAGTCGGTTCAGTCTCATTTCGCGGCTCCCGCGTGCAGAGACAGCGTGACTTCGCCTATGGCTTCCTGCAGAAGGTCATCCAAAGCGTCTTCTGCCAATTCGTCGGTGATTTCGCGAGGCAGTGCATTCCTGAGTTCTTCGAGGATATCTTTGCTGGCGAGCTGGAAGCCCGGTTCGGTAAGCTCTTGCTGCATCAGGCGCACCAGGTCATCCGCCTTTGCATCGACCAGCTGCTTCGGGGCTGTCACTTTGATTTTATCGACAAACACGCGATCGATGTTGTCGAGCACTTCGTCGGCAAGGGCCATCAGCATGTCAGCCGTGTGATGAGCTGTGGTCACCCGCAGGCGGACCGCCGTATGGTGTTCGGGATTCCGAAGGCCTTCGAGTTCGCTCCTAAGTAATCTCAGGATTTCCGGGGCATCGGAACAATCGGTCAGATCCAACGGGCATTCCACGAACCTCAGATGTCCGACTTGATGCCTCTCGATGTCGGGTGTGCTATCAACAAGCTCGACAATCGCGACAGTGCCACCCGTGCGTTCCCCGAAATGGCGTGGCTGCGGGATACCCGGCATAACAGCGAGAACCGAACCAGACGACCGCTCGAATGGTGCATGGATATGCCCGAGGCACCAAAGATCATAGCCGTGGGCCAACAGATCCTGCTCGGAGCAGGGGGCGTAAGGGTCGTGTCCGGGTGAACCATCGAGAGATGTGTGCATCAGCCCGACGTTTTTCTTCCCTACTACAGGTGTGGGGTAGTCGGGCAGGAAGCTCTTGGACACGTGGGCTTTGTCGAACGACAGCCCGTGGAACCAAACGCCAGCGATTTCCACGCTGGGCGTGTCTTTGTGCAGGAGATGGATATTCGGGCCCAGGTCTCCGTGGGCACGGTGATCGAGAAGCGCATCATGGTTTCCACGGATCAGCACCGTAGGGATACCGGCATCCGCAGCCCGTGACAGTTGCGAGATCAAGAAGGCTCTGGATTTTAAGTCAGGCTGGTCATTGTCAAAGATATCGCCAGCAAGGACCAGTGCGTCGACGTTTTCCGAGATGGCCAGATCGACAATGCGGATGAACGTATCCCGGCTTGCCTGTTTCAGTTGATCGCCGAATTCCGGATTGCGCATCGCAACCGAGCGGATCGGTGATCCGAGATGAATGTCGGCTGAAATGAGGACACGCATATAAATTCAGTTATTTCCCAATATCAATTAGCCAGACCAAAGTCCGTTTCTAAAACGATAGGTTGTGGAAGGATTTTTGTCCAAGCCAAAAGTCAGATTTCTAAGCCGATAAATTGTCAACCCGCTAGTGCTAATGCGAACGAAGCACCCAACCAAACCCACCTCATAAGGCGGGTTTTGGCATAAGGGCCTGGAGGATGTAGATCCGAATCGGGAACAGGGTGGGCATTACCAGGCGATGACCAGTTCGGGGGGCTAAGTCCAACTTAAGCGGAAACTGTTCCGCCTAATCAGAAGCGCGTTTCACCTGAACTGCCTTTGGAAAATATGGAGATATTCGGTCTAACTCTGCTTTATCATTCATCAATCTGACGCAAACAAGGTACTTTTTCGTTCGGGAAGCTGCCACATATAGAAGCTTCCTCGACGCAATATCTCTTTTCGTTGATGGGGCCTCATCCGTAAAACAATTTACAAAATCGTATTCCGTCGTCCATCCGTACTCGTCTATTACGAGCAGTACGTTCTCTATACCGGTCCCTTTCGTCTTATGCATCGTGGCGAAGCCGCCGTCATTTTCCTCATAGTCATAGAAGGACAAGACTTCATCAAAGCGAAGTTCGTCTGAAAACAATGCAGTGAAGAATGTCTTTTGCTTAAGTTCGGTGGCTCGGTCGTCGTATTCGGATTCGATTAGATCCGCATCGAGGTTCTTTTTGGGCGCAGCCTCAATTTCCTTGAGCATCTGTGGTTTAGTTCGATGACCGCTAGCGTGTAGCGCTTCAAAATCCGCGAATACAGGATCGGCCTTAAGACGCGCTAACAGCTCGTCACGGCGCGTTAAAAAAGCTGTATGGCTTTCGGAGACTCTGATCAGCCCAGCTTCCGCTGCAAATTCCACTGCTTTGTATGCGGAAAGGTTCTTGGCAGTGAATGTACGTAGCATCTCGTTAAGCTTGGTTTTGTCAGAGACCGAGGAAATCGAAAAACCCCGCTTTCGTAGACCGGTGATCAAGCGATTGTATGCGCGCCTGTCCCCAGGCAGGCTCTGATGAAGTGTCGTTAGATTAACTATTTCGTCGAACTGCAGTCTATCAAGCGTTTTGTGCATTTGGTCTCGGGGCTCGGAGTACCGATCGTCAAATATCTGATAGAGCCGTCCAAATCCCACATCGTTGGCAATCGATTTGTTCGTGAGCTTTAGCTGGACGTAGCCCAGATAATCTTGGCTGACTCGTGCAACGAGCTCATCGAGCGCTTCACGAAACAACGCGGCATTGGTCGCTTTATCTTGTACCTTATCGCCCGTGTCGATTTTTTCTGGAGCGAAATCATACAGCAGCGTTACGCTACCCGCTCGACTCTCAGGAGTTTCAATCGTGCCGTCATCGAGCGTTTTGAGCGCTACTTCTTGCTTTAATCCATCTGTGCGAAACTGATTAGCGAAGGTTATGACTTGCGGGGCGCAACGGTAATTGTCGTCCTTCTCCACAAGAACGACTTCCTCTGCGTCGATGTGCTCTTGAGCACTCCCTATGCCGTCTGAGTAAATTGCCTGTTCGGAATCTCCAAACAAGCCAATAATTGTTCTTTTTTCTTTGGGTAGGCAACGTAGCAACACGCGAATAACGTCTGCGTTCGTATCCTGATATTCATCAATGAAGACGCAATCATACCGATCCGACACAATCTTTCCCAGTATTGGGAACTCATCAAACATCTTGCAGGCAATAGCGATTAAACCGTCGTGCCCGAATGATGGCTCGTTGAAATTGTTAAATTTTGTCTCGTTGTAGAAGAAATCATCGGGTTTTCGGGCTGCGACTTTTGCGCGGATTTCTTGGTTCAGCTTAGCGATCAATGCGTTCATCTGTGCGATGTACGTCTCCGGATCCTTATCGTAATCCCGCTTCCCTGTTACCTTCGGAGTTAGTTCGCTTAGGACAGTTTGTCGGCGGCTGTCCAATTTCTCGTAAGCCTTCTTGTAGCGCTTATGCTCCTCGGACTTTCTGAGCTTTTCGTCTCCGCCATAGTGTTCGTCCCCTAAGCCTACAAAAACAGGAAGCTCGAACAGGGCCGAAAAAACATGCTGAATGTTCCGCTTGTATGGCGAGATTATTCCGCCCAGAAATGAGTGGATGGTTGAGACCTTTATGTCAGCTGAAATACGCTCGGCGATCTCGTCGGCAGCTTTATTCGTATGCGTTATACATGCGATTTTGAGCTTCTGATCGACAGAGAGCACCTTTTGGACGACTCTTTTAAGGCTTTCGGTTTTACCGCTTCCCGCGCCGCCCTGAAGGAGAAAGTTCTCACCACCGAAAACGAGTTCGGCAATTCGATCTACCGGACTCAATTTTTGTGAATCCATTCCAGACCATCCATTATATATTTTGGCGTTTCCCAGGTTTCGCCTTCAACCAACGCTGCGTACAGAAGAGATCCCGCAAAATCAGACTTTTTATCAAGAATTCTTTCAGTAAGGGCGTAATAATCTCCGCCATCAAAATCATCTATTTCCTGGACGTTTTTGAGACCTCCCAAGTCGTCTTTTTTATTTTTTATTTTCTCAAAGTTTTTTGCGATGAAAGCGTCTTCGAAGCTTCTTGCGTGATAGCCGTTCTCTTCCATTTGGTAGGCAAGTTTGATTTTCCCGTCATTAGGTACGGCTTCGCCACTCAGCAGACGCTTGTGCCATTCTTGGTATTCATCGGCCTTGTCAATCGCCGGAGCTGAAAGAAAGTGTTTGAGCGTCTCATTTGAGGTGTGCGTGGAGCCGTCGACCTTATGGGCTGGATAGCTCAGCTTTCCAGTCTTTTCACTAGGTGTGGCTTTGGTCGTATCGATATCCGTAATAATAAGAGTCGGACACCGATGAACTCAAGAAATGGCGCAAATGCTCTTGCGTTCGCGCCGACCTCCAGCACGGATATATTTTGAGAGGACAGTCCACCTGTCTCGGCAGCCTCTTCATTCTCTTGATCGTGCTTCTCAATAAACAATGGGAGGAGGATGCGTTCGGTTGTACCTTCGATAAAAATTGCCTTGTTCGCAAAAAACAGCTCTGCTGAGTTAATCGTAAGATATTGCTTCAAGAACTTGAATAATGCTTTTCCATCTGCCCCAAGCTTATCGTATTCCTTGCTGAGATCAGTGTGAAAGTTTTTGATAGAGACCGGCCCTGTGACGGGCGATCTTGATAAATAGCGAATGTCCTCAAAGTCGGATTTCGATACAATATGTGAGGAGTGCGTGGTTACGAGAGCCTGTAAGCTGGGTATGACTGATACGAGGCCATGGATTTTATCCGCAAACACATATTGCATCTGCGGGTGCGTATGAGCCTCGGGTTCCTCAATCAACAAAAGGTTCAACGGCGCATTACGCCTTGCAAAGTCGTCGCGGCAAAGCTCGATTTGCAGGAGCAGATACAGGATATTCAGATAACCAAGGCCGCTATAGTGCTCCGGAAGAAAATTGTCTGTGTCGCCGTAGATGACCTGCGATGAACTCTCGATAAGAGATTGCGACTGGATATTGGAGACCACTTTCAAGTCGCCGAGGTCTAGAAAATCGCGTGAATTCTTTAGAAAACTGCCGAAAACCTCCTCATACTGCTTGCCCAGTTGCGTGTCGATATCAGCTAAAATTGATCTAAGTTTTTCTATACTTCCAGCTTCGGGCTTGTCTGCGCTGGCGTCCTCTTCGGCCTCATCGTCTGCATCTGCCTCAATATCTCGCTTGCGGAAGAATTTGGTCGATATGGCAGAAAGCGGCTTTGAACCACGCCCGGCATCTTCTGAGCTTGCAACGTTCCGACGGGCGTGGATGACTTGGAAATTTAAGAGGGCGCGAAGGCTGGTGCGCTCCTTCTCCTCAAGCTGATTGCGGTGAGACAAATAGTACGCTTGTTCACCCTCATGTCCGTCATCGTCAAATGCATAGACTTTTACGTCGAGGAATTTTCCGGAAAGGTTGTTTTCGATGAACTTCTTGCGCTCTGTTTCGTCTGCCGGGAGAACGCGAAGAAGCTTTTTCTTTTCAATGGTGCATTCGAAAAGAATGTTCGCGTGTCGCCTGTCTGGATCGAGGTCCAGCATAAACTCGGAGAGAATTCCCAGATCATCTGTCTCGGTATAGGCAATGCGAAGAACCATCCTTATTGCGAGTTCTTCGACGTTCGTCTCGGCGTCTATCTTGAAAATAGCTTCGCGCAGGCTAAGCGGGAAGTCTGTGAATGAAAACGTGTCCGGTCTTTCGAGAAATTTTTCCAGCAATACTGCGAACGATGTCTTTCCAGTATTGTTTTTGCCTACGAGCAAAGTGGTTTTTTCTCGCAAATCAATGCAGCAATCCTGCAGCAACCGGAAATTTTCAATTTTAATCTGCTCGATATGCATGTCTCTAACGCAATTTTTTGCTCGCCGAAGCGCTTTAATATATTTGATTCAACTTACAATAGCACTCGGGGTTCGGTGGAGCAAAGGTTAGTCGCTCTCTTTAGTTGTGCCTTATTGATCAGTGGCTCAGGGCCCCGAAAACTCACCCCTTTCCAGAATTCGTCGTCGGTTGACACAAAACTGATGCTCGCAAAGGCGTGAATGTCACCAAGCAGACAAAAGCAAGACACCAGCCACGCCCAACCAAACCCGCCTCATGAGGCAGGTTTTGGCGGTGAGGGCCTGGAGGATGCAGATCCAGATCAGGAACAGGAGGGGCATCACCAGGTGATGACCAGTTCGGGGTATTCGGTGACGATGGAAGGGCGGAACGGATCCTGATCGAGGAAGGTCGGGCGCCACAGGTAGTGGAATTGTTCCCTGTCCAGCCATTCTTCGAGGGCTTTGGCGGCCTCTGTGTCTGAGAGATCGAACGGTTCGTCCTGCGTGATGCGGTAGTTCCGGAACCCGAGTGAAGCCGCTTCGTGGATGGCGCGGGCGACGTTGGCGGGTTCGAACAGTATTTTGGCAAGATCGTCACGGTGATCAGCGGCCATCAGGTACGAGCTTTCAGCGCGTTTCATTGGAAGGCCCTCCCGAGATAGGTGTCCGTGATCTTGAGGCGCGCGTGGCCCAGTTCCGCTGAAATCTGGCGACGGGCAGATCGGTCGGCTTCGCGTTCGGCGGCAGTCATGTCCTGCCAGCGCTTGCCGCCGGCAAGCGGGCACGGCAGGCCGGTGAGCGTGAGATAGCGTTGCTGGGCGTAGGCGTGCCGGAATCCGTGCATGTTGCGGAACCCCGCCTTGTGGGTCTGGTACTCGTAGCGCTTCATGTGCTCGACGTAGCTGAGGTTCGGCGGAATAAGGGAACCACGTCCCTGAATAAAGGTCGCGATCTTGTAGAGGGTCTCGCGCTGCTGGCGGGTGGCCAGCGGGATAGTCCTGGAGCGGCCGCCTTTACACCAGCTGGCCTGCAGAAAAATGTGATCGCCGTGTATGGCCCTGTGCGGCTGAAACTTCATAGCCTCTTCGCGGCGCAGGCCGAAAGCGACCTGCAGCAAGATCGCGGCGCGGACATAGGGGCATTCCACGCTCCGGAATTTTGAAGGGTTGAATATCTGGGCGCGGTTGCGCTGGGCTTCACCGCGTTCGGCGACCCCATAGTGGGTGTTGTCGCGGTGGACGACGTTGGGTTTGCCGATCTTCTCGGCCCACCAGCGCAGCCAGGTGAGGCGATTGCGGATGCTCGCATCCGACTTGTCTGCGTCGAGCCAGCGTTCGACCAGGGCGTCGATGTGTTTGGGTTTAAGGGATGCGGCGGTTGGCAGGCGGTAGCCGAGGTCCCGGAGTTCATTGGCCATCGCGGTCAGGCCGCGACGTCTGTTGGTCTGTGTGCCGAATGAGCCGTCCCGGTTGCGGTGGCACAGCCGCACCAGGTCCATGGTCAGGTCGTCCATCTTGCTCAATCCTTGTTACGAGGTTGCTGAGTGTTGATGGCGACGTCCTGTCCGTAGATCAGGGCATCCCGCGAAGGTCATTCGCGGCAGGGCCGGAATGGTGATCAGTCTCCTTTGGCGGTTAGAGCCTCCCGAACCGGTCGGGTGACCGGTCGATATGGTGTGCCCTGTTGGGCATCCGGCACCGGGGGACCGGTGACGGGAAATGTGCCTCGCCGCGGCGGGGCGCGAATGTCGAGAACGAGCATGGTGCTCTCCTTTCTGTGGTGAAACGGTGGGGCAGATGGATCAGGCGGTTGCGTGATCTGAGGGGATTGTGAACGCGGGGGAGCAGGAAGTGCCAGCAGGTCGTGCAGAAAATGACAGTGTCTGTAAGCTGTTGGAAGGGTTGTCATTTGTGTGTCGTGTGGCAACGTTTGCGGGAATGTGGCGGATTGCCTTGGGTTGGGCGGGGCCGTCACTCCCCGACAGGTCGGCGAGTGACGGCCCGCGTGCCGCCGCACGGTCGGACATGGGATGTCCGACATTGTCTCGCTGTTGCTTCGCGCCTCATGGGGTTCTGCCTGCAGGAAAGGTGAGCCCCACGGCGGGATATCGGCACGTTGACCTGCCTCCGGCAACCTGCAAGCCGTGTGCCGCCGCTGCGCGGTCTCCCGAGCACAGGCTTGCAGAACGCCGTTTGCGGCAGGTCTTTGGGTGCCGTCCGCCTAAGGGAGGCTCACCGGATGCAGGCAGGCAGGAATGATGCTGCGCTCCGCGTGGCGGGCCAGCGGCGGCGTGGTGCCGTGAAAGGTTTTGAGAACGTGTTTGAGCGTGTGGGGAATTTGGGAGGGGAAGGCCTTCCCCTGTCTTCAACCCGCTGGCGCGGTTTTACGCCACCCCTTCTGCGGGAGGACCCGCAACGCCCCTGCCGCATATTTAGGTCAAGATCATAATTTCTATGTTGAATTACTGACGAATTTTGTATGAAAAGAAACGATGGATATTCAACCTCTCGTAGTCTACCGGTGGAGAACAAACTAAATGAAAAAAATCGTACCCGGGGCAATGATCTGCATCTTCTCTGAAGATCGAGAGTCTATTTTGTTGCACCTGCGCGATGATGCGGATTTATGGAGTGTTCCTGGCGGAAGTGCGGAATTCGGCGAGAGTTTAGAGGAACTTGTAAAAAGAGAGGCTTTTGAGGAAGTCGGATTAGAGATTGCGATAGATAGGGTATTTGGAATTTACAGTTCGCCGACCGATTTTATTTTCAAATATCGTGATGGAAATGAAGTTCATTCGTATGTTGTCGGTGTTGAATGCAGAAAGATATCAGGTTTCGAGCAATCGAATTCTGACGACAGCTTAGAAGTTAGGTGGTTTAAGGTAAATAATCTTCCCGATAATCTGATGAAAAACCAATATCAAGTCATCAATGACTGCCTCTCGGGGGGGTTTTCAGTAAAATGACAATTGTCTATTCTGATTTTTTCTCCGAAACGGAATTTCATGAGACGTTATTTTCTGGCGATAGTTTGTTCGATGCTTTGAAAAAGCTTCCTCGATATTTGCTAGATATCAACGGTGTTCATAATTCAATTCAAGGCAGGGTTGCCGATTCTGCGAAGCTGTCTGGGAATGGAATAGTTATTGAGGAAGGTGCTTATGTTGACCACGGCGCAGTTGTGCAAGGCCCTTGTATCATCTCTCGGAAATCGGTCGTCGGACACGGCGCTTTGGTAAGGTCCAATACTATCATTGGGGCAGAATGTGTCGTAGGGCATTGTTCAGAAATCAAGGATAGTGTTATGTTTCCACGGTCAAGTGCGGGTCATTTTAATTTTATAGGGGATAGTATAATTGGTTCTTACGTAAATATAGGTGGCGGAACCATCATCTCTAATTTTGAATTTTCTGCAAAAAAAGGGCTGCCGCACAATATAGGCATTAAGATAAACGGCGTGAAAGTGGATACTGGGTTGAGTAAAATTGGTGCGATAATTGGTGATAACGTGAAAACAGGATCGAATAGCGTGTTATCTCCGGGCACGCTTCTTGCTAAAGATTCAGTCGTTTATCCAGGTGTGTGTGTAAGAAAAGGCTTTCTTCCAGCTAATACGATCATCAAACCTGATTTTTATTCGGCAGGAGCTTGATCGACATGATTTCAAAGAATGTAATTTCCTTACAGAAGAAAAACAGTAGCGGGGAATCTTTCCAACTGCTGAACCGCGATAATCTTCCAATTTTTGGAACTTTGCGAACGACAGGACCTTTGGAAAATAGATTGGTGATAGTTGTTCATGGTCTCGGTGGCTCCTCCAGGCAGGCGCAGATACAAGAAGCTGCCGCCACATTTGCTGACTATCGTTGCAATGTGTTGACTTACGACGCTACCAACTCTTTTGGGAACAGTGGAGGGAATTTAAAATATGCTTCACTCACTCGCCATGCAAACGATTTAGAAGATGTGATTTCCTGGTGCCGCAAAGAATTGAAGTTTGATGGGAAGGTAATAGTTTGCGGCTTTAGCATGGGTGCTTCTGCTGCATTCGTGGTGCAGAGCCGAAATCGCAAATTAATTAATTCTATTATTGCTTTTGCTCCTATAGTTTCTGGAGAAATTTGGTTGCATAATTTCCGAATTAGTAAGCCAGGAAGTTATGAGCGGCTTCAAGCAATAGGTAGTTTCGTAAAATTTGATGAAGTAACGAACAACGAGGGAGAAATTGGTCAGTACTTCGTTGATGACGTTCTAAAATACGACTTTTTGAAAGATGAAATCTTAATTAATGTTCCAACATATCTTGCCGGTGGAGATTTAGATACGACCTGCCCGCCTGAAGCGTTGCATGCACTGAAGGCAAACTTGAAGTCTACCGGTAGGTTGAAAATAATACGCGGATTACCTCACACAGCAAGAAAACCGCAAGAAACAAAACTCATTCGCGAGTTTCTCAGTTCTCTAATACACAAATCTAAAGACGGAATTTGGCCTCAGGCGGAAAAGAAAACTGCAAGTGCTAGATAAGATCTACATAGTAAATGGTGATATGATATTTCATTTGGTGAAATAGTGTGTCGGAGATGAGTTGATTTTTTCTGACGTGTTGCGTTCGTTTGATAGGGCGAAGTCGCGATCAATTTATCAAGCTATTTGGCAGAACAAATAGCTTGTGCGTTCATCTGACGCATCACTGTTGAGACCATTCAAAGTTGGATCGTTAAGTTTTTGCCAAACCAGTTTCTTTTCAGTCTTACGCGTCGTGTTTGCGCTTACCGAGAACGTCGCGCATGAACAGCTCGTTCTCGGCCATGATTTCCTGATGGACCTTGTCGTTTGGGAAACGCTTTGCGGCGGTCAGGACGCTCTGGCGGAGGAATTCTGAGATCGGGAGTTCCGGTTCCTGGTCATGCTGGAAGACCTTCCGGAGAACCGGAAGGTTTTTCAGTTTGGCAATCCAGCGGATCATGCCAATATTTTGCGGGAGATTTGGCATGTCGGCAAACAAACTTCACTTTCTCACCTTGAGCAGAAGCTCGAAGCCATCCGGGCGAAGCGGGAAGTCGCCACGGAACGGCTTGTGCGGCTGTTCCGGGAAACGTTTGAGGATGGAGACCGGGCGCTCAGGTCATACGGCAATCTTGTCAGCAGGCGTGGCATCGAAGCCGCAATACAAACCCTTCAACAGGAAGACGCCTTTTTCGGACGGCATTGGCATTATGGCTGGATGCGGGGAGGGCTACTGGCCGAGGGAAATCGCAAGAAGGCGCTGGAACACCTGCAGCAGCTGCCCGATGCCATGCGCGAACACTACGGTTTGGTGACGCAGGAATGGGATCTGGAACGTGTTTTGGAGAAGTCTCGCGAGCGTAGCTCTAACGAACGTGATCGGGAGACGGACAGGTTCTGGCGGGAGCCGGAGAGGGAGCGATAATTTATGCGATCGCACTTGTGGTTGAAATATGTCGGAAGTAAGAATTGATTCCGGAGGAGGAGGACGTACTTTCCTATCTTGATTTGAATCTGGAAAGAGCCGTTCGAATTCAAGTAATAGATTAATTTCAACGACGAATGTGCTGCTCTGTTGGTGATGGCGATGCAATATTCATCAGTAATAATATTATTGCCTGGAAAAATATGGCACTTGGTGGATTATTCGCCAATTATCTCAGCAATGCCAAGTAATACAATCTCGATCGACGCATGAAGAAATCACGAAAAACCTATCCCGTAGTCGATCTGTTTGCCGGGCCTGGCGGTCTTGGTGAAGGTTTTCTTTCAACCTCGGACGCGAATGGGCAAGCCCGTTTCCAGGACGCAGTGTCCATCGAAAGGGATGAATTCTCCCACCAGACCCTCCAGTTGCGTCACTTTTTGCGTGCATTTGGTCCAGATGGCTTCCCGGATGACTACTATTCCTATCTCTCCGGTGACATTTCCCGCGCTGAGCTGTTCGCCCGCTATCCTGAACAGGCACTGCACGCGGAAAAAAGCGCTCTGCGAATCTCTCTGGGAGTTCAGGAACACGAGCGTGTTCGCGGCATTATCGACCGCGAACTGGCAGGAAAAGACAAGTGGGCACTGATCGGCGGTCCGCCCTGCCAGGCTTATTCACTGGTCGGTCGTTCCCGGATGATGAACAACCCGGAGTTCGAAAAGGATGAGCGACATTTCCTATACAGAGAATACCTGAAGATCATCGCGGATCACCGTCCCCCGGTCTTTGTGATGGAGAACGTCAAAGGTCTCCTGTCCGCCAAAGTGCAGGGTGAGCCGGTCATCAATCGCATCCTGACCGATCTGATGGATCCTGAAGAGGCTTTGGGAGGAACGGGCAACGGTACAGGCTATCGCCTGTATTCACTCTCCCACGAAGGAGAAATGACTCGGGACGCTGATCCGCGGCAGTTCCTTGTGAAAGCTGAAGAATACGGTGTACCGCAGGCCCGCCACCGCATGTTCATTGTAGGGGTCCGTCGCGATTTCAAAGTCGTTCCGCGCCAGCTTGAAAAGTCTCAGCCGCCGAGTGTTTCTGAAACCATCGGATCTCTGCCGCAGCTTCGCAGCGGCCTCTCGAAAAAAGACAGTCTGGAATCCTGGCGATCAGTTCTCTCTGAGTTTGATGAGAAGGCGCTTTCCCGCCATCTCAACGGCCATAAACTGGCCACCGCCGTGAAGTCTGAAATCAGCAATGTGCTTAACAACCTGGGCTCCGGTCCGACAGAAAGAAAAAACACGGTTCGTCCCGGGCGATCCAATCTGCCTCATAAAGTGATCAAATCTCTTCATGACGACAGGCTGTCGGTGCTGACAGGGCACGAGGCAAGAGGGCACATGCCATCGGACATTCACCGTTATCTGTTCTGCGCCGCTTTCGCAGCTCAGGCGAAGCGAAGTTCAAAGCTTTCAGATTTTCCGGACTTTCTGCTTCCGAAACACAGGAATGTCGCCAAGGGCCAGTCCGGAGAAATGTTCTCTGATCGGTTCAGGGTTCAAATGGCTGATAATGTCTCAACGACAATCACGTCTCACATTTCCAAGGATGGTCACTACTTCATTCATTACGATCCGGCTCAATGTCGCAGCCTGACTCCTCGGGAAGCCGCAAGGTTGCAGACCTTTCCCGACAACTACAAATTCGAAGGACCGCGCACGGCCCAGTTCCATCAGATCGGGAATGCAGTCCCACCCTTCCTTGCGGGGCAGATCGCTGAAATTGTCGCGGAAATCCTGGATCAGATTGATGCTGATCATGGCTGACAGGCTCAGCAAAGAACGCCGAAGCTGGAATATGTCCAGAATTGGGGGGAAAAATACCAAGCCCGAGCTTAAGCTTCGTTCAATGCTGCATCGCGCGGGATATCGCTTCAGACTTCATCGCAAAGATCTCAGCGGTCGCCCCGATATCGTTCTCCCGAAATACAAGACAGCCATCTTTGTGCACGGCTGCTACTGGCACCGCCATCCGGGTTGTCCGAAGGCGACTATGCCATCGTCAAACACGGACTTCTGGACGGAGAAGTTTGAAGCCACGGTTGCCCGTGATCAAAAAAACATATCCGAGATAAAGAAAGCAGGCTGGGAGCCTCTCACTGTCTGGGAATGTGAGCTGGAGAAAGATCCGGACGGGGTCCTTTCCGAGATTTCCGAAAAGCTGGAAGGAGGACGGTAATGCCCAAACTCCGGGCGCTCCCGCCGCGAGCATCGTCACTTACTTCTTCGATGCGTGATCTGGGTTATTCGCTGGAAACGGCGATTGCCGACATTATCGACAACAGCATAACCGCAGGAGCGGATCGAATTGAAATCATCTGTGACCTGAGCACGGATACGCCGGTTCTTGCAATTGCGGATAATGGCTGCGGGATGACGTCAGAGGAACTGATCGAAGCCATGCGTCACGGCGCGCTCGATCCGAGGCAGTCGAGATCTGCAAAGGACCTCGGGCGGTTCGGGCTCGGTCTGAAGACAGCTTCATTTTCACAGTGCCGAAAACTTTCGGTGATTGCTTCGAAAAACGGAGTTCGTGCAGGAGCCGAATGGGATCTCGGGGTCGTTGACAGGGAAAATGACTGGCTGCTCGGTGTTCTCGATGATGAAGAGATAGAAGAAACGCCCTACAGGGAACTTCTGGGACCTTCAGGAACACTCGTCGTCTGGCAGCAGCTTGATCGATTGTTCGAAAGTGAAACGGGGCATACCCGTGATGAGATCGTGTCAGCGAAGCTTACTCTGGTTGAACGGCATCTCGCACTGGTCTTTCATCGTTTTCTTGCCGGTGAAATAGCCGGCTTCAAAAAACTCAGCATCACATTGAACGGTCACCCTGTTGCGTCTTTCGATCCGTTTTGTCGTTTCAACCGGAAAACGCAGACACTGGCAGAGGAAGTTGTGTATGTGGGTGAGACACCCGTAAAGATTCAACCGTATATCCTGCCTCACCACAGCAACCTGTCCGCTTCGGAATACGACTATTATCAGAACCGAAGTGATTTCATCTCGAACCAGGGTGCGTATGTCTATCGCAACGGCCGCCTGATGGCGTGGGGGGATTGGTTTCGACTCATCCCCAAAGGGGAAGCAACCAAACTTGCCCGTGTGCAGATTGATTTTCCCAACAGTCTGGACGAGCTCTGGACGATTGATATCAAGAAATCACGGGCCAGCCCGCCCCGTCAGGTTCGAGAACGGCTGAGACAGATCATTTCACGGATTTCAGGCAGAAGCACAAACGTTCACCGGAAACGCGGCGTGAAACTCTATCAGGAAGCTCAGGCGCCACTCTGGGAGCGGTATGCCGATGAGCATTCGGTTCGGTATACGGTGAACCAGGGACACCCGGTGCTGTCCGAATTCAGAGAGAATCTCACCGCTGAACAGCAGCGATCGTTTCTTCTCATAACGGAGATGATCGCCTCCTCGCTGAATCTGGAAATGATTTACTCTGATTATTCAACGCATCCGCGCATGATGGACGCATACATGCTTGCTGAAGATGAGGTTTCAGAAAAGCTGTACGCTCTGAAGCATGTTCTTGAACAGAATGCAAAAATTGATCCGGAAAAGTTTCTTGAAATCGTCCGAACCTCTGGAATGTTTGACAGAAATGAGAAACTGGTCGAAATTTTTATGAAGAAAGAGTTTTTATGAAAATCAGCAACGCATTTGATCAGAAAAATTTTACTTCAGCACTGATCAGTGCGCTGTCGCTCCTTGACGAACCGCCAACGAAGGAAGTCGTGGAGCAGAAAGCCGTTGCACTGGCGTCTGTATTCAATTTTACCGGAGACATAGGAAGCGTGGTTGTTGAGGCAATGTTTGCTGTCGACACACGGATGGGTTCCGGCATTTCACTGGTTGATACCACTGCAGAACATGATGAAAAGTGGATTGAAAAACGCGACGACGTTTCATGGGACTATGCGGATGCCTATGAAAAGCACCTGCGTTCAGAAGGCTGGGCCCCCGATGTTGTCCAGTCACTCAGCGATGTTTCACTCAGGATCCTTGGACATCTGCAGGACCCCAGAAGTGAGGGAGCATGGGACCGGCGCGGTCTGGTCATCGGGCACGTTCAATCAGGAAAAACCGCCAACTATCTGGCTCTCATCGCCAGAGCAGCAGATGCGGGATACAAGTTTATTATTGTAATCGCAGGCATTCACAACAACCTGCGCAGCCAGACCCAGGAACGGATCGACGAGGGGTTTGTCGGAAAATCCAGCGATCCGCTGGATCGTATTCCGGTCGGTGTGGGATTGAACAATCCTGATTACCCGCACCCGGTGACTGTAACAACCATACACGATGACTTCAGCAAAAAAACTGCAAATCAGAGCGGGTGGCAGCTGAACGATTTCAGCAAACCGATCGTCTTTGTCATCAAAAAGAATGTTTCCACGCTAACCCAGTTGTACGGGTGGCTCCGCGATATGAACGCGAAAGGTGGCGGACAGATAACGGACGTGCCTATGCTTATGATTGATGACGAAGCTGACAATGCTTCCATCAATACGAACAAGCCGGATCTCAAACCAACCAGAACCAACCGCGAAATCCGCAACATTCTCTCGTTGTTTGCGAAAAAATGTTACGTCGGATACACAGCGACGCCATTTGCCAACATATTCATTGATCCGGACGCATACGACAACGACGTTCGGGAAGAGCTTTTCCCGAGAGATTTCATTTATTCTCTCGACGCGCCGACGTCATACTTCGGTCCCCGGACGGTATTCCTCGACGAACAGACCAGTGACCGGATTCTTCGCCCGATTCAGGATGGAGAAGATTATCTTCGTCTGACACACAAAAAAGACGATCAGATAACAGATCTCCCGCCCTCTCTGTACAGGGCGCTGCGCGTTTTCATCGTTGCCCGTGCAATTCGAAACCTCAGAGGGCAGAGAAACAAACACTGTTCGATGCTTATCAACACATCGCGGTTTGTTGATGTTCAGAAAACCATTCGAAATTTTCTGAGCATTTACGAGAAGAAGTTGAAGGATGCGGTAAGCACAAACTACGCCATGCCGGAAAAAGTCTCCTCAGCCAATGCTCACATGGCTGCTCTGAAGGAGGTGTTTGATGAGGAATTTTCCGGTTCTGAAGTGACTTGGCCTCAGGTCAAGACCGAGCTCAACAACGTGATGAGCGGGTTGAAGCTGTTTGTGGTCAACAGTAAGTCGGATGAGGCTTTGGATTACCGAAAGTACGCCAAAGAAGGTGTCGGTCTTACAGCAGTGGCCATAGGCGGATTAAGTCTCTCGCGCGGACTTACAATTGAAGGGCTCACTGTCAGCTATATGTACCGGAACACCAGGATGTATGACACGCTCATGCAGATGGGGAGATGGTTCGGGTACCGACCCGGGTTTGAAGACCTGTGCCGTGTTTATCTCTCGCAGGATTCCATTCGCTGGTACGCCCATATTGCGGAAGCTGCCGATGAACTGAGACAGCAGATTCGTCGGATGCGCCTCCAGAACCTGAGCCCTATCGATTTCGGCCTCTATGTTCAGGCTCATCCCGACAGTCTTCTGATTACTGCCGCCAACAAGATGAGAGCCGGCAAGGAATATATTATTCAGCAGAACTACAGCGGCCGCCTTATTGAATCGACGGCGCTGTCACTGGATGAAAAAATCACGCAAAGCAACACCGATCTGATCACCGAATACTGGCAATCCGGTTTCGGAAAAGGTTCGGGTGCGATCACGCCGACGAAAAAGGGGCTGTTTCTGTGTGATGTGGAGGTCTCAGAGATCGAGGAATTTCTGGGCCGCTTCCAGGTCCATTCCGATTTTCTGGAAAAGAAACGATATGCTCTGGAATATCTCCACGCCATTGCGGACCAGTTCAAGACCGGCGATGTGCTTCTGATTTCTCCGCCTGGAAATGACGCGGATCTTGATAATTTCAAGCTTGGATATCAGGAGCGAAAGGTTCTTTACGACCCTGCTGTTCCCGGCCTTGTCAGGATGAACAAGGACCGTGTTGCCAGCCGTGGCGATGAAATGCTGGGCCTCACCAAGCCTCAGATTGACGAGGCGGAACAGGACGCTCGGCAGGACGAGAAGAACAAAAACAGCAACGTCTCCGACCGGTATTACCGGCGCGTCCGCAACAAACCGCTGCTTATGCTGCACATGCTGAAAATCACAGGTACCGGACTGGAACCAGGGCGGCAGATCCCGGCATTCGGTCTCAGTTATCCTGACGGTTTGTTTGAAAAAGAGATTTCCGTGGTGGTCAACCGAGTCTGGCTGGAAAAAATGGTTGGAGAGCCGAACGATCTTCCCGAGGATGAAGAGGATTTTGATGACTAGTCAATTGCCTTGGGCTGATATCAAGCGGCCTCCCACCGGGTTTAACAAACGCCTCGCGTCCGCAGATACGGTCGTGCCTGTCTCATGGGGCAAGGACACTCAGTCACAGAATGTGCTGATCATTGAGCTTGATGGCGACTATGCCAGAGAATTCAAAAGGCTGGACCTTTCCGTGCGGGGGATGGCTGTTGATCTTCGGCTGATCGACAACGTGCAGGTCATCGTCATTACGCTGGAAGAACATGTCAACGCCGACCTTTTCTACAGTTTCTGCCGTTCTGTGATCGCCGCTCTTGAACTTGCGGAAGACTCTTCCAATGCCTTTGGAATTACCAGCAGTCAGATCATGCGCTGGCGGACGTTCCTGTCCGGGAAAAGGAGCCGCAAGCTAAGCGATAGCGAAGTGCGCGGCCTGTTTGCTGAACTCTGGATTTTGCGAAAGGTTCTGGCTTTTACCGGCAATCCGTCGGAGGCAGTGTCGGCATGGTGCGGACCGGATAAGGTTCATCAGGATTTTCAGTTGCGCGATTTGGCGATCGAGACGAAAGCCATAAGCGGGAGAGAACGCAACTCAGTACGGATAACTTCCGAAGATCAGCTCGAAGCATTAAGTGATCGTCTTTACCTGGCGGTTGTTCGTCTAGTGACCGCTCCGGAACATGGACCGCATGCTCATTCTCTGAATGAACTTGTTCGGATCGTCGAAGGAGAAATCACAGATCCTGCGGCTTTGAATGAATTCGGCAGAAAGATATCGTCCATCGGCTATTTCGAGTTGCCGGACTACGACGAGCCGGCATTCATCGTGGCGGACATGCAATTCTATAGGGTGGAGGAATACTTTCCACGACTGGTCAGATCAGCCATTCCGGCGGGGCTTGCCCGCCTGAACTACGATATCCAGCTGGAGGTCATTGAAGGTCACAAGTGTGATGAGACGGAGGTTTGGACCTGAGATGGATCAGACAACCGAAGAATTTTTTCATGATTTTCGCCAGCGGCTGATGGTCGATGCCGAGGTGAATCAGGACTTTCAGCTTTCGTCGTTTATGACGCTCATGACGGATGAGCTCCGCGAAGGCGGAACCATTGAGGATTTTTCCGGGTGCCACTATCGAAGCCGCGGCATGCGTGTGGACGGCTTCTGGTTTGATGACGAAGGGCTGTTGAGTCTTTTCATCGCGGATTTTGAGTTCCGAACAGAACTGGCCACTCTCACCAAGACGGATGTGGAGACCGCGTTTAGACGGTTGTCAGGATTTCTAGACGCCAGCCTCCGTGGAAAGCTCTATCAGGAGCTGGATGTCACCACCCCTGAATATGATCTGGCAAGGCAGCTCTTCGATCGCAGGAGCTCAATCCGGCGCGTGGAATGCTATCTGCTTTCCGAGCGGACACTCAGCGACAGATTTCAGGATCTGGATGATGTCATTGTGGAAGGTATTCCCGTTACACGCCAGATCTGGGATATTTCCCGCCTGCAGCGGCAGCAGAGCTCACGGGGACACAAGGAAGCCCTTGAGATTGATTTCCCGGGTACATTCGGACAGTCGATCGCCTGTTTGCCCGCTCATCTGGGATCTGAAATCTACAAATCCTATCTCCTGGTCATTCCGGGAAACATTCTGGCGGATCTCTATGAAAAGTATGGCGCCCGACTGCTTGAGAGGAACGTTCGCAGCTTTCTTCAGGCACGAGCAAAGGTAAACAAGGGGATCCGAACGACCATACTGACAGAACCCCAGATGTTCTTTGCGTACAACAACGGTTTAACGGCAACCGCCGAGAGCGTGACGTCAAGGAATACCGATGACGGACTTGTCATCGACGGTATCAAAGACCTCCAGATTGTGAACGGCGGTCAGACCACGGCCTCTCTGTTTCACACGAGGCGCGGAGACAAAGCCGATCTGGGCAAGGTCTTTGTGCAGATGAAGCTTACCGTTATTGACGATGAAAAAAGTGAAGAGGTCGTTCCCCGCATTTCCGAGTATGCGAATACGCAGAATAAGGTGAATGCTGCGGATTTCTTCTCAAACCATCCGTTTCATGTGCGTATGGAGGATTTTTCACGCAGGATCTGGGCACCGGCCCAGCAAGGGTCTCAACGCGAAACCAAGTGGTTTTACGAGCGCGCCCGAGGCCAGTTTGCTGACGCGCAATCCAAACTCACTGCGGCGCAGAAAAAGAAATTCCTCGCTGAGACTCCGAAATCGCAGATGTTCACCAAAACGGATCTCGCAAAGTTTGAGAACGTCTGGGATGACCATCCCAAATGGGTCAATCTTGGCGCTCAGAAGAACTTCGCCAAATATGCGATGCGGATCGGCAAAGCCTGGGAAAAATCACCGGACTTTTTCAATGAACTTTATTTCAAACGTGCTGTTGTAAGAGCAATTATTTTTCGAAGAGCCGAAAGAATTATTTCTGATCAACCATGGTACAATGGTGGATATCGGGCAAATATTGTTGCTTATGCAATAGCGGCTCTTGCGGAGTGCTGTAAACGTAAGGAGAAGTCTCTCGACATCGACTTCATCTGGCGTTTGCAGGCAGTTCCTTCTTACCTGGACAGTGCGCTTGCCATTGCAGGTGAGTTTGTAAACGAGTTCATTTCCAATCCGCCTGGCGGCATATCGAACATCTCGGAGTGGTGTAAAAAGGATGCCTGCTGGACACGGATCCAGGGTGACATTTCCCGGCTTGAGGATTTGCTGCCTGAAGCGTTTTTTGACAGCCTGAAAACGCAGGATGAGCAAAAACGCGAAGTTCGTGAAGCTAAGAAAACTCAAAAAATAGACAACGGTATTGAGGCACAGATTGCTGTGTTGAAGGTTTCTGCCCGGAAGTGGGGGGAAATTCTTGAGGAAGGCAATCGTCGAAAGCTGTTCAACGAGAAGGAGGTTGGAATTCTGCGGATTGCCACCCAGGTGCCTGCCAAGACTCCAACAGAAAAGCAGAGTTTCATATTGCTTGAAATTTTGGACAAAGCCCAATCTGAAGGTATCTCTGTCGATTAGCGTTTTCGCCTCCAACAGAAGTTCACTATTGCACACCGCTTCCGGTGTGCTGCGTGGGCTGGGCAAGCAATCCCAACCGCCGTCTGCGGTTCGTCCGTTTTCATCAGCATCGGTTCATTTGCCTGATTTTTAAGTGACAGGCCCGTTGTCAGCGTCAAGGCGGCCGTTCGGCCCCGCTTGCGCGGCAAGGCCTTGACCCTGCCTGCCGGGACCTGTGACTTGCTTGGGAAGGGCAAATGGATTGGTGGCGGCGCGCGCACCGCAGGCGCTTTTTTTGCAGAGCCTTTGGGTGCTGCTTTTTGCGGCAACTTTCTGATTTATGTGTCAAAACTCTTACACAGTATCTTACACATACACACAATATTTGACAAAATACATATATAAAACAGTAAGTTGCAAGTCTGTAACTAGGACTTAAAATCCCTCGGCCCTAGGCTGTACGGGTTCGAGTCCCGTCGCCCGCACCATGGTTTGTTGCGCTACCGGCCTTTGGCCCACTTGAACGGCGGCTTGGTTCGAGGTTCCCTTTCTGACCTGTCATTCTTCCCTGTGCTCTTGCCTTTCCAGCCGGTTGAGCGCAGATTTTGTGTCCGACCCTGCTAATCCATCCCTTCGCCTGCAATCTGCAGATTTTTCCGGATTGTCATGGATCCGTTGAACGACTGTCACAATTTGCGCCCGAAAGAGCGCTAGATCATCGGTCGATCAACCGGAAACGCGTTTGCTTCCGGCCCCAGTTCACTCCCGCTCTCGCGGTGTCACATCTCATTGCGGTCCGCTACCGGGCCATCCTCGAATTCGTTCGACCTGCTCGCCGGAAGGAGTTTCCATGACTTATGCCGACAATCGCGTGCCCTCCGGCAGTGCCCTGACAGTTCTGAAAAACGCCCGGCTGGTGCTCGCCGATGAAGTCGTCAGTGGTCACATTGCCTTTTCCGAAAGCGGGATTGTCTCGGTGGACCAGGGCAGCGCGCCGCAAGCCGGGTTCGATCTCGAGGCTGATTACCTGCTGCCGGGGGTGGTCGACATTCACACCGACCACTTCGAAAAGCATGTCTTTCCGCGTGCACATGTGCGCTGGGATCCGCTCAGAGCGGCGATGGCCCATGATGCTCAGATCATCGGCAGCGGCATCACCACCGTGTTCGACAGCCTCTGCGTGGGGGCGACGATCAAGAACCCGGAGCGCCGCGAAATCCTGGCGCCAATGATCGACGCCCTGGAAACGCTTCAGTCCGGAGGCATGCTCAAGTCGGAGCATCTGGTGCACCTGCGCTGCGAGATTACAGATGGCGAGACCACGCGTCTGACGGAAGAAAACATCGGCAAGGACATCGTGCGCATGGTGTCGGTGATGGAACACCTGCCGGGCCGACGCCAGAGCAAGGACGTCGAGGCCTATATTCACCGCCGCATGGCCGACACGGGCGAAACACGTGCCGTTGCCGAGCGTGAGACGCAGGAACTGTTGAACTTCTCCGATGAAATCAGCTCGAAGGTTCGTCCGGCTGTGGTCGCGCTGGCGCATGCATACAAGCTGCCGCTGCTCAGTCACGACGATACGGAACTGGAACACATCGACGAAGCCCTCGGCGAGGGTATCAGCGTTTCGGAGTTTCCGTGCACACTGGAGGCAGCCCGCAAGGCCAAGAGCCACGCAATGCACGTCGTCGGTGGTGCGCCCAACGTCATTCGCGGCGGGTCCCAGTCGGGCAACATCGCGGTCAGCGCACTGTTGGCGGAAGATCTCGTCGACATCCTGGCTTCGGACTACGTCCCGCGCTCGCTGCTCGACTGTGCGTTTCTTGTGGGGCTGGACGATGCGTTCCACGCCGACCTTCCGGCAGCTATCCGGATGGTTTCGAAAACCCCGGCCGAGGTTGCCGGACTGTCAGACAGAGGCGAGATCGCAGAAGGAAAACGCGCCGACCTGCTTCATGTCGGCGTCCTCAACGGACATCCCTTCATCAAGCAGGCCTGGCGGAACGGACAGCGGGTGCTCTGATCATTCGACTGTTTGATGTGCGTTGCCTTTTTGGGGACTGATCGTGTGGTGAGGTCACGGCATGGATGCCATGGCTTGACCATGGCATCCATGCCGTTTCCGAGGTGAGCATGAGGCGTTGATCAGGATTTTCCGAGGTCTTGCTGATTGGGAGGCATGCAGCGGAAAAAGGAAACTCGGCGGGAGGAGAAAAACGCTGCCTCTCCCCCAGGTGTAAATTACTTTCGCCCCGGTTCCAGGCCGATGATCCGCCGCCGCAGGAAACCGGAGAAGCCGTCGATCAGGTAGACCATGAAGATGATCAGGAAAATGATCGTCCAGGCTTCCGGCCAGCGGTAGGCGTGGATTCGATCGGCGAGGAGGAAGCCGATGCCTCCGGCGCCGACAATGCCAAGGATGGTGCCGGTGCGGGTGTTGGATTCAAAATTGTAGAGGATGATCGACAGGATCACCGGCAGGGCCTGCGGCAGAACCGCAAAGCGGATTGTCTGCAGGCTGCCGCCGCCGGAAGCGCGCACGCCTTCGACCGGCTTTTGACTGGTGTTCTCTATGGCTTCCGAAAAGAGCTTCGAAAACGTGCCGACTTCCGAAACCGCAATGGCCAGAATGCCGGCCAGCGGCCCGAGGCCGAAGGCGCGGATGAAGACGAGTGCGAGGATCAGCTGTTCGATTGCCCGCAGGGCGTCGAAACCGCGCCTGACACCGAGCCGGAGCCAGGACAGTGGCAGGATGTTCTTGGCGCCCAGGAATGCCAGTGGAAACGCAACCAGGGCTCCCAGAAGCGTGCCCATGAACGCCATGGCGACAGTTTCCCCGAGACCTTTCAGAACTTCCTGCCATTCCGCCCAGCTTGTCCAGATGTGGGGTGGAAACATGAAGGCGAGCACATCGCCAAAGCGGGTCGCTCCGTGAAGGAGTTTTTCAGGCGCAAAGCCGAAGTCCCACAGGCACCAGCCGGTCAAAAGAAGGAAAGCCGACCAACCGGCGAGGCGGATCAGACGCGTCCGGAGCGGTTTTGAAAAGGCGCCTGGCACGAGCGTTCTGGCGCGGGCGATATCTGGACGTTGTACGGTCATGATCAGATGCCTTTTCCGGTCAGGCCGATGATGCGGTGACGCACCTTTTCGCTCAGCATGTCGATGACGATCACGGTGAGGAAGACGATCAGGAACAGCGCCGAAAGATCGGTGTATTCCTGCAGGGACATTGCCACGCGGATCTCTTGGCCCAGGCCACCTGCGCCGACGAAGCCGATGATGGAGGAGGACCGTACGTTGATCTCGAACCGCAGCAGCGTGTAGCTGATGATGTTCGGGACAACCTGGGGCACGATGCCGTAGCGGATCTGGTCGAACCAGGTGCCGCCCGACGCCTTGATGCCTTCGAGCGGGCGCATGTCGGCATTTTCGTTGGCTTCGGAATAGAGCTTGCCGAGAGCGCCGGTGGCATGAAGACCGATGGCGAGAACACCGGCCAGCGGGCCGACGCCAAAACAGAAAACGAAAATGAGGGCCCAGACGAGATCCGGAACCGTCCGGATGATTTCCAGGAACCGGCGGGTGACATTCAGGACCAGTCTGTTGGGGGAGAGGTTCCGTGACGCCGGGAAACTGAGGAGAAACGCACCGATGATGCCAAGCAATGTTGCCATATAGGCAATCAGGATCGTTTCCAGGAGCAGCCAGAGCCAGACCTTCCAGCGCCAGAACCAACCGGCAAGATCCGCCCCGAGTGTCTCGCGGTGAAGCTCCGGCAAGGTCTTGTAGAGATACTCTCCAAGCCGTGGCAAACCTGCCCAGATCTTCCACATGGACACACGGTCGCCATCGGGCAGGGTGACGTCGGTCATGTCGAAGAAACCGCCTAACCACGCTGTTGCGAAGAAGCAGAGTGCGAAGACCGTGGTCGAGACGAGGTTTACCCGGAGGGCTGACCGGCGGGCGGCAGCATAATCGATTTCGAACCGGTCAATGGCAGGGGAGAGCGCTGTCATGCCTCTAGTTCCGATGATTTTGGGCAGGAGGCGCTGACGCCGCAGCTTTCTGCGCCACAAGTTTATCCAGGCGTCATCCCGGGAGACGCGAAGTGCCGCCCGGGATGACGATGGTCGGGTCGTCGGGAGAAACCCGGATCAGCCGGTTTCCTCCCTCGCTCTGAAAAGTCAGCCGCCGCGGCGCTGTTTCTTCAGCCAGTCGCGCATTTCGACGATCCACTGGTAACGGTCGTGATCAACCTCGATCCACGCTTCCTGGGTGCTGTCTTCGCCGCCGGTCATTTCGATGAAGGCCAGCGTATCCTTTTCCGGGATTTCCATGACCGCGGTGCGCATGGCATCGATCAGGCCCTTAGGCAGGTTGCTGCGGGCAGCCAGCGGACCGGAAGTGATTTCCGGTGATTTCCAGATGGTGCAGATCGAGTCCTTCTCGATCATGCCCTTGGTGACCATGCGCTGCGGAATGCCGTCTTCCTCGTTGGTGATGTAGGTAGCGGCAGCGTCGTACTGCTTGTTGTAGACACCAAGCACACCGGTTTCATGGGCTCCGGAGAAGGGAATGGCACCGAAATAGGTTTTCGGCTCGTAGCCCTGTTTGCTGAGGTTGAAGTAAGGCACGGCGTAACCGGACGTGCTGTCCGGATCGGCAAAAGCCAGTGTCTTGCCCTTCAGGTCGTCAAGGGTCTTGTAGCCGCTGTCGCAACGCACGGCGACGACCGAGAAATAACCGGTGGAACCGTCCTTCTGCAGGCGGGAGACAAGCGGAACGACACCGCCGTTGGTTTCCGTGTAGGCAGCGGCATAGGAAGACGAACCGAAGAAGGCGAATTCGATCTGGTCGGCCGCCATGGCCTGGATCACGCCGTCATAGGATCCGGCGGTGAAGATTTCGACATCAACGCCGAGTTCGTTCTCCAGGTACTTTTCGAAAGGCGTGTAACGGGCAATCCGGTCCTTTTCGTTTTCACCGGAAAGAATGCCGAACTTGACTGTCTTGTACTGGTCCTTCCAGCTGTCCGCCAGGGCCGGGGAGGCTGCAAGAACGGCAGCGGAAACGGCTGCTGCAAAAATGGCCTTCATCTCAAGTCTCCTTTGGTGCCGGCAGATCCGGCGATTTGCGCGGCAAAGGCCGCTTCAAGAGCGAGAGCGGATGATCCGCTTCGCGAAGGTCAGGCCCCGACAGCCTTCATCGGTGGCCGGGAAGTGGTTGTCGAAAGGGAGGTGGAGGTGACTGCTTCGTTGATGTCACCGGAAAGATCGTCGGATCCGTAGATTTGCCGAACCCTTTCACTGGTCAGGGTGTCCGGCGTGCCGTCGAACTGAACCCGCCCGTCCTTCATTGCGATGATCCGGTCGCAGTAGGCACGGGCGGTGTCGAGCGTGTGCAGATTGACCAGCACCGTGAGACCGTCCGTCCGGTTGATTTCGCGCAAGGCGTCCATCACACGGCTGGCGTTGGCCGGATCAAGTGAAGCAATCGGTTCGTCGGCCAGCATGATGCGCGGGTTCTGCACCAGCGCCTTGGCGATGGCGACGCGCTGCTGCTGTCCGCCGGAAAGGGTTCCCGCGCGTTGCAGCGCCTGGGGTACAAGGTCCAGCCGGTCCAGGGCTTCAATGGCGCGGGCGCGGTCTTCGTCAGTGAAGGATCGTGTCATGGAGCGCAGGAACCCAGTGTGGGCGATACGGCCAACCATGACATTGGTCAGCACATCCATGCGCTCGACGAGATTGAACTGCTGAAAGATCATGGCGCAGGACGCGCGCCAAAGGCGCAGATCGCGACCCTTCAGGGCCGTGATGTTCTTTCCCTCGTTGAGGATCGTCCCCCGGCTGGGGTCGGCCAGCCGGTTGATCATGCGCAGGAACGTGGACTTGCCGGCACCGGACCGGCCGATCACGCCGACCATCTGTCCCTTGGGAATGGCGAGGGAGACACTGTCCACCGCGGTCAGGTCTCCAAAGACTTTAGATAATTGCTCAATGACCAGCATCGGGCCCTCCGAAAAACGGAGAGCGAACTAGCAGACATGTGCCGAGAACAGATGTCTATACGATTATACTTTTATGAAGTTTTACGACAGAGGCATCGAGAAAATTTGCCGGAAAACAAATAAGATCAAGATTTGTCTGGAAGTTCGAAGTTAAAGAAATTTTCTGCTTCGTAGATCCATCTTTCTCTGATGTAAATTTCGTAAAATTTACATAATACAGTCACGTTCCGCGGTGCGCTTGTCGTTACGCTCCTGTTGCCTTGCCGGCTTTGTTTCGGCTGTCTGAGGAGTTCCTGTCATGCGCTTTTTGAAATCCGCCGCACTCGCGGCTGCCGTTCTTGCCGTTTCCCTGTCTTCTTCCCTGGCCGACACGTTCAAACTGGCCGTTACCGATGTTGAGGGCCTGGAGCGGCTGCAGGTTGAATGGGGGCCGTTCAAGAACGCCCTTGAAAATGCAACAGACCACACCTTCGAGTTTTTCCCGGTTACCAGCCGGACCGCGGCGGCTGAAGCCTTGCGCGCCAAACGCGTCGACTTTGTCGTAACCGGTCCCGCCGAGTACATCGTGATCAACAAACTGACCGAAGCCCGTCCCCTCATAGGTCTTGGCCGTCCGGATTACTTCTGTGCCGTCGTCGTACGAGCCGACAGTGGTTTCACGCGGCCGGCCGATCTCAAGGGCAAGAAGGTGGCCTTCGGTGATATCGGTTCCACTTCTAACATGCTGTGCCCGATGCAGCTGATGGCCGATTATGGCGTCGATCCAGTCAAGGACATCGAGAAGCTGCATACTTCGCGCAACATTGCGCATGAAGCCTTGAAGAAGGGTGATGTTGCCGCCATCGGGATCAATCACAATTCGTGGATTGGCACCCGCAACAAGGATGACAGCGTCCCGAACGGCTTTTTCCGGGTGATCGCCCGTTCCGGCGATCTGCCGAACGACATGATCATGGCCGGAGCCCATGTCGATCCTGCGACAGCGCAAAGCCTGCGTCAGGCGATCCTCGACAACAAGAAGTCGATCATCGCCGCGATCCTGCAGCACGAGGAAAACGACAAGTATTCGGGAATGGATCTGGTGGCGATCGAAGATGGTGCCTATGACCTGGTGCG
This sequence comes from Labrenzia sp. R5_0, assembly GCF_017743835.1. NCBI lineage: Bacteria > Pseudomonadati > Pseudomonadota > Alphaproteobacteria > Hyphomicrobiales > Stappiaceae > Labrenzia > Labrenzia sp. R5_0. The sequence continues at coordinate 22,448 of NZ_JAGHRK010000002.1, read as the reverse complement.
GTCCATGTACACCACCGCCGGTTTCCCGCAATACGACAAGTTCATCGGCGAATAATGGCGCAGCCTCTGCTCCAGTCCGCCGGCGCAATTGCGCCGGCGGTCCCAGCCCGACAGCCCGTGACGGAGACGCCGTGTGACCTGAAGGTCGAAGGCCTTTGCAAGACTTTCGGCAAGGACCGGAGTGTGCTGCGCGAAGTTTCCTTCTCCGTGGGCCGTGAGGAAGCGGTTGCCTTGATAGGTTCAAACGGCGCCGGAAAATCGACCGCATTGCGCTGTGCGCTGCGCCTGATCGAGCCGGAAGCCGGTTCGGTTGTGTTGTTCGGTGAAGACATTTCCTCCGCGCGACAGCGCCAGCTCAGGCGGGTTCGCGTCGAGGTCGGTTTTGTCTTTCAAAAGCACAACCTGGTGCCTCGTGTTTCGGCGTTGACCAACGTAATCCATGGGAACCTTGGCCGCACCGGTGGCATGCGCGGCTGGTCGCAGTTCCTGGCCAAAACGGCATTGCGTGACCGGGCAATGTCTTGCCTCGAAAGGGTAGGGCTCGCGGACCATGCACTGAAACGGGCGGACCAGCTCTCGGGCGGTCAGTCCCAGCGGGTTGCGATCGCCAGAGCCTTGATGCAGCAGCCCAGAATGATCGTCGCGGACGAACCCGTTGCCAGCCTTGATCCGGTTGCCGGCCAGGAAGTGATGGACCTTTTCCGCCAACTCACCCGAGAGGAGGGGATCACGCTCCTGTTCACCTCGCACAACGTGCAGCAGGCGCTCGCCTACTCCGATCGGGTCCTTGCAATCCGGCAGGGGGAAGTCGTTCTGGACGAGAAGAGCAGCAACCTGAGTGTTGCGGATCTGGGGAAGCATTATGGCTGATCTCCTGACATTGAAACGCTCCCGCATGCCGGATCGGTTTGAACGCCCGGGTGCATTTCATTTTGTCGCCTATGTCGCGCTGCTGGCCTTCGTAGTCTGGTCGTTTCAGGGGGCAGGCTGGTCGTTTTCCGCGCTGGTTTCTGGCGGTCCGGCGCTGGTCGACTTCCTGTCGAGGGCCTGGCCGCCTTCGCTGGAAAGGTTGCCGCAACTGTCAAAGGCGTTGCTGGAAACGTTTCAGATGGCGCTCGCGGGCACACTTATCGGCATCGTCCTCAGCCTGCCGTTGGCGATCTTGGCCGCAAAAGGCCTGACGCGGCCGTCGATGTTGTCCCGGGCTGTCTATACCTGTGCCCGCTTGCTGGTTGCCCTCTTCAGGACGGTGCCGGATCTGGTCTGGGCATTGGTCTTTGTCATTTCGGTCGGACTTGGCCCATTCGCGGGCACGCTTGCGATTGCCGTCGACACCATCGGTTTTTGCGGACGCTTCTTCGCAGAAGCCATGGAGGATGTGGAGAAAGGACCAACCGAGGCGCTGACAGCGGCCGGTGCAGGGCGTTTCGACACGATCTTCTGTGCAGTGGTACCTGCCGCGATGCCCTCCTTTATCACCACCTCGCTGTTCGCGCTTGAAAAGGCGACACGGTCCTCAGTCGTGCTTGGTCTTGTCGGGGCAGGGGGTATCGGCATCGAACTCAAGGTGGCCATGGACTTTTTCGACTACCAGCTCGCGATGACCATCATCCTGATGATCTTCGTGCTGGTTCTTTGTGTTGAGCGGCTTGGCACAATCGCCCGCAGCCGGATACTGGAAGGATCGTCTCAATGAGCGACACGCACACTCTGGAAAAAACCGATACCGCCCATCTCGCGTGGGACAAGCGCTGGCAGACAGAAGAAGGCCGAGCGGATTGGCTGCGTCCGGAGGCTGACGTTGCCGGTCTGATCGAAAGACTTCAGAAGCAGGGGCCGGTGAAGGCCCTGGATCTGGGCTGCGGGGTTGGCCGACATGCGCTTTCCTTTGCCCGCGCCGGGTTCGAGACCCACGCGATGGATCTCTCCGAAGCCGGGCTGGCCGAGCTGAAAAAGAGCGCGGCACTGGAAAGCATGCAGATCGCGACGCATCTGGCGCCGATGACGTCGCTGCCCTTTGAGGACGACAGTTTCGACTATGTTCTGTCCTTCAACGTGATCTATCACGGTGATCCGTCGATCGTCCGTACAGCCATTTCGGAGATTGCCCGGGTGTTGAAGCCTGGCGGAATCTACCAGGGAACCATGCTGTCAAAGCGCAACGCGAACTTCGGGATCGGGACGGAAATTGCCGCGGACACGTGGGTTCGTGAAGGGGACGACGACAAGGATCACCCGCATTTCTATTGCAATGCGAGTGAGCTGGTGTCGCTTTTCGACCGGTTTGAGCTGAGTTACCTGGAAGACAAGGTGCACTCGAAGCCCGGCTCGTGGCACTGGCACATGATCGCGGAACTCAACCGCTGAACGAGCCGGTCTCGGCGGCGGGCGTTATTCGCCCGCCGGTTCCGGCAGCGGTTCGTCCGTCTCCGGATTGAGTGTCTGGTCGGCATCGGCGGTCGGCTGACGGGTAAAGCCCTTGAGGTCCGCAAATTCGCGGGCGTCCCGCTGGATTTCCACCGGGCTGAGGGCATAGCCGGTCGCCAGTTCGGCGAGCGAGCGCAGCGCGTGCATGTGGATGCGCTCATAGCCGTGGCTGGCATCAACGCCAAATGTGATCAGCGCCGTGCGCACGTCCGCACCCGCTTCGATGGCGGTTGCCGCATCCGAGCGATAGAAGCGGAAGACATCCTTCTGGAACTTGATGTCGTTGTCCCGGCAGAGTTGGACCATCTTGCGGGTGAGATGATAGTCGAACGGTCCGGTCTGGTCCGCCATGGCGATCGTGACGCCGAATTCGTCCGAATTCTGCCCTGGGGCAGTGGTGCCGTTGTCGATGGCAACCAGCGACGCGATGTCTGGCGTCAAGATGGACTGGGCGCCATGGCCGGTTTCCTCTGCAATCGTGAACAGCCAGAACACGTCGACCGTCGGTTCGATGTCGGATTCCACCAGCGCCTTGATCGCCGCCAGCATCACCGCAACACCTGCCTTGTTGTCCAGGTGGCGGGAAACGATGAAGCCGTTTTCCAGGAACTCCGGCGCCGGGTCTATGGAAACAAAATCGCCGACGTCGATACCAAGCCGGTGCAGGTCGTCTACCGACTTGGAATAGGCGTCTACGCGAAGTTCGACGTAGGGCCAGCCGACCGGAAGTTCATCCACGCCTGTGTTGTAGGTGTGCCCCGACGCCTTCAGCGGCAAGATGGTGCCGGTGTATGCGCCGCTTTCGGAAAAGATCGTCGTGCGGGCTCCTTCCGCGAAGCGGGCGGACCAGTGGCCGATAGACACAAGCTCCAGCCGACCGTTGTCTTTCAGCGATTTTACCTGAGCCCCAAGCGTATCGAGATGCGATACGAAGGCCCGCGCGGGACGGCGCGACTTGCCGGACACTCTCGCCCGAACACCGCCACGGCGGGTAATTTCGTAAAATACCCCCAGCGCCTCCAGTTCCTTGGAAACGTGACGGACAATTTCGTCCGTATAGCCCGTCGGGCTGGGGATTTTCAGAAGTTCCTTCAGTCGATCGCTCAAATAGGAAATATCGATATTCAGCAAGGTCATGTTCCGGCCCGGTTCAAGGTCGTCCTGACGGGTTGAGGCACCGACAGGGGAAACAGGAAGTCCACGAAGCGTTCTGCGGTTGGCTGAGGTTCGTGGTTGGCGAGCCCCGGCCGCTCGTTCGCCTCGATAAAGCGGTACTCCGGTTGTCGCGGGTCTTTGACCATCAAGTCAATGCCTGTCACCGGAATTTCAATTGCGCGCGCTGCCTTGATCGCGGCTTCGATCAGGGTGTGATGGGTTTCGCCAGTCACATCATGAATGGTGCCGCCGGTATGAAGGTTGGCCGTACGGCGGACCGGCAAGGTCTTGCCTTCTGGCAGGATATCTTCCAGCTGAAAGCCGTTGGCTGTGAGGCAGCGCAGAACCTCGTCGTCCACTTCGATCCTGGATTCCCCGCCTGTTGCCGCAGACCGGCGGCGGGACTGGATTTCGATCAGTTCTCCTATCGTGGCCTTGCCGTTTCCGGTGACCTCGGCCGGTTTGCGCAGGGCGGTCGCAACCACCTTGTAGTCGATCACGACAAGCCGCAGATCCTGACCGGTCACGAATTCCTCCACCAGAACATCGTTGGAGTAGGTACGGGCGACTTCGACCGCAGCCATGACGTCTTCGGTCGTTGTCAGTCCGATGGCGATGCCCTTGCCCTGTTCACCGCGCGCAGGCTTGACCACAACCGAACCGTGCAGGTCCAGAAACGCGGCGATCTCGTCAGCGGATCCTGCCAGGATCTGGTCAGGCACGTTTACACCGGCCCTTTCGACGATCCGGCGCGTGGTGGCCTTGTCGTCGCAGATGGACATGGCGACGGCACTGGTGAATTCGCTCAAGGATTCCCGGCAGGCGACCGAGCGGCCACCATAGGACAGGCGGAAGAAGCCGCCTTCCGCGTCGATGATCTCCGCCTGGATACCGCGCCGCCGTGCCTCGTTCACGACAATTGTGGCGTAAGGGTTGAGCTTGTCTTCAACGGCAGGGCCGGCGAACAGGGCCTCGTTGATGGTGTTCTTGCGTTTGATGGTGAAATAGGGAACCCGCTCGAAGCCGAGTTTGTCGTAAAGGCCAATGGCAAGTTCGTTGTCGTGAAGCACCGACAGGTCCATGTGTGGTGCGCCCTTGCCCTTGAAGACCTCCGCCATGCGCCGGACCAGGGCTTCCCCTATGCCCGGAAACCGGGCCTGCGGGGAAACCGCAAGGCACCAGAGCGAACTGCCGAGATCGGCATCATTGGTGGCCCGGCTGTGATCGACGCCCATTGCGGTGCCGACGATGACACCGGTCTCGTCTTCTTCCGCCACGAGTACCGTGATGGTACGCGGATCGAGTTGCGACCAGAAGAACTCCGGCGGCACCGGCACCATGCCGCGGGTGAGATAAAGTTCGTTGATCGCCTCCGCATCACTGCGGGAAGACAGGCGCCGAACCGTGAAGCCCTTGCGACGATTGCGCGCCGGCCGGTAGGTCGCGAGATCCAGGCGGAACGTGTGCGAGGGGTCAAGGAACAGCTCCTGCGGGGCCGAGCCAACAAGCACATGCGGATCACGCACATAGAACGCGATGTCGCGTCTGTCCGGTCGCTCGTTGCGCAGGACCTCGACCAATTTCTCGGTTTCGCCATAGGTGTTGGCAAACACCAGCCGTCCCCAGCCGCAATCGATGAACCGGTTCTTCTGGGCTTCCGTCTCGTCCAGCCGGTATTCCGGTTTGAGCCCATGCTGGCGCATGCGCTTCAGGCGGTGGTCAAACGCACCTTTCGGTCGCGAAGGTTCATTCTCGGCCATGTTCAGACCTCCTGTGCCTGCAGCCACATTTCCAGAAGCGCGACCTGCCAAAGCTCGGAACCACGCAAAGGCGTTATGTATTTGGTCGGGTCGGCATACAGTTTCTGCAGGTAAACCTCGTTGAAGAGGCCTCGTTCCCTGGCGGCCTGACTGGAAAGCGTGTCGCGCACCATGTCGAGGTAGTCACCCTGGATGTATTTCAGGGCGGGCACCGGGAAATAGCCCTTCGGACGGTCGATGACGGCACTCGGAATGACCTTGCGCGCAGCTTCCTTCAGGACGCCCTTGCCTTCCTGTGCGAGCTTGAACTCGGCAGGAATGCGTCCGGCGAGCTCGACCAGTTCGTGATCGAGGAACGGAACGCGCGCCTCAAGGCCCCAGGCCATGGAGTGGTTGTCGACACGCTTGACCGGGTCATCCACCAACATGACGTTGGTATCGAGCCGCAGGGCCTTGTCGACCGGATCGGCAGCGCCGGAGCGGGCGAAATGCTCTTCGACGAAGGCAAGGCTTTCATCCCTCGCACAGTGGTAGGCGGGGGAAACAGCCTCTGTCATCTGTGCTTCAGTCCGGTCGAAGAAGGCCGTGGCATAATCGGAAACCGGACTGTTGGAGCCGCTGAGCTTCGGATACCAGTGGTAACCGGCAAAGACTTCGTCGGCACCCTGGCCGGACTGGACCACGGTGATGTGCTTGGAGACCTCACGCGACAGCAGATAGAAGCCGATATTGTCATAGGAGACCATCGGCTCGGACATCGCCTTGATCGCTCCGGGCAGGTTTTCCTGAAGCTCGGAGGAGGGGATGAAGATCTGCTGGTGATTTGTTCCGTAGTGTTCGGCGATCAGGTCCGAGTACTGGAATTCGTCGCCCTTTTCGCCATGGGCCTCTTCAAAGCCGATGGAGAAGGTCGCAAGACCCTTCTGGCCTTCCTCGGCCAGCAGACCGACGATCAGGCTGGAATCGACACCGCCGGACAGGAGAACGCCGACAGGTACGTCGGCCACCATGCGGCGGCGAACGGCTGTGCGCAGGCTCTCCAGGACTTCATCGCGCCAGTCGTCGGCGCTGCGGGCAAGATCTTCCGCCGTCTTTTCAAAACGCGGTTCCCAATAGGTGTACTCGGAAGAGGTGCCATCAGCTTCAAGCGTCCGCACCGTGGCCGCGGGCAGCTTGCGCACGCCGTTCAGGATTGTGCGCGGCGCGGGAACGACAGCGTGCCAGCTCATGTAGTGATGCAGCGCCACCCGGTCGATCGACTTGTCGATGCCACCGCCTGCCAGAAGTGCAGGCAGGGAGGAGGCGAAGGCAAGACGCCCGTTCGCTTCGCTCAGGTAAAGCGGCTTGATGCCGAACCTGTCGCGGGCAAGGTGAATGCGGCCGCTGTCATGCTCGTGAATGGCGATGGCGAACATGCCGTGGAACCTGGAAAAGCAATCCTTGCCCCACTCGGCCCAGGCCTTGAGGATAACCTCGGTGTCGCTGGTGGAGAAGAACGAATAGCCGCGGCCAATCAGCTCGGATCGCAGCTCCTGATAATTGTAGATGCAGCCGTTGAAGACCAGGGACAGGCCAAGCGCCATGTCGGTCATTGGCTGCGTACCACGTTCGCTCAGGTCAATAATCTTCAGGCGCCTGTGGCCAAAGGCGACCCGGCCGCGCTGCGTTACACCCATACCGTCGGGGCCGCGCGCCGCCATGGCGTCCGCCATCCGGCTGACCCGGACAACATTTGCCTGACTGCCATTGAAAACTACTTCGCCGCAAATGCCGCACATATTGAAAAAAATCTCCGTTTTGTAACTGGACGTGCACTATATAGAGGTCTAATCATTAGAGTTCAAATTAATAGAGGTGTAATAATGCAGGCGATGCAGGCATCGCAAGTGGTCAAGGCTATCCGGAAGATCGTCCGGGCCATTGACTTGCGCTCCAGAGAAGTGTCCAGACTGACCGGGCTCACGATCCCGCAAATCGTTGTTTTACAAGGGATTCGGGATCTGGGTGAGGTGACGACCAAAGCCCTTTCGGACAACGCTGACCTGAGCTCGGCGACCGTGGTAACCATTCTCGACAAGCTGGAAGAAAAGGGTCTTGTCGAGCGGTACAGATCCGTCTCGGACCGGCGAATCGTCCATGCCAAGCTGACGAAAAGTGGAAAAGAGGTTGCCTCAAACCTGCCTGGCCTTCTGCATGAAGAGTTCGTGCGAAAGTTCGATGATCTGAATGCCGAGGACAGGACGCACCTCGTTTCTTCTATCGAGCAGATTGCCGAAATGATGAACGCGCACAAGCTGGATGCGGCGCCTATCCTGATGACGGGAAAGCTCTCGGGGTAAGATACCCGGGCAAGATCAGGCTCGTTTCTTGGAGGACTGGTCGGAGCCGCTTGTGATGCCGGATGCTTTCAAGGCTGCCCTAAAGCTCTGCAGCTGAGATTGAATGAGGTTTGCCGGTACGGCCGGGGAGCAATAATAACCCTGAAGGCCGTCGCAGTGATGGGTCACTGTCAGCGCGAATTCTCCTGCAGTCTCGGCACCTTCCGCTATCACACGCAAGCCCAGGCTGCGTCCAAGCCGAACGATCGCCTCAAACAGCTGTTCGCGTTGCGGGTGCGTATCCGCCCCGGAAATGAAGGCTCGGTCGATCTTCAGCTCCTGGAATGGCAGCCGGTGCAGATAATTCAGGGAAGAGTAACCCGAGCCGAAATCGTCCAGGGAAAGCTGGACACCAATCTGCTGAAGTTCTGAAAGTATGTTCAGAACCAGCTGTTCCCTGGTGTCGACAAAGACGTTTTCCGTCACTTCAAGACACAGGTAGCTTGCAGGCAGGCCATAGTCGTTCAGGGTCTGGCGAACCGTGTCGGCAAAATTGGACTGGCGGAATTGAAGCGGTGATACGTTGATGGAAACCTGGCCGAATTCGAAACCGGCCTGCCGCCACTCTGCAGCCTGTTTGCACGCCGATTCCAGCACGTATTGGCCAAGGTCCAGGATAAGGCCGGTCTTTTCCGCAATCGGAATGAACTCTCCCGGCGGGATGAGGCCACGTTTTTCGTGTGGCCAACGGAGCAGGGCTTCCAGGCCAATGAGACGGCCGTCGGCAGGGCAAACCTGGGGCTGATAATGCAAGACAAGCTGGCGGGTCTGAAGTGCGGCCCGCAGCAGCGTCTCCGTGAGCATTTCACTCTGGACGCGGTCGTTCAGGGGCGGAGAGAAGAATTCGTATCGTGCGCCTGCGTTCCGCTTTGCTGCCCGCAAGGCAAGTCCTGCCATACGGTGAGCCGTTTCAGCGTCCTCTGCATCTTGCGGCAAAAGGGCTATGCCGATGCTTGGTTCTACACGGATTTCGCCTTCTTCCAGCTGGAAGGGGACGGACAGCATGTCGATTGCCTGCACCGCGTAGTCTTCTGCAATCGCGCCCTTGCTGTCAAAGGGCAGGAGAATGCAGAAATCGTCTGCCGAAATTCGAGCAATCTGCGCGCTCGGACCGAAGATATTTGCAAGACGTGCATAGGCCTGTAACAGGACCCGGTTACCTGCCTGCTGGCCGAAGGTGTCGTTCACCTTGGCAAAGCCATTGAAATCCAGATGGATCAGTGAGGCCGAATAGGTGCCGGACCTTGCCCGTTGCAAGGCTTCGCTCAGGTCCGAGAAGTATCTGGCACGGTTGCCTGCGGTGGTCACCGGGTCCGTATAGGCAAGCTTGTGAAGCTTGTCCTGCAGGTCGGTGACCCTCTCCAGACCATGCGCCAGATCACCGATCTCGTCCCGCCGGTCCGTGAAGGGAATGCGTTTTGGCTGGGTGCCGGTGGCCAGTTCATCCGCTGTCTTTGCCAGGCGGCGCAATGGCCGCAATTCGAAACGCAGGAACAATCCACCCACAAGGATGACAGCAAACAGGATGACAATGGCTGCAGAGGCCATGCGTGTCTTCAGTCGGTTTTCTGCCAATGTCAGGTCGTCTGCCCAGCCGACATCAACTGCGATTGCACCGACAAGCTTACCGCCATCGGTGACAATCGGCGTCAGATAGGCGAGGCGGAACCTGCCCTGAACCGGAACATTGCCCGCATATGGCTGGCCTGCAGAAAGACTGGCAAATGCGGGGTGTCCTTCACTGATGGAAAAAGCCGGCGGACGCTCACCCTTGGGGTGGCTGATGGTTGTGGCGAAGCGGTCGAAGGATCTGGTCTCGCTCGACCAGCTGAACAAATTCGCCGCGCCCTGATTGGTCTTGCCTATGGTTTCGATCAAGCCGTCCAGCTTTTCGCTCGGCTGGAGCGATTGTTTGGCAGAAGCTTCGGAAACGCGAATGATGATCGGCTCACCACTATCAGCGAAAACCGGATTGAAGCTTTCATTCGTGCCGTAATGCAGCATAGAAGCAGCGGCACGTGCGGCCCGGTCCAGCCTGATGGTGGCATTTTCCTGAGTGCTTCTGGACAAATCGAGATAGGCAAGCCCTGAGACCAGCCCGATGCTGCAAAGCACCATCACCACCAGGGTGAGGCTGATCCTGAATACAAGCGAATGTAGTCCGAGCCGTTCTATTGCACCAAATCCTTGTCAATTTCACGTATAGGAAGCTGGATTGGCAATTAGCACGTAAAAGTAATTCTTATTCGCTACGAAATCCTGAACAGGGCTAAAAAAATTGGCGGTTTCCCGCGCTGTTCCTGCGTAACGTGCCCGTGCACAGACGCCAATCAACTTCGCCAGGCGGTTCCAAAATGTAAGGACAAGCTCTATTGGCGGTGTGAGACATGCCTTTTGTTGACCGAGACCCGGATGGTCATCCCCGTCATCTTCCGGGGAACGCGCGCCAAAGCCATTGGAAAATCGGCAGAAAGGCGTTAGGACGAGTGGTTGGTGCGGCAATTCGCGGATCGGCCGACCGACACAGCGTTTTTCGGGAAGACTGATACTTGATTTCTCTCAGACCAGTTTTGAATGTTCTCGGATTTCTGTATGTCGGCCTGGCAACTGCCATGCTCATTCCCGCTATCGTGGACGTTGCCCAGAAAAATGCCGATTGGCAGGCCTTTGTCTTTTCCGCACTTCTGACCGGCATGATCGGCATGCTGTTGTCTCTTGCCGTCGGCGGATCGCTGCGCGAGGGACTGGACACACGGCAGACCTTCGTTCTCACGACGCTTGCGTGGACGACGTTGCCGGCCTTCGGCGCGCTGCCGTTCCTGTGGCTTGGCATCGGCTACGCGGATGCGGTGTTCGAGGCGGTATCCGGTTTCACCACCACGGGATCCACCGTTCTGACCGGCATCGACAGTCTGCCGCCGGGCCTTCTGGTCTGGCGGTCGCTGATGCAGTGGATGGGCGGCGTCGGTATCATCGTTATGGCCATCGTGCTGCTGCCGTTCCTGAGGATCGGGGGTATGCAGCTTTTCCAGAGCGAGAACTCCGATCGGTCCGAGAAGATTGTCAGCCGGTCGGTTGAACTGATCCGGCTGATCGGCCTTGCCTACCTGTTCCTGACATTCCTGTGCATCGTCGCCTATCTGGTCACGGGGATTGAGCTGTTCGATGCCTTCAATCACGCCCTGACCACGATCGCGACGGGTGGTTTTTCCACCCATGATCAATCCTTCGGCTATTTCACCAATCCGGCCTCAGGTTGGGTTGCGATCGTTTTCATGATCATCGGTGCCTTGCCGTTCGTGCTGATCGTCCAGGCCTTGCGCGGTCATCCGCTGCAGCTCTGGCGAGATCCGCAGGTGAGGGCGTTGCTTGGGTTTCTGGCAGTCGTGGCTTTGACGCTGACCGTCTATCTCGGCCTCAACATGCACTTTCCCTTCGATGAAGCGCTGTTGAGGGCCACCTTCAACGTGGTTTCCATCGTGACAGGAACCGGTTATGCGCTGGGCGACTATTCGCAATGGGGCGCGCCGGTTGTCGGGATTGCGCTGCTGCTGATGTTCGTTGGCGGTTGTACCGGTTCAACGACCGGCGGCATCAAGATTTTCCGCTTCCTGGTCTTCTTCGGTACCGTCCGCGCGCATCTGCGCCGCATGGTGCGTCCGCACCGGATCATGTCGGAAGAGTACGGCGGAACAAGACTGACGCCTGAACTGTCCTTCTCGGTTCTGGCCTTCCTTGTTGTCTACATGGGGTCGGTGGGCATCATCACCGTTGCCTTGTCCTTCTTCGATCTGGATCTGGTTACCGCCATCTCCGCCGCGGCAACATCCGTGGGCAACGTCGGTCCGGGCCTGGGGCCGGTCATCGGCCCGGCAGGGCATTTTGCTCCGCTGCCGGATGGCGCCAAGTGGCTGTTGTCCTTTGCCATGCTGGTTGGCCGCCTTGAGCTGTTCACAATCCTGGTTCTTCTTGATCCGGATTTCTGGTCAAAGTGACCTTTAAGCTCACCTGAACGAACGGGGCCGTCCGGCCCTGATCTGCACGAGAGAGATCTGCCATGAAGTTTTCCGCGCCCCTTGTCAGTGGCCGTCTGGTCAAGCGCTACAAGCGTTTCCTTGCCGATGTTCTTCTGGACGACAATGGCGGTGCGATCACGGCCCATTGCGCCAACCCGGGCTCGATGCTCGGCTTGAAGGAGCCGGGATCTCGTGTCTGGCTGTCGGCGTCGGACAACCCGAAACGCAAGCTCAAGTATTCCTGGGAAGTGATCGAGGCTGACGGGGCTCTGGTCGGCATCAACACGGCACACCCCAACAAGCTGGTGGAAGAAGCGCTGGAGGCAGGGCGTATTGCCGGACTTACAGGCTACCAGACGCTGCGCCGTGAAGTGAAATACGGCAAGAACTCACGTATCGACATTCTGCTGGAAGGTGCAGACGGCGCGAAGACCTACGTGGAAGTGAAGAACGTCCACCTGATGCGTAAAGCAGGACTTGCTGAATTTCCGGACAGTGTCACTGCCCGCGGCGCCAAGCATCTTGTGGAACTTGGCGATATGGTGGCCGAGGGTCACCGCGCGGCAATGGTGTTTCTGGTCCAGCGGCCCGATTGCAGCCGGATGAGCCTTGCGGACGACATCGACCCTGCCTATGCAGCCGCCTTTGCCGAGGCCAGACGAGCCGGAGTGGAAGCCTTTGCAATCGGCTGCGATGTCCGGCTGGACGGCATTGATGCAGTCAAGCCGGTCGAAATCATCGCCTGAGCGAAGCCAAGCCAAGCCAAGCCAAACCAAGCCAAGTCAAGCCAAATTGGGCGGCAGCTGTTACGCCTGCCGCACGACAATCGGCGTGCCGTTTGGCACACGGTTATAAAGATCGATAATGTCCTGCTGGAGCAGGCGCACGCAGCCGGACGACACGGCCTTGCCAATGGACAAGGTTTCCGACGTGCCGTGCAGGCGGTAGAGCGTGTCGCGATTGCCTTCAAAAATATAAAGTGCTCGCGCACCCAGCGGGTTGTCGAGACCCGGCGGCATGCCGTTCCTGTATTTCTCCAGTTCTGGCTGACGGTCGATCATTTCAGCCGGCGGCGTCCACTTGGGCCAGGCCGCCTTGCGTGCGATGCGTGCACGGCCACCCCAGGCGAATCCTTCCCGACCTATGCCGACGCCATACCGCATTGCCTGGCCGCCCTCCATGGTCAGGTAGAGAAATCGGTTGGGCGTATCGACGATGATCGTGCCCGCAGGTTCGGGAGCGGCATAGGTGACCAGTTGGCGGTAGTAGACCGGATCGATCTTCGACAGATCCACTGCCGGTATAGGGTAGGGCTCTTCCGGCATTGCCCGGTACATCTGAAGGTACTCGGGCGAGATGCGCACAGCTCTTCCCAGACCATCGGCTGGGTAACCAGGTCCTGCAAGTTGTCCGGTTCTTTGGCTGGATGCGCAACCGGTCACAAGAGCGGCAGCAGCGGAGGCGAGGAACAAACGTCTGTTGAGCATTCCGTTTTCCGAAATAGGCTTTCGTAGCGTGTAACGACCATGTTTTCGGAAGGGAAACGCATGACAGGCGACAAAGTTCTGATTTGCCGAATTTTTGTTTCGGCGAGCCGAGAGATCTGGCCGGAATGACTTGAAGGCACACGCAGAAAGACCGGCCAAACGCCATGTCTGACCGGTCGATTGTCGATTTACAAACAGGGTTCCAGCCGAAACGTGGCAGGACCTTCAAAAGTCTGCGAAGTCTGGATCAGCCCGCGGTTTCTTTCGAAAGCGGCGGCTGGAACTGCCAGCCCATGTCCCAGGGAAAATAGATCCAGGTGTCCTGGGATACTTCGGTGATGAAGGTATCGACCATGGGCACGCCGACCGGTTTTGCGTAAACAGTCGCGTAGTGTGCCTTCGGCAGCATTTCACGAACCACTTTCAGGGTCTTGCCGGTGTCGACCAGATCGTCGATCACCAGAACACCGCTGCCTTCACCGTCTTCCAGGTCGATGACCTTCGGGTCGATCGGCTTGATGACCTTGAGCGAGCCCTGGCTGTCGTAGTCGTGATAGGACGCAATGCAGACGGTTTCGATGGTGCGGATGCCAAGCTCACGCGCAACGATCCCGGCCGGTACCAGTCCGCCACGGGTGATGCAGACGATCGCCTTCCATTCGCCTTCGCTAGAAAGGCGCCAGGCTAGTGCGCGGGAATCTCTGTGAAACATGTCCCAGGAAACGGGGAATGCTTTGTCTTGGGCTGGGTTTTCCATTTCTAGTCCTTCAGATTATCCCGACAGGTCGGCGACAGCTTCCGCGACATCCCTGACCGCGGCCATCAGTATCGCCTCGTCCCGCGAGCGGATCACGATTTGTGTGGTGAACTTGCCGTCCGTCGCTCTCGGATAAGAGCCAATCAAGGTTTGCGGATGCGCGTCCTGAATGGCAGCGAGGCGCTCGGCGATGCGGCTTTCAGGCATGTCTGCGGCAACGGTTTCCGACAGCATCTTCTTGCCTGTCTTCAGCGAGGGCGCAAGCGCGTCCATCATCGCCTGCATGATCGACGGCACGCCTGCCATCACGTGGACGTTCTCGATCCGGAAGCCCGGTGCCTTCGAAACCTTGTTTTCGATGAGGTCCGCGCCTTCGGGGATTCGTGCCATCCGCTGGCGAGCCGGGGTGAATTGGCCCGGCGGGTAGTGGGGTTCCATGATTGCGACAGCGCGCGGATCAAGGTTCAGTGCAACACCAAAGGCGTCGGCGATGCTTTCGGCCGTGATGTCGTCGTGTGTCGGGCCAATGCCGCCGGACGTGAACACGTAGTCGTAGCGCGCCCGCAGCGCATTGACGGCACCGATGATTTCCGGCTTTTCGTCCGGAACAATGCGCACTTCCTTGAGGTCAATGCCAAGCGCAGTCAGGTAGTCGGCGAGGAAGCCGATGTTCTTGTCCTTCGTGCGGCCGGACAGGATCTCATCCCCGATGACCAGAAACGCAGCGGTTACAACGTCATCTGCCCTCTGACCGGTCATCTTCACACTCCCTGACACATGGATGGGGATTGGCTTTATCCCAGCTTGACGCCGGGCTCAAGCGAAAGCGGGTCTATTGCCCGGGAGTCCAGCCATAAATATCGTCAAACCTGGCAGCCAGACTGGTTGGTTTCGACAGGCGCAAAACGGTGTCGCGGGCGAAGGCCATCGCGCCACCGTAGTGGAATGTACGGGCATTTCTGAAAGAAATACCTTGAATGTGCTGTACCCGTTGTTTGCGTTGCCACTCAAACGCCCTGAAGGCAGCGGGGATGTTTTCGACATCCTGAGGCATATGCTCAGCCAGGATCGCTGCGTCCTCGATGGACATTGCCGCCCCCTGCGCCATGAACGGCAGCATCGCATGGGCGGCATCACCGATCAGCGCAATATTGCCATGGGTCCAGGGGCCTCCAGCGTCCACGCTGCACAGGGCCCATTTCAACCAGGCGTCAGGGATCGTGAGAAGATTGCGAACTTCGGTTGGCCAATCCCGGAAAATCTTCAGAAGGGTTTCCTTGTTGGCCTTTGCAGACCAGGTCTCGTCCTCCCAGGCCTCTTCGACCAGCCCGACGATGTTCAGTTCCCGCCCACCACGAACCGGGTAATGCACCAGATGGGCGCTCTTGTGGAACCAGAGGCCGGCATCGCGGCGCCAGCGCTCGGGCACCGCATCTATCGGAACCGTAGCCCTGTAGGCAACCTGGCCGCTGTAATGAGCGTCTTCATGTCCGGGAATGAGCCGCCTGGTCCTGGACCAGACTCCATCAGCGCCAATGAGAGCCCTGCAATGAAGTTTTCCCGAGATCTCATTGTCCTGGAACACGCAGGTCAGGTGCTCGTAGGGCGAGGATTCCAGATCGATAACTTCGCTTGAAAGGCGGAGGGAGATACCGTCACTGGCCTGGACCTTCTCCAGAAGCACGCGCTGGAGATCTGCCCGGTGGATTTCCCAGAAAGGATAGCCGTGTCGCTCCTTCAGGAAAGTGCCCATCGTCACCCTGGCGAGCTCTTCGCCGGATTTTGCCGAGCAGATTTTCACAAAATCCGGGGCGTAGGCATGTGGGGTGAGGTCTTCCAGCAAGCCAAGCTGATCGAGTACCGAGCAGGCGTTGGGAGAAAGCTGAAGGCCGGCGCCAACTTCCGAAAGTTGCCGAGCCCTGTCCATGAGGACAATTTCATGCCCTTGAGCATGCAGGCAAAGGGCGGCCGTTAGACCGCCAATCCCTGCGCCGGCAATAATGATCGGAAGACCGGTCTCACCATTCGTGCTCATGGACAGACCAATAAGTTACGCCGCTACAGGCGTCCAGGTGCAGTCTGAAGGCGAGGATTCGGTTGCCTGCAGTGTCTTGTCGAACTTGTAGAGCGTCGAGCAATAGGGGCAGACCACTTCGTTCTCACTACCCATGTCGAGGAAGACATGGGGATGATCAAACGGAGGATTTGCGCCGATGCACATGAATTCCCGTGCGCCGATCGCCACCGAATCGTGTCCGCTGGAGTTCTGGAAATGCGGGACGACATGATCCGCCATGTTGAAATTCCTCTGTCTCTAAAGGGTTGGACCCCGATAGCAAATTTTCCGGACCATATCCATTTGTAAAATATATGGGTAGACCCGGAATCTGCGATCCACAACCGCAGCAAGGCTCCACCTGGAGCCGGAAATGGGCTTTACCTTCGCTGCCCAAACCCCTTACTCTACCGTGAAATTGTGTTTTCCGTTTACGTAAGGGTTAATGTCTTAGATGCCTCAGTTCGAGTTCGATGGTGTTAGGATCGCCTATGAGGATAAAGGTGAGGGGGACCCGATCCTGCTGATCCACGGGTTCGCGTCCAACAAGCAGGTGAACTGGCAGTATCCCGGTTGGGTCGATTTGCTGGTAGGCGATGGCAGGCGCGTGATTACCATCGACAATCGCGGCCACGGCGACAGTCAGAAGTTCTACGACCCGGCAGCTTATGGTGCACCGGTTATGGCAGAGGATGCCAAACGCCTGCTCGACCATCTTGATATCGAGCGTGCCGATGTCATGGGCTACTCGATGGGCGCAAGAATCTCGGCATTCCTGACCCTCAATCACCCGGGCAGGGTGCGTCGTGCGATCTTCAGCGGTCTGGGCTACGGCATGATTTCCGGCATCGGAGATCCGGAGCCGATTGCGACAGCCCTTGAGACCGACCGCATCCAGGACATTTCCGATCGCACCGGACGCGCCTTCAGGGCCTTTGCGGAGCAGACGGGGTCCGATCGCCGGGCGCTGGCGGCCTGTATGCGCTCCTCGCGGCAGAAAATCAGCGAGGAAGACGTCGCGCGCATCGAACGCCCGGTGTTGATTGCTGTCGGTACGAAGGACGATATCGCCGGGTCACCGCACAAGCTGGCGGCCTTGATTCCGCATGCGGAAGTTCTGGAGATCCCTGGCCGAGATCACATGGTTGCGGTGGGCGACAAGGTGCACAAGCAGGGCGTTCTGGCGTTCCTGAACAACATTGAAGCGTAAGGCCTGACGCCACCGGAGGCGCAAGCCGCGCTGTGGTGTGCTGATCGGGTATCGAGGGAGGTTGCATGGGTCCGAAGCGTGTTGAATTCCAGGGCGCGGAAAAGAACGGTCTGGTGGCGGATCGCTACGGGGTAGGGGACTTGCCTGTGATCATGCTCCACGGCGGCGGCCAGACCCGGCACTCCTGGGACGGTGCTGCACGCAGGATCGCGGATCTCGGGCACCCGGTCTATTCACTGGATCAGCGCGGACATGGCGAAAGCGACTGGGTTGCCTCGGGAAACTATGCATTCGACGATTTCGCCAGGGATCTCGTGGCTGTCACCAGTCAGGTTGAGGCCTTGCACAAGGCGAACCCGGTTGTCGTTGGTGCGTCGCTTGGCGGCTTTGCCGGTATGCTGGCGGAGGGACAGGAAAACAGGGGCGGTCTTTCTGCGCTGGTTCTGGTGGACATCACGCCGCGGATCGACATGGGTGGTGTCGCCAAGATCCTGGGCTTCATGGGAGACAGGGTCGATGACGGTTTTGCCGATGTGGAAGAGGCCGCTGATGCGATCGCCCGATATCTGCCCAACCGCTCGCGGCCCAAGGACCTGTCGGGCCTCTCAAAGAATCTTCGCCTCCATGCAGATGGCCGCTACCGCTGGCATTGGGACCCGGCTTTCCTGAAGTCAAAGCATCATCAGGACGAAGACAGGGCGGTGGAGTCGCAAGAGCGCATGCTGGCTGCGGCGGGCAATCTTTCCGTGCCTGTTCTACTGATCCGGGGGCAGAACTCCGAATTGGTGTCCATGGACCATGTTCGCGAGTTCCAGGCGCTGGTGCCTCACGCGAAATTCACCGATATCCGTGATGCCGGACACATGGTTGCCGGTGATCGCAATGACGTTTTTGCCGGAGCGGTAGAGGACTTCCTGATCGCACTCAAAACCGATGCCGCAATGGCCTGAGGCAGGTTTGCCGACAAGTCGTTGCGACGCTTTCGGGTGTTCGCTGTGAAGTGAAAACGGGAGTCGTTTCAACTTGCTGGCAGAAGTGGTTGAGAGGTTGATTCAGCTTCGGGGTTTGGCTTGAGATCTTGTCAGATGCCGGTGAACACCGGCGATCTCTTTTCCAGAAAGGCCCTGCAGCCTTCGCGGTAGTCGGCACTGTCGATACAGACCTGCGCATTGGCAAGGTCAGCCGTCGCGTCCGCCTGACTGCCAGGCTGGGCGAGGCGATTGATGGCTTGCTTGGCTGCCTTCAGTGACAAAGGCGCATTGGCGCAGAGTGCCTTGCTCAGCGCGTTGATGTGCTGGTTCAGATCCATGTCATCCACCACTTCATTGACAAGGCCCATGTCCAGCGCCTTTTCGGCCGTCAGGCGCTCGGCCGAAAACAGCAATCTCTTGGCGTTGGATGGTGAAACGGCCTCCAGCAGATCCCCGAGCGCTTCGGGCGGATAGGCAAGACCGAGCCTTGCTGCAGGAATGGCGAAAAAGGCGGAACGGGCCGCGATGCGCAGATCGCAGGCGAGCGCCAGGCCCAGGCCGCCGCCAAGGCAGGGGCCTTCAATTGCCGCAATGACCGGGACGGGCAGCGCCTTAAGCGCCTTGAAGGCGGCAACATTTATGTCGTCGTATCTCTTGGCGGCTTCCGGCGTCGAGCGGATGGCTTCGAATTCCGATATGTCAGCGCCCGCGCAAAAGCTCTTGCCACCGGCACCGCGCACGATGCAGACGCGCAGATCCGGATCCCGTGCGAGCTCTGCCAGAAGACCGGGAATTGCCTGCCATGCGGCAAGAGGCAGCGCGTTTTTTCTGTCGGGCGCATTCAACACAAGTTCTGCAATCTGACCGTTGCGGATCACCATCGGGTTGCCGGAAGGGGCTGATTGGGACGTTTGTGTTGGCATGATTTAACCTCAAATTGCGATTTCAGTTAGCAAGATGCTGAAAATCTTCAGGTATCGGGGTTCATTCGAAACGGTCATATCTGATATCAGGAAGTTTGATTTGGGAATATCAGACGACAGTCCTATTTTAAGGACCACTCGTGACGGCTTGAAAAGGAGACAGGCCATGTCGGCACCGATCAGCAAGACCGGTTTGAAAGAAGTTCCGACCCATGATCCGGTCTGGCATCAACTGAGGGATGAAGCACAAGCGATGGTCGCGGCAGAGCCGGCCCTGTCGTCTTTCGTATACGAAACGGTTCTGAACCATGACAGCCTGGAAGAGGCCGTCGTTCATCGCCTTGGCGACCGGCTGGGCCGGGACATTGTTTCCGCATCATTGATCCGGCAAACCTATCTTGAAGCCCTGGCAGACGAGCCGGAGCTGGCAAAGATTTTCCGGGTCGACATCGTTGCCGTCTTCGACCGCGATCCGGCATGCTTCCGTTTCCTGGAGCCGGTCCTTTACTTCAAGGGCTTCCATGGCCTGCAGACGCACCGGCTGGCAAACTGGCTGTGGCGTCGTGGCCGGAAGGATTTTGCCCTTTATCTGCAAAGCCGCAGCTCGGAAGTTTTTCAGATCGACATCCATCCGGCAGTTCCTGTCGGGCGCGGTATCTTCATCGACCACGGTACCGGCATTGTTGTTGGCGGAACCGCGGTGATCGAGGACGATGTCTCGATCCTGCAGGGCGTCACCCTTGGCGGCACCGGCAAGGAAGATGGCGACCGCCATCCGAAGATCCGCCGCGGTGTCTTGCTGGGGGCGGGAGCCAAGGTGCTCGGCAACCTGGAAATCGGACATTGCTCGCGCATTGCCTCGGGGTCCGTGGTGCTTCAGGACGTGCCTGCAAACACGACGGTTGCCGGGGTTCCGGCCAAGATCGTTGGCAAGGCAGGGTGCGCAGAACCGGCACGCAGCATGAATCAGCTGCTCGGTGAAGACGCCGGCCAGACGAATTGAAATTCCGGTTTCAGGAAGACGGGGAAAGCTTGCGGAAAGGCTTTGGCATTTCCGTTGGCTCCTGTAGGGTCCGCGCCAGATTGATGCTGAAGGCAAAGAACAGGAGAGCGCCGTGAAACCCGATGAAATCCGAAAGATCGAAGCCTATCTGCGTTCGAAGTTCGAGAACAAGACCATCAAGGTGCAGGCTCGCCCGCGCAAGGACGACTCTGCTGAAGTTTACATCGGCGATGAATTCATCGGTGTCATCTTCCGGGACGATGAGGATGAAGATCTGAGCTGGAACTTCCAGATGGCAATCCTTGAAATTGATCTGGACGAAGTCTGAGTTTCAGACTTTTCGATCGTAAAGTGAAAAGGCGGCTCCTCTGGTGAGCCGCCTTTTTCATTTCTCCGCCATCCGCTCAAGTCAGGTCATTGCATACGGTAACCTTCGATGCTGGCAACGATGTCGCCGTCGAGACGGCGCCAGTCCGGCAGAAGCGATTGATCGAAGCTGTAGCGCAGCTCCAGACCCGAGGCGAACACGATGGCGCGGTGGCAACCGGCTTTTCCGGAAGTGCTGTCTTTGCGGCATCGTGCGATGAAGCCGTTTTGAACGGTTGGATCGTAGACGATGAGATCCGTCGCAGGCGCGCCACGCGCCGACAATTTCAGCACTTTCAGTCCAGAAGGCCCCTTCATCTCGCCGCCGCGTGCAAGACGCCTGTAGAACGGATCAAGCCTTGCCCGCAGGCTCTCCCGGCCGGGATTGCTCTCAAGGTCAACCTGGATCGTCGCAGGGGTGTCCCATCCCGTATCGCTGTTTTTCGTGGCGCTGGAAGACCAATGCAGGTTCAGGCGAAGTGTTTCAAACGCGGCTTCGGAACCAAGGGCCTGTCGTTTCTGCGAAGCCGTCGCGATCAGGTTCAGGGGAAGCTCAAAGCGGGTCGTGCCAACCGCAAAGCGGACGGGCTGGTCCTGTCTGATGCCTGCCTCCATCGGCCAGCCGGATGACCAGGAGTAGATCTTCCCGCCAACATGAGCCGTGCCCAATACACACATTGCCAACGCCAGCCAAGTGAAGTGGCGGGGATCGGTTCTGATCGGGCCTGGCAAGGAGACAGGTATCACGACTTCAGTCCCTTGATTGGCTGTGCACATATATGGGACAGGTTGTCCTGAAACGGCACAGGTGTCCCGCTTGGGGAAGGCGTTGACACTGCTCGAAGTGGCTCAATTGAGGGGATTTCGCTCATTTGCCGTTCCGGCACAGTCTTTGCTCTTGACCCTTTACGAATTCTTAATCACTTTCCGTGCGAAAGAGTTAACAAGGGGTTAACGGGCGTGCTGTTCAATCTTCTAATCGTTGGATATATCGCATGCGCCGGATTTGTTGCGTCCGGTGTGCTGGGCAGCCTTTATCAGCTGATCACGAAGCAGCCGCCGAAGTTCGCCTTTGACGGAGAGGGCATCCTGTCGTTTATCGCCGGCGTTTTTGTCTGCGTGTTCGCTGGACCCTTCATCATCATGCGCAATGCCATTCGTGGACGCAGGATCGAAAAGCGGCCGTTGGGTTGGCTGGTCGCGTCTTCGACGATTGCCGGCATGTGGAGCATGTGTTCCGGTGTTATGGTGATCAACGTTGCCCTGATCATGATTGGTTACACCTGAGGTCTCATGCCGGTCTTTGCTCTTGATGGACGTACCCCTGTTTTTCCGGAAAACGGAGAATACTGGATCGCACCGAATGCGACGCTGATTGGCGATATCATTCTGCAGGAAGCTGCAAGCGTCTGGTTCAACGCGGTCCTGCGTGGTGATAACGAGCCGATTACCGTCGGCATGCGCTCCAACGTCCAGGACGGTTGCGTCTTTCATACGGACATGGGTTACCCGCTGACCATCGGCGCCAACTGCACGATCGGCCACAAGGCAATCCTGCATGGCTGTACGATCAAGGACAATTCGCTGGTCGGAATGGGCGCGACAATTCTGAACGGCGCTGTCATCGGCTCCAACTGTATCATTGGTGCCAATGCCCTTATTGCCGAAGGCAAAGAAATTCCGGACAATTCTCTTGTGGTGGGCGTGCCAGGAAAGGTCGTGAAAACGTTGCCGCTGGAAGCAGCGAACGGGATTGCGAATTCCGCCGACGGATATGTGCGCAACTGGCGACGCTTCAAGGCCGGCCTGCGGGAACTCTGATCCGCTTTGATCTTGACCCCTTCGACCCGATCCCGATTGAGCTGGGCCTGAAAAGGCGGGAACCGGCCTGCGGGGGGCGGGCCGGTTCCCTGGATCCGGTCGTGGTAGGGATGGGGAG
>NZ_JAGHRK010000029.1:0-583 GCF_017743835.1 Labrenzia sp. R5_0 | reverse complement strand
CCAGCAATCCTTGCCGACACAGGCGCAACAGTACTCGTCACCGCAAATGCTATGCGGCTTCTGGCATGGAAAGGGGAAACCTGAACTCGAGCGAGCTGGAGCTGGATGCGCTGCATTTTGGACGACTAAATCAACTCTAACCGATATTGCTGAGACAATATGAACGCCATACAGGTTATCAGACTAGATAAAACCGCAGAAGAAAACTTTGCGACAAAACTGTATCTTTGGCCATCGTCAGGTGCTTGGTGGACTTTGACGACCCAGAATAGTTAAGCAATCGTAGCAAAAATTGATCGGGGTTTTTCAGCACCACTCGTTGACTTAGAATTCTGAGTCGGTCCACCAAACTGGGATTGCAGGTCTTCCCGGTTAGGAAAAATGATTAACTACGCACGTTTTCTGAGGCCGAAAAAGGTTTAACTACGAGCGAAATGATTAGTCCAGACAATGATGACGAAAGTCTATCAAATCAGCGAGTTTTGCTGATCGATACCGTGCGAGGTATCGCTATTTTTGGCGTTGTGCTTTTTCATATTGTTTGGGATCTGGAGTTTTCGGGATTAATCGACGGATTCGCGTT
>NZ_JAGHRK010000028.1:0-1016 GCF_017743835.1 Labrenzia sp. R5_0 | reverse complement strand
CCGTCGCGATCCGTGTCGGCACTGGTGGCCGCCGCGCATTTCCTTGGAGCGTCACGGGGCTTGCCGCAGGGCGCCAGCATCTTCTTCGGCTCCCAATATGCAATCGGCCTGGGGCTGTGGTTCGCGGCATCGCTCGTCTTTGTCGCCGTTCATTCGGTACTTTGGACGCGCAGATCCGGATGGCCACGAATGCTGCGCTACCTGATCGCAAGTGTTCTGATGAGCCTGCCGCCCTTCGGGATAATGGGTTGGGCCAGTCCGATCACGGCGGCCGGAGTGCTCTTTCCGGGGTGGAGCTGGTTTGGGCTGGCAGCGACCGCGATCCTGTTGCTCATGATGACCACAAACCTTTGGCGGATCGCGGTTCCGGTGGTGGCCGGTTGTGCTGCCTGGTCCGCCGCATTCTGGACAGAGCCAAAGGTAATCGAGGGTTGGACCGGCATCAACACCACTTTCGGTTACGAAGGGGCTGGACAGCTTGCCGGTTATGAGCAGCAGCGGGAAACCATTCTCATGGTTCGAAGGGCGGCCGGGCAGGGGGCGAAAGTCGCCGTCCTTCCCGAAAGCGCTCTTGGACTATGGACGCCGACGACGGAAAAGCTTTGGACGGACGCTTTGTCCGAACTGCCGGTGACTGTGATCGGAGGAGCCGCTGTTGTTCAAAGGACTGGCTACGACACAGTCATGGTGGAGATTTCGGGAAGCGGATCGCGGATCTACTATCGCGAGCGCATTCCGGTTCCGGTCTCGATGTGGCAGCCCTGGCGGCGGCTCACGGGCGATGGAGACGGCGCCAACGCCTACTTCTTCGATAATCCCGTCACACAGGTTGCAGGCACCCGTGCCGCGCCTCTGATCTGCTACGAACAGCTCCTCGTTTGGCCCGTTCTGCAATCCATGGCCATGGGCTCAGACGCAATCGTTGCGATCGGCAACGGCTGGTGGACGGGTGAAAGCAACATTACCGACATTCAACGCGCCAGCGTCACGGCATGGGCAAAGCTGTTCGATGTGCC
>NZ_JAGHRK010000027.1:0-1173 GCF_017743835.1 Labrenzia sp. R5_0 | reverse complement strand
TATAGCAGGGTGCGCGCTATTCCCAAGTGCGACTTCTGTTTGAAACCAATAGGTTATCAAACAGGAGGATTGTGTCATGGGATCAAAATACAGCCACCTGACGCTGGAGGAGCGCCGCAAGATTGAACGCTGGCGCCAGGCGAAAGTGTCACCTTGCCGAATGGCGAAGATCCTTGGGCGGCACCGATCAACGATTTTTCGAGAATTGAAACGCAACCATTTTCAAGATGAACAGTTGCCGGACATCGTCGGCTATTTTGCTGTGGCGGCCCACCAGGAATGCGCCACGCGTCGGTCACGAAAACGAAAACTGATCAAGCATTCGGATCTGCGTCATCTTGTGACCGATCGCATCAAGGATGGCTGGACGCCGGAACAGATTGCCGGACGCATGAGATACGAAGGCGCCTCCCACCGGGTCTGCCAGGAAACGATCTACCGTTATATCTATTCGAAGGAAGGCCTTGCCCAGGAGCTGTGGTGGTACTTGCCGACACATCGAAAGTCTCGAAAGCCCAGACGAGCGAGAAAGCGCCTGCCACCCAAATTCCATCGTGACGTCAGCATCTTGTTCCGGCCAGATGCCGTGGCACATCGGCAGGAGTTCGGGCACTGGGAAGGTGATTTAATG
This sequence comes from Labrenzia sp. R5_0, assembly GCF_017743835.1. NCBI lineage: Bacteria > Pseudomonadati > Pseudomonadota > Alphaproteobacteria > Hyphomicrobiales > Stappiaceae > Labrenzia > Labrenzia sp. R5_0. The sequence goes on along the minus strand of NZ_JAGHRK010000027.1, from coordinate 542 downwards.
CTGTTCAAACAGCACTTTGGTTCTGGCAACGTTACGTCCCTGGTGGAACGCGTCACCCGGTTCACCTTGCTTTTAAAGAATGACAACAGAAGAACACATTTGGTGCTTGGCAAGGTCATCGATGCGATCCGCCACCTGCCAATCCGTTCCCGAAAATCCATCACGTTCGATCGAGGAACCGAGTTTGTGGCCTGGCCGCATCTTCAAGCGGAAATCGGTACACAAACCTGGTTCTGTGATCCATCTGCCCCCTGGCAGAAAGGCACCGTGGAAAACACCAACCGACGTGCCCGACGATGGCTTCCCCGCAAACTCAATATGAGCCGGGTCACCGATCTTGAGTTGAAAGGGATCTGTGACCGGCTCAATGCGACGCCCCGGAAATGCCTTGGTTGGAAGACGCCGGCCGAAGTCTTCAGGGAGAAGATGCTGGCGCAATGAGTGAACGCCCCCTACCCTTGCAATCCGCAGAAGTCGCACTTCAAGTATCGCTCACAAGCCATTTAGTAATGCGACACTTGGGCCAGTTAGAGATGCGACAC
>NZ_JAGHRK010000026.1:0-1695 GCF_017743835.1 Labrenzia sp. R5_0 | reverse complement strand
CCGCGAACCACAGCCCCAGGCCGATTGCATATTGGGAGCCGAAGAAGATGCTGGCGCCCTGCGGCAAGCCCCGTGACGCTCCAAGGAAATGCGCGGCGGCCACCAGTGCCGACACGGATCGCGACGGGGCGTAAGCCCAGAAAGCCGGAAACAGCATTCCGGCCGGCAACAGGAGCACGTTCCCGGACCAGCCGATTGTGGCGGTCGCCATGCCTCCCAGAATACAAAACAGACTGCGCGCAAACTTAAGGCTGGAAGGTGAACACTTCTCGCGCCAGGCCGAGAACGCCACCCGCCGGAATGGGTCCAAAATATCTTGAGTCAAAGGAAGCCACATAGTCGGAATGAACAAAGAGCGCGCCGACAGGAACGACGCCCTCGGTAAAGGCGGTCAAGGCGCGCCCCTGCCCGTCCGCCTCTTGAATGGAAGAATGCGCCAGGCGAGCACCATCGATGGCCACCTGGTCGCCCTCGATGGCGATGGTTTGCCCGGGCAGGGCGACGACAGTTTTGATAAGCGGTGCTATCCCGCCTTCACAGAGACCCGCGGGAAGATAGAGGCGTTCCCGAGCCAGTTTGATCGCCGGCGCATCTGCGGGCGGACAGATGAACAGGGTGTCGCCCACGTTAACTTCGCGGGAGAGCGCCTCGATCCGCCAAAGTCCGAGCGGAAAGCTCGGTGTTGTGTTGATCCGGTATCCGCCGAAGGTTCCGGCCGCGGCAATGCCGCCAACTACCATTCCGGCAAACGACAGGATCAGCAGAGCCCCTCGCCTGTCCTTCCGCCTCACCTCGTTTATCACCGGGTCATGCCCTGATCTTTGGAAACATTCTGTTTCAGGGCTTGTGCCTGAGCTTGCTCGTGAGAAAGCCTTTTGGCGTTGATTTTCTGGATGGCATTGAACTTCGGCCATGCCTCCGCAAACCTGGCCCGGTTTTCATCGGCAACCCGGGCAGCCGCCTTCTCAAAGGCAGGTCCTTCGGGTTTCATTCCTGCCACGAATGCGCGCTCTCCGAACCGCCGGTCCAACTTTGCGGCAACTTCACCGAGTTCCGCTTCAACCATTTTGTCCGCCAGAAGGAAAGACAGGCCGCTACTTAGATCGTTCCGGTCGATGGCATCACGGATCCGCGACAAGACCGTCTCGGCCGCGGGTGACAGCGCTGGAATATCGACACGCGACAGATCGCGTTCGCGCTCCAGTTCCACGGTACTTGAAGTTACGATCTCGGCCCTCAGACGGATATAGGTTTTCACATCATCGCTGAGCTGCGGAACGTTGGTCAGCGCCTGCTCGCGGATTTCGCGGGTAGTCTTGCCAAGCTCCAGCAGAAGAAAAGGCAGGTGCTCAAAAAGCAGTCCGAGCGCGTCGCCAAGCTCGTCATGGAGAGCGGCCTCGCCGAACTCGACATTGATGAGTCTGAACTCGCCAAAGCCTTGAACGACCTCGCCGCCCGATTTCAAAAGCCGGCCGCTTCACAAGCTCACGCTGCAGCTCCGCAGAATTGAAGGGCAATTCAGAAGTCTAGAAAACCGGATAAGGCGAACACGATTGCTGGACCGCAAGAAAGACGCACGCGAAAAAATCCAACTCGGCGGCCTCATCGTCAAAGCCGGACTTCGCGAGACAGACAAGGCCATCCTTCTCGGCATTCTCATGGATGCTTCGGACCGCCTTGACGACACAAATCAGC
>NZ_JAGHRK010000025.1:0-1914 GCF_017743835.1 Labrenzia sp. R5_0 | reverse complement strand
TGTTGCGAGAGAACCAGAAGACCTCAACGATTCCTATTGCGAGGAAACCGAACAATGAACGTTGCCCTCCTGAGATGCGAGTATTCTAGCGAAATGTCAGGTAGTTATGCGTCCGGAGATATTTGAACCGGCACAATTCGCCCGGAGGATCCTGAGTGTGAGCATGACAATTTTCATGCTTCTGCTCGCGGGATGTGTAGGTTCGTCAATTGAAATGGAATCGCGCGGAGAAATTGCAATTCCACATGAGGTCAAGGCGTTGATGCGCAACAAAGGGGTCGAGGGATCAGATCCCGTCTTCATCCGAATTTTCAAACAGGAAAGTGAGCTTGAGGTTTGGAAAAAAAGGCGCGCCGGTGATTATGTTCTTCTAAAAACATACGAGATGTGTCGTTGGTCCGGCGATCTGGGTCCCAAACGAGCCGAGGGTGATCGCCAGGCACCTGAAGGCATATATGAAGTCACGCTGGGGAGGCTTAATCCCAACTCTAAGTATTTCCTTTCATTTGATTTGGGGTATCCGAACAAACTTGAACGCGCGAAGGGTTACTCTGGAACTGCGCTCATGGTCCACGGAGCCTGCTCGTCTTCCGGGTGCTTCGCAATCACAGACGAGCAAATCACCGAAGTGTATGCTCTAGTTCGGGACGCATTGCGCGCCGGGCAACCTTCCGTGCAGGTGCAATCACTCCCTTTTCGTATGACACCTGAAAATCTTGCGAGGCACTACGACAATCCAAACCTCAGTTTCTGGCTGGATCTCAAAGAAGCTTCCACCACGTTCGAAGTCCTGCGGCGTCCGCCAGAATTCCGGTTTTGTGAAGGAAGATATCGTTTTGGCGCAGCAAAAAACCCAGGAGCTGACTACGGCCCCCTTGGACAGTGCCCGCAGTTGGAACCACCACCGCAAAAAGTTTCAGAAAAGATCGCTGCTGACCTAAGCTCAGTTGAACAACTTCGGGAAGGGGGCGGCAATATCGTAAGTTCTTACGCCGACGGTGGAATGCACTCTAGGTTTCGAAATGTTCTTTTGGAAAAGGGAGCTGAATTCCTCGCGAGGAAAACATCGAGTAGCGCCGTACCGGTTAGCAGACCAAAGGCAGCACTGTCCGACCCATACAGACCTTTGCTGTCTCAGCAATGACTTTTTGGTGTTGTGAAGGATGTAATCGGAGCCTCGGCCTTAGCGAAGCATTCGCGCAACGGGCAGAATGATAACGAGGAGCAATGGCTGGTGAACCAAGTATATCAATAAACTGTTTCGCCCCATCCAAGACAGGATCCTGGTCAGTTTGGTATTGTGCAGATCAGGAAATGAGCGTGAATCGCCGTTTTTGATATAAAAAATCTTGGCTAGAAAAATGCCGATCAAGGTCAATCCGGCCCATGGCAGAATTGGAACGAAATCGTTGCTGGGTGGGGGGGAACTAGACACGCCAATCCATGCGAGCCACCGGGTGTTGAACAGTTCCAATTTTACGAACTGCGGCAGGATGAGTAAGCCGGTTCCCGAGATTAGTGAGACCAGGGCGGGCAAATTTAGAAATAAAACACCAAAAAGAGAAGAAACCGCAATCGCGTGCAAGATGCCGAAAAAAATGTAAGTCTGCGGAAACGCGATCCACGTGACCAATGAAATCGAAATCGCAGCTGCACCGATCATCGTCACACGTCTTACAAATCTGCTAAACTTGAGCCCTTTTCTGTGCGCAAGGACAAGGCTCACGCCGACCAGAAACATGAAGGTTCCGGCGAGCAAGCGGCCGAATGCAAGCCATACAGGATGGAACGCGAATCCGTCGATTAATCCCGAAAACTCCAGATCCCAAACAATATGAAAAAGCACAACGCCAAAAATAGCGATACCTCGCACGGTATCGATCAGCAAAACTCGCTGATTTGATAGACTTTCGT
>NZ_JAGHRK010000024.1:0-2324 GCF_017743835.1 Labrenzia sp. R5_0 | reverse complement strand
AGTCGTCCAAAATGCAGCGCATCCAGCTCCAGCTCGCTCGAGTTCAGGTTTCCCCTTTCCATGCCAGAAGCCGCATAGCATTTGCGGTGACGAGTACTGTTGCGCCTGTGTCGGCAAGGATTGCTGGCCAAAGACCGGTTACACCTGCGACGGTCGTCACCAAAAACAACGCTTTCAGGCCCAGAGCCATCCCCACGTTCAGTTTAATGTTCCTCATCACCGCATGAGACAGGCTTATCATCTGGGCAACGTCCATCACCCGCCCATGCAATATGGCTGCGTCGGCAGTTTCAAGTGCCACATCCGTGCCGCCTCCCATGGCGATACCGATATCCGCGGCGGCCAGAGCCGGCGCGTCGTTGATGCCGTCTCCCACTTTGGCAACTTTCAGGCCGTCCGCGCGTAGTTCATCGACGATCCGTTGCTTGTCCTGCGGTAGAAGGTCCGCGCGCGGCTCGATGCCGAGAGCGTCTGCAATCGCCGTGGCCGTTCGGGTGTTATCACCCGTCAGCATCAGCGTGCGAATTCCCCGCGCCTTTAAGGAAGCGAGGCCGTCTATCGCATCTGTCCTTGGTTCGTCACGCATGGCGAAAAGAGCGGAAACCTTGTTGTCTACAAGCAGCACTGAAACAGTTTTGCCCTCGGCATTGAACGCATCGGCAACCGCAATCTGATTGTCAGTCATGCTGACCCGGTCGCGAGCAGCGGTCGCGGATCCAAGAAAAACCGACACACCGCCGACTCGACCTTCGACGCCCTTTCCGGGAACCGCGCGTGCTTGGGTTGCAGGCGGAATGGGTGCCTTCTCGGAGTCAGCCTTTTGCAGAATTGCGAGAGCAAGCGGATGGTTCGATCCTTGCTCCAACGCGGCTGCAAGGCTCAGCGACTGCTGATCGCTGCTCCCAAACGACCTGATGTCAGTAACCACAGGCCGGCCTTCTGTGAGGGTTCCGGTTTTGTCGAAAGCCACCGCCGTTATCGCTGAAAAACCCTCAAGCACGGCGCCGCCTTTCATCAGCAGGCCGCGCCGGGCCCCGCTCGCCAGACCGGCGGCAACCGCCGCAGGGGTGGAAATGACCAGGGCGCAAGGGCAGCCAATCAGGAGAATGGCGAGCCCCTTGTAGATCCAGTCGCTCCAGTCGGCGCCGGCCAAGACCGGCGGCACGGACGCAATCAACGCTCCCAGGACAAGAACTCCTGGCGTGTAGTAGCGCGAGAAACGCTCAATGAACCGCTCGGTCGGCGCCTTGCTTTCCTGCGCCTCCTCGACCAGCCGGACCACCCGGGCGATCGTATTGTCCTCGGCGGTGGCGGCGACCCTGACGCGCAACACTCCGTCAATGCTGATCGTGCCAGCAAAAACCGTGTCACCCTCCGCCTTGCGCCCGGGCACACTCTCGCCGGTAACCGGCGCCTCGTTTATCTCGGACGAACCCTCAAGGATTTTCCCGTCTGCGGGAATTCGATCGCCTGGCCTCACAACGATGACGTCGCCAACCGAAAGACTATCTGCGGGCACTTCCGAGATCGCATTGCCCTGTTCGAGTTGGGCAGTCTTCGGCACCAAATCGGCGAGGTCAGCGATACTCGCGCGCGCACGCCCGGCGGCAACGCCCTCCAGCATCTCACCGACCAGAAACAACAAGACGACAACGGCAGCTTCCTCGGTGGCCCCAATTAGCACCGCTCCAACCGCCGCGACAGTCATCAGCGTTTCGATTGAAAACGGGCTGCCCAAGGTCGCGGCCACATACGCACGGCGCGCCACCGGGACGAGGCCGACTAGCATGGCCAGCAGGAAAGCCCAGGGCCCCGCTGCCGGTATGAGTCGCCCGATAGAAAAAGCGGCGACAAGGAGAATGCCGCAGGCCATCGTCAGCAAGGCCTTGCGCGTCCGCCACCATGGCCGCTCTGTGTTGTGGCTCGCATGGTTCCGCGAAACGGCTTCTACCGTCGGCGCCTCGGGGTCTACGTCCCTTAAAGCCGGGGATTCGTCAAACGGCGTGATGCCGTAGCCGAGGCGTCTCACTCGTTGCATGACCTGATTGTCGGAAACCGTGCCGTCATGGCTGATCACCAAACTTGCTCCAGGCACGGACACGGCCACCTCCCCGATGCCGGGCAAGCGGCGTAAAGCGGTGTCGATCTTTGACGCACACGAGGCACAATCCATGCCCTCGACTCGGAAACGGGTTATCAGATTTGAACTGTCGGGGGTAATAGTCATTTTCGACCTCTTGCATTTTCGCTCTACAAGATAGTCTCTCTAGTAGCTAGAGCTTCAAGAGGTGTAGACGGACTTTTCTCAATCAGTCAGCTTTGTC
>NZ_JAGHRK010000023.1:0-2493 GCF_017743835.1 Labrenzia sp. R5_0 | reverse complement strand
TGATCAACCAGCGCATCGCCAAGCTCGCTCGGCGCCGAGCACTCGGCAAAGCGGGCTTCGCAAAGAGCCAGAACCAACAACATTGATCGGAAACTGACCGCACCGCGGTCTACGCCGGATGCTTACGACACCGATGGAACGCAAGCCAAAGCTCTGCAAGCTATCTGCAATGACCTCGACTAGCCAACACAGCCAAGGTCCAGCGCTTGAGCGGTGGTGAGAAAGCCCGATAGGTGACATTTGTTGCTGGGAAGGTGGAGGGCTCCCAATCCACATCACTTGTCAAAGCCGAATAGGGACGCGACAGGTTCAGCCTGATAGAAATGCGACAGTCAGACTTTGAAGGTTGGTGAAGCGGTCAGCCCCCGATCCGACCGGCTGGGCCGGGTTGCAAGGGAGGTGAGGGGGCGGGTGGTCGCAACGTTAAGACGGTAGCCCGTATAAGGTCCTGCTATCCTTTGAGGCTAGGTGAGTGCTTTAGCGTTGTATTATTCGAATGTAGATTACTGGCTGTTTGTCGCGAACGAGAGCGATACCTTCATGTCCATGAAGCGGGCCAATTACACGGCTTCGACACAGCCATAAACTGTCGCCATCACGCAGTTCTTCATAAATCGGAGCAAGTCCCCTCATAAGCGTTGTCAAATCACGAATAGGCTCCACAAGATGTTGCGGCAGCGCTCCAAAATGTCGCATTAGCCAATTCGAAAATTGTTGCAGCGTAACTTCTTTGACTAACTCAATATCTGGAGGATCACGTTTTACTGCACTTGGTGAAAACATATCAATCATAGCACCGAGCCTCACTGCTATCGGTATAGAAGACACGCAATAAAAATCTACTTTTAAACGAACGATCAATCACATGCAGCGATTCTCGCCAATGCCTTCTGCCTCTTAGCATTGACCTCGGGATCATTCGTGAAATCCGTCCGTCGACCAGGTTTGCGACCGCGCTTCTGGTAGCCGTTGCTCACGCTGCCATCCGGGATGCCGAACATATGATCCTTTTGCCCTTGGCGGCTCGGACCATGCTGCCTCCGCCGTTGTTGCTCGCGCCCGTCCTGCATCTCAGCCACAATCGAAAGAATATCGTCCAGACGTTTGTTCTCGACCACTGGGCTTCTATGAACTGAGCGCAATGTATCAAAGGCTCGATAGGGAAGAATTGTGCCTTCATGCATGATCTCCAGCCGGCCATCGGGATAGTCGCAGACGATCACCTTCTGGCGGGGCAGGGTCTTGGCGTAGTCCGTCGGATCCAGGATGAAAATCACCTTCTCATAGCGTAGCGTCAGAGCCTGTGACACCGTGCGGACTTCTTTCCGGCACATGGCGCCATCCAGGTTCTCATGAGCGGCCAAGGGACGATGCATATCCTTCGGGTTGCGCGGTTCCTTGCCAAAACGGGCGTTGAAATCCGAGATGAACTCCGGTGCGAAGGCGTTGGCCTCTTCAAGCGTGTTGATACTGCGCAAACGCAGTTCCTTCACCAGCCGGTCCTGAAGAGTTCGGTTGGCGCGTTCAACGCGTCCTTTGGCCTGTGGGGTGTTGGCGCAGATGATATCGATGTTGAGTTCGTAAAGAGCGCGGCCGAACTGCGTCAGCCCGCTGGTCCGGTCCGTCTCGGAGGCATGGGTGGTTCGAAAAACCCCGTGCTTGTCGCTGTAGAATGCAAGCGGCTTTCCCCAATGCTCCAGATACGCCTTGGTTGCCTGGAGGTAGTCGAAGGTGTTCTCGGAGAGCGCGAACCGCAGATGAAGCAGCTTGCCGGTCGCGTCGTCGATGTAGACGAGCAAGGCGCATTTGGGACCGCGGTTCTCGAACCACCAGTGATGCGAACCGTCGATCTGTATGAGTTCTCCAAAACAATCGCGCCGGCCGCGCGGCTGAAAGATCCGCTGCTTGCGTTCGCGCCGCGATGTCCAAATACCGGCTTCTGTCATCCATTGGCGCAAGGTCTCCTTGCCGACGGCAATCTGATGAAGCTCGAGCAGCTTCTCACGAGCCAGGGTCGGACCGAAGTCGTGATAACGCTCTCGCACCAGGTCGAGGACGGCATTGCGAAACTCGTCACTGTGACGCCGATTGCTGGGACGGCCACGCTTGCGGGAGACAAGACCCTCGACGCCGTCGCGGTCGTAAGCCTGTAAGAGACGATGGACCTGGCTTCGACTGAGGCTCAGCAACCGGGCAGCGTCGACGACACTCAATCGGCTATCTCGAATCTTCTGGATGGCTTCCAGCCGGTTTAGTTCATGTTGCGACATGGTGATCAAAGACATTACGGCTCCGTCAGCGCTCAGGCGTGTCGAAGCCAGTCTTCCTTCCAACGTTGACATTGACCAGCGTCAGACGGACGGGAAGTGTCGCATCTCTAACTGGCCCAAGTGTCGCATTACTAAATGGCTTGTGAGCGATACTTGAAGTGCGACTTCTGCGGATTGCAAGGGTAGGGGGCGTTCACTCATTGCGCCAGCATCTTCTCCCTGA
>NZ_JAGHRK010000022.1:0-3195 GCF_017743835.1 Labrenzia sp. R5_0 | reverse complement strand
GTACCCCTCCGGTGAAGGCCGTCTTGCGGCTTTAAGCTGAAGACTGCCAGTCCTAGTGGTAGCACTAGGAGCAGTCATATGACGAAGCAGCATATTGAGGTGATCACGTCGGTAGAACGCCGTCGGCGATGGTCGCAGGAGGATAAGGAGCGGCTTGTCGCTGCCTGCCTTGAACCTGGAGTGAGCGTGTCGGAGGTTGCCCGGGCGGCGGGTTGCCATGTGAGCCAGCTTTTCCGGTGGCGCAAGCAGTTGTGCACGATCTCCGACGGCCGGGCGTCGACGGACCGCGCAACACCCGCACCTTCGCCTGCTGTGCAATTTGTCCCGGTGACGATATCCGATGCTGTTTCCTTGCCGTCGCCGGCTCAGCCCACGAAGCCTGCTCCGCCGCAACGTGCGCGTCGTAAGCCGAGCGTTGTGATGATCGAGTTGGGCCGGGGTAAACGGGTTCGGTTCGACAGCGACATCGACACGGAGGCCCTGGGGCGTATTCTCGATCTTCTGGAGCGGCGATGATCCCGGTCCCGAATGGTGTGAAGGTCTGGCTTGCGACGGGCCACACGGATATGCGCAGAGGCTTTCCCGGGCTGTCGCTGATGGTTCAGGAGACACTGAGGCAGGATCCGATGAGCGGCCACCTGTTCGTCTTCCGCGGCCGGAGCGGAGGCTTGATCAAGGTGATCTGGCACGATGGCCAGGGTGCCTGCCTGTTCACGAAGAAGCTGGAACGCGGCCGGTTCATCTGGCCATCGGCAGCCGACGGCACGGTGTCCATCACCCCAGCCCAGCTCGGATATCTGCTGGAAGGCATCGATTGGCGAATGCCGCAAAAAACCTGGCGGCCAAGCTCTGCCGGGTAGTGGAAAACGCTGGCGTGGCGGGAGCGAATATGATTCCCTCCCGCCATGCTCGATGCGGCCGAACACCTTCCCGACGACCTTGCCAGTGCGCACGCGATGATCCTCGCAGAGCGTGCGGCCCGCCGTGAAGCTGAGGCCCTCGCTGCCCGTGCCCAGGCGGTAAACTCGCATTCGGAGGCTCTGATCGCCCGGTTGAAGCTGGAGATCGAGAAGCTCAAGCGGGAGATCCACGGACACCGTTCGGAGCGCAAGGCCCGCCTTCTAGAGCAGTTGGAATTGCAGCTCGAAGAGCTGGAGGCCGATGCCGCTCAGGACGAGCTGGTGGCGGAAGCCGCGGCACGTTCATCGACCATCAAAGCGTTTGAGCGCAGACGTCCATCAAAGAAACCGTTTCCAGAGCATCTGCCGCGTGAGCGTGTGATTGTTGCCGCGCCGAAGAGCTGTCCATGCTGCGGATCCGCGAAGCTGGCCAAGCTCGGTGAGGATGTCACCGAGACGCTGGAAGTGATCCCGCGCCAGTGGAAAGTGATCCAGACCGTGCGGGAGAAGTTCAGCTGCCGGGAGTGCGAGAAGATCACTCAGCCGCCAGCTCCGTTCCATGTGACGCCGCGCGGCTTTGCCGGTCCGAACCTTTTGGCGATGATCCTTTTCGAGAAGTTTGCACAGCATCAGCCGCTGAACCGGCAGAGCGAGCGTTACTCGCGCGAGGGCATAGATCTCAGCCTGTCGACGCTTGCGGACCAGGTCGGTGCCTGCGCGGCGGCACTCAAGCCGGTCCATTCGCTGATCGAGGCGCATGTGCTGAGTGCCGAGAGGTTGCACGGCGACGACACCACCGTGCCGATCCTGGCCAAGGGCAAGACCGATACCGGCCGCATCTGGACTTATGTCCGCGACGATCGCCCGTTCGGCGGGCAATCTCCGCCGGCGGCCCTTTACTATGCTTCTCGCAACCGGCGCCAGGAACACCCCGAGTGCCATCTGAAGAGCTTCACCGGCATTCTGCAAGCTGACGCCTACAGCGGCTACAATCCGCTGTTCAAGGTGGACCGTGATCCTGGTCCGCTGACCCAGGCGCTGTGTTGGTCACATGCGCGCCGCAAGTTCTTCGTGCTTGCCGACATCACCACCAACGCCAGGCGCAGGAAGAACGCCGCACCGATCTCACCGATTGCGTTGGAGGCGGTCAAGCGCATCGATGCCTTGTTCGACATTGAGCGCGAGATCAACGGGCTCACTGCCGGCGAACGCCTGGAGCGGCGGCGCAGGGACGGCATCCCCCTTGCCGAAGGTCTTGAAGAATGGTTGCGGACTGAACGGGGCAAGCTGTCGCGCAGCTCCTCGGTTGCCGAGGCGATTGATTACATGCTCAAGCGTTGGGACGGCTTCATCACCTTCCTTCATGATGGCCGGATCTGCCTGACGAACAATGCCGCCGAACGAGCCTTGCGCGGCTTTGCCCTCGGCAGGAAGTCATGGCTGTTCGCCGGATCGGTTCGTGGAGCCGACCGCGCCGCCTTCATGGCGACGCTGCTCAACTCGGCGAAGCTCAACGACGTCGACCCGCAAGCCTGGCTTGCCGATGTCCTCGCCCGCATCGCCGAAACGCCTGTTTCCAGAGTCGAAGAACTGCTGCCCTGGAACTGGGAACCGCATACCCCGGCATCGGCACCAGCGTCATGATGCAGAACGAACAGATCGCCCGATTACACATCAAGCTTGATGACATCGAACCCCGGATCTGGCGCCGGGTTGAAGTTCCGCTTGCCATGAGTCTGAAGGGGCTGCACGACGTTATCCAGGCCGTCATGCTGTTCGAGGATTACCACCTTTTTGAGTTTGAGGCCGGTGGCAGGCACTACGATGTTCCCGACCCTGCCGAGGACTACGGCCGCAAGACCTATGCTGCGAAGAATGCACGCATCCGAACGCTCATCGACCGCGGCATCACCACGTTCGCCTATACCTACGACTTCGGCGACAATTGGCGCCACACTGTGGTCGTTGAATCTGTCGAGGCCGCCGATCCCGCATTCGAATATCCTCGCTTCCTGGAAGGCGAAAACCGTGCACCGCCGGAAGATGTCGGTGGAACCTTCGGCTTCGCGGACTTCCTGGAGGCGATGGCAAAGCCACGCCACCCGCAGCATCGCGAACTGGTGCAGTGGCATGGCGGTCGCTTTGAGCCGGGTGATATCAGCGTCGACCTGATCAACCAGCGCATCGCCAAGCTCGCTCGGCGCCGAGCACTCGGCAAAGCGGGCTTCGCAAAGAGCCAGAACCAACAACATTGATCGGAAACTGACCGCACCGCGGTCTACGCCGGATGCTTACG
>NZ_JAGHRK010000021.1:0-4351 GCF_017743835.1 Labrenzia sp. R5_0 | reverse complement strand
AAAGCGGTCTCGATTGAGGCATGTCTGACCGGGACCCGGCTTCGCCTCGCTCGGCTTGACGCAACGGCGGCTAGATACTTTCTTCCCCTTCGAACTGGCGTTCGAATTCCTCGCGGGTAGCCAAGAAAGTGTCTTTCCGCCGTCCTCCATTTCATTTCGGTTCCGCTGGAATGCGCGCCGATCGTTCCCGGTCTCTTCGACAGCCATCGAGGCCGCGATGGTCGTGGCCCGAAACATCGAAGGAATGAAGACAATGGCAAACATCGGCACATTCACCACCACGAAGAACGGCTTCACCGGTCAGATCAAGACGCTGGCCCTCAACGTCAAGGCCCGCCTCGAGCGCGTCGAAAACCCTTCCGAAAACGGCCCGCAGTTCCGCATCTACTCCGGTTCGGTCGAACTCGGAGCCGGATGGCAGAAGCAGGCGAAAGACACCGAGCGCGACTACATCTCGGTCAAGCTGGACGACCCGAGCTTCCCCGCTCCGATCTACGCCACCCTCATCGAGGTGGAAGGTCAGGAAGGCCTGCAGCTCATCTGGTCCCGCCCGAACGGCAACCGCGACTAAGCGGCCAGCACGAAGGCCTCGCCACAAGCGGGGCCTTCGATCGCTGTTTCCCGAGGGCAGCGCATCTGCCACTTCATCGGCGCAGTAGTTATTCGGCGCCAGCGATTGTCTCCCGATATCCCCGCCGCTTCTTGGTCCGCTCTATACGCACCAGGGCTCTGGCGGCATCGGCCGGGCTCTCAAAGGTCTCCATCATCGTCTGTCCCCGGGTTCCGATACGCCCCCAATCGCGAATGAGCGAAGCGCCGCCAAACAGCGTGGGCTGCACGGTGAGACAATAGAACCGCCGCATGTTCCGGGCCGGGTCGATGCGGCGAAGATGGATGGGCGCGAGCTTTTGTGAGGGCATGGGAAGAGTCTCTCTGACGATGCTGGCTCCGTCCAATGAGTTATATGAATCGATGACCCTCAATCGATTCATACCATTCATGCGTGTTTCCCTTTTCGAATGCTGACAAGGCTGTCGCGCTTCGAACGCGGCAGCCTTCTTTTCTAGCCGAAACCGGGTGAGGCCTGGTCTGCTCAGATCGCCCGAGTGTAGTGCGGCGGCAAGTCTGCCCCAAGGACGCACGGTCCCCCCAATTTTCCGGCTACGCCAGAAAATCGGCACCCCCGCGCGCCGCCGCCGGCGGTCGCTTGCGCGATCCCTGACCCAGCCTCACCGCCACACCTTCGGGCGTCATCTTTCAAAGACACTCAAGAGGAGATGACGATGCACCTTGAAATCCAGATTGAAGAACTTCGCGCAGAGCTTCGCAACGCTGTCGATGCCGGCGAGCGCTGCCAGATAACGGCAGAGCTGGAGATGCTGAGAGCAGAGCTTGCGGTCATTGCGTCGGATCAGGACAAAACAATCGAAAGCGTGCCGCCCTTATAAGGCGGCCGTTTCTCGTCTTCGCGATGGAAAGCCTTGGCCCGGATCGACCGGACCAAGGCTTGTTTGACGACCGGCAGATTGCCTCCTCGGTTTTAGAATTGTCATTCCCGGTGAAAACGGTTCTCACGGGCGTCCGCATTCGAGCGACTAATTGCCGGTGTCAACTCCAAGCTCGTTCTTGTCTGTTTGCCTTTCGTGTAATACATATTGGTACTAAAGAATGCCTCAGAAATAGGAGAGCACCAATGGCCCGGAACACGTCCGTAACGCTTGGGGATCATTTCACCGGGTTTATCAGCGATCAGGTGCAGACAGGCCGCTACGGCTCCGCCAGCGACGTCGTGCGGGCGGGGTTGCGGCTACTGGAGGAACATGAGGCGAAGGTAAAGGCGCTGCAGGATGCGTTGATTGCCGGGGAACGCTCGGGCGAACCCCAGCCTTTTGATTTCGATGAATTCAAGGCACGCAAACGTGCAGAGTATGAGAGCCGATGAAGGTTCTTGTCTTCTCTCCCGCAGCAAAAATGGACCTTGAGCACATTTGGGATCACAGCGTTGAGATTTGGGGTCTGGATCAAGCAGATCGCTACCTTGACGAGATAAGGGACGCCTGCTTTGGTCTGGCTTCCGGTGACCGGCGAGGCAGGCCGGTAGATGTGCGTGCCGGGTATCTGAAGTATGCTACGGGAGTGCACATGGTCTATTTCCGTGATCACGTTGACCGGTTGGAGGTCATCCGCATATTGCACCAGAGGCAGGACGTGAGCCGGAATCTACCGACATAGCAATTGGCGTGGACCAGGAGGGTTCCCGCATCCTTACCGTCGCTCTGTTCCGAACCGCGACGCCGTCACTTTTTCAGTCATCTCCTTCCTTCGAAAGAACATCGCCCGGCCACACCGCAGCGGCTCATTCCCGCTGGTGAAAACAATCTGCTCATCGGACCGCATCTGCAGAACTTCATGCGGCTGAATGAGAGGACGCTGAGAGAGCTGCCGGGAGCGGTTTCGCGAAACTTGCCCGCCCCGTGAGGACCGGCTCACCTGTTCAACCTCGATTGTCGTCATGCCGCATCGCTCGGAAATATACCGCGCCGTGTCCGGATCGTTGATCGCGGCGAAGGACACCCAGGAGGCGGATTCGAACCATTTGGAGGTTGCGTCGCGGCCGCCGAATGCCTCCCGCATCTGCCCGAGCGACTGGAACAGCATGACGAGCGAGATGCCATATTTGCGGCCGGCATCGCGTGCCGTCTCGATGATGCGCATGTAGCCGAGACGTGCGACTTCATCGAGCAGGAAGAGAACCCGGCCGTTGATGTCTCCGTCGCGGTTGTAGACCGCTTTCAGAAACGCGCCGATGATCACTCGGGCCATGCCAGGATGATTTTCCAGGGTGGACAGATCGATATTGAGGAAAATTGTCGTCCGGCCGTTGGCGATGATGTCGGTTTTGAATGTGTTGCCTGAGACGAGCGCGGCATAGGTCTCATAGGAGAGCCAGTGGGTTTCCTTGGCGGCCGTCGCATAAACGCCGGAGAAGGTTTGCGGCGTCATGTTGATGAAGGGGCCGACGAGTTCTTTCACGAACTCGTTCGGCGCCGTGTCGTGAATGTCGGCCAGGAACTCCTTCAGGTTCTCTTCCGGTTTGGTGAGAATGCTGCGCACCGTGCGCAGCGACCGCTTTCCAGAAGAGTTGTCCAGGTCGGAAAAGACGACATGGGCGATCACGCTGGTGATGAGCTGTTCCGCATTGGTGCGGAAGAAGTCGTCCGCTCCGGAGGCGATCCGCGGCTTTTCCGACATGAGCCAGGCGGCGACTGTTGCCATGTCTTCTTCCATGGAGGATCCAAACTGTCCGATCCAGTCGAGGACATTGAACCCGACGCTTGGATTTTTCGGATCGAGACATATGACCTTCTGGCCCATCGCGTTGCGGCTTGCCGATACCATCGGTGCTATCTCGGTCGACGGATCGAGAACGATCATCGAACCGGGATATTGAAGACAGGTCGGAACAACAACGGACGTTGTCTTGTATCCGCCTGAGCCGGCAAAGACGATGCCATGTGTGGATCCAAAGCCCTGGTCGAAGGCGACAAGGGGAGCCTTGCCACCCTTGCCCCATGTACTGTTGTGGCGAGGGTCGAAGTTGATTTCCGAAACGCTGTCCTTATCGACGCGATAGCGTTCTCCGATGACGATACCGCCGTTCTCAGCAAACATCCTCGCGGCGGTCTTACCGTCCATCCAATCGCTTTCGCCATGGATGCTTCGGCGGCCGGAAACCCGTTTCGGACGGTTGTCACCGAAGGCACTGTTGCCTTTCAAGCCGACCTTCAAACCGAACAGACCGACAAAGAGCGCTCCTACCGCACCACCGATCGAATAGAGATCGGCGTACTGCAGAAGCGACCCTGGCTGAACTTGCTCCGAGAAAGCATTGAGCCGCAGCGCCTCCAGGAGCGCGGCAGTAGCAAAAACCATCAGGCCTCCGCCGAGAACTCCGAAGCCAGCCCATTTGATGTCGAGACTGCCGCGCGCTGAAAAAAGAACGATGAGCCCCAGCCCGGCAGAGACAAGAAAGGGAAGGGTGAGCCCAATCCGGCCGAACAACAGATAGGCTTTCTGTGTCGTGGCGAAAGAAGCCAGCCTGGTTTCAATCCCGGCGAGACCCCATAGCGCTATCAGCATGAGGGCTGTCGGGATCAGGAACAGCAGCGCCCTTTTGAGTGTCATTCTTGAATGCGGCCTTTCCGATCGCGCGCCATTTGTCGCGCTGATTTGTGTCGTCAAGGCGGTCCGAAGCATCCATGAGAATGCCGAGAAGGATGGCCTTGTCTGTCTCGCGAAGTCCGGCTTTGACGATGAGGCCGCCGAGTTGGATTTTTTCGCGTGCGTCTTT
>NZ_JAGHRK010000020.1:0-5232 GCF_017743835.1 Labrenzia sp. R5_0 | reverse complement strand
GCTGATTTGTGTCGTCAAGGCGGTCCGAAGCATCCATGAGAATGCCGAGAAGGATGGCCTTGTCTGTCTCGCGAAGTCCGGCTTTGACGATGAGGCCGCCGAGTTGGATTTTTTCGCGTGCGTCTTTTTTTCGGTCCAGCAATCGCGTTCGCCTTATACGGTTTTCCAGACTTCTGAATTGCCCTTCAATTCTGCGGAGCTGCAGCGTGTGTTTGTGAAGCGGCCGGCTTTTGAAATCGGGCGGCGAGGTCGTTCAAGGCTTTGGCGAGTTCAGCCTCATCGATGTCGAGTTCGGCAAGGCCGCTCTCCATGACGAGCTTGGCAACGCGCTCGGACTGCTTTTTCAGCACCTGCCTTTTCTTCTGCTGGAGCTTTGCAATCTGCGCTTCGATGTCGTCGATCTGCTCTGAGGCGGTTTTGGAATTGCGCGGAGCCATCAGATTTTCCTTGTTTTGATATGGGTTGTTTAAAGGCAAGGGCTCGCTCATAGCGTGTCAGATTCCCCAAGTCGAGCTTGGTTGCAAAACTTGTCGTGGATACAACCAAACAGGAGTCCGCTGAATAGAAGAGAAGCGGCTTAACGACTGACTTATGCGCTGATTGAAGATCCGGTTTTCCAGCCCGTGAGGGCCGCAGTCCGGTTTTGAGGAAAACCGGACGGAGCAGGCGAAGGCTTGAACGCGCTCCCCACAAAGCGCTGAAGAGAAAGCTGAAGCCTGTGGTAAACCGGGTCTGGGCAGTTGAAGGCTTGCCACATCACCCGCACAGTGGAACGGCAAAGAAGGGCCTTTTGGCTTAAAACCAGGACGGCGCTTCCAGCGCCCTATCGCCGCAAACGGCGATAGCTCTCAAGCGGAAACGATTTTCAATCGTTGAGTGTAGAGCGCACTTATAGGATTGCATCTGCAATCCTGTGCTGTTACGAGAGTTGAATTGCAACTCATGGGCTGCAGCCCCGCCTCCGCCGTTCTGGCTCTTCGTCTCCCCGCTATCTTCTTTGATCGTCCGCACCAGCCTTTTCACATCCGGATTCCCTGCCCTCGATGGCCATCTACCATTTCCATGTCCAGGTGATTTCCCGGAGCGAAGGCCGGTCGAGTGTGGCGGCCGCCGCTTACCGGCATCGTGCACAAATGACGGTGTCGAACGACTCCGATCACAAGACATTCGACTACGCGCATAAGGATGGGGATCTGGTGCATGAGGAATTGGCGCTGCCTGATCAGACACCGGACTGGTTCCGGATGCTGATCGACGGACGAAGTGTGGCTGGTGCCAGTGAAGCGCTGTGGAATGCGGTCGAGGCGCATGAGACACGCGTCAATGCACAGCTTGCCCGTGAGATCGTTTTGGCGCTGCCGTCTGAACTCAGCCGGGAGGAGAACATTGCTCTGGTGCGAGGGTTCGTTCGGGAAGCCTTCACATCGCGGGGCATGGTTGCGGATTGGGTCTTTCACGACAAAGAGAACAATCCTCATGCCCATATCATGCTGACAATGGCACCGCTTACCGAGCAAGGCTTCGGGTCAAAGTGGGAAACGCTTCTCGATGAGAACGGCGAGCCTGTCCGGAAGGGCGGTCAGAAAAATGGAAAGATCCAGTATCGGGCCTGGGCGGGTGACAAGGAAACGCTGAAACAGTGGCGTGAGCTTTGGGCCGTTCATGCAAACGTGAGCCTGGAACTTGCCGGGCACGATGCGCGGATCGATCATCGCAGTTTTGAGGCCCAGGGGATCGAACTGCTTCCGACATCGAAGATCGGTGTGCAGGCGCGCAACATTGCCAAGGAGGCAAAATCTGAGGGGCGTGATGCCGGACTGGAGCGGACGGTTTGGCATGCGGAAAGCCGACTTGAGAATGTCAGGCGGATCACGCGCCGGCCGGAAATCGTCATTGATGCCATCACACGCGAGAAGAGCGTTTTCGATGAACGGGACATTGCCAAATATCTTCACCGCTATGTGGACGATCCGGGCAGATTCCAGGACTTGCTCGCGCGCGTTCTGAATTCTCCCGACGTTGTGAAGCTTGCGGTCGAGGCGGTTGATCCGGAGACGGGCGAGATGGAACCGGCGAAATTTACCAGCCGGGAGATGATGCGGCTTGAAGCGGAGATGGCGCGGCGGGCGGATCATCTTGTGTCCGTTTCCTCGCATGGCGTGGATGCGCATTCGCGTGGCCGAATGCTTTCGAGCGTGCAAAAACTTTCCGATGAGCAGCGTGTTGCGATTGAGCGCATCACGGGTGACGAGCGCATGGCGTCGGTCGTCGGCCGGGCAGGTGCGGGCAAGACCACGATGATGAAAGCCGCGCGCCAGGTGTGGGAGGCAAACGGCTATCAGGTTTTTGGTGCCGCGCTTGCAGGCAAGGCTGCCGAGGGACTGGAGAAGGAAGCCGGGATCGCATCGCGCACTTTGGCATCCTGGCAATTGTCCTGGGGACGTGGCGAGCGGCTCCCTGACAAAAGGTCCGTGTTCGTGATCGATGAGGCGGGCATGGTCGATAGCCGACAGATGAGCGTCTTTGTCGAGACGATCGCCAAGGCCGGAGCCAAACTTGTTTTGATCGGAGACGCGGAGCAGCTGCAGCCGATTGAAGCGGGCGCCGCCTTCCGGTCGCTGACCGAGCGAACCGGCTATGCAGAACTCGGCACGATCTACCGGCAGCGCGCCAACTGGATGCGCGAAGCGTCCATGGATCTTGCGCGTGGCAAGGTCGCGAAGGCGATCCATGCCTATCAGTCCAACGGTCATGTCGTCAGCATGCCGCTCAAGGATCAGGTTTTCGGGAAGCTGATCGACGATTGGTCCCGTGACTATGATCCGTCGAAGTCGATGTTGATGCTGGCGCATTTGCGGGAAGATGTGCGCCGATTGAACCGGATGGCGCGAGAGGTCCTGATTGCTCGTGGTGTGATCGAAACAGGAGAAAAATTCCGCAGCGAAGAGGGGGAGCGGTTCTTTGCCGCCGGCGACCAGATTGTCTTCCTGAAAAACGACAGGGACCTAAACGTCAAGAACGGCATGATCGGCCGGGTCATCGAGGCGGGTGAGGGGCGCATCCTCGCTGAGATCGGCGATATCGGTTCCGATCAGGTCCGGCGCGTCGAGGTCAACCAGAAGACCTATCGCAATGTCGATCATGGCTACGCGACGACGATCCACAAATCGCAAGGGGCAACGGTCGACAAGGTGAAGGTGCTGGCAACGCTCTCCCTCGACCGGCATCTGTCTTATGTGGCGATGACCCGGCACCGGGAGGACGTGAAGCTCTATCATGGGGCGTTGTCGTTCGCGAAGAATGGCGGATTGACAGAAGTGCTTTCAAAGAAGGGCGCGAAGGATACGACGCTCGATTATGCGGGCTCGGAGCTTTACGGCCAGGCACTCGGCTATGCCAATAGCCGGGGGCTCTATGGGCTTCGAGTTGCGAAGGCAATGCTGCAGAACCAGCGCCGCTGGTTTGCCGAGCAGAAGGCCAAACTCTCGGAGCTCGGTGAACGGCTATTGTCCCTCGGCGAAAAGCTGGGGATTGGCTTGACCGGTCTTGAGCGAGGTCTTGCTGGGGAGATGAATACCGTCCAAACACACGCACGCGAACATTTGGCCTCCTCACAACCCTGGATCGCGGGCGTGAAGATGTGGGCCATGTCCATTCTTGACGCTGTGGAGGCCAGGTTGCAGTCGGATGCCACGTTGACAACGCATTGGGCCGAAGTTCAGAACCGCGCCCGGCTTGTATTCGAGCAGCCGGAACAGGCCGTCAAAACGATGCGGATCGAGGACATCGTGAAGCTGAGTGGCGAAGCGCAAACAACAGCTCGGGACAGGCTCGCGGAAGATCTGGCCAATGCGCCCGAGCAGTTCGGTGCGCTGCGTGGCAAGACCGGCATGCTGACGGGCAAGGCCGCCCGCGAGAGCCGCGAGCAAGCGTTGAACAACGTTCCGCAGCTCAGCGATGATGTGAAAACCTATATTCGTCTCAGGGCCGAGATCGGGGATTTGCGTACTGTGGAGCTGGAGCGCGAACGCGATCTGTCGCGTGTCGACATTCCGGCGCTGTCACCGGCGGCCGAGACGGTCTTGTCGCGGATCCGGGATGCCATCGACCGGAACGATCTAAGTAGCGGCCTGTCGTTCCTTCTGGCGGACAAAATGGTCGAGGCCGAACTCGGCGAGGTTGCCGCCAAGCTGGACCGGCGGTTTGGAGAGCGCACATTCATGGCAGGAATGAAACCCGAAGGGCCTGCCTTCGAGAAGGCGAGTGCGCGGGTCGCCGCCCAAGACCGGACCAAGCTTATCGACGCATGGCCCAAGTTCAATGCCATCCAGAAGATCGATGCTCAAAAACGAGCAAAGCAGCGTTCAGACGAAAAAGCTCAGGCGCAGGCCTTGAAAAAGGATCTTTCCAAGGATCGGGGCATGACCCGGTGATTAGCGAGGCAAGGCGGAAGGGTCGGCGAGGGGCTCTGCTGATCATGTCGCTTGCCGGAATGACGGTGGGTGGCATTGCTGCGGTCGGAACCTTCGGAGGATACCGGATCAACACAACACCGAGCTTTCCGCTCGGACTTTGGCGGATCGAGGCGCTCTCCCGCGAAGTTCAGGTGGGCGACACCCTGTTCATCTGTCCGCCTGCAGATGCGCCGGCGATCAAACTGGCTCGCGAACGGCTTTATCTTCCCGCAGGTCTCTGTGATGGCGGGATAGCACCGCTCATCAAAACCGTCGTGGCCCTGCCCGGGCAAACCATCACCATCGAAGGCGATCAGGTTGCCGTCGATGGGGAGCGACTTGTGCATTCTTCCGTTCAAGCGAGGGACGGGCTGGGGCGCGCATTGCCGACAAATGCCGGGGGCGTCGTTCCCCTCGGCGCACTCTTTGTTCATTCCAATTATGTGGCTTCCTTTGACTCAAGATATTTTGGACCCATTCCGGCGGGCGGCGTTCTCGGACTGGCGCGAGAAGTCCTCACCTTCCAACCTTAAATTTGCGCGCAGTCTGTTTTGTATTCTGGGAGGCATGGCGACCGGTACAATCGGCTGGTCCGGGTATGTGCTCCTGCTGCCGGCCGGAATGCTGTTCCCGGCTTTCTGGGCTTACGCTCCGTCGCGATCCGTGTCGGCACTGGTGGCCGCCGCGCATTTCCTTGGAGCGTCACGGGGCTTGCCGCAGGGCGCCAGCATCTTCTTCGGCTCCCAATATGCAATCGGCCTGGGGCTGTGGTTCGCGG